>NZ_VSST01000058.1 GCF_019402665.1 Bradyrhizobium canariense
TGAATTGCTGGTCGGCATCGTGAGGTCCTCCCCAGGCGACGCGGGAGAGGTTTGTGCCCGTTAGGATCGCGGCGGCGCCGGCCGGCGTGTCGCGCCCTTGGGTTCCTGAGATGACCAGAGCGGCGTGTCCCGTTGCGCAATGCAGCTTACATGGGGACGTCAATTGCCGCGCATCTGTGTCGACGAGTCTGGATTTGTACGGGGTTCGCCAGCATAGGCGGGCCGGTGCTCACGAAGCTGGGGCATGAAAGCAACAGTCCACAACACGTTGCACTAGCGCCCCAGTGTTAATTTGCGCGATCGGGACGATTCAGGCCTGCTCTCTGCAACGAACCTAGTAGCTGTGGGGGATGACAATGACTGTCACGCGTGCGATTGGCGCTGCTGCCTTGCTTCTGATGACGCTGAGCTCTGAAGCCTATGCTGCGCGCCAGCACAGACCGAGAGAGCGGATTTCTTGCTCAGAGGTCAAATACTACGTTGGTAAGTATTCGGCGGCCCTGGCTGAGATGTATGCCCGTAACCACGGGGCCACCGGCGCCCAGATCGAGCGGGCGCGGCGTTGCTTGGCCTCGAATGAGGCTGCCGAAACAGGGCAACGCCGGTCCTATAGCGAATGAGCATGACGCAGCCTTCGTGATAAAGCGCGCTGGCCGGGGATATCCTGCAAGGTCAGGGCTGTACGCCTACCCGCGGTCGCAGCTGACGATCGAAGTTAGCTGATTGCCTTGCACGGGCAGATAGGCGTTCCGACCAGTGGCCAGGCGAGCGCGCGATTGCACACTCGCACGCGAGGCCGCTCCGCGGTCATGGCCTCCTCCGCTCATCGCATGCTGGTTCCCAATCATCGGTGTCGGGGCATATCCTCTTATCGCTCCAATTTGGTGCCAAAGGCTGTCGCAGCAATTGCACGCTCGACCTCGGAAGCCAACACGCTCAGATGATCGGCAAGCCTTGCGAACAACTCTCGCTTTTGCAGGTCGGTGGCCAGATCGCTGATCGATTTGCAGTCGGCTGCGTCTTTGAGGAGGTTCTCCAGCTGCTCCTGCATGTCTCTCATCGTCTGTGTGCCCCAAAGGACCCTCTGCTTCATTCAGTTGAAGTGATTGAGGCGTACTTGAGCTCCCGCCGATCCATTTCCGAACGGAGCGATTCAGCATAGGTGCGCAGATTGTTACCAACAACGCGGGAGCGTCCGCCATTTGCGCGATCAGCCAACACCTGTCGCCGCACGCTTTCCCAAAGAGACAATAAGGTCTGATCTTTCGTTTGAAAAGTTCATCCACAGGCCCCCAGTACATGGCGCGCCGATAGTACGCGTACCTCATGAGCGGGATTGTTCGGTTGCGGACATTGCCGTGGAGAAGCCAGGCGCCCGTTGCACATTGGCCACATTGTCCATGTCCGGGATAACGGGCTATCACGCCGAAAGGCGCGATGGTTTGCGGCATCTCCCGTTTCAGTTACTGCGTCGGCAGAACCAAAGCGCGAGATCGGGCTGCATTCATAGAGAAGATCCCCTCGATTTCGAGACGCATGGTATCGTGGCATTCGCACGCCACCGCTGCGAGCCGCGATGGGTCAATCTCGATTTCTCCTCGCCGTTCAGATCTGATCGCTCCGGAAGCGCGCAGGTTGCGCATCAGGAGCGTCACTGTCGTCCGTCGCACACCCAGTATTTGCGAAAGCGCCTCTTGGGTGAGTGCGAGGACGTCGTGGTCGGCGCGGTCGCGAAGATGGAGCAGCCAGCGTGCCATGCGGGCTTGGGCCGGATGCAGCGCATTGCAGGCGCCGCCGATTTGTAGCTGTATCAGCATCGCTTTGAAATGAATCTGGACTGCGTGGCGGATCGCGGCGCTTCGGCTAAAAGCGGCGTGGAATCGCGATGCGGGGATCCGCGAGGCAATGCCCGCGGCACGAACGACGGCGGTAACGGCCGAAGGGGACGGCCCCAGCACGGAAAGAGTGCCTACTGCTCCCTCGCGCCCTATTGCGGCGCTGGCGACCGTCTGTCCGTTGGCCATGTCGATCATCACAGAAATGGCGCCACTATGAGGAAAGAGGACGTGCTCGGTCTGGTCACCCGCCTGCGAGACGACCGCATCCCGATCGAGCGCTACCATCTCTAGCTCGGGCGCCAGCAGATCGAGGTCCGCCGCCGGTAGTGTTGCCAGAAGTCGGTTGCCAATTTCGCCGGGAAGCGTCACTGCGGCCTACCTCGAACGATCCGCCGCATCGCATTTCGAGCGTCATAGGGCGGCCAACTCGAACTTTGTTTGAATCCGCCTACGCCTCGCGCCCCGAAGTCCAATTCAGCTGCGGAAGCTCTCAATCTCAAAAGAAAAACTCCAACCACACGCGCCTCGGAGGCGAATTGTTGTCTCTGATTGAGGAGTTAGGTGCCAGCGCCCCGCTGCACAATTGCGAAATGCGCATGGGTAATACCATAGGGAGTTCCACTTTCCGGGACGCGGCAAATGCCGCGGCGATCTCGCAAGTGTGGGGCTCGGCTTGACCTAGAAGCTCAACAGCTAAGTGATGAAGCCCGGTCATTTCCGCCAGGACAAACGAGACAGTCTGCTTAGGAAGGCCCGGCAGAACGAAATCACGTCTCAGATAACCGAGTGGCTGACCTTGCCAAGATGGCAGCCACCGAAATAGGGCGCCTCCGTTGGCGGCATGAGTGGCGGCTCAAACGAGCATCCACATCGTAAACGCGGCGCAGAGGCAGATCGTGCCCACGACAGTCATTCCGGCAAAGAAGCGCTCGGTTCGATCCATGTCGATCATCTTCCAGATCGATCCACGCCCATAAACGTTTAAAGCTGCACGCTGGCTCCTGCTTGCGCGCGTCGTAATCTGCCAGAGCTTACGTCCCATTAGACGGTGTGAGCGCACTGCGAACTGGCATTCCAGCAAATTCGATCTGAGGGACTTCGAAACCAACTGAACCAGCTGTTGTTAACCGCGATCTGCAAGCCCGCACCGAGCAAGCTCTTGACCCTGAGTACGGCACCGCTCGTTGCGTGTGTCGGGCTCTTAGTGTCCACGTTGCAGTAACTGACAGCCCTCGGAGGCTCGCGCAATAGCGGTCGTGTTGATCAATTTGCATCGGTCGTCGAGCAGGTTCGTAGTCCAATGCGGAGAGACAAAGGAAGGACCAAACGTCGGAGTGATGAAAAGCTAACCATAATCGAAGAAGGATCGCTCAAAAGTTCACTGCTGCTGGTGCGAACCTTATTGCATGCCTGCGCAGAGCGCAGGCGGACGACGCTCTGGCGCTGACATTCGACATTGCACTCAGCTAGCGGCAAAAGTCAGACTAATGCGCTGTCATAAAACCAGTCAAACACCGGGCTTGTCATTTCAATCTGCGAGACTTTAACTCTGACACTCGGAAATAACAGGTTTGTGAAAAACAAGCCGAAGGGGGGTCCGCAGTGGAGAAGGTGCGACGCTTACGCGCGATGGGTTCGCTGTGTCGTCAACAAGCCGCGTACAATGGCATGAATAAATGGAAGCTCCTCGCGGAAGCAGAATACTGGGAGCACTTGGCTGAGCTTGAGATGTCGTCCCATTTCCAAGAATGCAACGCCGCTTGTGCAAATGAAAGAACAGAGCCTCAAGCACGCACAGAGGCGAATGACTACTCGCGCCGGGAGACGATTGCCCCCGAAGCAACGGCGACCACGAATGACGCGCAGTGTGCGCTTATGCCCCTATGAGCAAGATCCTCGTCGCGACAATCGAAATGTGGGTTGGTCCAGCGCGCCGGTGTCGGCGACCTTACTCTTCTGGCCTATATGTCGCGATTTTGCGCGCGCCTTCCCAAAGCTCGACGTCTTGGCGGTTAACGAGCTGCTTGGCTCGTTCGCTCGCCGTTGGTTCGTCGGCGCAATCAAGTTCAAGGCGAAGCTGTATGTGGCCGTCCGATCCGAGAATGTAGGCTCGATACTCCGGCATGAGTTTGCTCCAAAACATTAGTTCCGAAGCTGAAACCGGAGAAAGTTACAATAACGTCAAGAAGCTGTCCATTTAATTAGGACGATACTCCCATCCGTTCCCGAAGGATCACTGCTCTGGACATACTCAAGACCGCCCCCGCCGCTGAGGAGGTACACGCTCGGATTCACGCAACCCAGAATATTAGTTGCATTCGTTACACGTCGTGAGCGACTGATTTAATCCGTTTAACTTATTGAAATTCTGATAAGTGGCCGACATAATATGGCGCCGCGCCGGTCCGAACTCCATGACGTGGATGTCATGCCTACGACAGAAGATGACGATCGACGTGAATTTTTGAAGACCTGCGGTAGATTTGCGGGCGTAACGCCGCCCGCCATGACCTTGCTTCTATCGACCTCACTCACGTCAAACGCTATCGCTGCGTCTGGGCAAAAGGTGAACGGAGGTGGGGCACCATGAGCACCACCACGAACACCATCATCATGACCGGGACGACGATTGGTTGATAAGGGAAGAGGCCCGTCAGTCTCGATTACTCATCATGCGTCGCGCTACTGCAGTTTCTGGTTGTTGGCTACTTCTCGCGCCCCAACTAAGCTCAAGCTCAGTGAGTTTTTCGATCAAGTGCTCCACGATCTCCGCGCAGTCCGAATGCGTCAGCGAATGCACTCCGCGCGAGGTCAGTTGGTTCTTGAGGATAGTCGCCATCATGGCTTTGACGCTCATGGACCGGCCTCGTCTGAAAAATCGGATCGTCACAAAATCTATCTGAAGTAGGCGTCGAATATGGACGACATGCAACAGAAGTTTGGTTCAACCTCCGTGCAAGTACGGGCGGCGCTCGCGCTATGTTGCGTTGCAAAGCACGAGCCGTTGCAACACACCAAAGCGGCGCTTCGCTCTGAATTCGGGACTTACGAAACAATTCGTTAGCTTTTATTTGGCTAGCTAGGTGCGTGCCGATTACCGCCGATTGCGGCACATGGAATGGGAATACCGGCCCCGGCTGTTCCTCCCAACCTGCGGCTGGGGCCGTTTGAACTTGCACTGCACCGTTCAACCCGGTCCACGACAATGTTTAGAGGTATTGCCATCACGCTATTTGGGCTGACCATTCTTTCGCAGCTCGATCAGACGCTCTTCCATGGTCGAAATACTGACGCCGCGCTCAGGCTTGTGCGGGACATTAGTCGTGGTTTCGGCCTGTAGGTCAGCCGTGCAGCGCTCCTTCGGGCGGGGCATGCGCGAGCTTCCTCGACGGCTACTTCTTCAACAATACCCCTATCGTTCGCGCCATTCGCCTCACTGATCCTGCGTGACGGCCCAGCTCGGCTGCGATCTTCGATACGCCAGCGCCTGTCCGTGCCAGCTTCGACAATTGCTGGACCTCGCGGTCGGTCCATTGTTTTGGTTTCGGTGTTTTCATGCTGCGGTGCTCACCCACACCAGTTAACCAGCGCGCCTCGTTTCGAACACTTGGAAAATTTACGGGTGGGTCCGTGGGCTGCGATCGAGGTTCGCCGAAAAATAGTTGACCAGTTCCGCAGCCTAGGCGCCTTGCCTGAAACCCCGCTGTTCTTCGAAATCGACGGAAGGACCATATGGATGAACTGCTGGCGGCGTACAATGACATCACCGCTTCCGGATTGGGCCCTCCCAACCGCAATGCGATGCGGCGAAGGCGGAGCAGCGTTCGCTGGCGGAGCCATGCGCAAAGTTCCGTTGTGCACGCCGATCTAGCCGGCTTGACCTCTTCCGCATCAGCCACGCGTTCGCCGAGAGGGCGGCTTAAACTCCACGACCTCGTGCTGGTCGCACGGATTAGCTCGCTCATTTTTCTTGACGATTAGCTCAAGCTCGAGAGCCTCGAAGGCGAGTTCATCCGCCAAGCGCTTAAACAGCTCGCGCTTTTCTATGTCCGTCGCCTGCTGACTCATCAGCATAAACTCTCTGGCGTCAGCGCGGACCTTTTCCAAACGTCGTCGGAGGTCCTTCATGTGTGCCGGCTTAGCTTTTAAACTTATCCTTGGCCCGAACAAATCAGTTTGCTTGTTGGGATCCACCTGGAGTCAACTGCCGAAACTCGATACTGGTTCTATGCGGACCGCCAAATTCGCCGCTCATCGTGCTGCGATATTTGGCCACGCTCCATGACCCAGCCCCTGTTCAGGGATTGCGGGCTGAGGACGGCCGTCTTGGCTGATGAGCCATCCCTGTCCGGCTCTCGCCGGATGATTTGAAGGGGCATGAATGTTCGAAAGCGCACAGACGCGAGTGTTGCGCCCGACTAGGCTGGGAGCGATCCTGGACGCTCGCGAAGCGCTCAGGGCCTAGTGGCATCGGGAGATGCCAAATGTGCCGGCTGCGCTGAAGCCGCTCCGTCCGCGAACGCAGTGTTGCCGGTTGCGTGCCGGGTATGAGGCAGGAGCAACCTCGGCAGATTCTAGATCCAACGATGGTCGTTCCTCGTGCGTACTGCCCTTCTCATTGTGGGAATATGGCTACTGGTGAACGTTCTGTTCGTTGTAGTTGTCCTGCCCTCGCGCAGACCGGCACCTACTCGGCGAGCAGGAACTCCATCTCCGGTGACGATCAACAAAACGGCCGGTCGCTCGGACGATCACGACCCACCACTCCTGCAGCGCGGGATGACGCCGGTTGCAATCAGAGTTCTTTTCGTCATCCTCCTCCGTCCAGTCCTTCGAGCGTGGAATGCGGTTAGGCGGCACTTCAGAGGCCACCACGACTAGATGCGGGCCATCGCGGGCTTGAGAGTCTCGTCGATGTCTTCACTGCGCCGCGAGCCCCCCGAGCGATTCAGCGAGACCATCAGCCAGATTGCAAGTGCGCTCGCTATGGCCATGCCTCCAAGCATGGTCATGACCCGCGTTTGAACGATGATGTGAAAAGCTCAGAGCCCAAGGGTAGCAGCCGGCGCCAGCATTCCCATCCCAAAATGCCTCAATCGGCGCTCAATTGGTCTGCCGCTTTTGGGCTGAAGCCGATCAGGAAATCGTCCAAATCTCGGCCGCCTCGAAGCTGCGGCCGCAGCCATCTAGGCAGCCTGCCGCGACCCGACCATGTCTCCGCTGGGTTCTTCGGATTGCGATATTTGGGACGAACGGGCGGGTATGGACGGCGCTTGCGATTAAACCGCGTAGCCTCGTTGGCTAGTCCAATCCTGTGGAGCCGTTCCTCCAAATGTGCTTTTTGCACCAACATTTTCTGAATGAGTTTGGCGGCGACCTCTTGGTGAAGTATCCAGAGCTCGTCAACGGAGAGCGAATTGAAATGCGCGGTGTTCATGGCTCCATCCCTAATCTTGGGCAGAAGGCCCAGGCAGACAAGTCGGGAATCCGGGAGCAGACAAGCCCTCAGTTAAATATTGCATCCACATTTAATACGAGAGGTAGCAGGCAGAAAGGCGCGACAGTGGTAATATCGTGGCGGAGTATTTAAATCGCTGCACGGGGTAGCCACGTCTCGTGACCTCCACAACCTCACCCTCGCCCAGTTGCGCTTTCGTGCTCGGGGACGAGCGCAAAGATGGCGATCGGCCGAGCGGCGGCGGCGCGGATCGCGGGGAGCGAGGCCCAGCACAACTCAGGTGGCTCGATGAATCGCGCTGCCTCGTGACCGGCATATTAATCAGGTAGCCAAGAGTACAATTAATTAATTCATCGCGCCGCCCGATTTAAGCCGCATGGGAGCCGTTGTCGCCGCTAAGGTTCGAGCGGGGGTGGAGCGCACCCGGGAGTTTTCGATGTCCGGTCATTTGCGATTATACTTCGCCAGTTTGGTGCTTGTCGGAGGTTTATCGGCGGCGCCTGCGTCTGCCAACCCTCTTGCCGAGTTCTTCAATACTGCCACGCCCCAACCCACGGTAACCTCTCCGCCGCAAGCCGAATGCGTGCCGCGTCCCGGTACCTCGACCACTGGTGGACAGCATTGGGTCTACCGAATGGACGGTCGCCGCAAATGCTGGTTCCTGGCCGAGGGCATCGCGACGGTGAAGAAGCCCATTCGGGCTCGCATGGCCAAAGACCGCAGCGCCAGTTTGGACGAGAACGGAACGAGGTGGAGCGCGGTCGTTGATGCGCGCGCGGAGTTGCTGCGCTCCGCACCGCCCGAGCAATCTCAGCCGCCTGTACCCGAAATGAAGGTAGCTGATGCCGCTTCCAATCTCGGCACGGGGTCGGCGGCCCCCATTGTCGATCTTCCCAACCAGCTCACCTCCGAACACTCCGTGCCGGGCCAAGTCGACGTTGGGCAGATTCTCGCCGACGCACCTCAAGATATGCCGCTGGGCGCGCGCACTGCAGAGGCGCACGGCGAAGCGCGCAGCTGGACGGCCTGCTTCGGTGTGCTGCTGATGACGCTTGGTGGCCTCTCGCTCTTAAGCTCGAGCCGCACGCTTCGGCATGCGTGGAGATTACGTTCGCTTAGATGCGAGGTACAGTCGCCGCGCAATCAATGGATTCCACGAGCTGGTATAGCCGAACTGCCACACGTACAAAGATTCCGTGCGCCACACCTAGTTTGGCACCGCCTTAGACGGACATTCGAGTACGATGACGGTCGCCTTTGGGATCGGACTGCATTATGCGGTACAAGGTGTTCGTGGTGGACGGCAGCCGGCAAGTGATCTGCGCCGCAAAGCTCGACTGCATTGATGAGCAGACGGCGAGACGCCGAGCCGAGCAAATGCATGACGAGCACGACGTTGAGCTTTGGCAAGGCGATCGACTCGTTGCTGTGTTCCGAAGTGCAACGTCGAATGAAGGTCGGAGCTAACGCGCGGCCCTGAATAGATGGCCGGTCTCGCCGCCGAGTTAGTTCGAGCATTGTGGGGCACCCCGGCCTGGCTGGTTGCCGACATGTCGCAGCGACGTCGTCACCGACGCTCGCTACTGCGGTCCCGGCGGTCTCTAAACGGCTCTTGCTCTGCCGCTCGCTTTGGTACGCCGTCTTCTTGTTCTTGCTTCTACATGTCGGAGCTTACTTCGAAGCTTCTCCACCTCTCTAAGCTCCTCCAGAAGCGCCTGGTGCCGTTCGTTCAGAACAGCACTAGAAAGAATCTGACGCGTACTCGACATCACATGCCTCAGAAAATGATTTGAAGTAAGAAGTCGACGAAAGCGAAAGAAAGAACACTCGACCGAAGCTCAATGAGCTGAAGCCGCAGCCGCCAGATGCTCCCAGTACTCTGCCTCTGCAAGCAGTTTCCAGCTTCTCTCAGGTTGGAGTGCGGCGGTCTGTCGGCACAGCAGCGCCATTGCACGCAGGCGGCGGGCAGCTTCCATTTCAACCTCCCATGTTTTCCCCAAACATATTTTTCATTTTTGCGATGGAGTCATCATGATTATATGACATAATCAAATTTCTCATTTAATGGCGGTCAATTTGGTTCCATTTGTAAGCCGACCGGGAACTGCTTTCGGTTTAAGCTTCACATGGATTTCGAATGCTTGCTCGCCGGCCCCCGCTGCGCGGTAAAGCGAACGAGAAACTGCGCGGGACGGCAGCACGAGATGCGAAGCTTCATGCGCGAGCGTCGCAATGTCAGAAATCCCAACTGAGGGCTCTTCTCTCCGCCCGCCAGGCCACGTGCCCCGGCTACCGAGCCAATAACCCTGCAGTTGGGTTGCGTCAGCGGTTTGGCTACGCGCTTCGCTCTTGGAGCGCACCACCCTTGAGTCCCGCGATGGTCCCACACTCTGGAACGTGCGCCGGGCGACAAGGATGGCTACTGCCCCCCATGACGATGACCAGCATCACATTGAAAGCCAAGTTCGCCACGTCACGGCGGGCGGACCTGGATCGCGTCGGGTGCGTAAGTTAATAATCACGCGCGACGCATTGCGAGGCTATTGCTTTCATGCCTCGTCTTCGCGGGTAGGGCTGAGTTTGGCTCCAGTTGGCTCCCTGCGACTGTCGATCTACGCGAAGCAATGACCATCTCGCGGACGGAGTGCATCTGGGTAAAAGCCGTAGAATTCCGGAGGCGTCTCGCAAGGAGTGGCGCAAGAGCCTCCTTCTTCTTGATTTTGATGCATTAATCATTAAATGCGGCGTATAAATAAATAAACAGACGGGCGCTCTAATTGAAAATAGGTTTGATTTAAACGGGAAGTGGATGATCGTGACGCTTCTTGGCCACGGTGGTCGCTTCTGAAGTGGGGAATATTGCAAAATCAATAATTGCCAAACGTGGCGGCCAAGCACCGGCCACGATGGGCAAGGGGGGATACCGCTAGATCTTTCGCGTAACTTGGCAGCAGTTGATGGAGCTGCGGTGGGCGGACCTATCGCCGTTCGAGCGAGCGCTACCAATTTGCGCGAATTGATTTTGCGGCGACGCTCTCTGCTCTGCATTGGCAGGCGAGGTTGCGAATGACGTGCACGCATTTTGTAGCAATGTTCACTCGGGCTCGGGAAATTTCGAATTCGTCTCCGTCAATCTTCGATTTTTCGATCCAGCCAAGTTTGCGGTTTGCAATCATGGCGGCTGTCAGGCGCGCGACCGTGCACACGACATTCGCTCGCAAGCTCGGAGCGACTCTAGCCCTAAACAGGCTTGAGCGGCACGAAGCGCTGAGCAGGAAGATAGGCATGCTGAGCAGCTCGGCATCGTTCTTCAGCATAGGCAAGGCAACGGCCGATCATCCCCGCGCCATTGTGCAATTTGTGCGGGTCCGTGAATGCGGACGGCGCATCACCCAGAGGATTTAAGCTATGGCGACGCAGGCAACGGGCGGCGGCAGCACGGTTTCGTTCGGCAATACTCCGCAAGCCAACACGGACATTTTCTCGTTTGCGGAAGACGCCAGCAACATTCTCATCTTGAACGTGCTGGCAAATGATCTTGGGGGCGCGGCCAAGACGCTGTTCTCCCTGGACGATGGAACGAGCTCCTCCGCGTCCACCAAAAACTACGCACCAGCGGACTTACTGGTCAAAGATGTAGCGTACAGCAGCGATGCCGCCGGAATGGCCGCAACCGGTGACCGCAGCGCCCTCGGTGCACGCATCTGGATCGAAGCGGACGGCACCGTGCATTACGACAAGGGCGACATCAACGTTCAGCTTCAGGCGCTGGCGACCGGGCAAACGCTGACTGACACGTTCACCTACGCGATCCAGCTGGGCAATGGCACGCTCAGTTGGGCGACCGTGACACTCCAGTTCAATGGGCAAACGACTCGGTCTTCATCACATCGAGTCCGCAGAGCGGCTCGGTGGTCGAAGACGCGAATGCCACACCCGGTGTCTCGGATTCGCAGAGCGCGGCCGGCACTATCAGTTTCAACGACGCCGATCTCAGCGACACGCATTCGGCCTCGTTCGCAGCAGCTTCTTCTAACACCACTTCACTCGGCACTTTCTCGCTCGACCCTGTGAACGAGGCGGCCAATGCTGCCAGCGGCGCGGTGCAGTGGCACTACAATTTGAATAACGCGGCTGCGCAGTACCTCGCTGCAGGCAAAACCGTCGCCGAGAGTTTCGTGGTGACGATCAATGATGGTCACGGCTCGACAGCCACCCAGACGGTGACGGTCACGATCACCGGCACCAACGACATCGTGTCGATCACCTCGGGTGTCCAGAGCGGCGCTGGCGCTGATCTCTCGGACTGTCGAGGCCGGACGAAAGCGTGGCGTGGAGGTCTCACTCTGTGGTGACGCCGCGGCCGATACGCGCCTGACCGCGGCGCTGATCGCCACCGGGTTGACAATTCTCTCGGTGTCGCCGATTGCCGTCGCGCGGCTCAAAGCCGCAATCGCAAAGGTGCGTTCATGACGGATGAAGCAGGCGAGGATACCCGCGCGCCCGGTGACAGCAATGTGGTGGATTACAAGGCCATCCTGCGACGGGTGCTCGACAACAGGCCCTCGGGGACGCGGCTGAAGCTGGCGGCGGCGTTGGGCAAGAATCGCTCCTTCGTGACCCAGATCACCAATCCGGCCTATCTGGTTCCTATTCCGGCGAAGCATGTCGCGATCATCTTCGAAGTCTGCCATCTGTCCGGCACTGAGCGCGCGGCGTTCCTCAAAGCCTATGGACGCGCGCATCCCGGCCGGCTGCGCGCACCCCACCGCGAGGCGCGCACCCGCATTGTCTCGATGACCGTACCCGACCTCGGCGACGACAAGAAGAACCGTGCGCTCGAACAGCTGATTATGGATTTCGCCGCGCAACTCGCGCGCTATGCCGAAAGTGTGGGTTGAGCCATTGATTTGAACTTTAGACGAGATCGGAGGACGTTCATGAAAAAGCTGATCAACAGCACCGATACGATACTCGAAGAAAGTCTGGACGGTTTCGCGGCGGCTCATGCGGGTATCCTGCTTCTTGGTGCCGAGCGCAAATTCGTCCGGCGCCGCACGTTGAAGCCAGGCAAGGTCGCGCTGATTTCGGGTGGCGGCTCGGGACATGAGCCGCTGCATGCGGGCTTTGTCGGCCTCGGCATGCTCGATGCCGCTTGCCCCGGTCAAGTCTTCACCTCGCCGACGCCAGACCAGATGATCGAGGCCGCGGAAGCCGTCGACACGGGCGCAGGCGTGCTTTTCATCGTCAAGAACTACGAAGGTGACGTGATGAATTTCACCATGGCAGCCGAGATGGCCGGGCGGGAAGTTGCGAGCGTGGTGACTAACGACGACGTGGCGGTGGAGAAATCGACCTATACGACCGGACGTCGCGGCGTCGCGGGGACATTGATCGTGGAAAAAATGGTCGGCGCTGCGGCCGAGACCGGAATGCCGCTTGCCGCTCTCACGGCGCTCGGCGAAGAGGTCAACCGGCGCACGCGCTCGATGGGGGTGGCGCTGTTGCCATGCACCGTGCCGGCTGTAGGGCGGCCGAACTTCGCATTGGCCGACAATGAAATGGAAATGGGCGTCGGCATTCATGGTGAGCCCGGCCGGCGCAGGGTGACGCTGGCGTCCGCCGATGCGATTGCCGCCGAGCTGCTCGATGCGATCCTGAACGATCTTGCGCCCGGCAAGGGGAG
Organism: Bradyrhizobium canariense; assembly: GCF_019402665.1. Classification (GTDB taxonomy): domain Bacteria; phylum Pseudomonadota; class Alphaproteobacteria; order Rhizobiales; family Xanthobacteraceae; genus Bradyrhizobium; species Bradyrhizobium canariense. The sequence continues at coordinate 12,983 of NZ_VSST01000058.1, forward strand.
TGAAGTGCTGCTTCTCGTCAACGGGTTTGGCGCGACGCCTCTGATCGAGCTCTATCTGATGGTCAATGCCGCAAAGCGGATTCTGGACAGCGCGGGGGTGGCAGTGGCGCGCTACCTGACCGGTTCCTACGTCACATCCCTCGACATGGCTGGTGTCTCGATCACCGTATCTGTGCTCGATAGCAAGTCGACGAAATTATGGGATGCCCCTGTGCAGACGGCAGCTCTGCGGTGGGGTGTCTGATTTCAGCTCGCGGCTCGGTTTCGATCACAAACAATGACTAATCGACTCCGCTCCCGCGAAACTAAGCCTCGTCGTTCCCACCCAAGAGAAAATCCATCGAAAGTTCAATGCAGCCCTCGCGGCTCAATTGTTGGAATGGCCCGCATCGCGCGGGCCATTTTTGTCTGGCGATGGATCGCCACGCTATCGGGCTGTACTCTGCCAAGCGAGCATTCGCTGCTCGACGAGCGACACTGCAATGGATGTCAAATATCCGGTCACACCGAGCAGAATGACGCCGGCGAACAGGTCGGCGGATCGGAACGCACGTGCCGAGAGCAAGACCCACTGGCCAAGGCCGTCGAGTCCGGCTAGGATCTCGCAGACCACCGAGAGGATCAGCGCGACCGTCAGGCTGAGCCGCATGCCCGCGAGGATGTCGGGCAATGCCGAGGGCAGGGCGATCTTGCCGATGACGGCGCCGCGCGACATCTGCAGCGAGCGGGCGACCTCATAGAGCCGGGGCTCGACCGCGGCAAAGCCGTGTATGGTTGCGAGCATGATCGGCCAGATCGCGCCGAAGGCGATGACGAACAGCGCCATGCCTTGCGTCAGCCCGAGCATCGCGATCGCGACCGGAATGATCGCGGAGACCGGCAGGGGCCGCAAAAATTCCAGGGACGGCGCCACATAGGCGCGCATCATCCTTGACGATCCGATCAGCGCGCCGAGCGCGATGCCGGCGATCGAGGCGGCGAGCCAGCCATAGGCCATGTGTTCGAGCGTGCCGATGAGTTTGCTTGCGAGATCGCCGCTCGAAAAGCCGCGCACCAGGGCAGCCCAGGCTCGGTCCGGACCCGGCAGGAACACCGGTGAGACCAGCCGCAGATCGGCGACGAGCTGCCAGGCTGCGATGAAGCCGGCCGCGACGAGGATGCTTGCGATACGCCAGAGGATCGCAGCGCGGCTCATGGATTGTCTCCGGTGAGCGCGGCACGGCCGAACAGCCGGCGCTGGGCCGCAATCAAAAGGAGGTTCAGCGCGTAGCCGATCACGCCGATCCAAAGCAGATAGGCGAGCATCAGGTCGGCGCGTAGCGCCTGCTGCGCCAGCATGATGCCGGCGCCCAGGCCGATCGGATTGATGGCGATCTCGACGGTGACAGCGACGATCAGCGCGATACCGGCCGACAGACGAAAGGCGACGAAGATCCGCGGCAGCGCGGCCGGGATCACGATCTTCGCGATCCGTTGCGCCGCACCCAGCCGCAAAGCCCGTGACACTTCCATCAATCGCGGCTCGATGCCGCGCACGGCGCTGCGCGTCATGATCAGCATCGGCCAGATGCAGGCGAACGCCACGATCACGATCTCCATCCGGTAGCCGAAGCCGAGCGCGATCAGCGTGATCGGCAGCAGCGCGATCGAGGGAATTGGGCGGATCGCCTCGACCGTTACCTCCATCAACCGGTCGAGCGGCCGCGAGATGCCGAAGGCAATGCCGAGTGAAAGCCCGATGGCACTGCCGATCGCCAGTCCGGAGAAGGCGGCGAACAGTGTGTCGCGGGTCGCGGTCGGAATCGACAGATCAGTAAGCGCCGCGGTCAGCGCCGCGAAGATCGCGCTGGGCGGGGCGAGGCTGTCGCTCTGCAGGTGGGTGAAGCGCGCCCAGAGCTCGAACGCAAGCATCAGCGTCAGCGGCAACAGCAAGGGTCTGGCGCGGTCGAGGCTCAATGTTCGGTCGCCTTGATGAAGTCGAACAATTGCCGGCGCAGCCGCAGGAATTCCGGATGCTCGCGAGTGGCCAACTGGTCGCGAGGGCGCGGCAGGTCGACGTCGAGCTCGATGCCGATCCGGCCCGGATGCGGCAGGAGGCCGATGACGCGGTCGCCGAGGTAGATCGCCTCCTCGAGATCGTGGGTCACGAAGATCACGGTCGTTTGGCTCATTTGCGTCAGCGACAGGACCTCGTCCTGCAGACCCTGGCGCGTCATCGCATCCAGCGCGCCGAACGGTTCGTCCATCAGCAGCGTCGTCGGCTCCTGCGCAAGGCAGCGCGCGATCTGCAGGCGCTGCTGCATGCCGCCCGACATTTCGGTCGGATATTTGTCAGCGTGATCGGACAAGCCGATCTTGCGCAGCAGCGCCGCGATGCGCGAGCTGCGCTCGCGTGCCGGAACACCGGAGGCTTCGAGCGCCAACGAGATGTTGCCGGCCGCGGTCCGCCACGGCAGCAGCGCCTTGCCGTAATCCTGGAATACGATCGCGACCTCGCGGCGCGGCCCGGTGATCGGTTCGCCGTCGAAGGTCACGGCGCCGCTCGTAGGGCTGTAGAGGCCCGCGGCGAGCCGCAGCGCTGTGGTCTTGCCGCAGCCGGAGGCGCCGACAATGCAGAGGAATTCGCCCGGCCGCACCTCCAGATCAAGATTCTCGATGATGGTCTTGCCGCCGAGCTGCAGTGTCGCGGTGTTGAACGCGATCAGCGCCTTTTGCCGTCGCGTCGCGCGCGCCTCGTCGAGCCTGGCAACGACACTCATGATTGCTCCCCGCTTGTCGCCGGATAGACGAAATTGATGGTCGAGTGCAGATGCGCGGCCAGCATCGCTTGCGCGGCGGCAAGATCGCGGGCGAGCACGCGGTCGGCGAGCATCTGATGACTCCGTATGAATTCCTCGCCGCTGTCGATGGCACGCATCATCATGCGGCGGTAGCGATAGGCCTGATCGTAGAGGTCGGAATGGGCGGTCAGTATGCGCCGCGAGCCGCAGGCCGCGAGCAGCGCGGTGTGAAAGCCCTTGTGCAGCCGATCGAAATCGGCCGCACCCTCGCGGAATTCATTGCCGGTGCGCTCGATATGCCGGCGCATCTGATGCAGCGCGCTGACGATGCCGGCCTCCCAGGCGACGTCGCCGTGGAGGATGGCGAGCCTGACGGCCTCGATTTCGACCGCCGTCCGCATGCAGGTGATGTCGGCGAGATCGTCATGGCTGACCTCGGCGACACGAAAACCGCGCTGGCCGATGCCGACGATCAGGCCGCGTGACATCAGCCGGGACAGGCCTTCGCGCAGGGGGGTGGCGCCGATCTCGTAGCGCTGCACGAGATCGACGATGCCGAGCCGCGATCCCGGTGCGAGATCCCCGGAAAGGATGTCCTGCTCGATGAGGTTTGCGGCGCGCTCGCTCAAGGTGCCGGCCTCACCCGGAGGACGTTCGAGAGTGCGCTCGGGGGCAGGCATCGCCGATGTCCTCAGTTTAGCACCAGTTTGGCGGTGTCGAGCTTCGACTGCAGCATCTTCTGCGACGACATCACACCGATCCACCAGGCGAGGTTTTCCGGCTTGAGATTCGGCTCGGACTGGTTCGGCGGTGTCGCCTTGACGAACTCGAGTGGCTGCTTCGTGAACTTGGCGATCGAGGCGGAGGCCTTCTCGCGATCGCTATTGACGATTGCGGCGGCCTCCGCGATGGCTTCGCGGAACTTCTTCACCGTCGCCATATTCTTCTCGGCCCAGTCGCGCCCCGCGGCATAGAAAATGATCGGGTCGGTGCGGCCGAGCTCCGCGCCGTACCGCGCGCCGACCGAACCGATCCCCGCATCGGTCATGCGCGTGACGAACGGCTCGGCAGTGAGCACCGCATCGACGCCGCCTGACTTGATGATGTCGGCCATGGTCGGGAAGGTGACTTCGACGAAATTGACGCTTCTGGGCGGGACGCCTTTCTCCACCAGCCATTTCACGAACAGCACGTGGAGAAAGGCGTTGAGGCCGGGCGCGCCAACCTTCTTGCCGATGAAATCCTTCGGCTCCTTGATGGTGATGCCGTTGCGGACGAAGGCGGCGATCGCGGTGTTCGAGGTCGGGTTCATGACCGAGGCGCCGGCGATCGCGACGAGGTCGAGGCCGCCGTCGACGGCCTGGAGGAAGACGGTGGAGGTGGGGCCGCCGACCTGAATCGAGTTCGACAGGATTGCCGCCGGGATGTTGGAGTTGATCGCAATCGGCGTCATCTCGACATCCAGCCCGTGCTTTTTGAAAATGCCTTCGTCGACAGCCACCATGGCCGAGGCGCAGTCGGAGGTCGCAGTGCAGCCGATCTGGATCTTGCCCTGCGCAAGCGCGGGTGCCGTCCAGGCAACAGACACTCCAACTGCGAGCGCGAGACCCAACATCGCCTTCGTCCACGTTCGCTCCACCGCGCTCTCCCCAATTTGTATTTTTAAGGCTTGTTTATCGATATTTTATCGGATCATATATTTCAAACGATAGCAAGGGGTCCCCAAGGTGAAGCTCGCAACATTCAGATCTGCCGGTCAGGAGAAGATCGGAACCGTCCACGATAATGACAGCCAGCTGTTCGACCTCGCCGCCGCCGCCGCGCGGGACGGCCAGACCGATCCGGCCTTCGGCTCGATGTTGGCGCTGATCGACGCCGGGCCCCACGCGCTCGATCGGGCCAGGGCCCTGCTCGACAAGCACGGCTCGGACGCGACGCTGTCGGCGGCAGTCAGTGCGGTCGACATCCTCGCGCCGGTGCCGGAGCCGCGGCAGATGCGCGACGGCATGTCCTTTCCCCTGCACATCCTGCAAGCGCCGCGCGGGCAGCGGAAGCTTGCCGCGCGCGCCAAGGGTGACATGGCCGAACTCGCGCACATCGACGCCGAGCCGCTCGGCGAGCTGCCCGAGGTCTATCGCAAGCAGCCGATCTTCTACATCACCAACCGCTTCAGCGTCCGGGGCACCAACACCACGGTGAAATGGCCGCGCTACAGCAAGGTCATGGACTACGAGCTCGAATTCGGGATCATCACCAGGAACAAGGGCGCGAACATCTCCGCCGCGAAGGCGAAGGACCACATCTTCGGCTACACCATCTTCAACGATTTCTCCGCGCGTGACGCGCAGCGCATCGAGATGGAGGGACGGCTCGGCCCGGCCAAGGGCAAGAGCTTCGACGGCGGCAACGTGATGGGTCCCTGGATCGTGACACCGGACGAGATCGGTGATCCCTATCATTTGAAGATGGAAACGCGCGTCAACGGCGAGACCCGCTCGAAAGGCGTGAGCGAGGGCATGCTGTTTTCCTTCGAGGAGATCATCGCCCATGTCACGCAGGACGAGACGCTGATGCCCGGCGAATTCATCGGCTCCGGCACGGTCGGCAATGGCTGCGGCCTCGAGCTCGGCTGGTTTCTCGAGCATGGCGATACGATCGAGCTCGAGGTCGAGAAGATCGGTATTTTGAACAACCGCGTCGAGCGACAAGTAATCTGAAGGGACGCCTGACGGTCCCAACGAGAACAATCAACGAGGAAGCGCCATGACGAGCAAGCTGATCGACATCTCCGTCCCCCTCCAGAACGACGTGCCGGCCGACCCACCCGGCAATCATCCGACGATCCAGTATATCGACCACCAGCAGGGCCTGCCGCGCATGCTGCAGTTCTTCGACGGGTTGAAGGCCGAGGATCTGCCCGACGGGCAGGGTTGGGCGGTGGAACAGGTCAGTCTCTCGACCCACAACGGCACGCATCTCGACGCACCCTGGCATTTTCATCCGACCATGAATCGCGGCGAGCGTTCCTGGACCATCGACGAGGTGCCGCTGGAATGGTGCTTCCAGCCCGGCGTGAAGCTCGACTTCCGGCATCTGCCCGACGGCTATGTCGCAACCGCCAAAGATGTCGAGGCCGAGCTCAAGCGCATCGGCCATGAGCTGAAGCCGTTGGAGATCGTCGTGGTCAACACCAGCGCCGGTGTCAAATATGGCCGGCAGGACTACGTCACGTCGGGCTGCGGGATGGGCTATGAAGCAACCATGTACCTGCTCGAGCGCGGTGTGCGGCTAACCGGTATCGACGGCTGGAGCTGGGACGCGCCGTTCCTTCATACCGCGAAGAAATACGCCGAGACGAGGGACGCCAGCCTGATCTGGGAAGGCCACAAGGCCGGCCGCCATATCGGCTACTGCCATCTCGAGAAGCTGCACAATCTCGAATTGCTGCCGTCGACCGGCTTCAAGGTGTCATGCTTCCCCGTGAAAATTGAGCGAGCCTCTGCAGGATGGACGCGAGCGGTCGCAATTTTGGAAAGCTAGCCTCTCAGGCCCCGTGCGCGCCAATCGCGGTTCAAATGGCCATCATCAGCAATAGTCGGTCTCCAGTTGCGCTTGCAACATTGAACTTACCCGTTCGACATGCTTCTGAGTTTGGCGGCCGATCGCAGGAAATATCGCAGATTTGAGTCATGTTGGGGAAAAGCGATAGCGGTTTCCCGACTCGAGCCCCCGACGAGTCAAAATCCGTGTTCCGCCGCGCTCTGGTTAAACTGAGACCCGTCATTCCGACAAAGAGAAAACCCACTGTAGGTCCAATGTAGGTCTGGCGGTGAAGTTGTCGGAATGTGCATTGATCTTCCAAGCAAATCATATGCCTCTTAATCAGCGGGTCCCAGGTTCGAGCCCTGGTGCGCCAAGACGGATGGGGTCGACGAGAACAAGCGGATCTCGTGCGACGTTTTTTGCGATCGTGCCCCGGATAGCAGTGCGACTTATGCTTTTCCTTTGTTTCTGCATCTTCGCGCAACGGTGTGCAGATTCAACGGTACAGGTCGATTGCGCGCTCGTCGTAGAATAGGATACGAGGGCGGGCAAAACGGACAAGCCGCTTTGCCCAGTCGCCTCGTGATCCCTCGACCGTTCTGCGACAGCTTGGTGATTTAATCCCCGCCGCGGCAGCCGGGATCGGCAGGGCTGTGATCGACTTGATCTTCTCGATCGCAAAGCGCGAGGTGCGTGCTCGAAGTTGGAACCGGCAATCCGGCCATAATTAAGAAGCGTCGGCAGGGTGGGCCGGTACGGTGAAGTGAAAAATTGCGCCGTGGGGCTGGTTGCGCGTCACCCACAAGCGTCCGGCATGCGCTTCGATAATCGAACGACAGATCGACAGTCCCACCCCCAAACCGCTGGGCTTCGTCGTGTAGAAGGGCGCGAAGGCGTGCTCGAAGGTTTCAGAGCTCATCCCCGGTCCCGAGTCCTTCACCTCGACGAGAACACCGTTCGGTGCAGCCTGCGCGGTGGTGATCAGCACTTTGTTGGCTCCATTCGCGACCGTGCCGATTGCCTGGACAGCGTTGACAATCAGGTTGAGAACCACTTGTTGCAATTGGACGCGGTCGCCCTCGACAAGCGGCAAGCTGTCTGCAAATTCCGTCTGCACCGAGATGCCGTTCTTCATCGCTTCGCCGCGGGTAAGCTCAATAACGTCCCTGATCGCCTCATTGATGTCCAAGCGATCCTTCCGGGGCGGTGCTTTTTTGACGAGATCGCGAATTCGTTGGATGATGTCGCTGGCCCGAGCGGTATCGTTCATAAGCCAGTCCAGTGATTCCCTGACCCTCTCAAGATCCGGCGGATTTCTCTCCAGGAATCGCGCGGCCGCACCAGCATTCATGGATGCCGCGGCAATCGGCTGGCTCACTTCATGCGCGATCGAGGCCGTGAGTTCGCCCATGGTGGCGAGGCGGTTAGCGTGCGCAAGCTCCTTCTGTATCTCGCGCAGCGCCTCTGCGGCCCGCTTCTGTTCGGTGATGTGCCGTCCAACGCCGCGATAACCGATGAAGCGCCCGGACTTGTCGAGCACCGGCAGCCCGGAGACGGACACGTAGCGCTTGCCGCCATCGGGCGTAGGGCGCGCGAGCTCGAAATCGCGGAACGGAAGGTGGGCATCGAGCGTCTCCCGATGCTTGCGCCAAGCCTCCTCGTCGGGCTCCAAGTAGGGCACTTCCCAGCGCGTCTTACCAAGTTCAGAGCCCGACGCGGGTGCGTCGACCATGCCTTCGGCGAATTCCTGGCGAATGAAACGATGCCGCGCATCGGATTCCCAGTACACGTCGAAAGAGAACTGTACGAGAGTCCGGAAACGCTCCTCGCTCTCCTGCAGAGCCACTTCCGATCGTTTGCGCTCCGTCAGGTCAACGACAAAGGAGACGCCCTGGTCTCGTTGTTCGTCGAACGCAGCCATGCCGATCAACACCGACACGCGGCTTCCGTCCTTGCGGAAATACTCTTTCTCGAACGGCTGCACGCTACCCATCTTTTTTAGTTCCGGGATCCACCATCGCTCGTGGCGGTCGAGCCATTCAGGCGGCGTCAGGTCAGTCCAGCGCAGGCGGCCCGAGACGAGATCCTCACGGTCGTATCCCACGATGCTGAGAAACGCATCGTTGGCCTCCAGAATCGAACCTTCAAGCTCCCAGATGATGATTCCGATGATGTTGGCATCGACAAGGCGTCGGATTTTCGCTTCCCGTTCTTCGAGATCGCGGTACAAAGCCGCATTTTCCAGCGCGATTGCTGCCTGTGAGGCGAGCAGCTTCAGCACCGCAATTCGCGCCGGTGCAACAACGTAGGGCGTCAGTGTATTCTCGAGGTAAAGCACGCCGATAACTTTCGCACGGTTGATCAGGGGCATGCAGAGAATGGAACGAGCGTTGCGCTGATTAACGTAGGGGTCCGTGGCAAAGGGAGGCTGGACCGTGGCATCCCCGAGAACCGCGCACTCTCTGGTTCGCAGTACGTAATGGAGAACGGATTCGGGAAGGAGATCCGCGGTCACCGCTGTATTGCGCAGTTCAACAGTAACTTTATCGCCGGTTGTCGTGGCTTCCGCTTCAATGCGCGGCTCGGTGTCGTGCGACAGGATCAGCAGACCGCGTTCAGCCCCTGCTTGTTCGATGGCAGTGCGCATGAGCGTCTCGATAAGCGTCTCCAGCACCATCTCACCTGACACCGCTTCCGACACCTTGATGACAGTGGCGAGGTCGAGATGCTCGATCGGCGCTCCAATCGTGCTCATCGGGCCTGGCTCTGATCTCGCCTCCCTGAGGTGCGGGTGCATATCCTCAAGTTGCCGCACTTTGCCGTCTGCCCCCCAACGAACATAGCAGTCGCGCGCTCTCCGCAAATAGATGCCAGCAAATTCTTCGAAACCACGCGCGCCGTAAAACCGCGCGGCCAATTCATAAGCGATCGCCTCGTGGTGGACGAAGCCGTTGTCGCGAGCGGAGCGGATGGCTTGTTCATAGAGACGCTCCGCGTCCAGTTCTCTGCCTTGGAGACGGGCGATCTCGGCGCCCGTTAGAATAGCGCGGTCCGCGAAATTCTCCGGGCAATTCTGTGCCCACAAATCGAGCTGCGTGTGGTGCCCAGTCAAGGCCTCAAGGTGCCATTGACGTTGTTCGGGGTGTGCCGAATTCCAGCATGCAGCGTGCGATAGCGCTGCATAGAACTCGTATTCCACCGTCTCGAGTAGCTGCGGTGGTGACCACGGCAGTCTCCGCGCCTTCGATGCGGCGTCGACGGCCGGCGAATAGTCGCCGGCAAAGAAGCACGCTTGCAGCTTGCGGATCCAATACCAGCTCTCGGGCAGCGCGAATGCCGGATCGGCGGCCAAACGACGTTCGAACCGAAGCTCGTCGGACGGGTCGTCGTGCAGAGCGCCGAAACGCCGCGTCAGACCGCGCAGCATACGGATTAGCCCAAGCTGCGGCATTATGATGTCGGCCACCAACGCAAACTTCGCCTTCTTGCTCAACTGCAACCCGTGCTCGGCTTCGCGCTGCGCTTCTGCAAGCGCATCGCCCGCCGCAAGGAAATTCGTATTCAAGCTGGCGCAACTGAAGACCGCGAACGTGACATCGCCACTGCTGCTCGCGGCCTCAAATGCGCGCTGAAAGGCGTCTCGGGCATGCTGGAGGTGCTTGGTCCATGAAAGGACAAGGTTGCCATAGTTCAGGTAGGTCCTGGCGTGTACACGCGAAAATCCGCGCCGCTTGACCAGCTCAGTGCCGATACGGCTGAATCGAAGGCCCGCCTGATAGTCGCCGAAGCGCGCGCCGGCAATGGCGCCGAACATGACGTAAGGAACGCATGAAGCATCGTTGTTCCCCCACTCGAGGCTGATCTCCACCGCTTTTAGGGCCACCAGCGAGCGAAGGTTCGCATCAGTGAAAAACGCCGGCGGCATGAGCGCCGTCAAAAGATCTATGGTCGCTAGTGCGAGTGCATCACTCATCAACGGCAGATCCAATAGCTCCTCGACCGACCGATTCCCGAGCCGAGATCGGACGTGCTCGTATTCGCGTCGGACGTCATCATCGCTTGGGTGGACTACCCATCGAATCCCGAGTTGTTCCAGATAGCTGAGACCGGCGCTAACCGCGCGGTCCGGCTCACTGAGCGCCGTATACAGATCCACCCGGCGGCGCGCGACGACAGCAAGGTCGGCGGCGGTCGCGGTTCGCGTCGTCAGCTCCTGCAAGCGCTGTTCTGCCTCCAGGACCGAGCCAGTCACGAACTCGCATTCGGCGCGATGCAACTCGAACGCAAAGGCAAGCTGCTGGCGTTGCTCCCAGCAGTCGTCTGGTAACAACGCGGCACCGGCAGCGGCATAGTTGAGCGATGCCGCGTAGGCCGCCGCTCCCCACGCGCGCAGGCTGGCTGTCAGATTAAGCTCTGCGAGTTGCTCGCGTTCGTCTCGCGAGGTGATCAAGGGCTCGCCACGGTTGAGCTGGTTGACGATTTCGAAAATAGCCTTCTCCCACTTCTCCCGGGGGGTCTGCGCCAGCAGCTCCCGACCGATTCGCAAATGCAGCGCCGCACGTTGATCATCCGCAATCAGCGAGTAGGCGGCTTCGTGCACTCGATCGTGGACAAACCGATACACTCCTGGCCGGTGCTCGACCAATTCCTGGCGAATGGCCTCCCACAGATCCGCGTGTACCCGCTGCTCGGAGCGACCGAGGACGATCGAAATTGTCCTCGTGTCGGCGATGTTGCCGAGACAGGCCAGCCGCTGCAGCGTGATCTGCGTCTCGGCAGGCAGGCGGGTCAGCTTTGCGATCATCAGATCCACGACATTGTCGGTGTGGCCCTTGACGTGAATGCGAGCGAGATCCCAGCACCAGCACCGTGCGTCATGATCGAAGCGGACCGATCCCTCTTCGGCAAGCGCCTGAAGGAATTGAATCACAAAGAATGGGTTGCCAGCCGTCTTATCGTGAATCAACTTCGCGAGTGGCGCGGCACGCTTCGAATCGCAGCGAAGAGCATCGGAAATCAAACGCGAAATGTGTGAGCTGGCAAGCGGCGCTAGGATGATCTGCTGCACGTTAGCGCCAGCACTCTTTATGGCCTCAAGCCTGTACCACAATGGATGAGCGACGGTGACCTCGTTGTCGCGAAAGGCGCCGATCAGCATCAGGTATTGCAGATCGGAGCGGGTTAAAAGGTCCTCAACCAGATCGAGCGTGGCGGCATCGACCCACTGGAGATCGTCGAGGAACAACGCCAATGGATGCTCGGACTGTGCGAATACCCCTATGAAGCGCCGGAGCACGAGACGGAAGCGGTTCTGTGCTTGCTGCGGGGGGAGCTCAGGGACGGGTGGCTGCTCTCCGATGATCAGCCGCAATTCAGGGATCAGGTCGGTAACAAGTCGTCCATTGGCGCCCAGCGCACCACGAAGCGCTTGGCGCCAGTGCGTCAGCTCGGCTTCGTTGTTGCTCAGAAGGAACCGCACGAGACTCTGAAAAGCCTCCACTACCGTTGAATAGGGAATATCGCGTTTGTACTGATCGAACTTGCCTGATGCGAACAGCCCGTGGGACGGAACAAGGCGACGATGGAGCTCATTGACTACCGAGGATTTACCAACGCCGGAATAGCCGGTAACCAGCATCAATTCCGGCGCGCCGCTCTTGATCATCCGGTCAAAGGCGGCCAGCATGGCTTCAATCTCGCGGTCCCGCCCGTAGAGCTTCTCAGGGATCCGCAGTCGGTCGGCCGTGTCGTATTGTGCGAGCGCAAACTCTTCGACACGGCCTCCGGTTTCCCATTCAATCAGGCAGCGGCGTAGATCATGTTCGAGGCCTGAAGCGCTCTGGTAGCGTTGCTCGGCGGATTTGGCGAGCAGCTTGAGGACTATGGTCGAGATTGCAGCCGGTACAGTGCTTACCCGCTCGCCGGGCGCCACTGGCTTTCGCGCAATGTGGCAATGCACCCACTCCATGGAATGTGCCGCTGAGAACGGCAACGAGCCGGTCAGCATCTGATAGAGCGTAACGCCAAGTGAATAGAGGTCACTGCGGAAATCGATCGAGCGGTTCATCCATCCGGTCTGTTCGGGCGCCATGTAGGGCAGCGTGCCCACGATGAATTCCGGCGGCCCAGGGGCGCGTCGCTCGCGGGCGAGGCGCGAGGCGATACCGAACCCGGTGAACCGGACCCGTCCGTCCTCGCAGTTCACTATAATATGCGCCGGCTTCACGTCCTTGTGGACGAGGCCGCGTTGGTGCACCTTGTTCAGGGCTGCGGCGATGCCGATCGCGAGCTGCAGAAAGCGTCCGATGTCCATGGGCGCACCAAGCAACTGTTCGAGCGGCTGGCCACCAGGATCCTCGAGCAGAAGCACTGGACGGTCACCATCGCACTCCAGCCCGAGCGGCCGCATTGCCCAAGTCTCATCTAATTGGTCTTTCAGCGCAAACTCGTGATCAAGACGATCGAGGAGGCCGGACGAAGCGTGTTTCGCCTTGGGAAGTACGGCCAATACAGTTCTGCAGGCGCCATCGGAAGCCGGACGCAATGGCCGGCAAAAGATGCGGTCATCGTCCTCCCATAGCACTTGGAATCTGCTGTCCATGCGCATCAACCCAAAACACTGGGTTCAACCCCGAAGTCTCCACGTGACCAATGTCCGGTGAGGAGGTACTGTGTTGCGCTCTGTGGCCACATCGACACTGCCATAAAAGCGAGGTTCTGCCCAGCGTAAGCTGCGGCGCCAGGCAGATGACGGCGGGAAAGCCGAAGCGGCGCTAGCCGGATGGCCGCACAGGCTCCTCGAGACACCAACCGTGATCGCGCGCGAGCCGGCGGGTGAATTCAGCGGCGCATCGAACCGGAAATATGCTGCCCGATGCGTCGCCACAACTTCTGCTGGCCGTCCGGATCGGCTCGAATGCGAACGGCTTCTGCGGCTCAGGTGTGGTCTGGGCACCGGATTGCTGTGCGGTGCGGCCCACGAGCTGATTGGCTCATAAAGCGGACGCGCACCGCCTTTGATTCCGGTCGCCGGCCTTCATCCTACTCTGTGGTAACAATCTGTGGTTAATGTCACCATCATTCAGAATTCAGAGCTATCGGCTGTAGGCGCGCCAGCCGCTGACAGCGCCCTTTAGCATCCCGCGGGGTCGATTGGCTTCAGCGCTGGCGTTTCGGTTCTCATGTTGTGCGCGGATCGGCCGACCCGTCGACCGTGCAGGCCACAGCCTCAAATAGCAGTTTGAGATGGTTGCAGGTCCTGATTTGCACTTGTGCGGCTGTCTCGTTGGTTCGAACGTATGTGAGATAGTACGACGTCCGAGGACACTTCCTGAAAGTAGCTCAAACTTGCCCATGATGGACTGGAGCGAGAGAGGATGATCGTACCGGTGGTCATCCGCGCAGAGGGGTGAATTGCTGGTCGGCATCG
>NZ_VSST01000006.1 GCF_019402665.1 Bradyrhizobium canariense
CCCAACGGTAGAGCGGGAAAGGAACTCTCAGCACGTAGGAAAAGAGGAGACAGCCGGCGACGGTGACGACAGCGGCCAGAACGGCGGAACCTCTGACGGTAGCGGTCCGGTCGCCGAGCGCGGAGACGAAGACGCACATGAAGGTGGCCGCGGCCATGCCGAAATAGACGCCGAAGAGGACGAACATCAGCGGACCCGCGAGGATGCAGGCCCAGCCTCGCCATTCCATCGCGGCCGGCAAGATGCGCTCTCCCTCTTCAAGAGGCGTCGCCAATCCCGTGACGAAGATCAACGCTCCGACGATCACCATCATGACACCGAGCATGAACGGAAACATGCCCGGTCCCATGTGCGCGAAGGTCCCGAGCGAATAGGTCGTAGAGTTGATATCGATCCCGGCGCCCAGCAGCACCATGAGTAGCCCGGCGTAGAAATCCTTCTTTCGCAACGTGATCGGCATTCTCGGCACCTCTATGCGGTTTTGCTCGCTATCACGACGAGCGCCGATGCCGGTTCGGAAGACACCTGGATCAGCTTGTGCGGGATCGTGGAATCGAACTGAATGCAGTCGCCCGGATTGAGCGTTTCCTTGCGCTTCCCGATGACGAGTTCGATCCGGCCTGTGAGGATGAACAAGATCTCCTCACCTTCGTGGTGGCTCATGATGCGACCGCGTTTTGCCGTTTTGGTCGGCCTCACGACGAAGGCGCGCATCGTGCGTTCGGGAGCGAGTCCAGCGACGAGCGACAGGTGCGTGTCGATATCGCCCGCCTTCCCGTTCTTCGCGCGGACAATCGTGATCGGATCGTGGTCGTCGGGCTGGCCGTAGAAGTGGTCCAAAGTCGTTCCGAGAGCCTCGGCGATCTTGATCGCGGAGCCTATCGATGGAGAAGAGAGCCCGCGTTCCAACTTGGAAAGATAGCTGCGGGTCAGACCGGAATCGGCCGCAAGCTGCTCCAGCGTCATGCCGCTCTGCACGCGGAGGAATTTGAGGTTGAGTGTCATTGCGCCCGGATCTTTCCGAAATGATTGCCTGCATCGATCTCGCACCAAACCATCGACAATTCAAACCGTGAACCAAGCGCCTCAACCGACTACAGGTCGAGCACCAGTCGCTGTCCCGCGCAGTCGCCCACGCAGACGATGAGTTCATTCTGCCGTTCGGCGGGCGACAGCACGCGATCGCGATGGATGGGCGGTCCCTCGGACCAGCGCGTGCGGCAAGCGCCACAAATACCGCCGCCGCAGGACACGGGTACGTCGACGCCGAGCGCGTCCAACGTCCCGAGAAGACCGACATCCGGCGTGACGGTCGCCAGCTTCTTGCTCGCCGATAGATAGAGTTCGTAGGGAGGCACATCGCTTTTGGCGGAGACTTTCGGCGGCGTGAACATCTCAATGTGCTTTCGCTCTTCCGGCCAGGCCGAAACGGCATCTTCGAAGGCCTGCAGCATCGGGGCAGGTCCGCAGCAGGCCGCCAGACCAGACCCGACGAACTCCCGCACGATCGCGGCGATGACGGGCTTGGCCTGGGTGGTCGTGTCGTACAGGCGAACACGGCCCGCTTCGATCGCCGGCACAATCATGTCGGGCAGGACCGGCTGCCCGCGACTGGTCCAATGCAGCACGTAATTCGAACGCCCCCGACGCTCGAGATGCCGGATCGCAGAGATGAACGGGGTCACGCCGATGCCTCCGGCGACGAACACGTTCGTCCCTTCCGGATCCAGCGCGATTCCTCCGCGCGGCAGCGAGACGGAAATCGGCTGCCCTGCCTCGACACGGTCGTGCAGGAAGTTCGAGCCGCCGCGGCCTTCGCGTTCGCGCTTCACCGCGATCACGTAACGCCGATTGTCATCCGGCTCATTGCAAAGCGAATAGGTCCTGACGAGACCCTGCCCCAGATGAACGTCGATGTGCGCCCCGGGCCGGAACGGTGGCAGCTCCCAATCGTCCTGATCGACCAGCGTGAAGCGCTTAGTGTCGTTGCCGAGATCCTCGACCTTAGAGACAACGGTGGAGACCGTCTTGATCGCCTTCGCCATCTATATCGGCCTCACCGCATCGCCGACGCGCAGCGTGCCCCCCGCGATGATCTTGCAGTTCAGCCCCGACCGGTTGATCAGTGGATCGAAGACCGACTTGCCGAGTATCTCTTCGATGTGCCGGCACGGCGTCGAAAGACGGGTCGCCTCAACGATCGTCTCTCCCAGTCGGAAGCGATGGCCGACGAGATGATTCAGCGGGACGCCTTCGACCGTCACGTTGCGGCGATGTTCCTCCGGCAGCAACTCGATCTTGTGGTCGCGTCGCAGCGCCTCGAGCGTCTCCATCTCAAACAGGGTGACCTGCCGTCCCTCCTCCGGCTTGTGGGAGTAGAATCCGGTTTCGTGACCGACGAAATATCGATCGCCCTCGATCCCGCGTCCGGCGACGAGCTCGAGCGAAGGAAACGAGCGCATCGGCAGAAACGCGCGCGGGGTCTTGTGCAAGAAGCGCACGACGCCCTGCCAGGACATCGCGACCTCGGGTTTCTCGATAGCGATCGCGTCCATCTTGGTTCTCCTAGGGTTCAGTTCGAAGGAACTCTGCGTGAGGCGGCGAGCGACTTGTCGAGTGTCTGGCGCACGTCCGATCGCACCTCGATGACGACCGGTCCCCCGGCCGTCATGGCCTCTGCGATCGTCGACGGAGCGCTCTCCGCGTCCTCGACGACGAATCCCTTCGCGCCGAAGGCACGCGCCAAGGCGGCGAAGTCGGGGTTAGAGAGGTCAGTGCCGTAAGGACGATCTGGAAAGGCCCGCTCCTGGTGCGATCGGATCGTCCCGTAGGACCAGTTGTTCGATACTACGATCTTGAGGTCCGCCCCTCTGGCGACGGCCGTCGCCAGTTCGTTGCCCGTCATCAGGAAGCCTCCGTCTCCGCAAAAGGCTACGACCTGTCGCCCCGGAAAGCGAAGGCTCGCGGCGAGCCCGGACGGGACCCCGCTGCCCATCGCGCCACAAGCCGAGCCGAGTAGTCGTGCGGTCGGCTCGAAGCTGAAGATGCGATGGACCCATCCGGCGAAATTGCCGGAGTCCGTCGTGACGACGCCGTCGGGCTTGAAGTGTATGGCGATGGCCGCCACGGCGTGACCGAAGACGTCTGCGGACGGTACGCCGAAACGAGGCCAACCGTGGGTGGCCGTCCGCACCGCGGCTGCTGCTCTGAGCCACTCGGTCCGGTCCGGCGCTGCCGTGGAAACGGCCAGCATGGCCGACACGAACGCATGCGATCCGGAAACGACCGCGACGTCGGTCTGGACGCGCTTTCCGATCGCATCGGGATCCGGATAGACGTGGACCAACGGCTGGCGCGGCTCGGCCTGCCTCGGAAACGCAAAGCCGAGCGAGGACAGGTCGCCCAGACGCGTTCCGACGGCAACGACGAGGTCGGCTCGTTCGAGCAGTTTGGCGTGAGGTTGGGAGGGAAAGAACCCAAACTGACCGCCCCACAGCGGGTGAGCGTTCGGAAATTGGTCCTGCATCTTGTTCATGGTGACGACCGGGACGTTCCACATCTCGGAGAACGCGACCAGATCTTTGCGAAAAGATGCCGTGCGGCATTCGCCGCCGACCAGCAGGATGGGCCGCTCCGCCGCCGTCAACGCCGCCGCCGCCTTTTCGATGGCCGCACTGCCCGGCTCCGGACGTGCGAGTCCGTTGATCCTGACGGCAAACCCCTCTGCGGCTTCCTCAAGGAGATCCTCAGGCAGTTCGACGGCGACCGGGCCGGGCGTTCCCACACTGGCCACCGCGAACGCGCGGGCCATCATCTCAGGAACGAGATCCGCCGAGTTCAGACGCACGGACCATTTCAGCACGCCATCGAACGAACGGCCACAGTCGATCTCCTGCACAGCGTCCCGCGCAAGGTTCGGACGGTCGACTTGACCGACCAGCATCACCAGCGGAATCGCTTCCTGCGCGGCGACATGCAGTCCAACCGCGGCGTTGAAGGCGCCTGGGCCACGGCTCGCCATCACGACTCCGGCGCGACCCGTGAGCTTGGCGTCGGCGACGGCCGCAAGGCTTGCACTTCCTTCGTGCCGACAGGTCACCAGATCGAAATCGCTGCGGTCGCGCAGCGCATCCAGCAGCGCCAGAAAGCTTTCTCCCGGCACGCCGAAGGCCCGGTCGATCCCATGGGCGACGAGACTGTCGGCGACCAGTTCGGCGACGCGATAGGTCATGCGACGCTCCCGTCCTGCTTGATGGTCCGGACCTCGCCGGCGACGTGCAGCGGCGCCTCCGTCCGATCGCGCAGCGCCTCGATCGTGAGGCCCTCGAGCAGCGCCTGGACCGCCAGCCCTTCCCCGGTGACCTCGATGATGGCGAGGCTGGTGAATATCCGGGTCACCACTCTACGCGCGGTGAGTGGATACCCGCATCGCTCCACGATGCGGGAACGACCATCCTTCGTGGTGTGATCCATCATCACCCAGATCGACTTCGCGCCGACGGCTAGATCGATTGCTCCACCGATGCCGGGCGGAGACCCATTGTCTCCGGTCGTCCAGTTGGCAAGGTCGCCGTCCTTGGAGACCTGGAACGCGCCGAGCACGGCGACGTCGAGATGGCCGCCCCGCATCATCGCGAATGAGAGGCTGGAGTCGAAGTAGGAGCCACCGGTCCGAAGCGAGATCGGCATTTTCCCGGCGTTGATGAGATCCCAGTCCTCTTCGCCTGCCGCCGGTTTTGGGCCCACGTTGAGGATGCCGTTCTCGCTGTGAAGGATTACGCCCGAACCGGCCGGCAAGTAATCGGCCACGTGCGTAGGAGCGCCGATCCCGAGATTCACGAAGCCCTCCGCCGGCAGATGAAGCGCGACCATGCGCGCCAATGCGTCGCGTGAAAGCGGGGTCATCGAAGGCTCCTTGCGAAAACGCGGTCGACGAAGATGCAGGGCGTGACAATGGCTTCCGGATCCAGATCGCCGGCTTCAACCACGCGGTCGACCTCCACGGCCACCGTCCGGCCCGCGGTCGCCATGACCGCGCAATGATTGCGCGCCGTCTTGTTGTAGGTGACGTTGCCGAGCGTGTCGGCGAGATGCCCCTTGACGAAAGCAAAATCTGCCCGAAGCGGAAGCTCGAGAATGAACTCTCGTCCTTCGACGACGATCTTCTCCTTGCCCTCCGCGAACACCGTTCCGACGCCGACGGGAGAAAGGAAGCCGCCAAGACCGGCGCCACCCGCTCGGATGCGTTCGACCAGCGTTCCTTGCGGAACGAGCTCGAGTTCGACGGTGCCGGCACGATATTGTTCGGCAAACTGCTTGGCGCTGCGGGGATAGGAGCAGACGATCTTGCGGACGATCCTGGCCTCGAACCACAGCGACAGATCGTCCTCCGTGGAGCCGGCATTGTTCGATATCAGCGTCAAGTCGCGGACGCCCCTGTCGAGCACCGCCTTGACCACTCCCAGCGGAAGGCCCGCCCCGCCGAACCCGCCCATCATGACGGTGTCGCCGTCCTTGATGCCTTCCACGGCCGCTGCCGCATTCTCAACCACTACGTTGCGCATCGTTTCGTCCGCCGTGTTTGCTACGGGATTGACTTGGGGTACGTCGTCGACAGGCCGCGACCGACCCGATCGAGCAGCATCTCGTTGGTGCCGTCGGCGTAGGCCGCCATCCGGACCTCGGCGAAATGCATATTCAAGCGGTGGGCCGCGCTGGCGCCGGTCGCGCCCACGATCCGGACACACTGATCGATGCCCCAGAGCGCGGTATCGACGGCGAACTTCTTGGCTTGCGCCGCGAGCGCGACCGGATTGCCTCCGGTCTGTATCTGTTCAGCGGCTCGGAAGACGAGTGAGTTGGCGGCCTCGAGCCTGACCGACACCTCGGCGAGTTCCCATCGCAGGCCCTGATGCCCGGTCAGCGGTTTTCCGAAGGCCTGCCGGCCTTCGCAGTAATCGACCGCCTCGCACAGCGCCGCATGCAGCGTCGCGACGCACATGGCAGCCACGTGGACGCGAGCCGCGTTGACGGAAGTCATCGATGCTTTTAGCGCGGCGCCCGGCGCGGCGATCAGACACCACTCCGGAATGAAGTGAGCGTCGAAGGCCACCTCGGCCAGGCGGAAGGAACGCGCTCCCGGAACGACAATCTCGCTTCGCCGGACCGTATTGGCCTCACCGAACGGCACGTAGAAACTGGCGATGTCCCCTGCCCCCGCCGCATCGCCCACGCGGGCCAGGACGATCAAGCCTCCGACCAGCAGGCCGTCCGTCATCCAGGCCTTGGTGCCGCTCAGAGCCCAGCCACCGTCGACCGGAACGGCCGTCGTGGTAAGCGCGGAGACATCGCTCCCGCCCGCAGGCTCGGTCATGGCCGTCGTCAGGAGAAGCTCCCCGCGCAGCGCGGGCTGCAACAATCGCTCGATCTGGATCGGCGTACCTGTCTGGGAAAGGCGCGTCGCTCCGCCCTGGTGATGGTTCAGGCAGAACGCCGCTGCGAAGCCGTGGCGCGCCATTTCCTGCGCGACCCGGATCTTGCAGAAGTAGGACGCTTCCAGACCACCGTGAACTCGCTTGGCCTGAAGCCCCAGCATGCCGAGCGCTGCCCACTCGGCAACCCACTTTTCCGGAAACGCCTCGCCCGCCATGTGCGCGGCCAAGACGCTCTCGGAAAAGGCACCGGCACAAAACGCCCGTGCCGTCGCCACGTGATCGCGCTCGTCGGCGGAAAGATGAGCGTCGTACTGCTGATAGAAGTCCATGGGTTATCCTTCGGGGGCTACTTCTGCAGAGGCGCCCCGATATCCTTGGCCCACTTATTCCAGTAGGCCTCTTCCTTTCCGACATCGGACGTGAAGCTCTCCACCGTCGAACCGGTGATCAGGGTGGCGCCGATCGTTTCCAGTTGCTTCAGGAACTCTGGATCACTCGAAGCCTTGTCGAGGGCAGCGCCAACCTTGGCGACGACGTCGGCGGGAAGGCCCGGCGGACCCGCGACCCCGAACCACGGGGAGATATCGATAGGCTTGCCACCCGCCTGTTCGATCGTCGGCAGATCCGGGAAGGCCGGCGACCGCTCGGCTGACGTCACCGCGAGCGCCTTGAGGGTGCCGGCCTTGACCTGCTGACCGATCGTGGCTTCGGTAAAGAAGCCCACCTGCAAAATCCCCGACATGGAATCGACTATCGGTTGATTGCCGCCCGAATAGTTGATGAACGACATTTTCGTGTCGTAGGCCATATCGAACAGCGTGCCGCCAATGTGGGATGTCGCCCCGAACGTACCGCCGAAGTTTACTTCTCCCGGGTGCGCCTTCAGATAGGCGACGAGCTCCGGTACGCTGGACACGGGAAAATTCGGGTTCACGACTAGCAGATTCCGCTGCTTCGCGACCTTCCGGATGTAGGTGAAGCCCTTCTGCTGATCATAGCGCACAGACGCATAGAGCGCCTTGGCGCGAGTATTCGAGGACTCCACCGCGACGAGGAGCGTGTACCCGTCGGGCTTCGCGCGGGAAACGTTTGACGCGGCGATCATTCCGCCGGCACCGCCGTTGTTCTCGATGATGACGGTCTGGTTCAACTCCTTCGAGAGAAGGCGGCCGATCACGCGGCCAATGATGTCCGTCGGACCTCCAGGCGGGAAACCGACGACCAGCTTGATCGTGGTGGAGGGATAAACATCGGCCGCCTCGGCCGGATCGGCGATATGTCCGACGCAAAGAACAGCCACGCCGACGACGATGGACGCGGCTTTTCGGAACAAGCGAAACATGCAGCACCTCTCTCGAAGAATGGCCAACCTTCGAACTAAGGACACTTTGTGTCAAGTATGAAACTTACATGACGTGACGCGGAACCGCACAATGACTCGGCAAAAACCGCGGAAAAAGCTTTCACTTGCAGCATTTTGCGGCATTTTCAGCGCTATTTCGGTTTCTAGTTCGTCAGGTATTGCGGTTCCATGCTTGCTCAAAGTCGGCTTTTGTGTTCTAGACGATCGGTCTATTAAGGACACAAATGGCAAAATCTTCAGATAATCGCCGCCAACCGGCCGAGGCGTGGCGACACGACATCGGATACGCGCCGACACGCGACGTTCTGATCCGTTGCGGAATGGAAGTGATGACTCAACAGGGATTTGCCGCCACGGGCCTGGACGCACTGCTGCGCCGCGCCACCGTGCCGAAGGGCTCGTTCTACCATTACTTCGAGAGCAAGGCGGAATACGGCCGCGAAATCATGAAGGAGTACGATTCCTTTTTCCGGCACAAGCTGGACCGCGCCCTCAACGACGAAAGGCTCGCGCCGCTGGCACGCATGCGAGCCTTCGTCGAAGACGCCAAGGCAGGTATGGCGAAATACAGCTACACGCGCGGCTGCCTCGTCGGAAATCTCAGCCAGGAAGTCGAGGCGCTACCCGACGATTACAGGTCCGCTTTGGACGAAATCATCAAGGGCTGGCAGCGGAAGGTGGCGCATTGCCTGGAACTCGCGCGCGACGTCGGCGAGATCGGAGATGCCGCGGACTGCGATGCCTTGGCCGAGTTCTTCTGGATCGGCTGGGAGGGGGCGGTGATGCGGGCGCGCCTCGTCAGGAACGGCGTGCCGCTCGATACCTTCATCTCCGGCTTCCTCGCCGGTCTCCCGCGCCCGGACGGGGCGAAGCCGCGGTCCAAAAGAAACGTGAAATAGGAGTTCAAGTTGTTCAAAGCCGTTTTGATCGAAAAGGACGAGCAAGGATACCGCGCCGGGGTGGCCGAGTTGCCCGAGGCTCGCCTTCCCGAAGGAAACGTGACCGTCGACGTCGAGTACAGCACCCTGAACTACAAGGACGGCCTTGCGATCACCGGCAAGGGTCCGATCGTCAGATCCTTCCCGCTGGTGCCGGGGATCGACTTCGCGGGTCTGGTCTCGTCGAGTTCCGACTCGACCTTCTCGCCGGGAGACCGGGTCGTTCTCAACGGCTGGGGGGTCGGCGAACAACACTGGGGCGGCCTGGCTCAGCGAGCCAGCGTCAAGGCCGACTGGTTGATCAAGCTGCCGGCTTCGATGCCTTCCCGCCGGGCGATGATCATCGGCACCGCCGGCTACACGGCGATGCTATCGATCATCGCCCTCGAGAAGTTTGGCATCCGCCCTGGCACGGGCGACGTGCTGGTGACCGGTGCCGGCGGGGGCGTCGGCAGCATTGCGATCATGCTGTTGCACAAGCTCGGATTTCACGTCGTGGCTTCGACTGGAAGACCCGACGAAGGGCCGTACCTCAAGAGCCTGGGCGCAACCGAGATCATCGACCGGTCCCAATTGTCGCAACCAGGCAAGCCGCTGCAGAAGGAACGGTGGATCGCCGCGATCGACTCGGTAGGCAGCCACACCCTCGCCAACGTGTGCGCCGGCATCAAAGCGGACGGAGCCGTCGCAGCTTGTGGCATGGCGCAAGGGTTGGACTTTCCCGCAAGCGTTGCCCCCTTCATCCTGCGCGGAATCGCACTGTTCGGCATCAACAGCGTGACGCGCCCGAAGGCGGAACGCGTCGAAGCCTGGGATCGTCTTGCCGCCTTGCTCACCGAAGCCGATCTGGAGAGATCGGCGGTCGAAATCGGTCTGAGTGACGTCGTCGCCTCCGCGGAGCGCCTCATGAGTGGCCAAGTGCGCGGGCGCACGGTCGTCGACGTCAACAGGTGACTTCGACCCTGAAAAACTGCGATGCGACTGTAGCGGACCGGGCTTCGAAAACCAGACGACGACTACGGCCCACCCAAACGGGAGATTTCGAAACGATGGCCGTCCTCGCGGCGGTATCGCCACCACACGACGGCGGCGAGCATGCCCGCGAGGACCACGCCGGGGAGCAATCCGCCGGTGAACAGCGCCGAGATCGACACGCCCGCGACTGGTTCCGGCGCTCGCTGCGGCCGCAGACAGGTGGCGAGAGCGGCCAGCAGGACGACCTCTACGAGATCTTCCTGTTCGGACCCCACGGCTGACGACTTCGCCCAAGCGCCGGCGCTCGAGCTTCCCCTGACACTGAAGGTAATCAGACAAGACCGACGCTGCGCTGCAGCTCGCCGAGACGGGCCGCCGCCTCGACGCCATCGACCGCAAGATACTGACGGTGCTTCAAGAGGACGCCTCGCTCTCGGTCGCGGAGATTGGCGACCGGGTCGGCCTGTCGTCCACGCCGTGCTGGAAGCGCATTCAGCGGCTGGAGGCCGACGGGGTGATCCTCAAGCGCGTCTCTTTGGTCGACCAGAACAAGAACGGCCTCGGTCTCTCTGTGTTGGTCTCCGTGGAAAGCTCCGATCACTCCGGTGTCTGGCTGAAGCGCTTCGCGGCGGCGGTCAGCGCCATGCCCGAGGTGATGGAGTTTACCGAATGGCCGGCGACATCGACTATATGCTGCGCGTCGTCATTCCGGACATGCAGAGCTACGACGTTTTCTACAAGAAGCTGATCCACGTCGCCCCGCTCAAGAACGTCACCTCGCGCTTTGCGATGGAGAAGATCAAGTCGATTACGGCCCTGCCGGTGCCGGCCCTGATGACCGAGTAAACGCCGCACCGTTTGCGGGAAGCGACACTCCGCGGGTACAGGCAGAACAGATTGTCCCTTTGCTCGCCCGGATATCCTGTTCTACGATGAGCACCTGATCCTGTACCACCGAGTCTGCACACTCTATGGAACGGGTATGAGTACAAAAACGGAGAAGGAGTCGCGTAGCGATGGCGATGCGGTCGATATAGAAAACGTCGCACGAGATCCATTTTGTCTCGGCGATCACTTCGCGAAGATCTCGGAAAATAAGACGTTTCCAATGGTCGGCGCACCAAGGCTCGAACCTGGGCCCCGCTGATTAAGAGTCTCATCTTTCATCAGCAAAGTCAGAGCTTTACCAGTAAAAAGCACTCGAAGCCAGACTTTATGGATCAATAGGTTGCAGCGGGAATGTAAATCGCATCCGGCGTTTTTTCCGACCTGCTATCCCTGCATCCCGCACGTAAGTAGCGATCGAAAAGCTCAACAAAGCAATGAAACTTGCACCTTGCCTGGAAAACAGAGGACTGGTCACGAGATCCTCGAATGGTACGGCATGACCGAGACCGGCATGATCGCCTCCAATCCGTATGAAGGACCGCGCATCCCCGGCTCCGTGGGCCGCTCCCTGTCCGCCGTTGAAGTTCGCATCACGGATCCCGATACTGGCTCCCAGGCAAGCTCTCGGGCCTTTTCTGAAAGCTGATATCCTCTTTCTAGCTCAGCTCGAGGATAATTGCCGATCATCGAGGCCGTGGCGAATGGTTGTCGCTGCATCATCGTCACCAGTCGCACCCGCGATGTGACGGCCGGCAATATAGCCAAAGGTCATCGCCGGACCGAGATTGATGCCGCCTGAGGGGTAATAACCGCCCATCACGCTCGCCATGTCGGCGCCGACCGCGTGCAGCCCCGGTATCGGTCGGCCTTCACAGTTGAGAACCCGGCTACGTTCGTCCGTCTTCAGGCCGGCGAACGTGCCGAAGCTGCCGGGCAGCACCTTCACAGCGTAGAATGGTCCGATTTCGATCGGTGCTACGCAGGGATTGGGTTTCACGTTCGCATCGCCCCCCTTGCGGTTGAAGGGCGTCGAGCCGCGTCCGAATGCAGGATCCTCGCCCCGTCGCGCGTGATGATTGTATCCGTCGAGCGTCCGGCACAGGCCTTCCGGATCGATGCCGCAGGCGCGCGCCAATTCTTCCGCGGTCCGGCCGACTTTGATGTAGCCAGATCTAATATAGGGCGCAACGGGCAAGGGAGCCGGCCGCGAGATGCCAAGACCGTACCGTCGCTGGAAGCTGCGGGTGCAGATTAGCCAGGATGCGACCTCCTGACCCGGCAGCGTTTCACGGATCATGGCGCTGACGTAATCGTAGTAGCCGTCGGCCTCGTTCACAAAGCGGCGACCGTCCGCCAAGACCGCAATAATGCCGGGCTTCGCCCGTTCGATGATATGGGGAAAGCGTCCCACCTTCCCGTCCGGATAGGGGACCAGCGAGACCGGGCACCAAGCGCCCGAGGAAGCGAGGGATCTGTCTACTTCACCGCCTGCCCGTTCGCCGAGACGCAGACCGTCGCCCGAGACAGAGTCCGGCGTGACCGACCAATGTTCTTCTCCCGAGGGCGTGTAGCCGAACAGCTCGCGTCGGCGCTCCCGATCGTGCGGAAAGCCGCCACTCGCCAGAATCGTCCCACGACGAGCGCGGATAGCGTAGTCGGCGTTCGGACCACCGACAATCGCACCTGTCACCACACCAGCCTCGACGATGAGACGCCTTGCGGGCGCCGACACGCGGATTTCGACGCCGAGGTCCGCGGCTGAGAGGCCGAGCCGTGCGGCCAATGCATTGCCGTTCACGAGTTGAGTCGCCCGGCCAAACAGTGCCAGGTCGAGAAGGTGGCGACCAACCCGTCGCGCGACGTGGAATGTGGAGCGAACCGAGCGCGTGACGCTCATGAACGCTGCCAGATCCGCGCCCGCCATGATCGGCAATCCCAGAAAGGACGTTTCGCGCAGCGGCCGCCTGAGCTTGCCGAATAGAGCACCGAGCTTCCGTCCGTTGAAAGGCGCCGCGCAGACCTGGTGGCCGCCTGTTGCGGCCCCTGGCGTCGCGCCATGCATATCCGGGATGGCGTTGCCATCTACGAATTGGAGTTGGGTGTGACGCTCAAAGAACGCGACCATGCGTGGTGCTGCATCGAGAAACGCATCTACCTTGGCCGGGACGTATCGATTGCCGAGTTCGTTGCGGAGATAAGTGCGTGGAGCCTCTGGGTCTTCGTGGATGCCGGCACGGCGGGCAAGCGGATTGCCTGGCACCCACATCCAGCCGCCTGACCACGCCGTCGCGCCGCCGAACACAGCTTCCTTCTCGACGACGATCACCTTCAGGCCGTGCCATGCCGCGGTGACAGCCGCTGACAAGCCGCCGGCGCCCGAGCCGATGACAAGCACATCACACTCATCCGGTTTGCTTGCATCTGATCTCAAGGGCATGGTGACATCCTTCTCATCGCGCATTTGCGTTGGCTTGTGATGAATTCAAGAGCGCGCGCGCCCGCCCTGGGGCGTGCTACCTCGCGGCATGCCGTTCGAAGAACCTTCTGGACGAACCGGCGACGGACTGAATGCGCCGGATGGTCGACCAATTCGCTTCTGCCGCAATCGGCGTCTCGATTACGAGCTGCGTCGCTTTTGGAAGCGCGTCCACTAGTTCATGAAGCGGCATGCTCCCCGTTCCAAGATGCAGCCGCGAACCGCGGGCTTCGGTAGGCAGATCTTTCAGTTCGGGAGAGATTTGAATTGCATCGGAGAGCTGCGCATAGGCGATACGGTTGGCGGAAATGCCCGCGACATCTTGCGGCGTGCCACCCGCGCGATACAGATGCAGGGTGTCGATAATCAGCCCAGCATTCGAACGGCCCGCAGCCTCGACTAGGTCAAGCGCGTCCTTCCAGGTGGCAATATCGCGGTAAAGCATGAACTCGACCCCGACATGCAAGCCGAACCGGGCCGCCTCGTCGCAGAGGCGCCCGAACAGGTCGATACGCTGTGTCGGTTCGAGATATGCGCTGTTGCCGATCACCTCTGTGCCAATAGATGAAATGTGAGTGGCACCCAGTTCCGCTCCAACTTCAAGCGCAGGACGAAACTTTTCAAAATCGCTGGCTGGCGAGAGGATAAACGCTTCGACGTCGAATATGCGCATGTTGTGCGACTTCAACGCCGATTTGACTTTGCGGACGACCTCCGGCCGTCCGACAACCTCGTGCTGGAGGGGGTGCGCGGTGGCGCTCATCAACAATAGCCCTACAGCACCAAAGCCACCGCTTGCGGCGCTTTCAATGAATTCGACGGGATCAACGCGACCGGCAGTAAGGTTGGCGACCGAGACCCGATCGAGTGTAACTTCGTTCTTCATATTCAATTCCGTCAGCGGCTCGATGATTTCGGTTGCCGGTTGCTCTGCTGCCCGCTCTTAGCGATAGCTAAAGCCAGTGCTTGCCGCCCACCAGTTCAAGATGGTGTCACGGTCCTTGAGTGCCTTTTCAAGATCCAGGCTCAGCAGCTTGACCTCGGCCAGGACTGGCAGCCCCTTTGGCGGCGTAACGCCATTGCGCACCGGATAAACACCGGCTTCGGCGAAGATCGTCTGCATCTCGTGACCCAGTGCGAAATCGGCCAGCAGACGGGCCGCATTTGGATGCGGCGCGTTTTTGCTGAGACCGATTGCGTTGAACTGAGCGACGCCACCGGACACCGGCACTGCCATCGTGACTGGAGCTCCCTTGGCGATGATGCCGGAGATCGCAGTCGTGATGTTGAAAAAGTCAAGCGGCCGTTCGCCCGTTTGCAGCTTCGTGGCCATGACGCCCATCGAAGGGTTCAATTCACCCTTGGCGCTGCGGAAGCCTTTTAGGATGGCGCCGCCTTTTTCGGGGCCGAATGTCTGATAGATCGCTGCGACGGTCGCGAACGTCGCCGAGGACGAGCCCGGATTCGACATGGCGCCGAGGCCATCCCATTCGGCCGGCGGGCTGATGTAATCCGTCCAATCCTTCGGCACTTGCTTGTTAGCCATGGAATCGTGGTTGTAGGCAAACAAAATGAGGTTTCCATTGCCGCGAACATAGCCGCCGCCTGGTGGAAGACCGAGCTCGCTTAAACTCCCGGCTTCATCGCTCGCAAAGTCCGCCAAGTACCCCGAAGTTTTCGCCGTGATGACGGTATCCTCGGCCTGATACATCACATCTAACAACGGCTTTCCAGCCGCGTTCTCGGCGACAAAGCGGTTGTATATCTGCCACGCATCACCGGTGGCGGACGTTACTTTGATCTTCGGGTATTTGGCGCCAAACGCCTTAAGCAACAACGGAACGGTGAATGGATCGCCGTAGACGACCAACTGGCCTTCCTTTTCCGCTGCCGCGACAAGCGTCGCATCTGCTGCGAACGCCGTCTGAGCAGTGGACAATCCACCCAATGCGCTGAGGACACCTGCGACTGCCAAACTTTGAAATACTTTGAAGCTGGCCCTTTTCATTCCCATTTGGTTTTCTCCCTGTAAATTTCAATATGATGAATTGTTGTCTTGTCCGCTCCGCTTCATACTTGGACGGCGCCCTGGCGCGGAACACTCCAAAGCCACGTCGAGCTACACCTCGCTGTCGAACAGATGGACATGCTCGGGAGCGATAGAGAGCGAGAGCTGATCGTTGATGGCGAACCGTTCGTATCCGTAAGTCACAACCAATTGCGGTCCTATTGGCGTGTCGACGCGTAGCTCGCGCCGGTCGCCGACAAACGTGACTTCTTGAACGTTGGCCGAGAGCCCGGAACCGGCGCCCTTGGCCACGCGCCAGGATTCTGGCCGCACCATGCACAAGGCATCGCGTTGCGAGGACGCATTCGCCATCTGACCTCGTGAAATGATTTCACCGGAGGGCAATGCGGCGACACTAGCCCCCTCGCTATTCGGGCGTACTGCTACCCGAAACAGATTCGCCTTGCCCAGGAATTCCGCGACGTAGCGAGCCGTTGGTCGGAAATATAGCTCCTCCGGCGGTCCCTTCTGGACCACCTTGCCTTTGCTGAACAGGAAGATCTCGTCACCCAGTGACATCGCCTCTTCCTGATCGTGCGTGACGAACAGGATCGTGGCGCCGATCCGTTGCTGTAGCTGTCGAATCTCATGACGCATCTCGACACGAAGCCGCGCATCGAGATTGCTCAACGGCTCATCCATCAGGATAAGCCTAGGATTGCCGACGAGGCACCGGGCAATCGAGACCCGTTGCTGCTGGCCGCCTGATAATTTCATAGCGCTCTTTTCGGCCTGATCGCTCAAGCCGACAATCCTGAGCGTCTCTTGCACACGCCGTTCAATCTCGGCTTTGCCCAGTTTTTGCGCTCGCAGTGGCATCGCGACGTTGCCGGCGACTGTCAGGTGCGGCCAGACCGCATATGACTGAAACACCATGCCAAGACGTCGCTTCTCCGGCTGGATATCAACGCCGCGGTCCGAATTGAAAACAGTATCGTCGTCGATGATGATTGAACCGCCGTTGGGTCGCTCCAGCCCGGCGATGCAGCGGAGTGTCGTCGTCTTGCCGCAGCCGCTGGCTCCCAGCAACACCGAGATCTTTCCGGTTTGAAATCCTACGCTCAGATCATCGATCGCGCGTAATGGACCGAATGTCTTCGTCAGCCCTTCCACTCGAACGCTCATGTCGTACCTCTCTCGTGGAGCGTCACGGTCAAACCGCCGCGACCTGCCGCTGCTTTGTTATGAGTGTCACGGTCCACATGACGCCCACGCCCATGACGAGCTGCAGCAATGAAAGTGCCGCAACCATGGAGAATTCACCGACGGCCCAGGTATCGAAGCTGAGGATGGATAACGTCCGCGTTTCCGCCGTATAAAGAGGAAGCACCATCGACAGCTCAGAGATGAAAATGCTGTAGACCATGACCCAACTCGAAATGATGGCCGGCATCACCAGAGGCAATGTCACGCGGAACATCGTATTGCCCCAACCGAATCCGGAGATGCGGGCGCTCTCCTCAAGTTCGGGATGGATTTGAATGAGACTGCTGGTAATCGTGCGAACGGAATAGCTCACGTAGCGACCGATAAGCCCTACAATGATGATCCACATCGTCCCGTAGATGCTCAACGGCATCCAAAGCCAAAAGAAGCTGACTCCAAGCGCGAACGCAAGGCTTGGAACGGACATCGGTAGTAGCACCACGTGTTCAACGAGCCGACGCCCCCACATGCGGGTCCGCGTCGTGATCCAGGCAACGGCGAGCCCCAGCATCGTTGCCGCCGTTGCAGCGATGACCGTGACTAACAGGCTGTTGACGACTGTCGCCCGTACATCTTCTGACTGCCATAAATACGCAACGTTGGCCGATGTGAACCGGCCTGACCACGTAAAAGTCGAAAATGCTGCCGCGGTGATGATAACGATCGGTCCGATGACAGTGAGCGTGAGATAGAACCAAATGACCGCAGCCACGACATAGCGACCGCCCGTCAGCTCAATGATTTTTGGCCGAAACCCCTTGCCAGTTACGGTGATGAAGGAACGCCCACGCAGTGCAATGCTTTGCAATATGTTCGCGAGCGTCGACATGAACATCAGGTAAATCGCGAGCACCGCAACGATCCCGAAGCTCGGTGGAAAATGCTGTAATTCCAGGTAAATCCGCGACGTGATTAGATAGATCTCTTTCGTCATGCCGAGGAGCACCGGCGTGCCAAACAACCCGATGCTGATGACGAAGGCGAGAACGGCTCCGGAAAGGATCGAGGGGGCAACCACAGGGAGCGTGACGCTCAGCATAGTGCGTAGGCGACTGAGCCCGCACACCTGTGCTGCCTCTTCCAGGCTCGGGTCCATGTTTCTTAGCGCCGCCGCCACGATCATCATGACATAGGGCGCGATGTAGATGCCTGTGGTCCAGATGATGCCCGTGTAGGTGTATATATCCATTGGGTCACCGAGCCCGAGACCGCGCGCGGGCAGATTGAACAGCCCCACCCGCGGCGCGCCGATCAAGACCCAGGCAAAGGCACCAATGAACGGTGGAATGAAGATCGGCAACGTCGCCAGTTGCTCGAGCGTGCGCGCAAACGGAACATTGGTTCGCACCAGACACCACGCCAGAACGACACCAATCGCCGTTGCGAGCATCATTGCACCAAGAGAGATCACGACGGTGTTCCACGTCGCCATCCAGTAGCCTGACTCTTTCAGAACGGCGTGCAGCGCTTCGAAGGAGAGAACTGTGCGTCCATCCTGCGTCTCTAAGAAGCCACGGAGCACGAGGGCGACGAGCGGCATCAGCGCAAAAACGGCCAGAACCACGCAGAACAGCGTCAGCCAACCTCTCTGCACGAGGACGCGCGACGGTGTCGGGGCGAAGACGTTTCGGGCTCGGCTCGCACCCGATCGCTGTGCTATCGTGGAGGTGGAAAGCATCATGTGTTCGGCCTCACGAGAAACATCACATTGCAGGGTCGCGAAGTTCGATCTGCCTGCTCCGCGCCGACTGAAGCTGCGGCTCAGCAATCCACAGTCATGGCTAATAGGTCGCGCGACCGCCGGTCAGATCGAATGTAAAGCCGGTGGTGAAGCTGCAATCAGGGCCTACGGCAAACGCGACCATCGCGGCCACTTCGGGAGCCGTTATGAAGCGCCCCATCGGAATCTTTGCCTTGATCGTGGAGATAAATTCGGGCGTCATCTCGCGAAGCAACTCGGTCTCCGCCATAGTCGGCGCGACGCAATTCACCAGCACGCCAGATTTCGCGAGCTCCTTCGAAATCGATTTCGTATAGGCAATCACGCCGCCTTTCGCAGCTGCGTAGGCGCTGCCGCCGGGATTACCTTCCTTGCCCGCAATCGAAGCGACGTTGACGATGCGGCCGTAAGCCTGTTCACGCATGTGAGGAATCACGGTACGGCAACAATAGAACACGCCCGTCAGATCGATTGCGAGGACGCGATCCCAACTCTCAATCGGGTACTCCCAGGCGGCAGCAATCGGGCCGTTGATCCCTGCATTGTTGACCAAAATCTCAACTGAGCCTGCAGCAGCCAGCGCATCCTGAAAAGCAAGCTGAACCGCGGCCAGATCCGCGACATTGACCGTTTGCTGGAGCACCGGCGTGAAGCCGGCTGTCGATCCATCGAAGGCTGGGATATCCAAGTCCCAAAGGATGATCCGGCAGCCTTCGGCCGATAGCCGCTGCGCAATGGCCAGACCAAGGCCGCGGGCACCGCCAGTGACAATGGCGGTTTGCCCCTCAAGATTCCTACGCGTGGCAGTGACCGTCATGATTTCATTTCTTCCCTTAAGCCGCCAGCTGGCGCCTTTCCTGCGCTATTCTCGACTATGGAAGCGCTTCCATAATGACTATTTGGCTTGTTTCCCGGAGTCAAGCCTTTTTGGAAGCGCTTCCATGGCCTACCATGCGGATTCGGTGGAAGCCGGTTTCCGCTGGGATTGAGCGAAGGTGTCAAATTTGAGCCAGGAGATCGTCAAAGGCGCCATTCGCATCGCCGATGTTGCCCGCCACGCCAAGGTCGGGGCCGGAACTGTATCCCGGGTCCTCAACGGCTCCCAAAACGTCGCCCCGGAAACGCGTGACCGGGTTTTGGCGACGATCAGCAAACTCGGGTACGTGCCCAATCTCGTGGCCCGCGGCCTCGCCGCCAACCGCACTGGCGTCATCGCGGCGATCATTCCGGTGATTGGATATTCCCAACACTCCGAGGTCATTCAGGGAATGACGGAAGTTCTCCATGAGCACGGAGTGACCGTCATGATTGGCTCATCGGGCTACTCGCAGGAGATGGAGGAAAAGATCGTCGCGACGTTCCTCGCGCGGCGTCCCGACGCTTTCTACGTGACCGGCACATGGCATTCCCAGAAAACCCGTAAGTTGCTGAGCGCGAGCAGCATACCGGTCATCGAAGGGAGCAATCTGACCGACGATCCGATCGACACAGTCGTTGGTTATTCGAACTTTGCAGCCGCCAGGGAGCTGACCCTGATGCTTGCATCGCGCGGCCATCAACGTATCGCGCACGTGACCGTCAAGCGTGATCTAAATGATCGCATCGGAGATCGATTGACAGGTTATCGTGCTGCGTGCAACGACGGAGAGAATACTCAGCCTGCGCTGGTGATCGAATGTGAGAACAGCTTTTCAGGCGGAGCGGATGCCGTCGCCTGGACGCTGGAATCCTCCGATACGATCGATGCACTGTTTTTTGCGACCGACGTGATGGCGGTCGGAGGTCTTCTCGAATGTCAGCGGCGCGGCATCGCAGTACCCAAGCAATTGGCGATTGCAGGATTCGACGATCTGCCGATCGCATCATCCGTTATCCCCACTCTAACCACCGTGCAGGTCGATCGCGTCGGCATGGGGCGAAAGATTGCGAACGTTCTATTGCAACGAATCAATGGAGAGCCTTCTCCATCAAACAGGATAGACGTTGGGTTCCAGATTAGGGAGCGCGACAGCACCCTCAAGCCGAGGCTTGTATAAGGTCGTCGTATCATAGGCGATGCGTGCCTAAGAACGGTCGCCAGTTCGCGCGGGCCGCTGACATGCACAGGTCAGATCCAAGCTTCGCAATCAGCGATGCTGACGTTCGCTCGATTGAATGTAGCACGGCTCTCAGACAGGAGCTCCGAAGCAGTACTTCAGCTAACGAATTGAAGCTTTGATGTCGGTTAGAACGCCGACGCCAGCGTTACGCGCCAGGCTCGCGGTTCGGCCGGATGCACATGACGGTCGGCGATGCCGCCGATCGGCTCACCCGGTAGCCGCGATAGATAGTAATATTCGATCTGGTTCGTCTGGGCGTCGAACAGGTTGAGCACGTCCAGCTGCAATCGCGCACCATTGTCAAATCGGTAGCCTCCGCGCGCATTGAAGATCAGCGAGGAAGCCGAACGCACGCTATCGTCCTCAATCAATGGACGGGGACCGAAATAGCGCGCCTTCAGCGCGCCGAACCAGCCAATTTCACGACCGACGATGATGCTGCCGCTGGCGATCCAGGCCGGGGCACCGGGAATGCGGTCGCCCGCGAGATCGAGATCGCTGAAGCGCGCCCGGGTATAGGCAAGATCAAGGTCGAAGGTCAGCCAGGACGCGGGCTTGTAACTATTGGTCCACTCCACTCCGGCACGTCGGCTCGGCCGGCTGGGTTCGGTCGTTCCGGCATCGCCAACGAACAGGAGCTCAGACTCGAAGTCGAGCACGAAGACTGCGACCGAGCTGGTAAGGCCATCGATCGCCCTGGTGCGGATGCCTAGCTCGGCGCCACGCGAGCGCACCAGGAGCGGAACACGATCGAGCGGGGTTACCTTATCGCGGGGATCAACGCTGATGGTCGCGCCGCGGATATCATTGCTGTGCAGGCCGTAGCCGGCATTGCCGTAGAATTCGGTCTTGAACCAGGGTCCAAACACGATGCCAGCTTTCGGACTCATCATCGACGCCTGGGCGTTACCAGAGTTCTGCGGCGTATCGCTGAGAACGCGTCCGGCAAAGATGTCCTCGCGAATTCCAACAGTGGTCCGCAACCACTCGGCCAAGCGTGTGGTGCTATCCATCCAGAGGCCGACATTTCCTTCCTCCACACGGTCCGCGCGTACGGTCGAAAGCCACGCGCGCTGCTCGGTCGCGAATAGGCCGATCTGGATATGATCGTGGCGGCCCTCCACGCCAAAACGGGTATGTGTTTCAAACCCACCAAAGCGCCAGTCGAACGCATGCCGCGCATCAAAGCCGCCGAGTGTGCGACGATCGAGCTGACTGAATTGGTCGCCGTTCAGCGGATCATCGAGGACATAGGTGAAATTGTTGAAGAGCTGTAGCTCAGAACGGACGACATAGGCGCTGATATTGCTTTGACCGTACTCGCTTGAACCAGCCCAACTGCCGGAGAGACTGAAGCGGCTGGAGGTGCCGCCGTCGGTCGGATCGAGCGAGCCGAAGCGGCCGATGACACCCAGCTCAACGGCACGCTGCGCGATCTGATCAGTCGAATTCCAGCCGTTGGAGTAGGCCATTCCAGTGAACGTGAATCCGTCGGTTACGGTACCCTGACTATAACGCAAGACGCTGTTGATTTTCCGCACATTGTCCGGCACGTCCCAGGGACCGTCGTATTTGCTACTCTCGACCGCGGCGAGCAGTGTAGCGTCGCTCACCGTGGTGGAACCCGCCACCAGCGCACGGCGATACCCAAAACTGCCAATGGTCATCTCGGCGATGCTTTTCGGCAGCTTGTTCATGTAGTCGATGCTGACCGCGCCGGCGGAAGCGAAATCGCCGACGTCGGCGAAGTATGGACCTTTGCGGATACCAACCGACTGGATCAGCTCGGGGATCAGGAAATTGATGTCGGCGTAGCCCTGCCCGTGTCCGTGCGTTGGCATGTTGACAGGCATGCCGTCGAGACTGATCGCGAGGTCCGTACCGTGATCCAGATTGAAGCCCCGCAGAAAATATTGGTTGGCTTTGCCTTCGCCGGAATGCTGCGTGACGATCAGTCCAGGAACGACCTCCAGCGCCTCGCCTGGCCGCGCGAACGGAATGGCATTCACCTGCTCGCTGCTCACAAGCAAGGCGCTCGCGGCGGTAGGCTGAATGGGCCCTACTGCGTTGCGCGACGCACCCGGCATGACCCCGCCGGTGCCTGCAGTCGCTATTTCCGGCTGATCAGAGTGCACCACATTGCTACTTCGCGACGGCCTATCTTGCGCCGCTTTTGGCCTGGCGGCCCGCCTACGCGGCGTGACATCCGGCGACGTCACCGTGACCGAAGGAAGCTGCATTGGCTGAGCCGCCGCAAGCTCTTGCGCAGCCGACGGCACCGCGGGCCCAGTTAGGGCGGCGAAAGCTCCCCAGCAGAGCGATCCTCGCAGGAATTGCTTCGTCCGGTCAACTCTCACGGGGCCGCTCTGACGCACCTCTGGAACAGCAATGCATAGAGACCGGCAGAGCTCGCAAGCACGAACGGCTCCAATCATACCCGGCCAAAGCGCATGTCATCTAATTTGTCGCGAAACTGTAGGCGATTGCCGTGGTATAGACAGTCAGAGCCCCCAGTCCGATCGTGACAGCGCCGACGACACCCTGGATTGCACGATTGGTCCAAGTCAGCCAGCGGGCCGAGATCGCCAGCGGCACGGCGATGATGATCGAAAGGCAGGCCATTCCAAACATCGATCCGACGCCGAACAGCCCGACGTACAGCATTCCGTAAACGGGATTGCTGATTTGCGATACCGCGAGCACCAGCAACGCGGCCGAACCGGCAATCCCATGGACAAGCCCCACCATCAACGAACGCCAGCGAAACCCGTGCGCATGGGTGTGCGCGCTTCGCTGATCTATCGATCTTTCATTCCGATGGCTATGAACATGTGTGTGCTTTGTTCCGTCGAAATGCCCGTGGCGATGAAAGTGAACGCGATCACGCCGTAGCTTCCAGAGAACATTGATCCCGAGGCCGATCAACATCACGCCAACCGCAGTTTCAAGTGGTTGTGCAAGGCTTTCGGGGATCGCATGACCTAGCAGGATGGCGACGCCAGCGAAGACGAAAAGCGCGAGCGTATGTCCGAGCCCCCAGGTCAGCCCATGCCTGACGATATCGCCGATATTGGTACGCCGGGCTGCGATGCTGGAGACTGCAGCGATATGATCCGCTTCCAGCGCATGTTGCATGCCGAGCAGGAATCCCAGCCCCAAAATCCCGAACATCTGCGCCCCCGCGGTCTGTGGCAGACATACCCCGTTGCACATCGGGGAACAGCCGGCCGTTCGCACAACAATCAAGGTTCGCGCAGATCGCGTATGTCCATCTGCGACAGAGAAGCGTCAGAGCAGAACACTGAAGCGAGGCGCTAATCGGCGCCATCAATGCTCTAGGCGAACACCGCCTCGCCCGCTTTGCTCAATTCACGGCGCAACCAGCCGTACCAATCGGCAAGTCCCTCGCCAGTTCGCGCTGAAAGCTGAAACACAGTGATGTC
This sequence comes from Bradyrhizobium canariense, assembly GCF_019402665.1. Lineage (GTDB taxonomy): Bacteria > Pseudomonadota > Alphaproteobacteria > Rhizobiales > Xanthobacteraceae > Bradyrhizobium > Bradyrhizobium canariense. The sequence continues at coordinate 23,611 of NZ_VSST01000006.1, forward strand.
CGGGTTAACAGTCCGCGCATTAGTCACCGCCTGCGAGACGTCAAAATCGACATGCGGCAGCAGATCGATCTTGTTCAAAACCATGATCTCTGCAGCACGGAACATGTGGGGATATTTCAGCGGCTTGTCTTCGCCCTCGGTCACCGAGAGGATCACAACCTTCGCGCGCTCTCCGAGGTCGAACATCGAAGGACATACCAGATTGCCGACATTCTCGATCATCACCACTGATCCCGCCCCGGGTTGCAGCTCGCGCAACCCGCGGGCAACCATGTCGGCCTCGAGATGGCACCCCGTGCCGGTGTTGACTTGGACGGCCGGCGCTCCTGCGGCCCGAATCCGCTCGCCGTCATTGGCGGTCGCCTGGTCGCCCTCGACCACGTAGATCTTTAGCTCGGCAGACAGGTCGCGAATGGTGTGCTCCAGCAGCGTCGTTTTGCCCGAACCCGGCGAACTGACCAGATTGAGCGCGAGAATTTCGCGACCCGCAAACCATGCCCGGTTTTTGGCTGCCAGCGCATCGTTCCTGGCGAGGATCCGTGTCTCGAGCTCGATCAAGCTGCCGGCAGCGTGATCGTGTCGATGCTCCACGCTGTGATCATCGTGGGCTGCATGACTATGGCTGTGCCGTGTGCCATCGGCGTGGACATGGTCGTGGCCATGATGATGGTCGTGGGGACCGTCATGGGGGTGGTGGTGATCGTGACTATGCATGACACCATCGCCCAGCAAATGATCATGTTTGAGGTGATGCGCGTGATCATGGCTATGATCGTCGTGGTGGGAATGGCCGCTCATATCGATTTCCTTCCCGGTCTGAAGATTTAGGACTGTGGCGCCTCGCTTGTCTCCGCATCCGCAATGACCACACATCAAGCGACCTCCTCTTCCAGTTCCATGCTCTTGATGTTCAATTCTTCGCCCTGCAATCGCGTCAGCCGGCGGGAACCGCAGCTGCACGCGGTGAACAGGGTCCGGGTGACGAGCTCCAGCCCACAAGAATCGCAGCGGGCGCGTCCCTCAATCTTTCTGATCTCCAGCGTTGCGCCTTCCAGCATCGTCCCCCGGGCAACCGTCTCGAAGCAGAAGGCGATCGCGTCCGGCATCACGCCGGACAATTCGCCAACATCAAGATTGACGCGGCGAACCCGACGGCCCTTGGCGGCGTCGCCAACGATCGCGATAACGTTGCGAGTAATGCCTAGTTCGTGCATGAGCAGCCTCAGCAAATCCGCGGCAATTGCTCGCCCACCAGCATGTCGACGATTCGTCGTCCGCCAAACACGGTGCGCATGGTGACACGCCCTGGCTCTCCCCGATTGACCCTGCCGACGACTGCGGCCCCCGCGCCCAGTGGATGAGCCCGCATGGCTGAGAGTGCGGCGTCGGCCTGTTCGGGAGGCGCGATCACCACAATCTTCCCCTCATTTGCGAGATAAAGCGGATCAAGGCCAAGTATTTCGCAAAAGGCCTTCACCTCCTCGCGAATAGGAGTGGCGCGCTCGTCGATTTCAATCGCAACCTGAGAGGCTTCGGCGATCTCGTTGAGTACGGTCGCCAATCCACCGCGTGTCGCATCGCGCATGAATCTAACTTCGGGCGCTGCCTCTAAAAGTGCCCCGATCAGATCATGAAGGCAGGCGCAATCGCTTTCGATCGTCGTATCAAGTGCCATGTCCCCGCGCGCGCACAAGATCGCTGCGCCGTGGTCACCGAGCAGACCATTGACCATCACGACATCACCTGGCCTGGCGCTGCCGACTTCGAGCGCAAGGCCTCTGCGGATCACGCCGATCCCCGTCGTCGTGATGAACAGTTTGTCGCAGGCGCCACGTTGCACCACCTTGGTGTCGCCGGTGCAGATGCTAACGCCGGCTGCATGGGCGGTCATTGCCATCGAGCGCGCGATTTTGCGCAGGAGCTCGATGCTCGTTCCCTCCTCGATGATTACTGCACACGATAAGTAGAGCGGCTTCGCTCCGCCAACCGCGAGGTCGTTGATCGTGCCGCAAACCGCAAGTTCGCCAATGTCGCCGCCGGGGAAGAATAACGGATCGACCACAAAGGAGTCCGTCGTGAAGGCGAGCTGGTCTCCATGGCCAGCAAGTTCGGCAAGGCTGAACCGGGCCTGGTCTTCCAGGGGCGCGAGCGAACGATTATCGAAAGCCGCGACGAACACGTCATCGATCAGATCCTTCATCGCCTTGCCTCCACCACCGTGGGCAAGCGTGACCTTATCGACACTGACTTTGCCGAGCTTGCGAGCATGAATGAACGGTGCGACGTTCATACTGCCTCCTTGTAGCTCTTGTGGCCGCCATATTGGTAATAGGCTGCACAGGCGCCCTCGGACGAAACCATCAGCGACCCGAGCGGCATCTCCGGCGTACACGCCGATCCGAATACCTTGCACTGCCACGGTTTGATAACGCCCTTGAGCACCTCGCCGCACTGGCACGACTTCGGATCGGCGATCTTTAAGTTGGGGATGGCGAACTTTCGCTCAGCGTCGTAGCCAGCATACTTTTCGCGTAGCTTGACACCGGAGTGGTCGATCGAGCCAAGCCCGCGCCATTCGAAGAACTCACGCAGTTCATAGACGCGTGAGACCGCTTGCAGCGCGGCTGCATTTCCGCCATCCGGAACGATGCGGGCATACTGATTTTCGACTTCGCTGCGGCCATCCTTGATCTGCTTCAACACCATCCAGATGGACTGAAGGATATCGAGCGGCTCAAACCCGGCCACCACCATCGGCTTTCGGTAGAATTTGGCGATGAATTCGTAGGGAGCTGTGCCGATCACCATCGAGACGTGACCGGGTCCAAGGAAGCCATCGAGCTGGAGGCCCGGGCTGTCCAGGATCGCCTTGATTGTGGGAACGATGGTGATGTGATTGCAGAAGACCGAGAAGTTGGTAATTTCCTCGGCTTCCGCCTGCAGGACGGTCAACGCCGTCGATGGCATCGTGGTCTCGAACCCGAGCCCGAAGAAAACGACCTCGCGATCCCTGTTCTTGCGGGCGAGCGCCAGCGCATCCATCGGCGAATAGACCATCCGAACGTCGGCGCCATCGGCTTTCGCTTGTAGCAGGCTCTTCTTCGAACCCGGAACCCGCATGGCGTCGCCGAAAGTCGCAAAGATGACGCCAGGGTTCTCTGCAATCGACACGCAATCATCCACGCGTCCCATCGGCAACACGCAAACCGGGCAGCCCGGTCCATGGATCAGTTCGATCTCCTTGGGCAACATGCCCTCGAGGCCGTAGCGGAAGATTGAATGCGTGTGACCGCCACAGACCTCCATGATATAAATCGGCCTGCCGGGCGGCAGCGTCATGGTTGAGACCAGCGCTTCGATTTCCCGGACGAGGAAGCCAGCCTTTTCAGAATCGCGAAATTCATCGACATATTTCATGCTGCGGCCCCCTTCGTGGTGGCTGATCCGCGATCGTCCGCGAGCAGCGTGTGCACCAGATCCCACAAGATGTGATAGGCCGCCACGTGACATTCCTGGACCCGGTGGATGGATGTCGTTGGCACTACTAGGCAGAAATCGACCAGGCCTGATGATTTCATCTTGCCGCCTTCGCCGCCGGCAAGGCCGATCGTGAGAATGCCGATTTCCGTGGCCTTGGCGAACGCAGCCATCAGATTGGTAGAATTGCCGCTGGTGGAGATGCCAACCAGCGCGTCACCGGCTTTTCCCTGCGCCAACAGCTGACGGACAAAGACGTGCTCGAAGCCGAGATCGTTGCCAACGGCGGAGATCATTGCGAGGTCCGCAACGAGATTAGTTGCGGCGAGCGCCGGCCGGCCTGCAGTGATGGGATGAACAAATTCGACCGCCACATGGGAAGCATCGCAACTCGACCCGCCATTGCCCATCGAGAACAGCCGGCCGCCCCGCCGGTAGACGTGGGCCAGAGCCTTGGCGGCGGCGACCAGAACCGGCCCCTGCTCGTCGAAGAAGCGGGAGTTGGTCTCGCGGGAGTCGCGAGCCTTCTCATTGACGGAATGCAGGAGTGCCGCGTCTAACCGCTCCGGTGACTGCGGTTGTCCATGCAAAAATGGATAAAGTGCCGTGAGATCGCTCTCGTTGGACATGGTGAGACCCTCCTTACTGGGCCGCCGACAGCTTCATTGCCTCGATCTCGGCCTGGGCTTCGCCGAGTTCGATCAGTATTTTCAAGGTCTGGGCCGCCTCTTCCTCGTTGATCCGGCTCATCGCAAAACCGACGTGAACCAGCACCCAGTCGCCGACGCACGACTCGACCGGATGGTCGTCGTTCACGATGCAGGCGATGTTGATTTGTCGCTTGACGCCACCAACGTCGACCGTTGCGAGGCGCTTGGTCACATCGTCGATCTTCACGATGCGTCCGGGAATGCCGAGACACATGACCTGCTTCCTTCTGTTGACGGCCTTTGTTTATCGATCAGATGCGCGGCAGCGATGGCCGCTTGCCCCAATGCAAGCCCACCGTCATTGGCGGGAACCTGGGCATGCGAGAGCACCGAAAACTTCGCCTGTCCAAGGCGGCGGCTGACTTCCTGGAATAGAACCCTGTTCTGGAAGCAGCCGCCCGACAAGGCGACTGTCGAGAAACGCGGTTGCGTCGCATCGTCCTCGCCGCCGGCGAGCTTTCTCGTCATGGCGACTATCGATATCGCCAAGCCCTTATGGAAGCGTGCGGCCATGACTGGCGCCGGCGTGTTCAAGATGAGATCACCGAGCACCGCGGCCCACATTGCCCGCGGCTCGATGTAAGGCAGTCCTGACCCGGGCAGGTTCGGAATTGTCAGGGGGTAGCCGAGCTCATCCCCCTCATTCAGCATCGTATCCGGGTCGACCATGGCTTCCAATCGCGCCGCGGCCTCGCCCTCGTAGGCCTGTCGCTCGCGGCAAACATCCAGCGCCGCGGCAAAGGCATCGAACAGCCGACCACATGACGACGCCGGCAGCGCGTTGATGCCCTTCTTGATCATGGCATCGAGGGTGCCGCGCGGCTTGCCTGACAAATAACCATGAAGTGCGAGCTGGTCGAAATTCATGGAGAATTCCGGCCACTTCATCTCGGCCATCAGGTGCGCGTACAGGTTTCGCCAAGGCTCGCGGGCTGCAGTAGCCCCACCAACCATCGCGACCGGCTTGAACGTGCCAAGCCGTTGGTAGCGCCGGTAGTCGGCGAGCAAGAATTCACCGCCCCACAACGTACCGTCGCCGCCCCAACCCAAGCCGTCGAGCACGATACCGAGCACCGCGGGGGCATCCAGCGGATAATTGTTCTCGGCCAGGCAGGAGGCGACATGGGCGTGGTGGTGCTGAACTTCAACAAGCGGCAGCCGATCGGCGACGGCACGCTCATGGGCGAACTTCGAGGACAGATATTCGGGATGCAAGTCGACGGCCAGAGCGGCCGGTGCGTGATCGAACAAGCGAGCATAAAGCACGAGATTCTTCCGGTAGTCATCGAAACATCTCGCATCCTCGAGATCGCCCTGATGCTGCGACAGGATAGCGGCACCATTATTGAGGAGGCAGAAGGTCGACTTCAACTCGCCGCCCATCGCCAGCACATCTGGCGCTGCCTCGAATCCCCTGGGCAGGACTATCCACTCCGGTGCGTAGCCGCGGGCTCGGCGCAGTAGCCTCACGCGGCCGCCGACAACGCGCACGACAGAATCGTCAATTCGGTTGGCGATTTCACGATCGTGGATCAGCGCATAAGAGGCGATCCCGCCAAGCCGTTCGCCCGCTTCCGCGTCTAGTACGACCTGCGGCTCGTCCGAGAGGTTTCCGCTGGTCATCACCACCGGCCGCGCCATCCTTCGCAACATGAGAAGATGCATCGGGGTCGTCGGCAGCATGAAGCCCAGCGTGGCAAGGCCCGGCGCAATTGTGTCCGGTAATCTTTCCGGGCCATTGGCCTCGAGCAGGACGATCGGCGCCGTGGGAGCCGTCAACAGTGCTTCTTCCTCGGCGCTCACGCTGCAATAGCGACGAATCACCTCGAGATCGCGCGCCATCAGTGCGAACGGCTTGGCATCACGATGCTTCGTTCGGCGTAGCCTTGCTACGACGTCGGTCTTGGTGGCGTCGCAGGCCAATTGATAGCCTCCGAGACCCTTGATCGCGACGATCTCGCCATGCTTTATCAGGCCACACGCGGCATCAACATCATCCATCATCGAGAACTGGTCGAAGGTAAACGCGTGACCGTCGAAACGAACCAACTTCGCCTTCGGCCCGCAGGCATGACAGGCGATTGCTTCGGCATGGAAGCGGCGATCGGCAGGATCTTCGTACTCGGCCCGGCAAGCTGCGCACATCACAAATGGCGCCATTGTGGTAGTGGCGCGGTCATAGGGGATAGCGTTGACGATGCTAAGCCGTGGTCCGCAATTGGTGCAGTTTGTGAAGGGATAGCGATAGCGGCGGCCGAACGGGCTGGTGATCTCCTCGGCACATTCGGCGCAAATTGCAGCGTCAGGCGCAACTTGGGTATTTGCGCCGCCGGTAAGGCTCCCCGCAATGACGAACTGCCCTGGCAGACCGCCACGACCCGGCCCTGTCTCGACTGCATCGATACGGGCCAGTGGTGGCGAGTCAGTGTGGATGCGGGCGATGAGCGCAGCTATGGTGCGCTCGCTGCCGTAAAGGCGGATCAGCACGCCGTCCGCGTCATTTCGAACGTCGCCTGACAAACCAAGCTCACGCGCGAAACGCCAGATCGCCGGCCGAAAGCCAACCCCTTGCACGCGGCCGCGCACGCGAATCTCCGCTCCGACATTAGCGTCTGGTTGCGCGATGCTGCTACAATCGGTCACGAAACCGCCTCCCAAAGGAGTACGCGGTTATTGCCGGCGTCTGCCACGACCAGCAGATCATCGCACGCTGAAGCAGCGTAGGGCCAGCAAAGGCTGTCGCGCGTGGCAGAACGCCACCGATTGTCTCCTTTGGCCGAGAACATGGGCTGCCCAGCCAGCGCTATGGCAGGAGAATCCATTGATAGCCCGTCCAGTTCGAATCCAAGCAATCGCGAATTGGCGGTATCGGTCACGATCAGCATTCCGCCTTGCACGGTCAGTCCGTACGGCATGTTCATCGCGCCAGATGTCGGATGATAGGAGGCGCGGTTGTGATCGAGGTGCGTGAAGTCGCACTGGCCGAGCACGAAATCGCAGGCTTGTCCGATGGAACGCGGAAACGTTCGCCACGCCATGACTCGATTATTGCCAGCGTCGGAGACGAATAGCATTCCGTTGCAGGCAGCAATGCCGTGGGGCCAGCGCATGCCGACCGCGCCGCCGGCCTGCCCTGCATTGTCATCGCGGGTCACAAAGTCGAGCTGCCCCAAGACCAGATCGGCCGGCGTGCCGTTCGAGGTTGGAATACGATCCCAAATCAGTACCCGGCGATTGCCCGTGTCGCAGACGATCAATTTTCCGTCCACGATCGCCACTCCGTAACACCAGTTCAATGTGTCCGCTCGGGGCGCGTCCGCGCCGCGATTGGCGAGCCCGCTGGAGCAATCTGGCTGGCCAAGCACCACATCTGGGGGCTGGTTGGATGTTTCGGGGTAGCTATGCCAGATCAGAATGCGATGATTCCATGCATCGGCTACAGCAAGGACGCCATTGGACGCTGCGATTCCAGTCGGCATGTTGAGCGTCGTCGGCCCCACATCGCTCTTGGCGTTGCGTCCTTCTCGCGAAAAGTCCGGTTGACCAATTATCAGATCCGCTGGTGTCTGATCGGCCATTGGCAAAGATCGCCAGATCATGAGCCGATGATGGCCTGTGTCACAGACAAACAGTGGTCCGTGAGCGCTGGCAAGGCATGCCCCACGCGGGCCGAACAGCGTGGTCGGTCCCGGCACGATTGATTGCGCCAGACCATTCGGCAGCGCCTCGCCCCCAAGGACAGTGCGCGCGCCGTCATGAGCCAAGAGCGGCCGCGCGACGTGATTGTCTCCGGCCCGCGCAAGAGCCCTATCCAATCGGCGAGGGGCAAAGGAAACCTGCATGGCTACACCGAAATCCTGACCTCGACCCGAGCGCCTATAACGCGAACAGCATGGGATTGGAGCGCCACCTCCGGCGCGGTGAGGCATTCACCGCTTGAAAGGTCATACTGAAAACCATGATGCGGACAGGTGATGATGCCGCTCTCCACCTCGCCGTCGTGGATCGGAAATCCGAGATGGGCGCAGGCATCCTGGAAGCAAGTGACACTCGCACCCGCGCGCGACAACAATAGCTTCTCTCCCCCAACGGTGATCGCGCGAACCCCACCTTCCGGAATGTCGGCCAAAAGACCAGCCGAGAGCCAGTTCCCTTGTGCGTCAAGCGCGAACGGACTGACAAAGCGAACGCCGTTGTCGGTGGAGCTGCCCAGTCCCTTCACCTGTACAATCTCTATAATCTCTGGACATGCTTCCTGAACGGCCTTTTTCACGCCGGCGTGGAACGTCAATGCGGACGCGGGGCAGCCGTCGCACGCCCCAATGAAACGCACTTCCACCTTGGGTGGGTTCACTTGGACGAGCTCCACGTTGCCGCCATGCGAACCCAACATGGGCCGGACGCCCTCAAGCGCCGCTTCGACTCGTTCGTTGAGGCTGGGTTTGACGATCTGATGCCGGCGCAAAACCGCGTAGACGACCTCGTCGGCGACCGCATTTTTCATTGCCGCAAGCGCAGCAGGATCAGTCTTGAGCGCCCGGATCAACCGGCGCAACGCTTCTCCATCCAACGCCTCGATGGCCAGTTTGTAGGCGCCGACAGCCGCCCGCTGGGTATCGTCCCATGTCGCAAATATGGCCTCCAGTCGCTCGATGTCGCCGACCAAGCCGGCAAGATCGTCGCGCGTCGTCGAGATCATATCGTGGGCGTTCATATCGTTCTCACATGCGGACTCCCGCAGCATCACCGATAGCGGAGGTTCCGAAACAGATAGGGCTGCAACCCACCGCCGACGAACGCCGCGACCGGTGCCGCCATCCACAACGGGGCACCCAGCTTTGCGATCATGACCAGCAACGATGCAGTCACTAGCACGCCTACAAAAATCATGAGGAATGCTTTGCGCGGTTCGGCAAACAACTTGCCGCGGAAGAACAGAACGATTGAATTCTGAGCCATTGCCCACATGATATCGTCCTCCTCAGCCGACAATCGTAAGGATGGCGAGCCCAAGAAAGACGCCGGCAACGCCGGCCAGGGGCCCATAGAAGCCCCCCAGTAGCGCTGCCAGTTCATTCCCCAACACCTTGCCGCCGACGACTACGCCTCCGATGACGCCACCGCCAATCGAGGCAACGACGCCCAGGATAAACGAAACAACCAACATTTCTGGAGAAGACGGTAGGGTCATAGATCGGAAGCTCCGGTTTCGCTCGATTGACGATTGCTGGGATGAGAACGCACGACCTGGCCATCGGCCGAATTCGACGCCAGCAACTCGCGCTGAATCTGGTCGATCGCTTCGGCAACAACCTTTCCCTTCTCCAAGTCGCCATGCGCCATGAAGATCTCCCGCGCTTCGCCGTAGTAGTCGCGCGCTTGTAGAAGGTTGGATCGATTACCACCGTCTGGATCGGAGGGATCGTCGGGCAAATTCCACAGACAGTTGGCTTTGTTGCAAATAGTGTTCGCGTATTCGAGCGGGGTCGTCTCGCGCGTCCGCACTTTCAGCGCTTCGTCGTAGGCTTCAAGTGCGCGTATGTTGTTCGCGATCGTGTGGCTCGAAGACACATATTGCAGAGCGTTGCCGAGATTGTTCTGCAGCATCGCATATTCGGTCGGATTGTCGATCAGCGTGATGACTTTGAGACCTTCTTCGAAAGCCTGCACCGCAAGCGCTTCACGCATTTTTCCGCGTTCGTCCGTCATGGGGATCGAGAGAAACGCCGTGGCAAGGTTGTTCTGCAGGATCACGAACTCCTGCGGAAACTCAGATCGCGTGAAGGTCCGCAGCGCGCGTTGATAGGCGGAAATGGCATCTGTGATGCGAGCCCTGTTTGCGCCCGCAAGGTTCTGCAATACCAGACCGAAGTTCATCTCTGCTTCGGCAAGCTCCTCAGGCCTGCCGAGCTCGGTCATAGTCCGGATTGCCTGCTCAAAGGCCGAGCGCGCCTGCTCAAGCGCCGCTGTACCTTCCTCCGGTATGGCCTGTAGCGCAGTGCCTTTACGCGCCAGAATTCGAGCCGACAGAAGCCGCATGTCCTCAGGACAAATCGCCAGCGCCTTGTCATAGAGGGCAACCGCAGCATGAAGCTGATCTGGCGATTTGGGCTGCCGCTGCAGACCCATCGCAATCTCCATCAGCATCTCGGCCCGCTCGGAGGGGCTTGCCTCGGCGTCATCAGCAGCCGCAAGCGCCGCACGCACTTCATCGCCGAGAAGTCCTGTAATCACTGCTTCCTCCGACCGGCGCATTATGGGCTGCACGCTTGGTACGAGAGCCACTCTAACAGCTCGAAATCCGAACTGTCTATCTATTATGCGTTATGTAAACTTAGTTTGCAGGAAAGCGCCAGCGGCGATGAGCGCACCAGCTTCCGGCGACCACGCGACCGGCAGCTGCGACCCAACGTATTCATCGACCGCGTGCTCGCGCAGGAAATCTGGTGCATGCACCACTCGGTCTCCTCGGCTGTTGCGAAGCTTGAGGAGATAACCCCCGGCGGCGGCGTGACGGACTGGCATGATCCAGAGGTCATCGGCGCGGCGTAACAGGATGACCGCCTCCAACCCTGCAAAATAGCGGTCGTATGTTTCGCGGCTCAGATAAAGTGCCCCGCGCGCTATTCTGACAAAAAAGACAGCGTTCACGACGATCCCTCTGGGCCAAGACGCGCATCGATCAGCGTGGCAATGCGGTCGGTCACTTTCGCGACAGCGGCTGATGCGGCATCAGATAGGCCGATCCCCAATTCGACTGTCTGCGCTTCAATCAAAAGCACGACGACGTCCGAGGGAAAGTCGTCGCGAAAGATCTTCCGGCCTGCGAAAAGTGCGTGATCCCACCGGAAATCGTGCAGGTTAAGCGATGGCTCGTACCGCTGCTCCAGCTCGCTTCCTGGCACTTCGAAAACCGCCCCTGGCGGAGAGCCCGAGCGACACGCATCCACAACAATCAGCGTCCGGCACCCACGCGCCGCAAACATGGTCGCCATGCCGTCAGTTCCTGCAGCCAGCAGACGGACGTTTGGTAGGCCCGCTCCAACACCGCGCGCCTCCAGCAGGCGCAGGACTTCAAGACCCGCACCGTCATCGAGGCGATTTGGATTTCCACATCCTATGACCACGATCATGGGGAGTCCGCTACGCAATGCGTCACCATCTGCGATCCCGCACCAGGCGGCAATACCTCATCGTGACATGATGCGCTGATAACGACGCGGCGCATCCGGTATCGGTGACCTGGGCCCGCAACATCGAGAGCTAAATGCGCCAGAGGCGACAGGACCATTGCGGCTCAACCGGCAGATCAAGCTCGGGCAGCTCGCAATAACGGCGGTGAACCTTGTAATACATGCACGTTTCACACAGTTGCTCGAGACCCTCGTGTTCAACCGGCTCGAGGGTAAACCCTCCGAGGACGAGCTTCGTTTTCAGCTCATTACCCGCGGCTTTCAATCGAGAAACGATCGTCTGAACTTCTTCATGAGAATCTGCCCGCGGAAGTACCTCCGTTTTGAGGCCACCAGCCAGAAGAACACGAATCTCGTCTCGGATCTGTACGTCGCGCACGGCGTGTTCTCCTGAGGTTCGCTCTCGCGGCTGTCAGTCGACACATCAGATTCGCCACAATCGGCACCACCACTCTGGCTCGACGGGGACCGCAAGCTCCGGCAGGTCGCACCATCTTCGATGCACCAGATAGTACATGCACTCCAGGCATCGCTGGTTATCCGGGCCGTACGGATGGTTTACAAAGCCTCCGACGACAAGCTTGCCTTTGAGATCCTTTGGATCGAGCCGGCGAAGCTGGAGCAAAATGTCGCCAAACTCCTTGTCGGTTTCGGGAAAGGGCTCGACTTCCGTTTTGAGCCCATTCTCGAGCATGTCGGCGATCGCCTTGAGCACAACCTCTTTGTCAGACGCCATGCGCGACCGCCTTTCGCTCTAAAAATTCAGCATATGACGTTACTACTGGCAATTTAAGCACCAGCGCTACGATACCCACAGCGTGCCCGATGAGCGAACGTCAGGCCGTTCGGAAGCGCGCCAATTCCTCGCCTGTCTTTGCGTCATGTGCGTGGACGGTGCAAACCAGACACGAATCGTAGGAGCGGCAAACGTGACCGACCTCGACCGGGTCGTGCGGGTCCCTGATCGGAGAACCGATCAAGGCCTGCTCCATCGGGCCCCGAACGCCGTCAGCGGACCTTGGACCAACATTCCAAGTCGTCGGCGCAATGATCTGGTAATTCTTGATCTTGCCGTCCTTGACCTCGATCCAGTGGCAGAGTGCGCCACGAATGGCCTCTGTAGCTCCCCAGCCCCGTCCATCCCGTTCCGTGGGCTTGATATACCAGGGATCATTGAGCCGGAATTCACGCAACGCGCGTTCGGCCTGGCGATAAAGCTTAACCCCTTCATGCATGCGGGCGAAGTGCCGCAACATGACGTTTGCCCCACCCAACTTCCTGTACATGTCGAGTACCAGTGGATCGAAGTGCTGCCAGGCTTCCCCATGCGTGCCGCCGGCGATGAGCTGACGAGACAGCGGACCAGCTTCCAGGCGTCCTGATTCGTCGTGGCGCACAGCCGTCGACCAGGAATATTGGCCGTCCATATTGATGGTGTTCTTTTGCGTAGGCACCGTCTTGCGATCGAACGGATGCACCCCACCCGGCTCATCGTACCAGGACCGCATCGTATCTTCGCGCGTGTGCTTCTGATCCATCAGCTTGAAGCTGTTGGCGTTGCCGTCATAAACACCGCTCTTCATGATCAAAGCCGCGTTACGCCCATCGATCGTCGGCTTCTGATATTTATCTTCATGCGGCAAGTAGCCCCACGAGACGAACTTTTCGTGGCCCTTCCCGAACTTGTCCATCCCACAGTCAACGCTCATCCGCCAGAACATTCCTAGATCGGAATTTGCGTGCTCGGGCTTCTCGTCGAGCCAGGCCATGAAGTCGTCATAAGATTTGATCTCTTCGTAGCGCTCCAATGAACAACCGAGCCAGATTTTCTCCATCCAGTCACGGCGGAAATACTCCAGGATCGACCACGCTCTGGTGACGTCGGTCAGGGTCGGTGCGCACATCACGCCGCCCGGCACCATGTAGCTCGAGTGCGGCCACTGGCCGCCCAAGAGTGCGTAAATTTCTACCGGCTTGCCAGAGATCGTGACGCCGATTTCGTAATTGCTTCCGGTAAACGGCGCCCAGCGCTTGACGGCTTCCTCGTAGTATTTCGATTTCGAGTAGTTCTTGTGCGTGTAATCGATCATGAAAAGACCGTAGTGATGACGCGGCAAGCTCTGAAGGCTCTCGACAAGCTGGCCGAGATTCCGCGCCAGGATCGCATTGCGCGGCACTTCCGTTTGCCACGCCGTATCAAGCGCCCACGCCGCGCATGTCAGATGTGAAGCACCGCAAATGCCGCAGGCCCTGGGCGTAACGACAAGACCCGCCTGGGGGTCCTTGTCACGCAGGATCACTTCGAAGCCGCGGAACAACTCCGCTTGGGTCCAGGCGTCGACGACGACCCCATCTTGAATGTTGACGCGAACATCAAGGTCGCCTTCGACGCGCCCGACGGGAGAAATATCAAGTGTTTGAACGGCTGAGGGCATAGGAATGCATCCTGAATTTTCAAGGTGAAATGTCTGCGCGGTGTTGGGCGAGCTCGCAGCTCAAACGACGAAGATGTCTTCCTCGGCCCAGGCGGGAGACGCCGCCTTGGCTGCTGCCGTGAGCTTGATGTAGCCGGCCTTGTCGACGCCGAGCGGCATGTCCTTTGGAACACCCATCATCGTTTGCGTCTTGAAAACCGTCCCCGGCATCAGATCGAAGAACGGGAATTCCGGCTCCGTGCACCCCATGCAGGGCATACCCGCGCGCGTCTTTGACGACTGGCGATTCCAGAGGATGCGGTTACAAGGCGAGTGTGTCATCGGACCGCGACACCCAAGATCATAGAACAGGCACCCCTTGCGCTGCCCGTATTCGGTCGCGGATACCTTGTAGGCGAAGTGCATGTTACGGGTGCAGCCCGTCTGGGTGAAGCTGGTAAAGAACGTTTTCGGACGCTGGAATTCGTCAAGCGTCAGGTCGCCGCCGCGTCCCGTAGCGACCGCAACAACGATTTGCGTTATCCAGTCAGGATGCGCGGGGCAGCCGGGCACATTGATGACGGGCAGCCCGGCCTTGGATTTATAGGTCGGCCCGAGAAATCCGCCGTGCTTTCGCTTCAGGAACTGCAGTCCCTCGCTTTCTGACGGGTTCGGGGCTGTTGCCGGGATCCCGCCCCAGGTCGCGCAATCGCCGATTGCGACCGTATATCCGGCGACCTTCGCAAGATCGGAGACCCAATCCTTCATCGGGCGGCCCGCGAACCGATTCCATTCGCCCGTGCCGTTCGGCGCGTTGACGACTGAGCCTTCGAAGACGAAAATATCAAGCGGCATTGCACCAGATACGAGCGCATGCAGCATTTTTCTGAGGTTTTCGCCGAGCTCCATGCCGAGCGAAGGATGCCAGAGAACATTGATGCCAAAATCAGTGACCAGGTCGCAGGCGCTCGGCTCCTCCGCGTTGAGGAACGACATCGTATTTCCTGAACATGCGCCGCCCTGGAGCCAAAGTAGATTAGCCATCAATTTCCTCCGCCATGTTCTATCGCCAACCAATACGGCGCTTGAACAATAGTACAGCAAGACCTGTGCCGGATTGGGCGACCCTGAAAAGACCTCGTAAAGACAGATGCTTAGTGTGAAGTGGTATAAGCCCCCGAGGTGTTTCTTCAAGCGCATTGGCTGCAAAGAAAGTTGGCTATGCAAAGTTAGTTTTCAAATTCACTGACCGATGTAACGCGATTATGCGCGTCAACGAGCGGGTGCTCACGAGGGAATGACTCTCTCAGGAAGAACAGGAGGCCAACGTGGAGGGCGCGCTGCGCGCACCTCGGGTCTCTTCAGAATTCGCCGCGCGCCTGGCGCGCTTCAACGCACCGGATGTTCTCGAAGATGCTGCGTTTGGGTGCCGCGTAGCCAATGTCCTGTTGAGCTCCGCGCGTTGCACGCCAGCGAACCTCGATCAGACCGGAAGGCGCATCGCACAGCGGCTTGCGGCTATCCGTGACGGTTGCCACATGCCGGGCAAGCTACCTCCAGCAAGTATCCATACCAGATGCCGCGACACCGGCTGCACCAATGGCCGGTAGCCTGACGCTCGGGCAAGCCAAGAGCTTTCGAAAGCTGGCTGGTGCCAAGCTCCCTAAAAGGCTCGGAGCTTCCCGCCGGGTTTACACGCGATTGCGGGAAGCGGACAATCTGCGCTGAGGGATCGCTGCCGATTGCATTCTTGTCGTCGGGCATCGCAAACTCTCACTTAGCTTCGTCGAGACCATATCGCTTGATCTTGTTGGCTAGGCCAACGCGCGACAGACCAAGTTCGTTCGCAGCCCGGCTTTGGTTCCAGCGATGGCGGCCCAGCGCTTCGTTCAGAACCTGCTTCTCGAGGCTTTCGACTTTATCCTTCAATGTTGTTCCCTGCGGCACAAATGCTAGCGTTGTGTTCGATCGCGGACGTGGTGGCGCTGCGAAAATGGAGGGCGACATATACTTTGTCGTCAAATACTCACCATCTTCCGCCAAGGAGACCATCCTGCGGATTTCGTTTTCAAGCTCGCGAACGTTGCCCGGAAAGTCGAACGCCGCCAGCTTTTCGAGGGTCCCAGCGGAAATCCCAAGAATTTTGCGACCCATCGCATCGGCATGTTTGGCTGCGAAAAACTCCGCAAGGGCCGGAATATCGACAGGGCGGTCACGAAGCGGGGGCACCTCGAGCTCGAAACCCTTGAGACGGAAATAGAGGTCCTGCCGATATTTTCCCGCGGCAACGAGCGCCTGCAACGGCCGATTTGATGCAGCGATGATGCGGACGTTGCAGGTCTGCGTTTTGTCGGAACCGAGTGGTTTGACCTCGCCCTCCTGAAGAAACCGTAGCAGGCTCACCTGAAAGGATGGCGACACTTCCGATATTTCGTCCAGAAAAACCGTTCCGCCGTCGCCGGCCCGAAACAAACCGAGGCGATCGGAGATGGCGCCCGTAAACGCACCGCGCTTATGGCCAAACAATTCCGAATGAAGCAACTCATCGGACATGCCGCCGCAATTCTGGACCATCAACGGACTGGTCTTACGGGTCGAATTGTAGTGAATTGCGCGAGCCAGCAATTCCTTGCCTGTGCCGGTCTCTCCTTGGATCAGAATAGGCAATTCTGTTCGCGCCGCCTTCCTCGCAAGATCGCACAGCTCACTGAGCTTTTCGCTCACATAGACCAATTTTTCGAAACGCTGGCTCTCGACATGCAACGAAGCGCCATTTCGTTGATGAACTCCTACCGTATCGCCTCGAATCTTGAACTCGCGCGACAGCATGCGATGCCGGCGTGAAAGCTCCCGCGACTCCAGGCCGCGCTCGACAACCAAGCCGATTTGCTTTGCATCCAACGGTTTTCGCACAAATTGATAGATCGCCGCCGGTGAAATGGCTTGTTGGCTCAGCTCCGTTTTAGCCTCAAGGGCGAGGACACGAACGATGTCCGGATGGCTGACACGCAAGCCGACGAGGAAGGTCAAACCTTCTCCGCCTGACCCGTGTTCTGCGAGAACGAGATCTACATGAGCGTCCGCCAAGGCGCTCGTGGCATCTTCCGCCGAGCGGACGACCAGGACGCGATAGCCATACTCATCCGATAAAACCGCCTCGGCCGCGGACCATTGCGGTCCGCCTCGGGCGACGATGAGGACTGTTCCCTGCGTTTCCATGCAATGCATCTTAGCTAATTGAAAACCTTCTTAGCAGCAGCCAGCGGAACCTTCAATGGGCACTCAGAAGGCTTTCAGTTTTCGAAAAATGTCGCTGGAGGCGGACGATCATCAGCGAACCGAAGCGCCGTATGCGCAGCACTCTCACATCCGACTACTGCCATGGTCCGGAGCGTTTCATTGAGTCGTCATCCCTCATCGCTGACATGCTTTCGCCGGATCCGCCGGACGATCGACCAAATCATGATCGTGGCAACCGGAACAAATCCCGCAATCATGTAGTTCGGTTCAATCGATACCCGTCCGCTGTCATGAGCAGCTTTGACGAAATATGCAAATAGCCCCACGACGTAATAAGTTATGGCCGCGACAGACAAGCCCTCGACCGTTGTCTGCAGACGCAATTGCAGGCGTGTCCGGGCATTCATTGATTGCAGGAGTTCCTGGTTCTGTTGCTCGAGCTCAACATCGACACGCGTTCGCAGGAGGTCTGCAGCGCGCGAAAGTTTGACCGAGAGATTGCCTTGCCGCGCATCGAGGGTGATGCAAGTGCGCATAGCAGGTGCCATTCGGCGTGCCAGAAAGGATGACCAAGTCGGGAATCCGCTCAGCTTCCTCTCCCCGATCGTCTGCAGCCGTTGCGCAACTATCTCTTCATAAGCACGACTGGCTCCAAAGCGGAAACCGCTGGCGGCCGCCCCCGCCTCGACCTCCGCCGCCATCTCCGTTAGCTCATTCAACAGCTGCCTGTTGCTGGCAATGTCCTTCGCCCCGCGCATTTCGTCCATTACTTCGGCTAACCGCTTTTCAATAAGACCTACGGTGGGCGCGAGCCGATGAGCTTCGGGCAAGCCAAGAAGGGCGAATGTGCGGTAGGTCTCAACCTCAATGACCCGCTGAACGAGCGCTCCCGCGCGCTCTCGGTCTAGTCCTCGGTCGATAACGAGAACGCGAACAAACCCGCACGAATCAGGCTGGAAATCAGTGGCATAAATGGCCTTTCCATCCGAGTTCTCCGCCATTGCCAAACTTGCGCGATCGAACAAAAGCCGCGGTGCTGGCCGATCTTGCTGTTCAGGGAGCAGATGCAAATCGAGAGCAACTAACAGCGGACCCGGTTGGGGAACGAGCCCCATTACCGCTGCGAGCGACTCAGCTCTTGGGCTGAATGGCTCAACATCAACGTCCGATGGGATTTCCCAGGTGTAAGTCGTGAATTCTGAATGCTGTTCCCACCGCAAAGCCGTCGTGCCGAGTTGCACGCGATGGTATCTTTCCTCCAGCGACGGCAGGGTCACGCCATGTTTGCTGCAGAGCTCCGCGAGATTCACACGATCCGTTTGTGCACGTCCTTCCGACGTATCGAAAGCGAAGTGGAGGATACGACTGGAAACGGCGATTGGCGTGAATGGACGAGCATGCAACTCGCCCAAAACCGCCGAACGCAACTTATGGGTTGATAGACTGCGCGGTTCGTTATCAACGAGCAAAACGACGTCATTCATTTGCAATTCCCGTGATTCTGAAACATCGAGACTTCATCAAACGACCGGCACGCAAACTCCAGTGTACGGGTGGGCTTCACTACGGCTGCGTCGTAACATCCCACATCCCACAGCCGAATTCAGAAAGGGACGACTGTTCAAGGTTATCTTGCCGCAAGCCGACGCCGTTCTGGCTGAACTATGTCAACATTGTCATGATATTCGGCGGTACGCCTGGGTTGCTGCCGTGCTCGGAGCAATGGTTCGGCTCCTAGCTGCCCACGATGGGTCCTGCTGAACTCACCGCCTAAGATTTGTCTTTGTGGCAGCGGACGTTTCGCCGCGCGTACCGGCTTGGTTTGCATCAACAGCTGCGATGATCAGACCTTGTCGGGCTCAGGTCCGTCTACAGGCCGCAGGCGATCATCGATGTAGCGTCGAAGCGCTGCGGCAGCGTTCAACATGTGGGCGCGCATTCTGCGCGAAGCCGTATCGCCATCCCCCTCGGCGATCGCCTGCATGATGGCATCATGCTCGTCGCGGGACTTGCGGATGCGATCGCCCTGGCGCAATTGCGTGCGGCGGAAGGCGCTGAGGCGCGCGCGGACCTCCTGCGCCTGCTCCGCCATGAACGCGTTGTGCGTTGCGCTGTAGATGCCTTCGTGGAACAGGCGGTTGAACGCGTCATAGGCATCGACGTCGTTGGCCTCGACCATCGCCAGGGAGCCATCGTGAAGCTCGATCAGGTCGCTGCGCTCGAGCGGGGTCATGCGATAGGTGGCGAGCCTGACGCACATGGCTTCCACCTCTGCGCTCGTCTCGAACATGTCCATGATGCGTTCGGGCGTCATCCGTGCCACGACAAGCCCGCGACGGCCCCGCACCTCGACGAGCCCGCTGACGACGAGTTGCCGGAGCGCCTCCCGCACCGGAGTGCGGGAAGCCCCAAAGCGATCGGCAAGCTGCTGCTCTTCCAGCGCTGAACCGGCAACGAGCGCACCGGATGCAATCTCGTCGGTGAGCGCGTTCCGGATGCGATCGGAGAGCAGCCCGCCATCCTCTTCCGCTTCGGCCGCGACCTTGAACAAACCCGCCATTCACTCTCCTACGATCGCACGTACCGCAAAATAGAGGATTGACGGCGCGACCAGGCAACCCAATCCGGTGTGAAATGTCGCCGTCAACGCACCATAAGGCACCAGACGCCGGTCAGTCGCCGCAAGCCCTCCGGAAACGCCACTGACCGTTCCCATCAAGCCGCCAAACACCATTGCGCTGCGCGGATTATTCAGGCCGATCATCTTCGCCACAAAGGGGGTACCGATCATGACGATCACTGCCTTGAATACACCGGTCGCAATCGAGAGCGCAATGACCGGTGACGATGCTCCAATCGCGGCTCCGGTGACCGGCCCCACAATATAGGTCACCGCGCCGGCACCAATCGTCGTCATCGACACCGCATCGGTATAGCCAAATGCAGCGGCCACGAACACGCCGAGAATGAAGGGAACGACCGTTCCCAGTCCAAGCGCGATCGCGCCGATCGCGCCGGCCTTGCGCGCATGGATGACGTCGACCTCGAAGGCCGTGGCAACGATCGCGAAATCCCGCAGCATCGCGCCTCCCATCAAGCCGATCCCGGTCAGTGCCGGCAGGTCGGCCACACCCTTTTCGCCACCGGTGGCAAGCCCCCCGAAAAAAGCCAGCGCAAGGCCAAGCATGATCGCGATTGCGGAGGCGTGGATCCGGCCGAAGGTGAGGTATTTCGAGATCGCTCCCGATATCCACATCAGGATCCCCACAGCCGCGAAAGCGGTGATCAGCGCATTGGCGGCGAGTACGTGAGACATCATGTTCATCCGATCCTCCCGGACTTGAAGTGGGGCACGTTGGCCTCAATCAACTCTCGCGCTTCGATCTCGTCCATGGTCTCGACACGGCCGCTCAGTCGGCCGATCAGGGCCACCATCGCGAAACACACCGCGACCGCGCCGACACCCGCGATGACAACGACCGGTCCGCCTTTGACGGCGGCGACCACGTTCTGCTGCGCCGCCATGGCGACCACGATCGGGATGTAGAAGCTGCCCCAGAACTCGACGCCGGTCTTGAGCCCGTGACTGAGCTGGCCATGCCGAATCAGCCAAAGCCGGCCCGCGATCAGGAAGATCATCGCGATGCCGACGCCGCCAACATTGGCCTTTACGCCGAGGGCGGCACCAAGCAGGTCACCGAGCAGGCCGCCGAGAAGGGTGCAGATCGCGAGCAGTGCTACGCCGGAAATGGTCACGCCCGCCTCCCCCCAGTGAGAGTGGAAGCAACTCCTGGATATGGACGCCTTGCATGCAATCGCATCTTAGATTCCCTCCTGTGTATGCGAATATCCATCGCTTATGGAATTGTGCATACATTAATTGACAATAGAAGGCAATACGCATACATTAAACAGCATCGAAGCCAATTCCGCATGCCAAGGAGCCGAGATGAGCGATTGGGGTATGCAAAAGGTCGCCTTGGGCGAGCGCCTCACGGCCGGCCGCCGGTACGCCAAGGGCAAGATCGTCCCGCTTCCGAGCCTGCCTGCGTTTCTGAAGGCGGTGATCCGGTCAGGCGACCGGGTGTGCCTCGAGGGCGACAATCAGAAGCAGGCCGACATCCTCGCCTCGGCGCTCGCAAACCTCGACCCTGCCGAGGTTCATGACCTGCACATGGTCCAGTCCGGTGTGGTGCTGCCCGCGCATCTCGACATCTTCGAGAAGGGCATCGCGCGCCGGCTCGACTTCTCCTATTCCGGCCCGCAGGCGGCGCGCATCGCGAAGATGCTGTTCGGCCGCAAGATCGAGCTCGGTGCCGTCCATACCTACCTGGAGCTGTTCGCCCGCTATTTCATCGATCTCACGCCGAACGTTGCGCTGATCGCCGCGGTGAGCGCCGACAAGGACGGCAACCTCTATACCGGACCGAACACCGAAGACACGCCGACTGTCGTGGAAGCGACGAGCTACAAGAACGGCCTCGTCGTGGCGCAGGTCACCGAGATCGTCGACAAGGTGCCCCGCGTCGACATTCCCGGCGACCTCGTGCATTTCGTGGTCGAAGCCGGGCGCCCCTTCTATGTCGAACCGCTCTTCACCCGCGATCCCGCCGCCATCACCGAGACCCAGATCCTGACGGCGATGCTGGCCATCAAGGGCATCTACGCCCCCTATGGCGTGCGCAGACTCAATCACGGTATCGGCTTCAACACCGCCGCAATCGAGCTGCTGCTCCCGACCTATGGCGAGAAACTCGGTCTCAAGGGCAAGATCTGCACCCACTTCGCGCTCAATCCGCATCCAACGCTGATTCCGGCGATCGAATGCGGCTGGGTCGAGCAGATCCATTGCTTCGGATCGGAAGTCGGCATGGAGGACTATGTCGCCGCGCGATCGGATATCTTCTTCACGGGACCTGACGGGTCGCTGCGATCCAATCGCGCCTTCTGCCAGACCGCGGGCCTCTATGCTTGCGACATGTTCATCGGATCGACGCTCCAGATCGACCTTGTGGGCCACAGCTCGACGGTCACGACCAGCCGCATCGCCGGATTCGGCGGTGCCCCCAACATGGGATCCGATCCACGGGGCCGCCGCCACCCGAGCGAACCCTGGCTCAAGGCCGGCGCCGAGGCTGCGCCCGACGCCGATGCAGCGCTGCGCCGCGGCCGCAAGCTGGTGGTGCAGATCGGCGAGACCTTTGGCGAGCGCAACGCCCCGCTGTTCGTCGAGCGGCTGGACGCGCTCGAGCTGGCGCGCGAGCTCAAGCTCGATCTCGCGCCAGTGATGGTCTATTCCGACGACGTGACCCACATCGTAACCGAGGAAGGTATCGCCAACCTCCTGATGTGCCGCACCAAGGACGAGCGCGAGCAGGCGATACGCGGAGTTGCCGGATACACCGGCATCGGCCGGGCCCGCGATCCGAAACTTGTCGAGCAGCTCAGGCAGCGTGGTGTGATTCAGCGCCCCGAAGATCTCGGCATAGATCCGCTCGACGCCGACCGGAATCTGCTGGCGGCCCGGTCGATCAAGGACCTCATGCTGGCCTCCGGCAGCCTCTACCGCCCGCCCAGCCGCTTCCGCAATTGGTGAGGAGTTTTGCATGGAAAAGCTCAGCTTCAGACTGTCTTCCCCGAGCAGCGCCAGCGGCACTCGCCCGCAGGCGATCGTCGGCGTCGTCGCGTCCGGCAATCTCGAGGTCCTGCTGGAACGGACCTCGCCCCCCGATGTCTGCACCATCGAGATCGCTACGGCCGCGCATGGCTTCGGCATGGTGTGGGATGCCGTGGTCCGCGACTTCGTCGCCCGCCGGTCGGCGGGTGGCTTGCGCATTTCCATCAATGACGGCGGAGCCCGGCCCGACACTGTCGCGCTGCGGCTCGCACAGGGCGTCCGCAAGATCGAGGAGCCGGAACGATGACAGCCGCCACAGCCAACAATGTTTCGCTGAGCTGGTATGAGGCTAGCGCCCGGCAGCGCATCGATGCTCTCGTCGATGCCGGCAGCTTTTCCGAGTTCATCGGTCCCGAGCTGCGGGAGACCAGTCCGCATCTTTCGATCTTCGATCTGCCCGAGCAGTTCGACGACGGCATCGTCATCGGCTGCGGTCGCGTGAACGGTTCGTCCGTGCTGGTTGCCGCGCAGGAGGGACGCTTCATGGGCGGCGCCTTCGGTGAAGTCCACGGCGCGAAACTCACCGGGCTGCTGCGCGCGGCGTGCACGCTCAAGCAGAACGTGCTGATCCTGTTCGACACCGGCGGCGTGCGCCTTCAGGAGGCCAATGCCGGCGAGCTCGCGATCGCCGAGATCATGCGGGCTATCGTCGCGGCGCGGCGCGCGGGCATCAGCGTCATCGGGCTGATCGGTGGACGCGCTGGATGCTACGGCGGCGGCAGCCTGATCGCCGGCACCTGCTCGCGCCTGATCGTGTCGGAGCAGGGGCGGATCAGCGTCAGCGGCCCCGAGGTGATCGAGACCAACAGGGGGATCGAGGAGTTCGACTCGCGCGACCGCGCGCTGGTCTGGCGCACGATGGGCGGCAAGCATCGCTACCTGATCGGCGGCGCCGACATGTTCGTCGACGACGAAGCGTCGGCATTCCGTCTGGCCGCAATCGATGCGCTCGAGTTCAGGCGACGATGGGACCTAGCTGTTCTCAAGGCGGAGCAGAAGCGCCTCGAGCGGCGGCTACAGCGTTTCGGCGACGCTGAGGATGCCGTCGATATCTGGCAGGTACTCGGCCTCAACGAGCCGACAAATATCCCCGCGCTTCCAACGGACGTGTTCCTTCGCGCGGCAGGCAACAGGGAGAACGCCGATGACGCTCGATGACATCCTGGCTGGCCTCTTCCCGAACGGCAGCAAGATCGAGGTGATCGGCGCGATGATCGCCGGAAAGGCCACAATGGCCGATGGAAAGCCGATCCATGTGCTCGGCATCATTCAAGGTCAGAACCTTGGCGTCGACGAAGCGATCGTGCTCGCAGGGCATGTGATCGAGATCATCGGATCGCATGACCGGGCCCCGATCCTGGTCTTGGTGGATTCCGCCAGCCAGCGCATGAGCCGGCGCGACGAGCTGCTCGGCCTCAACGAGTACCTGTCGCATCTCGCCAAGTCCCTGCTGCTGGCGGAGGCAGAAGGTCACCGCACCGTCGGCCTGCTCTACGGCGGCAGCGCGGCCGGCGCATTCATCGCGACGGCGCTGGCCGCCGGCACGCTGGTGGCGCTTCCCGGCGCTCATCCCGCCGTGATGGATCTGCCGTCGATGGCGCGGGTCACCAAGCTTCCGATCGAGGTTTTGAAGGCCAAGGCGGAAGCGACGCCGGTATTCGCTCCCGGGCTCGACAACATGGTTCGCACCGGCGGCATTCAAATTATCTGGGACGAAACTGCGCCGTTGGCGCCGCAGCTTGCGGCCGTGCTGGAACGGCCGGCAGGACGGGATGATCGGGACCGGCTCGGCGCCGAACGAGGTGGACGTCGGAAGGCGGTCGATATCGCCGACCGGGTCGTCGCAATGGCGACGAGCTCATCTCGGGAGCTGCGCCATGGCTGATCCTCTCGAACGCCATACGATGGTGAAGACTTCCCCGGCAGCCTGGACCGCAGTGATGGTACGGCACCCGGAGTTGGCCGAGCATGTGATCGTCGAAGGCTGGGCGCGCGCCGGCCGTCCGCTCGTCGTGCGGCGGTCGGGCTGCAGCGATCCCGCGGGAACGATTCCGCTCGGAATGCCGCTGCCGCCCTCTCACGGCAAGCGGCGCATCGCGGTCGCGCTCGATCCCGGCGAGATCATCGAACAGAAGCCGCCTCCCTTGCTGGCCGACGCGGCCGCGTCCGCCCCGTCGGCGTGGCAGGACACGATCGACCGCCTTCTGGGACTTTATCCGGAGACCCGGACGTTCGGCAGCTTGGCTTGGCAACATCTCACCGGCCTGCCCTATCTTTCAGATCAGTCGGACCTCGACCTGCTGTGGCCCGCACTGCCACCCGAGCAGGCGAGCACCCTGCCCTTCGAGATCGCCGGCATTGCGCACCTGGCGCCGATGCGGTTGGACGGAGAGATCATCTGTGCCGCAGGCGGCGTGCAATGGCGTGAACTGACAGGCGCGAACGCGGACGAAGTTCTCGTGAAGCGGCACAGCGGTGTCCACAGCATGACTAGAGCCGCTTTTCTCGCAGGCAGGACGCCATGACTATTTCGCTGAGATGGCAATCACAGCCGGGCCGCGAGCTCCATGCTGAGCGGATCGGTGATCTCGCATCGCTTTGCCTCAAGCTCGAGGTTGCAACGCATCCGAAGCCGGGGCTCGTCAGCCAGATCGACAACGGCGCACACAGCGACATGGACGCCGAGCTGCTGTGCCGAAGCGCCGATACCTTGGCGCCTTTCTTCAGCGGTCTGGCAGCGGCAGGCGCCGAGGGCGCCGGCATGAGCCGGCTGCGCGCGATCGGGGTCGCCGCCGAGCGCGCCATGCTCGCGGCGACGGCAGGTGTGAACACGCACCGGGGCGCGATCTTCGGACTAGGCCTGCTCTGCGCCGCGGCCGGCTTTCGCGGCGCGCTCGGCCTTCGCAAATCGCTCGGTGGGTTGGTGTCGCAACGTTGGGGCGACGACATCCTGTCCGGCCCCGTATCGCTGCGCAGCCATGGCGCCGTGGCCGCCCGGCGCTACGGCGCCGGCGGCGCCAGGGCGGAAGCGGCCGATGGCTTTCCGTCGGTCTATGACATCGCACTGCCCGCGTTGCGCGCGGCGCGGACGCGCGCACCTGACGATGAGGAAGCGGTGCGCATTCAGGCATGTATGACGCTCATCGCCAATGTTGCCGACACCAACTTGCTCCATCGGGGCGGACCCGAGGGATTGCGCTTCGCGCAAGCCAGCGCATCGGCATTCCTCTCCGCTGGAGGCGTCGGGTCTGCGGAGTGGCGCGCGCGCGCCGTCGATATTCATCACGCGTTCGTGGCGCGCAATCTCAGCCCGGGCGGCTCGGCGGATCTGCTTGCGATGACCCTGTTTGTCGATCGGCTGGAGCGCTGATGCTTGCACTGCTCTGCGGCGGACAAGGTACGCTTTCGGACAAGACCTTCGATCTGGTCGCGGGTCAGCCTGCCGCAGAGCCGGTCTTTGCTGCGGCGACCGCCTGTCTCGGCGAGGATCCCCGGAAGCTGGTCAGGACGCAAGGCAGCGACGAACTGTCCGCCAACCATGTCAGCCAGATCCTGACCGTCACATCGGCGCTGGCGATCCACGGCTGCATTGCCGACCTGTTGACCGGGCAAACTGCCGTCACGGGTTACAGCGTCGGCGAGATGGCGGCCTGGAGCATTGCCGGAATATGGGCGGTCGACGAAACCTTGCGGCTGACGGATCTCCGCGCGCAGCTGATGGACCGTGTGGCCGGACCGGGCGGTCGCCTCGGCTATGTACGCGGCCTCGATCAGGCCGCGCTCGAACCTCTGCTCGGAACCTATCGCTGCGAGATCGCGATCAGGAATCCCGATCGTCTCATCGTAGTCGGGGGCTCTGAGCAGGACGTGATCGATCTCTGCCAGGAGGCAGTTCGACGGGGCGCCGTGCGCAGCGGTCTTCTCGCAGTGAAGATCGCTTCCCACACCTCACGGCTCGCGAGAGCCTGCAAACCCTTGCAAGAGGCGCTCGACGCCAGCAGGCGCGTTCCGATCGCAAGCGGGCGAATCCTGCTCGCGGGAGGCGACGGCGAGCGCATCTTGTCGGCAAGCGATGCGACAGTGAAGCTTGCCTGCCAGGTCGCACAGTTCATTGACTGGGAAGCGACTCTGGAAGCCCTCGCAGAGCTGGGAACCACCAGGGTGCTGGACCTCGGTCCGGGACATGCGCTCGCCGAAATGATGCAGGCCTTCCGTCCCGAATTGCGCTGCTACGCGGCCGATGGATTTCGCACCATAGAGGGCCTGCGCCACTGGGTTGCCTCCGAATAGCTTTCCGCTACAACGCGTCGTCCAGGCTATCGAACAATTCCTCGGGCCTGTGGAACGGTGAATCCCGCATCGGACGGTGTAGACGACGCGATCGCCATCGCGTTGCAGCGACCGTCCTCGGGGTTTCCGCAAGCGCCGGGCCAAGAACTGAAATCCCGGGAGAGCTGCCGACGCAAGCTCGGAAGTCTGGTCGCGGATCACGGGCCTAATGCCGAATCCGCCGCACTTGGATTTATCAAGGCGATTTCTTCCGGAGCTGGCCGCTCTCCAGCCGATCCGATATTTATTCGTACGCTAACGCCATCGGCCGAGAAGTAACACGGTCGGCGAGGAGACCAGCTTCGGTTCCGCATTCCTTGGCCGCTCCGCTAAATCGGTTAGAGCATCCGGGTCGATCGCTATGGGGACTGCCGATCTGTCCCCGCCATCGTGCGCGGCATCGGGCAGCACCAGCGCCATTACCCAAATGCGAGCGGATATACACGCCTTGCTTTAATACGGATCGTATCGTATTGACACGTGGAAATAGTGTTGGATCTGGGCCTTCGAAGCTACGGAGACCAACTGGCTCCATTTTGATTCAACCGCTCAGAACCTTCAATGGCATTAATCCAACCGAAACGCGCATCGAGGAAACCTGTCACTGAAGCAGAGATAAATTCTCAAGGGTCCGACGCCTCTGATCCGAGGCCCGCCGGACGACCGCGCGATCTCGCCTCGCGGCGATCGATCCTGTCGGCGACGATGAGCCTGCTCCAGACCATGTCGGTCACAGACCTTGCGATCGAAGCGGTTGCGCGGGAGGCGCGCGTTTCGAAGGCCACGATTTATCGATGGTGGGACGGCAAGGGCGCACTCGTGATCGACGCGTTCATGGAATCCCATTTCAGCAACACGCCCATGCCGACCGCAGTCGATCCGCGGACTGCCCTCAAACGACATCTCACCTCACTCGTACAATATTTCAGTGGGCGCGCCGGGAAGCTGGTCGTGCAGATCCTGAGCGAAGGCCACAACAACAATGCACTTCTCGCCGACTTTAACGAACGATTCTCCAAGAACCGGCGGCGCCTCGTGCAGGAGACTTTTCAGCGAGGACAGCGGGAGGGCTTGTTCAGAATCGATGTCGATGCGGCATGGGCAGTCGAGATGCTTTATTCGCCGATCTACCGCCGACTGATCTTTGGCCAGCCGCTCGACGATGAGTTCGTCGGCCTGCTCTGCAAGAGCG
Source organism: Bradyrhizobium canariense (assembly GCF_019402665.1). Lineage (GTDB taxonomy): Bacteria > Pseudomonadota > Alphaproteobacteria > Rhizobiales > Xanthobacteraceae > Bradyrhizobium > Bradyrhizobium canariense. Next base: position 51,843 of record NZ_VSST01000006.1, read on the forward strand.
TGGATTCCCTATTCTCCACTGACACGAAACCAAAGGCGCCGCAGCCGGGCCCGAAGAAGTAGCGTCTCGCCATCGGCGACGGCACGCACGCGGTGCGTGGAAACACGGGCGATGCTTCCAGCATCCGGGCGCGGCTGATAGGCTGGGGAAAGAGCGGATTGACGGAGGAAGTCATGAGGCAGGCTGTGCTCCCGCCGGATCAGGTGAGAACGACGTTGCCTCCGCGGTGCTCTCGATCGCACGCCCGGCATTCCAGCAAACCCTGCTCGACACATCGCGACACATAGCCGGTATCGGTCACTGTATGGTCTTTGCCTTGGCCGACGGGTTGTCCGCGCTGTGTTCTTGATGTCGACAACATCTCCTCCTGTCGATAGCGTCGCGCGATTCCGGCTCGACCGGCTTCCACCTGCGTGGGAGGCTCGAACTTGCGTTCTGGATCATGTCTGAAGCTTGTTCCCGATCATGATGCTTGCACGCTGCAAGCGTGTGCCACTGGATCGCAAGCCGCACAGCAACACATTGTTCAAATCGTGGTAACTTCTTCAGTCCCTCTTGGCCGAACTCGACACCGATGCCGGACTGCTTGACCCGCCGAACGGTGCGTTCGGCGTGGCGCACGATGAAAAGCTCGTCATTACCGTCGATCGCGTTGTGTCTGATAGGGGAGTCCCGACCAACTCTTCGGCTTGATGCGGTCTTCCATCGGGATCACGCCCAAGCCGATCTTGATCTTCGGCGTGCCCGTACGGAAACTAGTGTTCGGGCCGCGCAATCGTGTGAACGGCAGCGTCAATCTTCGATCCTGCCGCCGTTCTCTCGCCTGCAAGGTTGGCCAGCCCCTCTCGAAAGACCGACAAGCGTCCAATGAGGCTGAGAATGGAAGCACTCAGCATGCTGCAAGCCGCCAGAGCGAACCAGGGGAGATAGTTGCCTGCCGCGTCGTATGCGAGGCCAGCCACCAGCGGCCCCGCGCTGCCACCGATCGACACGGCAAGCATGATGCCGCCGAAGAGCGAGCTGAAATGCTTCGACGGAAAGCGCCGACCGATCAGGTAGAAGGCCAGATCGAGTTCAGATCCAATCGTGAAGCCCACCGCCAAGGCGCCCGGCAAGATCAACTCGGAGTTGCCCGACGCCAACATGACCACACCACACGCGGACAGTCCGAAGATCGTCGCCGCGAGCAAGTTCGCCTCCAGGCGGTCCAGCAAAAACCCGGTGATCAGCCGCCCGACAATGACGGCGAAGCCCATAAGTCCGGCCAACTGCGCTGCGTCGGCCGCCGACAGGCCACGATCTGTCAGCATCGGAACAAGGTGAACGATCGTTCCGAATATCCCTATCGAGGCCAACAGGAAAACCAGCGCTAACAACATGAAGCGCTTGTTGGCGTACAACTGCCATTTCCATTGCGTGGCACCGGCCTCGGCAGGATCACGCGCGGACTGGTTCTTCAGGAGCCAAGCCACGATCGGGATTGCCGCAACGACGAGCCCGGATAAGCCAATGTAGGCGCCGCGCCACGTGTAGGCAGTCAGCAACTTGTTGACCAGCGATGGAAACAGCAGAGCGCCAAGACCGGGTCCGCAATAGACGATTCCATAGGCGAGGCCCAAATGTCTCGGAAAATTGGCGAGCACGAAGCGCCCGTACGAGACCGGGGTGGTCGCGTTGCCAAGGATAGCAAGAAAGAACGTGAGAACGAGGAAGCTCAGCAATCCCGTTGTTGCGATTCCGAGCAAGAGAAATGACAGCGCCAATCCACCCGCGGACACAAGCGCCATTCGGTAAGCGCCGAACCTGTCGACCAATTGACCCGAAAAGGGGCTGATGATGCCGATCGTCAGCATCGGGATCAAAACACCAAGCGACGCCATTCCGCGGCTCCAGCCGAACTCGGTTGCGAGCGGCTTCAGGAACAGCCCCGAACTATAGAAGAAGATTGATGTAATCCCAGTCGTCATCCCGAGCAGACAGCCAAGAATGACGTCGCGACCGCGCCACAGCTCGCCGTGCAAACCACTTTGAGTGTCCATCCCGGATTCCCCAGCTTTCCCGCCCTATGTGATTTTTTATTACAGTACGGATCGTTTCATATCTAAGAAGTCCGGTCAACCGGTTCATGGGCTGATGAGACTGCGACGGACAATGAGGCAGCCCAGTTGTGTGGCGCGTCTAAGCAAGGGCGACAGAAATTGCGCTGCGCTATCATGCCGGCATCGAACTGTCCGCGTGTTCTGCCCCCTGACGGCTCGCGGAACTTGGAACGTCTAAAGATGAGCACGATCTGCCGTTCGACGCTGTCCGCCGAGTCGCAGGTTTCTATGTGGCATGCGACCGATATCGGATCGCGGTGCGCGACGCCGGCAATGGCGTCGGATCATCGATGCGTTCTGGTCAGCCCTGCGATTCCAGATCGTTTCCCAGCTTCAACGGCTCACGACGAAAGGCGAAGCGATGTAGCCGCGACACCTTATCGTTTGTAAAGGCGATGTGGTGGGCAATATCTTGAGTAAGAATTAGCCTTCTCACGACCGGGCGGATACAACGTGTCCGTTGTCTGGTCGGTCACTACGATGCCGAGCGCGCCGGCGTGAATGTCACGGCTGGCGGTGGTAGCGAGAGCTCGTCTCTCCTGCTTCAGCCGACGAGTCCCAACTGGCCGTACAGACGCTTAAGCTTGTGTGCCAGATCGTTTTCGTCCTGCACCGTGGCATAGACATAGCGATCGGGACGCACGACCACCGCTGCCGTATCGTTGGCGGCGGCCCATCTGGCAAAGATGTCGCCAGCTTCGACTAGCGCAACGACACCATCCGGCACTGGCTCTGCGGACGATTGAATGACAATCCGTTGCCCCCCAATGCGACGCCAGGCATCCGCATGAGGTTCCATCCAGGTCTGCGCCGCCGGATTTGCCGTCACATACAGAAAAGCCATCGGGCAAATGTCATCCATCAACCGGGTGCGGCCGCTGATGACGACCTCCGGCTGAACCATGAGGCTTCCCGACAATAGATCGTTGGTGAGAATGCCATTCGTCAGATTGGGAATGAAGGCCTGGCGCGTCGTCGTCATCCGCCCTTCGCGCAGTTCCGCGCGTAGTATCCGGTCTCGCTCGCGCGCGCGTGCCTCGTCCATTTCGCCGATGATGAGGCCGAACTCCTTGGCGTGTTGGATGACTTTTGCGACATGCGGCTTCCGCTCGGTCTCGTAAGTTGACAGCAGGATATCGGACCCGCCGTGACGCTGCGCAAGAACGAGCTTCCATGCGAGATTGAAGGCGTCACGCAGGCCTGCGCAGAGACCCTGGCCAAGGAAAGGCGGCATCTGATGGACGGCGTCACCGGCCAGGAACACGCGTCGGCTCGCCCAGCGATCTCCAACCCGTGCCGCAAAGCGGTAGGTTGCGCTGCGCCAGATGTCGAAGCAGCGGATGTCGACATAATTGGCCATCACGGCGCGCACCCGCGCCGGATCGTCGAACTCAGCCGGGCTCTCCTGCGCCAGCAACTTGATCTCCCATCGGCGCAGATTGCGGGGACCGACGACATAGGTCGCGGGCCGCGACGGCCAGCAATATTGCGTGGTCTTGCGCGGCAGGTCGGTGTCGCGAAGCTGCCAAGCGTCGATGACGATCCACCATTCGTCAAACCGATAGTCTTCGAGATTGACACCGAGACGCTTGCGGATCTCGCTGTTTGCCCCCTCGCAGCCGACCAGAAACGTGGCCGTCGCGGTCTCGCTGGCGCCGGTCGCATTGTTGGCAATTGTTACAACGACACGGGCACTATCTTCGGCGAAGTCTGTAACGGTACAGCCGAGTTTCGTCGTGACGTTCGCCCGCAGGCTGAGCGCACGACGGAGCATTTTTTCGAGCTCCGGCTGGACGAAGGTCGAAGTCGACGGCCAGCCGAGCGCATACGGCGGCGGGGCCGGATCAAACAGCTTGATGATCTCACCATCGACCCCGAGGAAGTCCGTTCCAGGATGCGGCCGCGTGCTGGGGAAGAGCGTGTGGGCGACGCCGCAATATTGCAGCGTGCGCATCGCTTCCCAGTCCAGAACAATGGCGCGCGGAGTCGGGTATACCTCCGGAAACCGCTCTACGACGCAGACGCTCAGACCCTGCGCGGCAAGGAGGTTTGACAGCACGCCGCCGGTCGGTCCACACCCTGAAACAAGGACGTCAAAATGCTGCAAATAATCTCCAATGCGCCTCCTAGCGGTGACGATCGATAGATGCCGTTTGCGATCACCCGCTTGCTAACCATTTCTTTGGCACATCCGCCGAGGGGCCACTCCCCGCAAGAACCATATCAGTAGCGTCCATCCCAACATACCCATCCCGAAATCGCTGCCGCAAGGCCGCCTTCGCCAGGGTAGTACTGGATGCAGCACGTCTTTAACAAAGCAGCGACATTCGAAAAGGAGCTTGGCGGTTCGGTCCCTGTCGTCCTCGACATCAGTCACGCTTAGTCAGGCCCATCACGTCGTCCGGCAAGCCAGCCCAACACTCTAGATCACACCGGTGTCCGACAAAAATTTCGTGATAGCCTTTGTTGCACCGGCAGGGTTTTCAAATTGAAGAGCGTAGTGTCCCTCGACGTCCACCACTTGGGCGTTTCGCCAAAAGCGCGCGATTTCATCAGCTTGCTCGCGTGAGAGCGCAGCACCGAGACTCGCCCGCATGATCAAGACGGGACATTCGACCCGTGCTGCGTAAGGACGCAGATTATTGCTGAGGTGCGCAAGCCCCTGCGCCACGCGTATCTTGTCATACCGCGGGATCAATCGACCGTCCCCGATATGCACATAGTTGTGTTCAATGCGATGATGGAGCGCAGCATCTGGATCGTGAGTGAAAGGCTTTCTCGGCCTCATGAAAGCATAGGCCTCTTCCTTCGACTTGAATTCATCAGGATGACTTATCGTGCTGCAGGCACCTTCGAGGACACTCTGCGCACTCTCGCGTGTACCATAGAAGTTGCTGAGATGAGGACCGGCGATCAGCGCAAGGGCTGACACGCGCTGCGGATACCGGGCCGCGAACACTTGGGCAACGCGCCCGCCGAGGGAGTGCCCGACAAGGATCGCACGATCAATCCCCAGTTCCTGCATGAAGATTGCAAGATCTTCCGTGTATTCTTGCGCCGAATAGTCGCCGGCGGCCTTGTCCGTGCGGCCATGCCCTCGCTGGTCGGGAGCGTGGACGTGAAACCGATCCCCCATAGCATCGGCCATGAACTCAAACATCCGACCATAGCCAAGGGAGGGATGCAAAAATATCAGGTTTGGTCCCTGCCCCGCCCATTCGTGGTAGTGCACCGCAAGTCCATTCGACAGCTTGACGGTATCTTGCCTGAAGTGACGCCGCATTCAAAAATCCTCCCAGATCACTGCCTCGTCAGCCCCGGGGGCAGACGGCATCGGCTCGTCCGAGCTTGCGCGTGCCGGCACGACGAGCCGCGCCCTCATCTGCTGTCGTCATCCGGAAGCGCAAGAAGCACAAAGGCCATGCGGCATGGCTTGCTCGAGCGGTTCGACCAGCTGTGGCTGGTTGCGCGTTGGATCAGGACATCACCGGCGCGCATCAGCGTCTCGCCTTTGTCCATCATGGCGTAGATCTCGCCCTCAAGCACGATCGCATAGTCCAGAGAGAGCGTTTTGTGAAACCAGAAGTGTCGACCAGGCCGATCTCCGACAACGTGGTTTTCGGCGAGGAATTCGGCGAGCTTTGTAGTGTCGATCTCTTGATCGGGCGGAAAGTCGGCGATCCTCAGCAGCGACCCACCTTCGGAGTGGAATCCGAAGATGTGGCCGGCAGGCGCAGGATCATCTCCCGGCGCGGCCGCAGCGCCTGTGGCCCATGGAACCTGTGCCGCTGATGCAAACTTCGTGATTGTGACATTGGGCGTGGGCCCGTCGGACACGATCAAGGAGCGCCCCTCGCTATCTTCGCCGGTGACGATCCGTCGGACCGGCTTGTATTTGATTGCGGCGAGGGGCGTGGTTTGCTCGTCTCTCAAATCGCTCATCAATATCTGACCTTCTGACCTCTTTCCCGCCATTTAGATACAGTACGTTTCGTTTTGTCAAGATGACGCAGCAAAAGAACCGGGCTGCACGGGAGGAATCCCCCCGTGAGAACAGGGATGATGACCTCGCGTGGCTTTGGGTGTCCGAGATCAGACCGATCTACAAGCGCAGACAGCCCAAAACCAATAACTTCAGTTTTCGCGACGTCGCGCGGCTGGCAATCGTCGACGAAGGAAAGATTATCCAGAAGCGCTCGCCGTTGCCCGATGGCAATTTGGCCGCAGATATCGCGAATACATCAACCCTCAAGATGCTGATTACGGTTATCGAGCTTCCTCACGCGCATCATCTGCACGTGCCACCTCTTTCATCTCTTCGACCACGAAGACTACGTCACGGGCTGCGCCTTGGTGCAATACGCCCTCCGAACGGCGGGGCGACGCACGAGATCGCGGCAACTTTCATCAAGTACGAGGTGGTGCTGGCCGCTGGACGCTGCGAACAGCGTCGCATAAGCAGATCCCGATTTCTCCAATCGAGAAATGTTGAAAGGACAGCCGAGAAAGTCCGCAAAGCAACAGACTTGTCCGTGAAGCGTCCTTTCTACCGAGTTGACTTATCCCCACGCTAAGGCGGCAGACGTCTTTGGAGATGCGATTTTGTAATCTCCGCTTTGCATGCACTCGCCAGGGTGAATAACGGTCAGATCCGGCTTCCGGGCGTTCAACTGCGACATGGCAAGGCTGGATCAGACATCCTTGACAAGGCCCCGGTTGACGGAGTGCCCGCTCCTTTTCTTTACGCATGCCAGATCGACAACGGTCATCTCGCTGGTCAAACGTCCTTCCACGGTCAAACACCCTTCACCGAAGCAGCCTTCATCTCGGCTTCCGTTTCCGTCTCGACCTTAAAGCCTTTCGCGGACAAATCACGACCGAGGGTCTCTGGAAGCAGAAGAGAGGCGATAATGAAGACAGTCGCAGCAGGCAGGGCCACCGCGACCATGCCGTTGAGCAGGCTTCCGCCAAAATGGGCGGCCGCAAGTGGCACGATCACAGGGGCTATGCTGCCAAGCCCGCGACCTCCCATATAGAACGTCGACACCGCCGTCGCACGCAGGTTGACCGGATAGAGCTCGGAGATCCAGACGCCGGTCACACCCAGGGCCACGTTGCCAATGCCGAAACAGATGTAGAGCCAGAACATCGGCCATTCAGCCTTCGATCCGGCGTAGAGCTGGCTGCCCCAGAGGGCCATACCAACCAGAGACCCAACCCAAAACAGGGCGGGCACGAGAGCTCCGAAGCGGCGGCCAGCTCTGTCGTTGAAAAAGCCGTTCGCGAGGTAGCAAACGCCGCTGACCACGGAGAGCAGAACGGCCGTCGTGCGAACAACATCACCCGGCGTATGCATATCCCGCAGCAGCAGGGTCGGGATAAAGGAGACGACGCTGTAGTAGCAGAGCATGTAGCTCATCAGCCATACGAACGCGATGACGGTCTGCCGTGCTAGCCCATTGCGGAAAAGGTCCGCAAGGGGAAGTGTGCGAGCTTCTCCGGTGACCTGACCGACCTTGCGTTGGGCCTCATACTCCAGCCAAATCTTGGATTCAGGCATGAAGAAACGAATGAAGACAATCAGCAGAATGGGCACGCCGCCACTCAGCAGGCCGATGCGCCAGCTCCATTCGTCGCTGAACGTCGCAATCAGCCAGATGCCAACGATTGAAGCCGTGGATGACGCGATCACGGCACAGCCTTGAAGCGCGGCCGCCCCCAAACCTCGGCTGCCTTTTTTCCAGGCCTCGTTGAAGAGCACCATGCCCACGCCATACTCGCCGCCAAGACCGATGCCGGTGATCAACCGCAGCCCGGCAAGCGACCAGTAATTCCATGCGAATGCGGAAACAATCGCAGCAACGGAAAACAATGCGATCGTGAGCTGAAGCGAGGTCTTTCGGCCAAGTCGGTCACCGATGACGCCGAATAAAGCGCCGCCAATGGCCGATCCGAACAATGTGAGAGCCTGCAGTGAACCGATCTCGGCGAGCGATAGCGACATCGACCGTTGGATCGCGGGCAAAAGGAACGGAAAGATCAGAACGTCGTAGAAGTCGAGAATGTAGCCCAGCATCGCTGAGATCATAATCGAATACCGTTGCCTCGCTGTGTAATCTTCCGAAGTTCTGATAGTTGTAGACATGTGGTGCGCTTCCCGAAAAGAAACTGGACAAGTGATGGTCGTTACCGAGCGCTTTCCGCGTCATTGGGAGTCGCAAATGCGGCTCCGGGCACAGATTTTGATGAGCTAGGCCTAGCGGCCCAGCGCTCTCAATTCCGGATAAGCAAAGTCGCCTTTGTCGAGGATGTGGATATCGTCGAGCCACAGGCTGCAGCCGCGAAGCGGGATGTCCAAATGACACGGCGTGTCATTCGTGCCGCCGAGCTCCGTGTTCGGACCCGTCGAGAACAGGACGTTCCCGTAGAACGAAAGCGCATTCATGATGTGCTCCGACGAGAGTTCCTGGGAGGCCGCGATGTGGTGCCAGGTGGCACGCTCGTTCGATCCCCAGCCGATATGAGAGATCGCCCAACCGCGCGGATCGCCGAAACTGTCGATATAGTTTTTTATGAGGAGCGCGTCGGTCCCCTCGCCCTTGAGATCGACGATGTAACCGTCCTTTACGGTCAACGTGACCGGCGACTGGATATAGCGCTTGAAAGCGCAGAGGATGTCACCTGGCATCAGCACCACCGTGCCGTTAACCTCGCCGTCGGTCGCCTGAGTGAAGGCAAAGCCTGACGGGAAGTGATCCCAGCGCCCGGGCTCATCCGTGTATCCGTATTCGGAAATGACCGGGTATTGCTTCAGGCCATAAGTTACGTCCGTTCCGCCCGGCGACGTGATCCGCATTTTTCTGGCTGACTGGAGAAGGGTTCGAGAGAGCTCGGTTCGCCGACGCAGATCTTCAGTCGGGAACATCTTCTTAAGGATGTGGAATGGCTCCATCACGCGCAAGATGCGCGTGCCAGCTTCCTGAATTTCGGCTTGCTCACGAGAGAATAGCAACCCGAGGAGATCGATCACCATGTCCACGCGCTTGAGCGTATCGATCGCGGGCTGGTTGCCCGTGAGCGCATGCCGGCCCTGCAAGCCCGCGACCTTGCCCTGGCCGTACTTCGGCACATTCAGATGAAAGGTTGTTGCGCCCAGGCTCCGCGCGGCCAGCATGAAAGCGTGAGCATATTCCTGCTGATCCTCGCCGCCACTCAGGACCGCAACGACTTCGTCCTTCTTCACCTTGCAGAGCGTAAGTTCGGCCTTGAAGAGCTCGAGCATTTCAACATCAACGATTTGTCGGGACATCTTAACTGACCTCCTGTTTGCCGAACGTAGACACGCGACCGTCGAACCGATCGTGCGGTCGCGCTAGAAGCTCTTCAACGATTGAAAGGAAACCCTCGGTATCGTCGACTTGCATTTGGTGACCCGCGCTTTCCAGCGTCCTGGTCGCGATCGACGGCAGCAATCTGCGAAATTCTTCTTCATCTTCGGGCCGAATGACCCCTCCGCGTCCCGCAACGATCAATGCGGTCGGAACGCTGAGATGGGCGAGGTCGCGGTGAATATCATCGTGATGAAACCCCTTGTGGCTCTCGATGAGCGCTCGCTCGTCGCAGGTGTGCATCCACTCGGCCCGGGTGCGGATGTGCTGCTCGGGCCACCGTGGAGCAGAGGGGCTCCGTAGCGCCGCGTCGGCTTCTCCGCGCTTCGCGCTTTGCAGCAATTTGAGAAGCGGTTCGACCGGAATCGGATAGGCGCGACGTCCAGGACCGGAAACTGGCGGGTCGACCAGTATCAATTGGTCCATGGACGACGGCCGCCAACGCGCGGCGCGGATCCCGATGCGGCCACCCATCGAGTGACCCATCAGCGTATAAGAGCCCATTCCAAGCGCTTCAGCGAACCCGATGAGGTCGGATGCGCATGCGTCGAGCGAGTAGTCGAGATGCGGGCCGCTTTCGGAAAGGCCGCGACCGCGGACATCGAGCACAAAAACGTCGTGTCCGGAGCACAGACGCTCTGCGATGAAGGCCCATTGCGCCGCAGTCGTCGAGATGCCGGGGACAATGATGATCGCCGGCCCAGCTCCGCCGAACCGCAGGTAATGCTGCCGAATGCCGTTGGCTCGCACATTGGCGCCGTAAAGCAATCCGGATGTCGCGGCACTGCTCACGTCTGCTGATCCTCGATGTGGTCATCCGACAGCGCGCGAAGCCGCTCAATGGCGGCCTCCGTCGGCATGACATCCGCGTATTTGCTCGCAATATCGAACAGGTTAACGGCATGCGACGTGGGCGAGCGGTCGTAGACCGCGTCGCTTGGCACAATTGATTTGAAGTTCAACGCGCACGCATCCACGACCGAGGCCCGCACGCAGCCGCTGGTCGTGCAGCCGGTCACCACCAGCGAGTCGACGCCGGCACCGATCAGATACGTCGCAAGCGGAGTGCCGAAGAACGCGCTTGCCTGCGTTTTCGGCAGGAGCAACTCGCCGGGCTCCGGAGCCACCTCGCGGACAAAGTCATAGCCCTCTGGCGGAATCCGCATGATACCCGGGATCTTCGCGGAGAACGCGCCCTGGTCCTGGCCCACCTTCCGCGCGACATGTGGAAAAATAGCCGGCCACTTCTTCTCGCGAAACAGCCGCACCAATTCGGCGATGTATGCGATGGCATGCCAGCCGGCCTCGCCGCAGCTGGTAGGGTATTGCTTGATCGCTTGGCGGATCGGCATCGGTCGGTTGCCAACCGAACGATACTGCACGTCGATGACCAGCAATGCCGGTCGTTTGCCGAATCCCGCCGCGTCACCCAGCCCGGCGAGGGCATAGGTCTCGCGCTCGTCCAGCGGTATCACATCGTCCCAGGGTTGCTTGATCCCAATCACTGTTGCGCTCCAGCGGTCAAAATCGTGAGCATGTCAGTGAAGCGGTACGGTGGTCGCATCGTACTGGTAGATCCAATCGTATCGCGCAGCCGTCGCTTTCGGCGTCCACTGGGTCTTGATGTAGTCACCCGCCGTCTCCGGCCTGCACAGCGCCTGGTTATGGAAGATCGGCAGCATGCCAGCCGCGGACTTCACGACCTTGGTGGTGCGATCGAGCCGCAGGCCCTGATACGACTTGAATGCCGCCGCGATGTCATCGGGATTCTCCTCGAAACAGCGGGCGAGGACGGATGCATCCTCCAGGGCCATGTTCACACCCTGCCCGAGGTACGGCAGCATTGAATGGCAAGCATCGCCGAGCAGGGTGATGCGTCCCTTCGACCACGTAGCCAGTGACGGCCGCACGAACAGGCCCCACTTGTTCAAGGTATCCACATTTTTGACCAGCTCGATGATGTCGGGATGCCAGCCCTCGAAGTCCTTCAGGCATTCCTCGACCGAGCCCTTCTCCGACCAGGATTCGAGCAGCCAGTCGTTATGGTCTACCTGACCCGAAAAGGTCATCATGACCGTGTTCTGCCAGCGCACCGGATAGGCCGTGACGTGGGCGGTGGGCCCGATCCAGGTTGCCACCTCGGGTTCGCGCTGATGCGGCGCAAGGCGGTCGACCGGCACGAGACCACGCCAGGCAATGGCTTTCGTGTACTGGCTCTCGATGTTGCCGATCAGGCCAAGACGGACCTTTGAATGAGCACCGTCAGCGCCGATCAGGGCGCGCCCTTCGACTTCGGAGCCGTCAGTGAGCTTAGCCCGAACCGCTTCGTCGTTTTGACTGAACCCTACAACGTGGGCGTTCAGATGAATGGCGCCCGGCTTCAACTGCCGCACGCCGTCAACGAGGATCTTCAGCAGGTGAGCACGCAGCAGCAAATAGGGCTGGTTGCGCGCCGCGTCGGAGCTCCGGTTGTAGAGGGGCCACCTATCACCGGTATTCCAGAGCCGGATCGAGCGTCGTTCGGCCGCGATGCAGTTCTGCTCGACCTGTTCGGTGAGGCCGAGATCCCGAAGAACTCGCACGCCGTTCATAGAGATCCAAAGACCCGCTCCTACTTCGCGCAACTCGGACGCTTGTTCAAATACGTCACAATCGATGCCGCGACGAAGCAGCGATAGCGCCATCGCCAAGCCGCCAATGCCGGCGCCGGCAATGAGGACGCTTGATTTATTGACCTTTTCAATGCTCATGACATCTCCAACGATAATTTCGCTGTCTTGCAACGGGTTAGGCGACATCTTCGGAGACTTGCTCGGCGGCAAGGCTCCTTACGGCCTCGAAGATCTTGGTGTATCCAGTGCAACGGCAGAGGTTGCCGTGCAGGTAATGACGTATCTCTTCGTCAGTCGGATGCGGCGTTGCCTTCAACAACGCTGTGACCGCCATGATGAAGCCTGGCGTGCAGAAGCCGCACTGAAGGCCCCCGTGAAGCACAAACGCCTTCTGAATCCGTGACAGGCCATTGGGCGGCGTCACGCCCTCAATTGTCGTGACCTCGCGCTGATCGACATCGACGGCGAGTGTGGTGCAACTCGAAATCGGCTCACCGTCGAGCAGTACGGTGCACGCGCCGCACACCTCCATGTCACAGGAGCGCTTGGTTCCCTTTAAGCCAAGACGATCCCGGATAAGGTCGAGCAATAGCGTATGGACTGGAACGTCGACCGCTATCACTAAACCGTTCAACGAGAATGAAATCGGCAACACGCGTGTCATTTCACGTGCCCCCGCCTGCGGCGATCGCCTCTTCGGCGTTTCGCAGCAGCAAGACACCTGCAAGGTGGCGCTTATAGTCGGCGCCGCCATGCCGATCCTCATTGACTTCAAGCCCATCTAGCGCGGTCGTGAGCACAGCCTCGATGGCCGGACGGACTTCGCGAACACGGAGGCCCCGAAGAGCGTCCTCGACCACCTTCAAAGGTTGAGGTCGCGAGCCGAGCGCTCCGACCCGCACGCGGGCATCTTTGATCGTTCCTTTGCCAGCGTCCATGGACCAGGCCATCGCGACGTTCACGGAGGGCCTCTCTCCATGCTTGAACCGCCGATAGGTCACCGGGCCGTTCGGGCACGGAAAGACAACGAGTGTCAGCAACTCGTCCGGCTCTCGTATCGTTTCCAGCTCACTTCGGATGAAATCGTCAGCGTGAACGACGCGCGTACCGTCGCGGCCAATGAGCACGAGACGCGCATTAAGAGCCGCGAGCAAGGTCGGAGGATCGGCGTGCGGTTCTCCAAAACAGAGATTGCCACCGATCGTGCCGACGCTGCGAACCCTAATGTTCGCCACATCGGCACAGAGCGACGACAGCGCTGGCACATGCTCGCGAACAACAGGATCACTGCTGATCTTCTTGTGCGTACAGCGCGCACCGATTTCGATATCATTCGCATCGTTCAGAGCAATGCGATCAAGTCCGGGGATACCCTTGATGTCGATAAGCCGGTCCGTATGGATGACGCGCATCTTCATCGCCAGCAGCAGTTCGGTTCCGCCGGAGTAGAACATGCCGTCACCGGAATCCTCGACCGAACGCACGGCGTCGGCAATCGTCGAAGGCCTCTCGAATTCGAAGGGCAATGGGAGCATGATCAAGCCGCGCCCAACATTTCTTTGAGCCGCCTCTCGAACTCCTCGAAGTTCTGATCGACGCGACGCTTGATGACGCCGAACCCCATAGTTGCGAGGCGACCTTGCACGTCGACCTTCGCGTCCACAGCGAATGTGGACCCCGACCCCTCCGGCGTTACGGTTACGTCGAGAACGACCGCCAGCCTCGTCCCGGTGAACTTGTCGCGGCCAGTGGCGCGCGTGCGGACGTGAGACGGCTCCGTTAGCGATTCAACGATGATGTCGGCCGGGACCTCAACCTTGAAAGGGCCGATCTTCTGTTTGACGGTCGCCTTGTAAGTTGCAAGCCGCTCGATTTCCTCGACTTTTTCGCAGCCGGGGATGCAGCCCGATATGCGAGGCACGTCGAGCAGCGTGCTCCAAAGCTCGGCCGGCGTCGCTGGCACCATCATCGACATATTGAATTCCATGAATTCAGTTCCTCTTCTGCAGGGCGCGCCATACCTTTTCAGGGGTCATTGGTAGGTCGGTGATCCGAATGCCGTAAGCAGCGAACAGCGCATTGGCGATCGCTGGCGCGACCGGAAGGATTGCTCCCTCGCCCATACCCTTGGCGCCGCCTGGGCCAGGACCGTCGCCATTTTCGACAAGGATGGTGTCGAACACGAGGGGAACGTCGGAGATGCGCGGTATCGAATAATCGATCGGCGTCGCATTGATCGGCTGGCCATCCTCGAACTCCAGGACTTCATAAAGTGCGTGTCCGAGGCCCATGATCGCAGCCCCCTCGTCCTGCCCTTCCGCGGCGACGCGATTGATCACGCGGCCGACATCAGCGGCGCTGGCATATCGAGGCACATGGATCTCGCCGGTGTCTTCATCGACAACGATCTCAGCGAGGCCCGCGGAAGTCTCCCAGAACAGAGGGGACTCAACCAGGGCGCCCTTCTTCGAGCGTGGCGTAATCGCGCCGCGGCCGATGACCTCTCCCGAATCGACACCCAGCGTGCGGTGAAAAATCTGGTGGAAAGTGAGAACCTCGGATCCGGTCGTGACACCGCCCTCAACAAGCGAGAGGTTCTCCCGGGGAAGCTCCCAAACATCAGCAACCATTTCGAGTATCTGATCGGCTGCGTCGAGTGCGGCATTCTCGACGGAAAGGCCGACGACCACGGTCGATCGGCTTGCGCCTGTGCCCCAGTCGTAAGGGGCGACGGCCGTATCGGTGCGCAAGACGGTTACCGCGGAGGCTGGCTGCTTCAAGGTCTGCGATGCGATGCGCGCCATGGTCGCGTGCGCGCCCTGGCCGACTTCAATGCTGGAGACCGAAACGAGGATCGACCCGTCGATCTTGAGACGTACGATCGCGTTACTAATCGGCGTATTGGCCGGATCGGTCGCGGCGACTGCCAATCCGCGCGCTTGCCGGTTGGAGGCCTTCACCTCCGATGCGAACGACTGGGTCACTCGGCCCATCAGCTCACTCATATCCATATCGAACGCCCGCAAATCGGGGCGGATGCGCTCACCGCGGGACGCCAAATTCCGCAACCGAAACTCGGACGGATCCATGCCGATTGCCGCCGCGACATTATCCATGTGCGATTCTTTGGCCCAAACAGCTTGCGGCCCCCCGATCGAGCGGAACGCCGCACCTGGAACGGTGTTCGTGTAGACCGCGCAGGCCTCAAGACGCAGATTGGGCACCGCGTAGGGGCCCATGATGCGATTTGCCGCTTTAGTGGCGACGGCCGAGCCTGTGTCGGAATATGCCCCGCCATCGAGCAGCAGTTTGGCGCTCTTGGCGAGGATCCGTCCGTTGGCGTCCACAGCCGTTCGAATCGTGATGTCGGCGCCCAACCTTCTGCACGTGAGCATCGATTCAGCTATGGATTGGGCAATCCGGACCGGGCGTTGCACCTTCCACGAAGCAGCGGCGACCAAAGGCTCAATCTTCACCGAGGCCTTGCCGCCAAACCCTCCGCCGACAAACGGAACGATCACCCGGACCTTGGCCAGTTGCAGCCCGAAGAGGCGCGATAGCACTTTCTGAACAGCGGTCGGCGTTTGTGCACCTGCCCAAACCGTCAGAGAGTCCCGCTGGAAATCCGCAATGACCGCATGCGGCTCCATTGCGAAGTGAGAAATGGCCGGGAAAGTGAAGCGATCTTCGTGGATATACGCTGCGGTCGCCTCCGCCGCGTCAACGTCTCCGACGTTGTTCCGGTAAGTGTGGAAAATGTTGGTGTTCTGGGTCGGCCGGGCGCCGCCCTTGAAATAAAAGTCTTCCAGATTTTCATGGCGCTCGTGGATGAGCGGCGCTTCTTCCGCCAGGGCTTCCTGGATGGTCGTTGCGCGCGGAAGGTCATCGTATCCCACATCGACTAGTTCTGCGGCGTTTTCTGCGATCTCGATTGTCTCCGCGATCACCACGGCGACGGGTTCGCCCACATATCTCACGCGGTCGGTCGCAATGATCGGCCGGTCTTTAAGCACAACGCCCCAGTTACCGAACGAGGCGACGTCTTCGCCGATCAGCACGTCCACAACGCCGTCCATGGCCCGTGCAACGCTCGAATCGATAGAAGCGATGCGGGCATGAATGGCTGGCGAGCGAACCACAAACCCATGCAGCATCCCCGGAACCGTCAGGTCGGTAACGTACTCGGCGCGGCCCGTAACCTTTTCGATCAGGTCGGGCCGAACGGAACTCATGTTGTCAATCGCCGACATACGCAAATCCGATGGTACTTTGGTGCGCCGGTCCGTAAGGCGTGAAGCCAAGGTCCGGGGAGCAATCTTAGGACACTACAACATTTATCACTTGTATGCAAGTGCTGCACTTGCTTGCAAGTATTAGATGTTCTCTTCCCGTGATCGGAGGCAAGCCGGAGCGAATCGGTCTAGCCCAGCGCGTGCGAGAATGGGTTTGCCTCTTAGGCGGAGCGGATTTCGATATGCGAACGACGGACGCATCGAAGCGAGCCACTTCCGGGGCTCTCAACGAAGCAAATCGCATTAAACAGAATGAAGTCGAACAAAGATGGATTTCCTAGGTCGGGAAATGTAGACAATCGGCCGGCACCGGAGACCTTCGGAGCTTGAGGCCTGTATTTCTTGAACTGAGGCAACCTACGGCAAGGAAGCAAAAAGTGGTGCAACCCAAGACAAAGCCGCGCGCGGCCGGGAAAGTGAAAGAAGCTATAGATTCGTACCGGCTGGATGACGCACCGGGCTTTTTGTTGCGAGTCGCGCTCCGTACTCACACGTCCATCTTTGCCGCTAAGATGATTGAAGAATTAACGGGGCCCCAATTCTCGACGCTAGCGAAATTGAAGGAGGTAGGCCCTTGCTCGCAAAACCACTTAGGACGGCTAATTCATTATGATTCGGCGACCATCACCGGCGTTATCAATCGCCTGAAATCTCGCGGCCTCATCAAGAGCTCCAAAGACCCTCTGGATCCGCGGCGACGCGAGATAGATTTGACTGAGAAGGGAAGACGGATAGCGGACGCAGCGATTGAAACTATTGGCGAGATTTCCGGCGAGACATTCGCTCCGCTGACCCAAGATGAATATCGAGCGCTCACCGAAATCTTGAAGAAGATCATACGACGCTGATCAACCGGCTTCGAGCGGCACTAGATATCGTCAGCAGCCGAGAAAAAGGGCCCGGCGATCGCGCCGGGCCGAGTAGAGGGAGGAAAACGAAAGATCGCAAATCTTTCGCAGACGCCGAATGCGGAATTCGATCGTAGAAACCCAACGAACGACCTCCGGCAGCAATACTATCGTACATGTCAGACCGCATTTTGTGCTGAAGTCGGCATCTCTCCGCACCGTTTCCGGCATTTGACGGGTCGTACGATTTCGACAGCACGACAAAGAGCGCGCGCGAGACTTGGAAGGTCCCGATCACCAGGCTCCACGCGTCCGGTTCATTTCATCGCCCGGCTCCGATCTCGCAATGCCCGCACCGCCGTACCCGCCTTTGCAGTTCAGAGATCCGAATCTCCTGCCAAGGGATGACTGCCGGTCCCCGTTGCGTCGATGAGTATCTATTCCATGACTCTGCGCGCTGAATGAATCGTGCTAGTGACCCGAGGGGCTGTCCTCAATCGTCCCTACCTAGCGCGCGGAGTATCTTCCTTCTATAGCTCGCCAGGTCGAACAGGAGTCTTGGCACTCTTTTGAGCGCAATCGCCTTGCCCTCGATTGCGAGATGTAGAACTCGTACCAATCTGGCAAGACCAAGTTCTACAAACGCGAGCCGAACATGCGGATCGTTCACAATCCTGAGCTGGTTGTCTACAATGACGATGGATGCCGCGAGATCAGGTTTCGTCTCCAGAACGAAGTCTCGACATGCCGCGGCAAATTCCTCCTCTTGAACGCTCAAAGGTACCTTTACTTCCCTGCGAGAACTCCCCGCCATATTCGGGTCCCCTATGAACGAACGGCAGCGAGGCACCTGATGCCGGCTCAGGTTTTTGGATTTCTAGTGGCTCGCGCGCTTGGTCGATCTCTTCGGACCCGGCAACACATCCGTGCAAACACCTTCATACACTTCGCCAGCCAGGCCTATTGTCTCTCCGAACGTCGGATGCGGATGGATGGTCTTGCTGAGATCAATTGCATCGGCGCCCATCTCGATCGCCAGGCAGATTTCTCCAATCATGTCGCCAGCGTGCGGGCCAACGTTCACACCGCCGATGATGCGGGGCGTCTCTTGGTCGATGATCAGCTTGTTCATGCCATAAGACGCGCCCGAGGCGATCGCTCTGCCCGAGGCAGCCCACGGAAACTTCGCGGATCTAACGTGCCTGCCTGAGGAGGCCGCTTCATGTTCCATGATGCCAACCCAGGCCACCTCAGGATCAGTGTAGGCGACGTTCGGGACGATCCTCGCGTCAAAGAAGCTCTTGAGCCCGGCAGCCGCTTCTGCCGCGACATGCCCCTCGTGAACCGCCTTATGGGCGAGCATCGGGTTACCCGCGACATCGCCGATCGCGAAAATATGAGGCAAATTCGTCCGCATTTGCCTATTGACTGCAACAAAACCTTTGCGTCGCATCTTACACCAATCTTCTCCAAGCCCAGATTTGCGCTGTTAGGCACTTTGCCTGCGGACTGCAGGATCAAATCGTACGTTCGACGCCCCGGCTTTGAGCTTTCAATCTGGACCGATACGCCGTTACTATCTGCCGTGGCGCTTACTATATGCCGCCTCACTGTGCCCGAGCCGAGCATTGAGCTTCTGGATCAGCTGATCCGCGGCGTCTGCGATCACGGTACCGGGCGGGAAGATGGCTTCGGCACCGGCGGCGTAGAGCTCATCATAGTCCTGCGGCGGCACCACGCCGCCGATGATGATCATGATGTCCTCGCGGCCTTGCTTCTTCAGCGCGGCCTTCAGCTCCGGCACCGCGGTGAGGTGCGCGGCCGCGAGCGAGGAGACGCCGAGGATGTGGACGTCGTTCTCGACCGCCTGCCGCGCGGCCTCGTCGGCTGTCGCAAACAGCGGCCCGATGTCGACGTCGAAGCCGATATCGGCGAACGCCGACGCAATCACCTTCTGGCCGCGGTCGTGGCCGTCCTGGCCGATCTTGGCGACCAGGATGCGCGGACGGCGGCCTTCCGCTTCCTCGAACGCGTCGATCAGCGCCTGAACCTTCTCGACCTGGTTGCCCATGCTGGACGCCTCCCGCTTGTAGACGCCGGTGATGGATTTGATCTCGGCGCGGTGCCGCCCGAACACTTTCTCCATCGCGTCCGAAATTTCGCCGACGGTTGCCTTCGCACGCGCCGCGTCGATCGCCAGCGCCAGCAGGTTGCCGTTGCCTTCCCCGGCCGAACGCGTGATCGCGGCGAGCGCGGCTTCGACGTCCTTCTGGTTGCGCTCGGATTTCAGTCGCGTCAGCTTGTCGATCTGCAGGCGGCGGACATTGGTGTTGTCGACCTTGAGAATGTCGATCGGCGTCTCGTCGGTCGGCTTGTACTTGTTGACGCCAATCACCGCCTGCTTGCCGGCATCGATGCGGGCCTGGGTTTTGGCCGAGGCTTCCTCGATGCGCAGCTTCGGCAGGCCGGCCTCGATCGCCTTGGCCATGCCGCCGAGTTCCTCAACCTCCTGGATGTGGCCCCACGCCTTGGCCGCGAGGTCGCGCGTCAGCCGCTCGACGTAATACGAGCCGCCCCAGGGATCGATGATGCGGGTGGTGCCGCTCTCCTGCTGCAGGAACAGCTGGGTGTTGCGGGCGATACGCGCGGAGAAATCGGTCGGCAGCGCCAAAGCCTCGTCGAGCGCGTTGGTGTGCAGCGACTGGGTGTGGCCTTGGGTCGCCGCCATCGCCTCCACGGTGGTGCGCATCACGTTGTTGAAGACATCCTGTGCGGTCAACGACCAGCCCGAGGTCTGGCTATGCGTGCGCAGCGATAGCGAGCGAGGATCTTTGGGATTGAACGGCTTCAGCAGCTTGGCCCAGAGCAGGCGCGCGGCGCGCAGCTTGGCGACCTCCATGAAGAAGTTCATGCCGATCGCCCAGAAGAACGACAGCCGCGGCGCGAAGCGGTCGACGTCGAGACCGGCGGCGAGGCCGGCGCGCAGATATTCGACGCCGTCAGCGAGCGTATAGGCGAGCTCGAGGTCCTGCGTCGCGCCGGCCTCCTGCATGTGATAGCCGGAGATCGAGATCGAATTGTATTTCGGCATCCTTTGTGAGGTGTAGGCAAAGATGTCCGAAATGATCCGCATCGAGGGCGCCGGCGGATAGATATAGGTGTTGCGCACCATGAACTCTTTCAGAATGTCGTTCTGAATGGTGCCCGACAGCTTCTCCGGCGGCACGCCCTGTTCCTCGGCGGCGGCGACATAGAGCGCGAGGATCGGCAGCACTGCGCCGTTCATGGTCATGGACACGCTCATCTGGTCGAGCGGAATCCCTGCGAACAGCGTGCGCATGTCGTAGATGGAATCGATGGCGACGCCGGCCATGCCGACGTCGCCGCCGACGCGCGGATGATCGGAGTCATAGCCGCGGTGGGTGGCGAGATCGAAGGCGACCGAGAGGCCCTTCTGTCCGGCCACGAGGTTACGGCGGTAGAACGCGTTGGAATCCTCCGCCGTGGAGAAGCCGGCATATTGCCGGACCGTCCAGGGCTGGTTGACATACATGGTCGGGTAGGGACCGCGCAGGAACGGCGCGATGCCTGGCCAGGTCTCAAGGAAATCGAGCCCGGCGATATCTGCTTCTCCGTATGCCGACTTGACCGGAATGCCCTCCGGAGTCACCCACGGATCGACGGAAACGGAAGAAGCGGCGACCGAGCACCTTTCGAAAGCAATACTTGCAAAATTCGGGATAACGCTGATGGATGACATCTGAGTGTTCGCGTTCGATTGTCGATTATCCGGAAACCTTCGGGTTTTGGATCCGGTTGTAAGCGGCATTTAGCGTTGCCAAGGCGTCGCAACTGACGTGAATAAAGCTGCAGATGCCAGCCCGCCGAAACGCGGGCTCGGATAGAGAGGGAAGTCCCGCCAAATAGATGTGCCTAGCTCCGACTTGCTGAAGCGCGTGGGCGGAGATTTCGGCGCACTCCGCATAGATCTTATCGCTGGAGCAAAGGCAGGCAAGTTCGGCACCAGAGCCCGTGAATGCGAGGGCAAGCTCGGCTGGGTCGGCGAAGCCGGCGCCGTCGATAGCCTCAATTCCTCCCGCTTCGAAGAAGCTCTTGGCGAATGTCGCGCGGGCCGTAAAGTCGGTCGGTGTGCCGAGATTAGCAAGAAACACTCGCGGCCGCGCGCCGAGTAGCTTCAATATCGCATCGGACTTATCGCGGAGCGATTCGAACGGTTCCGCAAGCCGGATCGGCGGCAGTGGGTCGAATACGAACTTCTGATCAAAGCTAAGCGGAAGAGCCATCGGTCTTACGCTTAGTACCGCCGCTGCGCCTTCACCAAGGTTTGCGAACTCGCTCACTCCGGTCAGCGGGTCGCTGCGTTTCGCGAGATTTGCACAGCGCGCTGTGCGTGTAGCTGTGATCTTCGCCTGAAGCGTTCCTTGCTGTAGAGCGGCAAAAATGCCGCCCGCATTTTCAGTCTCTTGAAAACTCCTCCAGGCCGCCTCGCAAAGCTCCGTTGTTAGCGCCTCAATGCCGCCAGCACCTGCGGCAGGATCGCTAACCTTGGCAAGATTGCTTTCCTCCAGCAGCAGAAGCTGCGTGTTGCGGGCCACGCGCCGGGCAAACGAGTCTGGAAGGCCGAGCGCCAACGTGTGCGGCAGGACTGTGATCGCATTGGCACCGGCGATTCCCGCAGAGAATGTAGCCAAGGTAGCGCGCAACATGTTTACGTAGGGATCGCGCCGGGTCAACATGCGCCAGGACGTGTCAGCCGCAATGAACAGCGGCCTCGGCGCCACATCGCACACCGATTCGATGCGCGCCCAGAGGAGTCGCAACGCGCGGAATTTAGCCATAGTCAAAAACTGGTCGGCGTCAGCAGTGAGTCGCGCATAGATCATACTTCGCGCTTGATCCAGCGGAATGCGCGCTGCCTCCATAGCGTGCAGATATGCCACGCCGCAGGCGAGCACAAAGGCAAGCTCCTGCACTTCTGAGCCGCCGGCGTCATGAACGATACGCCCGTCGCTCGCGGCAAACGGCCCCTTGAACCCCAGCGTTACAAGCCCTTTGATCGTGCTGGCAACGTTCCGTGCGATTTCTTCCCAAGTGTATGGACTGCGTCCGCTTAGGGCGCACGCGCCCAGCGGATCGAGCCCAAATCGAATGTCGCAGACGGCAGGATCGAGACCGACCGACTTCACATATTCCGCAACATGGATCGCGGTCTTACGCCCGTCTGTACCAATTTGGAGTTCAATCCCGATGCCGGCATCAAGGTGGACGTCCTTTAAAGCTTTGGCGACGGTACCTGCCGTTTGATCGAGACCGAACCCGCGGCTGCTGTTGGCGCCGGCAAAGACGAGCGCCAGGCCCGTCGCCCCATTCTCCAGATCGTGAAGGGCCTGCCTATTGGCCGTCACCGCGTCTGGATGATCGATGCGCTGCATGATCTGCCAAGGCGCCGCGGGTGCCCGCCCGTCGACTAGTGCAATGTCTTTCGCGCGGAGATAAATCGGCTCGATTCTCAAGTCGTCGTACGTCCTACCAATCAGCTTTTCGAACGGCGCTCCCTTTAGCACGCCATCAACCAGCTTGTGCCAGTCCTGGCGTGAAGCAGGCGCAAAGCCCGATGCCAATGCCAACCGTTCGGTTTTCATCAAGTCCACCTAATCCCAAGTGACGCCGAGCTGCCCAACATGACTTCTGCCTGGAAGTAACCGGAATTCCTGCAGTCAGGCTGCCCATCTCAGGTCGCCTCTTGCGGTATTCAGGAAAACTCCAAAATCAGCGCGTCGACCGCGAGCGTCGCACCGGCGCTGGCGTGAATCTTCTTCACGGTGCCGTCCTGCTCGGCGCGCAGCACGTTCTGCATCTTCATGGCTTCGACCACCGCGAGCGTCTCGCCGGCCTTGACCTCCTGCCCTTCGGTCACCGCGATCGAGACCACGAGGCCGGGCATCGGACAGAGCAGCTTCTTGCCGGTGTCGGCAGCCGTGGTCACCGGCATCAGCCGCGCCGAGGCAGCTTCCGCTTCGGTCCAGACATAGACCGGCACCTCGACGCCCTGATGCGCAAGGCGGATGCCATTCGCGATCGGGCGCACCTGCACCGCCACGAGGTGCCCGTCGATGGTGCCCTGCCAGACCGGATCGCCCGGTTTCCACGGCGAGGCCAACAGATGCGAATTGCCGGCCTTACCCTCGGCGTCGACGAAGCGCACCGCGATCGCGTCGCCCTCGCGAGCGACCTCGAGCTGGATCTCCTGACGGTCGAGCCAGACCGCGCGGCGACGCTCGCGCTGTACGACGCGGCCGCCCATCTGCCCCGAGATCTGCCGCTTGCGCTCACCCAGCACGTGATCGATGGCGGCGCCGACCGCGGCGATGCGCCGGGCGACCTCGCCTTCGGGTACGCGCACCGCAAAGCCCTTGGGGAATTCCTCGGCAATGAAGCCGGTCGACAGCCGCCCTTCGCGCCAGCGCGGATGATGCATCAGCGCCGACAGGAACGGGATATTGTGGCGGATACCGTCCACATAGAACGAGTCCAGCGCGGTGGCCTGCGCCTCGATCGCGGCCGCGCGCGACGGCGCGTGGGTGACGAGCTTGGCGATCATCGGATCATAATGGATCGAGATCTCGCCGCCCTCCTGCACGCCGGTGTCGTTGCGCACGGTGATGCCGTCCTGGCTCGCTTCCGCCGGCGGGCGGTATTTCACCAGACGCCCGATCGAGGGCAGGAAGTTGCGGAACGGGTCTTCGGCATAGAGACGCGACTCCACTGCCCAGCCCGTCAGCGTGACGTCCTTCTGCGTGATCGCGAGCTTCTCGCCGGCGGCGACGCGGAGCATCTGCTCGACGAGGTCGACGCCGGTGACGAGCTCGGTGACGGGATGTTCGACCTGGAGGCGCGTGTTCATCTCCAGGAAGTAGAAGCTCTTGTCCTGCCCAGCGACGAATTCGACGGTGCCGGCAGAGTCGTAATTCACGGCCTTGGCGAGTGCGACCGCCTGCTCGCCCATCTTGCGGCGGGTGGCTTCGTCGAGCAGCGGCGACGGCGCTTCCTCGATGACCTTCTGGTTGCGGCGCTGGATCGAGCATTCGCGCTCGCCGAGATAGATCACGTTGCCATGCTTGTCGCCCAGCAGCTGGATCTCGATGTGGCGGGGGTCGACGATGAACTTCTCGATGAAGACGCGGTCGTCGCCGAACGAGGCCTTGGCCTCGGCCTTGGCGAGGTTGAAACCCTCGGCGACCTCCGAGGTCGAATGCGCGATGCGCATGCCCTTGCCGCCACCGCCGGCGGATGCCTTGATCATCACGGGATAGCCGATCTCGTCGGCGATCTTGACCGCGTGCTTGTCGTCCTCGATGACGCCGAGATAGCCCGGCACGGTCGAGACCTTGGCCTTGGCTGCCGCCTTCTTCGACTCGATCTTGTCGCCCATCGCCGCGATCGCGCCCGGGTTCGGGCCGATGAAGACGATGCCGGCCGCCTCCAGCGCGCGCGGAAACGCCTCGCGCTCGGACAGGAAGCCGTAGCCGGGATGCACGGCCTGCGCGCCCGTCTTGCGGCAGGCCTCGACGATCTTCTCGATGACCAGGTAGCTCTCCGCCGCGGCGGGCGGGCCGATCAGCACGGCCTCGTCGGCCATCTCGACATGGAGAGCGTCGCGGTCGGCTTCGGAATAGACCGCAACCGTCTCAATTCCCATGCGGCGCGCGGTCTTGATGACCCGGCAGGCGATTTCGCCGCGATTGGCGATCAGAATCTTCTTGAACACAGCTCTTCCTACAACGGAATGTTGTCGTGCTTCTTGGCCGGAATTTCCATCTTCTTGTCACCCAGCATGGCCAGCGCCCGTGCGATGCGGCGCCTCGTTGCATGCGGCATGATGACGTCGTCGATATAGCCGCGCTCGGCGGCGATGAAGGGTGACAGGAAGCGATCTTCGTATTCCTTGGTGCGGGCCGCGATCTTGTCGGGGTCGCCGATGTCGCTGCGGAAGATGATCTCGACCGCACCCTTGGCACCCATCACCGCGATCTGCGCGGTCGGCCAGGCGTAGTTCATGTCGGCGCCGATCTCCTTGGAGGCCATGACGTCGAAGGCGCCGCCATAGGCCTTGCGCGTGATGATGGTCACGAGCGGCACGGTGCATTGCGAATAGGCGAACAGGAGTTTCGCGCCGTGCTTGATCAGGCCGCCATATTCCTGCGCGGTGCCCGGCAGGAAGCCCGGCACGTCGACGAAGGTCACGATCGGGATGTTGAAGGCGTCGCAGAAACGAACGAAGCGCGCCGCCTTGCGCGATGCGTCGCTGTCGAGCACGCCGGCCAGCACCATCGGCTGGTTGGCGACGAAGCCGACGGTGCGGCCGGCGATGCGGCCGAAACCCGTGACGATGTTCTTGGCAAAGCTCTCCGCGATCTCGAAGAAATCGCCTTCGTCCACGACTTTCAGGATCAGCTCCTTCATGTCGTAGGGCTTGTTCGGATTGTCGGGGATCAGCGTGTCCAGGGACATGTCGACCCGCTCGATGTCGTCGAAGCTCGGCCATTCCGGCACGCCGTCTGTGTTGTTGGACGGCAGGAAGTCGATCAGCCGCCGCATCTGCAACAGCGTCTCGACGTCGTTCTCGAACGCGCCGTCCGCGATCGAGGAGCGCGTGGCGTGCACCGAGGCGCCGCCGAGTTCTTCCGCCGTAACCACCTCGTTGGTCACGGTCTTCACGACGTCGGGGCCGGTGACGAACATGTAACTGGTATTCTTCACCATGAAGATGAAGTCGGTCATCGCTGGCGAATAGACGTCGCCGCCGGCACAGGGGCCCATGATCGCCGATATCTGCGGGATCACGCCCGAGGCGAGCACGTTGCGGCGGAACACGTAGGAATAGCCGGCGAGCGCGGCCACGCCTTCCTGGATGCGGGCGCCGCCCGCGTCGTAGAGGCCGATGATGGGCGCGCGCGCCTTCATCGCCATGTCCTGCAATTTTGTAATTTTCAGAGCGTGGGTCTCCGACAGCGAACCGCCGAACACCGTGAAGTCTTTGGCGAAGACAAAGGTTTTGCGGCCGTTGACGGTGCCCCAGCCGGTGACCACGCCGTCTCCCGGAATCTTGGTCTTCTCCATCCCGAATTCGGTCGAGCGGTGCTGGACGAACATGTCCATCTCCTCGAACGAATGCTTGTCGAGCAGTAGATCGATCCGCTCCCGCGCGGTGAGGCGGCCGCGCGCATGCTGCGCGTCGATGCGCTTCTCGCCGCCGCCGAGCTTGGCGCCGGCGCGACGTTGTTCAAGGGCCTCGATAACGGACATCGATTGGGCCAACTGATCTACCGCTTTCTGGCGATTGGAGGCAGGTCGGTGCAAATGCCCTCATGGACTTCGGCAGCCATGCCGATCGTCTCGCCGAGGGTCGGATGCGGGTGAATGGTCTTTCCGATATCGATCGCGTCAGCCCCCATTTCGATAGCGAGACAGATTTCCCCGATCATATCGCCGGCATGCGGTCCGACGATCACGCCCCCGACGATGCGACCGGTTTCGGCGTCGAACAGCAGCTTCGTCATGCCATAGGACGCGCCCGACGCGATGGCCCGGCCGGACGCGGCCCATGGGAATTTTGCCGAACGGATCTTCCGTCCGGATTCGGCGACATCACGCTCGGACTTGCCGACCCAGGCGATCTCAGGATCGGTGTAGGCGACATTGGGGACGATCTTCGCGGTAAAGGCCGCCGGCTTCCCGGCAGCTACTTCCGCGGCGACGTGCCCCTCGTGAACGGCCTTGTGCGCCAGCATCGAACCGCCGACGACGTCGCCGATGGCGAAGACGTTGCGCGCCGTCGTTCTCATCTGCTCGTCGACCTGAATGAAGCCGTTCGAATCGATGGCAACGTCGATCCGTTCGAGGCCGAGCTCGCTACTGTTGGGAACACGGCCGGCCGATTGCAACACCAAATCGTACGATCGTGTCCGTACCGATACGCCTGTGGTACCGACCCTCACGCCGTCCGGCGTGATTTCGGCGGTTGATACGCTGCTTGCGACGTCGATATGCTCGAAGCGATGCGCGTTGCGCGAACGCCAGATCTTCACCGCGTCGGCATCCACGCCCGCCAGGATATCGGGAAGCCTTTCGACAAGATTGATCTTGGCGCCGAGCGAGCTGTAGACGGTCGCCATCTCCAGCCCGATGATCCCCGCTCCGATCACGAGCATGCGGCCCGGAATGCTTCGCAGCGCGAGCGCGCCGGTCGAGGTCACCACCCGCTCGTCCTTGGGAAGCACCGCCAGCTGCACCGCGCGCGAGCCCGTGGCGATGATGCATTGACCAAATTCAATTTGCTGCGAGCCTGCCCCCTCACCGACAATCTCGAGCCGCATGGCGGAGGCGAATTTCGCGATGCCGCGGATCACCGTGACGCGGCGCGCTGCCGCCATCTGGCTCAGCCCATCGGTCAGCTTCTTGACGGTGCCGTGCTTGAAGGCGCGCAGCTCCTGCAGATCGATCTGCGGCGCGGCGAAGCGAATGCCCTTGTCCGCGATCCGTTCGGCTTCCTCCTTGACGGCCGCAACATGAAGCAGCGCCTTCGACGGGATACATCCAACGTTCAGGCAAACTCCGCCCAAGGTGCCGTATCGTTCGACGATCGCGGTGTTCAGTCCAAGGTCTGCGGCCCGAAACGCTGCTGAATAGCCGCCCGGCCCGCCTCCGATCACGACAAGATCGTAGCGCGTATAATCTGTTGCGCGCTGGCCAACATCCTGATCCGCCGAGATCGTCTGGCCTTGCGCGCCCGCTTCGTCCGACGCCGACGCCGTGCCAATCATGGAGCCTTGAGACACCTTGTCTCCAACACGCAGCGACATGCTCGTGATCAGCCCTGCGATCGGCGACGGAATCTCCAGCGTGGCCTTGTCGGATTCCACTGTGATCAACGCCTGTTCCCGCACGACGACGTCGCCCGCCCTGACGTGGACCTCGACGACTTCGACGTCTCGGAAATCCCCGATGTCGGGGACCCGGATTTCCTCTGTCCGCATCTGCGTCCTCACAATGCGAAGCGCCGCAGATCGGAGAGCACCGACGCGACGAAGCCCAGGAACCGGGCCCCAGCCACGCCGTCGACGACCCGGTGATCCCACGACAGACTCATCGGAAGGATGAGGCGCGGTTCAAACTCGCGGCCGTTCCAGACCGCCTCGGTGGCGGCCCGCCCGGCGCCGAGGATCGCCACCTCGGGCGCGTTGATAATGGGCGTAAATCCCTGACCGCCGATGCCGCCGAGAGACGACACCGAGAAACAGCCGCCCTGCATGTCGCCCGACGCGAGCTGCCCCGCGTGCGCCTTGTCGGCGAGCGAGCGCATCTCCGCGGCAATCTGCCGAAGGACCTTCTTATCGCAGTCCCGGATCACCGGCACGACCAGACCTCTCGGCGTGTCGACAGCGACGCCGATGTGGACGTAGTGCTTGAGGATCAACTCATCGCCATCGAGCGACGAATTGAAGCGCGGGTATTTCTGCAGCGCCAAGGCCGCGGCCTTGATCAGCAGCGACACCATGGTGAGCTTCGCCGTGTCCTTCGCGGCCTCGGCATTGGCGAGCTGACGAAAGGCTTCGGCGTCGGTCACATCCGCTCTGTCGAAATTCGTTACATGGGGAATGACGCTCCAGTTGCGCGAGAGGTTCGTACCGGTCAGCTTCTGGATCCGTGTCAGCGGCAGGCGCTCGACCGAGCCGTACCTCTCGAAATCCACCTTGGGCCAATCGACCGGGGCGCCGGGCTCAGGCGCCATCGCCGGTCTCGATCGCCCCAGTCCGTTGACGAAGGCCGCCACATCCTCGCGCAAAATCCGGCCCTTGGGGCCTGTGGGCACGACAGAGTCCAGCGTCACGCCGAGCTCACGCGCCAAAGCGCGGACCGACGGCGATGCATGCGCCGCCCCGCTAGGCTGCGGCTGCTGTGCACGTGCTCGCGAGTCATCGACTGGAGCCGCGGGCGCCGGCCGTGACAGCGCCTCCTGCTGCGAGATCCGTTGCTCCACCAGCGGTGCCGACGCAGTCGCCGGCGGAGGCGCGGTGGATTCGCCGCGACCTTCGAGGACCATCAGAACCGAACCTTGAGAAACCCGCACCCCGACGTCGATCATCAGTTTGGCCACCGTGCCTGCGGCTGGGGATGGCACCTCCATCGTCGCCTTGTCGGACTCGATCGACAGCAACGGCATGTCGATCGTGACCTCGTCGCCGACCGACACATTGATTTCGACTACCGGGACATCCTTGTAGTCCCCAATATCTGGCAGAACGACTTCAATTGAACGAGACATGCGCGCTTCGCCCTCTCTCAGCGCGACCAAGGCGATGCAACGCCGGTCGGCAATTCGTAGCTGGCGATGGCTTCGGCGACCTGCTCACGCGCCACTTGACCCAATTTTGCCAGTGCCGACAGCGCCGCAACGACGATCTGCTTGCGATCGACCTCGAAGAACGATCTCAGCGCGGCGCGTGTATCGCTGCGCCCGAAGCCGTCGGTGCCCAGCACCGTATAGGGCGCCTCGATGTAAGAACCGATCAGTTGCGGATACGCCCGGACATAATCCGATGCCGCGACGATCGGCACCTTGCCGCCGAGGCATTGTACGACGTGGCTCTCGACCGGGGTCGACAGCGGCGAGAGCCGATTAGTTCGCTCCACATCGCGCGCCTCCCGCGCCAGCTCGGAAAAGCTCGTTGCCGACCAGACTTCACAGGCCACTTTCCATTCGCTTTGCAGCATCGCTGCGGCGGCGAGCGCCTCCGGGAGAATGGCGCCCGAGCCGACCAGCCTGATCTTCGCCGGCCCGTCAGCGCTCGGCAGAACCCGATAGAGACCCTTGATGATGCCGTCGCGTGCATCGTCGGGCATCGAGGGCTGCGCATAGTTCTCGTTCATCGCCGTGAGGTAATAGAACTCGTCGTTGCCCTGCTCGAGCATCGACCGCATGCCGTGATCGACGATGACGGCCACCTCGTAGGAGAATGCCGGATCGTAGGCCCGGCAGTTCGGAACGGTCGCCGCCATCAGATGGCTGGACCCGTCCTGATGCTGCAAGCCTTCGCCGCCGAGCGTCGTCCGGCCGGCCGTCGCCCCGATCAAAAAGCCACGCGCGCGCTGGTCCGCCGCCGCCCAGATCAGATCGCCGACCCGCTGAAAGCCGAACATCGAATAGTAGATATAGAACGGCAGCAACGGGAAGTTATGGATGCTGTAGGAGGTCGCCGCCGCGGTCCATGACGAAATCGCCCCCGCCTCGGTGATCCCCTCCTCCAGCAATTGACCGTCGATCGCTTCCTTGTAGTACAGCATCGAACCGGCATCTTCCGGCTCGTAGAGCTGTCCCGCCGGCGAGTAGATGCCGACCTGTCTGAACAGGTTCGCCATTCCGAAAGTGCGGGCTTCGTCGGCGACGATCGGAACGATGCGCGGGCCGAGCGTTTTGTCCTTGAGCAAATTGGTGAACAGCCGCACGATCGCCATCGTGGTCGACGTCTCCTTGCCGTCGCCGCGCAGCGCGAACTCCGCGTAGGTTTGCAGCGGCGGCACTGGCAGCGCCGCCGAAGCGCGTCGCCGCGCCGGCATGTACCCACCGAGTGCCGCGCGACGGGCGCGTAGGTACTGAATTTCCACGCTGTCTTCCGCAGGCCTGAAGAATTCCAGATCCTCGACTTGTTTGTTGCTGAGCGGCAGGGCGAACCGGTCGCGGAACGCATACAGCGCGTCGACGTCGAGCTTCTTGGCCTGGTGCGACGTCATGCGCGACTCGCCGGCGCCGCCCATGCCGTAGCCCTTCTTGGTCTTCGCCAGAATGACGGTCGGCCGACCCTTAATGTCCTTCGCGGCGGCAAAGGCCGCGAACAGCTTCTTGAAGTCGTGGCCACCGCGCTTCAGGCCGTCGATATCCGCGTCCGACATGTGCGCAACTAGCGCCCGGACCTCGGGATCCTCGCTGAAGAAGTTGGCGAGGTTGTAGGCCCCATCCTTGGCGCCGAGCGTCTGATATTTGCCATCGACGGTGTCGGCGAATTTGCGCAGCAGCGCATGCTTGATATCGCGCGCGAAGATATCGTCCCAGTCCGATCCCCACAGCACCTTGATGACGTTCCAGCCGGCGCCCTGGAAAAGTGATTCGAGTTCCTGAATCACCTGCCCGTTGCCGCGGACCGGCCCATCCAGGCGCTGCAGGTTGCAATTGACGACGAAGGTGAGGTTGTCGAGATTTTCCCGTGCCGCCAGGGCGAGCCCGGCGATCGATTCCGGCTCGTCCATCTCGCCGTCGCCGAACACACCCCAGACGTGACGACCAGCCGTCTGCACCAGGCCGCGATGCTGCAGATACTTCATGAACCGCGCCTGGTAGATCGCGCTGATCGGGCCGAGGCCCATCGACGCCGACGGCACCTGCCAGAACTCTGGCATCAGCCAGGGATGCGGATAGGACGACAGACCGGGGCCACTCAGTTCCTGGCGATACAGCTTCAAATTTTCGTCCGACAATCGGCCTTCGAGATACGCTCGTGCATAGACTCCAGGAGACGAATGCGGCTGGAAATACACCAAGTCCCCCTCCGACTCGGAGCTTGACGCGCGAAAGAAATGATTGAAACCGACTTCGAAGATCTCTGCCGCCGAGGCGTAGCTGGCGACGTGCCCGCCGAGTTCCCCATAGGCCTTGTTGGCACGGACCACCATCGCGAGCGCGTTCCAGCGAATGATTGCCGTCAGGCGGGTCTCGATCGCGATGTCGCCGGGGTAGGGCTTCTGCTGCTCAAGCGGAATCGAATTTCGATAGGGCGACAACGGCGGAGAGTCCAGCAGAACGCCGAGCTCCTTCGCACGCCGATCGAGCGCAGCCAGGATGTATCGCACGCGCTCGGCACCGGCGCTGTGGTGGAGCGATCCAAGCGAGGCGAGCCAATCGGCGGTTTCGACCTCATCCTGATCGGCGTTGACGGCCTTGCGTGGCGGATCGATGTGTGCAGTCATGCGTCGGGCTCCTCGAAAGCCCGCACTTGGTAGCATCGGGTGCTATGGCACGTGCTGCTGAATACGGCCGCGTTCCGACAGATTGCCCGGCTCCGGCGGGACGCCGAGGCTCGCATTGCAGCATTCTCTGCTGTTGGTTTAATCGGGCGAGTGATCGAGCCGTCGGCCGCCTGACAGGTGCTCCCGCTTGGTCACGGCGCAGCATGCCGCATCGCTCAGCGCTCACGCCGCAGTAGCGGGCATCTTGTCGCAGATCAGCGAACTCGACGGCTCGCCGCGACTAGTGACCTGACCTTTCAAAACAGCTAACCTCGGCTAGCAGCAGGATCTGCATCAAAGCTTGACCGACTTGACGAATTGGCAGGATTGAAATGCCGCCCGAGACCGAGTTCGATCGCGAATTTGCGCGAATGGATCTGCCCGATCTTCGGATCAACTATGATCCTGTCGATCCGGATCAGTTCGATCGTCCCGTCACTTCATTCTGTCTCGAAACCAGCAAAGACAACGACGATCTGCCGCTGCACTCACACCGCAAAGGCCAATTGGTCGTCGCATCTCATGGCTCGGTGATGTGCCGGGCGCCTGGCGGCTTGTGGATCGTGCCTCCGCAAGGCGCGGTATGGATCCCGGCCGGCGTGCAGCACAGCAATTGCGTGGCCGATTTCGGCAAACTCTACACCGTGTTCATCGATCCGCAGGTCAGCATGCTGCCGCGGACCTGCTGCACGCTGATGATCACGTCGCTGGTGCGCGAATTGATCCACCGTCTCTCGGTGTTCCCACCGCTCTATCCGCTGGAAGGACCAACCAGCCGTCTCGGCCGCGTTTTGCTCGACGAACTCGTGCAGATGTCGACAACGGATGAAATGTATCTGCCGATCTCCCCCGACGCCCGTCTTCAACACCTCGCGACCTCCTTGTTGAATAATCCGGGCGACCGCAGCACGATGGACGAAGTCGCCTCGCGCTACGCGATGAGCGAGAGTACGTTCGCACGCTTCATCGCCAAGGAAACAGGGATGACCTTCGGGCGCTGGCGCCAGCGTCTCCACATTCTGATCGCCATGCAACGCCTCACGGCGGGCACTTCGGTCCAGGCTGTGTCGCTCGAACTGGGCTACGAAACGCCCAGCGCATTCATCACGATGTTCAAGAAGACGATGGGAAAGAGCCCCCGCCGCTTCCTTGCCGAGCGGTCGCGCCTGATCAATTCGGACGGTTTGCCCTAGTTCGCACGTCCCTGCCTGAGCCTTTGACGACCGCGACCCCACGACGCTTTCGTGGGGCCGCCCGTAACGACGTCAGCGTTTGCTGTAAGGCGCAAGCGGATACTCGAGCGACACTTCCGCAATGGCCTTTGGAGCCACCACCCGCGGCCTGCCTTTCAAACCCTGCAGCATCACCATCGAACAGTGGATGTTCTGGCCGGTCTCGTCGAACTTGGTGTTGTCGCCGTACATCAGGATCGGCTTCATGTCGGTCTTCTTGAGCGCGCCGTGAATCGCCGCCGACTCCGGCGACGCCGCCCGCGTCACGGCGTCTGCGACGATCTGCACCGCCTCGAACGCGCAGCCCGCATTGGCATCGAACCAGTCATCCGGGTAGTCGGCCGCGAACATCTTCACGATCTTGTCGGTCTCGGCGCCCTTGGGATTGAGCCACAACGCCGACAGAATCGGACCGTCACCATACTTTCCGAGCGCGTCGTGATACGCCTTGTCCGACACGCCGTTGGAGTTGGGCGAAAACACCATCTTTGGGTCCCAGCCCTGCTTGATGCATTCGCGCGCGATCATGATCGCGTCGTTGACGCGCGTGACCGAGATCAAAGCATCGGCACCCGACGCTTTCGCCTTGGCGACCTCTACCGACAGATCCTTCGCTTTCTCGTCATAGGCAATGTACTGCGCGATCTTGAGCGGAACATCCACTTCCTTCCACGCCTGATCGATGCTGGCCGCCGTCGACTGCCCCATCGTGTTGTTGAGATGGAGAACGACCGCGCTGCTCGGCGGATCCTTCAGCGTGCCGAGCACGGACTTCAGCTCGGTCAGCGATTGCCGCACGATGGTCAGCGACGTGGGATAATAGCGGAACACCTGGGTGAAGCCCTGCGAAGTCACCTGGGTAGCGCTCGCGATGTGGACCACCATGGGCACCTTGGCGGCCTCGCAGGCCTGCAACGCCGAAATGGTGGCGCCGGAATCCCACGCGCCGATCAGCACGGTGCAGCCCTGCCGGATCAGGCTCTCGGCGGCAATCCGACCGTTCTCCGGACGGCTTTGCGTATCGGCGTGAACGATCTCGATGTCGAGGCCGAACTTCTCACGCGCGAATTTGACGCCGAGATCGATGCCGCGCACGCAGGCTTGACCGGGAAACGCCAGCACGCCGCTGCTGGGCATGATCGCTCCCACCTTCACCTTCGTGTTCGCCGCAAACGATGGCCTAGATACCAGGCCTGCCGCAATTCCCAATCCGCTTCCTACAATCGTCCGCCGCGTGATTCCGCTTCGCTTGGTCATCTCAATGTCCTGTTGCTAAGGGGTGAAATCTTTCTCGACTAGTGGTTTCGTACGTTTGAGGAGCGACCGCCGACGTCAAAGGCCCATCTCGGCCTTGATCAATTTCTCCTCGGATTCGTCGTAGAGCGACGCGATCAGCGACTGATAGCGCTCGTTGATCTGCTTGCGACGCTTCTTCCGCGTCGGCGTCATCACGCCGTTCTCGAGCGACAGCTCCTCCGGCAGAATGCGGAACGCCTTGATCTGCTCGGCTCGCGCCAGCCTTCCGTTGGCCTTGCCGATCTCCGCCTCGATCAGCCGGTTGACGATCTCGGAGCCTGCCAGGTCCGCGTAACTCGCGATCTTGTCGTCGCGCGACTTCGCCCAGTCCATTGTGGCGGTGGCATCCACTTCGATCAGGGCGGTGAGATATTTTCGCCCCTCGCCGATCACAGCCGCCTCGGAGATGAACGGGCTGTGCCTCAGCTCGTTTTCGATCTGAGTCGGGCTGATCGATTTGCCATTCGACGTGTTGATGATCTCCTTCTTCCGGTCGACAAGCTTGAAGGTTCCTTCCGGCGACACTTCGACGATGTCGCCGGTGTAGAGCCAGCCGTCGCGAAGCGCCGCTTTCGTCTCGTCCGGCTTGTTCCAATAGCCCGCGAACAATCCCGGTCCACGGACGATCATCTCGCCGTCCTGGAGCACGGCGGTTTCCCAGGCCGGATCCGGCAGAGGGACCCCGACGTTGCCGGCCTTCGGCCACTCCGCCATCTGCACCAGATTGGCACCGACCAGTTCGGTCTGGCCGTAGCACTCCTTGAGCTGCAAGCCCCACAACTGCCACAGCGACATCAGCTCCGACGGCATCGCCGCCGACGAGGTGAACGCGACCTTCAGCTCGTCGAAACCGACCTCCGCGAGCAGCGGTAGGAACACTTGCTCGCGGCAGGCCGCGAACAGTTTCGAGACGAAGGCATCCTCGTGGCCGCGCTGACGGTCTTCGAGCGCCCTGCGCGCGATCGTCATGGCGAGCGTGTAGTTCTGATCTCCCGCTTCCCCGGCGGGATGCACCTTGCTGAGGATCTGTGTCGCAAAGCGCTGGTAGAACCGCGGCGGCGCCATATAGTAGGTCGGCTTCACCTCTTTGATCGTCTGGGCGAAATCCGCGGTCGTCTCGCCGAAATATGGAACTGCGTCGGCAATCAGCGGCAACGTGGTTGCCTGCCCGCGCGCCACGGTGTGCGACATCGGCAAATGCACGACCACCCGGTGCTCCTCTTCGCGCATGCTGGGGCCGAACAGGGTGATGCAATGAACGCCGGCGAGAATGGAAAGGTGCGTCAGCATGGCGCCTTTGGGGTTTCCGGTCGTCCCGGACGTATAGCCGATGCTGACGACATCGGACGCCTTTGCTGTCGCGCTCTCCTTCTGCAGATAGTCATGCGCATCGACATCGAGTGCTCCAACAAAGTCGGCCAGCGACTTGATCGACGCCGAGGCCTCGCCGGTCCAATCCAGGTCGAGCACGATGATGCCGCGGAGCTGCTCGGCCCGACCGGAGGCGAGCACGATGCGAAGCTGCGGCTCCCCGCCGACGAACGCGAACTTCGCGCCTGAATCCGTGAAGCAGTAAGCCACTTCTTCGGGTGACGAGGTGAAGTACACGCCCACCATGACGCCGCCGGCGCACATCGTGGCCATGTCCGCGATCAGCCATTCCTCGGACGAATCGCCCATGATCGCGACCCGATCGCCGCGCTCGAGACCAGCACGCCGCAGCGCGCTGGCCAGGTTCACGACACGCTGCGCATAGGCGCCCCACGTCATGGCGGTCCAGGCGCCGTGACGCTTTTGTTGCAAGGCGATCTTGTCGGGCCGCTCCGCGAGTCGCGCGGCCAAAAGCTGCACGACGGTCGTATCCGCCAACTGGGCGCCGGATGTCATCTCAGCGACGTTCATCTCAGCGCTCCGCGAAACGCTTGCGCTTGGCTGCGAATGCGGCAACCGCCTCGGCCCGCTCGGGCGACTTGAACGTCAACATCTCCAGCGCCGCAGAGGTGTCGAGCAGCAGGTGGGCGTACTGCTTGATGATCTTGTTGACGCTGTACTTGGTCCACACGATCGATTCCTTCGGCCCGCTTGCCAGCAGTTCGGCGTATTCGATCGCGGCATCGAGAACGTTGCCGTCTGCGACCACCTCGTTGATCATGCCGATAGCAGCCGCTTTCTCGGCGGAGATGAATTCGCCGGTCATCAGATAGTGCTTCGCGCGTACCGGCCCCATCAGCAGCGGCCAGATCACCGCGCCGCCATCGCCCGCGACGACGCCGGCATTGACGTGCGTATCGGCGAAACGGGCTGTCGAGCTCGCATAGATCACGTCGCAGAACAGCGCGAGCGTGGCACCCAGGCCGACCGCGACACCGTTGACGGCCGCGACGATCGGCACTTCGACTTCCAGCATGTTGCGGATGAGGTGGCGACCGCTGCGCGTCGGGGACGGCAGCGTTCCCTTATCCAGCGACTTCTGATCGCCACCAGAGCAAAATCCGCGGCCCGCACCGGTGAGAACGATCGCGTTGACAGAACTGTCGTGATCCAGCTTGACGAAGACGTCTTCGAGCTCCTCGTGCATCTCCCAGTTGATCGCGTTGAGGATCTCCGGGCGGTTCATCGTGACGATCGCGACGCCAGTGGCGCGCTGCTCGACGATCAGGTACTTGTAGCCGTATTGCGACATTGATTTCACCGTTCGATTACTGCTTCTGGGTCCGCATCAGCCGGATCTGCCCGAGGATCTCCTCGGTCGGCCGCACGACATTGTTCCCGTCGTTGAAATGCGGGATGACGTAGCGACCGACCATGTCGATCGCCTCCATGATCTTTTCGTGCGGGACAGAGTCCATGTGCAGCAGCACCTCGTCGATACCCATGGCCTCGAACTTCTCGATCTGACGAATGACCGTATCGGGGCTGCCGCACACCGTCGTGGCCGACTCGTTGACCAGATAGTCCCAGTCGTTGGCGGCGCGCTCCATCGACGGCACGCTCTCCCCCATGTATTTGTAGTCGTCGGCAATCGCCGCGAGACGCGGATAGGCATCGGTCGAGATCTTGGCATAGTGCATTAGCGGGCCGGCATAATCTGCCTTGGCCTGCTCGTCCGTTTTCCCGATGCCGATGAACAGCGGAATGCCGATACGCGGACGCTGCAGCGGTCCCTCCGCGTCGCACTTCCAGTTCTTTTGATAGGCGTCGATCAGCTTCTGCTGAGCTTCCCAGCCCTGATAGATGTTGCTGCTCATCACGGCGAAGCCCTGCGAGGCCGCCCAGAGATGACTGCGCTCGCTGGTCGCCGCGATCCCGATCACCGGATGCGGCTTCTGCAGCGGCTTCGGAACCAGCTGGCGCGGAGGGATCTGGTAGTACTTGCCGTCAAACGTGAAAATGTCCTGGCGCATCGCCGTTTTCAGCAGCGCCAGTCCTTCTTCCATCTGCGCCAGCGTTTCATTCGGATCGACGTTGAACGCCCGCATCGCGATGGTGGTGTTGGCGCGGCCGCCGTAGAATTCCATGCGGCCGTTGGACAGGATGTCGGTCACGGCGAGCCGCTCGGCCGAACGCAAGGCGTGATTGATGCGCTGCGGCATCAGCGTCACCGCCGCGCGCAGCTTGACGCGCGACGTCACCGCGGCCAGATAGCCGAACACCACTTCGGGCGCCGAGCTCGAGATCCCGCCCAGTGCCACGTGCTGCTCGGAGAGCGCGACGCAGTCGAAGCCGACCTTCTCGGCCAGACGGACTTCGTCGACCAGTTCGTGAAGCCTGCGCGAGTAACTGTGGCCGACCTGGGTTTCCTGTTCAGACCAGAACCCAAACGTAAGTGCCATGTCTCAATCCTTTTAGCTTGCGAGATGGCACAGGGTTTCATAGGCGTGGCGATATTTTCGCCCGAAAGCCGCGTTGCGTAGTAACGCTTTCCGAATTTTATGCTGTCAGCATTCGCAACATGGCAGACGCCCCGGGAAGCTTCGCCACGCAGCGGACGGGCT
The DNA here is from genome assembly GCF_019402665.1 of Bradyrhizobium canariense. GTDB lineage: Bacteria > Pseudomonadota > Alphaproteobacteria > Rhizobiales > Xanthobacteraceae > Bradyrhizobium > Bradyrhizobium canariense. Next base: position 90,686 of record NZ_VSST01000006.1, read on the forward strand.
GACCGTCAACGGCGGGCGCTAGCGGCTCCGGCCTCGCTATCGAAGGTCTTGATCAGCAACTCGGCGACCGCCGCGAGGCACGCTTCGCCGATGGCGTAGCTCGAGCCGATCGGACTTCCGATCACGCCGTTCTGCGAAACCGATCGGATGCCGTTCTTCCACATCAGCTCGAGATCAGCCTCCGACAAGCCGCCAAGATGGCCCACCTCGAAGCGGTCCGGTCTGACGCTGTCGGGCCTAATGACCATCATCAGCGACGTCTCGGCGATGTCGGCGTGCCCGCCGACGGCCGACACGTCTCCTCCGGCTTCGCGCACCGCATCGCGCCACGTGTCGATCCATTTCGTCGAGTCGAAGAACGCCAGGATCTCGACATCCGAGGGGACGGCCTCGCGCAAGCGACCGAGCATGTCCTTCAGGACCGGAAAATTGCCGATGTGACCCGAGTGAATCAGGATACGCTTGAAGCCGTGCCGCGCCAGGCTTGTGCAATAATCGACACAAATCGCTTCCAGCGTCTCCGGCCGTAGCGAGATCGTACCCGCGAATGGCAGATGGTGAGACGAGCAGCCGACCGTGATGGTCGGCGCCACCAGCGTGTTGCCGCGGCTGCGCGCGATCCGCTCGGCCAGAGCATCGGCATGATCCGCATCCATGCCCAAAGACAAATGCGGCCCATGCTGCTCGACGGCCCCCAGCGGGATCACTACCGTCGTGCACCCATCGGCCAGCGCCGCGGCGACTTCCTCGTGGCTCATCTGCTCCAGATAGATCTGATCGGGATATCCGCGCGTCATCGGCTCAGCCCTTACTGTTCTTCGACAAAAATCTCGCACGCGCGTTGGTTGAGCTCTCGGCTGTGACATAGGCATCGAGGTCGGCCACGGTCATTTTTTCGAGCGCCTGATCGCTCATTTGCGCGGTGAGGTTGAGCGATCGCTTGATGGCATGGAACAGCTTGCGGTCTTTCTGCCGCAACACGCCGCACACGTCTCGCGCACGGGACGCGACCTCCTCGGTCGGGACGATCTCATTCACGGCGCCGATCGCCACGGCGCGCTCCGCGCCGACGAGCTCGCCCCAGTAGAGCAGCTCTTGCGCCGCCCGCACGCCGAGCTTCTCGACGGCCCGGCGCATGCCTTTGGTCACCGGCAGCAGGCCATGGTTGATTTCCGGAAATCCAATCTTGCACACCGCATCGGCCACAACATAGTCCGCATGCAGCAGAAACTCCAGGGCGCCTCCGACCGCATAGCCGCGGACGGCGCAGACGATCGGGCCCGGATAGTTCTCCATCGCCACGAGGAGTTCGTGGAAGAACCGGATGCGCGGCCTCGCGACGTCGATCCCGACGACTTCCTTGATGTCGCCGCCTGCGCTGAAGAAGCGGTCGCCGCTTCCGGTGAGCACGATGCCGGGCGGATTCTCGTCGTCGGCAAGGCGCCGGATCGCCTCCAGCAACTCGACGATGAGTTGCGCATTCAGCGCATTGGCCGGCGGCCGGTTCATCGTGATCGTGACCAGGTCTTGATCACGCTCGATCAGGAGAGAAGTGGCAGTGTTCATCAATGAGACCCAAGCGAGAGGCGGCTGCAACAGCCGGGGAGCGGTGGACCGAACGGCGGCGCGACGAGAGCCGCAACGCCCGACGCCTCGCCGAGACGGCGCGCCTCACAATCCCAGATAGGCGCGCTGGACATCGGGGTTCTCGAGCAGATCGCGGCTAGATCCATGCAACACCACGGAGCCGTTCTCGAGCACATAGCCGCGGCTGCTCATCGCGAGCGACTTGGCGACATTCTGCTCGACGAGAAGGACCGTGATGCCCTGCTCGTTAAGGGATTTGACGACGCCGAACATCACATCGGTCAGTGCCGGCGACAGTCCGATCGACGGCTCGTCGAACATCACGATTTCTGGCTTCGACATGATCGCCCGACCGATCGCCAGCATCTGTTGCTCGCCGCCGGACAGCGTGCCGGCGAGCTGGTCGCGGCGCTCGCGAAGTCGCCCGAACAGCTGATAGACGGAATCAAGCGTATTTGCCAGGTCGTGCCTGGCCCGCTTCAGCGAGCCGCCGATCAGCAGATTGTCCTCGACGGAAAGCGCACTGAAGATCTGGCGGCCCTCGGCGACCTGAGCGATGCCCATTTCGCAGATGTCCCACGGCGGTCGCCGCGAGATTTCGACTCCGTTGATCCTGACGGAACCGCGCGACGACGGCACGATCCCCGCGATTGATCGGATCAGAGAGGTCTTGCCGGCGCCGTTGGCGCCGACCACGCAGATCAGTTCACCCTTGCCGATGCGGAGCGACACGCCGTTCAGCGCATTGGAGCCGTCATAAGCCACGCACAGGTCGTCGATTTCGAGAAGCGCGTCGTCAGGCATGGAAACCGGCTCCCAGATAACTTTCCAGCACCGCAGGATCCGCTACCACCTCTGACGGCTTGCCCTCGGCGATCTTGACGCCGTGGTGAAGCACCACCACGGTCGACGCCACTTCCATCACGATCCGCATCACGTGCTCGACCAGTAGGATCGTCAGTCCACTCTCGGCGAGCCGGTGCAGCACGCCGACGACGCCGGCCGCTTCGGTCGGACGCAGCCCCGCCATCACTTCGTCGAGCAGCAGCAACTTAGGGCGAGTCGAGAGCGCCTTCGCCATCTCGAGCATCTTGCGATCGGGCAACGTCAACTGATCCGTCCGGGCATTCGCCTTGCCGGCGAGCCCGACATTTTCGAGCGACTCATACGCCTTGTCCCGCGCCTCCTTGACGTTCGTCGTCCAACTGAAGGCGCCCACCATGGCATTCTCGAGCACCGACATATCTTTCATCGGCCGGACGATCTGGAAGGTGCGCGCAATGCCCATGCGGCACACCGCTTCGGGCGGCTCGCGCTCGAGCGAACACCCCTCGAACAACACCTGCCCGGCGGTCGGTCTCAGCGCCCCGGCGACGAGATTGAAGCAGGTGGTCTTGCCGGCGCCGTTCGGCCCGATCAGGGCGGTGATGCGGCCTGCCTGCAGTGAGAAGCTGACGTCATTGACCGCGACCAATCCAACGAACGCTTTGGTCAAGTTCTTCACTTCGAGCAGCGCGGTCATTCCTCGGCCTTCCGCAGTTGTGAGATCCGGCCGCGCGCCGGCAGCTGGATCGCCCCGTAGAGCCGGACGATCGCCGGCCAGATGCCGTCGGGCAGAAACCACACGACCAGGATCAGCACCGCCCCGTAGGCGACGCTGTTCAGTCCGGGGAGCCCCAGGCTGTCGCCGAGCGCCCCCATGGCGTGATGCAGCGGGATCGCGGCCATCGAGCCGACCAGCGGGCCGAATGCAGTGCCCAATCCGCCAACCACGGGGCCGATCAGGACATCGACCGAGATCGCCATGCCCATGATCGAATCCGGAAAGATCGCGCCCTGCACCAGGCCCAGGACGCCGCCGCCGATCGCGGCCGTCGCGGCCGATATCGAGACCACCAGCACCTTGTGGCGAAACGTCCGCACCCCCAGCGCGCGGGCGGCCTCGTCGTCGTCCCGCATCGCCCGCCAGACATAGCCCCAATAGGACCGCGAGATCAGCTCCGTTCCCGCGACGCCGATGGCCGCAAGCGCGAGCGCGACGAAGTAGTAAAACCGCGCGTCACCGCGCAGCATCCCGAGGTCCATCGTGCCGCTCGGCGCCTGATAGAACAGGCCCTGCATGCCGCCGACATAGTCCCACCCGCCGAACATGATCCGGGCGAATTCGGCGGCTGCGATCGTGAGCAGCGCGAAATAGATGCCACGGACCTCGAAGCGGAAGCTCAGCCACGCCAGCACCGCGCCGACGAAGCCCGCAATCACCGCGCCCAGCAGCAGACCGATCCACGGGGTGACGCCGTATTTAATGTTCAGGATCGCCACCGCATACGCACCGATTCCAACGAACAGCGCGTGACCGATGGATAGCTGCCCGCCGATCCCGAGCATCAGGTTCCACGATTGTCCCAGGAAGGTGAACAACAGGACGATCGTCAGAAGCGAGATGACGTAGGCGTTGGACATGCCACCCACCATGGCCAGGGCGGCGAAGACCAGAGCGCCGGCGCCCCAACGCTTGGTGTCGCTGGCTTGATCAGATGTCCTTTGCACCGAAAAACCCCCTCGGACGTAAAATCAGGATGATTATCAGGAGCGCGTAAGGGAGTGCAGTTTTCATCGACGGCGTGAACATCAAGGCCGCGATCGCTTCGGCGACTCCGATCGTCAGGCCGCCCAGAAGAGCGCCGCCGAAGCTGCCGAGACCGCCGACGATCACCGTCACGAAGGCCAGCAGCGTGAAGTCGACGGCGAGATAGGGTTGCGCATCGAACAGCGGCGAGATCAATGCGCCGGCGACGCCAGCGCAGGCGGCTCCGATGCCGAAGGTCACCGCATAGACCCGAGGGATATTAAGCCCGACCACCAGTCCGCCGAGTCGATTATTGGCGGCGCCCCGCAGCGATCGGCCGAATGCGGAGTACTTCAGATAGGCTCCCAGTGCGGCGATTAGCAGGCCGGCCGTAGCGGCCGCCTGGATGCGGGCCCAATCCAAGGTGAGCGGTCCCACGCTCACGGTCTGGAAGGACAGCTGAGACGCCGTCGGCCGCGGATCCGGACCGAACGACATCAGCAATACGCCGCTGAAAAGCAGTGAGAGGCCGATGAAGACGATAAACTGATAATGATGCGGCCGGTTGACGAACCGCTTCACGACGAGCGTCTCCAGCAGATAGCCGAACACGAACATGACGACCGCGGCGACCGCAGCGGCTAGAAAGATCGGGGCGTCCCAAATTCGAACGGTCCAGTATCCGATGTAGATCCCGAACACGACCATCTCGCCATGAGCGAAATTGACCACGCGCATGACGCCGAAGATGATCGTGAGACCGAGCGCGACGAGCCCGTAAACCAGTCCGATGAGCACCCCGCCGGCGATGACATTGAGCCAGAGCGACAGCATCAGCGACCGACCGCTGATGGATGCGCGATGGAAAGTCTTCGTCTTCCTTGCATGCTGATCGGCTCCATCTTGGCTGTAGCGGAAACGTAGCGGCGCCTGACGTCGTCTGTGTTTCAGACCGCCTTTGGCGCGGCGAAACATCCGTCGATGTAGACGAGCGACTCACATCCGGCTCTCGTGGTCTGAGCCACCACTTCTCCGGTGAAAATGGTGTGACTACTGTCGCTGTAAGCATTCACCACGCGGCAATCGAAGCTGCAGACCGCGCCGACCAGACTCGGTGCTCCGGTTTTGAGATCGCACCACAAACCGTCGCCGAAGCGGATATCGCCCTTGCTGCCGTCCTGCCCGGAAAACTTGAGCGCCAGATCGCGATGCTCGACCCCCAGAATATTCCAGCAGAACGACCGACTGCTGAGAATGGTGTCGTGCGCACCGGCAGATCGATTGACGCAAACCAGCACGCTGGGCGGAGCCGCCGACAGTGAGCAGCCCGCCGTCAGTGTCAGACCATGGCGGTTCGGCGCCCGGCCTGCCGTGACGATCGACACGGTGCCCGGCACGCTGCGCATTGCAGCGCGGAATGCTGCGGCATCGAGTGGGCTCGTTTCGGACAGCGGCGGTGTTGCGGACGGCATGGCTACGACCCTTGGATTCATGGGATGGATGCGCCCTCTTTGTCTGGTTGTGAGTCCGGGCATGCAGCGCTGCCCCGGTGAACGTCTGAGCTATCCGGCTGCTTGATAGAACTGGATGACGTTGCCGCCCGGATCCCGCACCTTCACCGCACGGCCGTGACTGGCCATGTCCCGAACTGCGCCGACTTGCGCCCCCATGGCTGCGGCACGCTCCATGGCGGCCTCGAGGTCATCGACATCGAAGACAAGAACGGCATCTTGCAGCTGGTCCGAGACCGACTCCGTCGGTCCGGCGACGCAGAACGCAGCCGCATCGCTCACGAACTGGATCCACTTGCCGGGGTCAGCGAAGCGCACCTTCAGACCCAGGCCTTCGTAGAACTCGGCCAGGCGTCCAGGATCGTTCGCTGTCAAATAGACTTGCTTCAGTTTCACGCTCGACATCCAAACCGTCGCTACCCAAGTGCGATCGTGGGTGGATAGTCGCCCGAGCCTCTCAGCATTACTGCTTGAACAACGCCTGTCACAGAAGCTTCATCAGCATTTTATGCTGTAACAACTTGTCGAGTCGCTAGATCCAACTCTGCATCCGGCCGATCTTTGCCATTTTCTGGTTGACGAGGGTGGGCGTCGTTGCTGCCGAACCTTTTGTCTCACGCAACGCCCGCGGCGTGGTCAGCGAAGTGGGACCAGGGCCACACGCGACGACAGGCGGTTGTACGAAACAGGGCAGCTCTCGACATCGAGCTCTGCTGCACATCCCGTCAAGTGACATGGGGAGCCAATCGATGGAGCGGCGGGCATTACATCTTGACCGAATCCGCGGATCAACGTCGGCCTGCATATCGCATAGGCAAAAAATGTATCAGAAGTAGGCAACTAACCTCCTGATCGCAATGCACAATGCGAAGGTTGACGGTTTTTCAATATAAGTCGATGATTTGTCGAAATCCCACAAGCGCAATTGCGGTTAGCTTTTACCACGCGATTGTCATCACCCCGCAAACGACGGTGATACGCGCTGCAGAAGACTGCCATAATTGGGAGATACGCGATGTCAACGACCTCTCTCGACAGAATAGATATCAAGATCCTCAACGAGCTCCAGCAGAATGCGAGCTTGACCAATGTCGAGCTCGCATCACGCGTGAATCTCTCGCCGTCGCCGTGTCTGGCACGCGTCAGAACACTCGAAAAGCTCGGTGTGATCGATCGACGGATCGCCCTTCTCGATCCCGCCGTGCTCGGCATTGGTGTAACGGCTTTCATCCAGATCAAGCTGGAAAAGCAGGTCCAGACGTCCCTCGAGAATTTCACACGATCCATCGACCGGCTGGCCCAGGTAATGGAATGCTATCTCATGACCGGTGAGAGCGACTACATGCTCCGCGTCATGGCGGCCGACATCGAAGATCTCGAAGACCTGATTGTCAACAAACTATCCCGCATCCCCGGCGTCAGCAGCATTCGATCAAATCTGGCCCTCAAGCGCATTTCGTACAAGACCGTGCTGCCGATCGACACCAATCGGCCGGTCACCGTCAAGGCTTGCGCCAACCCCTCGCGCCCTCTGGAGCGCTCACCAAGACCCCGATACGACCCAACTGGTCCTTTGCTGTCCGATGCGCCGATCGGGCTGGACACCAATCGTCCCAGCTACAGCGTGGAAAGACTATGAGGCGCCCCGCCATGCGCTCCGGCCAGTTGGACAATAATGGTGAAGTTAAGATCGGCAGAGTGCTCGAGCGGCGCTGCGAGCCTGACAATCCGCACAAGACCCAACGCGAGCACCCGTCGGTTCCAGCGAGCAGAGCGACCGAGATGACGGGTGTGATCGAAGCGGCCCTGCAGGCGCTCGCCGACGGCGAAATCGTCGTGGTCACCGACGACGACGATCGCGAGGGCGAAGGGGACCTCATCGTTGCCGCCTCGCGGTGTACCGCTGAGAAGATGGCCTTCATCATTCGCCATACATCGGGAATCGTCTGCGCTCCGATTACCCTCGAAGACGCGAGACGCCTGCGGCTTGACCCGATGGTTGTCAACAACGACTCGGCTCACACCACGGCGTTCACCGTGTCAGTGGACTACCGGCCGGATAACGGTACGGGCATCTCGGCCGAAGAGCGGGCCTCGTGCTGCCGTGCACTCGCCAACCCCAACGCCGGCGCCGGCGATTTTTGCCGGCCGGGACACGTCTTCCCGCTGATCGCAAAAGAAGGGGGCGTACTCATGCGCTCGGGTCACACCGAGGCCGCCGTCGACCTGTGCAGACTGGCAGGTCTCGAGCCGGTCGGCGTCATCAGCGAACTGATGAACGACGATGGCTCGGTGATGAAGGGGCCGCAAGTCGCGGCGTTCGCCGACAAGCACAAGCTGAAACAGGTCACCATCGCAGACCTCATCAGCTTCCGGCAGGCCCGCGAGACGCTGATCGAGCGCGTCTCGAGCGTCACGGCGGAGAGCCCGATCGGCCCGCTCCAGGGCTATTCGTATCGCTCGCCGTTCGACCCCATTCATCACGTCGCCTATATCTACGGAGAACTGGGCGACGGCACCAACGTCCTTACGCGCTTCTACAAACCCAACATCCTGCGCGATTTGTTCTCGGGTCAGGAACAGGCCAAGATGAACGTCATTCTGCAACGCTTCAAGGATAATGGCAGCGGCGTGCTCGTCTATCTGCGCGACGGCGCGGCGGGCGTTCCGCCTGCGCCGCTAGGCCCGATCAGTTCGCGCGAAGACGACCGTAATCGGCAATGGCGCGAGATCGGCGTCGGCGCCCAGATCCTGCGGGATCTCAAGATCAGCTCCATCCGTCACCTCACGTCGTCGACGCATCACTTCAAGGGACTGTCAGGCTTCGGCATCGAGATCGTCCGAAACGAAGCGCTCTAACTCCAGCCATCCGCGTTGCGAAAGTCCATTAAGCGCGTCCCGCACCTCAGGCATCCGGCGAAGCTTGCAGTTCGTCTCGCGGCAGGTCTCCCCCGGGCCAGCCTGGCCGGCCTCGCGCTCGGAGAAGTAGCGCGCCGGCGATTTGCCAAGCGCCTTCTTGAACATGGTGATGAACGCACTCACCGACTCGTAGCCGAGCGCCTCGGACACGGACTGAACCGTGTTGCCAGCAGACAATTTCTGGATGGCGACGATGATCTGAAGCTGCTGACGCCAGCGACTGAAGGTCATGCCGGTCTCGCCGAGCACAATGCGCATCAGCGTCCGCTCGCCGAGCGCGACGGCTTGCGCCCACTCCGCCACGGTCCTACGGTCGGCCGGATTGTCCATCAAGGCATCGGCGATCATACGCAGTTTCGAACTCCGCGTGATCGGAAGATGCAGCCGTTCGGTCGGCATGGCGATCAACTCGTTGAGGAGCACCGCGGCGATCCGCGCGGGCGGGCCGTCGGGATCGTAGAGCGGGGGCAGCGTCGCCATCCGATGGATCAGCTCGTGCAACAGCGGTGAGATCGACAGCGTGCAGCATTCCTGCGGCACGCTCGCCGCATCCATGTCCACATAGAGAAACAGCAGGCTGGCGTTGCCGCTGACGCGATTGCTGTGGGGCATACCGCCGGGAATCCAGACGCCGCAGCGCGGCGGGACCATCCACAGGCCGCTCGGCACTTCGCACGTCACACCGCCGCGCTGGGCGAGGACGAGCTGTCCCTTGCGATGGATATGAACCGGCAGTTCGTCCTCCTGCTCCCGGGTATCCACCATGCCGGCCACGATCGGACGGTCCAAAATGTCAGGATCGAACCGCCGATAGTGCTGATAGAGCGTGCCGCGCATTGTCATCCTTTAGCAATTAATTGGCAGAATAACGAAATTCTCTCGACGCAGCAAACCCTATGGTCTCCGTGCTTCACGGACGATCACATCATGCCTTCACCATTTCTGTCTCGGCTTCTCGCAGCAGCAGCGCCCGGCCGGCTCGATCCGAAATGGGCGCTGTTCTCGGCGAACTCCTTCATCGCGGCAATGCTCGCGATCTATTTTGCCTTCCGGCTCGGATTGGAGCGGCCGTATTGGGCGATGCTCACGGTCTATCTGACCGCACAGCCGTTCGCCGGCGCGGTTCGGTCACGCGCCGTCTACCGCTTTGTCGGGACATTGCTGGGCGCCTGCGCGGCGCTGGCGCTGGTCCCGATCCTGGTCGATCAACCCGCGTTATTGTCGGTTGCCGTTACCGCATGGGCCGGACTCTGCCTCTATATCTCCTTGCAGGACCGCACGCCGCGCAGCTATGCTTTCCTGCTGGCAGGCTACACCGCGACGACAATCGCGTTCTCGAGCGTCCACGTTCCGGCGATGGTATTTGTGACCGCGCTGTCGCGTGTCGAGGAGATCCTGCTCGGCATCGGCTGTGCGACCCTGGTGCACACCCTGCTGTTCCCGCGCGACGTCACTACTCCTGTGCTGAAATCCCTCTGCGCCGCATTGTCGGACGCCTTCGCCCGGACCACCGATGTGCTCTGCGCGCGCGTCGACAAGGCACCGAATACGGGGCGCTGGAAGCTCGCTGCGGACATCACGCAAATCGAGATCCTGTCGACGCACCTGCGCTACGACACCGCCGCGAGCAAGCCGGACCTGCGCGCCATCGGTGCCGTGCAGGACCAGCTCGCATTGGTCTTGCCGATGCTGCTGTCGGTGGAGGACGGACTCGCCGCCTTGGGAGAGCGGCGCTCGGCCGAGTTGAACCACCTGCTGTCTGAACTCGCCGACTGGACACGTGCGCCAGAGCGATCACCGGCCACTTCCGACGAACTGATCAGAAAGTGCACATCGTTCGAAGCGACCTGTTGCAACGATCGCAGCGAATGGGATCGGCTGATCGAGGCCGGAACCGCGGCCAGATTGGCCACGCTGATCGAAGCGCTGGCTGCCGCGCGAAACCTGTCGCGCGCATTGCACAGCGGTGCTCACCCTGCCATTTGGAGCCAAGCTAGCCTGCGGGATCGACACGTGAGGCGACGCCTGCACAGCGATCCCGGCCTTGCCGTTCTGTCGGTCGTGGCTCTTGGCGTCGCCGTGCTCGGCTGCTGCACGGTCTGGATCACGACGGCCTGGCCGGAAGGCGGCGTCGCCACGCAAATCGCCGCCATCGCCGCGGCGCTCTACAGCAGCCTCGACGATCCCGCGCCAACGCTGATTTGCTCCGCGCTCTGGACGCTGGCCTGCCTGCCGATCGCCGCGATCTACCTGTTCGTGATCTTCCCGGCCATCACCGGCTTTCCGATGCTGGTGTTCTCGCTGGCGCCGACCTTTCTGGTGATCGGCTATCTGCAGGCCAATCCCCGGCATTTCATCAAGGCGCTGGCGCTCGGTCTCGGACTGATCAGCGCGCTCGACCTCCAGAACAAATTCAGCGCCGACTTCGCTCTGTTCATCAATAGCAATGCGGCTGCGATGATCGGACTTCTCACAGCGTTCATCGCAATTCGATTGCTGCGTTCACTGTCGGCATCGGGAGCGGCGCAGCGTCTGCTGCGCCACGGCTGGTCCGATCTGGCGAGGCTGGCTGCTGCACGGCGGCCGATGAGCCGCGCCAGATGGACCAGCATCATGCTTGATCGATTCGGCCTGGTGATCCCTCGGCTGGCTGGCGCGACGACGGACATCGCGGTGGAAGCCCGTCCTTTGGCCGCGCTGCAAATCGGCCTCGATCTGCTCGCGCTCAGGCAAGCCGCAGTGCACGAGGACGAGCGCAGCGACCCTGGCCTCCAGCAGCTTCTGCCGATGCTGTCGCAGGCATTCCGCTGGCTGGCCCGCGGCAACGCGAAACTGAAGCCTGACGATGCGCGCGCCCTTCTGGCCGCGATCGACAACGCGCTGTGCGACACGCGCAAAGACACGACCGCCTGCCAGCAGCGAACGCTCGCGCTGATCGGCCTGCGTCGGACGATGTTTCCGGATGCTCATGCTTTGTCCAGAAAGGCCATGCCATGAACGAGGAAATCGCCATTGCCGGCGCCTACGTTCCGACGTTTGCGCTGGCCTGTGCTTGTGCGCTCGCGGCCTGCTTTATCGCCTCCGCGGCCAACCGCAAATTCATCGGCGTCCATATTCGAAGGTATGCGTGGCACCCCGCGCTGTTCGACTTCGCCGTCTTCGTCATTCTGACCAAGATCTTCTACGCTGTTCTGGGAAAGCTGCCGCTATGACAACGATGAGTTCGATGTTTCCCCGCATGATGCTCACTGTCCTGATGGTGAGCGTCGCGGCACCGGTCGGCATCGGCATGTGGGAGCATTATGAGGCGGCGCCATGGACACGGGACGGCCGCGTCCGCGCCGACATCATCGCCGTTGCCGCCGATGTCTCCGGGCTGGTCGACGAGGTGCTGGTCCGGGACAATCAGGTCGTCCGCAAGGGCGATATCTTGCTGCGGCTGAATCCCGACCGTTTCCGCCTCGCCGTCCAACAAGCAGAGGCGTCTCTGGCCAACCGCGAAGCCGCCGCGGAGAAGGCAGCGAGCGACCGCGCACGATACGAGAAGCTGAGCGAAGGTGTCGTGTCGCAGCAACAGCGCGAGACGATCCGCGCTACGGATTTGCAAGCCAAGGCGCTTTATGGTGAGGCCGTGGCCGACCTTCAGATCGCGCGGCTCGATCTCGATCGATCCGAAATCCGGGCGCCCGCGAACGGCCGCGTGACCAATTTCGATTTACGGCCCGGCACCTATCTCGCCGCGGGGCGCGGCATCATGGCGCTGATCGACATCGACACCGTGCGTGTCGAAGGCTATTTCGAGGAGACCAAGATCCCGCGGATCCACCTCGGTGACGCCGTTGACGTGAAGCTGATGAGCGGAACGACGCTGAGCGGTCGGGTCGAGAGTATCGCTGGCGGAATCGAGGACCGCGATCGAAGTTTGGGGTCAAGCCTGCTCGCCAGCGTCAATCCATCGTTCTCCTGGGTCAGGCTCGCCCAGCGCATTCCGGTTCGGGTCCGCATCCCGCGCAAAGATGTCGATCGCCTGATCGTCGGAACGACTGCGACGGTGCAAGTCAATGTTGGAAACCGCAACGCACCGCCAAACACCATGGACGTTCTACGGTAACGCTCGGTAACGCGTTCAGCCGGAGCCAAGAAAATCTAATGAGAGCAAAGCTGAATGGCGCGCCCGGAACGATTCGAACGTCCGCTCCTTAGATTCGTAGTCTGGTCCGGAGCATAGAAACAACTAGCGTTTGTTACCGTAAGCGCAAGCAAGAATCGCGAAATAGCGCCGTTTCGCCGCGGCACCAGATGTAGCCAGACCTTGAGAAAGGGCCCGCCGATCGCGCCGGGCCAAGTAGAGGCAGGAAACGAAAGATCGGATATCTTTCGCAAACGCCGAATGCAGAATTCGATCGCGGAAATCTAACGAACGACATCGGGCAGCATACTATCGTGCACATCAGACCGCATTTTGTGCTGAAGTCCGCAGCTCTCAGCGCCATTTTCGGCATTTGACGCGAGGTACGATTTCGACTGCACCAAAAAGCGCGCGCGAAACTTGAAGGGTCCCGATCACCAGGCTCCGCACGTCCAGAACAGCTCATTTCATCGCCCGGCTCAGATCTCGCAATGCCCGCGCCGCCATACCTGCTTTTGCAATTCAGAGCTCCCAATCGCCGAGGGTTCTGCCGAGGATGACTGCCTGGGTTCGCGTTGCGATGATGAGTGTCCATTCCTTTAAATCGCGCGCTGACGAAATCGCGCCTATTTCCCGAGGTACTGTCCTCGATCGTCTCTACCTAGCGCGCGGAGCGTCTTTCTTCTGAAGCTCGACAGGTCGAACAGGAGCCTAGGCACTTTTTCCAGCGCCATCGCCTTGCCTTCGATTGCGAGATGTAGAACTCGCACCAATCTGGCAAGACCGAGTTCTACAAATGCGACCGAACATGCGGATCATTCCCAATCCTGAGCTGGCTGTCTGCAATGACGATGGATGCTGCTAGATCAGGTCTTCTCTCCAGAACGACGTATCGACATGCCGCGGCAAATTCCTCCTCCTGAACGCTCAAAGGTACCTTGACCTCCCTCCGAGAAGTTCCCGCCATATTCGGGTCCCATATGAACGATCGGCAGCGAGACACCTGATGCAGGCTCATGTTTTGAATTTCTAGTGGCTCGCGCGCTTGGTCGACCTCTTCGCTCCCGGCAACACATCCGTGCAAACACCTTCGTACTTCGGCAGCAAGGCCTATTGTTTCTCCGAACGTCGGATGCGGATGAATGGTTTTGCTGATATCAATTGCATCGGCGCCCATCTCGAACGCCGGACAGGTTCTCCGATCATGTCGCCAGCCTGCGGGCCAACGATCACACCGTCGATGATCCGGCGAGTCTCTTGGTCGATGATCAGCTTGGTCGGCAAACTGGCCTTTCTGGCCGGTCAACGCAGTGTCCCGGCACATGCAGGCCCCTGGCCAGTTGCATAGCCGCATCACATTCGGCGCTTTGGGGGTGACGGCTGCGATTTCGGCACAAAATGCCGGGGTCGTTATGAGAATAGGCAAAGACAAACTGTACGAGACACGACGTTGTGGTGTTTGGTACAAGAGCGTTTTGCCCTGACTTCACTGGCCGCGAAGCGCGGCTCTTTGGTCACTTGTTGTGGGCACAATCAACGAATTGGGCGAGATCTCTGCTCTCGCACCATGCACGGCTTGCTTGGCAGCGATGCACCGCATCTTTCAAAATTTCATTGATCTCCTAGCGACCGCAGAAGATCTCCAAGACTTCTCCAAAGCCATGGCGGACACAGCGACCGCTTTGGACCTATCGTGTTTTGCCTATCTAGCTCTCCAGCACTCAAGCAAAGGCAAACCGCGCCTAATCTCTACATATCCATCGCGGTGGGTAGCACACTATCTACGAAGCAATTATCAAGTGCTTGATCCCGTCATCGGAGAAGCTCTTCGAAACCCCGAGCCCTTTCGATGGGGGTTAATTTCAACTCGAAGTTCACATCGAAAGCACAGCATCGGCTTTTCGAAGAGGCCGCAGAATTCGGAATTCGGTTTGGCTTTACGGTGCCCATTCACGATGGCCACGGCCCCATCGCTGCATTGACCTTTGCCGTTGACCAGAGCCGCCCACAATTCGAACGGTTCATTGAATCGCATGGACGCGTTCTTCAGCTTATGGCGATGTATTTCCATGCTCATACCCGCCGAAAGCTAGCAAATGTACACGAAATAGAGGGGGCATGCCTATCCCCGCGCGAGTTCGAATGCTTGGAGTGGGCAGCTCGGGGCAAGAGCGCTTGGGAGATTGGATGCATTCTCGGCATCTCGCGCAACACGGTTGCCTTCTACCTAGAAGGCGCGAAGAAAAAACTCGGTGTTCGGACGATTGTGCAAGCGGTAGCCCGCTTAGCCGCCGTGAAAAGAAAAGGGCAAAATTAGGGGCGCAGCCCCCTACAACTACAGGTAATGACTTAAGACCCGTGATCCGCTCCAAAGGTGACGATGTACACACCCCTTGGAGGGACTATGATTCAGCTAATCACACCGTCCTTGTATGGCCAGTTCGCCGAAACTCTCGCCGAAATGCATCGGTTACGATATCGCGTTTTCAAACATCGCATGGCATGGGACGTTCAAACCAGCGGCGACATGGAGATCGACGATTTCGATGCACTGCATCCCGCTTACCTAGTCCAGCTATGTGACAACGGGCAGGTGCAAGGTTCCGTACGCCTTCTCCCCACACTCGGCCCGACCATGCTTTGCGAAACTTTCCTACGCTTCTTGAAAACCAACCCGCGCCGTCAACTCCTCTCGTTTGGGAAAGTAGTAGATTCGCAATCGATGTTGCTGCCGATGCTCCGAAGGGAGATCACGGTCTTACTCGTGCTGCTTACGAGCTATTTGCGGGAATGGTCGAGTTCGGACTCTCAAGACAACTCACTGACATCGTTACCGTCACGGACGTCCGTATTGAGCGAATCCTTCGACGAGCCAGTTGGCCCCTGCGGCGCATTGGCAATCCTTCCGCCATTGGCAACACCTTAGCCGTGGCCGGTTACCTCGAGATTTCGCGCGATACTCTGGCCAGCCTTCGTAAAGCCGGCGGGCTTTCGGCACCGGCCCTTTGGACGCCAGTAATCTCCGCGGCCGCATAGGACGATCCAGGCCAACAAACGATATGCCCGTCCCCGCCTAGAGCGGGGACGGGTATCTTGCGGTTCGCTTACCGAGCTATGAACATGACGGAAATTGAGACCAGGAACGACCAGCGAAACGCAGCGAGAGCTATTGACCTGCAACAGCTTCGACTCGCGGTCGCCGCTTGTGACTACGGTAGCTTTCGACGAGCCGCGGAAGCGCTTTCAATCAAGCACACCGCGTTCAGCCGTGCTATCGGTCAGCTCGAGCACCTCGTGGGCACTTCACTGTTTGAGCGCTCAAGCGGGGGTATCAAGCCTACGTTGACCGGATGCGCAATTTTGCGCATTGCACGGCTAATACTGGAGCAGGTCGACATGCTCGTTGATGCCGGAAGGTCCGGTGGCCGCGGCGATACTGGCCATCTTGTCGTCGGTTTCTTCACATCCATGTCCACCGGCAATTTGCGAGCGACGATAGGTGAGCTCAAGAAGCTGCTACCAGGGCTTGAACTGGCAACGATCGAACGCTCACGCTTTCGTTTGATGACTGCCCTCGGTAACGGAACCGTCGACGTTGTCGTTAGCCCTGGACGTCCGGCTTCAAAGGACACAAGATCACTATTGCTCTGGAGCGAACGCATCCTGATCTCGCTGCCGCAGGATCATGTCTTGGCGGCACGCGAGATCGTCTATTGGACAGATTTGCGTAACGAAAAGATCCTCCTAAGTGAGTATGATCCAGGACGAGAGCTCGAGGATCTTTTGATTTCGAAGCTCGTACTACCCGACGATCGGCCCAAGGTAGAGCGCCATGACGTAAGCCGCGGCATTATCAAGAGTCTTACGAGTATGGGCATGGGGCTCAGTCTGGCTATGGAATCGGATATTGGCACAAGCTTCGCTGGCGTTGTGTACCGAGAGTTGCAGGACGGAACGGGACCAAGCCGGGTGGACTTCTATGCGCATTGGCGCGAAGACAATCAGAATCCGGCTCTGAAGCGTTTCCTCAATCTGTTGGCAGAACGCTATCCCTCGCCTCCGCCAACACCCGGGGCGTGACCGGCCCGTCTCGCTTTTGCAAATCCGCGGTCCGTGGCCATGAAGCGGGCCAGCATCGGCGCGACAAGCTTTGCCGGATCGATCCGCTGCCCGCTTTCGCGCGCCATGGCCTCCGCATAGGCGACAAGATCCCGATGCACTGATGCCGGAAGTTCAGTGGTGACCTTGACCGGTTTGTCGTCGGGCAGCGCTCCTATTCTAAGCTTTGGCATCTCCTACCCTCCGTAAGGCGCAAGTATAAGGTCACGATTGACGACAACGCGAACTGGGAAGCCGGGTCGCACGGTAAGAGTAGGCTGAATGTTGAGGCTGCGCCGAACTACCTGCTGCCCGGTTTGGTTCAGTGAATCCGAGGCGCCGTGGCGCAATGCCTGGATAATTGCGCTGTCGCTGCTGTTGGTGTCCGAACCGGCGCCAAGTTCAGTCCCGACCGCCAAGAAGGTCGATAGTGCCGCGGCCTTGAACAGTTCACCCCAATGATTGTCGACCTGGTCTTCGAGCCCGGCGTAGCCTGAGGCGTCTGCACCAGGCTGCCGCTCCAGAACAATTGAGCGGCCGTTCGGCATGATCAGCCGCGTCCAGACCAGCAGAACGCGGGACTGGCCGAACGAAACCTGGCTGTCATAACTGCCAATTAGCTTCGCTCCTTGTGGCACGAGCAAAAAGCGGCCAGTTGGAGAATCGTATATGTTCTCCGTCACCTGCGCCGCGATTTGTCCCGGAAGATCTGATCTGATCCCCGTCAGCAATGCGCCCGGAACAACAGTCCCAGCCTGCACGATATACGGTGAAGCCGGCCTGGTGATGCGGTCAGGGCTGACCGTGCGACGGTCCACAGAAGCGTTCACAAAGGCAAGCTTCCTGTCCTGGCCGTTTTGGGTGAATCCATCGTCGCTGTTGCCTGGACCCGCTGGCATGATGCGGTCGCTCCCTACAGCCGTGGTGGCAGGGGGGCGCGCATCTCGTCCGTTGGCCGAAGCAAACAGATGGCTGACACGAGCGGCTTCTGTTTCCTGGTCTCGTCGCTGTTGGTCTGGATCGGCGCCGCTCGGTGCCAGCTGGCCTTGAGCTGCAAGGATCGGCCGGCCAAGGTCGCCAGGCAGCGGGGGACCAAGCTGCGGGACGGATTGCCGTGCAGCGCCAGCGTAGTCCTTCGGCAGCGCGGTGATGCCATCGGCAACGTTGTGATGGTCGGTGCTGTAGAGTTCGTCCGCCGTCTGGGATCGGAGATGGTTGCTCTGCAGCGACCACAACACGACTCCGCTGATGACAAGCAATGCGAAGGTCGTTCCGCCAGCTAGGACCTTCCGCGACAGGCGCGTCACGCGCGGAGGCTCAGCCCTCAGCCGAAATCGCTCGGTTGGCTCGCCCAAGGGTGGGGCCGGAGCCGCATGTCCCTCATCATTTGCGTTCAGGGTGTTCATGACGAGGGCCTCCCGTCGGTCCTGACAATCCTGACCTTCTGCTGGTGCTCTCCGCCAAGGCGAAGCTCGGCGGCCGCGAAGAGCCGATCGACGATCAGCACGTTGCCATAGGCGCGATAGTTAACCAGTTCGGTCTTACCTTCAGAGCCGATCACGAACAGCGGGGGCATTTCACCTTGCACGATGCCGGCCGGGAATTCGACATAGACCTTGCGGCCATCGTCATAGGCGACAAGCGGCCGCCAAGGTGGACTGTCCCCCTCAATCGCGTAACGAGCGATACGCTGCTCCGGATCCGGAAGAACGGGCTTCAGAGCAGCTGAACGCGATCGCTGGCGTACCGTCTCCGGATAGTACCAAGCAACGGATGGCATGTACGGCCGCTCGCGGGAGCGGAGCTCGATCAGATAGGTACGGCGGTCGGTGTTGACGACGAGATTCGTCTCGATTGAGGCCCGCGTTGGCTTGACCAGGATATGGACGCGCCGCGCGTCGCCGCTCCCACTTTCGGTATCGCCCACGACCCAGCGTACGGTATCTCCGGCCGCGATTGGTCCTGATCCCGTTAGCTGTTCTCCTTCCTCGAGTGCAATATCCGTGACCTGTCCAGGCGCAGCGTAGATCTGATAGAGAGCTCCGGGACTGTACGTGTAGATCTGCGCAGCGTTGAAATACCCGCGCTTGCGCGGTTCGACCCGCGCTGCGCTGTTTGCCGTCTCAACCCGGGTCACGGGTTCAGCATCTTCCTTCCCTCCCGACTTGCCGCCGAGAACCGGCTTCCAGAGCGGTGGAATGTGAAGCGGTCGCGATCTGTCGTCCAGAGGCACTGGAGGCGCCGGCAGCGGCGGGACTTCCGCGTCATAGCCGATCTCCGGCGGGATATAGGTCGCGCACCCACCGAGCGCCGACGAGCAAAGCAAGAGCGCTGACAGAAGTGCTCGCCTTGAGGTCACGAACCGGGAGCAAGCCGAGTTGCCCCTGATCTGCGGGAAAGGACGATCCGAATGAACGTCATGCGTCGTGTTGGTCACTGGCTCAACTCCTTCGACCAGTTGATGGCGCGGACGTAGACGCCAAGAGGATTTTTGCGCAGGCGTTCGGCATCGCGCGGCGTCTCGATCACGATCGAGAGAATCGCAGTCCAGCGCTCGGTCGAGCTCAACGAGCCGCTATCGCAAATGCGCTGAGTCCACGCGACCCGAAAGCTCTCCGACGAAGCGCGAATGACGCTCGATACGTCGACGGAGATTTGGGCCTTACCCAACTTGGCAAAGGGGTCATTGCTGCGCGCATAGTCATTCAGCGCTGCGGCGCCACGATCGGTCGTAAAATCATAGGCCCGGAGCCAGTTTTGGCGCAGAACGATGCCGTCGGCGGGTAGGCCTCTGACGTCCTCGATAAAGCGCGCCAGATGGTAGGCGATCTGCGCATCAGTGGGTTGATAATCGATGTTGGCAGGCGCAACCCTTTGGGCCTGACCGAGATGGTCCACTTCAACCACCCACGGCGTGATCGAGCCTTGGCTCGATTGCCAAACGAGGCTCCCTGCGAGACCGGCTGATAACATCAAGCAGCCGAACGCCATCAAGCGCCAGTTCTTGGCCTGCACGCGGGCGGATCCAATGCGTTCGTCCCAAACCTGCGCTGCCTTTTGGTAGGGCGTGATCGGCTCGGGCATACGCCCGTAGTGTACGGAAGGTCGTCTGAACATCGATAGTTGCCCCTGAGATCAAGTGATCGTTTCGAGTTGTTCGGTGTCTGCGTTTCAGTCTGTCGCGCAGCGGCTGGCGAAGGCGCAGTGGCTAAGTGTCAGCGCTCTCCCTCAGACAAATCGACGGAAGAGCCGCCGCCACCGTGATCGCCCGAGCGGACCGCGTGGCCCACTGCCGACGCACCGTGCCGAATAGTCTCGGCACGCTTCATGCGGCGCGCCCAATCAGGCTGCCCTTCAGCCGAGGTGCTCGCGGCCTGCTCGCCCGCTTGCCTACCCCCGAAGGCGGCCGCCGCACGACGCAGGGGACTTATGGCAGCTGAAGTGCCAGCCTCCGCGACGCCAGCAAGGCCGCCACTTCGACAGGCGGCGGATGCGCCGCTCAAGACGGCACCGCCACCACGCGCGGCGCCTGCCATCGCGCCGCCAGCGACACCAGCACCGCCGGCGGCGAGACCTGCGCCAGCCGCAACAATGCCGCCGGCGGCAAGCCCCGTTCCAATCGCGGCGCCGGCGCCGAGCTGCGGCCCGCCGGATACCAGGCCGTTTGCGATTCCTGGACCGAAGATACCCAGCCCGAGCAAGGAGAGCGCCGCGAGCACCAAGGTCATCGCGTCCTCAATGGTCGGCTGTGCGCCGCCGAAGCCAGTGGTGAACTGCGAGAACAGAGTCGATCCAATGCCGACAATGACGGCCAGGACTAGGACCTTGATGCCGGAGGATATGACGTTGCCCAGGACCCGCTCTGCCGCGAAGGCGGTCTTGCCAAACAAGCCAAAGGGAATGAGGACGAAGCCGGCCAGCGTCGTGAGCTTGAACTCGATCAGGGTGACGAAAAGCTGGATCGCCAGAATGAAGAAGGCGAGCAGCACCACGACCCAGGCGAACAGGAGAACGACGATCTGAACGAAATTCTCGAAGAAACTGATGTAGCCCATCAGGCTCGAGATTGAGTCGAGAAGCGGCCGGCCGGCATCCAGGCCGACTTGAGCGATCTTTCCCGGTCGTAAGAAATCTGCCACGGAGAGGCTTGCGCCGGACGCTTTCAGCCCAAGACCGGCAAAGCTCTCGAAGACGACGCGCGCCAGGCTATTCCAGTTGCCGATGAGGTAAGCAAAGACTCCGACAAAGAGCGTCTTCTTGACGAGGCGCGCGATGATGTCCTCGTCCGGCCCCCAACTCCAGAATAACGCGGCGAGAGTGATGTCGATCGTCGCAAGGGTCGTTGCGAGATATCCGACATCGCTACCCAGCAGCCCGAAGCCGTTGTCGATATGGCGCGTGAACGTTTCCAGGAACTGGTCGATGATTCCGGCGCCGGTCATGGCTTGCTCGCGTCAGGTGTCGCCAGGGGCGGATATCCTTGCGGCATCCGACTCTGATCCTTTGGGGCGGGCGCCAAGCCTGCGACGGAATCATCGTGGCCAGGAACCGCTGGACTGTCTTTCCTGCCAAAGAAGCGACGCCGGTTTTCGTCCCAAACCCGCTTGCAACGTTGATACCCTGCCGTGTCCTCCGAAGTGACGCTGCGGCAGCGTGCGAGGTCTGAGCTCGTTGCACTCGTCGTCTGCTCTGCCTTGGGCGCAGGAGACTCCTCTGCACCACGGAGCTGTATCGTGCATGCAGCGACCGCGAATACGCCGATTGTCGTAAGCAGCGACAACGCCTTGAACGCTCTTACATCGGTCATCAGTGGAACATCCGCACGTCTTGGGACTGATAGCCCTGTCCGGGGGTCAGGAACCGCCTGAGCTGTTCTCGCCCCTGATCCTGGGCCGAGGCGCGCTGAGCTGCTTCAAGGCTCTGCGCCCTGCCCTGCGCCGCCACCGCAGCCGTAAGATCGGCGAGTTGTTGCGCCTGGAGGGCCAGGATCTGATTGCCGGCCTGTGTTGCCTGCAGGGCACCACTGGCACCCTGGCTCGACGTTACGAGCGCTGAGGTCTGGATGCGATTGGTGTCGAGGTTGCCGACCACGCCGGCCTGGACGCGAAGAGAATCCTGCAGTGCAGCAACAGAGTTTTGCCACCGCGATTGAGCGTTGGTGATCAAAACCTGGTTGGACTGGCTGCCGGTGACCGGCGCATAGCTGGTCGAGAACGCGCGATCGATCTGTTGGACGTCGTAGGCGATCCTCTGGGCTTGGGCCAGCAATTGCTGGGTCCGCTGGATCGAGGATTGTAGTTGCTGCAGCGACGAAGACGGCAGGCTTGCCAAGTTCTTCGCCTGATTGATCAGCATCTGCGCCTCGTTCTGCAACGAGGTGATCTGATTGTTGATCTGCTGGAGCTCCCGCGCCGCGGTCAGGACATTCTGAACGTAGTTATTGGGATCGAATACGATCCACTGCGCCCGCGCGGGCACCGTGACGCCAAGCACCGACGCGACTGTGCCAGCAGCCACCAATAGGCCGAGACGCCTCATTACGATTTCTCCAGATTGACGAGATTGGGGATCAGATCGATGACCCAGGCGACGCCATGCTGCTGGAGCCAGGCCGGCACGAACCCGTCAAGTCCATGCTCGGAGAGAAGCTGCGCGATCGCAGCCTGGTCGGTCTTGGAAGAGGCTGCGGTGAACGCGAGCGCAACTTCACCAAGGCCAAGTTCGAACATCCGATTGCCGCGACGGGACTGGCAATAATAGTCGCGCTTTGGCGTTGCCCGGCTCAGAAGCTCGATCTGACG
This sequence comes from Bradyrhizobium canariense, assembly GCF_019402665.1. GTDB lineage: Bacteria > Pseudomonadota > Alphaproteobacteria > Rhizobiales > Xanthobacteraceae > Bradyrhizobium > Bradyrhizobium canariense. Next base: position 113,300 of record NZ_VSST01000006.1, read on the forward strand.
GTCATTGAGGCCGAAACGGCGGTAGATGGCAGTGATCTGCGGTTCGATCGCCCGTTCGTTCGGCAGCAACAGGCGCGTTGGGCAGCTTTCGATAATCGCCGGCGCGATCGAAGAGCCATCAATGTCAGAAAGCGACTGGGTGGCGAAGATGACGGACGCGTTCTTCTTGCGAAGCGTCTTCAGCCATTCCCGGAGTTGCCCCGCAAAATCCTCGTCATCGAGGGCAAGCCAACCCTCGTCGACAATCAGGAGTGTCGGCCGGCCATCGAGACGATCACCAATACGATGGAAGAGGTACGTCAGCACGGCCGGCGCGGCACTCGTTCCGATCAATCCTTCGGTCTCAAACGCCTGGACCGAGGCTTCGCCAAGGCGTTCGAATTCGGCATCAAGCAGTCGCCCTGAGGGACCGCCGAGGCAATAAGGTTGCAAGGCGCGTTTCAGGGAGTTCGATTGCAGGAGGACCGACAGGCCGGTCAACGTGCGTTCCTGCCTCGGCGCCGAGGCGAGAGAGGTCAGCGCCGACCACAGGTGATCCTTGACCTCCGGCGTGATCTCGACCTTTTCCCGCGCCAGGATCGCGCCGATCCATTCCGTGGCCCATCCGCGCTCGGAAGGGTCGTCGATCCAGGCCAGCGGTTGCAACGCAACGAGTTCATCACCTCCGTCGGACAATGCGCCGCCGAGGTCATGCCAATCGCCGCCCATGGCAAGCGCGGTTGCCCGGATCGACCCGCCAAAATCGAACGCAAAGACCTGAGAGCTCGGGTAACGGCGGAACTGCAGCGCCATCAGCGCCAGCAGTACAGATTTGCCAGCTCCCGTCGGTCCCACCACCAGAGTATGGCCGACATCGCCAACGTGGAGCGAGAATCGGAACGGTGTCGAGCCCTCGGTCTTGCCGAACAGGAGGGGTGGACCCTTGAAGTGCAGGTCGCTCGCCTCGCCGGCCCATACGGCCGACATCGGGATCATATGGGCGAGGTTGAGGGTCGAAACCGGAGGCTGCCGCACATTGGCGTAGACGTGCCCGGGCAGACTGCCGAGCCAGGCTTCTACGGCGTTTACCGTCTCGATCATGCAGGTGAAATCGCGGCCCTGAATGACCTTCTCGACCAGCCGGAGCTTTTGATCGGCAGCATTGGGATCGCCGTCCCATACGGTGATGGTCGCCGTGACAAAGGCCTGTCCGATCTGATCAGAACCCAATTCCTGCAGCGCCGCGTCGGCGTCTATTGCCTTGTTGTGGGCGTCAGTATCGAGCAGCGTCGACGCCTCGTTGGTCATGACCTCCTTGAGAATGGCGCCGATGGACTTTCGCTTGGCGAACCACTGCCGGCGAATTTTGGTCAGCAGCTTGGTGGCATCGGTCTTGTCGAGCATGATCGCCCGGGTCGACCAGCGATACGAGAATGGGAGGCGATTAAGTTCGTCCAGAATTCCCGGCGTCGTCGCGCCGGGAAAGCCGACAATCGTAAGAACTCGTACATTGGCTGACCCCAGCATCGGCTCAAGCCCGCCGGTCAGCGGCTGGTCGGCCAACAGCGCATCGACGTACATCGGAATTTCGGGCACTCGAACGCGGTGCCGTTTGGTCGAGATCGTCGAGTGCAGGTAGGTCAGCGTGTCCTGATCATCGAGCCAGGCACACTCGGGCATAAACCCTTCAACGAGTTGAAGCACGCGGTTGGTTTGGTCGACAAACCCGCGGAGAACCTCGCGCGCGTCGGCTCCGACGGTGCGATCGCGGCCCTCATAGAGCAGTCGCTCTGCCCTGGCGGCCCCCTCCTCCGGCGGCAGATAGAGGAAAGTCAGAAAATAGCTGGACTCATAATGGGCACCGGCCTCTTCGAACTGAGCCCTGCGCTCGGCGTCGACCAGTGCGGATGCGACATCAGGAAAGGTGTTCGGCGGGTAAGCACCCGCAAAATGGCGCTGCGCCTCAACGAATAAGGCCCAGCCGGACCCGAGACGGCGCAAGGCGTTGTTCAGACGACCGGCGACGGCGATAAGCTCAGCCGGCACTGCGCTGTCGAGGTCAGGTCCCCGGAACTTGGCTGTCCGCTGGAACGAACCGTCCTTGTTCAGGATGATGCCCTCGTCGACGAGAGCTGTCCAAGGCAGGAAATCGGCGAGACGGGCGTTGGAATGGCGGTATTCGGCGAGGTTCATCATGATCGAGAGCTCAGGCGTTGAGATGGCCGGGAATGCGCAGGTGTCGGCGCACGACATCGACGAAAGCGGGATCGCGCTTGGCGGCCCAGACGGCGGCCATGTGGCCGATGAACCAGAGGACGAGACCGGCGATCCAGAGCCGCAGTCCAAGTCCAAGGGCTGCCGCAAGCGTGCCGTTAATAATCGCGACCGATCGCGGCGAGCCGCCCATTAGGATGGGCTCGGTAAGCGCGCGGTGGACGGGCACGACAAAACCTGCGACCGGCTCATCCATCAGATCACCACGCCGCCGCCGAAGGAGAAGAACGACAGGAAGAAGCTCGAGGCCGCGAACGCGATCGACAGACCGAACACGATCTGGATCAGCCTGCGGAAACCACCTGACGAGTCCCCGAATGCTAGCGTGAGCCCGGTCACGACGATGATGATGACGGCGATGATCTTGGCGACCGGCCCCTCCACGGACTGCAGAATCTGATTGAGTGGCTGCTCCCACGGCATGTTCGAGCCCGCCGCCCATGCCGGCGCCATCGTCAGAAGAACCGCACCGGAAGCAATGAGTGATGCGACTTGAAGAAAATGAGAGTTCGAACGCATGTCAGTCTCCTGCTGGTGAAAGGCTGTAGTCGCCGGCGGCACCAAGCCCTGTGACGAGGGCGAGTTCGGCGAGACGACGGTCAGCGCCGCGCCCCGCAAGCACAGCAACGAGGTTGATGGTCTCGGCGATCAGGGCGCGCGGCACTGTGATGACGGCTTCCTGGATGAGCTGCTCGAGCCGCCGCAGCGCACCGAGCGCGGTACCCGCATGAATGGTGCCGATACCGCCGGGATGGCCTGTGCCCCAAGCCTTGAGTAGATCGAGCGCCTCGGCTCCTCGGACTTCGCCAATCGGGATGCGATCAGGTCGTAGGCGCAGCGAGGACCGAACGAGGTCCGATAGCGTGGCAACGCCGTCTTTGGTCCGGAGCGCTACAAGATTGGGCGCTTTGCACTGAAGTTCGCGCGTATCTTCGATCAGCACGACCCGATCAGAGGTCTTAGCCACTTCGGCCAGGAGCGCATTGGTCAATGTTGTCTTGCCGGTCGATGTCCCACCCGCGACGAGAATATTCTTGTGAGCAGCGACCGCGTCCCTCAGGGTCCTGGCCTGCTCCGACGTCATGACTTCCTGCGCGACGTAGTCGTCGAGCGTAAACACGGCGACGGCGGGCTTGCGGATAGCAAAGGCCGGTGCTGCAACGACCGGAGGCAAGAGACCTTCGAAGCGCTCGCCGGTTCCAGGCAGTTCGGCTGAGACACGTGGCGCACCGGCGTGCACTTCGGCGCCTACGTGATGCGCTACCAGGCGAACAATGCGCTCGCCATCCGCGGCCGACAGAGTTTCGCCTGTATCGATCAGGCCATTCGACAACCGGTCGATCCACAGCCGCCCATCCGGGTTGAGCATCACCTCGATGATCGCTTCGTCGTCGAGGTAGCCGGCAATCGCAGAGCCAAGCGCGCTGCGCAGCATTCGCGCACCGCGCGAACTCGCCTCCGATTGAATGGAATGGATTGCCACCGTTCGCCCCCACCGAATGAGGACGAAAGAGCGTCCTCAGATGGTGTGATTAGAAAAGGTGCCAATGGACTTAGCGCAACAAGCGCTTTCCGTGATCGTAGGCTGGCGTAGGAAAAGAAAGTCTGAGCACTACGCGCAAAGCCCCCAGGTTGATCCGAAGCCCACTCGGACCAACTCCATTGAGAGCGGCAGGCAAGACCGCACGTTCAAGATCCCGAAGAATCGAAACGGACGCATTACCGTTTCCGGGCGAACGCGATGTCATCCAGCTCTTGAATGGGCCGGCTCGATGTATGGTCCCGGCAGGATCAGAACGTTGCGCGCAAACCGCAGGAACTCGACGCGATAACTTCGTGAACGAGAAGACACCACGGATCGGTTGTCTATGAAATAGGCAGAGGTGCCAGCCGCCTCGCCACCCTGTTCGCCCGTGTCATGTGGCCGTTGGTTCGCCAGCGGATTGCCGACCCTCTTCTTCCAGCCAATCGCAAAACACCGCTGTTTGTGAACCGCTTTCGCTCTCTGCGGGCAGGTACGCGAAGTAGCTCCTCGCTGGAAGGCTGACGTCTGGAAACGGAATGATTAAGCGGCCCGCCGCGACATCATCGCCGATCAGAGCGGTCGGTCCCATTGCTACGCCCAAGCCATCGATCGCCGCCTGAATGGTCAGAAAGAAGTGATCGAATGTTAGCGTCGCCGTCGGGATAAGGCGGGGATGTCCGGCTTTCACCAACCAATCTTGCCAAAGCCGCGGCATCGACGTGACGTTCAGCAATGTGTGCTGCGCGAGGTCGGAAATGTCCCCCAGAGGAAGCCTCGCGACCACTGCCGGGCTGCAGACCGGGACCCGGCGCTCCGAAAGAAACAGCCGCGACCTGAAGCCATGAAAAGAATCTGGACCGCCGCGGATGACCACGTCGAAGGTGTCGGCAAGCGCGTCGATCGGGTCGTTCGACGTGGTGAGGCGGACTTCGATATCCGGTCGCTCGTTACGGAAACGGCTCAGGCGTGGCAGCAGCCAGCGCATGCTGAACGTCGCCAGCGCATTGACTCGAAGCACGGCCGCCGGCACTGCGCCGTGGGTCGCGCGATGCTTCTTGACGGCGAACGAAATGCGGTCGAGCGCCGGGCTGATCTCTTCGAATAGCGCCGTGCCTGCCGGCGTGAGGGTGATCCGCCGCGTTGATCGCCAGAACAGCGCCGGCGCCCCCAACCGGTCCTCAAGCAGGCGCACTTGCTGACTGATCGCGCCATGCGTCACGCCCAATTCGCTGGCCGCCTCCTTGAAACTGCCGAGGCGGGCTGCCGCTTCGAAAGCGCGGACCGCGTTGAGAGGTGGCAAGGTCCTGCGCTGTGCGGAATTGCCCATTTGATAGAAATCCTAACTCGTTGGTCGATCATTACTGATTTGTGCAGGCTACTTCAATCGCCCATGATGTATTTGTTGCGGTATCAGCGCATCAGTCATGCGGTGCAGGACACCAGTACATAGAATTTCTATCACTTGAGGAACTCTCATCGCCCCGGAGGAATCGACATGAATGACGCAGCCGTTCCAGCGGCGAGCCGTCCGGGCGAACCTGCATCATGCTCGTCGGCGCCAGAAAAATCCCGCGGCCTGCTAGCCGCCTGCCTCACCCACGCGGTTCATGACGGCTATACCGACGGTCTCTATGCCTTCCTGCCGGTCTGGCAGGCGCAGTTCGGCCTGTCCTATGCGGCACTTGCTGTCGTGCGCGCGCTGTATTTCGGGACGATGGGGGGTATGCAGATTCCAGCCAATCGGGTTCTTTGCGGCCTTTCGGCGCGCGAAGCGCTGATCCTATCCACTGTCGCTGCGGCAGCGGGCTTGCTGATCATGGCACTGCCGTTCGGTTTTACCGGCCTATGCGTCGGGCTCGTCGTCGCTGGAATCGGATCGAGCATCCAGCACCCCCGCGGCTCCATGCTTGTCATCGACAGCTATGAGTCGGAGTCGCGAGGCCCGCTTGGCATCTACAACTTTTCCGGCGATCTCGGAAAAGCCGTTTTGCCGGCCCTGATCGCAGTGCTGCTGCCGGTCGTCGCCTGGCAATGGGTGCTGGGCCTAATGGCCGCACTGGGAATTGTGCTGGTGATCGCGCTGGCGTCACTGGCGCCGACCGCCTCCAGCACTAGAAGCGCCGCAGAAGAAGTGACACCCAGCGGTGGCCGCCACGGTTTCGGCATCCTCACGACGATCGGCGCGCTCGATACGTCGACCCGCATGGGATATTTGCTCTTTCTGCCCTTCCTCATCCATGGGCAGGGCGGGGGCCTGCCCACCGTTGGAATCGCGCTCGCCCTGCTGTTCATCGGCGGTGCATTCGGTAAGGTGACCTGTGGCTGGCTGGGCGAGCGACTGGGTGTTGTCGCGACCGTGATTGTGACCGAAGCCGCAACAGCCTTGCTGATCTTGGCGACGCTGTTCACGTCACTGACGTCAACGCTCATCCTGCTGCCACTGCTCGGCATCGTGCTGAACGGCACCTCTTCAGTGCTCTATGGCTCCGTGCCGGAGCTTTCCGATGGCGATACTGGGCGGGCATTCGCGATTTTCTATACCAGCGTCATCGGTGCTGGAGGTCTCGCACCGATCCTGTACGGCGTCATTGCCGATCACAGCAGTCGGACGATCGGCGTGTTGGCCTCAGCTGCGACCGCTGCCCTGATCGTCCCACTCGTGCTGCTGCTGCGGAGCCATCTGCGCAACTCAACCATGGGATCGCGCAAGGCTTCCGTTTGAACGCGGCGCCGTATGGGCGGCGAAACGCAAAGCCAGCACGGTCCTAACGCTGCGGTCGCAGGCTTGATCATCTGTCACTGAAAGAGGTACGCTAAATGGATATCATCTCGCAGGCGCCGCTCATTCTCATAACCGGTGGAAGCCGTGGGATCGGCGCGGCGACTGCGCGGCTTGCTGCCGCACAAGGCTACGATGTCGCAATCAGCTTTGTTTCCAATCAAGCTGCTGCTCATGCCATAGCCGCTGATGTGCGACGTGCGGGACGCCGGTCGTTGGCTGTACGCGCGGATAGTGCGGATCCAGATCAGGTGGCACAGCTCTTTGCGGCAATCGACCGGGAGTTCGGCCGGATCGATGTGCTCGTAAACAACGCAGCGGTCCTCGCGCAGCAGTCCCGGCTGGAGGATCTTGCGTTCGAGCGTATGCAGCGGATATTCGCCGTCAACGCGATCGGGCCCATTCTCTGCGCCCAGCAGGCCGTGAAGCGGATGTCCTATCGTCATAACGGGCGGGGCGGATCCGTGGTCAACATCTCTTCGGCGTCGGCGCGTCTAGGTAGTCCCGGCGAGTATGTCGACTACGCCGCGTCAAAGGGCGCTCTTGAGACATTCACGACGGGTTTCGCAAAGGAGGTCGCGCGGGAGGGTATCCGCGTCAATTGCATTCGCCCCGGGCACATATACACCGATATGCACGCAAGCGGCGGGGAGCCGGGCCGAGTAGATCGTGTCAAGGACTCGATACCGATGGGGCGGGGTGGCCACGCGGAAGAGGTGGCACGCGCAATACTGTGGTTAGCTGGCGCCGACGCCTCGTTCGTTACCGGCACATTCCTAGATGTCACTGGCGGCAAGTGATCAACAACACTGGGCCCCACTCGTCGGTCAACAACTCGTACGCGATCAACTCTGCCTCAGCATCGCGTCTGGAATCGGCGCCGGCCAGAACGTTTCAAATGTTGACCATCCGTCCGTTCGCGATGATGGGCCAGCGCCACGGCCCGCTCGGTGAGCCGCCGATCCTCGTAATACCGGACCTTCTCCGCCCGGATCGGCGGCGTGCCCGCCACTATGAGGACGGCAATGGCAGAGCCAAGCGCGCTGCGCATCATTCGCACCGCGCGAACATGCTTCCTGGATGTATTGCCACCGTTCGCTCCCACTTAGATCTGCTGTGAGCGCCGCCGCGGCGCCAAGCCCGATCCGTTGCACGCGCGATCAAGAGGACAGGAGCCGGTCCGTACCGCCAAGAGTGCGGCGCCCGCCGCCGCAAGCAAGAGAACACTCTGGACGCGACGCCAAGTGGTCCAACAACAGCCAATGAGGATCTGAGCCGACGCGACTACCAGGAAATAGACTGACGTCAACAATCCGCGGTCGGTGGTCCCAAGACTGATATTCTAGCTGAGATGACTGGCAATCAAAGCGTTGATCGTTCGAAACAGATACGAGAGATATCCAGCAGCAAAACGGGAGAAACCACACTTGACTTGGGGTCCACTTTCCACTTTCGTCATGAATTGACTTTGCCTTCCCCGCTCGTCAAAGATCGTTCCGTGGCTGCAGCCCATGTTCTAAGTTCATTTACGGGCGGCGGCACAACTTGCTGGACCCAGGGATGACAGGCCGGAACGCATCTGAACGGGGAAGCGCGGCGCAATTTGCCCCAGGCAGATCGATCAAGTTCGGCCGGTACGAACTCTTTGCAGATCTCAAACTATTGCTCCGCAACGGAAACAAGATCGACCTTGGCGGGCGAGCGTTCGACGTTTTGCTGGTTCTGGCCGAGGCCGGTGGCGACGTCGTCAGCAAGGAGCTCCTTATCCAAAAAGTATGGGCTGGAGCTGCGATCGAAGATAACAGCTTGCAAGCCCAGATATCCGCAATTCGGCGGGCGCTCGGCCCCGATCGCGACCTCCTCTCTACCGACTTCGGTCGGGGTTATCGCCTAGCGGGCTTGAGCCAAACTGCTGAGCAGCACCGTGGGGCCAACCGAACGCTCCCCACAACACGGCTTCCGTTCGCGCTCACCCCGTTGTTGGGACGTGAAAAAGAGTGCTCTGAAATCGGGCGGCTGATCGCACGACATCGATGCGTCACACTCACGGGTCCGGGTGGGATCGGGAAGACACGTTTGGCTCTGGAGGTTGGCCGGTCCATCGCTCAGACGTTCCCAGACGGGGTTCACCTGGTCGAGATGGCTCGCGTCACAGACGGACAACTTGGTTTGGCCGACGATTGCCGGATGCCTGCAAGTCCCTAACACCGACCAACCAGCGCAGGTCCTGAATGAGATCAAGGACAAGCATCTTCTCTTGGTCGTCGACAATTGCGAGCATCTAACGGACTCCATCGCCGTTGCGGTGGAAGTCTTGTTGCGGGCTGTCAGGAAACTGCACATTTTGGTCACCGCTCAGGAGCCGCTGGGCGCCGAAGGCGAACATGTTTACCGGCTCTTACCGCTGTCGATTCCACCGCTGGACACCGAATCCAGGGAAGAGGCGCTCTCGTATGCCGCTGTGCAGCTCTTTGTCGACCGTGCTTCGGCAGGATCGCAGTCTTTTGCGCTGACGCAAGACAATTTTCGGGATGTCTGCGCCATCTGCCGGCGCCTTGACGGACTGCCGCTGAGCCTCGAGCTGGCCTCGGCACGCGTCTCGGCTCTCGGCCTTCAGGGCATGATCGCAGGCCTCGACGACCGGTTCAAGCTCCTGACGGCCGGGCGTCGAACGGCCTTGCCGCGTCATCGGACCCTGCGGGCCACGGTCGACTGGAGCCACAGCCTTTTGAATGCCGAGGAACGCGGCTTTTTTCACCGGCTTGCCGTCTTCGCATCGTATTTCGACACCGCCGCGGCTCGTCACGTCGCCGGGCCCGATTTGATGGAGCCGTGGCAGATCTCCGATCTGCTCGCCGATCTGGTCACAAAATCGCTTCTGCTCTGCGAAGTTGACACTTCTGGTCCGCGATATCGATTGCTTGAGACGATTCGATTTTACGCACTTGAGAAGCTCGCTGAGAGCAGCGACGTTGCCGAGGTCGCTCAGCTGCACGCTGATTTCGTTGCAGTGATGGTTCAGACGGGAGCTCGGGAGTGGGTCACCACACCGACCGAGGTTTGGCGACAGAAGCACCAAAGTGAAATCGACGATGTGCGAGCCGCGCTCGACTGGGCCTTTTCTCCCGAAGGCGACAAGCGGATCGGGCTCAAGATTCTCGCGAATTCCGCCCCGTATTGGATTCAGCTCTCGATGCACGACGAATGCCAGCGTTGGTTGACCCTGGCACTGGCAACGTCGTCGAGCATTCCACCGGAAGAAGAACTCGCATTGCGGGTCGCCCTCGGCACCTCGCTCAGTTGGGCCAAAGGACCCGTCAACCAGACCGGCTCCGTTTGGGCGTCCGCCTGCGAACTGGCCGTTCGATTGAATCATGTCGAAGCACAGCTTCAATCGCGTTACGGGCTGTGGCTGTTCTTTTTGCGCAGCGGTGAATACAAACAATCCTTGGCACACGCGGCCGATATGATGACGCTGGCACAGGCGGTCGGCGACGCCGAAGCTTTAGCCGCCTCGCAACGTATCTTGGGAGTATCCCGGCATTTTCTCGGTGACCACAGCGAAGCCCGATCGCTGATCGAAACGTCGCTCGCCTGGTATGACCAGGGACTTTGTAGCCAACCGTTTCGGTTCGGGCTCGACCAAAGGGTGTCAGGGCTTGCCTTCTTGTCTCGCGTTCTTTGGGTCCAGGGCGACTTTGCCAAGGCCTTTGAAGCCGCTTCAGCATCGATTGCGGGAGCTCGCGCGTTGGATCATGCATGCACGATGTGCTGCGCGCTTGCGGAGGGATGGTGCACCGTGAATGCGCTTGCAAGCGATCGGGACGCCGTGGAGAGCGGCTCGCTCATGCTAATCAAGACCGGTACAAAATACGGGCTCGGGTTCTGGACCGCCTATGGTGAGATTTTTCGGACCTGGGCCGAAGCCATAAGCGCGGAGCAGCCTGACGACGCACTGCCACGATTGATCTCCCTTCACAGGGATATCGACCTCGATCCCGGCTATTCGAGCCTTGTCGGGGACCTTCTCGTCCGGGCTTCCAATGCCGCGTCGCTCGCGCAAATGGACACTGGATTTCTTCAAGGTCGCGAAGGAGAAATCAACTGGGCAACCCCGGAATTTGCCCGGATTCGGGTCCGCCTGCCGATCTCTTGTGATGGATCGGCAGCGGAGCATTCGCTAAATCGCGCACTGTCGTTGGCGAAGGGCAGCGGCGCCCACGCTTGGGAACTCAAGATTGCGATCGACCTGGCACGCCTGCTGATCAGTGAGGCGCGCGCCGATCAGGCCCGGGAGATCCTCGGTTCCGCGTTGTCCGCGCTGCCTGCTGCCACTGGGGCACTCGGCGAGGAGGCTCGGAGCCTGATGGCCGGGTGCGGCCCCCATTAACTTTTCGCAGGCCACGCGTGTCCAACGCACCTTTTCAGACTTCTGAAATTCACCGTCATTGCGCCTGAACGTCCTGACCGACCATTCTGCACCGAACCACATCGGGAGGTGCTTGGATGGCAGAATTAGTCGCGGTTTACGCAGTGCCGCATACGCCGAGCTTTGTTGCGGAGGTTCTGCAGAACGGCGACCGGTCCGAAACGGCGCAATTCTTCGCAGAAATCCGCCAGCACCTAGCAAGTGTTCGGGCAAACCTGATCGTCACCGTCAACAACGATCATTTCAACACGTTCTTTCTCGACAATCTGCCGACGTTCGCCATTGGCTTGGCCGACCGAACCGCGGGGCCAAACGACCAGACGCCAGGTATGCCCTGGTACGAGGTCGAGGTGGATGCGGAAGCGGCCGCGGGCTTGCAGCGCAACTTCGTCAATGACGGGTTCGATTTTTCTTCGACCCAGGAATTTCAAGTCGATCACGGCGCGCTCGTTCCGCTCCACTTCATGACGCCAAAGATGGACCTCCCGATCGTCCCGATCTTCATCAATTGCGTCGTGCCTCCCCTGCCCCCGGCGGCACGCTGCTACGACCTCGGTCGCGGCCTCGCAAAAGGGATTCGCGCTCTGAGCGGTCGACACAAGGCATCGCGCGTCGCGATCGTGAGCAGCGGATCGCTTAGCCTCGAAATCGGCGGACCGCGCGCGTTCGAAGGCAAGACATTCGGTGTCCCCGACCCCGACTGGGCAACATGGATTCTGGACTGCGTCCGGTCAAAGGACCATCAGGCCTTGATCGAAGCCGCGACGGAAGCCCGGATGCTCGAGGCCGGCAACGTTGCCGGCGAGTTCCTGAATTGGATGATCGCGTTGGGAGCCGTAGGCAGGTCGGCGCCAGACATCCTTATCAACCAGCCCCAATTGGGCAATGCCTTCGCGGCATGGGCGGTGGGAGCACAGTCGTGAAGGGGTATCTGATCAACAAGTTCTGCCGACGAGTGCTCCACGACAAGGACTTTCGGGAGCTTGTCCTCAGAGATCCATCGACGGCGATCTCTTCAATGCCATTCACCCGGTCCGAGCGCGACGCACTGCTCAACGGCGACGTCGCAGCGCTTTATCACGAGGGGGCATCGGCATTCCTGTTGCTGATCTTGTGCCGCTTCGAAGTCCTCGGCCTGACGCTTCCGGTCTTCAACGGACGCATGCGAGCGATTTCGCAGGATCAATCCAAGTCGTTCCAAGAACAATAGAGCGGATCAAACGCCGCCAGCAATGAAGCATCCGTTCGCTATCGGCGAACCCGGGAGGAAAGATAATGACAAGCACGAGCGGAACGATCGGCCCTATCCAGAGGCGGGCGCTCCTCAGCAGTTTCATTGGCTGGATGTTCGACGGTTTCGAGACGAGTACGCTGATCCTCGTCGGCGGCGCGGCCGTCCTCTCCCTGTTGCCTGAACACGGAGCCGACCAGGTTCGTGTCGCGGTCGGCACCGCTCTCAGCAGCACGCTGATGGGCTGGGCGGTCGGCGGCACGATCGGAAGCGTCATGGCAGACTACATCGGGCGCAAGAAGATGCTGATGATCGCGATCGCCGGCTATTGCGCCTTCACGGCGTTCACTGCCTTGAGCAGTTCAGTGACGATGCTCGTCGTTCTCAGGTTCCTGACAGGAATGTTTCTGGGCACGGAATGGAGCACCGGCACGGCGCTGGTCGCTGAAACCTGGCCTGCCTCCGCCCGGGCAAAAGCTCTGGGGATCATGCAGTCCGGCTACGGATTCGGATTCTTCCTTGCCGCCGGGCTCTGGCTTGTGCTGCAGCCCATCGGAGGACCCGATGCATGGCGATGGATGTTCGTGATCGGCATCCTGCCCGCCCTTTTTCTGATCTACATCAGGCGAAGCGTGCCTGAATCCAAGCTATGGCTCGAGGCGGTTGGCGACACTGCAGACCAATCAAAAGGAAGCCGCCGCTGGACCGTGATCGAGATGTTCGATGAACCGAGGTCGGTCCTGCGCACGCTTGCGGTGCTGTTGATGGCCTCGATCACCGTCGCCGTCTTCTACGGCATCTCGGCGCTCACCGGCCCCTACATCGGCAGCCTGGCCGCCAAGCAAGGCCTCTCCGCCCCCGCGATGGCAAGCGTCAGCGCGCTCGTCTATAATGCCGGTTCCATTGTCGGCTACATCTCCGCCGGCTTTCTGGCCGACGCGATTGGCCGAAAGCCATACATGTACATCTCCTTTAGTGGCGCGATCCTCTCGGGATTGCTGATGTACTTCGTACCGCAGACGCTCCTCGCTTCGCTTGCCTGCGTGTTTGTCCTCGGCACGTTCACGCTGGGTGTATTCTCATGGCTGCCAATCTATCTCCCTGAGCTCTTCCACACGCGGGTGCGGTCGACTGCGTCGGGCTTGATCTTCAATCTCGCAAGGCTCGTCGCATTTCCGCTGCCCTGGCTGACCGCGTTTTTGTTCACCGAGCTCGGCGGCTACCAACCCACCGTGCTCATGCTGACCCTGCTCTACGTCGTTTCAATCGTCATGCTGAGTCTGCTTCCCGAAACGAAGGGCAAGCTGCTGCCGACCTGACTTTATCATCACCGTGCTTCATCGGAGAATAAAATGGACCTCGGAATTAACGGCAAGGCCGCCATCGTCACCGGAGCGAGCACCGGCATAGGGTTTGCTGTCGCGAAGGAACTCATTTCGAACGGCGTAGCGGTCGTGATCGCAGCGCGTGATCGGACGCGATTGGAGCAGGCCAAGGAAACTCTGCTCCGCGCGCCTGGCGCCAAGGTCGCGTCCGTCGAGGTCGACGTCGCCGCGCCGGACGCGGCACGGACACTCGTCAACAAAGCCCTCACGACGTTCGGTTCGATCGACATCCTTATCAACAATGCCGGCCGAGCTCACGCTGGCGGACTGATGAACTCAGGTGAGGATGATTGGACCGATATGACCGCGGTCAAGCTTACCTCGATGCGACGGCTTTGCAAGGAGGCCATCCCGCACATGCAGCAGAAGCGATGGGGCCGCATCGTGAACATGTCCTCCATCGGAGGAATCTATCCCAATCCGAAACTCTTCGTGTCGCACGTCCTCAGCGCAGCCATCAACAATCTGACCAAATCGCTTGCGCTCGAGGTGGCGAAAGACGGAATTCTGGTCAACGCGATCGGAATAGGAGCCGTCGCGACCGACAATTGGGCCAACAACATGCTCCCCGCGGTTCGAAAGAACCGTCTTGAGATGAGCTCGCTCAGTGACGACGAAGTGCTCGCTCGGATCTCGGCAGAACTCACCCCCGTCGGCAGAGCTGGCGAGCCCGAGGAAATCGCGGCCATTGCAGCCTTCTTGGGTTCAGCGCGGAACGGCTTCGTGACAGGCGACACGATCGAGGCTTCGGGCGGCGCGGACCGGTTCATGTGAGCGGGTTCGCGCGGCGGCGACTTGGCCGTGAACTGTTTGCGCCAGGGAGCTGTTGCCCCTCAGGCGCTTGTAGGACAGACAGAGCGTCGCTGGGTACGTGAAGGCTCAGCGATGTCTCGGCCTTGACGGCACCTGCGCTCTCCGCAGTTGCCGCTCATCGCATGTTATGAGCCCGCGCCCTAGCTTTCCTCGGCTACGTTTTGACGACGAATATCATCTGGAATCTCGCGCAGAAAGCTCTGGCCCTTTTGCAGACGGCGCCCAAGCACCTCGACGAATCCTTCAAAGCGCTCTCTGCCCTTGATCTGCGCGACCGCCTGCGCATCGTTGGGCAACGGCGGCGTGATCGTCAGCCAGAAGCGAATGAACAGGGCCAAAGTCTCGGCCGTCAGACCGACATCACGCTCCAGCCGCTGCATCTGACGCGATAGCCGGTCCAGGCGACGGGCAAATGCGGCTTCCCGCCTGTCCTCTCCGTCAGGCGATAGAAATGAAGCAACAGCCGCTTCCACGATCGCAGACCGAGAGAGCTTCTTGCGATCGGCGAGGTCCGAGATCTGTTTCAGAAGCTCTGGTGGGAAATACACGTTCATCCGGTCGCGCATATTGCCTCAGAGCTCCATACCGTCATTCGGGTCCATGGCGACTTGACGAGCAACACCGCGCATCTGTTGGCATAAGAGCCGGGACTGGCGTACCGCATCCTCGTCATCGTCAAGAACGGCAGCAAATTCCTCTGCCGGCGTCGGTTCGGTCGTCTCCTTGGCGATCGCAACGTGATCGGGGAGTTCGGGCTCGCGACGGAGGCCGCTGTTCGCGGTATCTTCCTCGGCCTCCGCGAGTTTGTCGGTTGGGCTTCCCGTCGGCTTGAGCATTCCGGGCGCTGACCATCCGTCCGTTCTCGATGATCGGCCGCCCGTCGCCGGATCAGGCGGCGGCAGAACCCGCTCGGTGAATCGCCGATCCTCGTAGTAGCGGGCCTTCTTCGCCCGGATCGGCGGCGTGCCCGCCACCATGACGATCTCGTCGATTGGCGGAAGCTGCATGATTTCGCCCGGGGTCAAGAGCGGCCTTGCCGTCTCCTGACGCGAGACCATCAGGTGCCCCAGCCACGGGTTCAATCTATGACCGGCATAGTTCTTCATCGCGCGCATCTCGGTCGCCGTCCCCAGCGCGTCGGACACCCGCTTGGCGGTCCGCTCGTCGTTGGTCGCAAAGCTGACGCGGACGTGGCAGTTGTCGAGGATGGCGTTGTTGGGCCCGTAGGCCTTCTCGATCTGATTGAGCGATTGCGCGATCAGGAAACTCTTGATGCCGTAGCCTGCCATGAAGGCGAGCGCGGATTCGAAGAAATCAAGCCGCCCAAGTGCCGGGAACTCGTCGAGCATCATCAGGACTCGATGCCGGCGGTCGCGGGCGTGCAGGTCCTCGGTCAGGCGTCGACCGATCTGATTCAGCACCAGGCGGATCAGTGGTTTGGTTCGTGAGATATCCGAGGGGGGCACCACCAGGTACAGCGTTGTTGGCCGGCTATCCGCGATCAGATCGGCGATCCGCCAGTCGCACCGGCAGGTCACCTCGGCCACCACGGGATCGCGGTACAGCCCGAGGAACGACATCGCGGTGGACAGGACGCCTGAACGTTCGTTCTCAGACTTGTTGAGGAGTTCGCGGGCGGTCGAGGCGACCACGGGATGAGCACCCTGCTCGCCAAGATGCGCGGTGGTCATCATCGCCTTCAGGGTCGCTTCGATCGGCCGCTTCGGGTCGGACAGAAAGGCGGCGACTCCAGCCAAGGTCTTATCCGCCTCAGCATAGAGAACGTGGAGTATGGCGCCGACCAGGAGCGAATGACTGGTCTTTTCCCAATGGTTCCGCTTATCGAGGGAGCCTTCGGGGTCGACCAGGACGTCGGCGACGTTCTGGACGTCGCGAACCTCCCATTCCCCACGACGGACCTCAAGAAGCGGATTGTAGGCTGACGACTTTGGATTGGTCGGATCGAACAGAAGGACGCGGCCATGCCGCGCGCGGAAGCCGGCGGTCAGTTGCCAGTTCTCGCCCTTGATGTCGTGAACGATGGCCGAACCCGGCCAGGCCAGGAGCGAGGGAACGACGAGGCCGACACCTTTGCCGGACCGGGTGGGCGCGAAACACAGGACGTGTTCCGGTCCATCGTGCCGAAGGTAGTCCTGGTCGAGCTTACCCAGCACCACGCCATCCGGACCAAGAAGTCCGACTGCTCGAACCTCTTCTGCATCAGCCCAGCGCGCCGAGCCATAGGTCTCAACGTTCTTGGCCTCGCGGGCCCGCCAGACGGACATGCCGATCGCCGCCGCGATCGAAATGAATGTCCCCGACGCCGCGATAAAGGCGCCCTCAACAAAGACCTGAGGCGCATAGGCATCAAAGACGAACCACCACCAGAAGAAGACCGGCGGGTAATAGATCTTGAAGCCCGCCAGTTCGAACCAGGGCCGCCCGAGTTCGGGCTGCCAGGCGAGCCGCCAAGCCGTCCACTCGGTTGCTCCCCAGATTGCGAGCAAAACGATCAGACCGACAACGATCACCTGACCCCAGAGTATCTTGGTTCCGGACATCGACCAACCTTCCATACTGGTGAGATAGCTAGAGTCCGAGGTCGCGCTTGCGACCAAAGCCCCATTCGATACCGCCGCCGTCTTTCACCACGCCGGTGACGTGTTGGCCGAGCCTCTTCTCGAGCTCGCGCGACCAAGGCACGAGTTGGAAACCCAGCCCGTTATCGATCATGGCGAAGCGCCCCGATGAGAGCGTCAGGCGCTGGCGATATGTACCTGCCACATGCTCCCCGGAGGCCGCCTTCACGTAAGGCAGGCCGGTGTCGGCCGAGACCTTGGCGGCGACCTCGTCGAGTTCGCGCCGGCGCAGCGTATCTAGAAGGTCCCGCTGCAAGATGATGCGTTGGCCCTGCCGCCGCGCCAGGCCTTCCTGAACCAGATGCTCGGTACGGGCTTCCATGGCGTCGCGGGTCTCGCGCCCGAATCCTGCCATGGCGAGCGGCATGGGATCGCGTTCGACCAGCCTGTGGTCGAGCCAGGTCGCGCCTCTCGCGGTGACCTGCCCGGCAAGGTCGCGATCGGAGCGGATCGCCAGTACCATAGTCGGTCGCGCGTCGTCAGCTTGGCCCAAGCGTCGCACCTCGACGATTCCATCGATCGGCGGCGCATGGTCGAAAGCTTCGATCCCGCGGAATCGGATGTGGTGCGCGCGTCCGTCAGTTCCATCGATCAGCGCGTAGGCCTCGCCAGTCAGTTCGTCGTGCAATCCCCGATCGACCAGCCGTCCGATGATCTGGGACGAAGGCTGTCCACCTTCGATGACGAAGTCGGCGACACCACGCGCTGATCCACGCTCGGTAAAGGCGCGGTGCATGGTCTTGATGATGTCGCCGCGCATCCCAAGGTCGCGCAAGTTACGCTCGGCCTCGAGCCCGACCATCCATTCCCCCGGTGCGGCGGATGCGGCAAGGCCCATCTTCTCCAGATGTTGAAGGCGGCCGACCATCAGGCGCCGGATCTCGGGATCGGACTTGCCCGGATTCTCCGGGCGAAGATCCACATACCCGGTCTCATCGGCCGCCAGCCGGATCTCCCGATCGAGCCGCGTCCATCGTTCCGCCGTGACTTCCCTCTGCAGCGAACCACGGATCTCATGCTCCGGTTTTGGACCCAATTCGATGGCGACCAGTTCCTCGCCGCGCGAGCGCAGGCCTTGACTGATGTAGTCGCGTGAGATCACGAGATCCGCCCCTTGCTCATCTACTCCCCGAACGAGAAGATGGACGTGAGGGTTGTCCGTGTTCCAGTGATCGACGGCGACCCAATCGAGCCGCGTACCGAGGTCGATCTCCATCTGCTTGGCAAGGTCGCGGGTGAACGCCTTCAAGTCCGTCATGTCGCCGGCATCCTCGGGCGAGACGATGAACCTGAAATGATGCCGGTCGTCCTTGCACCGTTCTGCAAAGGCCGCGCTATCGGCACGGTCGCAGCCCTCATCGAACATCTCGGCTCTCTCGCCGCTTCGAGTCACGCCGTCGCGCTTCAGATATGATAGGTGGGCAGTTAGTGGTGCTGAACGGAAAGCTCGCCCCTTGAGCCGAACCACACGCGCCTTCACCACAACGCGCCGCGTCGGGCTGAACAGTCTGGCGCGGCTAAAGGCGAGCCGGCCGCGGCCAAACGTCGAGCGCCCATAGGCCGCAGAACGCCTGCCAGCCGCGGCCTGTCCCGAGGTGTGACCGGCTTTCTTCGCGGCACGTAGCACCTGGTTGATGAAGCTCTTCTGCTTTGGCGCGCGGGTGCTACGAATGCGCCCGGGCCGAATGCGCAGGTCGCTGTCGCCCACGCTCACGGCAGGGCCTCCCAACGATCGAAATCGAACACAGTGCCGAAAATGCCTTTGATTGCATTCGTCAAAATGCAAGGCGCGGCACGCGCCCCGATCGACCGGCACGCCAGGACCCAAGCCATGTCAATGGCTTGTGGTTCGACCGGCGAGCCCCTTTTATCTCGCCTTCCTAATCGGGCGGGCAAAGTCAACTCATTCCTACGCTTTTCTTCGACTCTTCGCACTTCAGCCATTACCGACTCCCGCATCAGCAACGCACAAGCGTCACCACAACCGCGCTTGCGATCGGCATTCACCAGGCAGGGTCCATGCGTTCCTTCGCGTTCAGCACTTCGGCCGTCGCATGCTCTTCATCAGGTTCGTAAACAGGGCTGTCCAAGCAGTCCGGCGCTCTCGTCCCCGAAGGGCGGCAGCAGGCAAGAGATAGCGGACATTCCCCGTTTCGCGGCCCCGCCAGGGGACGCTCACCGCGCGCGCGGATCTCTAATTTCGCTCCTCCTCAACATGCCGGGCGCAAACCCAGTGCTAATCCGTCGTCACCTGCACCGCAGCTATCGCGCCGGTTTTAACCGCAGGCGCTGCGTAACTTTGGCGCCGAACCCGACGTGGAAGTCGGTCTCGCTGACCCACATCCGGTGCAGAATGCTCGCTAGCTTGCGCGCGACCGCGGTGATCGCGCACAGCATGCTCGAGCGTTTGGCGATCCGCAGGCCCCAAGCGCGCAGTGCTGACCATTTCCTGACCCGCAGCAGCAGGCTTGCGGCCGCCTCGCAAAGCGCTTCGCGCACGGCGACATCGCCTTGTTTGCTAATCCGCCCCTCGTAATCGATCGACGTGCCGGACTGGTGCCGTTTCGGCGCCAAGCCAAAATGAGCGCCTACCGTTCGTGATCGCGCAAAGCGATGAGGGTCATCAACGCCAACCTTGAATGACAGGGCCGCAACAGGGCCGACGCCTGGAACCGTCATCAGACGCCGGCAGACAGCATCATGCTGAACCACCTGCAGCAGCACACGATGCAGGCGATCGTACCCCTCAAGAATGGCGCGGCGCACATCCAACATCGCTTCGATGGTCATTACGAAGATCGGATCGCTGCGCTCGATCAGCTCGCGCACGCGAGCTTCGTAAGCACTGCGGGCGATGGCTCCAACGAGCAACCCATAGGCCCGCAGCGCACCACGAATGTGGTTTTCGAGGTCGATCAGTTTGCGCTTGAGCAACTTCCGGCTGGTCAGCAGCGTGCGCATTTTCTGCATGTCGATGTTCTTGACATGGACGGCGCGGTACCAACCCAACCGCATCATCTGCGCGATGCCACGCGCATCATTCCGGTCGGTCTTGTTCCGCATTGTCGACAGCGACACGCGCATGTGGCGCGCTTCGACAACAATGATCGGGAGCCCCGCTGGCTGTAGTTCGCGATACAGCCAGATGCCAAGCGATGATGCCTCGACCCCCACTCTCTCGAGGCGATCCGCGTAGCCCTCTACTGCGGAGCGGATCGCCGCTGGCTCGGTGCTCACCTTGAGCTCACGGACGGTGAGACCCTCGCCATCGACGATGCAAAGACTGGTTTCTTCAAGACCGACATTCAACCCAACGTAAAGCTTCATCGGAGCTCTCCTGTGTTGCAACGAACGCCTAAGTCGTTGCACCAGGCTCCGGATTCGGCCACACGGCGGCTATCGTCGTGCACCGGTTTCTCGAAGCCCGATTTGAAAAGCCGTCCTGCCGTCGTGGTCTCCCGGTCGCTGTTTCCCAGGGTCCAACTTCCAAGCAAACAGACTCTCGGTACTCGCGGCGATTTGCGACAAAATGCAGTTCGGGTCATTGCGGTAGATCCTTCAATAGCGCCTGGCCGAACATGGCTGGTGGCGATTCATTGCGAAAGAGCCGCCGCGACTTGGCAGTTGACTTGCGAAGCCCCCGCTGCTTCCGAGCGCTTGCGATAGCGATCGTTACCCGAAGGGCCGAGACACCCGAAGGGTGGCTCGGTGAGGAGCGAAGCGACGAGTAGAGCGCGGGCCGAAGGCATCGCCCACACGCCATCAGCTTTCGAAGCCGCGCGCTTGGTCATTGCGATGCTCCCGAATCCGATCGAGGGACGAACACGCCAATAGGCCGGGGGACCATGGGCGAAATATCGGGCGCCGAGATTGCGGTCGTGACGCCGCCCGACGGCACAAGCGCCAGCAACCGATCGCGCGTCTTCATGAGATCGGATCGCGTGACGAACAGCGTCGCAGCTACCGATGACTGTCCGCTGGACGTCCACCCCGGCGGCAGTTCGATGGCAAGCAGATTTGCAAGCTTTGCGACGTACGCTCGCGTCTCGGGTGGCAAAGAGCCGCCTGCGAGATGCTCTTCATAGCGGGATGGTCCCGCGTTGTACGCAGCAAACACGCCAGGCGAGCCATAGCGATCAAGCAGTTCGCGTAAGTAAGCCGTGCCGGCCAGAATGTTGTCGTGCGGGTCGTAGGGATCGTTCCCGAGATTGTAGCGCTCGCGAAGTTCCGCCCAAGTCGCCGGCACGATTTGCATCAGGCCCATTGCGCCTTTTGGCGATCTGGCGTGCACGTCACCAGCACTCTCGATGCTTTGGACTGATCGGATCCAGTCCGGCGCAATCACAAAGCGTTGCGAGGCTTCATTGATGAAGCCGGCAGATGAGTCAGCGGTTTGACTGATCGCCGGCCGGGCGGCTGATCCGCTCTGGGCCAAAGCAGCACTGTCGAACGCGGTCAGAAGAAGCATCAAGGCCACGCCAGCACAAAGGCGCGCGCCCAACCGACCCAAGCACGCGCTCGGGGTCGCCCCAGCCTTGCAGACATCGATCGAGACGGAGGAATGATCCTGCAATCGATCGAACAAGGGAATGGCGAGGAGAACACGTCGAATACGCACGATCACTCCTCCCACGTCCACACCGGCATCGCACGGCCGATCACGCTAGATGCCGGAAGAAATCCAAAATACCGGCCATCAAGAGAGTCGTCCGACTGCCAGTTCATCAGAAACAGCTCGCCGTCGCGGACGACGCGGCAGCCCTGCCATTTCGGCAGCGGCCTGCCTCCTCCGTCGTGATCCTTCGCCTCGCCGACCGCGACGTCGTCGACCGAAATCGTGAGGCCGATCCTGCAAACACTCTGCCCCGGAAGGGCGAGCACGCGCTTCAGCATGGGGACGCCAATGGGCAAATAGCCGTTAAGGTCGAGGAAGGTCGCAAGCGGCTCCGGCGGCCGCACGGCGACCAATTCAGTGACCTGGAATTGGTCCGCCGTTCGGAGGCGGTAGAGACCGATCGGCACGCTCGCGGATGCGTTCCAGATGTAAAGCGGAAGCGGCTCCAGGACGATCGCCGCGACGAGCGCAGCAGCAGTTCCAAACATCGCGATGAGTATCTTCAGAGAGCCTGTCATCGCATTACCCTTTGGCGATGAAGCCAGGCCTGATGGCGCGCTTTCGTATAAGGGCGCGGCTTTTCGTTGACGGACAGGCGGTTATGAACGTGATGCCAATGATCAGGCGCGACATCACGTGGATCGATGCCGAGGGCCTCAACGGCATCGATCATCTGCAGCACGCGCTCGACCTTCGGCCAGCCGGAGAGCCGCAGCAGAATCTCTCCGCCGGGTGTCACATAAGGGACGGTCGAGCAGCGCTGTCCCGGCGCCACCGCGCGCAGGATGTCGATCCGAGAAATGATTGTCCCAAAGTCGTTGGAGGTCCAACGGACGAAAGCAAAGATGCTGCCGGGCGCAAATGACAGGACGCGCCGATGGCGATCAAGCTTCCGTTCCTTGATGATCCGGCCGAACCGAACGCGGTTTTCGATGCGCTTCTCGAGCCACAACACTTCCACTTCGGTGAGATCGCTCATGGCGCCTCTCCCTGAAGCTTGAAACGGGAGCCACGAGCTTTGCGGTCGATGAAGCGCGAGCTCTTCTGAAGGAAAGCAGGAGCGACGGGCCGCCGTTCCCAACGGCCGCCAATGCGGCTTGTGGTCCGGTCCGTTAGAAGAAATCCGAAGGATTTCTGGTTAGCCGGGGTACTGACCTGTGCCCCCTCGCCGGCCGTGCTGCTGCGAAAATGCTGCACAGCGATTCGCGAACGGAACGCGTGGTGCGGTCCGGCGGTCGGCGGTGGTGGAGGCGCATGATGGACTTCTATGCAGGGCTTGATGTGTCGCTCGAGGCGACCAACATTTGCGTGGTGGACGGCGACGGCAAGGTGGTCCGGGAGACGAAACTCGCGACCGATCCGGACGCGATCGAGCTGTTCCTGGCGGAATGGGGAATCCAGCTGAAGCGCGTCGGGCTGGAAGCGTTCTCGTACAGTGCCTGGCTGTTCACGGCGCTGTCCGACAAGGGCCTGCCCGTGATCTGCATCGAGACCCGGCACGCCAAGGCGGCGCTGAACGCGATGCTGAACAAGACCGACCGCAACGACGCCAGGGGCATTGCGCAGATGATGCGGACCGGCTGGTTCCGCGCGGT
>NZ_VSST01000059.1 GCF_019402665.1 Bradyrhizobium canariense
CCGGTGGTGCTGAGCGTGTAGACCACCGCGCTGCTGGTGGCGGTGTTGCCGGCGGCATCGCTCACCCGTGCGGTCAGCGAGTTGGCTCCATTGGTGAGGCTGACCGTGGTGCTCCAGCTGCCGTTGCCCTGCACGATGGCGGTGCCGATCGCGGTGGCGCCGTCGAGGATGGTGACGGTGGCGCCGGCGTCGGCGACATCGACCGTGCCGGTGATGGTCTGGTTGGCCTGGTTGGTCGACCCGCCGGGGCTGGTGATCGCAACCGTCGGCGCGGTGGTGTCGAGCGTGAAAACAACGGGCACGCTCGTGGTAGTGTTGGCGCTAGGGTCCAGAGCGACGATACTGTGGTTGCCATCACCTGCCAGAGTGATGGCCGTACTCCAAACGCCGCCAGAGCCAACGGTCACCGTTCCAATTTGTCTGGTGACATCATTGTAGGTATCGTACAGCGTCACTGTCGTTCCAGCGAGGGTCGCATCGACAGTTCCGCTGATCGTTTGGCTTCCTTGATTGGTTGGACCACCTGCACTGCTGATAGTTACAGGTGCCAACGAAACCAAGGCGACAGCTTGCGTTATATCCAAAGTGGGGACGAGCGGTTTCGATTCGGACGCAGAACTTCCGGTCATGGAAGCGAGGGTCACAAAAACCGGAGCGATCGATCCCCCACCAGCTTGGCCCTTCACGTCGTCTGCAATGACGGTGGTCGAGGCTTCGGTGGGTGACGGTGGAGGACTCCCAGCGAACTTCTGCAGCGACTTTGTATCGGCATCTCCTCGCTTGCCGTCGCTAGGTGCCGGAGTGTCCGGAGCGATCTGTTTCCCAATATCGTAGATCGTCAACACCTGCTGGAAAGCGCTGAATTCCTGCGCAACTTGGCTCGGGCTCTTACTGATGGCTTGGGTGATCACCTCGAGATTAGCGGCTGGCGTTATGGTCAGCGATGGACCATCGCTGGTAACCATCCCGATTGGATCTCCCGCAGTACAAGCGCCTTGAAGTGCGCCCGCTGGGACGCATTTGAAGACCTGCACCGAATGAACCTGACCGTCATGCTGATCGGCAACCGAGACCGAGACCTGCCCGTCCACTGCATCGACATTGAGAATGACGGCGGTACCGCGAATTCCGATCACGGCAGTAGGCGTCGCTACCTGCATGTCACCCGTTTTGGCGACCTGGCCAGCGACAAAACTGGCCGCACCTTGGACAAGGGTGAACAGAGAATGGTTCGAGCCGCTCGTCAGACTGACTAAAGTACCATTCGCATTACTCTGCCCTTCATACCCTAATTCGTTCAACATGAAGCGAGCGTTTGCACTTAGGTTGAACGTTGAGCCGTCGATCAGAACTAGGCCGATGGTAGAGCCACTTCCAGTCTGCACGACGTCGTTCTGATAGACCACGTCCCCGTTATTCGCTTCGATAGTAACGCCATTGCGAACGATGCTGGCGCTTCCCGTTATGGTGGCGACATGGCCGATGACCTTTACAGGCGCCGCATTTCCTCCGGCTTGAGCAAAGGTTTGATAGCCTGTCAGCGCTTCGACGACTCTCGAGTCGAGTAGTGCGCCGTCTGCCGAAATGAGCGGTGAACGCTTCTCACCGAGAAAGTAATTGTGGATCGAGACCCGATGGTTAGGATCAGAAATGATGAGATCAGTGCCCGAACGTGCATATTCGCCCGAGAATAAGAGATGTGCGTCCGGAATGACGAGTGAATCAGTTGGGCCAGGCTCAGGGAGACTAAAGGACCCCCACGCGACCTCAGACGCAGCAACATCAAACTTTGGGTTTAATGGGGTATTCAAATTCGCGACCCCAAGAATAAATTTGCAAATTAATCATATTTAATGTTAATAACACCCGATCGACGAGCTGAAAAGCGTTTTTGCAAGCAAAGCTGTATTGGTTCGAAGTCTGTTGATTGTTCGACCTCCAACAATGCGCCCGGGCGTTATAGGGCGCTGTAATACGTGTGCGGCGGAATGGAGTTGTCTGAATAGTCCCGCATCCAGCCGGACACACCGCCAGAGTCCAACTCGCATGGTGCAACCGAGAACTTTTCTCGCATGGACCTGTTCGAGGTGCGCCGTCAACTAGTGCACGCGCGGAACCGGCATTCCGATAACGGCCTTATTGTAAGGCGCATCAACGGCCTGCTATGCCGCATTTATCACTTGGAGGAAGCGCTGTACCCTAGCCAAGGTGAGCGAATCCGCAAAGCTGTTCAAATTGCGCTACGAGACACATCGAAGAGTTAGTTTGACCTAAGTCCCGGATCAAACGGGCAGACAGCAACAGCAAGTGCAGAGCATGGGCGCGAGGGCGTCACCGATACGTTCTCTCACGATTGAGAATGCCGGCCTTTAGATCTGGATCCGATTTAGGCCATGCCAGCATTGATTGCATATCGGACCGTAGGCGCATTCGCCCTCGCGGGGATCTCTGTGCATCCCATTGCGGACCAGTTGCGCATGGGATCTCGATTGACCGTTGTTAGCTCTTTTCTGCCGCGTTGAAGCCGGGCTGGCGGCTGCATGCTTGTTTGGCAACATTAGCCTCGGCGGCCATCTGAAACGACGAGGCAGACAGCAACTCCATGGCCGATTGCTCTTCGGTCAGGCGCATCTCGACATACTGCCGCTCAATCTCGGTCAGTGTAGTTTGAAGCAGGCCCAAATACCGCTCAACGTTCTTCCGATAAGTGCGCAAACGGACAAGCTTCTCGTCGATCATCTTTTATCCCGACGGGTACGGGTGCAATACGCCTGAAAACACCTCTTGAAGAGGCCATTTTTAAATGAGTATATTTAAATGCGTCGCATTTAAAATGACAGACAAATTCGGGCGGGTCAAGAAGGGGTATCTGTGATGAAATCGATCATGCTTGCAGTCCTAATTCTGTTCGCGATTTCAGCCGTCGCGCCGCTCTAATCATCGGCAGCGCTGGCCCAGCAAAACCCACCCGCCAAAGCCAAAGTCGCTAAGAAGGGATGCAGGCTGGACGCAAAGTACGCCTGCTACTGAGTGGCCTCACATCGCCGCGGCTCGCGAGTCCACATGAGACGTGGGAGCACGGTTGTTGGGTAACGTATACAGCGGCCGCTGGGGCAAAAGCCGCTGGCGAGGAATCTTTGTTGGACATGACCTAATGATGAAGCGGCAAACCACGCTCTTCGGGACCCGGAAGCACCGATTTGGTGCAGGCGCGGGCGATGGAAGCGCCACTTACAACGAAGGCCAATTTACGATTGGCTCTCGCATCGAGGTAAGGCCCTCAGCGGGGCCACGGTTGTGCGGCAAAACCGGAACGCTGATTGGTGCTGGATACCATCCCAGGAGTCTCCGCGTCATATTGGATGGTTCAAAATCACCAATAACCCTTCACGTTGCATACGTTGCAATTGTAAATGAGAGATTCTGATTGATGCTGCGGCAGCCTGCATGAGGGACCATTCGTCATGTGGCAGAACATGGCGGCGAGACGCTCCAGTCTAGCGGCTTCGGGATATTCGTCGCCGGCACGCTTCAGATCCTGCGCGAGCGAGGTCTGCGCTCAGCCAAGTTTGGGGACTCTGCTTACGCCGAGTGACTTACGCTTGAGCGTTCCTGGCAAGAAGGTCTTGCACTGCTGTAGCTTCCGCTAAACTCCCGGCTTTTCGGGAACGTCAGATTAGTGGACCTCGCGCCGACGGATTGAAATGAGCTAACGATGCAGATTGAGGCATCTACTGCCTCACATTTGATATGGCGCTTTCATTATTGCGTCGCAATATAGAACGATCGTCTAGCCCATCATGAGGCCGAAGCGATGATCCGACATGCTGCACGCATGCTGGCGCTGGTGTATTGCGTTTGCAGCCAGCCAGCCTACTCCGGTCTTGAAATGCAGGAGGTTCTCCCTCCGCTTTCATTCACGCTGTTCTGTACTCAGTACCCCGAGGATTGTCAGGAGCAGCAGGACCGCCGGACAATGGACTTCCGCTCCCGACGGGGGCGCTGGCGCGAGCTCAACCAGATCAACTCGAGCGTCAATTCTGTTATCGCGGCCGAGAGTCTATCGGCAAGCCGGAATGACTATGAGTGGCAGATCTTCCCCTCTGACGGAAACTGTGGGGACTACGCCGTAACGAAACGCCATTTGCTGCTTCGATCGGGCTGGCCGAGTTCGTCTCTCCTTCTGAGCGAGGTCGTTCTTCGCACGACGGGAGAACATCATCTTGTTTTGCTCGTACCAGAAGGAGGAACCCTCTTCGTTCTCGACAACCTAAGTGGGGTGATCATCCAGTTCAATGAAGCCTTGGACAAATACGTTTTCCTGCGCGCGGAATCGGGTCTGAACCCTCAGCTCTGGACTCGCGGAATTGCAAAATCCTAACTGACTCCGCGCGCTTCGAATTCGACCAAGTCGCGCGATCCAATCGTCCCTTGAACTTGCGAGTACCAATCCGCTAGCTGCCGCTCCGCATTTGGTGCGGCTAAATACCGGCGGTGCACCAGGCTCGTTAATGATAGCCAACAATCAGTTCCAAAACGCTTTGCTGCGGGTAGCATCGGGACAGGCTTTTGGGTAAGAACACGCATCCATCTCAATGAGATTTCCATGACCAAAAAGCGCGCGCTAATTACCGGTGTTACGGGCCAGGACGGGGCCTACTTGGCCGAGTTGCTCCTTGGAAAGGGCTACGAAGTCCATGGCATCAAGCGTCGGACGTCGCTCTTCAACACCGATCGCATTGACCACCTTTACCTTGATCCGCACGAGCCCGATCCGCCGTTCCGCCTGCACTACGGCGATCTGACGGACTCCTCCAGCCTCATCCGGATCGTTGCCCAGGTGCAGCCCGACGAAATTTACAATCTGGCTGCGCAGAGCCATGTGGCCGTGTCGTTTGAGGAACCCGAATACACTGCGAATTCCGATGGGCTGGGGACGCTGCGGATTCTCGAAGCCATGCGCATCGTGGGGCTTGAGAAGACGGCGCGCTTCTATCAGGCGTCGACTTCCGAATTATATGGCCTGGTTCAGGAAATTCCGCAGAAGGAGACGACTCCCTTTTACCCGCGCTCGCCTTATGCGGTCGCCAAGCTCTACGCCTATTGGATCACGGTGAACTATCGCGAGGCGTACGGTATGTACGCCTGCAATGGAATTCTGTTCAATCACGAGTCTCCCGTTCGCGGTGAGACCTTCGTTACCCGAAAGATCACGCGAGCACTCGCGCGAATCCATCTGGGTCTGCAAAAAAGTCTGTATTTGGGCAATCTCGACGCGCTACGCGACTGGGGCCACGCCCGCGACTACGTCGAGATGCAGTGGCTGATGCTGCAACAGGACAAGCCGGAGGATTTCGTCATCGCCACCGGCGTGCAGCATTCCGTGAGAGACTTCGTCAATATTGCGGCCAGCGAGGTCGGAATACGGATCCGCTGGGAAGGCAGCGGCGTCGATGAGAAGGGGTATGACGTCTCTACCGGCAAATGCATCGTCTCGGTCGACCCCCGCTATTTCCGGCCCACCGAGGTCGCGACTCTCTTGGGAGATCCCGCGAAAGCGAAGCAGAAACTCGGATGGGAGCCAACGACCTCCTTCGAGACTCTGGTTCAGGAAATGATGAAGGAAGATCTCGAATCGGCAAAGCGAGACGAACTGATCAAGCAGCACGGATTCAGATACTTTCCGCGTCACGAGTGATCTCGGGTTAGATCAGCCGTCACAGCGAGCGGGCAGGAGGTAAGCGCTCATCCCGGCGCTCACCTTTGGCTGCTTTTGTTCGTCAGCCGACGTCATCTCTCCGCAGTCGAGGTCAGATGCCTCAGGGCAAGCGAACCGCATCCTCCACTGGAAGTCCAATGTTGTCGTTAGCGCTTGTCGGTCCGATACCCTTCGGCCCTGTCGACTTGCGCTCGTCCGCCATGACTTCCGACCACCGACGAACAATTGTTTGTCGATCCCACCGATCGAGGGCGCGCTTTCTTCCTTCCTCGCCGTAATGCCCGCGGAGGGCCGATGCCTCACTAAGCTGACAAATCGCGACTTGAAGAGCGGACGAATCTCCAGGTGGAATCACAAGGCCCGCACCAGTTACTTCCGCCGCGAGCCCCGTCCCCTCTTCGGCCATCGCGATGACTGGCCGAGCCGACGCAAAGATTGCACCAAGCTTGGAAGGCAACACCAGATCGGCTGCCTCGGCCTTCTGCGGAATCAGGTGAAAATCGGCAATTGCCATCAACTCGTTGAAGCTCTCCTTGGGCTGAAGTCCGAGAAAATGGACATTGGAGTGTCCGAGGGCCATTTGCTGGAGCCTCATCTTAGCTGGGCCCTCTCCGGCGAGGATGAAGCGAATGTGTGGATGGCTTTGCTCCAACCCGATCGCGGCCTCGATCACGAATTCAAGCCCTTGCTTGTTCGACATCGTTCCGGAGTAGAGCGCAACGATGTCATTCTCGCCGAGCTTCAGCTGCTCGCGATATTTGGTCATCCGCGAAGCGGGGCAGATCGCGCCGGTATCAATCCAATTTCTGACCTCGACCGCTCTATCGAGGCGCACCCCCTTGAGGATCAGGCGAGCCACCATCGGTTGAGAGATCGTCGAAACATGATCGAACGATTTGAGGATCGCCGATTCAGTCCTAAGCATCCATTTGCGCAAGAAACCGTTGCGCAGCAGACCAAGGTCGAACGCTGCATCGACCTCGAAATCCTGAATGTGGAGCCATGATTTGGCGCCGACGCGACGAGCAACGAACGAGACGAAGGCAGCCGACATCAGAGACGGGGCTACCGCGATCATGACGTCTGGTCGCCAGGATAACGCGTTAACAAGGACCGGCACTGCGCTCGAGAGTGCGAACGAGGCATGATGGATGAGCCGCTTCACCCCGGACGGATGTCGAGGCACATAGATCGGCGTACGCGTGACCCGAACGCCATCGATATGCCTCGTTCTGAAGTAAGAACTACTGAAGCGGTGCGGAATCTTCCAGGCGGGATAATAAGGCGGTGCTGTGATCACTCTGACGTCGTGACCTTCGGCGACGAGGCTTTCGCAGAGCTCGCTATTGTATTTCGCCACTCCGATCAGATCGGGGGCATAATTGATGCCGACCAGAAGAACACGCATAAAGGCGCAATCCAAGTAAGTTTTCAGGGGTTAAATTATTGTAGGCAGAATAGTTGAGCTTAGGTGGTGGCGCTAACCTCCAGATGACGGCCGTAGCCCTTTAGAAAATCCTGATACGCAGCGGCGAGACCGGCGCGCAGAGGAATGTTCGGGTGCCAACCAAGGGCTCGCACCCGCGAGCTATCGAGCAGCTTGCGCGGCGTCCCATCGGGCTTGGACGTGTCGAAGACCAGGTTACCCCGATAGCCAACGACGTCTGCAACGGTTGCCGCGAAATCTCCGATCGACAATTCATCGCCGCTACCGACATTGATCGGCAGGTCGCTTGAATAGTTCTTCAGAAGGAAGATACATGCATCGGCAAAATCTTCGACGTTGAGAAATTCACGAAGCGGCCTGCCCGTGCCCCAGACACTCACGGTCGGTGCCTGCGCGAGCTTTGCTTCATGGAAGCGGCGGATCAGCGCGGCCGGTACGTGACTGTGATCGGGGTGGTAGTTATCGCCATGGCCATACAAGTTGGTGGGCATCACCGAAATGTAATCGTCCCCATATTGGCGACGATAGGCCTGGCACATCTTGAGACCGGCGATCTTCGCGATGGCGTACCATTCGTTTGTCGGCTCAAGCGACCCGGTCAGCAATTCGCTCTCGGCTATCGGCTGCTTGGCATGCTTGGGATAGATGCAAGATGAGCCCAGAAACAGCAGGCGCTGAACGCCGATGGCGTGACTTGCGCGGATCACGTTGAGTTCGATCGCCAGATTTTCGCAGAGAAAGTCGACAGGAAAGCTACTGTTTGCGGCAATGCCCCCGACTTTTGCAGCAGCGTGCACCACCGCATCCGGACGGTTGGATGCCAGCCATCGCAGCGTCGGCTCTTCCTTCGTCAGATCCAGCTCGCGACGATCGGCAACAAGCACCGTGCAATTTTCGGAAGCTAGACGCCGCACAACGGCTGAACCGACCATGCCGCGATGACCCGCGACGAAGACCCGCTTGCCCGAAAGATCGTAGGTAGAAGCCCCTGTCATACATCCCCTCTTCGGTCATCCCGATGCGGAAAAACCGACAGTACAGCCCATTCACGCGGCGCGCTGATGCATCAAGCAAGACTCGTGCGCGTTCTCACTCGCTAACACAATCTTCACCATCGAGCAGCCCGCCTAAGACGGCGAACATATGAATGGTGAACTGCAGCAGGGTGCACAAACCCAAAGCAGGCTATTGGCGACAAAATAGACAAAGCAGCCGCGCGAGCCGCACGGCTGCTTGTTCGATAAAACATCATTTAGTCTAGCGGATCAGTACGCACGTCGGAGGATCGGACCCTCAGGCGCGCAGACGCGGTCCATATACCAGCCATACGGGGTCTCAACCCGAACCAGCGGGCAGTGACGCGACGGCACATAACGGTACGGGTAAGGCTGTGCCCAAAAGGTAACCGGCGTTACCTGAGCGGCGCCTGTAAGCAGCGCCGCGCTCGCGGACATCTGCATGCCGGCATTTGCACTGCTCGCTGCTCCCAAGGAAGCGGCCAATGCCAAAAGACTGACCCTCACAAACGATTTGAACATCATAAAGCTCCTTTGCCCCAACGGATCTCACCGGTGAAGCCACTCAGCCCCTCGCGGGGACCGCTTCGGCAGCACCTGAGATCCATCAATCAACCCGAAATCGCCCTGAAATAGCTGCGCCAGACTACCAAGGCTCAACGGAGGAACGCAACCGCTCCGACGCATCGGATTCAAGCTTGGAGCAATATGGTGCAGAACTGTGGCTTCTAGGCCCTAGTTCTCGCCGTTCCAGGCGCCCGGTGCGCCAAGGTCCGGCGAGCGACGATAAACCTCCCGAAGGAACTGAT
This sequence comes from Bradyrhizobium canariense, assembly GCF_019402665.1. Lineage (GTDB taxonomy): Bacteria > Pseudomonadota > Alphaproteobacteria > Rhizobiales > Xanthobacteraceae > Bradyrhizobium > Bradyrhizobium canariense. The sequence goes on from NZ_VSST01000059.1 coordinate 8,992, forward strand.
AGTTGACTGCTTGGGCGAGCGGCACCTCCTCCTCACCCAGCTTCGCGAATATCAGAATGTCCCGAAGGGTCCTCCAGCGGCTTTCATCATAGTCGGCAATGCGCCCGCCGGTGGGCAAGATGAGGCTGCGCTGCTGCTGCAACTCGGCTTTCAGGCGATCCGAGATCAGCCTTTCGGGAGCAAAGCTGGCGAGAACAGGCACGCTCCGTGCATAATCGCTATAAGCGAACTGCCAGCCCCGGATAAGGCCTTGGAGCACGTCGGTGATCACGGATGGACGGTCATGAATAAGATCGTTGCTGGCGAAATAGACGAGACCCGGGACATGGATGCCATAGTCCTGCGGCTTTATCATATTCAACCGGACGTAACCCGCACTGGACGGGCTTGGCTGGTCATCGATGGCGGCAATGATGGCGTCGACCTCGCCGGCGCGGAGCGCATCGAAGCTGTCGCGATCGGCAACCTTTGTCACCTGGCTGCGTGGCAGGCCCAACTGTGCCATCATCGCATCGAAGATCACATCTCCTTCGCTCGCTCTGCGGTAACCGACGCGTTTGCCAACCAGGTCTGGGGGCCGGCGCAAGCCGGATCCTTCCAGGGTAAAGATCGCAATCGAGGTATCGAGGAAGCTTGCAGCGAACGCCGTTACGGGGACGCCGCGCCAGGCGGCCAGCAGAAATTTTTGGCCGCTGGTCACGCCGATGGCATGTTCGCGTGCGATCGTTTCAACAAAGTTCGGGTCGTCCGGCTGGGGCCGCAGCGCAATCCGGGAAGTGAAAAAGCCCTGCTTGAGCGCGATCAATTCGCCGGCAAAACGCGCCGCGTAGGGTCCGTCGAGGAGCAGACTCGCCACAGCCGCGGGGTTCGCCCCCTGCCGCAGCGGCAACGAATCCGGGCGCAGCGCGATCAGGGCCAAGCCCAGCAGGGCAACGGTCGCAAGGCCAATCGCCACATACCGGCTGAACCTTCGCCTGGATCGCCGGGACCGGGTCTGAGGCACTGAAGGCTTCCTAACGGGCTGTGAAATTAACATATCGGGTGAGTGCAAATGCGCTACAATCAATCCATTGGGGTAAGGTTACTTTTTCCTTCGCCTTGTTTTAATTGCGATTCTGCCCGATAGCACGGTGTATTCGGATAATGAATTGATCGTAAGTGAGCTTTTAGCGCGATGACAATTCTATCACCACGATCGGCCTCGGTGCCTGATTCCGTTGCGGAAATTCGTGTGCTCGAGCAGGTTTCGCCGGCACCTCAAGGTTTAGCCTGGAGCTTTCTTCGTCCTCTAGTGGTGGAACGTCTGGTGATGGTCGGCGACGCCGTGCTGGTGGTGCTGAGCGGCATCGGCTGCGCGGTCGCCTATCATCTCTACACCCAATCGGCGCTCGGCAAGGCCAATGTCTATGCCGCGGCCAGCGTCCTGGTCGCCATCAACTTCATCCTGTTGACCACGGTCCAGCACGGCTATCGGCTCAAGAACATCACCAACCTGTCTCGCGCGTTCCGCACCGCGGTGACGACGTGGACCGGGCTGTTCGGTGCACTGCTGGCGATCGCCTTCACCATGAAGGTCAGCGAGGAGTTTTCCCGCGGCACCACGCTCTCGTTCTACCTGGTCGGCCTCACGGTGCTGCTGGCCTGGAAGCTGGCGGCCGGGCGCTGGACCGCGAGGGCGCTTGCGACCGGCGCGTTCGCCAACAGCCGCGCGGTGATGATCGCCGAATTCGGGCTGCCGGCGGCCTCCAACACCATGATGGACCTCGCCCAGCACGGCTATCGCCTGATGCGGATCATGGAGATCCGCTCCGCCGACCTCGCCTCGCCGCTGCTGCTGTCGGCGATCGCGCCGCGCTTTGACGAGCTGATCGCCTATGCGCGCGAGAACCGGGTCGAGCACATCTTCCTGCTGATGAGCTGGAGCCGGCAGCACGCGATCGACAGCATCCTGGACGCGCTGAAGATCCTGCCCGTTCCCGTGCATCTGGTGCCCGATGCCCACGCCGCGCGCTTCCTGCGCTATCCGCTGCAATCGACCGGCAACACCTTCACCGCGGAGCTGCGCCGCGCCCCGCTGTCCCGGAACGAACGCGCGCTCAAGCGCACGCTCGACCTCGCCGGCACGGCCCTGGCGCTGATCGTGTTCGCCCCCGTGATGCTGGTGACCGCCGTGCTGATCAAGGCGACCTCGAAGGGGCCGGTGTTCTTCCGCCAGACCCGCAACGGCTTCAACGGCCGCGCCTTCAAGATCTACAAATTCCGCACCATGCGCGTGCTCGAGGACGGCCCGAAAATCGTGCAGGCGCAGAAGAACGACCCGCGCGTGACCGCCATCGGCAAATGGCTCCGCAGGACCTCGATCGACGAGCTGCCGCAGCTCTTCAACGTGCTCAACGGCGACATGTCGCTGGTCGGCCCCCGCCCGCACGCGGCCGCCCACAACACCGAATATGAGCAGATTATCGGCAACTACGCCTACCGCCACCACGTCAAACCCGGCATCACCGGCTGGGCCCAGGTTAATGGTTACCGCGGAGAAACCCGCGCGCTCGAGATGATGCAGAAGCGCGTGGAATATGATCTGTGGTACATCAATAACTGGAGCGTGTGGCTGGACTTGATCATACTTTTCAGAACAGCCCTCGTAAGTTTCGGCCACCGCTCGGCATATTAATAAAGGCACAGAGGAGCATAGTACGACCGTTTGCTGTCAACGGCAGCTGACCGGCTCGCGCAGCATTGCAATGACGAGAACTTGGATCAAACATGCCGACAAGGGGCGAGACTGGGTCGTCAACTGTGCCGCCCCCTTGTGGTTCAAAAACGGAATCGACTGGAAGCATGGCGGCTTTTATGACGGGCTTGGCTTCTCGACTTTCGAGAACACTGCCACTCGCAAGCGACTGAGAACCGCCGCTCGACAGATCTACGTGTTCTCTGAAGCCAGGCGCATGGGATTCACTGAAGGGAGCGCTGCTGTCGAACACGGATTGGCGTTCTTATACGGCAAAGCCAAAGTCGCTAATGGGGGCTATATCTCTCATTTTGAGTTGGATTGCCAACCTCGGTCCCAAGAGCAAGACACATACGATCTGGCCTTCGTCCTCTTTGGCTTAGCGCATTCATACCGGTTACTGGGGCGAGAACGAGAACGAGAGGAAGCTCTTCTCGTTCTTGAGTATCTCAGCACTCAACTCCGTCACTCGATCGTCGGCTTTCTCGAAGGCCTGCCGCACGCTGGTCCAAGACGGCAAAACCCACATATGCACCTCCTGGAGGCAAGCCTTGCTTGGCTTCCTTATGATAAAACGGGGGATTTCAGACGTCTGGCTGACGAGCTCGTCCGCATTTTCGAGCAGCACTTTCTTGAGCGTTCCTCTGGAGCAATCGGCGAATACTTCGACGAATCGCTGTTACGCCGCCCGGAGGTGCGCGGAGTCGTGGAGCCAGGCCATCTTTTCGAATGGATTTGGCTTCTCACGCAGTACCAACACGCAACTGGGAATCCTCAATCCCACCTAGCCCAGATCTATCGATTCGCACATCTGTTTGGAAAGAATCGGGAAACTGGGTTGTTGCTCGGAGAACTCGACATTGAAGGGCGCACTCTCACGTCGACGGTGCGGCTGTGGCCTCACGCCGAGTGGATCCGCGCGGAGCTAGCGATCTTCGAGAGCGCTCAGTCTAACGATACAGCAGAACTCGAAGGAGCAGTGGCCGGCCTGTGGCGCTTTCTAGATTCCGCTCCTGCTCCCGGCCTCTGGCACGAACGGCATGAAGGTTCGCGCGATCAGTTCCTCCTCGAGCCCGCGCCTGCCACCTCCCTGTATCACATCGTCGGGGCATTTTCTGCGCTGGCCGACGCCATGCCGTTTTTCGCCTCACGATCCGATGGCAACGTCGTTCCTCTAAAAGCTCAGGCACACAATGACGACAGTAGATAAGTTTTCGTCCGTAAAGGTATTGTGCGTAGGCGACGTGATGCTCGATCGCTTCATCGGGGGGGATATCAAGCGGATATCTCCCGAAGGTCCCGTCCCTGTAATATCGATCCGGAAGGCGGAGAAGATTCCCGGGGGCGCAGCCAATGTCGCGAGAAACATCAGCTCTCTCAACGGCTCGTGCACGCTGGTCGGCTTGATTGGGGATGATGAGGCCGGCAGGACGCTTGTGACCGAAATGAAGCGCGACGAACGCATTTCGGTTCAGTTCGTGATATCCGCGGAACGCCCTACCACCGAGAAGATCCGTTACGTATCGCAAGGGCAACACGTCATTCGAGCGGACATAGAGTCTTCGGAAGACGTTACGCAAGACCTGGAGCTGGAACTAATCAATCTCATCTCCGAGTTGCTGCCAGGTCACAGCGTGGTCGTGCTCTCAGACTATGCAAAAGGTGTCTTAACGGACAATGTCATCCGGCGCACAATTCAGTTCGCGCAAGAGGCAAAGATACCTGTATTGGTCGATCCGAAATCGCAGCATCTGGAGCGATACTCGGGAGCAACTGTAATTACTCCCAATTCCAAGGAACTACTCGCCGCCACCGGCATCGATGCTGGAATAGACACTGACTCAGCCGCTCGGGCATGCCACGCAGTTCTACGCAATACCACTATTGAGAACATTCTCGTCACCCGTGCCGAAAAGGGCATGACCCTACTCTCGCGAAAAAAAGAGCCGGTGCATATTGCCGCCAGCGCGCGCGAAGTCGCCGACGTAGTCGGCGCAGGCGACACCGCAATTGCCACGCTGTCTATGGCAGTGGGAGCAGGAGCAGATTTGGAAGAAGCCGCGGCGCTTGCCAACTGCGCTGCGGGAGTAGCCGTCGGAAAGCACGGCACAGCCACCGTTACAAGAAGCGAGCTGCTCGAGGCGCTGGCCTCTGTCCAGAAATTCTCGGACGACGAAACATCAAAGCGCCTCCTCCCACTTGACGAAGTCAAATCGCGCATCGGGCTGTGGCAAAAGGACGGCTTACGTATCGGATTTACAAACGGATGTTTCGACATTCTCCACATCGGCCACCTCAAACTTCTGAACTTCGCGAGATCGAACTGCGATCGTCTCGTAGTCGCAGTAAACAGCGACAATTCGGTTAAGCGGTTGAAGGGACCGTCTCGACCGATAAACGACGAGAACGACCGCGCGCTCCTGCTCGCTTCGCTGAAGATGGTGGATGCCGTAGTTGTATTTGACAAAGATACCCCCCTCGAGATCATCGAGTCCATTTGCCCTGACGTACTGGTCAAAGGGGCGGACTACCAGATTGACCAGATCGTTGGCGCGTCCTTCGTACTTGCCCACGGCGGAACTGTCTTACGCAGCAAATTTGTTCCGGGCCGTAGCACGACGAACGTGATCGCCCAAATATCTAACGAGAACACGAAATGATTGCGAGAGCCGAAACCTTCGAAGAAGGCAGGACGATGCCGCCGAATGCCACCCTTGATACCGTGGTCGTGTACAGGTTAGGCAGTCTTGGCGACACTATCGTTGCTCTTCCCTGCTTCCACAAAATTGCCCAGACATTTCCTAATGCGAGGAGGCTCCTCCTTACGAACATCCCAGTATCCACTAAGGCGGCTCCAGCCAAATCGATCATCGGCGCGAGCGGTCTCATCCACGATTTTATCTCCTATCCTGTCGGGACCAGATCCGCTTCGACCTTGTGGCGACTATCCAAGGAAATACGCGCTCTTAAGATCGACACCATGATCTACCTCATGCCGGCCCGTGGCCGGCTCAATGCATTTCGAGATTGGCTTTTCTTTCGCTTCTGCGGTATTCGCAAAATCATTGGACTTCCCAATACCCCTGATCTTCAGAATAACCGAATCGATGCAGCGACAGGTTTTCTAGAACGAGAATGCGAAAGGCTCGCACGGACCCTTTCAGCGCTAGGACCAATTGACCTCACGATATCTACTTCGTGGGATCTATTGCTAACCGAAGATGAGTTAAACGTTGGAGACAGGACGATCGCTGAACTGAACCGTCCTTTCATTGCGATCAACATGGGAGGAAAGGTGACAGAAAACGATTGGGGAGCAGAACGCTGGCTCGAGTTCATCAAAAGACTATCAAGTATTTATGAGAAATATGGGTTGCTTATTGTGGGCGCGGCGGAAGACAGCGAGCGCGCAAGACGAGTCGCTTACAATTGGCGCGGAAGTGTTGTCGACGCTTGCGGAAAGTTGATGCCGAGAGAAACGGCCGCCGCCATGCGATCAGCAAGAGTATTTGTAGGCCACGATTCTGGCCCTCTACATCTTGCCGCTACGATGGGCGTTCCTTGCTTGGGACTGTTCAGCGCACATAACAAGCCTGCGAAATGGCATCCATATAGCCAAAAGCATCGCGCTATTCACAACATGAGCGGAATGTCAGCAATCACTGTAGATGAAGTCGTTCAAGCTGTCGCAGGCATGATCGCCGCCTGAACGTCGCGCGATAGAAGCAGCGATAAAACCTCTAAAATCTTGGCATGAATACATCCATCGGAAACAGCATGAACGAGTCCCAGCCAGAACGCAAAACCGCTCGCGTTGCCCGATGGCGGTTCGAAGCGGGCCAGATCGGCCTCGCCAATTGCGTAGGTGCGCATCGGCAAGAGAAACTAAGCGCGAAGCGCACGAATTGCCCATTTGGCGAGAACCTCGGCAGCCTGAATGATGAGTCGCTGTACTGCTCCAAGACGAAACTCCGCAAGGCCCGACGTGAACTACGAGAGCAGTCTATCACCACCCGAGGTAGTCTACCGATGAGAGAACAGCACTCTTCGGTACGTCTCCTCAAGACCTTCGGCGCTCAGATCTACAATCAGATCGTTACCGTCGCGGTGCAGCTTGCGCTTCTGCCGCTGTTGCTACCTTGTTGGGGGCCAAAACAATATGGCGACTGGCTCCTGCTTTCCGCAATCGGGGTCGAGCGCCCAACCCGTCCCGTTGTGGCCCGGTGATCTCCTTGAACCGGATGACGACGTCGCGCCGAAGCAGAATGAACTCCGCCGAGGGCCGATCGTCGTTCCGGCGCCTGGCCTCCACCTTCGGGGCCCAGATATACAACCAGGGGATAACGGTAGGGATCCAGCTCTCGCTCGTACCCGTGCTGCTGCACTATTGGGGCGCAGAGCAGTACGGCGTCTGGCTCCTTTTGTCTGCAATTCCGACCTACCTGACATTCGCCGACTTCGGATTCACGATGGCTGCCAAAAACGTGATGACGATCAAGGTTTCTGGTGGAGACCGATCCGGAGCCCTGGTCGTCTATCAGAGCATCTTTATGCTGCTCAACCTGGTGGTGGCGGCGATCCTCATCATCCTGCTGCTGGGACTTCCTCTCGTCAGAATCGGCGCGCTCTTTTCCCTTGGCCCTATCAGCGAGGCTGCCGCCAAAACCGTTCTCTTTCTGCTCGCGGCCAATGTGCTGCTCACCCAATATCTGCTCCTTCTGGCCAGCGGCTTGAGATGCATCGGCAAGCCGACTGAAGAAGTTGTGTGGGGAGCGTCGGCGAGGTTGATGGAAGGCGCCGTCACGGCGATCGCAGCGGCGCTTAGCGATGACATCGCTACCGCGGCGACTGCTATCGTCGCTAGTCGCATAGCATTCAATCTCGCCACATGGGCTCGGCTGCGATTCCTGGAAAGATGGCTGGCTCTCGGACGGCGACACGCGTCTCTGGACGAGGCCAAGAAGCTATTTCATCCCTCGATCAGCTTCATGTTGGTTTCGATCGGGCAAGCTCTGACCATTCAAGGGCCGGTTCTGATCCTTGGGGTCAGTGGAACTCCCATGCAGGTCGTCGTTTTCTCAACCGCGCGAACCCTCGCCCGGCTTGGGACGTCAGCCATCAACATGATCAATTTCGCCTTCACGCCGGAATATTCACGCTTGTTTGGCTTGGGAAAGTTTCAACAATTTGCGAAGCTCGCCAGACTGCATTTTTGGACAACCGTTGGCTTGAGTGCCATCTATGTCGTGGTCTTGAGCGTCGCTGGAGAGTGGGTCGTTACGCTTTGGACCGCTGGAAAGGTATCGGTGGATCAGACCTTCCTCGTAGTGCTGCTTCTTGCAGTAGCCGCCGAGATGGTTTGGAGCGCTGAGTTGATGCCACTTGCATCCATCAATCGGCACGTCGCCCTATCACGCATCTTTTCGATTCTCAGCGTCGCTGGACTTGGAGTTTGCTATGTGGCCGACCGATATTACGACAGCCTCGTCGCTGTCGCTGCACCACTCCTCCTGCTGCATATTGTTATGGCCGTCGTCTCCGGCTTTCGACTCTGGCCTCTTCCCCGCTTCATCGAATTGGGAGGAAACGATAAATGATATCCGCTCGCCTACCTCTTGTGGCGTTGCTACTCATATCCGTTTCAATCAATTGCATTCTGGCCGGAGCCATTGGTTTTGGCATCACGACCAGGGCAACCGCCTCCGCTCTTGTAAAGAAGATCAAGAACACCGTGGTTACACGAGATGACACGATAAGAGACAGTGAACTGTCGAGCATTACATGCTGGGGAGACAGCTTGACTGCCGGCACAGGCGCTGCACTCCACGAGGATTACTGTAGCGTGCTAGCCAACCTCCTCTACCGCAATAGCTACAACGGCGGAGTTGGTGGTGAGACGTCTCGTCAGATTCGTAAGCGCATGATCGAGCGAGTGGCCGGACTTGATGGTGGAATAACCATCATTTGGGCGGGGCGAAACAATTACAACGAACCACAAGCCGTGATGAATGACGTCTCGGCAATGGTGAAATCATTACCCAATAAAGCGCACTTTCTCGTGCTAGGAATTATTCGCGGAGAGTATCCGGATGAAGGCTTTCGACAACCGGGAGACACCAAGATTTCCGAACTGAACCGAGAACTGGCAGGCCTGTATGGCGGCAACTTCCTAGATATCCAATTGGATTTCCCTCTCGCGAGCGCCTCGACGTACAGAGCAGACCAAATTCACCTCAATCGACTGGGCTATTCGAAGGTTGCCATCGTGCTCGCTCAGACCATTCTCGATCGGAACTGGTAGTTTGGAAGCTGCTGTATCCGCAGCAGCGCACTTTTAATCATCTTACTGAACAAGAATGGATCCATGGCAAGCCGCAATCCCACTGCCGCCAACATCAAACGCTTTCATCCGCGAGGGCTCGACTGTATAAATTGGGTCGTGACCGTTGAACTGGGCGCCCGCTAAATTACCATGAAATCCTTATCTTATATTTATCTGTTTATCATCGGAACCTGCACAATCACGCAGCTCCTCATGGGAGCTGATTTATTCGTTCTTGTGGTCCTTGCGCTCATTAGCGTCGGTGGCGCCCTTGGCCTTCGTAAGGAACCAGTCATTGCTGATTGGTTGTATCTGATGCTCGTAGCCTATTGCGGGACATTGGCTCTGATATTGAAGACTGCTCTCTTCCAAACGGTCGATTCCAATCTGTCAGAGCCGACTACTTCATGCGGCTATTTGCTGATCGGCTTCACCTCATTGACCGCTGGCTATCTAGCAAGCCGTCCGAGCGCAAAAACGATAGGAATGGCCGGACTTAGTAGTCTTTTCTCTCGAGTTGACTTTCTGCAACTCACCACAAAACTAGTATTTGCCGTTGGCCTATTGCTCCAAGGCTTACACATAATCTTACGGCCTCAATTTGTACCCGGCACAAACGTCATAGAGGAGGGGTTCGGTGGGTTCGGAGCATTCTACTTCCTTCTTCCGTTCTCGATCGCGATGCAGACCGCACTCTGCATCTACCAGCCAAGCAAGAGGTCAAATGGAATTACCCTAGTGGGCATGCTGCTATTAATTGCCGCCGAATCGGTACTCGGGAACGTGAAAAAGAATATCGTCGATGCTGCGCTAATCGTTGCATGTTCATATTTTCTTTTCGACAATGCTAAGGTGAACATCAAGGCGGTCATTGCGGGCATAGCCGCGTTTATGCTCTTGGTATTGTACATCAACCCGCTCATTCACATCATGCGGCCTTCCCTGTATGGCCTTAGCTTTGAGCAACGAATTGATTTGGGAGTTAAGACGCTTGAAGATACGGGCATGGATCCTTGGGAGCTTGCCGATCGCTCTGCTCGCGTGTTGAGAGGGTACGAGGCACAGTATTCCCCGACGGGCAGCTATTTCTATCCCAGCACGCTCAACTTCGACCGTTTCGCTCTGATACTCCCACTCGATCAAATTACGAGAGCACTCCCCCGTGCGGGCACTATGGGTTCGCAGATTTTCTCGACGATAATATCAACGGTTCTTCCATCTTTTCTAGTCCCAAAAGAGGCGGCCGCTACGCCGGACCTTATTGCTTGGCATTTCGGCTTTCGAACTATTGGATCAGTAAGCCGTCCAGTCGTTGGACTAATCCCCAGTGCGGTTGCTGGGTTTGGCGTTTTTGGAGCGGCCATAATACCCTTCTTCACGATCTTCGTTGGTTTCCGATTTCTCAACCTTCTTACCGGTTCCTTGAAAAATAACCCTTGGGCCATCTCGGTGTTTTCCTCGTCGACACTCCTCGCTGAAAAGGAGGTGGCTCCCTTCATCGAATTTTTTCTGAGAGATTTTGCTCTATCGTTGGTATTTGCGCTCGCGCTCAAATTCGCGTATTCAGCACACGCTCAGCTCGGCCCGAAAGCCCTAGCGCAAATGAGGCCCCGCAGAAACGAACGGCTTGAATCCTAATTTGAAGACTGGCGAGCCGGGATCGAGCTTTGCTTCGGTCGAGGACAACGAAGTAAAGCGAGGATCTTCGCCAACAGAGTTCGCATCTCGTCCTAGTCTCTTCCACTCTTCGAATGAGATCGCATCAGAAAGCCTGCGGGTCCCTGCGAGAGAATTCCAGTAAACATTCTTATCGAAGAGGACGTTCGTATTCTGCCATGGTCCATGGAATAAGGAGTCCGCGCCGTTCCAGTAGACAATGTTATTTTCGAATGTCAGCGCGAGACGATCATCCTTGGCTGTGCCGATTGTAAGCTGAGCATTGCGTCCGAGGGCGAATACGTTGTTTCTCACAATGTTGTCGTGGCCATAGTTTACGGTTAAGCCGCTATCACTAGTGTCGTAAACTAAGTTATTCTCGATCAATATTGACGACGAGCCCTCATCTAGTGCGATTCCAAATCCGCCGTAGTAATGACCAAGAACGTGCGAGACCGTGTTGCGGATTATTTTCGTTCCCGGAGAAACGCCGAGCGTGTACACACCCGCTAGATCTGACAATACGCCTTGTCCAATATGGTGGATCGAGTTGTCAGAAATGACGTTGTCCCAAGCACGACTCTCTCCATATCCCCACGTCCAACCAACGGAGATACCGCTATAGTAGGTATCTGAGATTTCGTTTTCCAGCACTTGGTTTCGTGGTGAGTTTCCTATCCACACGCCGACGCCCGCCGGATCAATTCGGCCAATCGCCCTTATTGAATTTCCTCTAACCGAAATGTCTCCGACAGCACTGTCTCCGCGACGCTTGAGAAGCTCTGGAACAGATGCCGTGCTCACCGCATCTCCGACCAGGATTGCACCTGCTCCGAGATCCGCGAAACGGCTGGCCTGCACACGATCGAAATGACAGCCGGGGCCAAATACTATGCCATGCCCGCCAGTGCTTCGAATCGTAATGTCGGAAAATTCGACATTCGTTGCTCCAAGTAAGGCCACGGCCGCGGGCATGCCAATGGCCGATTGCCCGAGGGCAAGTCCCTGGGCCGGGAGGGTCCAGTTTGTTTGAGCAAATGTCAGACCCTCAAAGCGCAAGTTACGAACACCGACGTTTTCGGCACCTGCATCGATTAACACCAATACGTGCTCCAGCTTTGGTGCCACCATGATGGTTTTTTCAGGCGTTTCCCCGGCTACGGGGATATAGGTAAGATCACCAGTTTTGTGGTCCAGATAGAATTCACCTGGATCACTCAGTGCCTCCCGTACGTGTTCAACTCGGTACCGTGTCCCGATCGGAATTTTGTACCAATTCTGCCGTGTACTTCCTGTGAGACGGACTGTTTTTTCACGTGGATCAAGTTCAGCAACATGAAATGCGGCGGAACTCCAATTGAGGAGCAGCCGAATCTCGACCGCGTTGAGATCATACCAATCTGATCTCAGATCTCCATCGGAAAAACCGAACCTATCATAGCCCTTGCCCCTCGCCTCGGACGAGGCCGGCATTTCCCGCGTTGTAGTGAGATATCCGCGCTTCGGAAAGCGCGCAGCGTAACGTCGCTCCTCGTTCGCATAGAGCTGAGAAAACATCCACTTGCCCTGCGCAACTTCGGGCAAATGAAGCTGCCAGCGCCCCCGACCGTCCAGAGTCCACCCTGCTAGTCGGCGTCCGCCACTGAAAACTGGATGTTCGCCGGCCATTGCGGCAAATACATTAGGCTCCTCAATGGTGCCAGAATCCTCGGGGCGAAGGTTAATCGGTTCATTCAAGAAATACGTCCCGCCGCGAAACAGAACTCGATAGCCGCCCTGGCGCGCTCCAGGCTCCGATTTGAGCTTGCGAATCAGATCAACCGCCTGCGCTGGACTGGCCAGCGGACCATGTCCTTGCCCATCATCTTGCTCGGACGTTCCAGACCACGCGTCGTTTCCATCGGGAGCAACGTATATGGTTTGAGTTAGATTTCCCGAATTTGCGGCGGAGACTGAGCAAAACGTAGCTCCGAGAAGAAGCGCCGAAGCTATATAGCTAGGCCATTTCCGGTGAGCCACGTCCATGAGCCGCCCCAAGACAATTTGTTACTGACCGCGGATTCGTTGCATTTAACCGTCCCTTTGTCTCGCAAATAATTGCTGGGGGTCTGGAATGCCTCGGGCTGAGAGTTGCCGAGTTGAGCAACCTGAAATCCGCGTGTTTTGGCCAAATAGCCAGATGGCAGGGCGACTTCAACATACAAGCGCCCGCAGAGTTCTAGGCAGGTCCGCGCAACCTAGCGGCACTCCTCGCTTGCGAATTTACTAAACCAACAACGTCTGGTACCCTCTCGGTACGACATATTGTATTGTGGGTTTCGGTTTTTTTCTTTTGGACCCAAAAAATTTTGCAACCGATCGTGCTATTCAATGGTGTTTAAACCAGCAACTGAAGAACGGCCCATTCCGAAGGCCGTCGATTTGGGCACCTTGAAGATTCTACACATCATCGGCACGGCGGATCCCAGAAGCGGGGGCCCGATCGAGGGCCTCATTCGTTCATCTGAAGCCTTGGCGAAGCTCGGCCACTTCCGCGAAATTGCGACGCTGGACCATCCTGACGACCCCTGGGTCAAGGATTTCCCGCTTCCGATTTTTGCGCTTGGGCGTATTCCAATCCACGAGCGGCGACGGCTGGATTGGCTGCCATGGGTCCACTACGGTTATACCTCCGGTTTGGTGCCTTGGCTGAAAGATCATGCGCGCGATTACGACGTCGTAATCGTTAACGGGCTCTGGAACTACTCCGCCGGCGGCGCCAGCCGAGTACTGCCTCGTTCGGGAGTGCCTTACTTCGTCTTCACACATGGGATGCTCGACCCGTGGTTCCGGAAGGAATATCCGATCAAGACCGCTTTCAAGCAGGTGTCCTGGTGGCTGAACGAGGGACCGCTGTTGCGCAACGCAAATGGAGTGCTCTTCACATGTGAGGAAGAGCGCTTGCTGGCCCGGAATGCATTCTGGCCTTACCGGGTCCGGGAGTTTGCCGTGGGGTACGGCACCAGCGACGTGGCCGGCCATCGCGAGGCCCAGGTCGCCGCCTTTCGGGAGCAATTGTCCGCCCTGGGACAGCGCGGGTTCTTGCTCTTCCTCAGTCGCATTCATCAAAAAAAGGGATGCGATCTGCTTGTGGATGCGTTCGCAGAGATAGCCTCCTCCGTCCCCGACCTCGATCTTGTGATGGCTGGTCCGGACCAGTCCGGCTGGGTCAGCGAGCTAAAGCATCGGGCCGAAGCAGCTGGCATCGGTCATCGGATTCATTGGCCCGGGATGCTCGAGGGCGACCAAAAATGGGGCGCCTTTCACGACTGTGAAGCATTCGTGCTTCCGTCTCATCAGGAGAATTTCGGGATCGTGGTGGCCGAAGCGCTTGCCTGCGGCAAGCCCGTTCTGATCACCGACAAGGTGAACATCTGGAGAGAGATCAAGGAAGACGGAGCCGGGCTAGTCGCCTCCGATGATGCGGCCGGCATTCTCTCCCTCCTGAGCGGATACCTCGCCTTGAGCCCGGACCAGCGGCAGAGCATGGCCGAAGCCGGGCGACAGAGTTTCCTGAAACGCTTCGATATCGAGCAAAACGCCCAGACGTTGCTCGACGTACTCCGCACGGGCATTTCGCATGGACGTCCTTGACGCCAAGAGCACGACGCCGATGGAAGGCGGCCCCAGCTTTTCGCTTTGGAATCGCCTGTTTCGCGTTGGCTGGGGTGTGACCTGGGGTCTGCTCGCTTCATGGACACCGCCATTCATGCATCCATGGCGACGCTTCTTGTTACGATCGTTTGGCGCGAAAGTTGCTGGAACAGCTGGAATATATGGCAGCGCCAGGATCTGGTATCCTCCAAACCTTGAGATCGGCGAGCACGCCTACATCGGCCCACGAGTGAATGTCTATTGCATGGCCAAGATCACCTTTGGTGCCTATTCGCTGGCGTCCCAGGGCGCGCATATTTGCGCGGGCAGTCACGACGTAGACGATTTCAATTTCCAGCTGAGAGCGAAGCCGATCGAGATCGGCGCACAGGCATGGGTCGCCGCTGAAGCTTTCGTTGGGCCGGGCGTTACGATTGGAGAGGGAGCCGTGCTCGGAGCGCGCGCTTGTGCATTTCGCGATTTGGAGGCATGGGTGGTGTACTCGGGAAATCCGGCTCAGCCCCTTCGAGAACGGAAATACCATCCTCGTACGCCGACGAAACCATGCTGATCCGGTTTCGTGACATTTCCGATGCGCCGCTGACAGACTTCTGTGTCGTGGGTGCCGGGCCCGCCGGCATCGCACTTGCCTTGGCTCTGGCTGATCTCGGACGTTCAGTGCTTCTCGTGGAGTCTGGCGAAGAGGCCCCTAATCCTTCTGCGGCAGAGCTAGCGCGCGCCGAGGTTCAAAACGAGCAGACTCATGCTCCCCCTGAAATCGCATCTTGCCGCGCGTTCGGAGGCACCTCGTGGTGGTGGGGTGGGCGCTGCGTCCCCTTCGACAAGGCTGACTTTGGCGACCGTCCCTACGCGCGGGGGACTGACTGGCCGTTCTCATACGAAGAAATAGACGGCTGGAGTCCGAAGGCAGCCGATTTTTTTGGATGCGGGACAGGTCAATTCGAAATGGAGCCCAGCGGCTGGAGAGAGCTTGGCCAGATCTCGATTGCCCAACTCGAACGCTGGACGCCGGACACCAACTTAAAGACCAAGTACTTCGAACGTGTGCGCCAATCTCGCGCCATCACGCTCCTTCTCGGGGCGACGTTGACCGATATCCAACTTGATGGTGAGAGCGGACACGTTACGGCGATCACGCTGACAGATGAACGCAAGTCGATCGAAGTGCCGGTTCGAACCTGCATATTAGCCTGCGGCGGACTCGAGACCACTCGGATCATGCTGCACGTGGGACGGAAGTATCCAAATATACTTCCAAGTGGTGATAGTGTCATTGGGAGATTCTATATGGGCCACATCTCGGGAAAGATCGCAGATGTGGTGTTCTCGGATCCTGGATCGATTAATGAATTCGACTTTTTTGTTGATGATAGCCATTTTGCCCGCCGTCGCTTCACCATAGGCGAGGAGGCGCTAAAGCAGCATGAGGTCCTCAACATCGCGTTCTGGATCGACAATCCTCCCTTTCATCATGCGAGCCACGGCAGTGGAATTCTGTCAGCAGTTTGGTTGATGCTCGCGATACCGTTCATCGGCCGTCGTTTGCTTTCAGAAGGTGTCCGGATCAGCCATGTTGGTCCTCGCCCCTATACCATCGCAAATCATCTGCTCAATATCTTCAGATCGCCCTTTTCGGTACTGTCGTCCGCAATGCGACTCCTGCACGAGCGCTATCTTTCCTCGCCTCGCAAGCCGGGATTTCTCGTACGAAGCAAGGGAGGACGCTACGCCCTCCATTACCATGGCGAGCAGTTGCCGAGAAAGAGTTCGTTCGTAGCCCTCTCCGATCAAATGGCCCCCCTTGGGGTGCCTCGTCTCACAGTTGATTTCAACTACTCCGAACTGGATGCGCAGTCTGTCGTCCGGGCTCATCAGTTGCTGGACCGATCGCTCCGTAACTCGCAGGTCGGATACCTGGTGTACCGAGCTCCCGAAGAAGAACTCACAGCTCGAGTTCTGGAGCAAGCCTCGGACGGTTATCATCAGTTGGGAACGACCCGCATGAGCCGCGATCCCGATACAGGGGTTGTTGATGGCAACTGCAAGATTCACGGGATCGACAATCTTTATCTACTGAGTGGCAGCGTCTTTCCATCGTCTGGTCAAGCCAATCCAACATTTCTAATTGTCGCGCTCGCGTTCCGACTCGCCTCGCACTTGGGAAAGAGGACCGACGCACCCGCAACCAAGCAAACTCACGCAGCCGTATAGGTCCTTGATGCGCACCGTCTATCATCCTGTTCTCAAGCGTGAGGTATCTGCGATCGGTTTCGGATGCGCGTCATTGGGATCTCGAATATCTCCTTCCGAAGGTATTCGATCGCTTGGACAAGCTTACGATCTGGGCGTCAATTGGTTCGACGTCGCTCCACCTTACGGAGATGGGCAAGCAGAAGCGATATTGGGATCATTTCTTCACCGCCGCCGGGATCAAGCGGTTGTTTGCACAAAGGTCGGGATCGCTCGGCCGGAAATTTCGACGATCAAGAGACTCCTGCGATCCCCCGCGCGTTGGGCCGTTCAAAGATTTCCAGGCCTCCGAAAGCAGGTGTCCCGAGCGCGTTCAGTAGGGCTCCGTCCGCCGCTCGAGCCTGCCACCATTCGAAAGTCTGTGGAGGCCAGCCTCCGCTTCCTGAAGACCGACTACGTAGATGTGCTTGCTTTGCATGAACCAAGTATTGAGGACTGTACAAGCCCAGATGTCCTCGAAGCCTTGGCAAACATTCGAACGCAAGGTCTCGCAAAAACAATATCTATCGCGGGATCGCTCGAATCCATATTGGCTGGCACCAACGCTTCGACATTGTTCGAGGGAGCTCAATTTCCGAACAGCCCAATCTCTCGGAATCTCGATAAGCTCTGCATGAGCGTCACTGCTGAGAGCTCTTTTTTTGTAACCCACAGTATTCTCGATCCCGAGCTCCATAGACGCCTTGGTCAATGGTTAGAAAGCAGAGGCGGCAACTCTCAAGTCGAGATGACCCCGGCCCAGCTTTTGATCGACTATGCTCTTGCCAAGAACCGAGCAGGAACTGTGGTATTATCTATGTACTCCGGTCGGCACATTATCGAGAATTGCACGAGGGCGTCGCAACAGATTGACCCGACTGTTCTTGAGTTGGTCGATAGGCTTATTTCCTCGAGTAACAACAATCAAAATCATCTGGCTAATTAAGCGTGAGTTTCTCCAATGGTCGATTTGGCTGTGATTATCCTGACCTACAACGAATCGATCCACCTTGAGCGGGCACTGCGACACATCAAGCATCTAGCCAATGAGATATTTGTCATAGACTCATTCTCGAGCGACAATACCGTCGAGATTGCCAAAACATACGGCGCAACGGTGCTTCAGCATCGATTTGTCAATTACGCGAAGCAGTTCCAATGGGCTTTGGAGAACGCCCCGATTACCTCGACCTGGATCATGCGACTAGATGCTGACGAGATAATCGAACCTGATCTTTCGGATGAAATTGCGAAGAAATTGCCCTCACTGTCCTCGGACGTCACGGGGATCAACCTGCGTCGCAAGCTTGTTTTCATGAATCGCACTATCAAGCACGGCGGCCGTGGAATTCTAGTGCTTTTGCGTATCTGGCGGCGCGGTTATGCCGAGATCGAAGACAGATGGATGGATGAGCATATGATCGTTCGCGAGGGAAGAACCGTAACCTTCCTCGGCGGCTTCTCCGATCATAACTTGAATGATCTGACCTTCTTCACAGACAAGCACAACAAATACGCGACGCGCGAAGCGATTGACGTCCTGAACCAGCGTCTTAAATTCATGGCGCGTCCGGAGAATCTATCGACGCAGGGCAGTTCATTTCAAGCCGCGGCGAAGCGATTCGTGAAGGAGCACATCTACAACCACGTACCTTTCCAGGTCTCGGCCGCAGCCTATTTCCTATATCGCTACATTTTCAGGTTCGGATTCCTCGACGGCAAAATGGGCATCATCTATCATGTCTTGCAAGGATTTTGGTACAGGTTCCTCGTCGGGGCCAAGATCGAGGAGTTGCAAGGGGCCGTAGCGCACTTGACCGACAAAGGAGAAATCAGCAGTGAACTTCAACGTTTGACAGGCCTGAAGATCAGCGACGGACCGAGCTAGGTGTCCCTGTTTTTATTTCTGAAACACGGAATATCGAAATGCGGTGATTTTCGTCATTGTACCCAGAACTGTATCCACGCGCTTATATCCTTGGACATCAAACGCGTTGCATTTATCCGCGTTCAGGTAGCAGACTTTTACTTTGACGGTTTTGGTGCAGTTGTTCTTGACGCTAACGACGTGGTCGACAATGTCGTGATTGACAACGTGAGCGCGCGCCGCAGCTTCGATATCCAGGCAGGGCCGCCCAAGCGCATCCCGGACCACTGCCGTACCCGATTGCTCTCCTGGGCCCTGAATTGTTAGCCTTGATGCGCTCTGGCCGCCTGTTTGCGCCGAGGCAGGTGCCAAAGCGAGAAGAAGTCCCACCGCGCCGCTTCTCGCGCACCTCAAAATTCCAATCATCGCCGCCATAGCCTCTCCTCAAGCTCAACACCGGGTACGCTCAGCTTCAGGCCCTCCCGTGCCAGCGCCTTCGCAAAGGCTTCGCGAGGGACCATATCCATGTTTGCGAGGCTTGCGAGAAGGCGCTCCCTTTGCTCCCAACCCACCCCCATAAGATTAAAGGCGGCAGCTTCCGTGAATTCGGTGTCGACCATGCCCGCAAACTCGGAGACTACCTTCGCCTGCGTTGCCGCGCTTGCAGTTGGAAACGCCGCCAACGCAAGTCTATTGCGTCGAAGCGCAATCCACCCTTCTAGTGGGCCGCTAGAGTAAGACTGGTCGAGATATCCAAGGCAGCTATCGTCAAAGCCCCTGCGAGCTAGTGCGACGGAGTACAGCATCAACCAGAGAAACGAATCCGCCGGATTGAGCGTCAGTTCCTGTCTAACCCTGGTTTCGGCAGCGTCAACCTTACGGTCGGCATCCTCCCGACTATTGCGCGCCAGCGCATCTTCGTTTGCCGTCAGACTAATCAGCGCCCTCGCTCGTTCAAAATCCGGATGCTGAAGTCCGGCGACCGACCGGGCCTCCAATGGACCCAGGACGTCGTCCATAGCACCTTGTTTAAAACGATCGCCCACCAAGATCCGCGCCATCAGCTCGCGTGCAGGCGCAAGCGACCAGAATAATGGTAAGGTGCCCGACGACCAGAGTACGCCGGCAATAGCAGTAATGGCGATCAACCCGCGCGCCGCAAGGAGCAATCGAAGGGAATCCCGACGGGAACTATTCCACATACCCATAGCGGGCATAATATTTCTGATAGTAGTACCGACCGTGATAGGATTCATAGCGCGCCAAAAGCTTGGTGTCGGCCTTGTTCAGCACCACGCCGAGAAGCTTGTCCTGGATCTCGGGCGCATTGCGCAAATTGTGGCGGACCACATCGATCTTGGTCTTACCCCATTCGACCACAAACACGTAGGAATCGACGAACGGAGAGGTGACGCGCACGTCCACCACTGGCGCCATTGGCGGCATGTCAAGCACGATGTAGTCATATTTCGAACGTAGCAAAGCAACGAGGTCGCGCATCGGCTTCGACGCGAGGATCTCGTTCGTATGTAGCAGCTTCGAGGTGGAGCCGGCGGGCAGCACCGCGAGCCCAGTCTGCGGATCGAGCGTGATCGCGTCGTCGAGCTGCGCCTTCTGCGCAACCACGTCGACGAGGCCGGCTTTTGCATCCGGCCGCAAGGCGCGAGACAAAGACGGATTGCGCAGGTCGGCATCGACTAGGATCACCCGAGCGCCGCTGTGGGCGATGAGTTGCGCGAGATTGGTCGAAAGCGTGCTCTTGCCTTCGTTGGGCAGAGTCGAGGTTACCGCCAGCACGCGGTTCTCGCGCACAATCGAATTGAGGTCGACAGCTACTTTTAGCGATCGCACAGCCTCGGAGAAACGCGACAGCGGGTGGTCAACGACGTAGCGTAGGAGGTCCTGCTGAGGATTTTGCTTCCTTCTGCCGAGCCCCCCAACTGACGCCGCTGCGTCAAGCGACGGTAGGATCGCTACGCAGTTAGCGCCCAACTGCTCCTCAACCTGCCCGGTGGTCCGGAACACCTTATCTGTTAGCTCGCGGGCCATAGCAGCGCCGAAGCTAAGCATCAGGCCGCCAAGCATTGCTGCGGCAAGAACAATCAGGCTCTTCGGTGCGCTCTTCACTAATGGCGTGGTCGCTGCACTGATCACGCGTGCCTCAGTAATCGGAAACGACTGCTGCTGCACAGATTCCATGTAGCGTTGCAGGAAGTTGTCGTACATCGCTTGATAGGACTGCGCGCTACTATCAAGCTCGCGCAGCTGAACCTGCGCCTGATTGGTGAGCTGCGATTCCGACACCACGTTGGCGAGACTCGTTTTGATGCTCTCTTCGCGCGTCATCGCGATGTCGTAATCGCTCTTGTAGGATTCCTGGATGCGCTTCAGCTCGTCCTGGATGTTCTTCTTGATCTCCGCCATCTGGGTGCGCAGGTTCACCGCGGCGAGATGATCGCGCCCGTATTTGGCCGACCAGATCGATTCCTTCGAGGCCATATCAACGTATTGCCCGCGGAGTTTGACGATGGTGTCGTTCTTCAGCGCGTCGGTGACGTTAGCGTCCGGAATGTCCTGCTTGAGCATGTCGTTCATGCGATCAAGCCGCGCCTTAGCTTCGGCAGTGGCGGCATGCGTTATGATGAGCTGGCTGTTCACCTCGGCGAGCTGCTGCTCGTTCATCAGCCGCCCACCACTATCGACGATGTTGTTGGCGATCTTGAAGTCTACCACCGCCTTCTGCGCGGCGGACGCCTGTGTGCGCAGCTCCTTAATGCGGTCCTGCAGCCAGACGCTAGCACGGCGGGTGGCCTGGTACTTGGCCTCGAGCTGATCGACAATGTAGGAATCGGCAATTGCGTTGGCGATGCGCGCAGCCTTCTGCGGGTCGCGCGAGGTGAAGCCGATCTCCATCACGTACGTGAGCCCCAGGCGCTTAATTGTGCGGTTCTTCTCGAATCGCTCCAGCGCCTTGCGTGTCAGCTCAAATTCGGAGGGCGCCCGGCTATTTGAGAAGACGCCAGACGCCGCACTGACGATCGATCCCAGCAAGCCACCACCGCTGCCGGTGAACTCGGGATCCTCAGTCAAGTGCAGGTCACGGATCACCGCGAGGCTAATGTTCTCTGATTTCAGAATCTCGACCTGGGTTTCAACAGTCGCCGAATCGACCGCTACGTCACCCAGTATCGATTGCTGTTGGAACAGCTGAACCTTGCGGGTGTCTATAACCATCGAGGCACTTGAGGTGAACAGCGGCGCGGCAGTGAAGAGATAGAGCAGTGCCAGGATCACGCAGGCCGACACGATCGCGATGATGGTCGGAAACTGACGGCGGACGATGTCGAGATAGGATGTCAGCGTCTGGGACGGGGAACTGTCCTCGGCGAAATCCCGGTTGATCTCCGAAGTCGGCTTGTTCACCTGCAACATCTATCGGTTCCTGAAATCAATCCGCGCTTCGCTTTAAGGATTTAAGCCTGGCAATAGCCCCGCGGCGTTCTTGGGCAAGTCTCGGGCCCAACGCCTCCCGCTACAGTAGCATAGTGTTATCTGAAGTTGAATGTCGTTGATGCAGCGCAGCGCGCCTTTCAGGTGACAATTCGCGTGAACGTTAACGGCGCGAACGCAAAAGCGGCGCTCGATGGCGCCGCTTTACCTTAAGTGCAAAGGGATGAATTCTAACCTTGGCTCAGCGCGGGCTGACGTTGCCGCCGGCGTTGGTCGTGCCGCTCACGCCGTTCGATGCGTTCGGGTTCACGGTCGTCGCGTAGTGCAAGCCGCCGAAGCTTGGCGCGCCGTTGTTCGAGCCGCCGGTGTTGCCGGGATTGCCGATCGGGCCGCCCGATCCGGAGCCGCCGCCACCGCCACCGCCAGCCGCTGCGATCGCGACGTCGCCGGTTGCGGCCTGGTAGGCTGCGATCACGTCGGCGTTGCCCGTGCCGGCAATAGCGGCCTGGATCTCATTGGCGTAGGCTTGGTCGGTCGCCGCAGCCATGCGGGCAACCTGGGCGAGCCCGGCCGTAATCGCGCGGATCTGGTCCTTGGTGGTCGCGGGGTCCTTGAGAAGCGCGATCAGCGCCGGCACCGTGGTCGGATCAGACGCGCCGAGGTCGCGCACGCGCGAGATCAGCTGCGCACCGGCTGGATATTGCGTCAACAGCGCGCCTGGTGTCGCCTTGAACTCGGAAATGACCGTGGCCGGCAGCTGGCGCTGCGGCGGATAGACGGCGGCGCTTGCGGCGCTCGAAATCGTCGCGGCAAGGGCCGCGGCCGCAGCCATGCGAAGCGCAATCTTGATAACGCTCATAATAAAACCTCCAAAAAACGTCTGCCCACTTTACGTCTCGGCCCGGGCAAGTGGCTGTGTCGTGCGGGAACCTAGCGAAAGAGTAAACCGCTGTCCACTTATTCTAAAGACTTCGTAAACGGCGCAACTGCTTCAAAACTAGACAGTTTTGTGAAGCTCGCGGGCGCGGCGCAGGCCGCGCGCAGGCTGCGTCCGGCGCCCCTTCTCGTCCAGTGCGGCGACCGCCTCGCCTTGCGTCCGCGCTGCCTCTCGGATGCGGAACGAT
Organism: Bradyrhizobium canariense; assembly: GCF_019402665.1. Lineage (GTDB taxonomy): Bacteria > Pseudomonadota > Alphaproteobacteria > Rhizobiales > Xanthobacteraceae > Bradyrhizobium > Bradyrhizobium canariense. Next base: position 32,028 of record NZ_VSST01000059.1, read on the forward strand.
TGCGCCAGGCCGGCGCCGAAAAGCGCAAAGAACGGAATGGAATAGCCGGGGATTTGGAGCGTGAAGTCCAGGCAGGAATGCAGCAGCGACAGGCTCGCGGTCGCCGCTGCCGCCAGCGGGATGATGGCGTCCCGCCGCCGGGCGAACACGCCGCGGCCCAGGATGACGAACATGACCGCCCATGCGGCCGCCACCAAAAGCGCCATGGGGATGCCGACGTCGGAGGCGAGCTCCAGCGGCGTGGAATGCGCGATATCCCAGATTCCGCGAATCGAGATGTTGGGGCTGCGGTAGGGCGGGAAGGCCCATTGGAAGGTGCCCATGCCGGTCCCGAACCAGGGGTTGTCGGCGATGATATGAAGCGTGGATTTCCAGGCCTCGATGCGGCCCTCGTCGACCAGGCCCTGGCTGTCGAACCGGCTGGAGACGCGGCCGCCGAGCAGCTGCATCAGGCCAAGCGCCACCACCACGCCGGAGCCGAGCGAGATCCAGATTCCGGTCCGCGGCGGCAGGTCCTTGCGCAGGAATATGGTGAAGGCGACGATCATCGCGAGCAGCGACAGGGACACGCCGGCGCGCGAGCCGGTCATGAACATCGCCATCAGGCAAATCAAGAGCGCGGCCAGGTGCGGCAGGATTTTTCGCGGCGGGATCTCGGCCACATCGCGCCAAACGCGCTTCCATTCGATGTGCCGCTCAGGCAAGCGCCGGCGGACATCCTCCAGGATCAAGAGCATCCAGATCACCGCGCAAGAACCGAAATAGGCCGCCGCCGTGTTGCGGTTGATGAAGGTACCGGTGACGCTGCCCATATAGGCCGTCTTGTCCCGCCACAGGATCATGGTGGGCTCGATCAGGAACGAAGCGACGCCATAAAGCGCGTAAAGGCTGCCGGAGACGGCGATGACCCAAAGCAGACGTCGGGCGCGCTCGCGCTCGGCACCGACGGTGATGCCGAGGAGGATCGCCAGAATGTTGGCGAGCGGCGCGCCCAATGCGAAGAACGCCTCGTTCTTGACGATCGACGCCGACGGCGCAATCGGCACGCCCAGGAGGTCGGACGCCTGCTTCCAGATCGGATTGAACGGCGCGATCCAGGGATGATCAGACAGCTGTTCATGCAGCACGAAGGCGTATCCGGCCACGATCACCCCGATGCCCGCGATCATCCAGAAATGGGGGCGCCGCAAGTCGCGCGTCGGCGCCGCGATCAAGGCAAGGCCCAGGCACAGGCACCAGAACGCGATCGAGAGGTCGTTGGTCGAGCCGAACGGGAACGGCGCGCCGGCGGCGACGAAGAACAGGATGAAGGTCGCAGGCCAGCTCCACGACCAATGTATATGGGGAAGCGGAAAGCGCATCGTCGGTTAGCCGGCCTTAGCTCTAGCTCTAGAGGAAGCAATCGATCGGATAGATCTTCAGATCCACATTCAAGCGGCTGATCCGGGTCTGCGCCCGAAAGCCATAGAACAGCCCCAGGTAATCACTCTGCTGATCGAGCTTTATTCCAGGCGTTAATTCGTCGGGTGGCACCAGATTGCCTATGTGGCGATTGATGCCGGATATCTCGATGCGCCCCCCCTCCTCGCCGAAATGCCCGGCGAGTTGAGTGACCGTCACCTTGGGCAGGCCCCGCCGCTGATGGCAGACCTCCTCCTCCCATAGCTTTGTTTGTGGGACGAGAGGTTTGCCCGGTCCCTCGGGCACAACGATATCCGAAAAGGATGGGTGCAGCATCCCGAAGAACCGGCTCTCCTTGGAATTCGCCGACAGGCGCACTGTGAATGAAACTTCCCCCTTGGCACCCCGAAGGCGCTGAAAGATCGGCGCGTCGGGCTCGGCAGAGACCACCACATCGATCCGGTGGCGTACTCCGAACTCACCCGCTGCAGCGGCAGCCTGCTCGAGCAAAACAGGGCCCTGGATGATGAGGGGCAGAAAACACCAGAATGCTCGTCGTCGAAAGCGCATGAGGCCCCTCGCAACACTGAAGGGTGACCGATGATCGGCACGCCTTGCTCAGTGGTGCCTTGATCCATATCCCGAACAGGACCGCGCTGATTGCTATGCGAAAATGGCACCGGGACAAAGCCCCGGTGCCATCGGTTGTCGTGGGTCAGGTTGGCTCCGGCTTACGGGGCCAACTTGATGTTGTTGCGGAAGATCAGCGCATTGTTGCCGAGATTCACAGCATCGTTGCCGGTCGCCATGATCACACGCAGGTAGGTCAGGAACTTGGCGACTTCGACGTTGCGCGAGTTCGATACGTAAATGATGTCCTGGTTCTTCATCATCACCTTCGTGGCGAGGAAGAAGCCACCCGGATCGCGGAAGTTCACGTTGAAGATGACCGGGATCGTCTCGCTTGTGTACTTGCTGACATCGATGCCGAGTTGGGCGGCAACCTCACGCGGCTCGCGGCGATAGAGGTAGACGGAAGCCGGATCAGCCTGACCATCCAGCAGACCACCAGCCTTGCCGACAGCTTCGCCCAGGTTGATGCGCCAAGCATCAAAGTTGAACTCGCCGCTCTGACCACTGGCGCCGAACGCCAGGAACTTCTGCTGTTCGCGATAGACGTAGATGCTATCGTCCGGACGAACATAAATGTTGTTCTCGGGCGCCATCACGAGGTTCTCGAACGGCACGGTCGCGCGCTTGCCGGCACGCTCCAGCATGACCCAGGTCTCAAAGCCCTGCCCCTTGATGCCGCCGGCGCGGGTGATCGCGTCGAGCACCTTATCCTTCGCACCCGCTGCGCTCGCCGGATAGCGCGCCGGCAAATTGACCTCGCCGAGCACGCTGATCAGCTGCGTCCGCTGCGAAGCCATCGCCACCACGACCTGCGGTTCGATGGCGCGGTTGGAGATCTTCTCCACAATCGCGCGCTGGATTTGGACCGACGTAAGGCCCGCGGCCTTGACCTGACCGGCATAGGGCACGGTGATGTAGCCGTCATTGTCGACCGATTGATCGGGGATGGTCACGAAGTTGCCGGGCCTGACGCCGGCTTCCGCCGGGATGAAGAGACCGCCTGCCGCGGCTTCGAAGATGGTAACCGCAACAACGTCGCCAATCCCGAACACGATGCTGGCCGGCGGCCGCTTGTCCGTGAACGCACCCGCAAGACCCTTGGGCTCATGGCTGTGCAGTATGTTGACCGTGGCCGGATTGAGCGGCACCAGCTCATAGGCCGGCGCATTCTCGGTCTGGATCTTGTTGTTGACGTCATCTGTTAACGGGCCGGAGCCTGGATTGGTCGAGCACGCCCCGAGCGCCAACGCGACCGCCAGAAACGCCGGCTTGAATACATATGTCTTGGCAAAGGAATGCATGAATCGCCCCGATCGTCCCGAATTACCTCAAAGTGGTACGGTCTAGCGGGCAGCGCGACAAGAGTTCCAGGCTGAAACCGATGGTTAACGGCGCAATGAGTCCGCCGGTGTTGCGCCTGCGCCACTACTTCGGAACCTCGCTAACCCTTTGTGACTGTTTGTTGTAATTCGTGTGCCCGCTCAGCAGGCAAACGCTCAACCGAAGGGCGCGGCGTTCTCATCCCCGCGTGTCTCTGCTGCTCCGCTGTCTCATGAGGAGTTCCGGCGTTGCTCTTGTCGCTTCTTTCCCTTGCCCTGACAGGACGGTTGCTCGCCGGACCTGGATACGAACCCCCGGAGCGCCCCTTCGTTGAGATCGCAGCCTCCTCCTCGATTTGGAAATTCACCCGCACCCAAGGCCCCAAAGAGGGCGAGAGCTTCGCTTCCATCTCCAAAACAGCCGAGACGATGCAGTCCGACCCGGAGTTCGCTGGCCTGATCGTCCGCTGCGCTCCCAAAGGCAAGATCGACGTCTTGGTGGCCTTGACCCGCTCCTTCCCGCCACGGAGCCACCCGCGAGTAACGATCTCCTCAACCGGCGGCGGTACCCAGACGTTCGAGGCCAGCATGGCCGCCGCGGGCGCGGCGGTGCTCTTGCCAGACGAAGTTTCGGCCTTAGCCGCCGGTAAGTGGCAGGCGATGCCCTCGCTTTCCGTGGTGGTGAAGGAAAGCGACAGCGAAATCAAAGGCGTGGTGGCCCTGAGCGGGCTGCGGGAAGCCTATAATTCTCTGGCGGCAAGTTGCGGCCAATAGACAAAATTTAGCCATATGACTTAAGGGTCTTTTTAGGGTGCGGAACCTAAGGTCCGGAGCACGGAGTGTTTCGGATGACCGAGCTTTTGATCTTCAGCTTTCTGGTAGGCGCAGTTCTGGGCCAACGCTTTCGCGTCCTGGTGCTGCTGCCGCTGACCTTCGTCATGCTGCTCGCCGCGATCCCGGTCGGCTGGATCGCCAATCTGGGCTTCCTTGACGGCCTGAAGGGCGTAGTGCTCGCGGCCATCGCGCTCCAGGCCGGTTATCTTTTTGGCTCGGCCGCCCGCTTTGCTCTCGCCGCCGGTCGTGCCGCCCGCGTGTTTGCCCGTCCGCTCAAGACGGCCCGCTGACCTCTTTGGCGGATCAAGAGTCCCGTCTGATCCCGCAGGCGACGCTTCGTTGATGTGGGGTTGGGTCGCGTTGGATTGGAGCGGCGTCGGCTGCAGAGCTCTGTTTGAAAACTTGTCTCCGGCTTGTATGGTGACCTGACCCTTTCAGGATTCCTTCCAGGCGCACGTTTGTCCTTCGCTTATTTTGCCCTCATCGTTTGCCTTGTTTCTGCATCCGCTCTCGACATTGCCGGCGCCAAATTCGGCGTACAGCTCGGGATGACGGCTACGGCCCTGGGGCTATTGGCAGCAGTCTTCAGCGCACGAAAGGCCGACTACGAGCACTATTTGCGTGCCACGGTCTGGGGCCGCTGGGTCCTGATCGGCATTCCCCTTTGCGTCGCAACCCAGCTGGCGCCGCTGTGGCTGAGTTGGGCGCATCCGATCTGGGTGAGCAGCCACGATGCTCTCGGTGGCCTGTCGCTTGGGCCAGTGACGGCGGATCTCGGCCTCACCCTGAATGCGCTGTTTCAAGCCCTCGCAGCGATCTCGTTGCTCAGCGTGACAATCGTCGTGGTCCGTGATCGCAGCCGTGCCGAACTGGTGCTATTTGTGCTGAGCGGGGTAACAGCGGTGTCGGCTCTGACCCTGGATTTGCGTCCACTGTCGCCCGCCCTTGCAACCGCCGTTCCTTCCGACCTGGCGACAACGATGGCCGGTCTTGGCGTCATGCTTAATCTGGCCGTCATGCAGCTGGCCGCCGAGCGGGCCGAAACGCGCCACTCGGTCATTCGTTCGGTGACCATCGGCCTTTGCGGTCTTGTGGGCGCGCTGGCCAGCGCGGTTGCGGTTTTTGGCTTGTCCGGGACGAACAGCGCGATCGCCGCGGCCTTTGGCCTCGTGTTGATCTTGCTGATCCTTGTCATTCGAAGGATCGACCTATCGCCGTTGGCCGCAGGCGCGCTGTCCTTAGCCGCGCTGGTCGGAGCGATGATTGTCCTGAGCTTCCTGTTCGAAAAGAATGCGGGGCCGATTCTTTTGCGGCTTGTCCCGGATGTGGGGGCCGAAACCAGAGCCGCGCTGGAGCGCATGTTGGCCGACACCAGGTGGTTCGGTGCGGGCGCAGGCACCTTTTCTGCCGTCGGCAGGATCTACCAAAGCGATGCCGGCGCGGCTTTGATGGCACCCTCGACGGCTTTAGCCATCTTCGCGGATACCGGATGGGTCGGTTTTTCCGCCGCGCTGCTGGCGGGCATGATGACTTTGGGACGCTTATTTTTGGGGGCTTTGCAGCGCGGCCGCGACTCGTTCTTCCCTGCGGCGGCCGCGGCCTGCCTTGTCTTCGCGTTGGTTGAGAGCTTCGCTGGTTCGGGACTGCTGCATCCGGCAGCAATCCTTTGCCTGTCAACGATCGTGGGACTCGGATTGTCCCAAAGCGTCACCCAGTCCTCACGCGGCACGGGTCATTAGTCGCTCATCGTTAGACGTCGCGATCAGCCAGTGACGCCCAGTAGGTCGGGTTCTTGGGCATTTGGATGCGGACCCACCGGTAGGACTTCTTCGACCACGGCAGGATGTGCCCGGTGAGATTATCCAGCACGAGATCGCCGGAGAACGTGCGCACCACGACCACGAGATGATGCTCACCCCAGGTCGTCACGACCTCGCTGAGCAACACCGATCGCGCCGGGAAGCCCTTGGCGATCAGATCGTGGCGTTTTGTCACGGCATAGTCGTTGCAGTCGCCGCTGGCGGGATGCAGCAGCCACTTCTCGCCACGCAGCCCTTCCAAGTTGGGCTCGGGCCGGATCGCGCTGTTGACCCGCCGATTGACCTCCTGAAGCTGGGCCATGCGCTCGGCCGTGAGCTTGAGACGTCCGCCCCTGAACACGATTTGCTGCGGCCGCGGCTTACACTCGCCCTCGTACTTCAGGCAAAAGATCGTGAATGCCATCGGCGCCAAGGTCGGCTGGTCGAACTTGATGTACTGGATGGCGCCGCGCAACGCCGACGGCGCACCAACGAAGGCGGCCTCGGCCTTGTGTTGAGCCGCCCCAGCCAATACAGCGGCGGCAATCGCCAGGAACTTTAAAGTCTTGCGCATGTCGCGCTCCCCATTCTTGTTGGGGAAACGCTACGCGAGACGTCTTGAAATCCGGCTCAAAAGCCGAGCAAGCCTTTAATCAAAACCGCCGCGCCTTCGTCAGAAACAATTAAGAATACCGACGCGTAACTTGTTCTGCTATGAGCGATCATGCCCTCTATTCATGATGCCAGACCCGATTCGACCAGCTGATGGGCCTTTCCAAACGCTTTCGTAACAACGTCAAGCCTCGGCTCCCCGACGGCGTGAGGATCTATGCCATCGGTGATGTGCATGGACGCGCCGACCTGCTTCAGTCGCTCTTAACCGTCATCGACGCCGACCTTGCCCGCTCCGCTCCCAAACGAGCAATTCAGGTCTTTCTAGGCGACTATGTCGACCGGGGCCCGGACTCGCGCGCTGTGATTGATCTCCTGATCGAGCGATCGAAGTCCCATGAGACAGTGTGCCTCAAAGGCAATCACGAGGTGTTCCTGCTTGAGGTCCTCAAGGACCCGGCACGGCTGGAGGAATGGCGCCGCTACGGAGGCCTGCTAACCCTCGTTTCCTACGGCATCAACCCGACGATGAATCCGACGCCGGAGCAGCAGATTGAATTGATCGAAGGATTAAGGCGCGCGCTCCCGCCGGAGCATCTTTTGTTTCTTCAGCAGCTCCGCCCGTCCTTCGCGTGTGGCGACTTCTTCTTTGCGCACGCCGGCGTCAAGCCGGGCGTAGCTCTGGAACGTCAGAAGGAGGAGGATCTGCTCTGGATCCGCGAGGAATTCCTCGAGTCCGAGAGACGCTTCGGCAAATATGTCGTCCACGGCCATACCCCGGTCAGCGTCCCGGATATCCGCTCGAACCGGATCAATATCGACACCGGCGCCTACGCGACCGGCAACTTGACCTTGCTCACGATCCAGGGCGATAGTCTGCTCGCAATTTAGGACTTTTGCAGAGTTGCTGGCCGACTCCCGCGCCCTGCCACACGGGCATCGAAATTCATCATGAGCCGCATGATCCTGCTTCGCATCGTTGGCGCCTGCATCGCAGTGATGTTGCTGCTTTACGCAACATTGGGCTTTTACGGCGACCTCACGCGGTCGAACTTTAGGGCGAGCGATTTGTTCTCGGGCGAGTTTCCGCCCGAGAAGGTCAACGTAGCCGCTTCGGGCGTTCTGGCGCCCCTTTCATTCGACGGCGACTTGCTGGCGAATTATGCGGCCGCCAAAGCCGCAGACTTTCTTCACCATCCCGCAGCCGATGCCAACAACAGGGCCACCGAGAACAAGGCGGCCCAAGACGTCGTTGTTGCGGCCCTGAAAGTATCGCCCATCCGGCCTGCGCTTTGGCTCACGCTCGGCACGCTGAAGGCGCAGGCGGGTGAGCTGGCGACGCCTGCAGTGAAAATGTCTTACCTGGCCGGCGCGGTGCCGATCGCCGTCGCATTCGCACGGCTCCAAACCGTCACATCGAACGCGGCAGCAGCCGACGAAGAGATCAAGCTGCTGGCGCAATCGGACGTCCGCGCGGCGCTTGCCAACCGCTCTCGCTACGAGCAGCTGCTGATCGCTGCCTACCTGCAGGCTACGCCGCAGGGCAAGTCGCTGCTTCTGGAGGCCACGCGGGGGACCGATCCGAAGTTCAATCAGATTTTGCGGCGGTACTGACGTTCGAGCGCGACTTAGCCTGCTGGCTTGCCGTCAATATCAACGCGTCGCTTTTGGCGCGATCGGCACGAAATCCTGCTCGCGGCGCGGTTGATCCGGTCGCCCCTGGTAGACGAACATGCCCTTCTTGGTCGAGACGATGTCGCCGCGCTGCAGGCTGTCGTCATTGAGGAGACGTTCGGTCGCGACAAGATCCGGATCCTCCGGGACCGGTTTATAGAGCTCGGGATGATCCCGCCGCTCGCGCGAGAGCTCTTTGGATCTTCGCCGTGCATCTTCGATACGCTGACGCCAATCGTCACGGCTGACTTCCGGCTCGCTTGGTGGGAGATAGTCGTTGACCGAGGGCTCCGGCTCGGTCTGGGCAAAACACGAGGGCGGATTTGCGAGACCGAAGCCGATCGCACCGGCAACGGTCAGGACCGCTCCCGACAACGGCCCAAGCCGCCTTGCATGAGCTAGTGAGGTGTGGGGTCGCGCGGTTCGCACGCTGTAACTCCAGGGCAGAGCAACAAGAACGAGCAAGGGCCGGAAACTTCTCGTCTACTCCATTCAATGTATACGTTTGCCGATTGCACGAAAGCCAAATCGCGGGCAAGCTTTGTGCTTTAGCGCGCGAGGGTATTGACCAGTGGTCCGCAACATTACTTTCCTGGTTCTGGCGATCTTTTTGGGGACTCACTTTGCAGCGGCAGGCCAGATCGAATACCCGCAAGTGATCCATACGCAATACGAAGCTGTCGATCAGAAGACCGGCGGTCACTTCGTGCTGTGGTCAGAGCGGGAAAAGATCTTCTATGGCCTCGACCAGAAGCTTTTCCCGGGAGCTCGGTTTGTCGACATCACCCAGGTAACCCCAAGCGTGGGTTCGATCACGCTGACCTATGTCGAGGTGCGGACCGTCAGCAGCACGACCTCGGATTATTTGTACCTGGCAGGAAATGTCCGCTTTCGCGTCAGTGGAATGGCGCTCAAATCCAGCAACTTCCCCAGCGGCGGCGGAATGACACCCAACGCACAGTAGCCAGACTAGCGCCTGCTCGACCCGCTACCCCGCGTTCTGTTGCCATAATAGGGACGTGCGCGCCCTCCGCTGACCAGAGGTGGCTGAATCTGGCTCGGAATATTCGGCGTAGCCGTGCTCGGCGAGGGCTGCGAGGGATTGACGATGATGACATTTCGGTTGGGCGTCGACGGATCATTGACACCCTGGGCCAAAGCGCTTGGGACCCAGATGCTTGGGCCCAACGTACTTGCTGTTACAAAAAGCGCGACTGCGGTCAGGACTAATCGTTTCATGAGATGTCTCCCAAGCGAGAACGTCGGGGAGGCGATCACCGTTCCTTCACGGTCGCTTGGGCGTCATTGCCGAGGCACGGCGATCAGCTTGCCGTCTCTCCAGACCCCCTGAGCCGCCATCCCGCTCGGCAGCTTGCCCGGCGCCAGGGTTCGAATGGCTGTGGGTCGGGAGGCGCTCTGGGCCGTTTGGGTTTTCTTCGTAGGGGTCGTCACGATGCTGGTGCTCGTCAAATTGGCTTTGTCCTTGGTCCCTTGTGCAAAACAAGGTTGCACAAGGAGAGCCACAAACGTGAGTGCTATGAAACCGTCGCGCATGATCAACATACCGGAAAGAGGAGTTCGTCGAACTGTCACAGCTTTCTGCCCAAAAGCAAGCCCCCGAAGCTGTTCGACAAGGGCTCTTGCAAGGTTGGCGATCAGAGCGGCTTTCGCAGAGATGGGATTTGACGCCGAAAAGCCTAGCGAAACAGCCTGTTTCGGGTTACTTGATCGGCCTTGATGACGGACCCCAGCGACACCGCCGCCAGCGCGCCAAATACGCACGCGATCAAGGCCGGGTTTGTGCGTCTACTGTCCGGGCGAATTCGCGACATTTCCGGCGACCCGCGGCAGATCCGGGAAATTGTGTACGAGCTTGCCCGGATCAAGCTTCTGGAACAATTCACCCATGGCGACGCACGGGAATCACGCGAGCTCCAGCAAGTGCTCGAACGCGCCATTCGGGACGTCGAGCTATCATTTGAACGCAACGAGCGCGACGCGCTGTCCAAAGCGCCGGAGTCGGCCCTAGACGTCGCTTCGCATCCCTCGCCACCCGATCCCCCGGCTCCTCAGGTCGTTCCCCATCTGGCGCCCGTTCCGCCTTCGCCGCCCGTCCCGACGGCGGCGGAAACCAGGCGCGGTTCTGTCGCGCGGCCCGGACCGCTCGACCCATCTCAGCGAAGCGGCATCCTTAACTCCCTCATGCGATTAGCCGCCATCCTGGTCGTCATTGCCGGCGCCAGCGCGGCGGTTACTTATTGGCCGCGGCTGAGGACGCAATCCCTCGCATTGTGGCAGTCCACGACGCTGTCCAAGCGCACCTCGGCAAGCCCCGAGCCTCAACCCACCGTGGCTGTGACTCCATCGAGCGGTGAGAGTGTCGAACGGACACCGGATCAACCGAAGGAGCCGACGCCAGCTGCGCAACCCTCGACGCCGTTGCCGACAGCGTTTGGCGTCTACGCCCTGAGCGAAGGCCAGCTCCAGGAGCTCAAGCCGGTCCCCGGAAAGATTCCGGACCGTCGTGTCGCGATCTCAGCGGCAATCACCACGCCCAGCGCGACGACCCTGACAAGCGGAGATGTCAGCTTCATTGTGTTCAGGCCCGACGGTGGCGTCGATGCAACCGGGACCGAGGTTCGGGTGGTCGCAAAAGTCTCCCGAGCGATGGGCGTCGATGCAACCGGCAAAGCGGCCATGGTCACTGCCGGCGACACCTGGGTCATCCGCAGCATGTCCTACCCTTACAAAGTCGGTCCGGTCGAGGATCAGCCGAGAATGCTATCGCTGCAGCCGGAGCAGGACGGCTTTACGCTTTCGCCGGGTCGCTACGTCGTGGTCGTCAAAGGTATGGGCTATGACTTCACGGTGGCCGGGACGCCGACTGATCCCAACCAATGCGTCGAACGCATCAATGCAACGAACGGCGCGTTCTACTCCCCCTGCCCGCCGCGACGCTAAAGTGGCGCGACGCGTTTCGTTTATTTTTTGGCCTTGGCATCTTTAGGCGCATCCGCCGGCGCATCATCGACCTTGCCGTTGTTCGCGACGCATTTGCTCAAATATTCGCGCCGCTCCTTGACAGTCCCCGCGCTGCCCGCAGCGGGATTGCCGATTTGCTTTGGCGGAAAGGCCTTGGCCAAAGCTGCGTCGCATGCACGCGCGACTTCTACCGTGACGGCCGAAGCCGTGACTGGTGCGCCAATGGCCAAAACAAATGCCAATCCCATCGACCTTTGCAAATTTCTGGAGATCACCTGGCTCGCTCCTTCAATCCGTCCGAGAACAGGACGGGACCATATCAAAACCGGCAGAAGAGCCAACGGCAAAGCGGCGCCCGAATTGTCCCGTGGCAAAGCTGTTCAGCGAGAGATGATGCTTCTCGGACCGAGATATCCATCGTGTCTGGACCTGCTGCTTTTCACCAGACGGCAGATGCCGAGCCAAAGCCTCGATCCTAGCTATTGAGCTGCGGCGGCTTCAGGTTCGGAAAGCGCGTGAGCATCGCGGTCCTGATAAATCTCAAGTGAGTGATGGTGTTTGCCAATTCCTTGAGCCGCCGCTGGCCGTTGGAGATGTCGGCGGCAAAGAGATCTTGATGATGGCTGTCGATCGGCTCCCGTTCGAGATATTCATCGGTGCCGTTTCCGAAGGTGACGGATGCACGCGCAAGTGCGTCATCAACGCGTCGTCCGAGGCCGACCTGCTCCCTCTCTGCATCGCGCAATGCCGCATCGATCGCGACCATGACGGCATCGATTCGAACGCGGTCCGTCTCCGCATCGCGCTCGACGGTACGGGCCTTGAAGCCCTTGTCCTCACGGCGGGAGCTGAGAAAGTTGTGTGCGCGCGCTCTCAGGAACAGCTGAAACATTTGGGCCATCCCACGTTCGAGATTTGGACCGCTAACATCGGTCAGACATAGTTAACAAAGTTTGAACCTTGTGGCCGCTCCGCCTGGCTTTGTACGATCCACGCCCGCCAGGCTCCTTCGTGTTTGGAATAGAGCTCACGCCATCGAGCTTCGTCCGCCGCGGCGGCTCCATCGCTCAGACCGATTTCGGCCGCGATTTCAACCGTCTCTCCCGATGTCACATCCAGCGCTTCGAACTCGGCCGTTTCCGGAAGCGACAGCCCTATCAGCACCCATTTCCCTTGCGCATCAACGAAATACCTTCGGGGCGCGTTGTGCCTTGGATCAGTCATTCGAATGAGCCTCGTCCATGATCCAGGGACCTGGACAATCTTTCAGGTGTCGATCATAGGCGCGAACGAAAACCATCAAAACAAGGATGCAAATTGCCGCGCCCAGCAATGCAATCAGATACGCCATTTACGCCTACCCTAACGCGGGCCCCTGAAAAATCGGGGCGGCTAAACATTCGTCGTGAATCAATGTGTTCTAGGTGACATTGGCTAAGCTCTCAAGAGTTGCGACAAGTTAACCTAACCGCCCATGGTTATTTCGATCACGCCACGGAGATCGCTCGGCAAACAGGCCACGCGCAGAATTCCGCCATTACGACGGCGACCGACTTCGCCCCGCCCCTGTTGCCGCGGGAGTATAGGGCGCATAGAGACGATATCTTGCCGATCGCTTGCGTGAGCGCCACGCCCTCGCACCATAGCCGCAAGCAAAACCCCCAGCGAAGATCGAACCCAAGACCACGATTGCCAACATTTGAACGTCCCGTTTTTCCGGCGCGTTCCTCCCATTGCATTTCATCTTGTCGTTGTGACGACTTCAAGATCGGCGCCGCTGAAAGTTTTGTCAGGCGATGATGAAGTTTGTGCAAGAGTTGATCGAAGTTTGGTCGTCGCCCGACGGCCGGGGGCCCGGAAAGACCAAAACGTCTCACTGTTGAAGTTAAATCCGGCCGGATGTTAATCCGAGTTCACGCCGACGGCCCCGGTCGATGCAGCCTTCAGAATCGCCGGTCGATAAGTTCGGCTTCGAACCACTCAAAACGCGGCGACGGCCGCTGCTGATCAGCATTGAAATCTCCGTGATAATACGGAGCCACGAAGTCCGGATTAGACGCGTTAAGGTTGAGCGGTTAGCTTAATCCGCGTTGTTTGTTGCGAAGTCTCACCGATCGCTTATCCCATCGTCTCACCGGGCTTCCCCAAGCTCGGCCCCACCCAAGCAAAGCCGTCGAGCGACATGGGTCCGCTTGGCGGCTTTGTCTTTGTCTCGACGAGAGGATGATTTCGGTTATGGCGCGCAAGCCCTGGTCGTTCAAGGAAGACCGCCGGCTGATGGAGTTGGCCAAGTCTTCGGCTTCATTGGAGGAGGCGGCGAAACAGCTCGGACGATCGCCCGATGCGATCAAGCGCATGGCCTTGCGCCTTGGTCTTTCGTTGAAAACGAAGGCGAGGAAAAAGGCCTAGGCGTGCGGCGGTGTTTCGCCAACGACGTCATGGATGACCGCGGGCGCGCGATCTCCGATTCTGACGAAGAACGAATGCGACGTGTTGCTGATCGGACTGGAGCCAGGACTCAAGCCAAGGTGAGACCACCGTCCGCTCGAAAGCCTCGAATCCAGCTGCATGAAATAAACGCGCTCTAACCCTGTTTGCCAGGGAACCGAACCAGCGCGCTCGCGTTGACCTCAACTGCATCGCGAGGTCTGGCCGTGGCACATCTTGCCATTTCGTCGTTCTGGTCTGGTTAGCTATCAATATCGCCTTCGTGGTTTTGCGCTTGCGAGCCACCCGGCCACAGCATGGTGGCAGCACCCGGCAGACTTCCATCGCGCCCTACAATCCCGCACCCGCTTCCCTCCGCCATCGAATGGGCCGCCAGAACTTGGGAGCGGAAGGTTAAGAGGCATTTTTCGATAGGGCCCCCGGTCCGGGGCAGACGGGTTTCTCGCCTGCCCACCCCCCAAAGGCCGGTTCCACATGCCTCGTCCCGCCATTAAACCCTATCTTAGCGCGTCCTGACTAGGATGGGCCGACGCTTCCCTCTGTTCCGCCGGGCCGAATGAGATTGCAGCGACCGACTTTCGCATTTGCGGCGCTCGTGCTCGCGAGCACGGCCCTGTTCGGCGTGGCCGGCCATTTTGCGGCGACTTCGTTCATTCGATACCAGCAGACCCATCAGCTCGACGAATTGACCGAAGTCGTTCTGCGTCGCGCCGAATTTGCGGTCGATTTTGCCGGCGCGAGCCTGGGCGAACTCGCGCGGCGCGATCTTGCCGATTGCGGGCCCGCGACGCTGCAGGCGATCCGGCTCCACGTCTACCAGCGTTCCGCAATCAAGGATGTGCGCCTCGTCAACCCTGACGGCTCGGTGATCTGTTCGGCCTATTCCGAAACGCTCGAATTCGACAAAGGATGGATCGACCGCCGCGATATGCTTCCCTCGCACGACAAGAGCCTCTCGCTCTTCCGTGTTGAGCAATTCGGCGGGGATGCTCTGGGCGTACTCAAAGACGTCAACGGCAATGCCGCACTGGTCGCCATTCTTGGCGTCAACGCCAGCCTGTTCGACATCATGCCCGCCGAGTTGCGCGCCCATAGCGAAGTGATCCTCGCCTTGAGCAACGGCGAGAAACTTGGCGAATTCCTGCTCGATCCCGACAAAGCCTTGCAGGCCCCGATCGATCTCGACAAAAATTCCGCTCGATTCCCTCTCCATGCGACCATCCGCCTCGAACGCGGCATCCTCTCGACGTGGAACAGCGAGGCCTACTGGCCGGCGTTGGCCGTAGCGTTTGCAATCGGCGCGCTTTTCGGCGAGCTTTTGGCGCGGAGCCGCCGCATGGAAGGGCCCGTCGCCGATCTCGATCGCGGGCTGGCCGCGAACGAATTCAAGCCGTACTACCAGCCAATCTTCGAGCTCAAGACCGGTCGGATCAAGGGCTGCGAGGTGTTGGCTCGGTGGCTACTCAAAGACGGATCGGTCGTGCCTCCGATGAACTTCATCCCGCTCGCGGAATCCAGCGGCCGCATCGAGGTCATGACCTGGCAGATCCTGCGATCGGCGCTGTCGGATCTGCAACCGTTGTTGAAAGCGAACAAGGATTTCAAGCTCTCCCTCAACGTCGTGCCAAAGCATCTCTTGAGTGCAGGCTTCATTGAAACGCTCCGCCGCACAGTCATGGCGGCGCACGTCTCCGCGCGCCAGATCGTCATCGAGGTGACCGAGCGCGACGAACTCGACGACCTCGCACGCGCCGCAGCCGTGGTCAGCGAACTCAGGGACTACGGGTTTCGCGTCGCCATCGACGACGTCGGCGTCGGTCACAGCGGGCTATCTCGGCTCAAGGGCCTGGGCGCCAATACAATCAAGATCGACAAATTTTTCGTCGACACGATCACCGTGGACGCATCGACTGCCACGATCGTGGAGATGCTGGTCGCACTTGCGAAGGACCTCCAAATGACGGTGGTCGCGGAAGGCATCGAGACGGAAGAGCAGGTCCAGGCGCTTATTTCATCCGGCGTAGAGGAGGGGCAGGGCTATCTGGTCTCCGCCCCACTGCCCTTCCCGCGATTCAACGAGTTGGTCGAGTCACGCTGCTTGGCGCAGAGCGCTAAATTGCCGACCGACGCGGTGTTGGTGGCCTGACTGGATTGAGCCGTTAACCCGAGACGGCAAAACGCGCCGCACCGGGCGCCCTGCTCAATCAGCCTTAACGATACTCTCATCTTTCAACGCGGCCTGGCTCCGGTCCGGCTATGGTCGTCCAATGCGCCGCAACCACCTTATCGCAGCCGCAGGAATCTGCTTCGCGCTCATCGTCTATGCCACGCTTGCGAGACTGGCGGGAAGACCCGTGCTTATCGGTCATCACGAGGCTTATTGGGTCGTCGTGATCGAGCGCTTCAGCGCCTACGGGTTGCTGGGATTTCTTTTGTCCTTCCTGTTGCCCGGTCGGCTCACTCTCGCCTGCTCGCTTGTCGTGGCGGTCGCAATGGGGCTCGAAATCCTGCAAGCAATGACGCCCGATCGTGACCCGGGTTTCCTGGACGTGCTGCAAAAAGCAGCAGGCGGGACCGTCGGGGTCCTCCTCGCTCAAACAATCCTGGCCTTCTTACCGAGACCGCCCTCCTGAGCAGATGCATGGCCTGCACGTCTGCATCGGGAAGTTACCGTCCTTATTTTATCATTTGTCCGCGTAGTTCACCGCCCGGGTTCGCGGCCGTATGAATGTTCGCGTACCATTTCCCGGCCAGCAGATCCGCAGCCTGAGCTTCCGTGAGTGTTGCGCTCCCCTGAATCGGACTTTGCACCGTCTTGAACGGCAGCACGATGCCGGCGTTCTTGCCGGGCTCCACGGGGCCATGGAAATGTGCCCCCATGACTGGCCCGGTCAAGCCGGAAAAGCTGACCGTATAGGTGAGGGTCTTCGCCTCGGTATCGTAGGTCGCCTCGGCCTTGCCTGTTCCAGGCGAGTTGTTCGGAGGCACTTCATTGCTGCCTTTTAAATCGGCCTGCAACTTCACAAGCTCTGCGTTTGCCGTTGCGGTTGTCATGATGATCAGCCCGCCCAGCATCGCCGCTCCCAACAGTGTCGCGTAGCCTCGATCGCTGTCGTTCCTCATGGCATCCTCCTGCAGGCTCTGCGGCCCGCTGCGGTTAACCCGGCCTGCAATGGAAAATCCGGATGGAGATTTATGCCTGATTCGGAACAAGCATCGCGAGAATCTCGGCTCCTCGTGCCCGGAGCGTGATCGATTGCATGCGGGGGCTAAGCCGACCGGCGCCGGCCCTGGAACTGGTTCGGCGACAGGAGTTCTGCCATCTGGCGATGGGTGGCCTGGAGCGCCTCGATGGCGCCGTCCAGATCAAAACCGGCGTCCCGGACAGATGCGAAAAATTTAGCCGTCAGCGCCAGATCGAGCTTAACGCGGGTTGCGCCATCGCGGCTTTTGCGGCGGTCAAGTGACAAATGGATGGCCCGCATTCTGGCCTCGGCAGGCGTGCAGCCACTAAGCCCGGCGAGTTCGTCATAAGTCATCCAGATCTGTGCCATGTTTCCGTCACTCCTTTACTCGGCATCAGCTTATTTTTCGTGCTTAAAGCTTCGGTTGCCGCGATGCGCGCGCCGACCGTTTCGCAGCGATAGGGTCAATGCGAGCTAAACGAAGAAGGACAATCGTGGCGAGCCCCCGGTGGGTTGCATACGGCGAAGATCAATCTATGCTCACCAGATCGATCAACTGTCGAACTGAGGCAATCGCATTGGGACAGGTCACTTCGGAAACCCTCTCCTTGAATGATGTCGTGTCCCGTGGCGCCACGCGGCGTGTCCCCGCCTTCGGCAAGCGTTTCGAATGGTTGACGCTTGCGGTGCTCGTGCTGTGTGCCGATTTGGTGCTGGCCGCGGACGCATCGATGATCGTTGATTTCACCTCGAGGTAAGCAGACATGACCGACCGACCGACTGTCCTCGTTACAGGAGGCGCGGGCTATATCGGCTCGCATGCCTGCCGCGCCCTGACCGCGGCCGGCTATCAGCCCGTCGTTTATGACAATCTGTCGACAGGTCATCGCGGCTTCGTCGCCGGCCCGCTGGTAACAGGCGATCTGCTCGACGGCGCCACGCTGGCGCGCGCCTTCGCCGAGCACAACATCACGGCTGTCATGCATTTCGCGGCGGCGAGCCTCGTCGGCGAGTCCATGACCGACCCGCAAAAGTACTACATCAACAATGTGCAGGGCACGCTGTCGCTATTGCAGGCGATGCGCAATGCGGGCTGCCATCGTATCGTGTTCTCCTCGACCGGCGCCGTCTACGGCAATGCCGATTCCAAGGAACTGCCGGAAGACTTCCCCTGCGCGCCGATCAACCCCTATGGCGCATCGAAGTGGATGATCGAGCGCATGCTCGCCGATTACCGCGCCGCTTACGGCTTCGGCGCGTTCTGCCTGCGCTATTTCAACGCCAGCGGCGCCGATCCTGCCGGCGGCATCGGCGAATTGCGTGACAATGAAACCCATCTCATTCCGCGCGCCATGATGGCATTACAGGGCCATGTCGATTTTGCCGTGTTCGGCGAGGACTACGACACGCCCGATGGCACCGCGATCCGCGATTACATCCATGTCACCGACCTCGCCGCGGCGCATGTTGCGGCGCTGAAGCTGCTGGAACAAGGGCATGCCGGCGGGAGCTTCAATCTGGGCACCGGCTCCGGCTTTTCGGTGCGGGAAATTCTGACTGCCATCAGGCAGGAGACCGGGCGCGAGGTGCCCCACACCGTCAAACCGCGCCGCGCCGGCGATCCCACCTATCTGGTCGCCGATCCCTCCGCAGCGCGAAAAATGCTGAATTTCGTGCCGCGACATTCGGATCTGCCGACCGTGATCCGCACCGCCTGGGCCTGGCACCAGAGGGCTCATCCGCTTAAGCAGCCCTGACGACATCGTCGAAGTCGATCAGGCGGGATGAGACGTGGCCTTATGGTCTATTCCGTTCTGAGCCGAGCGATCCCGGCGCAAACGGATGGCGCGATCGCGAGCGGCCGTCGAGCCCCTTGGGCAGCTTGTCTGCGTTGAGCTTCACGACCGCACCTCTGGCCTCAACGGCGGGCACCTCGTCCTGGCTGTAGATCAGCGTCGCCTCGAAGGTCACATCGGGCGCCTGCTCGGCCGTTCCGGAACAAGTCGCCATCGCGCCGCTGCACACGCCCGAGAGCTTGACCTCGACTTCGTCGAGCCCGAACACGGTCGGCGGCCCCTCGGCATGTCGCCGCGTGGTCAGAACCGCCGTGAAGCGCTGCTCGTCGATTCGGTAAGAGCCGCCATACGTGAAGAAGCTGTCGCTGCCGGAGATTCGTCCCTCCGCCAGATGCACGACGCCCGTGCCCTGACCGCGCGGGGTCCTGAACCAGGCCGCATATTTGCCGTCTCTCAGCATGAAAATATCCACCGTAAAACCCAAACGTATTTGCAACCAACTCTGGGGCGCGACAATGACCCGCGCGGGGAGCATTCCGCCACGGTTAACGCCCTGCAAAGCGAGCCAGTCAAATTGCTGCCGACGCGCAGCGACGCGGGCGGGCGCACGCTCCCCCGTGCAGCGGGCAAGAAAGATGGAGCTCGCTGCATACCGCGCTAAAAACGATCGGCGTGCCGACCTCGTTTGGCAGCACGCATATAACCGCTATCAACTCCAGCCAGCTCGTGACAGCTAGCCTTCCTGTCGCGCTGGGAGGAAGTGGTCGAGATCGCCGACGGTCAGCAGGCGACGCCGTATCAGAAGACCGAGGCCACGCTCGCGCCCATTATTGATATAGAGAGTGCAGCGGAGGGCTACCCGGTCGAGGCCGTCCCAGCCGAATGAAATTATCCATCCGGTCGCCGGTTTGAACCTCTTCCTGATAGAGTGCACCAATAGCTGAGAGTGATTCCGGTCACACTTACCTGGGCGTTTCGCTGCTAAGCATCGGGCCTGGACGGGGACCGGGCAAGTATCGGTCGAATTGGATGAGAATTCCCATGAAAAGCCTGATCGGCGCTGTTGTCGGCGCGTGCTGTCTTGCTGCCCCCGCTTTGGCGGAGACCCCGGCCGCCATCGTCGAGGAGGTGCAAGGCAAGGTCGACGGTGTCGCGTTCATGGATTATGTGGCGCCGGGCAAGATCATCAAGCTGGGGCCCAAGGCAACCATTACGCTCAGCTATCTCAAATCGTGCCAGCGCGAGACCATCAGCGAAGGCGTCGTCATGGTCGGCACCGAGCAGAGCACCGTGCAACTCGGCGAGGTCAAGCGTGAAAAGGTGCCCTGCGATACCAACGCGGCAAAACTATCGGAGCGCGAGGCGAACCAGAGTGCCGCGACGACCTTCCGCACCATGCGGTCGGACGCCAAGGGCAACGCTCCGGCCAAGCTGCCGACGCTCTACGGCGTCGCGCCGTTGGTGCAGGCCAAGAGCGGCAGCACCCTGGTGATCGAACGTACCGATGGCAAGGAGCCCACGATCAGCGTTCCCCTCAAGAGCGAGACGATGGTCGGAGGCAAGTTCTATGACTTCGCCAAGGCCGGGAAGTCGCTGACGCCGGGCGGCAGCTATCTCGCCATCCTCGGCACCAAGCGTTACGCCTTCCAGGTCGATCCCAGCGCCACGTCGTCGCCAACGCCGATCGTCGGGCGCCTGCTGCGGCTCGAATAGGCAGCTAGCGGCGGGGCGATGCGGCGGATCGGCAGACGGGACATCGTTGCAGCGATCCTGATTGCGCTTCTTGCAGGCGCCGTCGTGACGTCTCCACCGTTGCAGACGCTGCAGGGCCTGTCGCTCGATATCCTCACGGCACTGCGCGGCAAGTTCGTCGGCGACCAACGCGATCCCGCGACATCCCCGGTCGTCGTCGTGGCCATCGACGGCGAGACCTACGACACTCCGCCGTTCAAGGGATCGCCAACGCAGACCTGGACGCGCGAGATCGGCCGGGTTCTCGGCAGCATCGACGACGGCGGCGCCCGGGCGATCGGCTTCGACGTCATCTTCCCGAGCTCGATCGAGCAGTCTGAGATTCCCTTCGGCGACGCGTCGCTGGGCACGCGACTCAAGGGATTCGATCGGGACTATCTCATCGCCCTGCGGAAGCTTTCCGACAGCGGCAAGCTGGTGCTCGGCGAGATCCTGAGCAACGACCATCAGGAAAGGCCCGACCGCGCGCAGCAATTGGTGGTGAGAAACAATATCCGCGCCCTCAACGTCCATACCGACACCGACGACGTGATCCGGCGGATGCCGCTGAGCTTCTCGATCGACGGCAAGCCGGTCCCCGCGATGGCGGTCGAGCTCGCCGCGCGCGCGCTCGCTGTAAAGCCCGAGATTGCACCGTCCGGAGCGACCGAATTGTCCGGTTATGCAATTCCGAGTGCGGTACCGAATACACTGGCGCTCAATTTTCGAGGACTGGGCCGCGACATTCCGACTTTCTCCTTCGCCGATCTGCGAGCCTGCGTCGAAAAAGGCGACCGCGATTTCTTCCGTCGCGCCTTCGGCGGCAAAGTCGTGCTGCTCGGCACCGCCCTGAATTTCGATGATCGCAAGCTCACCTCGATGCGACTGTCCGGCGGATATGACGGAACGCCGGGTCCACGATGCGCCCAGCCTGCCCCGGCGAGCACCGTACAAAAGGCCCGCAGCGACATCGCCGGTGTCTTCGTTCATGCCAACGCGGTGCGAAATCTGATCGAACGCGATGCGGTGACCGAGCTCGGCTTTCCACTGCGGAGCATTCTCACCATCGTGTTCGCAGCGATCGTGGCCTGCGCGGCCTGCGTGCTCGCACCGGGTGCCGCACTGATCGCCTGGTTTGGCCTCACCGCCGTATACGCCGCTGTGGCCGTCGGTGCATTCGTCCATGCCTTGGCGCTGCCGCTGACCGAGCCGGCACTCGCAAGCCTTGCCGCACTCGCGATGATGATCGGCTACCGTTTCGTGCTGGCCGATCGTGACGAGCGTTTCCTGCGCAAGAGCTTTGCGTTCTATCTCGCCCCCGAAGTGATCGAGACGATGGTGGCCTCCGGCAAGATGCCGGCGCTCGGCGGCGAAATGCGCAACGTCACGATGTTCTTCTCCGACCTGAGCGGCTTCTCCTCCATCGCCGAGACGATGACGCCGGGCGAACTGGTGACGCTGATGAACGAATATCTGTCGGCCATGACCGACATCATCGAGAGCCATGGCGGCTATGTCGACAAATATATCGGCGATTCCATCGTCGCCATGTTCGGTGCGCCCGCCGACGATCCCGCGCATGCGCGCCACGCCGTCCATGCCGCGCTGAAATGTCACGCAAAGCTGGCGGAGCTTAATGCCGCCAGCGCCGCTTTCGCCGGCCGCGGCCTGTCGCACCGCATCGGGCTCAACAGCGGCGAGGCCGTGGTCGGCAATATCGGCTCCCGCCGCCGCTTCAACTACACCGTGATGAGCGACACCGTGAACGTCGCCTCGCGGCTCGAAGGCGCCAACAAATATTATGGCACCTCCATCATGGCCTCAGAAACGACTGTCGCGCAGACAGGCAATACTTTCACCTGGCGCGAGCTCGACGCCATCAAAGTGATAGGACGCGGCGAGGCGATCAAAGTGTTCGAGCCCCTCGCGGAGAAGGGCACGGAGAGTGCCGGGCAGGCGAAGATTGCCGCCGCGTATGCGGAAGGGCTGGCGTGCTGGCGGGCAAGGGAGTTTGCGAAGGCGGCTGATGCGTTCGGGCGAACGGCGGAAATGGATCCGGCGTCAGCGCTTTTTGACAAGCGCGCGACTGCGCTCGCTACAAATCCACCGGGGTCGGATTGGACTCCGGTGAACATCCTAGAAGGAAAGTAGCGCAGCGTCGCACCGCTTTCGGGTTCACTCCACGCTAGAACGGCAACCCCACATAATTCTCCGCCAGCAGACGCTGCGCCGTCTCGGACGACAGCAGATACTCCAGCTCCGTCTGCTGAAGCCTGTTTTCATACTCGGAACGGTCGGGGAAGCGATGCAGCAGCATCGTCATCCACCACGAGAAGCGTTGCGCCTTCCAGATCCGCGCCAGTGCGTTGGCGGAATAGCCCTGAAGCCCGGAATCATCGTCGTTCTGATAGTGCGCGAGCATGGCGTGGTAGAGATAATAGATGTCGGAGGCAGCGCTGTTCAGCCCGCGCGCGCCCGTCGGCGGCACGATGTGGGCGGCATCGCCGGCGAGAAACAGGCGGCCGTAGCTCATCGGCTCGGCGACGAAGCTGCGCAACGGCGCGATGCTCTTTTCGATGGACGGTCCCGTGATCAGGCGGCCGCCGACCTCGTCCGGCAGACGACGCTTCAGCTCGGCCCAGAACGCATCGTCGCTCCAGTCCTCCACCTTGTCGGTGAGCGGCACCTGGACGTAGTAGCGGCTCAGCACTTGCGACCGCAAGGAACACAACGCGAAGCCGCGCTCATGCTTCACATAGATCAGCTCCGGCGACACCGGTTTCGTACGCGACAGCACGCCGAGCCAGCCGAACGGATAGATCTTCTCGTATTCCCGCAGCACGTCCTTCGGGATCGACTTGCGACTGACGCCGTGAAAGCCGTCGGCGCCGACGATATAATCGCAATCGACTCGGACGGTCTCGCCATTCGAACGATAGGTCACGTAAGGCCGGTCGGAGGTCAGGTCATGCGGCGTCACGTCCTCGGCATTGTGCACGACGTTGCCGCCGAGGCGGTCGCGCGCCTCGTAGAGGTCGCGCGTCAGCTCGGTCTGGCCGTAGACCAGCACCGAATTGCCGTCGGAATGCTTGTGGAGGTCGATCTGGGAGAGCACCCCATCATGGGCGATCTCGAATCCCTTGTGGATCTCACCCTCGCGGTCCATCCGCTCGCCGCACTGAGCCTCGCGCATCAGCCTGGCGAAGCCGTGTTCGAGCACGCCGGCACGGATCCGGGCAAGCACGTGGTCGCGGCTGGATTTTTCCAGCACGACCGTGTCGATACCCTTGAGGTGCAGGAGCTGGGACAACAGCAGCCCGGACGGCCCGCCGCCGATGATACAGACCTGAACTTTCATTTTTGCGTCCTCCTCGGCACTTTCTTGCAGATTCAGCGCCGCTGACCGATGGAGGCTTTCGTCTTTGTCTTGTACTATTCGAACATGAGACGCGCAGCCCCCGCCCCGGCGATCCGGGTCTACAATTTGTTCGGCGAGTCCGGCGATCTGCCCGATGTCGTGCATTGCGAGACGATTGCCTCGCGCTCGGTGCTGCACGACTGGACGCTGGCCGTGCACCGCCATGCCCGGCTGCACCAGGTGCTGCTGATCGAGCGCGGCGGCGGCGAAGCCACGCTCGACGGGCGCGTGGTGCAGCTGAAGCCGATGCAGATCGTCAACGTGCCTGTCGGCCACGTCCATGGCTTCCGTTTCGTGCCTGATACCCAGGGCTGGGTGCTGACCATCGCCGCGGAAATATTGGACGAAGCGCTGCTCGCCTCTGAAGGCCTGCGAAGTGCCTTGTCGCGCTCGGCCGTGATACGCGGCACGCCGCAGATCCGGACCACCATGAAGCAGATCTTTGCCGAACACGCCGCGCGCGATTTCGGCCGAGCGCATGTGCTGCGTGCACTGTCGGCGGCGATGATCGGGCTGGTGGCCCGCGCGCTCACTGGCGAGAGCGGTGGCAACGGCACGGCTGAAAGCGGACTATTCCGCCGCTTTGAGGCGCTGCTGGAACAGCATCATCTGGAACGCTGGAGCGTCGCGGACTATGCGGGCGCGCTGTCGATCACGCCGACCCATCTCAACCGGGTGACGCGGGCCGCAACTGGCGACACCGCCTCGCACCTGATCCTCAACCGGCTGATCCGCGAGGCGCGGCGCAACCTCGTCTATACCAATTTGCCGGTCTCGACGATCGCCTATGCGCTTGGCTTCGAGGACCCCGCCTATTTCAGCCGGGTCTATGCCGCCGCCACGGGCGTGTCGCCGCGCGCCTTTCGCGCGCAGCTCCACGGCGAGGAAGGCTGACACATCGGCCGATCGATCAGGCGCGCCTGTGGTCGAAGGCCACGCTGGGAACCGCAATGGCCTTTGTTGCCAGCGCTGCCACTTAACCTTCGTATATGGGGCCCTATCCTTTGGATAGGCGCCCTTTACCTCAGTACAATTGAGTAGGGAATGCGCGCGCCTTAGCCTGGCTGCATTCGGCGCCCTGGCGCCGGTGGGCATTGTATCCTCCCTAACCTGGGCGCAAGACGGCCGCCCCTGTCCGGTCGTCTGCGCTGCTTTTTCGGCAAGCCATCGGTGGCTTCAATGTTTTTCCGGCCGACACACCGCCCCCGGCGGTTGGACCGGCCACCTTTCGCGTACAACTGGAGATTTGTGCATAATGTCTTCGATTGAGAAGATCGCACTCTTTATCGATGGCTCCAATCTCCATGCCACCTCCAAG
Organism: Bradyrhizobium canariense; assembly: GCF_019402665.1. Classification (GTDB taxonomy): domain Bacteria; phylum Pseudomonadota; class Alphaproteobacteria; order Rhizobiales; family Xanthobacteraceae; genus Bradyrhizobium; species Bradyrhizobium canariense. The sequence goes on from NZ_VSST01000059.1 coordinate 57,178, forward strand.
GCGCTCGGCTTCGACATCGACTACAGGCGACTGCTCGGCGAATTCCAAAGCCGAGGTGCGCTGTTGCGGGCCTTCTACTACACGACCGTCGTCGAGGATCAGGAGTATTCGTCAATCCGTCCGTTGATCGATTGGCTCGACTATAACGGATACACCGTCGTCACGAAACTCACGAAGGAATTCGTCGACGCCATCACCGGCCGCCGCAAGGTGAAGGGCAGCATGGATGTCGACCTCGCCGTAAATGCGATGGAGCTCGCCGAGCACGTCGATCAGATCGTGTTGTTCTCGGGCGATGGGAATTTTCGTTCGCTGGTGGAAGCCCTGCAACGCCTCGGTGTCCGCGTGACGGTCGTCTCCACACTCTCCACTCAGCCAGCCATGGTCGCCGACGAGCTGCGCCGACAGGCGGACATATTCATCGATTTGGCAGAACTGCAACCAAAAGTGGGGCGCGATCCGGCCAATCGGCCGGGATCGCGCGAGATGCGTCAGTCACCGCAATTCCGCGCGCGCGTAGCGATCGATCGCGGCGACCAGGTGGAGTGAACCTTCGGGCGGCGGCTCTCACACGTCGAAGAACACCGTCTCTTCGGGCCCCTGCAAATTGATCGTGAAGGCATACACGATCTTGCCAGCGCGTTCGCTGCGCTTTGCGATCAGCGTCGAACGTCGCATCGGCTGTTCGATCAGGCTGAGCACGGGGTCGGCGGCGTTGGCGGCCTCTTCGTCCGAAAAATAGAGGCGCGTGTTGAGACCGATGTTGATACCGCGCGCGACGATCCAGACATTGATGTGCGGCGCGCCTTTGCGGCCGGTCTTGTCGATGATCGCGCCCGGCTTGATGGTCTCGAAGGTGACGAGACCGCTCTCGAAGTCGGAGCCGGCGCGGCCCCAGCCGCGAAATTCCTCGTCAAGCGGGCCGGTCGACCGATCGGCCGGATGGTTGTAGCGGCCGGCCGCGTTCGCCTGCCAGATCTCCAGCAGCACGTCACGCAGCGGCGTGCCGCTGCCGTCGATCACCTTGCCCTCCAGCGTGATGCGTTCGCCTTGCGTGTTCGGCGTCACCAGCACATTGGAGAAGTTCTTCTCGAAAATGTCGAATCCGGCCATGGCCGGGATCAACCCGATATGCACGTAGGGCCCGGCCGTCTGCGAGGCGGTTTCCTTGAGGTAGTTGAGCGGCTGCGGCATGGACCTAGTTCCCTGCGGTGCGATTTTCAAAGTAAGTGGAGCGCCGGCCGCGCAAGACGATGTCGAAGCGGTAGGCGAGCGAGTCGAACGGGGTCGATGCATTGAGGTCGAGCGGCGCGACCAGGCGCTCCAGCGCATCCTTGTCCGGGATCGTCGTCAGGATCGGGCAGACCGGGATCAGGGGATCGCCCTCAAAGTACATCTGGGTGATCAGACGCTGCGCGAAGCCCGAGCCGAACACCGAGAAGTGGATGTGAGCTGGACGCCAGCTGTTGACGTAGTTGCGCCAGGGATAGGGTCCCGGCTTCACCGTGCGGAAATAATAGTAGCCGGTGTCGTCGGTCAGCGCGCGACCGCAACCGCCGAAATTCGGATCGATCGGCGCCAGATACGTGTCCTTCTTGTGCCGGTAGCGGCCGCCGGCATTGGCCTGCCAGAACTCGACCAGCGTGTCCGGCACGCCGCGGCCCGTCTCGTCCAGCACGCGGCCGTGGACGATGATGCGCTCGCCGACGGGATCGCCGTCCTTGGCGTAGTTGCGGATCAAATCATTGTCGAGCGGGCCGAGGTCGTTGTGACCGAATACCGGCCCCGTGATCTCCGAGACCGAGGTCTCAAGCGACAGCAGCGCCTGGCGCGGCGAGCGCAGCACCGAGGATTTGTAGCCTGGCGCGTGCGCCGGCGGATGCATGGAACGGTCGCGCTGGAAGAAGCCACCGTCACCGAGCGGAGGCGTGAACGGCTCGGGGCGGTTGAGGCGGGGATCCCGCAAAGCTGGCGCCTGGGCATGCATCGGCGTTGTCTCTCCCTCTGGCGCCCGTTGGGGCGCACGATTTATCGAGAGATGATGGCGCGAGCTATTCTCAAGATAAATAGATCGATTATAATGAATTCCATGAGAAAAATCGATCATTTGGCGCTCGATGGCCACGCGCTGGAGCTGTTCCTGTCGGTGCTGGAAGAGGGCTCGGTGACGGCGGCCGCAACGCGGCTCGGCCTGACGCAATCCGCGGTCAGCCACGCCCTCAACAAGCTGCGGCGGATCGTCGGCGATCCGCTGTTTGCCAAATCCGGCCGCGGCATTGTGGCCACGGCGCACGCCCAGGCGCTCGCGGCAAAGGCGCGAGCGCTGATCGACGAGATGCGGAGCTTTGCCGGCGGCGTCACGTTCGAGCCGGCGAGCGCGCAGCTTTCGCTGACAATCGCCGCGAACGACTTCCAGCGCGACCTGCTGCTGCCGCGGTTCTTCGATCATGTCGCCGCGCAAGTGAGGAGCCTGAACCTGCGCGTGATCCCCTCGCAGTCGCCGTCGCCAGCGATGCTTCGGGAAAACCGTTGCGACCTGCTGATCACACCGCTGCCGCCGTCCGGCGTCGACATCGTGCAGAAGCGCCTGCTGCAAGACCATTACGTTTGTTACTACGACCCCAAAGCGCGTGCCGCGCCGGCTACGCGCGGCGCCTATCTCGCGGCGCGTCACATCACGGTGGTCTACACTGACAATGAGCGCCTCGACTTCGATCGTCGGCTTGCAGCCAACGGCTTCCACCGCGACATCGCGATCTCCGTGCCGAGCTTCTCCGGCGTGCCGTCCTTCCTGCGTGGCTCGCAAATGCTGGCGAGCATGCCGAGCCTGCTGGCGCCCGGCGTGATGCACGGCTTCGCGCAGGTGCGGATACCGCTGGCCTCGCGCACGCGAACCCTGGCCGAGCTGCCGATGTTCATGGTCTGGCACCAGCGCTATCAGAAAGATCCGGCCCACCGCTGGCTCAGGAACCAGCTCGAGATCATCGCGGCGACGGCCGCGGGCCGCTGAACACCCCGGCTGCGGCGCATAAGCCACACCCAAATCCTGTGTGATTCCGCAAGGAAAACGCCGCCTTGCGCGCGAACCAGCAGTTGCACGAAGAAAATGCGGGCTGAAATCGTAAAATTGAAGCACAGTGCAACCTACGGGTCGTCCTGGCGAAAGCCAGGGCCCATACCGCGTGACCTTTCGATAAGAATCCCCCCGCGGTGACAGACTGGATTGCTTCGCTGCGCGCTGCGCTCGCAATGACGGAGCAAGGGCGAGCATCGCCTTCTCCAACTCGCATTTCAAATCGCATCCTCGCGGCGCATCCGCCCGAGCTATGCTCTCTCCATCACCTCCTTCAAACAAAGAGGGTGCAGGGAAGGCCGGGTACCGGCTTGGACCATCCGGTCTATCTTGCGAGCTTTTCGATCTGCTCCGCCGAGCGCGTTTCAGCCCAGCGCAAGAAGATCGAAATGACTTCGCCGAGCCTGTCAGGAGGACAGGCCCCCGCGAACACATCGTCCTTCACGCGACAATGAAAAAACTTCCGATGATCGCTTGATTGAGGCTCGGCAACTTCTTCGAAAGTCCGGCCGGACAAATATGTATCCCTTAGCTCCACCTTGAAATTCCAGCCGGGATTATCCAACGTCTCGATCGTTATACCGTAGGTATGCTCCCAATCTCCGTTGCATTGAGCCGCATACCAGCGCTCCAGTCGTTCAAGCACGTCGCCTACGTCTTGCATCGGATTTCTGTCCGTTGGATGATCAGCTTGTAGGGTGGGTCAGCGTCAGCGTAGCCCACCTCCTTTGTCTCCGCGTCGAGAGGCGTGGTGGGTTACGCTTCGCTAACCCACCCTACAAGGTCACGCCAGCGCCGCATCCGGCACGCGCGCGGCTTCCATCGGCTGCTTGCCGCGGATGAGGTCTGAGGCGCGGTCGGCGATCATCATGGTGGAGGCATTGAGGTTGGCCGAGATCATGCGCGGCATCACGGAGGCGTCGATGACGCGGAGACCTTGCACCCCGTGAACGCGGAGCTGGTCGTCGACCACCGCCCAGGTCGAATCCGCCGGGCCCATGCGGCAGGTGCAGCCGGGGTGGAAGGTGGTGGTGCCGCGCTCGGTGGCTGCGGCCAGGAATTCGTCGTCAGTGTTGATGTTGGGACCCGGGAAATCCTCGTAGGCGTAATAGGGCGACAGCGGCGCGCTCTTCAAAAGCCTGCGCGCAAGCTTCATGCCGCCGACGATGACGCGGCGGTCGAGCTCGGCGTCGAGATAGTTGGTTTGGATGATCGGCGGCGCGAACGGATCAGACGAGCGGATGCGGACATATCCGCGGCTCTCGGGGCGCTGCTGCCAGGAGGCCACAGTCATGCCGGGCTCGTCCTCGAGCTGGCCCTGCACGCCTTCCTTGTAGCTCGCCGGTGTGAAGGTGAGCTGCAAGTCGGAGCTATCCGCACTCTCGCCGGAGTGCCAGAAGCAATAGACCATGGTCGGCGACAGCGACAGCAGGCCGCCGCGCGTGGTAGCCCATTTCAGCGCTTCGACCCAGAGCGACAGACCACGGCGGAGCTCGTTGATAGTCCTGATGTCTTTGACGCGCGCGACCGTGCGCGGCGCGTAGTGATCTTGCAGGCCCTCGCCGACCGGCAGCGCGTGACGCACGGCGATGCCGTGGGCCTGCAACAGATCCGGTGAGCCGATGCCGGACAACTGCAACAGCTGCGGTGAATTATAGGTGCCGCCGGACAGGATCACTTCCTTGTTGGCGCGGACCTCGACCGGCGTGCCGCCAGAGCCGCCCTTCATGTAGCGCACGCCGACGGCGCGCTTGCCTTCGAAGATGATCTCGGTCGCGTGCGCGTGGGTGTGGACGTGCACGTTCGGCCGCTTCATCGCGGGCTTGAGAAAGGCGGTGGCGCCGGAGACGCGCAAGCCCTTATCGATGGTGCGCTGGCAATACGAGACGCCTTCCTGCTTCGCGCCGTTGTAGTCGGGGTTGCGTGGAATGCCGAGGCTCACCGCGCCTTCCATGAAGGCTTCGCAAAGCGGATCGCGCCAGTTCATGGTGGTAACGGTGAGATTGCCGTCGCGGCCGCGGTAAACGTCCTCGCCCTCGCCGACGCGCTTCTCCAGCCGCCGGAAGTAGGGCAGCACGTCGGCATAGCCCCAGCCGCGATTGCCCATCTGCGCCCAGGTGTCGAAATCCATGCGCTGGCCGCGATTGTAGATATGGCCGTTGATCGAGGACGAACCGCCGAGCGTCTTGCCGCGCGGCGCGTAGATGCTGCGCCCGCCGGTCCAGGGCCCGACCTCCTGCTGGTAGGCCCAGTTGATGCTCTTCATGTGGAAGGTCTTGATGAAGCCAGCCGGCAGATGGATGTAGGGATGCCAGTCGCTCGGGCCCGCCTCGAGCACGCAGACGCTGGTGGCAGGGTCTTCGCTCAGGCGGCTGGTGAGCACGCAACCGGCGGAGCCCGCGCCGACGATCACATAATCAAATCTGTCCATGGTGCCTCGGCCGCCTCTAGCGCGGCTTGTCGTTGAGTTGATAATTCAAATGCGTTCGCACCGTCGGCCATTCGGCCGCGGTGATGCTGTAGACCACAGTATCGCGCAGCGTGCCGTTCGGCGCGACCTGATGGCTGCGCAGGATGCCGTCCTGCTTGGCGCCCAAACGCTCGATGGCGCGGCGGCTCTGGTGATTGAAGAAGTGGGTGCGGAATTCCACCGCGATGCAGTCCAGGGTTTCGAAGGCGTGGGTGAGCAGCAGCAGCTTGCACTGCGTGTTGAGTGGGCCGCGCTGCGCGCTCTTGCCATACCAGGTCGAACCGATCTCCACGCGGCGGTTGGCGGCATCGATGTTCATGTAGGTCGTCATGCCCACGATCTTACCGTTGCTATCGAACACGGTGAAGGGGAGCATCGAGCCCGCGGCCTGAAGACCGAGCCGCCGGTCGATTTCCTTGCCCATGTTGTCCGGCGTCGGAATCGCGGTGTACCAGATGGTGGAGAGCTCGCCATCCTTCACGGCCTCGATCAGCCCCTCGCGGTGCTGATGCGACAGCGGCTCCAGACCGGCATGCTGTCCGCGCAGGGTGATGGGATCAGGCCAGGGCATTGCAGGTCTCTCTCTGTTGTCATTGCGAGCGAAGCGAACCAATCCAGGCTGTCAGCTCCTCATCCTGAGGAGCGCGGCACGCGCGTCTCGAAGGATGAAGGCCCTGCTGGTGGCCTCGCCCTTCGAGACGCGCGCGAAGGGCGCGCTCCTCAGGGTGAGGGTCTGCCGGATTGCTTCGCTCCTCGCAATGACGGCTTGGCTCACTTGTTCAGGAAATTCAACGGCAAACCGCCGCGCGGCCAGTCCATGGCGATCAGCTCGCCCTTGCCTGAGAGCGTGATGTAGGCGGTCTTCAGCTCGGGGCCGCCGAAGGCAATGTTGGTGGTGACGCGGTCGCCGGTCGGGACCTGCTCGACCAGGGTGCCATCGGGTGCGATCACCGAGATGCAGCCGGAGACGAGGGTGGCGACGCAGACATTGCCGTTCGCTTCGACCGCCAGCGAGTCGAACATCTGGTAGCCGCCGAGGCCGCAGATCGGTTTGCCCCGCTCGCCGCGATAGATCACGTCGCGCGGCTTCAGCGTGCCGGGCGCGGACAGCTCGTAGGCCCAGAGCCGGCCCGTCGGCGTCTCCGCGATGTAGACGGTGGCCTCGTCCGGCGACAGGCCGATGCCGTTTGCCGGCAACACGCCATGAACGACCTCGACGATCTCCTTCATGCCGGGCTTGAGATAGTACATGCCGCCGACGTCCATCTCGCGCGCGCGGCGCTTGCCGAGATCGGAGAACCAGAGGCCGCCCTGCTTGTCGAACACCAGATCGTTCGGCCCGCGCAGATCGTGCTCGCCGCAACGCGTCACGACGGTTTCGATCTGGCCGGATTGCAGATCGACGCGCTGGATCGAGCCACCGAGGTAATCGTCGGGCTGCGGACCCGGCATGATCATGTTACGGGTCGGGATCCAGGAGAAGCCGCCATTGTTGCAGATGTAGATCTTGCCGTCCGGCCCGAGGGCCGCGCCGTTCGGGCCGCCCGGAATCTTCGCGACGATCTCCTTGCGCCCGTCGGGATGGATCCGGGTCAGGCGCTGGCCGCGGATTTCCACCAACACCACCGAGCCGTCCGGCATCACGACCGGCCCTTCGGGAAATTCGAGGTCGGTGGCGAGAACGCGGACGTTGGACATGTGGGACCCTCCCGGCTGCTTGTTATGACTTGCACGGGATGTCCGGCACGGGCCCCACACGCAAGATTGCCTGCGGTTATGACAAAGTCGCCGGGGCTTGCCAAGCAAGCGGGATGGTATGCCAGCGTTGCGCGCTAATCTCGCACGGGTATCCAAATCTCCAGGCCGCCATTGCCGGTGGCGGGATCGAAGTTCTCGTCGTAGCGCTCGAAATTCGGTGCATCGGCAGCCTTCAGGCCGGAGGCCGGCAGCCACTGATTCCAGATCGCGTTGACGGTACGCCTGATCGAGGCGACGTGGTCGGCGTGGGTGAACACCGCGTAGCGCTGCTCGGGGATACGGATACGGCCGAAGCGGCGCGGCAGCTCGGAGAAATCGGCGACCTCGACGCCGGCGATGTAGTCGAAATTGCCGGCATCGTCGCTGTTGCAGCAGACGCCATAGGCGACGGGCCCAACGCGCGCGGGAATGTCGGCGACCTCCTGGTGGAAGCGCTGCCACAGTCCAGGAATGGCCGCGCCGTTGTCGCAGGAAATGCGCTCGTTGATGCCAGCGACGAGGAAGGCCCTTGTGGTTTCGAAGCGCGGGGCGGCGAGTTTGTCTGCGATGGTTGAGTCCATGAGGATCGGCTCCTGAAGCTTGAGATGGCCGGTGCATTGCGCGGCCCGCACCGCTTCGGGCGTGGTGCCGAACTGGTCGCGGAACGCGCGGGTGAATGCTTCGTGCGAGCCGTAATCCGCCTCCAGCGCCAGCGACAGGATGTCCGGCGCGCCGTTCGCAAGACTGCGCGCCGCTTCGCTCAGCCGCCGCGCGCGCACGTACCGCATCACCGGCAGGCCGGTGGCTGCGGCAAACGCGCGCACGATGTGGAACCGCGACACGCCCGATATCGCAGCGATCTCGTCGAGCGTCATCGGCTCGGCCAGATGGCTCTCGACATACCAGAGCGCACGCTGGGCTGGGTTCATGGCGTCTCTCTCGTTCGAAGCGCGACCATGATGCATGGAAGTCCGCGGGTTTCGCTTGATTGGCGTTGCGGTCCCGCAAGAGGATAACGCTGGAACAGCCACTGGCAACGTCCGGGCGTTCATGGCTACACTCGGGTTGTTCTTGAAACCGCTCACGAGAAAGCAGGAGGAACCGCGTCATGAAGATCACCGATGTGCGGCCGCACCATATCCGCATCCCCTATGACGCCGGTGTCGCGAGCTTCCGTCAGGGCGCCTCCGCCATCACCGCCCTCGACATGGTGATCGTCGAGGTCACCACCGACGCCGGCTTGACCGGCTGGGGCGATGCCTTCGCCTATGTCTGCCCCCGCACCACGCGCAGTGCCGTCGAGGAAATGATCGCACCGCAGGCCCGCGGGCTGGAGGTTCCCGATGCCGCCGGCATTCCCGCGGTGATGGAGCAGATCCAGCGTAACCTGCATCTGTTCGGGCGTTACGGCATCACCATGTTCGCGATCTCCGGGCTGGACATCGCGCTGTGGGACCTCGCCGCCAAGATCAAGGACGTGCCGCTGCACCGCCTGCTCGGCGGCACCAGGCGCCCGGCCATTCCGGCCTATGCGAGCCTGTTGCGGATCGGCTCGCCCGACAATATCGCCGCCGAATGCAAGAAGGCGCTCGCGCTCGGCTACGGCGCCATCAAGCTGCACGAGACCACGGCGCCGGCGGTGTTTGCCGCCCGCGCGGCGATCGGGCCCGGCATTCCGCTGATGGTGGACATGAACTGCCCGCTATCAGGCGAAGAGGCGATCGCGTTCGCCAGCACATGCCGGGACGCGCAGCCGATGTTCCTGGAGGAGCCGGTCTGGCCGCCGGAGGATTTTGCGGCGCTCGCCGAAGTCCGCAGCAAGGGCGGGCTCGGCGTCGCCGCCGGCGAGAACGCCTGCACCGAATATCAATTCCGCCAGATGATGGATGCGGGCGCGGTCAGCCACGCCCAGCCGTCGGTGATCAAGGTCGGCGGCATCACGGAATTTCTGAAGGTTGCGGCGCTCGCGGATCGGCTCGGCGTCAAGATCGTTCCGCACTCCCCGTATTTCGGCCCCGGCCTGCTGGCGACCTTGCATCTTTTGGCGGGGCGCGACGACGGCTTCGTCGAGATGTTTTATCTGAAGCGCGAGGCCTGCCTCTGGGGCGGCCGCGCCGATGTCGATGCCACCGGCCATGTCGCGGTGCCCACCGGACCGGGACTCGGCTATGAGCCCGATCGCAGCGTGATGGAGCGATATCGCGTCGCCTGAGCGCGGCGCCTATTTCGCCGCATCCTTCGGCGGCGCATCCTGTTTCTTCTTCACATCCTCTGCGATCTTCGCCTGCGCGGCCTGGAGATCGCCGAGCGTCTTCTGCAAACCGGCCACGGTCGTCTTCAACGCATCGATCTGGCGACCGGCGGCGTCCAGCTTCTGCTGGTGATCGAGGTTCAGCTTGGTGATCGTCTTCTGGAGGAAGTCGACATTGCTCTGGAGGCAGCTGGTGCGGCGCTCCATCGTCTTCTCGACGGTGCAGATCTCGATGCCGGGCACGTCCTGCGCGCGGACCGGCACAATCGCCAGCGTGGCGAGTACCATCGCGAAACAGACGCCGGCGCTTCGAAGCAACATGCAGGTTCCTCGTCAAATCAATCACGGCAATGTGCGCTTTTTGCACGCAGCCTGCCGAGGCTACCACACTCGCACCGCATTCTCGCGTTGAGCTTGCAGCTGTTCCCTCGGACGGGGAGCGATGATCTGCATGCGGAGGAAATGGGCGCTCCTTCCGCGGCTTTGTTTAGGGGAGTTTTTGATGGCAACGCGCGACAGACGACTGGCGGAATTCGACGGCGCCGGAGAACCGCCGCCTGGCCTTGCAGTCGAAGTGCTGTGCGAGGACCACAGCGGGACTTATCAGCTGCCGTTCGCCTGCCGCTATGTCGAGGGACGGTGGCAGAACCACACGGCCGGCGTCGCCGTCGAAGCTACCGTCATCGGCTGGCGCGTCCCGCGCATGAAGCATTCGGGCGTGGCCTGAGCACTGATTTCTGTCTCAAAATGCAACGGGGCCGCGTCCCGTCTTAACCTCGGGAACGCGGCCCGAACGAATCACGTCCGAATCAGCCGCAGGGCCCCGTACGCGCCTGTTCACGGCTAGATGTCGCAACTGGCCACCAGGCGCATACAATATCTGCGCAACGCGTGAGCAGGGCCAGCCGGCCACCAGCGCCAAAAGTTAACGGCTTTCAATGACATGACTGCGGGGGTGCGGCGGTTGGATGCTCGCTCCCAAAACAGGCAGATGGCAACCGGCCTGCCTAATATTCGACCTCGAGCTCCTCGATCTCGGCCGGCTCATCCCTTGCCGCCGCGATCCATTCCTTCATCTCCGGCATGGCCATGATGGTATCGGCATAGGCCTGCAGTTGCGGCTCGAGCTTGACGTTATAGGTCACGAAGCGCGTCACTACCGGTGCGTACATCGCGTCAGCCATGGTGCGGGTCTCGCCAAACAAGAAGGGCCCGCCCGATTTGTCCAGGCAGTCGCGCCAGATCGCCCAGACGCGATCGATGTCGGCCTGCGCGCGCGACCAGATCTTGAAGCCGGGGAAGTGCCCCTTCAAATTGACCGGCAGCGAGGCGCGCAAGGTGGTGAAGCCGGAATGGATTTCGCCGCAGATCGAGCGGCAATGCGCGCGCTGGACGCGATCCGCGGGCAACAGCCCTGCATTCGGCATCGCCTCGTTGAGATATTCGCCGATCGCCAGCGTATCCCAGACGACCGCGCCGTCGTGCCGCAGGCACGGCACCAGGATCGATGACGACAACAGCAGGATTTCGGCGCGCGCCGACGCGTCGTCCGGCGCGGTGACGATCTCCTCGAAATCGAGCCCGGAAAATTTCGTCAGCAGCCAGCCACGCAGCGACCAGGACGAATAGTTCTTGCTGCTGATGGTCAGTGTCGCCTTCGCCATGTGGCCTTCCCTCACGCCTGTGACTCACGCCTAAGACATGCACCCCGCCCGGACTGCGGGAGTGCGCAGCGCCTGTGCTTCCCGCAAAAAGAGCAGCAAGCGACGTGCCAATCTTGAGGGCGGCCCATCCCGGGTTTGGCTCCGATGTTGCATAGCAGCACGGGACAGGTGGGCGTTTCAGTATGATGTCGATGTATTATCAGGCCTTTCAGAACCAAATGGACCTGACGGCGCCGTGGCGGTCGGGCGCTTCGTCCGCGCTCAAATTCCTCAATCTGGTGCCGCAGGGCTTGTCGGATCAGGTCGTCGGCCGGCTGTCGGCCGCGCTGGAGCTGATCTCCCGCTCCACCCTCACCTATCACCGTCCCGCCTACGGCATCGACAGCGTCATGGTCGGCAATCGCGAGGTCGCCGTGACCGAGGAGATCGCTTACGCGACCCCGTTCGGCTCGCTGCTGCGTTTCAAGAAGGAGGGCGTGGGCGAGCAGCCGCGCATGCTGCTGGTGGCGCCGATGTCCGGCCATTTCGCGACGCTGCTGCGCGGCACCGTGAAGACGCTGCTCCAGGACCACGACGTCTACATCACCGACTGGCACAATCCGCGCGACATTCCCCGCAGCGAGGGCCGTTTCGGGCTCGACGACTATACCGAGCATCTCATCGACTTCCTCGGCCAATTGGGCCCGCGCCCGCATATGGTCGCGATCTGCCAGCCCTCGGTCTCGGCGCTCGCGGCCGCCGCGATCATGTGCGAGGGCAACCATCCTTCGCGGCCGGCGACGCTGACGCTGATGGCCGGCCCGATCGACACGCGCATCCAGCCGACCAGGGTCAACGAATTCGCCAAGAGCAGGCCAATCGACTGGTTCGAGCAGAACCTGATCAACTACGTGCCGATGCAGTGCCGCGGTGCCTTGCGGAAAGTCTATCCCGGCTTCGTGCAGCTCACCGCCTTCGTCTCGATGAATCTCGAGCGCCACATCAAGCAGCATATCGATCTCGCCGATCACATCGCCAAGGGCGAGAAGGAGAAGGCGGCCAGCATCAAGACCTTCTACGACGAATATTTCGCCGTGATGGACCTGCCTGCCGAGTTCTACATCGAGACCGTGCGCGACGTGTTCCAGGAGCATCTTCTGCCCCAGGGCAAGCTGATGCATCGGGGACGTCCGGTGGACACCAAGGCCGTCAGCCGCATGGGGCTGATGACGGTCGAGGGCGAGAAGGACGACATCTGCTCGATCGGCCAGACGCTGGCCGCGCAAGACCTCTGCACCGGCGTGCGCGCCTACCGCCGCGTTCACCACATGCAGGCCGGCGTCGGCCATTATGGCGTGTTCTCGGGCAAGCGCTGGAACAACGAGATCTACCCGCTGCTGCGGGATTTTGTGCACGTGAATTCGTAACCCGTCAGCCCCTGGCCCGTACGTCACGAGCGAACTTCAACGCGCATTGCAGTGAGGCGACCGGAGATGCTGGGGCAGGATCTCGACGCCTCTCCTGACCAAACGGCCAGCTAGAGAAACCGCACGTGCCTAATGCACTTGCTTGAGCAGCTCTCTGGCTTCAACGACTTCGGGAAGATTGCGCTCCGCATCGAATTCAGCGAGCACGGGAGCAAGCACCTCGGATACCGCGCCCGCTCGGCCATTTGTCTTGTGCAGGCGTGCAAGTCCAAGGGCGCTGCGCAGCTCGAAAGTCTTCACCTGTTGGTGCCGTGCGATTTCCAGCGCTCGGTTTAGCGCATTTTCGGCACTGGCTAGGTCCGAAGGATCATGACGCAACAAAAGCTCCCCGTAGACGCGATGCAGCTCGGCATCAAGCCAATGCTGACCGGATTGCCCCGCCCATGCGATCAATCCGCTCAAGATTTCGAGCCCGTTTTCGAGTCGGCCCGACTCTGCATCCGCCATCGCGACATGCATCCCCCAAAACGGCTCACAGAGGTAGCAGTCATTCTCGTGCAGCAAGGTCCAGCCGCGACGCATTTCCGTTAGCCCGGCCATTCCGTCGCCGGCACGCCACTTGGCCAGGCCATTCAGGTAGGTGCCGGCGGCCACATACAGCGGCATCGTGTGGTCGCGAGCGAGACCGAGCGCCAGGATCGTCTCTGTTTGCTGCAACATGCCCCCGCATAGTCCGTCGAACACAGCTCGATGAACAAGCGCATTGGCCTGAGAAAGCGCCCGTTTTTCTCCGGAAGCACTTATCGCTTCCACGGCGAGGCGACGTGCGCGAGCGATCCTGCCAAGCGGCCAAAGCACCAGGGCAAGAAACCTCATGATCACGAATGGGAGATCCAGTGCCGAGCCCCTAAACGTCGCGGGATCCGGCTCGTCACCATAGATCTCTAGTGCCTTCTCAAGATGTACTCTCGCGTTCAAGTAGTCGCCCCCGAACCAGCAGGTAACCCCGCCCGTCCAATGTGCAACGACGGCGGCCACCGGTGAGTCCGGTCGCCGTTCAGCGGCGTTCACGATGGCATCCACCAGCGCCCGCATCGGCGCGAGTTCGCCGTGTGTCAGGCAGGCATTGAAGAGACCCGAATGGACTGGCGCAAGTTCAACCGGATCATTGATGTCGGCTGCGAACTGTCGGGCGCGCGTCCATGCGGCTACCGTTTCGGGAGCGCTGTGCCCGAGGCTGCCCCGTAATGCACGGCCATATGCGATTTGAAGATGTAGCCTACTCATCATCCGGTCGTGCTCATCGGGCAGCTCATCGGCGACGGCAATCGCCTTGCCGAGATGTGCAATCGCCTCGGAATAGGCGGAGCGTTTCAGCGCCTGCAGGCCCGCCTTGCGCCACCATTCGAGGGCGACCTCGTTCAGCCCCGCCTCAGTGAAGTGGTGTGCCAGAACTTCCGGCTCAGTCTCGGCGACGACTGGAAACTTCTCGCGCAGGACATCGCCGATGCGCTTGTGAAGCACCTGCCGTTTGCTCTTGAGCAGGCTCTCGTAGGCCGCTTCCTGAACGAGAGCGTGCTTGAAACTATAGTTTGCTTCGGGCGGAGCCCCGCGACGCACCAGCAGTTCGGCCTCTTCGAGTTGCGCTAGCGCAGCGCTCAGCGTCAGATCATCGCGTCCCGCCACATATCTCAGCAGCGCGTATGAAAAGTCGCGACCGATGGCGGCGCCTATCTGCGCCAACTCCTTGACCGGGGCCAGCCGGTCAAGCCGCGCCATCAGCGAATCCTGCAGCGTCGCGGGAATAGCGAGCGGCGGGAGCGGATTATCGAGGCGATAGCGCCCGGCATCTTCGACGAGTAGCCCGGACTCCAGCACCATCTTGGTCAATTCCTCGACGAATAGTGGGATGCCATCCGTCCTATCGATGATCTGCTTCATCATCTCGCGTGGCAGCTGGCGACCAACGGCCACCTGTTCGACCAGCGCGCGCGAGTCCTGCCGATCGAGTCGGTCGAGCCGCAACAGACTGACGTTGGCAAGGCCCGACCAGGAGGGCTCGAACTCTGGCCGAGATGTCATGAGCACGAGTATCGGCAGTCCTCTGATCCGATCGACCGCGAGATCGAACAGTTCAAGTGTCGTGGCATCGGCCCAATGCATATCCTCGCAGATAATCAGCAGGGGTTGCTCTCGCGCCAACCCCTCAAGTTGATCCAGAAGGGCGGCAAATGTCTGTCGCCGCTGCTGCGCCGGGCTCAAACTCAGCGGCGGACAATGGTCGTCGGTGGGAATCGAAAGGAGAGCCGCAATGAGCGGTGTCGCTTGGGCGACCTGCTGTGTTCCAAGCGCCAGCATTGCCTCGAGCTTGTCGAGCTTTTGCCCAGGCGTGTCGTGCGACCTGATGCCGGCGGCGCGCTCGAGCTGCGCGACAAAGGGATGGAGCGCACTGTTGATATGGTAGGGCGAACACTGATATCGCACCCGGCGGTGAGCCCCCAACGAGGGGCTTTCGGACAGCGTTGCGACAATGCGCGACTTGCCGATGCCCGCTTCGCCAGAAATCAATACCATCTGCCCCTGCCCCTGCCATGCCAGCCGCTGGCGCGAGAGAGTGAACTCGATCTCGTCCCTGCGGCCGACAAAACCGATCGAGCGTACCGCGCGGACCGCCTCGAAGCGACTCTCGGATGCGATCGCTCCCTCCACCGCCCAGACTGCGATGGGTTCGGCTATGCCCTTGACCTCACGGCGGCCGAGATTGCGAAACGTGAAGAGATCACCAAGCAGCCGGCGCGTCGACGAAGCAACGACGACCGCGCCCGGTTCCGCCAGGCTCTGGAGCCGAGCGGCAAGGTTTGGTGTGTCGCCGACTGTTGCCTGTTCCTCTGACGCATCTCCGCTGATGAGGTCACCGACCACCACAAGCCCTGTCGCAATTGCGATGCGCAGTTCAACCCGTTCGTCGGCGCCTGTTTTGAGCTGCCCAATTGCGGAGATAGTGTCGAGACCCGCTCGCACTGCGCGCTCCGCATCATCCTCGTGGGCGCGAGGATAGCCGAAATAGACGAGTATTCCGTCGCCGACGAACCTGGCTATCCTGCCGTCATAAGCCGCAACGACGCTCGCGCAGGCGGCGCGGTAGGCCCGGATCACTTCCCACATATCCTCGGGATCGAGACGCGCCGAGAGCGCGGTCGAGCCGACCAGATCGCAAAACATAACGGTGAGGTGGCGCCGCTCGGCGTCCTGAGGAGGCGTCGGCGATGCGATCAACGCGGCTGGATCGAGGTCGGCAATAGCACGCAGCATTTTGCGGCGATGGCCTAGCAGGACTCCGAGCTTATCAAAGTCCTCGTCCATCAGTTCGGGGAGGATGCCCACGTCGATTGCATTCTGGGCAAAACGCTCTGCGTATTGCCCAAGCCCCAGTTTGTCGAGCCACTCCGCAATCTGCATTGGCTCCACCGATCGTGTGGTTGGCGGTTAGCAGGATTTTGGACCACGGCGCGGGGACGATATCCCAACATCGCCATGATGGCACGTCTTGTTTGTTGTGCGATAATTTAGGTTACTCAGTACCGACACGGCTTCCAAGCCGGGTCGCCGCCCGATGCGAACGACTGCGCTACCCAACATCGTCTTCACGCAGCGTTGCACGACAGAGGTTGCGATGAGTGATCACGACTCACTCGGGACCTGAAGCCGAATCCAACGCTGCGGCTTGTGCTCTCGTCATGACGCCAAGCAGACGTTATTGGGTGAGCACAATTCCTTCATTGCTTGTCCATGCGTGCTTCGTAGTTGCGAGCCATCGTGCCCGCCGCGACTTGGAGCGAAGAACCAACCACCCAACAGCCGGCAACAAAGGCTATCAGCCCATTGGCTGGGTTATGATCAAGGACAAGGATGCTGACGGACAGAGTTGCGGCAATCGCGGCGCCGAACGTTCCGGCCGCACTCATGATCTCAGCCGGCTCGGAACCATTCCACTCTTCCGAGGTGCTCGAAATCGACTTCCGCGCGACACTGCGAGACAAATCAATTCCGACGTAATAGCTAAGAGCTCCGTAGAGCATCGTTATCAGCACGATCCAGCCGCTTTCAAACAGTCCGCCTTTCTCACGCAACAGGGCCGCACCCACATAGAGGCCGCAAGAGGCCCCAACGGCTGCGAGCCCAATTCTTTCAAGAAGATGGGCCGACCTGATCAGACCGGAACGAGCGATCCGAAGATTGCCGGAGCCCCTCGTTAGGGAAAATGCGCTGGAAATTGCATCACTAATTTTCATTGGGGGTCTCCTTCTTAGGTAAGTAGCGGCCTACCGGCCGACCCCGAATAGAGGCAGCCTCGTGGACGCGTTTTGCGATTGCCTTGATTCCAACTTCTGAAAAATCTGTGCTGAGTGATGGGGCTGGCTTGCTCGTGAGCAAGACGAGAGCCAATCCAAAGCTGCGAGCACGCGGCTACGCAGGCATTGCATCTCACCCGTGCCTGTCAGTTAAATCCGGGTGCGGCAATTTCTTGCGGGAGTGATAGCTCGAAAAGAGAGTGGTGAATATGAGACGGTTCACATAACGCGGTTCCCCGTTGCTCTATCCGATCACAATTTCCGGAGGACAAGTCTGCATCGTCGCGAGACCCGGGAGCGCGGGAGCTGAAAGAGCCATCAGTAAACAAGTTGTCCCGCGTCTCGCCGACATCAGATCTATCCACTCATACCATGTTTTGCCCACGTGAATTCCCGAAGCGCGAGCAAGCAATCAGCAGGATCGGACAAGGCAGCGCGGCTTTGGGAAAGACGCCGGCGCTGCACCAGACCTAAAACCTGGCCATGCCGCTCGCGCCGGAGGCCAAGCCATGTCCGAACTTCCCACCCCCGCTGCAACACCCGCCGCGGTCGTCGATGCATTGAAGGCGGTCGCAGGCAATCCGCCGAAGGTGCGCGCGAGCTTCGCCAAGGGTCGATGTGTGCGCGGGACCTATGCCCCGTCCGATCGCGCGGCAGAGATTACGCGATCGCTGAGTTTCACCAAGCCCTCGCGCGTGCTGGCGCGCTTCTCCGTTGGCGGCGGCAATCCCGGGGTGACCGACACCAACAATCTCGTGCTGCGCGGCTTCAGCTTCAGGCTTGGCGACGACGCGCATCGCTCGGACATCCTGACGGAAACCGCTCCGGTGCATTTTGCACGGACGCTCGACCAGATGCTCGCCTTCCTCGAGGCGCGCATCCCGGGCGCGGACGGCAAGCCTGACATCGAGAAGGTCCGGGCCTTTTCCGCGGCCAATCCTGAAACACTGAACCAGGCGAATTACGTCGCGGCACGCCGGCTGCCCGGCAGCTTTGCCGGCACGACTTATTGGGGCGTGCACGCCTTTCCCGCGACGAACGCCAAGGGTGAAACCCGCTTCATCAAGTTCAAGGTCGCGCCTGTGGGCGGTGACGTCACCTTGAGCGAGGACGAAGCGAGGGCGAAGTCGGCTGATTTCCTGCATGACGATCTCGCGCGGAGGATCGCAGCCGGCGATGTCCGCTTCAACGTGATGGCCTTGCTCGACCGTCCCGGCGATCCCACCATGGACGTGACCCTGCGATGGCCGGACGAGGACAACCGTGAGCAGGTGCGGCTAGGGACGATCGTCATCACCAGCCTTGAGGCCAACGAGGCCTGCGACGGCTCCATCTTCAATCCTGCCAATGTTGCCGACGGCATCGGCCATCCGCCGGACGAGATCTTTGCGGCGCGCCGCACGGCCTACACGATCTCGCTGGCGAAGCGCCGGTAAGTTCAAGCCTTGTCCCGTCCGCCATCCGTTTCGCGGCGCCACGCGCCCGGACTGACACCGACGATGGACGAGAACACCCGCGTGAAATGGCTCTGATTGGCAAATCCGGCCGAGATGGCAATCTCGGACAACGGCAGGTCGCGGACTGTCATAAGTTGCTTGGCCGCCTTGACGCGCTGCTGAAGCAGCCATTGATGCGGCGGCAGGCCGGTGGAAATCCGGAATGCGCGTGAGAAGTGGCTGACTGACAGACCAAGCTCGGTCGCGATCAGCTGCAGCGCGATCTTGCCCGAGAGATCGGAATCGAGCCGGTCACACGCACGTTTCACCTGCCAGGGCGCGAGACCGCCGCGGCTCGGTTCTGCGGCTGGCTTCAGCCCACCATAGGTCTGGGCGACATGGGCGGTGAGCGCAAGCATCATGTGATCGACGAAAAGCTGGTTGGTCTCGTCGGGCCGGCACAGTCCTTGCCGCAAGGAGGCACCGACATGTCGAACGACCTCGTCGTCATGACCGACACCTGGCTCGTAGCTGAGCTCGCCAACGCGCGGCCCGCCCGGTTGCCTGGCAATGCCGTTGAGCGCCGAGCGCGGCAAATAGAAGAAGAGCGAGTGAAACGGCTTGTCGATCACATAGCGCGGGTCGCGCTTGAGGTCGTACAGATAGGTCGCACCTGCGCGAACATCCGCCTTGGTGACACAGCGGCCCTCCTCCCAGCATTCGCAATCCGGATAGTCGCGGAGTTTCAGGCTGAGGAGATAGGCATCTTCCGCAGCCAGGGAACCGGAAATATCCGGCGTCGGATCGTCGTTGCGAACCTCGGTGACCGCGAGCTCGGCGCTGTGCAGCGAACGCGTGATCAGGACCGGTGCTTGCTTGGAGCGAAGGCCCTGCCCGAGCCTCTGCCCGTAGACGCCTGCTTGTGTCATTCTAGTAAATCCATCCGTAAAGGCACGCCTTCGCCGGCCTTCCCGAGATCCGCGCATTATCGGAGATCGACGGCCAACGGTCCAGCTGCAGCGCATAGCACGAAGCTGGCGCGGCCGGCCGTCGCACCGGGTCGCGACGCGATGATTTCATTGTGATTTCAGCGTGATGTCACAGGCCCGGCAGAGCGAAAGACAACACCGTTGACCTGCCCGGCAGATCGCGGCGCGACCTCATCGTGCATTTTGGAAAGGATTTGCGGCCTGCGCACGTCAGTTGGACCATTCCTCGCCCCAGACCTGGACGACGTGGCCCGGCGACACCTCGCGATATTGGCGCACGGGCGGCTGGTAATCGGGCGAGCGCACCGGGCTTCTGATTTCGTCGTTCGCTACCTGGCGCCTGATGCCGCGGCGCGCTGGATCGGGCACCGGCACGGCCGCCATCAGCTTCTTCGTATAGGGATGCTGCGGATTGCCGAACAAGGCCGCGCGCGGGCCGGTCTCGACGATCTCGCCGAGATACATCACCGCGACGCGATGGCTCATGCGCTCGACCACAGCGATATCATGGGAAATGAAGAGATAGGCAAGTCCCATGCTGGCCTGAAGATCGAGCATCAGATTGACGACCTGCGCCTTGACCGAAACATCGAGTGCCGAAACCGCTTCGTCCGCGACGATCAGCTTCGGTCCGAGCGCGAGCGCGCGGGCAATGCAGATGCGCTGGCGCTGGCCACCGGAGAATTCGTGCGGAAAGCGCGCGGCCATGTCGGCGGTGAGACCAACGCGAACGAGCAGGTCGGCGACCTTCTCCCGCGCCTGCGACGCCGTGGCGAGCCCGTTCGCGAGCAATGGGGCCGCAATCGCCGTTCCCACCGACATGCGCGGGTTGAGACTCGCGAACGGATCCTGGAACACGATCTGCATCTGCTTGCGAAAGTCACGCAAGGTGCGGGCATTCATCGCCAGCACATCCTGCCCGTCGACCAGAACGGTGCCGCTGTCGGGCTCCGTCAGCTTGAGAATGGAGCGGCCCGTCGTCGACTTGCCGCAGCCGGATTCGCCGACCAGCGCCAGCGTCTCCCCGGCGCGCAAGGAGAAGGAGATGTTCTCGACCGCATGGACGCGGCCCGAGACCTTGCCGAACAGGCCCGAGCGGATTGGAAAGCGCGTCGTGAGGTTGGAGACCTCGAGCAGCGGTCGCTCGGCAATCGAGACCGTATCTGGCGTCTCCGCCGGCTCGTCGGAGGTCCCCGTCACCTTGTCCACGATCGGAAAGCGCATCGGCCTGGGGCGGCCGTCCATTGAGCCGAGGCGCGGCACGGCCGCGAGCAGCGAGCGGGTATAGGGATGCGAGGCTGAAGCAAAGATGCGCGCGGTCGCGTCAGTCTCCACCGCCTGGCCGCCATACATCACCACGGTGCGGTCCGCGATCTCGGCAACCACGCCCATGTCGTGGGTGATGAAGAGGATCGACATCTCCTCTTCCTGCTGAAGCTCCTTCAGAAGCTCCAGGATCTGGGCCTGGATCGTGACGTCGAGCGCCGTGGTCGGCTCATCCGCGATCAGCAGCCTCGGCTTGCAGGCCAGCGCCATCGCGATCATCACGCGCTGGCGCATGCCGCCGGAGAAGCGATGCGGATGCTCGTGGAAGCGCGATTTCGCCGCGGGGATGCGAACACGATCGAGCAGGCGGATGGTCTCGACCTCCGCCGCCGCACGCGACAGGCTGCGGTGCTGGATCAGTGCTTCTGCAATCTGGAAGCCGATGGTCAGCACCGGATTGAGGCTCGTCATCGGCTCCTGGAAGATCATGGCGACTTCGTTGCCACGAACATCCTTCATGCTCGCTTCGGGCAGCGTCAGCAGGTCGCGGCCGGCAAGCTGGACGCGGCCTTCGACGCGGCCGTTCTCCTTCGGAATGAGCCGCATGATCGAGAGCGCGGTGACGCTCTTGCCCGAACCGGACTCGCCGACGATCGCCACGGTTTCTCGCGAGGCGACATCGAACGACACGTCGCGGACGACGGGACTCCATTGCCGTTCGCGCATGAAGGACGTCGTCAGGCCGGAAACCGACAGCACCGGCGACCGCGCGTTGGCAGCGACGTGGTCAGGCACGCTTGCGCCGCTGCTCATGCATACCCCCTAAGGCCTGCCGCGGAGACAGCACGCTCCCTCCCCCGCTTGCGGGGGAGGGTTGGGGAGAGGGTATCTCCGCAGTCGAGAACCCCCAAGAGGAGAGAGCCCTCACCCGCGCCTTCGGCACGACCTCTCCCGCAAGCGGGAGAGGTAAGAGGAGCCCGCGGCTGGATCGATGTCACCATCATCATCGCATCCTCAGTAACCACGGTCACGGTCGACACGCCCCGGCAATTCTTCACCGCGGCGGTGGCGCGCGATCACATCGAGCACGAAATCGACCGCCGTGTCCGGCGTGGTCATGCTGGCATTGTGCGGCGTGACCAGGATGCGCGGATGGCTCCAGAAAGGGTGACCCGCAGGCAGCGGCTCCGGCTCGGCGACATCGAGGACGGCACCCGACAACGCGCCGCTGTCGAGCGCCGCGAGAAAGTCGGCTTCGACCAGATGCGGGCCACGCCCGACGTTGACGAGCGACGCGCCGCGCGGCAGGCGCGCGAACAGATCCGCGTTCAGGATGCCGCGGGTCTGATCGGTCAAAGGCAACAGGCAGACGAGAATGTCGGTCTGCACAAGGAAATCCGGCAACGTCTCCATGCCTGCGTAACAGGCGACGCCCTCGATCTCGCGCGGCGAGCGATTCCAGCCGAGAAGTGGAAAATCGAAAGCTCTGAGCCGTTCGAGCACGGCCTGGCCGAGTTGGCCGAGGCCCATCACGCCGACGCGCCGACGTTTGGCCGGCGTGATCCGGATCTCGCGCCAGACCTGTTCCTTCTGCTGGGCAATGAAGGGCAGGAGGTCGCGATGCAGCGCGAGCACCGCCATGGTGACGTATTCGACCATCGTCTCGGCAATGCCCGGCTCCAGCATGCGCACCAGCGGAATGTGCGGCGGAACTTTTGACGCGTCGAACTGGTCGACGCCCGCACCGACCGAGAAGACGAGCTCGAGATTTGGGAAAGTCGTCGCGATGTCGTCCGGCGGCACCCACGCCACGAGATAGCGGACGTCAGCGGGATCGCCGATGTCGGGCCAGAGCCGGAACGGCACATCGGGCGCGCGCTCGGCGAAGAAGCCCGCCCACTCCTCGCCGCGAACCATGTTGGCCTTGTAGAGAAGCGTCATGCCGCAAGGCCCTCAGAACGGGCTGACCGGCGCGAGCCGGCGGCCATCAATCAGGCGCTTGTGGCTGTAGGCCGCGGGATCGACCAGCGGCGTCGCGCCCGTCACGATGTCGGCGGCGAGCTTGCCGGCCGCAGGACCGATGCCAAAGCCGTGGCCGGAGAAGCCGGTAGCGAGGAAGAAGCCGGGCATGGCGTCGACCGGCGAGATGACCGGGATGGTATCCGGCGTGCAGTCGATCGTGCCGCCCCAGGCTTCCGCGATCTCGATGTCCTTCAATTCAGGATTCGACTTGATCAGCGAAGCCAGCGCGGCATTGACCAGCGACATGTCAGGCGCGGGATCGCGCACGCGCTCGGTCTCGAACGGCGACGGCTTGTCCAAGCTCCAACTGGTGCCCCGCGTGAGCTGGTCGAAGAAGGATTTGCCGAATGACAGTTTCAACCCGTTCTTGCGATGCAGATAGGTCGGCCAGAAGGTTCGCGCGTAGCGGAACAGATCGGGCGACAGTTCGACCGTGCCGCGGTTGCGCAGCGCCAGCGTAAAGCCGCCGTCGAGGCGGCGGCGGATGCAATAGAAATCGGTGCCGAGCGCACCGGAGGTAATCTCCGGCCCGGGCGTGGTCCGGCACGCGGTCGCATTGACAAGGCCGATCGGCAGCTCGATGCCGTGGCGGCGGCAGAATAGCGACGACCAGGCGCCGCCGGACAGCAACACCGATTGCGTGCGAATGGTGCCCTTCTCGGTGACGACGGCGCTCACCCGGCCGCCCTGCGTTTCAAGTCCACGCGCGGCGCAGCCCTGATGAATGGTGACGCCGTGTTTTCGCGCGGCGGTGGCAAGCGCCGGCACGGCCATCGAGGGCTCGGCGCGCCCGTCGCTCGGCGTGTGCAGGCCGCCAACCCATTTTTCGGCGTTGCCGGGCAGACGCTCGGCGACCTCCGCCGGCGTCAGGACCGTGGAGTGGACCTGCATCTCGCGCGCCGTTGCCGCCCATCGTTCCCAGCTGGCGAGCTCGTCCTTGCTCTTGGTCAGGAACAGCACGCCGGTGCGGCGGAAGCCGGCATCGACGCCGGCATCGTTCTGCATGTCTTCCCACAGGCGCAGCGCCTCGCGGGCCAGCGGGATCTCCTCACGCGCGCGACCCTGCTGGCGGCACCAGCCCCAATTGCGGCTCGATTGCTCGCCGCCGACATGGCCCTTCTCGACCAGGGCGACGGTGAGCCCCTTCTTCGCGAGATGATAGGCCGCGGAGACGCCGATGACGCCGCCGCCAATGACGACGACGTCCACCTGCGCCGGCAGGCGTTCATCGCTGTTTATACGGGTGAGCGGCGGGGACATGGGGCACTCCAGATATTCAGTTCGATCGGAGCAAGCTTGCTCATCGCTAGTTTGCAGATCATGGGATGTTCATTCGCGGATCGAGCGCGTCGCGCAGGCCGTCGCCGAGAAAGTTGAAGCTCGTCACCGCCAGCGTGATGGCGAGGCCGGGCGCAATCGCGAGCCAGGGCGCGCTGGTGAGATAGATCTGTGCGTTGTTGAGCATGTTGCCCAAGCTCGCCGCCGGC
Source organism: Bradyrhizobium canariense (assembly GCF_019402665.1). Classification (GTDB taxonomy): domain Bacteria; phylum Pseudomonadota; class Alphaproteobacteria; order Rhizobiales; family Xanthobacteraceae; genus Bradyrhizobium; species Bradyrhizobium canariense. The sequence continues at coordinate 81,331 of NZ_VSST01000059.1, forward strand.
GGCTGGATGCCGTAACCGAGATAGCTGAGATAGGATTCCAGCAGGATCGCCTTGGCGACGTTCAGCGTCGCCGCCACCACGATCGGCGCGACCGCGTTGGGCACCAGCTCGCGGAACATGATCCGCAGGTTCGACGAGCCGAACGCGAGTGCAGCAACCGCAAACTCGCGTTCCCGCAGCGAGCGCACCTGGGCCTCGACGACGCGGGCCACCCACATCCAGGCAGTCGCCGCGATCAGCACGGTGGTGGTGACGAAGCCGGGCTCGATGAGCGCCGCGAGCGCAAGCAGCAGGAAGATGGTCGGAAAGCAGAGCATGGCATCGACCAGCCGCATCAGCACCGCGCCGACCACGCCGCCAAAGAAGCCGGCGAAGGCGCCGACGGCGATGCCCACCGCCATCGCGATCACCATCGCGACGAAGCCGATCGACAGCGAGACGCGCGCGCCCATCATCAGCCGCGCCAGCACGTCGCGGCCGAGTTCGTCGGTGCCGAGGATGTGCGCGCCCGACAGCGGCGGTGCGAACCGCTTCATGATATCGATATAAGTGTCGTCGAACGGCAGCAGATAGGGACCAAAGGCCGAGCCGAGGACGAGCACCAGAATGATCACGGCGCCCGCGAGCGCGAGCCGGTGCCGGCGGAAGCGGCGCCAGGCGGCATGGCCCGGCGCGAGCTGAACGGTCGAGAGGGCTGCGCTCGTCATCGCCTAGCCCACCCGTATCCTGGGATCGACGACGGCATAGAGGATGTCGGCGAGCAGCGAGCCGATCAGCACCATGATCGCCGAGAACATCAAAATGCCCATCACCACGGGGTAGTCGCGATAGCCGATGGAATCGAGAAACAGGCGCCCCATGCCCGGCCAGGTGAACACAGTTTCGGCCACCAGCGCGCCGCCGAGCAGCGTCGGAAACTGAAGGCCGGCAACGGTGATCATCGGCAGCAGGGCGTTGCGCAGCGCATGCACGGTGAGAATGCGCCATTCCGGCATGCCCTTGGCGCGCGCGGTGCGAATGTAGTCCTGGTTGATGACCTCGAGCATCGAGGAACGCATGAAGCGGCCCCACATCGCGGTCTCGACCAGCGCCAGCACCAGGGCCGGCGCGATCAGATGATGCAGAAGGTCGAGGAAGGAGCCGTCGCCGACGGTCTCGCGGTTGCCGGCCGGCAACCAGCCGAGCTTCACGGAGAAGATGTAAATCGTGACGAGTCCGAACCAGAAGGTCGGGATCGACAATGCGATCATGGCGCCGACGGTCGCGAGCGAATCGAACAGCGAATAGCGGCGCAGCGCACCGAGCACACCGATCCAGCCGCCGAGCAGCACCGCGATGATGGTCGCCGTCGCCATCAGCTCCAGCGTGGCGCCGAGGTGCGACGAGATCACCGACAGCACCGCCTCGCCGTCGCGATACGAGTGGCCCCAATCCCCCCTCAGCATCCGGCCGAACCAGTCGAGATACTGGATCGGCAGCGAACGATCGAGGCCAAGCTGCCTGGTGACGCGATCGAGATCCTCCTGCGTCATCTGCGCGGAGGCCGCGAATTGCGAGAGCGGACCGCCGGGCGCCAGATGCAGAATGGCGAAGCCGATCGCGGACACGATCACCAGCAACATGATCGCCTGCGCCAGGCGATTGGCGACGTAACGGGCCATCTCAGGCGATCTCGCGCACCTGAACCATCAGGCCCAATACCATTCGCGGATGTTCCAGCAGTTGATCGACATGTTGATGTTGGGGCGGAAACCTTGCAGCCCTTCCTTCACGCCTTCGGCGATGAAGCCCTGGAATAGCGGCAGGATCGCGAGGTCGTCGCGGATGAGCTTCTGCAGAGTGCCATAGGTCGTCTTGCGCTGCGCCAGATCGAACTGCTTGGCACCTTCTGCGAGAAGCCGATCGGCCTCCGGGTTGCGATACTGATAGGTGTTGTAGCCGCGGCCACCCTTGGCAGGAATGGCGCCGGAGCCGAAGCGGGGCGTCACGTCGGGGTCGCTGCCGAGCATGAAATTCACCCCCACGATCACCGAATTGAATTTCGATTGCTGCCAGAAGTCGCCCCAGATCACCGCGGCCGGCATGTTGTTCACGCGCATCGCGGCACCGATCGCGCGCCAGTCCTGGATCAGCAATTGCTGGGTCTGCTCGCGCACCGCATTGCCCGACGTCGTTGAATTGGTGAATTCGAGCTTGACGCCGCCCTTCTCGCGCACCCCGCCAGAGCCACGCACCCAGCCGGCCGCATCGAGCAGCGTGTTGGCCTTGGCCGGATCGTATTTGTGCTGCGGCAGCCCCTGCTGGAATGACCAGGCCTGCTGCGGCACGAAGCTTTCAGTCTGCGTCGGCAAGCCGTAGTTCAGCGCGTCGATGATCGCTTGCTTATTAATCGCGAGATAAAGCGCCTCGCGCACGGTGCGGTCCGCCAACGCGCCGAACTCCAGATTGGGAGCGATGTGCTCCACCGACGACGTCGAGGAGACGAAGATCTTGCGCCCCTTCAGCGTCTTCGCCTCCAGCACGAAGTTCGGCAAAATGCCTTGCAGGCCGGTGTAGTCGACCTGCCCGGTGCGGAACTGGGTGTAGAGCACGGTCGGGTCGGGAATATACTTGAACACCACGCGCTCAACGTAAGGTCCCTTGCCGTGATAGCCGGTATGGGCATTCAGCTGAATGTGGTCGCCGGGCACGCGCTCGCCCCAGCGGAACGGTCCGGTGCCGACGGGCGCATTGTGGAACGGCGAGGCGTTCGGATCTGTCACCTTCTCCAGGATGTGCTTGGGCACGATGAAGGTCAGCGATCCCAGGATCGACATGTAGGGCGAATAGGGAGCTTCCATGCGCCAGTGAACCTCGTCGGGCGCGACGACCTTGATGTCCTTCACGAGACTATGGCCGACGCGGCTGCGCGCGCGGAAATCGGGATTGTTGATCAGCTCGAGCGAGAACTTCACGTCCTCGGCCGTGAACGCCGTGCCGTCGTGCCATTTCACGTCGCTGCGGAGCTTGATGTTCCAGGTCAGGCCGTCGGCCGACAGGCCGCCATTCTCGATGGTCGGGACTTCGCGGGCGAGGTCGGGAACGAACTTGCCGTCGGGATCGATGAACCAGAGCGGCGAGAACACCTGCCACCAGATGCCCTGATCGACTTCGATGCCCGGCATCAGGGGATGAAAGACCGTCGGCTCCTGCGACCGCCGCGATCACCTGCCCGCGCGGCTTGTCCGGCGGATTGGTCGGGCGTTCGGTCTGCGCAAACGCGTGGCCCGAAAGCGTCCATCCCGCCGCGGCGCCCGCGCCGAGCTGAAAGATCTGACGGCGGTTCGGATTGCCGAGATGCAGTGCCCCAACGCCGAACTTCCCGGTGTCGTCCGCCATGACCACTCTCCGTTTTCGCACGCGGCACCGTCTCCCGCGCCCCCGAGATCCCCGGCAAAAGGACAGGAGTGGACTTTAGTGCTTCTAAATTTTTCTATCAAAAGTTCATCACGACTAAATACAGCTGTCAATCGGATTGCTAGGATGCGCGACCTTTTCACTCCGACTGAAGCTCCAGACCGCCATTGTCCGGGGCTGAGATGATGTATGGGAGAGCGACATGGATGGTCGCGGCGAGATCAACGATCCGAAGGACGCACCGGCGATAGAGGCCGACGATGCGGTCGACCAGCGCCTCGGCGAGACCGTGCGGCTGCTGCGCCAGCGTGCGGGCCTGTCGATCCAGGACGTCGCCAACAAGACCGGCCTCTCCAACGGCATGATCAGCCAGCTCGAACGCGCGCGTGCCATGCCGTCGATCCGCACGTTGCGCCTGCTCAGCATCGCGCTCGACGTTCCGATCTCCTATTTCTTCGAGACCACCGATCCCGCCGACGTGCAGCGCTACATCGTGCGCAAGAACAGCCGGCGCCTGCTGCGGCTCACCGCCAGCGGCGTCGTCAAGGAAGCGTTGACGCCGGCAGACAAAGGCCAGCTCGAACTCTACGAGCTCACGCTCAATCCCGGCGCCTCGTCCGGTACCGATTTTCTGCAGCACACCGGCGAGAAGGCGGGCTATATCCTCTCGGGCAGCCTGCGGCTGTGGCTCGACAACCAGGCCCATCTGCTCGAGGCCGGCGACAGCTTTCGCTTTCCGAGCATCGTGCCGCACATGTTCGACAACCCGACCCAGCAGACGGCCCGCGTGATCTGGGTGACGACGCTGCGCCAGACCGATTCGCCGGCAGGTTGAAGCGCCGCCAACCCGGCACCACCGCAAATTGCCCCTCGACGCCGCCGCGCGGAATCTGTAGCTCACATCTGTAGCTCAGGTGGAGCCGGTCATTGACAGGGCGGACACGAGGGTCTGCGACTGACGCGTTGGTGTGAGACCATGAAACTCAGGGGGCTTCTGACACTCGCGATGGCCGCGCAGGTCATCGTGACCGCGGCGGCTCTCCTCGTCTCCTATGCCGCGATCGGCACCGGGTTCGGCATTGCCCAGATCGTCGCGCTGCTCGCAAGCGGCGCCATTGCGGCCCTGCTGGCTCGTCTGTGCACGCGCGCGATCGAAACGGCGCAGGACAAACGCGCCGCCGCGCAACTGACCGAGCAGGCGCGGGCCAGCGCACAGCTGACGCAAGCCGTCATCAAGACCGCGCTCGATGCCTTCGTCCAGACCGACCAGAACGGCATCGTGCTGGAATGGAGCATTCAGGCCGAGGCCCTGACCGGATGGACGCGCAAGGAGGCGCTCGGCACCGACGTCGTCAACCTCCTCATCGCCGAGCCGCTGCGCGACGGCTTCAGGCAACGCATGATGCGGCTGCTGCCGGAATTGTCGGATACGCCGATCGGCATCCGGTTCGAAGCGACCCTGCTGCACCGGAACGGCGATGACATCCTGATCGAGGCGTCCAGCACGGCGCTCCACCTCGGGGGACGCACCCTCATCAACAATTTCGTCAAGGACGTCACGCGGAAGCGCGCCGCCGAGGAGCAGCTGATCCAGGCCCAGAAGATGGAGGCTGTCGGCCAGCTCACCGGCGGCATCGCGCACGAATTCAACAACATGCTCACCGTGATCACGGGCACGATCGAGATCCTCGCCGACGCAGTGAAGGACAATCCGCCGCTCGCCACCATCACCAAGCTGATCAGCGACGCCGCCGACCGCGGCGCCGCGCTGACGTCGAGCCTGTTGTCCTTTGCCCGCAAGCAGGCGCTCAAGCCGGCCGAGAGCGACATCAACGAACTGCTCGAAGAGCTCGCAAAGCTGCTGCTGGCAACCTTCGACAAGAAGATCGAGATCGTGACCCGGCTCGACGGCAACGTCTGGCTCGCCCTGGTCGATCGCGGCCAATTGAGCTCGGCGCTTCTCAACCTCGCAATCAACGCCCGCGACGCGATGCTGGATGGCGGCAGACTGACGTTGACGACGCGCAACGTCGTGTTCGGCGTCCGCGAGGCGGTGGCGGTCGGGGCCGGCTATGCCGGCGACTATGTCGAGATCGAGATCGCCGACACCGGCACCGGCATTCCGCCGGCCATTCTGGAGCGAATCTTCGATCCCTTCTTCTCGACCAAGGACGTCGGCAAGGGCACGGGGCTCGGGCTCAGCATGGTGTTCGGATTCATCAAGCAGTCCGGCGGCGGCATCAAGGTCGCTTCCGAGGAAGGACGCGGCACGACTTTCACGATCTACCTGCCGAAGGCGGAGGCGAGCACGCTTCGCCCCACCGGCTATGACGAGCGCAAGGTCGTGGGTGGGACGGAAACCATTCTTTGTGTCGAGGACGACCGCGACGTCCGCCAGTACGTCACGGTCCAGCTCGAAAGCCTCGGCTACAAGGTCATCCCGGCCGCCAATGCGGCCGAGGCGCTCGCCATCGCCGCCGAAGGAACGCCCTTCGACCTGCTTTTCACCGACATCGTGATGGCCGGCAGCTTGAATGGACGAGAGCTCGCCGACGAGATGGTGGCTGCGCGCCCCTCGCTGCGGGTGCTATTCACGTCGGGCTACGCCTACGACGCCCCGCATGCGCAGGGACGCGCCACCAAGGGCGCGCCGCTTCTGACAAAGCCCTACCGCAAGGCCGAGCTCGCGCGCATGCTGCGCCGCTCTCTCGACACCGCCGTCGACGACGCGGGCGATCCGATCCCGACGCCCTATTCCGTGCAGGCCGATCTCGAAGGCTTTCTGCGCAGGCAGGCCGCTGAACGCGACAGGCGGTAGGGCGCGTCTTGCGCATGGACAGCGCATGGCTGCTGCGCAACACTCCGTCTCGGTTACAATCCCATTGGAGGCGAGCCATGACTGCACTCGAAAAGGGCATCACCGCGAACGGTACGGGCTATGGCGGCAAGACCTGGAACATCCTCGGCCAGGTCTACTTCCCGAAGGCCGTCACCGAGTCTACTTTCGCGTTCGAGACCAACAGCGATCCTGGCCAGTTCGTGCCGGTGCACATCCATCCGACCCAGGACGAATTCATCCTGGTGCAGGAAGGCACGCTCGACCTCAAGCTCGACGGCAAATGGGTCAAGGCCCATGCCGGCGATCTCGTGCGCCTGCCGCGCGGCATCCCGCACGGCTATTTCAACAAATCCGACAAACCGGCCCGCGCGTTGTTCTGGGTCTCGCCGATGCAGAAGCTGGAGGCGCTGTTCAACCAGCTCCATGACCTGACCGACCCGGCCGAGGTCGTGCGCATCTCGGCGCTGCACGAGGTCGACTTCCTGCCGCCCGAAGCCAACGACTAGGCTACGATCCCCCGACCGACGAATCGTTGGGGGAACCGGCCATGACTGCACGACGTCAACTCCTCGCCATCATCGCGGCGCTTGGACTGCTCCTTACGACGTTCGTTCCGAGCCAGGCGCAAACGCTCACGGCCAGGCAAGCGGAAGCGGTTGCGACCTACGAGCGTGCGCTCGGCGATTTCAAGGCAATCCTGGCCGAGCGGCGGCGCCAGATCGAGGCGAAGCAGCCGCTGCCGAACCTGCCGGGCCAAGCGCTGTATCTGGCACGCGTCGCCGTGATCAGTGCTTACAAGGATCTCACCGACGCCATGCCGTCCCGGATCGGCAGGCCCAACAAATTCGAAATTCCTCCAGCCTATTTCGACGCCGATATCGAACCGTTGATCGACGAATACTCAATACTGTTCGACATCATGGAAGCGCCGCCGGCGGGCGCGCAGAACTCGGCGACGCCGTTCAAGGACGTGGTCGATCTCGCGGTCGCGATCGCACGCGCGAAGGGGCTGGCGCCTGACCACGCCGAGGCCGCGGGCCGGATCAGCCTCGGGCTGTTCTTCGCCGAAACCAACGGCAAGCAGAACGTCCGCAACGGACGCTCGAACACCTATATGGGTAGCTTCCAGACCGGCCCGTCCGAGGACCGCAACGGCCGCAGGAAATGGGAAGCCATCAAGGGCGAGATCGCGGCGGCCGATCCCGGGTTGAGTGCGCGCGACGACAAGGAGGAGGCGCGGGCCAGCGGTACCGATCATCGCTTCAATCACTGGACCAACGTACGCGATGGCCTGATGAACTCGCATGCGGATGTTTTCCGGGAGATCCCAGGAATCGTGAAGACGCTGCCCGACCGGATCGAGCAGATGAAGCTGTTCGAGCTGATCCAGATCATTCCTACGCCGACACGGTCGGCGCTCAAGTCCGGCGATCTCCTGAACTACAGGGTGTCCAGTCCGACGATCATGAAGCACCTGCGCAACAACAGCATCTTCGCATTCGGACAGGCCGACCGGGCGCGCACCTCGGCAAGCTTCCGCGAGATCCTTGGCGCAATGTGGCTGTTCAAGCGGAAATTCGAGAAGGCGATGGCGAAGTATGCGGAGATCAAGCCGCGCTGAGGATTACACCCCTACTGGATGCGCACTAGTCCTCCGGCTTGTAGCCGTCCGTCAGCATCTTCAGGAAGGTGATGATGTCGGCTTCGTCCGTTGCACCTGATAGCGTGCCATCGCAACCATCGCCTCCGCGATCACGAGCCGCTGACTATCAGCGCAACCGCCCTGAAGGCGCGCATTTTGGCGGAGGGCTGTCAAAGCCGCTTGGTGAAATGATAGCGACGAATGCCACCACCCACGGTCTTGTTGCTGGCGGCATCGGCAATCTCTTCGCGCTCGCTTCGGTATCCAGAGTTTCGATACAGCGCCAGCGCGTCCTGCTGAAGCTCCGACGTACTGAGTTGCAGTTGCTGCCGATTTCGCCGACGGCATTCATCCTCCGCGAACGCCAGCATCTTTCGCGCAATTCCCTGGCGGCGCAGGCCGGGAGCGACGTACATGCGCCGCAGCTCCATCGCATGCTCGCCTGAGGCCTCCAGACCGAACATGCCGACGATCTCGTCGTCGGCAACGGCGACCCAGAAACCGCTGTTCCGGCTTGCATAGTAATCCGCGAGCCGATCGATCTCTTCGGCGAGAGAGTGGACGATATAGCGTTCAAACGCCTCCGCCATATGCGCTGGTGCCAATAGACGATTCACCCGGACGAACAGCTCGCGCACGGCAGCAGCATCAGGCGGTGCAAAGGCGCGAATCTCAATCTCTCTTGTCATGGAGGCGCTGCCGCCGCTACTCTGTCCTTATCGGCGTGTCCTTCAGGCCATTGCTGTCATACGCCTTGCGCAAGGTGCCGTTCGTCACCGCCTCGTTCATGAACTTGGCGGCGAAGGTCAGCGCTTGGGGATGGCCGAGCGGGACGGCGACCGCGGTGACGGTCTTCTTGAAGGTCTCGTCGAGCACTCGCGTGCCCGGAATCTTCTGCGCCATCTTGTTGAGCTGGTCGCGCGACAGCGCGAAGGCGTCGATCTCGCCGCTCTTCAGGAGGCCGAAGATTTCGTCATAGGTCTGGTAGCCCGTGACCTTCGCATTCTTCAGATGGGCAACCGCGCCGCGCATGGTGGTGGTGGCGTTGACGGCCGCGACCTTGATGCCCACCTGGTCGAGCGTGGCGAAATTGGTGACGTTCGAGCCTGATTTGACGATGTAGGTGGCATCCGCGACCTCGTAGATCGGACCGAACGTCATCCTGCTCTCGCGCTCGGGATCCTTGGGGAGCCAGGTGACGTCCCAAGCACCTTTTTCAAGAGTGCCTTTCGATGCGGCATCGGTGATCTGGCCGGAATTCTGGTGCACGACATATTCGACGGGCACGCCGAGCTGGGCGGCCATCTCCTTGCCGAGATCGACCGGAACGCCGGCATAGCCGGCTTCGGTTTTGGTGGACCAGAACGCGCCGCCCGCCGGGCTGATCGCGATCGCGACCCGCAGCCTGCCGGTCGGCGCGATCTCGTCCTTCAGGCCATCGGCTAGCGCGGGCATGGCAACCGCCGCGGCGAGAACGAGGCCGGCAAGGACCGATTTAAGCACCGACTGGAGAGGCGTGGGCATGTCATGATCTCCCGACCTTTTCTTCTTTTATTCTTCTCTTTTTTGTCCCGACCGCTTCGCGCGCCGTCGCTCAGCCTGTGACATAATTCTGGTCGATCGTGCGCGCGATGAAAAGCGGTTTGTGACGGCAAAGCTGCCAAAGGCCACAGCGCAGTCTGCGGTGCAAGGCCGACGACTGCCATGGCTATGGTGTTCCACGTCCGGGCATTTGTTGATAGCCTCCCGCCCCGACGGACAGCAACCGGGGGCCACCGAATGACCTGCGCGAATCCCGCATCTCCCGCACGAAGCAACGGAGCGTGGAGACATGTCGGGCGGGCACTGGCCGCCGCGGTGGCCGTGGCCGCACTCACCGGCTGCGAGGACAAGAACAGTTTCGTCGCCCCGCCCCCGCCCAAGGTGGACGTGGCTACGCCCGTACAGCGCCCGGTGACGCGGTATGTCGAGGCCACCGGCAACACCGCGCCGGTCAAGAATGTCGATCTCGTCGCGCGCGTGCAGGGATTCCTGCAATCGATCGACTACCAGGACGGCGCGTTCGTCAAGCAGGGCACCCAGCTGTTCACGATCGAGCCCGAAACCTACAAGCTCAAGCTCGACCAGGCGCAGGCGGCCGAGGCCGGCGCGCAGGCCTCGCTCCGGCAGGCGGAAGCCGACTTCAAGCGGCAGAGCGATCTCGTGCAGCGGCAAGCGGTCTCGCAAGCGACTTTGGACAGCTCGACTTCGAACCGCGACAACGCACAGGCCAACCTCCAGCAGGCCCAGGCCAACACCCGCCTCGCCGAAGTCAACTACGGCTACACCAAGGTGATCGCACCATTCGACGGCGTCGTCAGCGCGCATATGGTCTCGATCGGCGAGCTCGTCGGGGTCTCCTCCCCGACTCAACTCGCCTCCATCGTCGCGATGGACCCGATCTATGTGAATTTCACCGTCAACGAGCAGGACGTGCTGCGCATCCGTGCCGAGGCCTCCCGCCGGGGGCTCACCGCCGCCGACATGAAGCAATTTCCGATTCAAGTCGGCCTGCAGACCGAGGCCGGCTATCCGCATGAGGGCAAGCTCGACTATGTCGCCCCGACCCTCACCCAGTCGACGGGCACGCTCGCGGTGCGCGGTCTCGTCCCCAACGACAAGCGGGTGCTGCTGCCCGGCTATTTCGTCCGCGTCCGCGTGCCCTTCACCCAGGAGAAGGACGCCCTGCTCGTGCCCGACACCGCGCTCGGCAGCGACCAGGGCGGCCGCTATCTCCTCGTCGTCAACGGCGACAACGTCGTCGAGCAGCGCAAGGTGCAGATCGGTCCCGTCGACAACGGCCTGCGCGTGATCGAAAGCGGCTTGAAGCCGGAGGACCGCGTGGTGATCGCAGGGCTGCTGCGGGTGATTCCGGGCCAGAAGATCGATCCGCAGGTGACGAAGATCGAGCAGCCGCAGGCGTCTGCCAAGTAAGTAGGAGCGCCTGCCATGATCTCAAAATTCTTCATCGAGCGGCCGGTCCTCTCGAACGTCATCGCGCTGTTGATGATCCTGATCGGCGGCGTCGCGCTGTTCAACCTCGCGATCGCGCAATATCCCGACGTGGTGCCGCCGACGGTGCAGGTCACGACCCGCTATCCCGGCGCCAGCGCCAAGACCGTGATCGACACGGTTGCCTTGCCGATCGAACAGCAGGTCAACGGCGTCGAGGACATGCTCTATATGCAGTCCTACAGCGGCTCCGACGGCACCTATGCGTTGACCGTGACGTTCAAGATCGGCACCGACCTCAACTTCGCGCAGGTGCTGGTGCAGAACCGCGTCTCCAGCGCGCTGTCGCAACTGCCCCAGTCCGTGCAGAACCAGGGCGTCAATGTCCAGAAGAAATCGACCTCGATCCTGCTATTCGTGACGCTGACCTCGCCCGACAAGACGTTCGACAGCCTTTATTTGAGCAACTACGCCACCATCAACCTCCGCGACGAACTCTCGCGCCTGCCTGGCGTCGGCAACGTCACCGTGTTCGGCGCCGGTCAGTATTCGATGCGGGTGTGGCTCGATCCGAACAAGCTGCAGGTCCGTGGCCTGGTGCCGCAGGACGTCATCCAGGCGATCCAGCAGCAGAGCCAGCAGGTCTCCGCCGGCCAGGTCGGCGCACCGCCGACACCGTCGGGACAGGCGTTTCAGTATACACTCAACGTCAACGGCAGGCTCGACGACACCGCCGAGTTCGAGAACATCATCGTCAAATCGGGCACCAGCGGCGACGTCACGCGGGTGCGCGACGTCGGCTGGGTCGAGCTCGGCGCGCAGACCTACAGCCAGATCTTCTCGCTAAACAAGCAGCCGGCCACCGGCATCGGCGTGTTCCAGTCGCCAGGCGCCAATGCACTCCAGGTCGAGCAGGCGGTCGAGAAGAAGATGGCGGAGCTCGCGAAGGCGTTCCCGCAGGGCATGAAGTACGACACGCCGTTCGACACCACCAAATTCGTGCAGGCCTCGGTGCACGAGGTCTACATGACGCTGATCGAGGCCGGCCTGCTGGTGCTGGTCGTGATCCTGGTGTTCCTGCAGGACTGGCGCGCGATGCTGGTGCCGGCCACCACGGTGCCGGTGACCATCATCGGCGCCTTCGCCGCCATGGCGGCGCTCGGCTTCACCATCAACATGTCGACGCTGTTCGCGATCGTCCTCGCGATCGGCATCGTCGTCGACGACGCCATCGTCGTGGTGGAAGGCGCGGCCCACAACATCGAGCAGGGCATGAACGGCCACGACGCCGCGATCAAAGCAATGGACCAGTTGTTCGCGCCGATCGTCGGCATCACGCTGGTGTTGATCTCGGTGTTTTTGCCGGCGTCGTTCCTCGCCGGGCTCACCGGCCGCATCTATTCGCAATTCGCGCTGGTGATCGCGGCGACCGCGCTTCTGTCCGCCATCAACGCGGCGACGCTGAAGCCGACGCAATGTGCGCTCTGGCTGCGGCCGACAGTGCCGCCCGAGCAGCGCAACTTCTTTTATCGCGGCTTCAACGCGGTCTATAACCGCGTCGAGCGCGGCTACATCCGACTGATCGGCGTGCTGTGCAGGAACAGCACGATCTCGGTCGCGATCGCACTGGTGCTGATCGTGATCGGCGGCTATGGCCTGTCCCGCGTGCCGACCGGCTTCCTGCCGATCGAGGACCAGGGCTATCTGATCGCCGCCGTGCAACTCCCTGACGGTGCCGCGCTGGAGCGGACCCAGAAGGTGCTCGACAGAGCGAGCGAGCTGATCAAGGACACGCCCGGAGTCCAGCAGGTCATCACCATCGCCGGCATCTCCGCGCTCGACAACAGCGCCAGCCTTGCCAACGCCGGCGTCGCCTACATCATCCTGAAGGACTGGGACGCGCGCAAAGGACCGGGCGAGGATCTGCGCTCGCTGGTCTACGGGCTGAACGACAAGCTCGCGGTCATCATGGAGGCGCGCACGCTGGTGCTGCCGCCGCCGCCGATCCAGGGCATCGGCAACGCGGCCGGCTTCTCGATGCAGGTCGAGCTGCGCGACGGCAACAGCGATTTCGCCAAGCTCCAGGCCATCACGGGCGCGATGGTCAGCAATGGCCAGAGCCAGAGCGCGCTGCAGCGCGTCCAGTCCTCGTTCCGCTCTTCGGTGCCGCAATTCAACGTCGAAATCGACCGCATCAAGACCCAGACGCTGCATGTCACGACGGACCAGGTGTTCGCGGCGCTGTCGACCTATCTCGGCTCGTCCTATGTCAACCAGTTCAACAAGTTCGGCCGCGTGTTCCAGGTCTACACGCAAGCCGATCCGGCCTTCCGCGTCACCGAGCGCGACATCGCCAACATGATGGTGCGCAACTCGAACGGCGACATGATCCCGATCGGCACGGTCGCCACGATCACGCCGGCCACCGGTCCGTCGCTGATCAGCCTCTACAATCTCTATCCGTCCTCAACCGTTATCGGCCTCCCCGCGCAGGGCTACTCCTCCGGCCAGTCGCTGAAGCTGATGGAGGAGATCGCGGACAAGACGCTGCCGCCGGGCACCGGCTACGAATGGACCGCGATGTCCTATCAGGAGAAGGCCGTCTCCAACCAGATCTACTGGGTGTTCGGGCTCGCCATGCTGCTGGTCTATCTCGTGCTCGCCGGCCAGTACGAGAGCTGGTACGCGCCGATCTCGGTGATCCTGGCGGTGCCGCTGTCGTTGCTCGGCCCCATGCTGATCCTCAATGCCCTGAAGATCGACAACAACCTCTATTGCCAGATCGGCCTGATCCTGCTGATCGCGCTGTCGGCCAAGAACGCCATCCTGATCGTCGAGGTCGGGCTCGAGCTGCACGGCCGCGATGGCAAGCCGGTGCTGGAATCCGCGATCGAAGCTGCGCGCGCCCGCTTCCGCCCGATCTTGATGACGTCGTTCGCCTTCATCCTCGGGGTGGTGCCGCTGGTGATCGCGACCGGCGCCGGCGCCAGCGCGCGGAAGTCGATCGGCATCACGGTGTTCTCGGGCATGCTGGCCTCGACCTGCCTTGCGGTGCTGTTCGTGCCGGCGTTCTTCGTGGTGGTGCAGCGCTTCGAGAACTGGCGTGCGTCGAAGAAGATTCCGAAGGCGGTGGCAGTGGCCGAGGTGAAGTAAAAGACGCGACCATCTACCACAGCCGTCATTGCGAGCGCAGCGAAGCAATCCAGACTCTTTCCACGGAGAAACTCTGGATTGCTTCGTCGCAAGAGCTCCTCGCAATGACGGCAAGGAGACCCCGTTACGCCTTCTCCGGCGCCACATGCCGCGCCTCGCCGCTCGAGACCAGGAGCACCGAGACTTTTGCCTGCCTGAGCACGGCGTCGGCGACGCCACCGAAGGAGAGGTGATCGGCCTGGATGCGATCGACGCCCATCACCACGAGATCGACGTCAGTGGTCTCGATCTCGCGCAGGATCGCCGCTTCCGGCGCCCGGTTCGCGCGCAAGGTCGTGGTGATGTCGACCTCGTAGCGGGCGGCAAGATCGCTGGCGTCCTTCAGGATGCCGGCCTCGTGACTCAGACCCCGAGAGGCCCCGCGTTGCGCGCCCTTGTCGCGCGTCGTCGCGACATAGATCACCCGGAGCGAGCCTGATCCCGCCTGCGCCAGCGCGACCGCGACCTCCGCGCCGCGCTTGGAGACGCCGCTGCCGGAGACCGGAACGAGGATGTTGAGCGCCTCGGGCACCGGCTGCTTTAGGTGCTTGCCCTTGGCCGCCACGATCGCGAGCGGTCCTTCGAACTTCGCTGCGATGTCCTCGATCTTCCTATCGAAGCGATCCTTGGCGGCAGCAACCTTGTCGACGCCGATGACCAGGAGATCGAAGCCCTTGCGCGCTTCGTCGGCGATGGCCTCGCCGAGCTCCGCACGCTTTGCCCGGGTGACGACATCGACGCTGCCGGCGTCGCCATCGCCATGGGCGGAGACGGTCTCGGCGGCCTTCTTCACCACGGCTTCGGGGCTCTCCTCCTCGTCGCGTCCCTTCTCCTGATCCTTGGCGCGCTTGCCGATGTGCAGCACCGTGATCGGCAGACCGCGCATGCCGGCGATCAGGCCGGCAATGTGGGCGGCGAAGGTGGCGTTGACACTTTCGTCTACTGCCAGCAAGGGACGTTCGAGATTGGCGACGAAGCCGCGCTTCTCGAACTCTTCGCGCTCCAGGCGCTCTTGCTCCTCCTCGTTCATCGGCAGCTTCGCCAGCGCCGCACGCAGCATCGGCGGCATCGCCATCGTGGTCACGATCGCCATGGTCACGATCATCGTGAACAGGTTCTGGCTGAGCACGCCGATCGAAAGACCGATGGTGGCGATGATCACCTCGGTCGAGCCGCGCGCGTTCATCCCGCTTGCGAGCGCCAGCGACTCCCGTGTGTTCAGCCCGCCCACGGTTCCGCCGACGAAGGCGCCGCCGAACTTGCCGACACTGGCGATCACGACCAGCAGGCCGGTGAGCATCAGCAGATGGGGATCGCGCAGCACCGTGAGGTCGGCGCTCAAGCCGGCCAGACCGAAGAACACCGGCATGAAGAAGCTGGATATCAACCCGCGCAGGCGCTCGTCGATCTGCCGCGTCAGGATCGGGGACTCGCCGACCAGAATGCCGGCGACAAAGGCGCCGAGCACGGTGTGAACGCCGATCAGATGCGTGATCAGCGCCATGGCGCACATCATCAGCAGGATCACCGTGATGACCGGCGCGGTGCTGACGAGATTGTCGTTGGCCCAGCGGATGAGCTGGAACGCGAGGCGGCGGCCGATGGTGAAGCTGATGGCGAGGAAGGCGAGCGTGCCCAGCACGGCTTTCGCCACCGAGGCGATATCCAACGCCCCCTGCGAGGCCAGGCTGAAGATGACCGCGATGATGATCCAGCCGATGGTGTCGTCGATGACGGCGGTGGCGACGATGATCTGGCCGACATTGCGGCGCATGAAGTTCATCTCGCGGACGACCACTGCGACGATCTTCACCGAGGAGATCGACAGCGCCGTGCCCATGAACAGCGACGCAACCAGGCGGGCTTGCGGATTCGGCAACAGCGTGTCCGGCAGGAACTCGCCGAGCGCGAAGCCGCAGGCGAAGGGCACGAGGATGCCGGCGATCGAGATCGCGATCGCGGCCTTGCCGACCTTCCTGACCAGCTTGAGGTCGGTTTCCATGCCGGTCAGCAGCAGCAGCAGCAGCATGCCGAACTGCGCGATGCCGTCGATCATCGCTTTCTGCTCGGGCGTCTTGGGGAAGATCGCGTGCTGCGCGTCGGGCCAGACCCAACCGAACAGCGAGGGACCGAGCAGGATGCCGGCGAGCAATTCGCCGATCACCGAGGGTTGGCCGAGGCGCTGCATGATCTCGCCGAGGCCGCGGCCGACCGCGATCAACAGCACGATCTGCGCCACCAGCAGGAATTCGGACGGACCGGCCGATTTGCCGCCCTCGGCACTGGCCGCAATTGTGGTGAGGACAAGCGCCGCGGGGACAAGGCCGACCGGTCGGAGCAGGCTCCACTGCATGCAGGAATTTTCCCCCTTCATCTGCCCCGGCGAGGTGCCGGGATGACGGGGATAGAACCCGCGGCAGGCAACCGGAGTTCCTTGAGTTCGCGGCCGGGTAAGGGGACAACACCAAAAAACGCGAAAACAACCCCATGCACAGTAGGGATGAGGTTGAAAAGACTGAAGAAAAATTTTGTCTCTGCGAAACTCAAATTTCGTCTTTGCCGAAACTGCTTGCGCCGTCGGGCAAAACACTGGCATGATGGCATCATGAGTGGTCTGCGCAGGGTGCCTCCTCATCCCCCGTCATTGCGAGCGCAGCGAAGCAATCCAGACTGCCGCCGCGGAAAGATTCTGGATTGCTTCGCTGCGCTCGCAATGACGACGTTGAGGCAGCCGCGCGCCTCATGCCGATCCCTCACACCGCGTGCGGTGTCCTGATCTCGCGCGGCAGAATGATCGCGGCTGCGATCGCGAGCAGGCAGAGTGCGGCGAAGGCATGCAGCATGGTGACGAAGCCGCCCTGCTCGTAGAGCCAGGCGACCAGGCCGACCGAGGCGCCGGCCGCGGTGAAGCCGATGAAGTAGCGCACGGCATAGGCGCGCGAGCGCCATTCCTCGCTGGTGTATTTGCCGACCATGGCGTCGTTGACCGTGACCTGCCCGAACGCGCCCATGACGATGCCGATCGAGACCAGGATCAGCGGCAAATTGGACAGGCTCGCGGCCAGATACAGGAACGGCGCCAGCATGAAGGACAGCGGCAGCGCCACCGTCTTCAGCGAATAGCGGTCGAGCAGCCGGCCGATCGTGTATTGCGTCATCGCGCCGAACACGTAGACGCAGGCGGCAATAACACCAAGCAGCGCCGGGCTTTTGGTGAGATCGGCGAGCCGCTCCGCGAACAGCTTTGGCAGCGCCACGGTGACGGCATTGAACGTGGTGGAGATCGCGATCACCACGATCAGCAGCGACAGGATCACGCGCCACATGTCCTGCTTGGCGACCCGCGCCTGCGCTGCCGCCTGCTTCGAGCCCTTGCGGTCCTCGTGCACGACCATCATCGCAAAGGCGATGCCGATCAGGATGGTGACGATGCCGGGTACGATGAAGGCGAAGCGCCAGCCGAGATATTGGCCGATTACGCCGGTGACCAGCGCCGACGATGCGACGCCGAGATTGCCCCAGACGCCGTTGATGCCCATCTCGCGGCCGAGCCTGTCGGCGTAGGAGACGATCATTGCGGTGCCGACGGGATGATAAATCGAGGCAAAAATGCCGATCGCGAACAGCGCCGCGCCGAGCTGCGCCTGCGTCTGCACGAACCCGACCGAGATCATGGAGGCGCCGATGCCGACGAAGAAGATCAGCATCATGTGGCGGCGGCTCCAGCGGTCCCCGAGCCAGCCGGTGAGCAGCGAGCCCGCGCCAAAGGCGACGAAGCCCGGCGTCGCATAAGGCAAGAGTTCCGAATAGGCCATACCGAGCGCCGGTCCCATGATGATCACCGCGGCGGCGAAAATCAGCATCGCGTAATGGTCGATGAAATGGCCCGCGTTGACGAAACTGATCACCCGGCCGGGGCTGTTCATTCCGAATCCTCTCCTGCTCCGAAATGAGTTATATGTCGGGCGAGTGACGGGATGCCGCCAATGACTGTCGTCGAGACGCCAATCCTCCGGGCGGTCCGGAGCAATCATCGCTCGCCCGCGGGCGTGCATCTGGTCGCGCGCGACTACCCCAAGGGCATGCGGATCGATCCGCATATGCACCGCGAGGCACAGCTGATCTATGCCGCCAGGGGCACCATGCAGGTGACGACGCCCGGGGGGCGCTGGCTGGTGCCGCCGGACCGCGCGGTCTGGGTCCCCGCCGGGCTCCAGCACGCCATCGATCTGCTCGCCGACATCGAGATGCGCACGCTGTATTTCGACCTCGCCTGGCTGAAGCGCGAGCAGTGCCATGAGGGACTGACCAGGGAATTCGTGGTGCGGGTGTCGCCGCTGCTGAACCAGGCGATCCTCGCGCTGTTCGACGCCCACAATACCGAGGAGCGGACCGATCTGCTGGTTCGCCTGGTGATGCTGGAGCTGGTCCAGGCTGAGGATTCCGCGACCTTCGTGCCGCTGCCACACGAGCCGCGCTGCCGGCGCGCGGCCATGATCGTACTCGACGATCCCACCGGCCTGCACGACATCGACGCGCTGGCGCGCGAGGTCGGAACCTCCGCGCGCACGCTGTCGCGGCTGTTTTCGACAGAGACGCAGCTGAGCTTCAAGAGCTGGTGCCAGCGCGCAAGAATCGCGGCGGCGATCCAGCGGCTGTCGACGGATGCCAATGTATCGGTGAAGCAGCTCGCGACCCAGCTCGGCTATGCCAGCGTGCCGGCGTTTTCGGCCGCGTTCCGTCAGGTGACGGGACGGACGCCGACGGAGTTTGCCACACACTCCGTGTCATCGCCCGGCTTGTTGTTTAGACCGGAGACATAG
>NZ_VSST01000060.1 GCF_019402665.1 Bradyrhizobium canariense
GCACAGACCCCGGGCGTCAGAACGACACGGTTTTGCCGTACGCTAATAGCACCGGTCGTGTGCGCGACGCCTTCGCTCACAGTTTTGCCGCCCTGCGAGGCCCTTCGCGCCGATGTGACTAGCGTCCACCGCAGCTCACCCCGCGTTCGTGACGATCGCGATACGCCCCTCTGACAGGGACGAGGTGGCGAAGGAATACGCCAAAGCCGAATTTCGGTAAAGCGGAATATTTTTGCGCGAGCGGATTGACCCGTCGTTTGGGTGTTTTGCCCGTCGGGCAACGCAAGGGATTGAAGCCCGGATGGAGCGAAGCGTAATCCGGGACGCCGTATCCGCGGAACGAATCCCGGATTGCGCTTCGCTCCATCCGGGCTACGGGAGTCACCCCCGCGGCGAGCGCGGAGTCCTGCGTTTGACGGCGTGCCGGCGCGGCGAGCGTGTCACGCGGGGGCGCAGGCGGGTTACCGCGGCTTCACGGCGCGGCTTGGCCTGGACTGGGCCGCGGGCGAGATCCATCAGCATGCGCAGCGCCTCGACCACCGAGCGCTGGCGCACGGCGGAACGGCCGATCGCGCCAAAGCGATGCTCGCGGTGAACGATGCGTCCGTCGCGCGCGGCGGCGGCGAAGTGGACGAGGCCAACCGGCTTGCCAGGCGTGGCACCGCCAGGGCCGGCAATGCCGGTGATGGCGACCGCAAGATCGACGCCGGCACGCTCCAGCGCACCGACCGCCATAGCTGTTGCGGTCTCCTTGCTGACGGCGCCGAAATTCGCAAGCGTGCCGGCCTCGACCCCGAGCATGGCGCGCTTGGCATCGTTGGAATAGGTGACGAAGCCGCGATCGATGACGTCTGACGAACCGGGGATGTCGGTCAGCGCGCCCGCGACGAGACCGCCGGTGCAGGACTCCGCGGTCGCGATCGTCAGCTTGCGCATCCGGCACAGATCGAGCAGCGAGCGGGAGAGGGCGCGTGCGTCGCTGCCAGCCATGGCCTAGACACTCCAGGGCAGACGGATGGTGGCGCTCGCGGTGGCCGCGATGCCTTCCTCGCGACCGGTGAAGCCGAGCCGCTCGCTGGTGGTCGCCTTGACCGCGACGCGGGAGATGTCGACGCCGGAAATCTCGGCGATGCGCGCGCGCATGGTGTCGCGCAAGGGACCGATCTTCGGCCGCTCGCAGATCATGGTGACCTCGAGATTGGAGATGCGGCCGCCGCGCTGGGTGACGCGCTCGATGGCGTATTGCAAAAACTGGTCGGAGGAGGCGCCTTTCCACTTCGCGTCGCTGGGCGGAAAGTGCGATCCGATGTCGCCGTCAGCGAGCGCGCCGAGGATGGCGTCGACCAGCGCATGCAGGCCGACATCGCCGTCGGAATGGGCCAGGAAGCCTCTGGTGTGCGGCACGCGCACGCCGCAAATCATGAGATGGTCGCCCTCGCCGAAGGCGTGCACGTCATAGCCCGTGCCGGTCCTGATGTCGCCGAGCAGGCTGGCCAACCGCGCTTCCTCGCGCACGAAATCCTCGGGAGTGGTGAGCTTCATATTGGCAACATCGCCTTCAAAGGTTGCAACCGTCAATCCCGCCCATTCGGCAATCGCGGCATCGTCGGTGAAATCGCTGCGCCCGTCCTTGGCCGCGCGACGATGCGCTTCGAGGATGACGTCGAAGCGAAAGGATTGCGGCGTCTGTGCGATCCGCAACCGCGCCCGGTCCGGCGTGTCCTCGACATTGCCGTTCTCGCCGGTGACCTTGATGGTGTCGGTGACGGGAACGACGGGGATCGCGGCGCCGGTGCGGCTGGCCGCATCGATCGCGCGGGTGATCACGCCTTCCGAAACGAAAGGGCGCGCGGCGTCATGGATCAGGACGATGTCGGGCTTGTGCCTGGCGAGCGCTTCGAGCCCGGCGAGCACCGAGGCTTGCCGGGTCGCGCCGCCATTGACCGGCGCCTCGTGGCTGAGCCCTGCGACCGCTGCCGTGAACATGGCGCTGTCGTCGGGGTTCACGACCGGTTGAACCGCGAACACGTCCGCATGACGGCTGAAGGCCTCCATGGCGCGATAGATCACCGGTACGCCGCCGATCTCGCGATATTGCTTGGGGCCACCGGCGCCTGCGCGCAGGCCGCGTCCGGCCGCGACGAGAACGACCGCCGTGCGCTGTGATTTCGCCATAGGACTCAAATACTCATTTGATGATGAAGAGAGTCGGGGGTGGGGTGATTGCCGCATGCCTCTAGCACGGCAGGCCCGCAAAAAAAGGGGGTTTCCCCGGATTGTGGGAAACAGCATTTTGCTGCACTGCACTTGAAAGATCGGCAGAACTGTCTAAACTGTAGGCATGACGCTTGACTGCACAAGAATTGTGCGCAAGATAGGTCATGGCAGGCGCGATGAGGCGCTGCCAACGCAACGAGACCCCTGTGACCGGCTCGGCAGTATCTGGCTTTAAGCCATTGAAGATAGGCGATATTGATGTCGCCACCCCGGTCTTCCTGGCGCCGATGTCGGGGGTGACTGACTCGCCCGTCCGCCGGCTGGCCGCGGAGCTCGGCGCCGGTCTCGTCGTCTCCGAAATGACGGCCAGCGACGAACTCGCCAATGGCCATCATATGTCCCGGTTGCGCTGCGAAGCCACGGGTATTGGTCCGCACGTGGTCCAGCTCGCCGGCTGTGAGACGCACTGGATGGCAGAGGGCGCCCGGATCGCTGAAGCCGAAGGCGCAGATATCATCGACATCAACATGGGCTGTCCGGCCCGTCACGTCACCGGCGGCCAGTCCGGTTCCGCCTTGATGCGCGACCTCGACCACGCCGTGAGCCTGATCGAAGCGACGATCGCGGCGGTGAAGGTGCCCGTGACGTTGAAGATGCGGCTCGGCTGGGACGACCGCACCCGCAACGCACCGGAACTGGCGCGGCGCGCACAGGCATCAGGCGTCAAGCTCGTCACCGTGCACGGCCGCACCCGCTGCCAATTCTACAAGGGCGAGGCCGATTGGGACGGGATCCGCGCCGTGCGCGACGCCATCTCCATTCCGCTCGTCGTCAATGGCGATATCACGACTTACGAGAAGGCGCTCGCGGCGTTAGAGGCCTCCGGCGCCGATGCCGTGATGATCGGCCGCGGTGCGCAGGGACAGCCCTGGCTGCCCGGTGAGATCGGCCGGCGCCTGAAGGGCGGGGCGGCGGAAGCCACGCCGTCGCTCGAGACGCAGCTGCATTATGTCCGCACGCTCTATGAAGGCGTCTGCGCGCTCTACGGCCTGCGCGTCGGTCTGCGGCACGCACGAAAACATCTCGGCTGGGCCCTCGACGTCGCGGCCGATGTGAGCCGTGCGCCGGCCGAGAAGCTGAAATCCTGGCGCCAGAAAATCCTCACCTCGGAGGATCCGCGCCTTGTCCACCGGTCACTGCAAGATGCCTTCGACGACTTCGCATGGAGCGCCGCTGCATGAGCTCAGCCGCTGAACATCGTCGGCCGTTTCCGTCCGACAGCGATGCCATCCTGGACGCACTGCCCAATCCGACGCTGATGATCGGGCCGGACGGCAAGATCGTCGCCGCCAACATCGCAACCGAAGCCTTCTTCGATATCTCGACGCAGTTCTTGAAGCGGCAGTCGCTGAAAGAGCTGGTGCCGTTCGGCAGCCCCTTGCTGGCGCTGATTGACCAGGTGCGTTCGTCGAACGCACCGGTCAACGAATACAAGGTCGATCTGGGCACGCCACGCATGGGCGGAGACCGCCAGGTCGATCTGCACGTTGCCCCCGTCACGGAACGGCCCGGCCACATCGTGGTGATGCTCCAGGAGCGCTCCATCGCCGACAAGATGGACCGCCAGCTCACCCATCGCAGCGCCGCGCGCTCGGTGATCGCGCTCGCCGCGATGCTGGCGCATGAAATCAAGAACCCGCTCTCCGGCATCCGCGGCGCGGCGCAGCTCCTGGAGCAGCAGGCCTCCTCGGAAGACCGCATGCTGACGCGGCTGATCTGCGACGAGGCCGACCGCATCGTGACTCTGGTCGACCGCATGGAGGTGTTCGGCGACGAGCGCCCCGTGGTGCGCGGCCCCGTCAACATCCATTCGGTGCTCGATCACGTCAAACGGCTGGCGCAGTCCGGCTTTGCCCGCAACATCCGCTTCGTCGAGGACTACGATCCCTCGCTGCCGCCGGTGCTGGCGAACCAGGACCAGCTCATCCAGGTGTTCCTCAACCTCGTGAAGAACGCCGCCGAAGCGCTGATCGACGTTCCCGACGGCGAAATCCAGCTCACCACCGCGTTTCGTCCCGGCGTGCGCCTGTCAGTCCCCGGTCAAAAATCCCGTGTATCCCTGCCGCTCGAATTCTGCGTGAAGGACAACGGACCAGGCGTGCCGGACGATCTCCTGCCAAATCTGTTCGATCCCTTCGTCACCACCAAGCAGACCGGCTCGGGTCTGGGCCTCGCGCTGGTCGCAAAGATCATCGGGGACCACGGGGGCATCATCGAATGCGAATCTCAGCCGCGGAAGACCACCTTCCGCGTGCTGATGCCGATGTATTCCACATCGGTGAAACATGCCGATCAAAGCAGTCGCGACGGCTCTGCCGGGAAGTCGTCGTCTGCGTCACAGGGGGCAAAATGAGGATTAACGATGCCCGCAGGTAGCATTCTCGTTGCTGATGACGACACCGCCATCCGCACCGTTCTCAATCAGGCACTATCCCGCGCCGGCTACGAAGTGCGGCTGACCGGCAATGCCGCGACGCTGTGGCGCTGGGTCAGCCAGGGGGAGGGCGATCTCGTCATCACCGACGTGGTGATGCCCGACGAGAACGCGTTCGACCTGCTGCCGCGGATCAAGAAGATGCGGCCGAATTTGCCGGTCATCGTCATGAGCGCGCAAAATACCTTCATGACGGCGATCCGGGCCTCCGAGCGCGGCGCCTATGAATATCTGCCGAAGCCCTTCGACCTGAAGGAGCTGATCGCCATCGTCGGCCGTGCGCTGGCCGAGCCCAAGGAGCGGGTCGCGACGCCGAACGACGACGCCGAGATGGAGGCGATCCCGCTGGTCGGCCGCTCGCCGGCGATGCAGGAAATCTATCGCGTGCTGGCGCGGTTGATGCAGACCGACCTCACCGTGATGATCACGGGCGAGTCCGGTACCGGCAAGGAGCTGGTGGCGCGCGCGTTGCACGATTACGGCAAGCGCCGCAACGGCCCGTTCGTCGCGGTCAACATGGCGGCGATCCCGCGTGACTTGATCGAGTCCGAACTGTTCGGCCATGAGCGCGGTGCCTTCACCGGCGCCAACACCCGCGCCTCCGGCCGGTTCGAGCAGGCCGAGGGCGGCACGCTGTTCCTGGATGAGATCGGCGACATGCCGATGGAGGCGCAGACCCGCCTGCTGCGCGTGCTTCAGCAGGGCGAATACACCACGGTCGGCGGCCGCACTCCGATCAAGACCGACGTGCGCATCGTCGCGGCTTCCAACAAGGATCTGCGAGTCCTGATCCAGCAGGGCCTGTTCCGCGAAGATCTGTTCTTCCGCCTCAACGTCGTGCCGCTGCGGCTGCCGCCTTTGCGCGAGCGCATCGAGGATCTTCCGGATCTGATCCGTCATTTCTTCGCGCTGGCCGAGAAGGACGGACTGCCGCCGAAAAAGCTCGACACGCTGGCGCTGGAGCGGATGAAGCAGCACCGCTGGCCGGGCAATGTGCGCGAGCTCGAGAACCTCGCCCGCCGCCTCGCGGCGCTCTATCCGCAGGATGTGATCACCGGCTCCGTCATCGACGGCGAGCTGGCGCCACCCACGGTCAGCCCGGGTGCCGCAGTCCAGCATGGCGTCGACAATCTCGGCGGCGCCGTGGAAGCGTATCTCTCCTCGCACTTCCAGGGCTTCCCGAACGGCGTGCCGCCGCCGGGCCTCTATCACCGCATCTTGAAAGAGATCGAGGTGCCGCTGCTGACGGCCGCGCTCGCGGCGACCCGCGGCAACCAGATCCGTGCCGCCGATCTGCTCGGCCTCAACCGCAACACGCTGCGGAAGAAGATTCGGGATCTCGATATCCAGGTGTATCGGAGCGGGGGCTAGCCTTTCCGCAACGGACGGTGGCTCAGCTCCCCCTACCAAGCGGAGCTGAGCCTGTCCGGATCGCGCTGGCCGTTGTGGCTGACGCGGTGAGCAGAAGTCCCGATCGGACTGAAATGTTCCGCCGGAACATTCAAATGGTCATTCAGCCGCGGGACGCGGCCTCACACCTATCTGACAAATCGGCCTGATACCTGTATCGCGCTGGCGACGTTCGCATTGGGCTCCTGCACCCCGACACCATTGACCAGCAGGTCGGCCGCCACGATCAGCAGCAGCACGGCCGACACCATCATTGCGAGAAAGAACCTGTGCATCCCCGTCAAGCCGCTGGGGCCGGGATGCGTTCCCGCCCTCCGGCATGTCGCTGTGGATGCGCGGGTCAGTCGCGGCGTGGGCGCCGCGGAATTGTCGCAATTCGGCAACAATGTGGTACGAATACATCAGTATCCGCCCGCCGCGGACCCCGTTTTCAGCACCCATTGCCGGAATGACCAGCGCAGACACCTCGGCCGCATCCTTTGACACGGCCCCAGCGGAAGAGCCCCGGCGTTGGTCGGCGCGACGCTGGCTGGCGCCGTTCGCCGTGGCGTTGGCCCTGCTGTCGGCCTGCCTGACGTTCCTGGTCCTGACCGGCCTCACGTCGATCGAACCGACCCCTGCGGTTGTCCGCTCGTTCTATCTGATCAATGCGGCCACGATCCTGCTGCTGGTCGGCATCATCATCCGCGAACTCTGGCAGCTGATCCTGGCGCGACGGCGGGGTAGGGCGGCGGCGCGCCTCCATGTCCAGATCGTCAGCCTGTTCTCGATCGTGGCGGTGCTGCCGGCGGTGCTGGTCGCCGTCGTCGCCAACGTCACCATCGAGCGCGGCCTCGACCGCCTGTTCTCCGGCCCGACCAAGGAGGTGATCCAGAATTCGCTGACGATCGCGCGCGCCTACATGCAGGACCACGCTCAGCTGATCCGGGGCGACATTCTCGGCATGGCCAACGACATCGCCCACGCCCGGCCGCTCTACGACCAGGATCGCCGCTCGTTTCGCGAATTGCTGACCTCCAGCGCCGCCTCGCGCAACCTGCCGGGCGCGATGATCATCGACAAGAACACCAACATTCTCGAATCCGCCGACACCGGCATGCGGCTGGCCTATTCGCCGCCGGCACCGGACTTCCTCAGCAACGTCAACGAATCCGAGCCCGAAATCGCGGTGCTGCCCGATGCGAGCTTCGTCGCCGCGGTGGTCCGCTTGCGCGCCTTCAGCGACACTTTCCTCTACGTCGCGCGGCCGCTCGATCCGAATGTCGTCAACCAGCTCAAGCAGACCGAGGTCAGCGTCGCCGAATACGCCCAGATCGAGTCGCGCCGGCTCGGCATCCAGGTCGCGTTCGCGCTGATGTTCGCGGTGATCGCGCTGACCATCCTGATGGCCTCGGTGCTGATCGGCCTCAACTTCGCCAACTCGCTGGTCTCGCCGATCCGGCGGCTGATGAACGCAGCCCAGACGGTGTCGACGGGCGATCTCCACGTGAAAGTGCCGGTGCACCAGTCGGAAGGCGACCTCGCCCAGCTGGGTGAGACCTTCAACAAGATGACGGAGGAGTTGCGCAGCCAGCGCGACGAGCTCGTCAACGCCAGCGACCTCATCGACAGCCGCCGCCGCTTCATCGAGGCGGTGCTGTCGTCCGCGAGCGCCGGCATCATCGGCGTGGATAATTCAAGCAGCGTCGGCATTCTCAACCGTTCCGCCGAAAAGCTGATCGGGCACTCCGAAGCCGAGACGCTCGGCCATCCGCTCTCCGACGTGCTGCCCGAGCTCGAAGAGATGATGAAGAGCGCGCGGGAAGGGACCCAGCGCCTGGTGCAGGGGCAGATCACGATCACGCGGGACGGGCAGGAACGCAATCTGTCGGTTCGCGTCAGCGCCGAGAAGACCAGCCAGCCGCACGACAGCTACATCATCACGCTCGACGACATCACCGAGCTGGTCTCGGCGCAACGCACCTCGGCCTGGGGCGACGTCGCGCGCCGCATCGCGCATGAGATCAAGAACCCGCTGACCCCGATCCAGCTCTCCGCCGAGCGCATTCGCCGCAAATTCGGCAAGGACATCACCGAGGGCAAGGACAAGCAGATCTTCGAACAGTGCACCGATACCATCGTGCGTCAGGTCGACGATATCCGTCGCATGGTCGACGAGTTCTCGCGCTTTGCGCGGATGCCGAAGCCGGTGATGGAGGGTGAGGACGTCGCCGACGCAGTGCGGCAGGCGGTCTTCCTGATGAAGGTCGCCCACCCCGAGATCGATATCGAGGCCGAGTTCAAGGAAGATCCGCTGCGCGCCCAGTTCGACCGGCGGCTGATCTCGCAGGCGGTCACCAACATTGTCAAGAACGCCACCGAGGCGATCGAGCAGGTCCCCCTGGAGGAGCTCGGCAAAGGCCGGATCGACGTCGTGGTCTCGCGCGAGGGCGAGGACGTTCTAATCGACGTCGTCGACAACGGTATCGGCCTGCCCAAGGTTGCGCGCTCGCGCCTGCTCGAGCCCTATGTGACGACACGCGCCAAGGGCACCGGCCTTGGGCTCGCGATCGTCGGGCGCGTGCTGGAAGACCATGGCGGGCGCATCGAACTGAAGGATGCCTCGGATTTCCGCGAGGGCCAGCGTGGCGCCTGGATGCGGATGCGTTTTGCGATCTCCGGCGCTCCCGCGAAAAGCGAGGGGGCCGAACCGGCAGCCGAGGCAACGGCCAAGCCGGACATCGGCGAAACGGCCACGCAATCCGTCAAGGATCCGGAAACAAAACAGGCGGCCGCCGAAACCAAAGAGCCGGCTGAAAAGACCAATGATTCAACGAAGATCGAAGCCTCAACAGGCAGCTGAGAAAACAGGCGACACATGGCAAGTGAAATTCTGATTGTCGATGATGAGGCCGATATTCGGGATCTCGTTGCGGGCATCCTCGAAGACGAGGGCTTCGTGACCCGGACCGCGCGCGACAGCGATACGGCGCTCGCCGAGATCGCCAACCGCAGGCCGCATCTGGTGTTCCTCGACATCTGGCTGCAGGGCTCTAAGCTCGACGGCTTGCAGCTCTTGGAGCAGGTCAAGAAGGACAACCCCGATCTGCCGGTCGTGATGATTTCCGGCCACGGCAACATCGAGACCGCGGTCGCCGCGATCAAGCGTGGCGCCTACGACTTCATCGAGAAGCCGTTCAAGACCGACCGGCTGATCCTGGTCGCCAACCGTGCACTTGAGAACTCGCGGCTCAAGCGCGAGGTCAAGGAGCTGAAGCAGCTCGCGCCGAGCGCAAGCTCGCTGGTCGGCCGCTCGCCCAGCATGAACCAGCTGCGCCAGACCATCGAGCGTGCGGCCAAGGCCAACAGCCGCATCCTGATCGTTGGCCCCGCCGGCGCCGGCAAGGAATTGACCGCCCGCACGTTGCACACGGCCTCGGGCCGCGCCGACGGCCCCTTCGTCGTCATCAACGCCGCTGCGATCACGCCCGAGCGGATGGAGCACGAGCTGTTCGGCATCGAGCAGTCCAACGGCGAGCACGCGCGCAAGCCCGGCGCGCTCGAAGAGGCCCACGGCGGCACGCTGTTCATCGACGAGATCGCGGACATGCCGCGCGAGACCCAGAACAAGATCTTGCGCGTGCTGGTCGAGCAGTCGTTCCAGCGCGTCGGCGGCAACGGCAAGGTGCAGGTCGACGTCCGCATCATTTCCTCCACCGCGCGCAACCTCGAAGAGGAGATCGCGGCCGGCCATTTCCGCGAGGACCTCTATCATCGGCTCTCGGTGGTGCCGATCCGCGTGCCCGCGCTGTCGGAGCGGCGTGAGGACATTCCGGAAT
Source organism: Bradyrhizobium canariense (assembly GCF_019402665.1). Lineage (GTDB taxonomy): Bacteria > Pseudomonadota > Alphaproteobacteria > Rhizobiales > Xanthobacteraceae > Bradyrhizobium > Bradyrhizobium canariense. Next base: position 9,940 of record NZ_VSST01000060.1, read on the forward strand.
TGATCGACTATTTCATGGAGCAGATCTCCGCGGGCAGCGGCCTGCCCAAGCGGCAGATCGGGCAGGACGCGATGGCGGTGCTGCAGTCGCATGTCTGGCCGGGCAATGTGCGCCAGCTCCGCAACAACGTTGAGAGAGTCATGATTCTGGCCGCGGGCGGGCCGGAGGTCATCATCACGGCCGACATGCTGCCGCAGGACGTCGGCTCCATGGTGCCGGCGATGCCGACCAGCAACAATGGCGAGCACATCATGGGCCTGCCGCTGCGCGAAGCGCGCGAAGTGTTCGAGCGCGACTATTTGATTGCACAGATCAGCCGTTTCTCAGGAAATATTTCTCGCACGGCCGAGTTTGTTGGCATGGAACGCTCGGCACTGCACCGGAAGTTGAAGGCGCTCGGCGTCGGCTAACGCTGCGACGTCGTTCGAATAGGCGAGGAAAATCATCGATTTCCCTAGTTTTTCGGGGCAATACGGCATGGGCTGCCGCGTGAAGCGGCTTGCCTAATAAGCCTACCTGTCCTCTAATTGAACCGCTGTCCCTCCGAGGGGGATCTCATGAGGGACGGCAACCGGACGAGGACCCCGAATTTTCAAAAGAGGGCCGCAACCGGCGCAATAAAAAGAAACTCAAAGCGAGAAAAAAACAATGGCGGCAGACCGCGCACAAAACCTGCAGGACACCTTCCTTAATCACGTTCGCAAAACCAAAACGCCACTGACGATCTTTCTGGTCAACGGAGTGAAGCTCCAGGGCATCGTGACCTGGTTCGACAATTTCTGTTTGCTGCTTCGGCGCGACGGTCACTCGCAGCTCGTCTACAAGCATGCGATCTCGACCATCATGCCGGGCGCTCCGATCCAGTTGTTCGAAGGCGGCGAGGACCAGCCGGCTTGAGAGTGATCTGATTGGAACCCCGGAATTTCGACGGGGATGTCGACCGTCCGCGGTCGGCAGGGGATAAGCAGACGGGGCGGGTGCTTGTCATCGGTCCCTATTTGCGGGTGCGCGCAGGCAATGCCGACGCGCAATCGGAAGCTCATGTCCTGCGTGACGCGGAAGCCCGGCTCGACGAAGCCGCCGGCCTCGCACGCGCGATTGATCTCGTCGTTGCCGACGCAATCATCGCGCCGATCAGCCAGATCCGCCCCACGACCTATATCGGCAAGGGCAAGGTCGAGGAGATCGCCGCGCTCGCCAAGGGCCTGGACGTCGAGCTCGTGGTGATGGATTGCGCGCTTGCGCCGATCCAGCAGCGCAATCTCGAGAAGGAGCTGCAGGCAAAGGTGCTCGACCGCACCGGCCTCATCCTGGAAATCTTCGGCCGCCGCGCCAAGACCAAGGAAGGCTCGCTCCAGGTCGAGCTCGCGCATCTCAACTACCAACGTTCGCGCCTGGTGCGCTCATGGACCCATCTCGAACGCCAGCGCGGCGGCTTTGGATTCATGGGCGGTCCCGGCGAGACCCAGATCGAAGCCGACCGCCGCCTGATCCAGGAGCGCATCTCCAAGCTCGAGGGCGAACTGAAGAAGGTGCAGGCTACACGCCGCCTGCATCGCGCAGGCCGCCAGCGCGTCCCGTATCGCGTGGTCGCACTGGTCGGCTACACCAACGCCGGCAAGTCGACGCTGTTCAACCGCCTGACCCGCGCCGACGTGCAGGCCGCCGACATGCTGTTCGCCACGCTCGATCCGACCCTGCGCGCGCTCACCCTGCCGCATGGCGGCAAGGCGATGCTGTCGGACACCGTCGGTTTCATCTCCAATTTGCCGACGCAGCTCGTCGCCGCCTTCCGCGCCACGCTGGAGGAGGTGCTGGAAGCCGACGTCATCCTGCACGTGCGCGACATCTCGCACGACGACGCCGAGGCGCAGCAGAGCGACGTCGACGCCGTGCTGCGCCAGCTCGGCATCAATCCCGATGATTCAGGCCGCATCATCGAGGTCTGGAACAAGATCGACCGTTATGGTCCCGAACAGCGCGAAGAACTTTTGAACATCGCCGCGCGCAGGCCGGAGGATCATCCGGCGATGCTGGTGTCCGCTGTGTCGGGCGAGGGGGTCGACGCACTGCTCGCCGCAATCGAGGAGCGCTTGGCGGCCAAGCGCATCACGCTCGATCTCTCGATCGATGCCTCCGACGGCGCCGGCATCAGCTGGCTGCATCGGAATTCCGAGGTGCTGGCGAAAGAGCTGCACGACGGCCGCTTCGACATGACGGTACGGGTGGACGAGACCAAGCGGGATATCGTGGTGAACAGGTTCGACGCCGTGCCGCGACTGTCCGCGTAGACGCCGTCGCCCGCCAGTGAGTTGAGCTAACTGCTGCCTCAAGCAACGCTGTCGTCCCGGACAAGCGTAAGCGCAGATCCGGGACCCATAACCACAAGCGGCTGGAATTGGCACGCTGGTAGCTCCAGCGTGGTTCAACAATGTGCATTCGGGGTAATGGGTCCTGGCTTTCGCCAGGACGACGCTCGAGCTAGGAGCGGGCTTGGTTGCTTTTCTCCGCCGGCGCAGCGCTTTTCGCCTCACCTTTCGCCTCATTCCACAGCGCGTCCATCTCCGCGAGCGATGCCTGCTCCAGCGTCCGCCCCTGCGCCTCCAGCGCCCGCTCGATATAGGCAAAACGCCGCTCGAACTTCGCGTTGGTCGCGCGGAGCGCGGCTTCCGGATCTGCATCGACATGGCGGGCGAGATTGACCAGCGCGAACATCAGGTCGCCGGTCTCTTCCGCCAGGCCCTCGCTGTCGTTGCGGTCGAGTGCTGCCTCGATCTCATCGGCTTCCTCGCGGATTTTTGCCAGCACCGCGCGCGGATCGTTCCAGTCGAAGCCGACGGTGGAGGCCTTGCGCTGCAGCTCCATGGCGCGCGTCAGGGCGGGCTGGCCGGCCTTGACGCCCGAGAGCAATGATTTGTGCGGCGGCATTTGTTCCGGCGGCCGGCGCGCGGCGCGCTCGGCTTTCTCCTCGGCCTTGATGCGATCCCAGACTTCCTTGACGTGGGAGGAGGCGAGGTTGCCGTCCTTGTCGGCGAAAACGTGAGGATGGCGCCGGATCATTTTTCGCGTGATGGCCTCGACGACATCGCCAAAAGCAAAGGCGTTCTGCTCCGACGCCATCTGGGCGTGGAAGACGACCTGGAGCAGCAGGTCGCCGAGCTCCTCGCAGAGATCGTCGAGATCGCCGCGGCTGATGGCCTCGACTACCTCATAGGCTTCCTCAATCGTATAGGGCGCGATGGTCGCAAAATTCTGCTCGAGGTCCCAGGGGCAGCCGGTCACCGGCGTGCGCAGCGCCGCCATGATCTCGATCAGGCGGGAAATGTCGCGGGAAGGGGTCATTGCGGGGCAGTCTCCTGGCTCTCAAGCCTTATGCCAAAAGCGAGCCCCCGTTCCCAGCGTAGCGCGGCGGAACAGGGTGATTTCCACCGGTTGGCGGGCCGGATTGGCGAGCCGCGTGCGCAATGCTAAAGCGCGGGCCATGAGCGACGCATTTTCATCCGAAACCGCGCTGGTGCTGTTCTCCGGCGGCCAGGATTCCACCACCTGCCTCGCCTGGGCGCTGAATCGTTTTGCGCGCGTGGAGACGCTGGGGTTCGATTACGGCCAGCGCCACGCCATCGAGCTGGCCTGCCGCGACCGGCTGTTCGACGGCATCAAGGGCCTGCGCGCGGATTGGGCTTCCAGGCTCGGCGAGAGCCACACGCTGTCGATCCCGACGCTGGCGGCCGTGTCCGAGACGGCGCTGACGCGCGACGTCGCGATTGCGATGGGCGCCGACGGCCTGCCGAACACGTTCGTGCCCGGCCGCAACCTGGTGTTCCTGACATTCGCCGCGGCGCTGGCTTACCGGCGCGGCATCAGTCACATCGTCGGCGGCATGTGCGAGACCGACTATTCCGGCTATCCCGATTGCCGCGACGACACCATCCGCGCCATGCAGGCCGCGCTGTCGCTCGGCATGGCCCGCAAATTCGAGCTGCATACCCCGCTGATGTGGATCGACAAGGCCGCGACGTGGAGGCTCGCCCATGACCTCGGCGGCGACGGGCTGGTGGACCTCATCCGCGAGCAGTCGCACACCTGCTATCTCGGCGAACGCGGCGCGCAGCATGATTGGGGCTACGGTTGCGGCGAGTGCCCGGCCTGCAGCCTGCGGGCGAAGGGGTGGCGGGAGTATGTGGCGGGGCGGTGACGCCATAGACTCGGTGTCATCACCCGCGAAAGCGGGTGATCCAGTACTCCGAGACGATAGTGATAATCGCGAGGCCGCGGCGTACTGGATTCCCCGCCTTCGCGGGGAATGACAGTGTTGGTTGGGGTGAGGGTGTACCCAAAGCGACTATTGCGCAAAATCCTCAGCCTTCAGCTCGATCGGCTTGCCGTGCGGGGTGCGATCTGCCGCGTGATCCCACGCGTCGCGGTAGCGATGCAACGTCTCCGCAGACGCAACGCCCTTGCGCGCGACGAGACCCTCCAGCGTGGCGAGCCAATGGAGATAGTAGGTCTCGCCCGTATCGGGATCGCCGGCCGCCTGCGCGCGCTTGATCTCGGAGGCCAGGGCTGCCGCCCATTCGGGCCAGGTGAACACGCCGCGCTCGTGCAGCGTCAGCGCCATCGCGAAGGCGTGCGCCTCCCAGGGTGCGCGGAACACCGGACCGTCATCATCGCGCGGAATGCTCGGGATCGCTGCCGTCGCGGCAGCAGCAGCGGTGCTGCTCATCAGGCTGGGTCCAGATACGGCTCGAACGCATCGATCGAGACTTTCGAGGTTGGATCGCCATCCGCACCCCAGAGATCGCGGCCCTCGAACACGACCGTGTAGAGCCATTGCGGATTCTCGCCGAGCTCCATCGCCGCCGAGTCCGGAAACACGTGGCAGCCATGGTTCAGCTCGACAATTCCGACGTGGCCACGCACATAGCGCGGCAGGCGGGTGTGGGTTGCGGGATGAATGTTCTTCGTACGAACCTTGTCGCCGATCTTGAATTTCGCCGGCGCCGGAGCAGGACGGGCGAACTTGCCGCGCACCATGATGCGCTCGACCTGGCCGAGATCGAATTTGCCGTGCTTGAGCGCCTTGGCCGGCTGCATAGCGTGGCCGGCGGCGACTTCCTCCCGGGTGAGATAGCCTTTCTCGATCAGCATCTCCTCGAGCCCGAGAAACCATTTCTTGTAATAGGAGCTCGAGAGATAGACATGCGGCGGGATCGTCTCGCGATAGAAGCGCGAGGTGTCGATGTTGAAGGCGCCGGCCGCGCCCATCGCACGCACCATGGCGAGAACACGCGACTCCCATTCCTCGTGGAACACCGGCTCGTTCGGCTCGGGCTCGACCTTGCCGAAGCCGTCCATGCCGCCCATGTCGTGCACGCCGTTCATGACGGCGCCCCGGGCGCCTTGGGAAAGCCGGTGCCGATCATGGAATCGCGCGTGACCAGCTCGGCGAGCTGCTCCTCGCTCCAGCCGTCTGTGCCCGCGGGGCGCATCGGCAACACAAGAAAGCGCGTTTCGGCGGTCGAATCCCACACCCGGATTTCAACGTCCTTGGCGACCTGCACGCCGAAATCGGCGAGCACGCCGCGCGGGTCCTTCACCGCGCGTGAGCGATAGGGCGCGGCCTTGTACCAGACCGGCGGCAGCCCCAGCATTTCCCAGGGGTAGCAGGAGCACAGCGTGCACACGACCATGTTGTGACGCTGCGGCGTGTTCTCGACCACGACGAGGTGGTCGCCGACGCGGCTGACATGGCCGAGCGTGCCGATCGCCTTCGAGCCGTCCTCCAGCAGTGCCGTCTTGAACGCCGGATCGCTCCAGGCCTTGGCGACGACGCGCGCGCCGTTATGGGGACCGATCCGGGTCTCATAGGCCTGGATGATGGCGTCGAGCGCGGCCGGCTCGACATAGCCTTTTTCGGTCAGGATCGTCTCGAGCGCGCGCACGCGCAGCTCGGTCTCCGACAGCTCGGAATGGTCGTGATCGTGGTGATGATGATGGTCGCTCATGAGGCAAAGATAGTCCCAGAATCCGGGCGTTGTCGAGGCGAAGACTCTGCTAACATCACACCATGGGCTGGGCTGCAAGAACCGGAATAACCGCCGCAATCGCGGCTCTTGGCGCATTCGCGGCGCAGGATGCGCGCGCCGCGAATGGCGCCTATGCGGTCGATGCCGCCGACATTTCCGAGGTCGGCTCCTGCAAGGTGGAGAGCTGGATGTCGACGGCTTCCAACACGGATTTTTCGGCGGTCGCCAATCCCTCCTGTGTTGTCGACCCCTTCCGGCCGATCGAGCTGAGCCTGCAGACCATCCGGGCCCGCAGCGATGGCGACTGGAGCACGACGGTCGCTCCAAAAGCCAAGACGAATTTCATCCCGACCGGGATCGGCCGGTGGGGATTGTCGGCCTATGGCGGCGGATCGTTCGACGCGGCGACCGGCGATGCGCTATCCGCCTTTGCCGTCGTCCCCGCGACCTTCCGCCTGTCGGAGACCATGCGCATCAACGTCAATGGCGGCTGGCTCTGGGATCGCACGGTGGATCGCCACTACCTGACCTACGGCATCGGCTTCGACTGGAAATTCACCGACACCTTGCAATGGACGATCGAGGCTTACGGGCAAGCCGGCGCCTCCGAGATCGCAAGCGCCGTGCAGCCGCGTTTCCAGACCGGTGTCCGCTACCGACCGAACGAGATATTCTCCGTCGATGTGATCTACGGCCGCAACATCACCGGCGAAAATGCCAACTGGATCACCATCGGCACCACGATCCGGTTTCCGGTCCATGGAAGCGAACCCGAACATCGGCGTACCGGGCATCTGTGAGCGCCAGGAAGACCAAGACCAGGGGAGTTTGCGTTGCCTGACTATGTCAAGATCGAGAAGGGCCTCGGGCCGGAGGGGCGGATTGCGGTGGTGCGGTTCGACCGCGGCGATGGCATCAATGCGCTGTCGCCGGAGGCGCTGCGCCAGCTCACCGCGGCCGCGCGCAGTTTTGAGGATGACGCCGCGACCTCCGTCGTGGTGCTGACAGGCAGCGCGGACGCGTTCAGCGCCGGCTTCGACCTCAAGGATGCCGAAGGCCGCTCGCGCAAGGAGATGGACCTCGGCACGCTGCGGCGGCATCTCAAGCTCGGACCGCGCCTGACCCACGCCTGGCAGGAGATGGAGCAGATCACGATCGCCGCCATCGAGGGCTTTTGCGTCGGCGGTGGCGTGGCGCTGGCCGTCGCGCTCGACTTTCGCGTCATGGGACGCGATGCCCATCTGCGCGTGCCCGAGATCGGGCTCGGCATGAACATGAGCTGGCAAAGCATTCCGCGCATGCTGCATCTGATCGGCCCGGCTCGCACCAAGCAGGCGGTGATCCTGGCCGATCAGCGCATCAGCGCGGATGAGGCCTATGCGTGGGGCCTGGTCGAGCAGGTGGTCGATCCCGGCCATGCGTTCGATGCCGCGATGGAGCTTGCGCGCAAGGTGGCAGCGCAGCCGCCGCTCTCCGTCGCCATGACGAAACTCACGGTCAACCGGCTGGCGCACGCGCTGGATAATCTCGCCAGCCACATGGACGTCGACCAGTTCGCCCTGGCAAGCCTCAGCGAGGACCACAAGGAGGGCGTCGAGGCATTCCTGACGCGACGCAAACCGAAGTTCAGAGGGCGGTAGAAACAGGCTGGGGCCATTGATTGCGCCGCGGACTATCCGTATACGCGGCGCTGGGACAAAATAGGCCCGATCAACGGGCCGGCAAACGACAATGACGATCGAGGGGGAGGGCCCATGACCACTAGCTCGCAGGCGCCTGAGGCGAAAGGGTTTCGCTGGAAGCTGATCGCGCCGCTCGCGGTGTGGCTGGTGATCTATCTGTTTCCGGTGCCGGCAGGGCTCAACGTCAATCAGTGGCACTATTTTGCCGTCTTCGCGGCCGTCATCACCGGGCTCATCCTGGAATCGATGCCGGTGGGCGCGGTCGGCCTGATCGGGCTGACGGTTGCCGGCGTCGGCGGTTATATCGATCCCGACCCGACCAAGTCGCTGCGCTGGATGCTGGCGGGCTTTGCCGAGAGCACGGTGTGGCTGATCGTCGGCGCCTTCGTGTTCTCGATCGGCTATCGCAAGAGCCAGCTGGGCCGGCGTATTGCGCTCGTGCTGGTGCAAAAGCTCGGCAGCAACACGCTTGGCCTCGGCTATGCGGTGGCGATATCGGACTTCTTGCTGGCGCCGGCGACGCCGTCCAACACCGCGCGCAGCGGCGGCATCGTCTATCCCATCATCAGCAACATCCCGCGCATCTACGGCTCCGAGCCTGGACCGACCGCCGGCAAGATCGGCACCTACGTGATGTGGACCGCGTTCGCGTCGACTGCCGTCACCAGCTCGTTGTTTTTCACCGCGCTCGCACCCAATGCGGCGGCGCTGGCCATCGCCAAGAAGACCGTCGGAATCGACGTCAGCTGGGCGCAGTGGTTCTTGGGCTTTGCGCCGCTCGGCCTCCTCCTGATGGTGCTGGTCCCGCTGCTCAGCTACGCGGTCTGCCGCCCGGAGGTGAAGAGCAGCCCGGAAATTTCCGAATGGGCATCGAAGGAGCTCGCGGAGATGGGCCCGATGTCGCGCAACGAATGGATCATGCTGACGCTGATCTTGGTCGCGATGTTCCTGTGGATCGCGGGCTCGAGCCCGGACATCCGCGTGCCGCTTCTGGGCTCGAATTTCGTCAACGCCACCACCGTCGTGTTCATCGTGATCTCGCTGATGCTGGTGACGGGCGTGATCGAGTTTGCCGACATCGTCGCGGAGAAGAGCGCCTGGGAGGTGTTCTTCTACTTCACCTCGCTGCTGACGCTGGCCTCGGGTCTCAACGAGATCGGCTTCATCAAATGGTTCGCCACCGAATATGCAAAGCCGCTCGCCGGGCTGTCGCCGTCGACCGCGATGCTCCTGCTGGTCGCGCTGTTCTTCTGGATCCACTACTTCTTCTCGAGCATCACCTCGCATGCCGCCGCCGTGCTGCCCGTGGTGCTCGCGGTCGGATCCGGTATTCCCGACCTGCCGGTCACGACACTCGCCATGCTCTGCATGTATTCGCTCGGCCTGATGGGCGTGATCTCGCCTTACGCCACGGGGCCGGCGCCGATGTATTTCGGCAGCGGCTATATCGGCAAGGGTCAGTTCTGGGGTTTTGGGCTGATCTTCGGGGTGCTCTATTTCGCGGGGCTCCTGCTGATCGTATGGCCCTGGTTGCGGGTCACCTGAGCCGGGCGGGAGGCCCATACGGCGGCAGATGAATTTTCTTCAGCGGGGAGACATTTGGAAAACTTCGTCCAACTCCCCGCCGATATCTGACATTGCCAGAGAGACCTGAAAGGGCGATGGTGCCCGCTGCGGTGCAGCGCGCTCCAGCCGAGTCCTCATCGCGGTTTCACTCTCCGTCGCTTTTGCGACCGGTTCCCGGATGCCCCAGGGGCAAGCGGAACTATTGTGCATGAAGGCCGCCTCCATGAACGTCCACCCGTCGCTCGCGATCGGACAGCCGATCGAACAGCTCGACGCGATCTCACCTGACACGATCCCACCTGCCGCGACTGCGCCTGACGCGATGGTCCGCTTCGAAGGCATCTCGAAAATCTATCCGGCCTATCGCGGCAAGCCCGGCGTCAATGCCCTGCAAAACATCGACTTCGCGATCCCGCGCGGTTCGATCACCGGCGTCATCGGTCGCTCCGGCGCAGGCAAATCGAGCCTGGTCCGGCTCATCAACGGCCTGGAGAGGCCGACCACGGGCCGCGTCGTCGTGGATAACAGAGTCATCTCGGCGCTCTCGGGCCGGGACTTGCGGCTCGCGCAGCGCTCGATCGGCATGATCTTCCAGCACTTCAACCTGCTGTCCTCACGTACCGCAGCCGCCAACATCGCACTGCCGCTCGAGATCGCCGGCTGGGCCAAGGCCGATATCCGTGCCCGCGTGGCCGAGCTGCTGGCGCTGGTGGGCATCGCCGACAAGCACGACCGCTACCCGTCAGAACTCTCCGGCGGCCAGAAGCAGCGCGTCGGCATTGCCCGTGCGCTCGCGACCCGGCCGAGCGTGCTGCTGTCGGACGAGGCGACCTCGGCGCTCGATCCGCAGACCACGCGGGCGATCCTCGATCTGCTCGCGAACATCAACCGCGAACTTGACGTGACCATTGTGCTGATCACCCATGAGATGTCCGTGGTGCGCCAACTTGCGGGGGATGTCGTGGTGCTCGATGCCGGCCACGTCGTCGAGAGCGGCCATGTCGCCGACATCTTCACCCACCCCAGGCATCCGATCACGCAATCCTTCCTGGCCGAAGTGATCGGAGACAGCCTGCCGGTGTCGCTGGCGAGCCGGATTGTTTCGGAGCCGCCAGCGGGCGGACAGGCCGTGATCCGCGTCCAGGTGCGCGGGGCAGGGGCCGGCGACACGCTGGTGGCGCGGCTCGCGCGCGAACTCGGCCTCGACGTGTCGCTGCTGTCGGCCCGCATCGACGAGATCGGCGGCCAGCATGTGGGCTCGCTGACGCTTGGTATCCCTCTCGGCATGTCCAGCGGCGAGGACGCGACGACGCGCACGCTGGCCTGGCTCTCACAATTTCAATTTCCCGCGGAGCGTCTCGGCTATGTCGCCTGAACTCATCAACCTGATCGTCCAGGCGACCGGCGAGAGCCTGTACATGGTCGGGCTCGCGGCGCTGATCGGCACCGCCTTCGGCCTGCCGCTCGGCGTCTTTCTCGCGACCAGCCGGAAAGGCGAGCTGTTCGCGGCGCCCGTCGTCAATCGCGTACTCGGCATCGTCGTCAACGCGACGCGGTCCACGCCTTTCATCATTCTGGTCGTCGCCATCATCCCGTTCACGCGGCTGGTGGCCGGCACCTCGATCGGATCGACGGCCGCGATCGTGCCGTTGACGATCGCATCGGCGCCGTTCATCGCGCGCCTGGTCGAGGCCGCGATCCGCGAGGTCGATGGCGGCCTGATCGAGACCGCATCCTCGTTCGGGGCCTCGCCGATGCAGATCGTGTTCAAGGTGCTGATCCCCGAAGCGCTGCCAGGTCTTCTGCTGGCGCTGACGCTCGCGGTGGTCAGCCTGCTCGGCTATTCCGCCATGGTCGGCGCCGTCGGAGGCGGGGGCCTGGGCGATCTCGGCATCCGCTACGGCTATCAGCGCTTCATGCCGGAGATGATGCTGGCCGTCGTCGTGGTGCTGATCGCGCTGGTGCAGCTCGTGCAGAGCGCCGGCGATTATCTCGCGCGCCGGGTCAATCGCCGTCTGCGACATCACTGACGCCGTTTTAGACATTTCGAACAAGCAGGTTCTTGTCGGTCTGGAAGCATTCCAGACTTCGAGACACGACTGAGCGCATTCGTCGCACGCGTTGCGCACGCGTCTGGAGAAATTCTAACGCAGTTCCTATCGCACTCCGAAATCGCCTGCGTTAGGGCGAGGCATCAAAAACGGTACCGGCGAAGCCGGCAGTGCGTGGGGCCTCGACGTGACCGACTTCCAACTTGTTTCGCGTTCTGACACGCGTCGTCGACAGATACAGATTCTCTTCCTCGGAGCGGCCAGCACATTTGCTCTCGTCATTCCCTTCGGTGCCGTGGAGGCGCAGACGCAGATCCCCGCCGTCACCGTCGAAGCTCCGGCTCAGCGCGCCCGGCCTGCGGCGGTCGCTTCATCGCGAAGGTCAGGCGCGACACGCACCGCGCGCGCCGATCGTCGCTCTCCCGCGCAGCAAGCCGCGCCAACCCAATCGGCATCCTCGAACGGCGTCACGGGTGAACGCGCCAACGGTCCGGTGCGCGGTTTCGTTGCGACGCGCAGCGGCACCGCGACCAAGACGGATACGCCGCTGATCGAAACCCCGCAGTCCGTCTCCGTCGTCACGACCGACCAGGTCAGGAATCAGGGCGCGGTCTCGATCGGTGAGGCGCTGCGCTACACCGCCGGCGTCAGCGGCGACGTCAATGGCGGCTCCGACACTCGCTTCGGCGCCCTCCAGATTCGCGGCTTCGACACCACCATGTCCGGCCTCTACGTCGACGGCTTGCGGATTCCCTCCAGCAATTACGTGCACTTCAACGGTCTCGATCCCTACGGCGCAGAGCGTCTCGAAGTCCTCAAGGGCCCGTCCTCGGCGATGTATGGCGGCAGCGGCACCGGCGGCATCCTCAACTACGTGACCAAGCTGCCGACGGCGCAGCAGTTCGGCGAAGTCTCGATCTCCGGCGGCAGCTTCAACCGCTACCAGGGCCAGTTCGACGTGGGCGGTCCCGCCAACAAGGACGGCACCGTGCTGTGGCGCCTGACCGGCGTGGTGCGCGACGGCGAGACCCAGGTCGACTTCACCAAGGACAACCGCGTCTTCATCGCGCCGGCCGTCACGTTCAAGCCGAACGAGGACACCACTATCACGATCCTCGCCAACTACCAGCGCGACCGGGCAGGGTGGGGCCTTCAGTTTTTGCCGGCCTCGGGCACGGTTTGGCCGAACAACGGCCGCACCATCCCGGTCTCGTTCTTCGCGGGCGTGCCGAGCTTCAACGCGTTCAACACCGAAATCGCGACCGCCGGCTACCAGCTCTCGCACAATTTCACCGACAACATCACGTTCCGGCAGAATTTGCGCTATGCCTATCAGCACAACGAGGAGAAGGTGTTTTCGGCGGAGCCTATACCGACGAGGCCGCGGGACAGCTCGCGCGTTTCGGCAGCTACAGCAACTCCTACATCAACTCCTTCGCGGTGGACAATCAGCTCCAGGGCAAGTTCACCACCGGCTTCCTCAGCCACACCACGCTGGTCGGAATCGACTACCGCAACACCAGCTTCCGCGACACCGCCTTTGGCGTCACGACATCCGCGCCCGAGATCAACGTCTTCAATCCGGTCTACAGCTACGACTGGACCATGGGCGCCATGAGCGACGATACCGGCGTCAAGCAGTCGCAAGTCGGCCTCTACGCCCAGGACCAGATCAAGCTCGGCCGGCTCTCGTTCCAGCTCAGTGGCCGCCAGGATTTCGTCACGACCCAGGTGGACAGCGGCGTCTTCAACACGTCAGTCGCGAAGGATGCATCGGCCTTCACCGGCCGCGCCGCATTGATGTACAATTTCGACAACGGCATCGCGCCTTATTTCAGCTATTCGGAATCGTTCCTGCCGGTGCTCGCCACCGGCCCGAGCGGACAGCTGCTCAATCCCGAGACCGGCGTGCAGTACGAGGTGGGCGTCAAGTATCAGCCGATCGGCTGGAACGCGCTGTTCACCTTCGCCGCCTTCGACCTGACGCGCGACAACGTCGTTACCTTTGCGCCTCCGCTCAACATTGCCGAACAGACCGGGCAAGTAAAATCGCGCGGCCTTGAGCTCGAAGGCACGATGTCGCTCGCCGACGGCTGGAACTTGCGCGCGGCCTATGCCTATGTCGATGCAATGGTCACGCAGGATCCGGTCAATGTCGGCAAGGCGCCGGTCACCGTGCCGCTCAACCGCGCCTCGCTGTGGAACGACTACACGCTTCAGACCGGGCCGCTCGCGGGCCTGCAGTTCGGCGGCGGCGTCCGCTATGTCGGCGCGACCTGGGGCGATGACGCCAACACGTTCAAGGTCGGATCCTCGACCGTGCTGGACGCGCTGCTCGCCTACACAAGGGACAATTGGCGGCTATCGCTGAACGTCACCAACCTCGCCGACACCCGCTATGTCGCCGCCTGCTACAGCCTGTCGGGCTGCTTCTACGCGGAGGGTCGCAAGGCCATCGGCAAGCTGACCTACCGCTGGTGAGTTGGAACGAGGGCGAACGATGAGAGCGATATTCGGCAGGCTGCATCGCTGGGCGGGACTGCTCACGGCCGGGTTCCTGTTCTTCTCCGGCATCACCGGGGCGATCATCTCCTGGGACCATGAGATCGACGAGGTCCTGAACAGCCATCTGTTCGACGTCAGCAGCAAGGGCCCGGCGATTCCCTCGATTGATCTCGCCAAGATGATCGAGCAGCGCGATCCCCGTGCGCGCGTCGTCTACCTGTTCATGACACCGGAGGAGGGCCACTCGCTGTGGTTCTTTGTCATGCCGCGGATCGATCCCGCGACCGGCAAGCGCTACGCGCTCGACTACAATCAGATCTTCCTCGATCCCAACACCGGCGTCGAGCTCGGCCGCCGCTACTGGGGCGCAGTGTGGCCGGTGACGCGCGAAAACTTCGTCTCGTTCCTCTACAAGCTGCACTACACCATGCACATCCCGGAATTCTGGGGCAGCGACCGCTGGGGTATGCGCCTGCTCGGGATCATCGCGATCATCTGGACCATCGACTGCTTCGTCGGCTTCTACCTGACGCTGCCCTCGCGGCGGCGCGCCAGGGCGGCGCGGGCGCCTCAGGTCACGCGCCAGCTCGAACGCGGCTTCTGGGCGCGCTGGGCGCCGGCATGGACCATCAAGCCGTCAGGCAGCGCCTACCGGATCAATTTCGACATCCACCGCGCTTTCAGCCTGTGGACCTGGGGCGTGCTGTTCATCATCGCCTTCACGGCGTTCTCGCTGAACCTCTATTTCGAGGTGTTCTCGCCGCTGATGAAGATGGTGTCGAACTACACGCCGACGCCCTATGAGCAGCGGCCGTATCGCGATCTCGACGATCCCATCGAGCCCAAGGTGACTTTCGCCGAGATCGCGGCGCGCGCTGCGGCCGACGGCAATGGGCGAGGGTGGACCGTCCCGGTCGGCTCTATCAATTACGGGCCGGCTCATGGCGTCTATGCCGCCGCCTTTTTCCATCCCGGCGACGATCACGGCGCCGGCGGGGTCGGCCCGGCGCAGCTCTATTACGACAGCGAGGACGGCCGTCCGATCGGCGAACGGCTGCCCTGGGTCGGCACCGCCGCCGACATCTTCGTGCAGGCGCAATTCCCGCTGCATTCGGGCCGCATCGTCGGGCTGTTCGGCCGCATCCTGATCTCGATCATGGGGCTGGTGGTGGCGGCACTCTCGGTCACCGGAATCGTGATCTGGTGGCGCAAGCGCCGCGCGCGTGTGCGCGTGCGGGAAACGGCTGCGATGCGGCTGAACCGGCAGCTCACACCGGCGGAGTAGGGCACCCGGCTTGCCGGATGAACCTTCCCGTCCGGCATCGGCACAAAGACAGGAGATCACCCCCAGCCTTTCGGACTTCGAATGAGATCGCTTGCCTTGCTCTGCCTGCTCGTCCTGGCGACGCCCGCTCATGCGGCGACGCCCGAGCAGCACTATCTCGACCTGCGCGATCGCTACATGGCGAAATTCTCGAAGGCTGCGGAAAACGACGAGACCACCAAGCAGCATGACGCGGCGCTCAAGGAGTTGACGGGCGTCCTGCGCGGCCTGGTGGGCCCAGTCGCGATCAAGGGACTGCCGGCCGACGGCAGGACGAACGCGGACACGCTCTTCAAGGGGGACTCCGGCTTCGGCCATCTCGACGGCCTCGGCTTCGCGTCCGAAGGCGACAAGATGCAGGCCGTCGTGACCACCACCGCGCTGCTCAAGCACTGGCTTCGCGAGCACCGCGAGGACGGCATGCCGCAGGAGATTGGCGCCGCGTTCAAGTCGGACCGCTTCTACTATCAGGCGATCCAGGACTCCGCCTTCGCCAAATATGCCGAGCTGCCGATCACGAAGCCCGCGGGCGCAAGCGCGGCGGTTGCTGTACTGGGCGTGCGCGGCAATGGCGATCTGAAGGGACCGCCGCATGAAATCGACGTCGTCGCGATCCAGGGCGACAAGGTCTTCTTTCTCGCCGTCAGCGACGCCGTGAAGACGGCCGAGATGCCGGCCTGCGAGAAAGTCTGGAAGCAGATGATGGCGAGGCCCATCGACAAGAAGGACCCGCGCGGCGACATCACCCGCGAAGACAATGCGATGACCGCG
The DNA here is from genome assembly GCF_019402665.1 of Bradyrhizobium canariense. Lineage (GTDB taxonomy): Bacteria > Pseudomonadota > Alphaproteobacteria > Rhizobiales > Xanthobacteraceae > Bradyrhizobium > Bradyrhizobium canariense. The sequence continues at coordinate 25,865 of NZ_VSST01000060.1, forward strand.
TACACGGCGTGCTTCGCCAAGGAAGCACCGAGCCAGGGCTGGTACGCGACGGCCGTGAAGAAGGCGCAGAGCCAGTTGGAGCTGCTGATGGCGCGGTAGCTGCGCAGCTTCAGGACACTCCGCACCTCATCCTGAGGAGCCCGCAACGCGGGCGTCTCGAAGGATGGCCACTGGCGAGAGCTGGGCCATTCATGGTTCGAGACGCGCGTTCCGCGCTCCTCACCATGAGGGTCTCAGATCAACGTGTGCTTCCACCCAAATTCCAGCCGCGGCCACCCTCGCCAAAAATCTCATATCCCGTCGCCGTCACTGCGACCGTGTCCTCGAGCTTGATGAACCCACGCTTCGGATGCTTCATCGTGGTCTCGATCGACACCACCATGCCTGTTTCGAGCGGCAGCCGGGCGTCGGTGTCGTCGTAGGGAACCGGACCCTTGGCGGTCAGGCGAGGGGCCTCGTGGCTAACGAGGCCCATGCCGTGGGCCAGAAACTCCGTGCAGTCGCGCTGGGTGATTTTCGCCAGCTGCCGCTCGGCCGCGACGTAGATGTCGCCGCCCATGGCGCCGGGCCGCACCGCGGCGAAGGCCGCGCGCTGGACCGCTTCGATCTCGGCCAGACAGTCCTTCAGCTCGGTATCGGGATCACCGAGCACGGCCATGCGCGCGAGGTCGCCGATATAGCCGTGATAATTACCGCCGGAATCGAGCGACAGCACGTCACCTTGCTCCCAGCGCTGCGCCGACGGCGCCCGGTTGTGGCTGTTGCCGCAGGCGAGCAGGCAGTATTCGAAGGTCAGCCCTCGATTGGCTTCGGCGATCCGCAGGGCGTCCGACAATTGCTGCTTGGTCGTGCCCGGCCCGTGCCCGGCGATCACCGCCAGCATCGAGGCGGTCACCAGTTCGGACGCCGTCTTGAGTTTTGCCAGCTCCTCCGCCGACTTGACCGCACGCAGCCGCTCCAGCACCAGCAGCGCGTCCTTGAGCTCGGCACCGGGCAGGGCGTCACTGAGCGCCCGGCCTGCATCCATCGGCAGGAACGCCATCTCGACCCCGACTCGCTTCAGGGGCACGCCGGCGCCGCGGATCAGGCTGACGGCCCGCGTGATCGCATCGACCGAGCCGTTGGACTCGGTCCGGACCTGCGCCACCCAGGGCGGCGCAACAGCGCGCTGATGGGTCTCCAGCCGGTGCCCGATATAGACCGCTTTCTCCGGCGCACCCTTGGGATAGACCAGGACCGGCAGATAGCGGCTGACGCCCAGCGCATCCATGTAGTCGAAGAAGATCGCGCGGTCGGCACCCAGCAGGTACTGCACATTGTGCTTGGAGGTCGCGACCAGAACGTCGAGGCCGGCGGCCTCCATCAGGCGGTCGAGCTTGGCGGCATCGAATGGAATGGCGCGCGAGCGGTCTGCGCGGGCGACGTTCTCCTGCATGACGAACCTCCCATGGTGGCGTGGGCATCAACCGCTGCCGCGGTTTGCCCGGGGCTTGTTTGGCACCAAGTGTGAGCCGAGAGCGGGGTTCTGGGTAGCTGCGGAATGATCTGGCCTGATCTGCACAGCCATATCTACGATTCGCATAAGGTATATTATGGAATATATTTATATATAATCAGATCAGTTGTTTAGCTAGAATTCCTCGCATCGGACCTTCGTTCCTCGTCTCTTCCAGGTCGGCCGTCGCACCTCGCCCCGACTTTCGACCGCTACTGTGCATGGGGTTGTTTTCGCGTTTTTGAATCCGGTCCATGCCTCCGAAAGCCGATATTGCCGTGACGATGTCCGGCTGCAATAAGCGAAGCTTCGTGAGATCGCAGATGACCTTCTGACCGTCCGTCCGTATAGGTTTGCATCTCAGAACAACAACAAACTTTCCGAGGAAGCAGACCCATGAGCTTTTCCCGCCGCACGCTTCTCAAGGCCTCCGCCGCGACCGCGGTCCTGGGCGGCCTCAGTGCGCCCCATGTGGCCCGCGCCCAGAGCGCCGAGTTCACCTACAAATACGCCAACAACCTGCCGGACACCCATCCGCTGAACGTGCGCGCCAAGGAGATGGCGGCGGCGATCAAGGCCGAGACCAGTGGCAAGTTCGACCTCCAGATCTTTCCGAACAACCAGCTCGGGTCCGACACCGACATGCTGAGCCAGATCCGGTCCGGCGGCGTCGAGTTCTTCACGCTGTCGGGGCTGATCCTGTCGACCCTGGTGCCGGCGGCGTCCATCAACGGCATCGGCTTCGCGTTCCCGGACTACGGCACGGTCTGGAAGGCCATGGACGGCGATCTCGGCGCCTTTGTCCGCGGCGAGATCAAGAAGGCCGGGCTCGAGGTCATGGACAAGATCTGGGACAACGGCTTCCGCCAGACCACGTCGTCGAGCAAGCCGATCACCGGTCCGGACGATCTCAAGGGCTTCAAGATCCGCGTGCCGGTGTCGCCGTTGTGGACCTCGATGTTCAAGGCGTTCGATGCGGCGCCCGCCTCGATCAATTTCGCCGAGGTCTATTCCGCGCTGCAGACCAGGATCGTCGAGGGCCAGGAGAACCCGCTGGCGATCATCTCGACCGCCAAGCTCTACGAAGTCCAGAAATACTGCTCGCTCACCAACCACATGTGGGACGGCTTCTGGTTCCTGGCCAATCGCAAGGCCTGGAGCGCGCTGCCGGAGGATATTCGCACGGTCGTCGCCAAGAACATCAATGCGGCCGCGGTCAAGGAGCGTGAGGACACCGCCAAGCTCAATGCCAATCTGCAGCAGGAGCTCGCGGGCAAGGGCCTGACCTTCAACCTGCCCGCCGTTGCGCCGTTCCGCGACAAGCTGCGGTCCGCCGGCTTCTATGCCGAGTGGAAAGGCAAATATGGCGATCAGGCCTGGGACCTGCTGGAAAAGGCCGTCGGCAAGCTGTCGTAACGCGTTGGAGCCGTCATGGCTCATGTTGAGGTCGAAGGGAGCGGAGTGGCGGGCGAGGCGACTGTTCGGTCCCCTCGCCGACCTTCGTTGCTGGCCTCGACGGAGCGCGCACTCGGCCTCCTCGTCGAAATCCCTGCGGCCATTTTGGTGGTCGCCGAGATCGCGATCCTGTTTGCCGGCGTGGTCGCGCGCTACGGCCTGGACCGGCCGCTGATCTGGTCGGACGAGCTCGCCTCGATCCTGTTCCTGTGGCTCGCCATGCTGGGCGCGGCGGTCGCGTTCCGCCGCTCCGAGCACATGCGCATGACTGCGGTCGTCGGCAGCGCCAAGCCGGCCACGCGGGCCTGGCTCGATCTGGTCGCGACCTGCGCGGCGCTGGCCTTCCTGGCGCTGATCGTCTGGCCGTCCTGGGACTACGCCTACGAGGAAAGCTTCATCACCACGCCGGCGCTGCAGATCTCCAATATGTGGCGCGCCGCGGCGCTGCCGGCCGGCATCTGCCTGATGGCGGTGTTCGCGCTGTTGCGGCTGCTGCGCGCAGCCGACTACCGCATGGTGCTGACGGCCGTGGTGTCCGTTGCCATCGTCGTCGGCTTGTTCTGGCTGGCGCAGCCTTATCTGCGACCGCTCGGCAACCTCAACCTCGTCATCTTCTTCGTCGGCGTCGCCGGCTTCTGCGTCTTTGCCGGCGTTCCCATCGCGTTCGGCTTCGGCCTCGCCATCTTCGGCTATCTGGCACTGACCACGCGCACGCCGGTCATGGTGCTGGTCGGGCGGATGGACGAGGGCATGAGCCACCTCATTTTGCTCTCGGTGCCGCTGTTCGTATTCCTGGGGCTCCTGATTGAAATGACCGGCATGGCACGGGCCATGGTGGCGTTCCTAGCGAGCCTGCTCGGCCATGTCCGCGGCGGACTGCATTACGTCCTGGTCGGCGCGATGTACCTGGTCTCCGGCATCTCCGGCGCCAAGGCGGCCGACATGGCCGCGGTCGCGCCCGTGCTGTTCCCGGAGATGAAACAGCGCGGCGCCAAGCCCGGCGATCTCGTCGCGCTTCTGGCGGCGACCGGCGCGCAGACCGAGACCATTCCGCCGAGCCTCGTGCTGATCACGATCGGTTCGGTCACCGGCGTCTCGATCGCCGCTTTGTTCACCGGCGGCCTCTTGCCCGGCGTGGTGCTCGCGATCACGCTGTGCATGCTGGTGTGGTGGCGCTACCGCCACGAGGACATGAGCCATGTCCGCCGCGCCACAGGCGGCGAGATCGGCAAGACCTTCGTCATCGCCCTGCCCGCGCTCGCGCTGCCCTTCGTGATCCGCTACGCCGTGGTCGAAGGCATCGCGACCGCCACCGAAGTCTCCACCATCGGCATCGTCTATGGCGCCCTGGTCGGCCTGCTCGTCTACCGCCGCTTCGACTGGCGGCGGCTGTTTCCGATGCTGGTCGAGACCGCTGCGCTGTCGGGCGCGATCCTGCTGATCATCGGCACGGCCACCGGCATGGCCTGGGGCCTGACGCAATCAGGCTTCTCGCGCTCGCTGGCGTCCGCCATGACCGGATTGCCGGGCGGCGCGGCGACCTTCATCGCCGTCTCGATCCTGGCCTTCACCATCCTCGGCAGTGTGCTGGAGGGCATCCCCGCGATCGTGCTGTTCGGGCCGCTGTTGTTTCCGATTGCGCGTGCGGTCGGCGTGCACGAGGTGCACTATGCCATGGTGATCATTCTCGCCATGGGTATCGGGCTATTCGCCCCGCCCTTTGGGGTTGGCTATTATGCCGCCTGCGCCATTGGACGCGTCGATCCGGCCGAAGGCATCAGGCCGATCTGGGGCTATCTGCTGGCGCTACTGGTAGGATTGATCGTCGTCGCCGTGTTTCCGTGGATCTCCATCGGATTCCTGTAGGCCGGCGCGTGAGGGAGGTGTCGATGAGTGAGCGGCAGAACCAGTACAATATCGGCCTCGACAAGACGCCCGCCAACTACGTGCCGCTGAGCCCGTTGAGCTTCCTCGCACGCAGCGCCGCGGTCTATCCCGATCATGTCAGCACGGTCTACGAGGGGCGCAGCTTCACCTGGCGCGAGACGCATGAGCGCTGCAAGCGCTTTGCTTCGTATCTTGCCGGCAAGGGCATCGGCGTCGGCGACACCGTCGCGGCGATGCTGCCGAACATTCCGGCGATGAACGAGGTGCATTTCGCCGTCCCCATGACGGGTGCCGTGCTCAACGCGCTGAACATTCGGCTCGATGCGCCTTCGATTGCATTTCAGCTCGACCATGGCGGCGCAAAGATCATTCTGGTCGACCCCGAGTTTTCCGGCGTCATCACCGATGCGCTGTCACAGATGAGTGGCCCAAAACCGTTCGTGATCGACGTCGACGACGCTGCCTTCAAGGGCGGCGGGCGCATCGGCGAGATCGAGTATGAGGCCGCGCTCGCGCAAGGCGATCCTGACTTCGCGGCGATCCTGCCGGGCGACGAATGGGACGCGATCGCACTGAGCTATACCTCGGGCACCACGGGCAATCCCAAGGGCGTCGTCACCCATCATCGCGGCGCCTATCTGAATGCCGTCAGCAATATTCTCGCAGGCCAACTCGGCCAGCATCCGGTCTATCTCTGGACGCTACCGATGTTCCACTGCAACGGCTGGTGCTTCCCCTGGACCATTGCGGCGGCTGCCGGCATCAATGTCTGCCTGCGCAAGGTCGAGCCGACGAAGATCTTCGAGCTGATCAAGCAGCACGGCGTCACCCACATGTGCGGCGCGCCGATCGTCTACAACACCCTGATCAACGCGCCCGATGCCCCGAAGGGCGGCGCCGCCCGCCACGTCGTCGGCCTGATCGCCGGTGCCGCGCCGCCGGTCGCGGTGCTCGAGGGCGCCGAGAGCATCGGCATCAAGCTGACGCACGTCTATGGCCTGACCGAGGTCTACGGCCCCGCCTCCGTCTGCGCCGAGCAGCCTGGCTGGGATGATCTGCCCGCAGCCGAGCGCGCCAGCCTGAAGCGACGGCAGGGCGTGCCCTACCCGCTCGAGGAAGCCGTCACCGTCATCGATCCCCAGACCATGAGGCAAGTGCCGCGCGACGGCGAGACCATCGGCGAGGTCATGTTCCGCGGCAACATCGTGATGAAGGGTTATCTCAAGAACGACAAGGCGACGAAGGAAGCCTTCGAAGGCGGCTGGTTTCACACCGGCGATCTTGGCGTGCTCGATGCGCATGGTTACGTCATCATCAAGGATCGCTCCAAGGACATCATCATCTCCGGCGGCGAGAACATTTCCTCCGTCGAGGTCGAGGACATCCTCTACAAGCATCCCGCCGTGCTGTTCGCCGCCGTGGTCGCAAAGCCCGATCCGAAATGGGGCGAAGTGCCTTGCGCCTTCGTCGAGCTGAAGGACGGCGCGAGCGCGAGCGAAGCCGACATCATCGCCTTCTGCCGCTCGCATATGAGCGGCTTCAAGACGCCGAAGGCCGTGGTGTTCGGACCGATCCCGAAAACGTCAACGGGAAAGATCCAGAAATTCCTGCTGCGCAACGAAGCGGGATCGGCGAAGGCGATCTCGGCCTGAGCCGATTCCATGAGTCTGGCAACGCATTGAGAGGTCCCTGCCGTCCTAATTGCTTGATAAAGCTGGACAGGCAAGGCAACGTCCAGCCGGAATCGCCGACATCAATCCGGCGACCGATCCCGCTCAGCCTTCGCCGGTGAAGGCAAAGCTCCCTATCGAGGCTTTATGGCAGCCATCCCCGCCGACAAGTTGAAGCTCTTTCGCATCCGCCGCGCGCCAAAAGGCGGTCGCAAGGCAGCGCCGGGCCCGAACATCGAGGGAAAAATCCTCGATGCGGCAGAGTTCGTCTTTGGGCATTTCGGCTTTCGCGGAGCGACGACGGCCCTGATCGCTAAAAAAGCATCGATCGCGAAACCCCACATTTACTATTATTTCGAAGACAAGGAGGATCTGTATCGCGCGGTGCTGGAACGTGCGATGAACATGTGGGCACGAGACATGGACAGTCTCGACATGACGTCCGATGTCGAGACCATCCTCGTGCGCTACATCAGCAGGAAGATCGATTTCTCGCGAGATCACCCGCATCTGTCGCGCATCTATGCCAACGAAATCATCAGCGGCGCTCAATTCATCGGCAGCTTCATTGAAAAAGTCTCGACCCCGTTGCTGCTCGACAAGGTCAAGACGCTCGACCAATGGACCGCCAGCGGGGCGATTCGGCCGATCAGCGCCGTCGATCTTTTCTTCTGCATCTGGGCGATGACCCAGGCCTATGCCGATTATTCCAGCCAGATGATCATCATGAAAGGTAAGCGACAGCTCGAAGAGGCCGACTACACCGCGGCCAAGGCGACGATCGTCCAGCTGGTTCTCGGCGGACTTGGTCTTTCGGGCCCTGCCGAGGCTGGCGCCTAGCCCTTTGTTCGGCCGTTCGTTTTTCGCCAGCGGCCCTGTTTCCCCCTCTCCGCCATTACGCTCACGTGCGGGACATCCTAGCCAGAACGGAACTGGATTTCCGGTTGCAGCGAGGCGTTTTTGCGCCGGTAGCCGGCGCCAGATCCGAAATTCGTGTTTGTAAAAATATTTTATCGATCGTAAAATGATTTTATCGATCGTTATAAAATGGCATGTCGCTTGCTTCGACCCGATCTTCCGCAAAGTGCGAGCACCCATAGCAGGGACTGCGGCTTCCAACGCCGTTGCCCTGCGCCAGCAAATCCGAGGTAGAGGACATGTCATCCAACAGCGGCGACGTTCCCACGCTGATCATCACCGGCGCCCATCCAAAGCTTTACAATCACGACCTTGCTCCAACCGCGCCTGAGGGCCGAACCTGGGGTGTCTTCAGCCTGTTTGCGATGTGGATGTCGGACGTCCATTCCGTGGGCGGCTACACATTCGCGGCGAGCCTGTTCTTTCTCGGCCTGACAGGCTGGCAGGTGCTGATCTCGATGCTGGTGGGTATCACGGCGGTCTACTTCCTGATGAACCTGATCGGACGGCCCTCGCTACGCTACGGCATTCCGTTCCCGGTCGTGGCCCGCATCTCGTTCGGGGTGATGGGCGCCAATCTCGCCGCCATGGTGCGGGGCGTCGTCGGCATTGTCTGGTACGGCGTGCAGACCTACTTCGCCTCGAAGGCGGTGCAAGTCCTGATCGTCACTCTGATGCCGTCGGCCGCCGATCTCACGCACAACAGCATCGCCGGCCTGTCGACGCTCGCATGGTTCAGCTTCCTTTTCATGTGGCTGTTCCAACTTCTCATCTTCCTCAGCGGGATGGAGCGCATCCGCCGCTTCATCGATTTCTGCGGACCCGTGGTCTACGTCGTCATGTTCGCGTTGGCGACCTGGATGTTATGGCAGGCCGGTTTCTCAAGCCTGTCCCTTCAACTCAGCCCGCCGGCCGCCACAACCGCGGCGACGATTGGCGTGATGGCGAATGCCGCGATGCTGATCGTGGCCTACTTCTCGGCGCTCCTGCTCAATTTCGGCGACTTCGCCCGGTTCGGCAAGGATGAGCGAGCCATGAAAACCGGCAATCTGCTCGGGCTTCCCGTCAATTTCCTGGTCTTCTCGATCATCACAGTGATCGTGACGGCCGGTACGCTGAAGGTGTTTGGCGAGGCGATCATGGATCCAGTGCTGATCGTGGAGAAGATCGGCAATCCGTTCGTCGTCGTTATCGGATCGATCACGTTCATCGTCGCGACGATGGGCATCAACATCGTCGCGAATTTCGTTTCGCCGGCTTACGACATCTCCAACCTGAATCCCCAGCGCATCAATTTCAGGCTGGGAGGCCTCATCACGTCGATCCTGTCGGTACTCGTCTGCCCCTGGCTGTTCGTGGCCAGCCCGTCGGCCATCACGCTGTTCGTCAGCATCTTCGGCTCTGCGCTCGGGCCCATGTTCGGCATCATGATCGCCGACTACTATCTCGTGAAAAAGGAAATCGTCGTGCTGGAGGACCTCTATACAATGTCACCAGCCGGTGAATTCCATTACGACGGCGGCTGGAACTACAAGGCGCTGATTGCACTTGCGGTGTCCGGCACTCTGTCGATCGGACTCTCGCTGGCAGGCGCCTATGGACTGATCTTCAACGTCGGCGACTGGGGTTGGCTCATCGGGGCCACTGCCGGCGGACTGATCTACCGAGCCCTCTCGAAGGAGCAAAGGCCGGTTTCCGTCATTGTCGGGGCGGGCGAATGACGTTCGAAGTTGCGGATCCATCGCCATGTGGGCGGCGGCCCCGCAATACTCTTGGCATGCGCGTTCGGTCGAACGCGCATGCTAGCCAGATACGACGTCGCGATGATCGGTGGCGATATCGTTACCTGCTGCGAGCCCCTTCGCCGGTCTGGACTGGATGCAAGTCTGCAACCGCTTCCTCCAGGATGGTAGCAATCTCCAACAGCGAGATCACCAAGCGCGGCGTGCGCCTCAGCCTGTCGTCGATCGCGGCGGCGAACAGATCGTTCCGCTTCCGGCTACTGAGCAACCGCCATCGTCCAAAGGCGATCTTGTGGACGTTGCCGGAAACAAATCCGACCGAGGCCCATAGTTGCTCGGATTCCAGCAGGAGCTCGCCTGCCATCCGATCCATCACGGTGACGATCGCGAGCAGATCATCGGTCACGGTCGCCAGACCGACCGCGCGGCTACCCGGATTATCGTCATGTGAACTCCACTCGCTTGCGGTCTTCGATATTGGCCTGGCTTGCAATCCAGCGAGTTTGTCCACAAGCGCGGCGAACCGAGAACGGGCCGCGCGGACGACATCTTCCAGGAAAGACAGATTGGTCTGCGCCGACCCCGACATGGCGTGCGGTTTGATCGTCTTAAAATACATCAATGCTCCCCGGAGGCAACCAACGTGAAAGTTGAACAGTTGCCTAGATCTAAGGTCATCCGACCCGAGGTGCTTGAACGTCCTGAGCCACGATTGATCGAAACCGGCCTGCAAGGAAATCAGGCAAGGGCATCAAAACCGAACGCAGAGTGGGTCGGTCGCGTTCGGCCGCGCATTGGAGACACATCATGAGCGATGATGGCCTCTACGGCGACCGGCTAGCGAAGCTATTTCCAATGATCAGCGAGCCGAGCTCGGGCCTCGTCAAGTCGCTACAAAAGGGAACATTCGCCGCGGTGCGAATGGCATATTCCGGACCGGTCGGCGATCCGACGCTGCCATCGCCTCCGGACGAGGCCTTCGCACTTTGCCTTCGGCTGCAGTATCAGAGAGCCGAGTCGTGGCTGGATGGTCGATCCGCACCCAAGGGCGCGTTGAAGGACGAGACGAGTATCTACGATCTGCGATGTGAAACGGTCGTTCACTTCCGCGATCCCTTTGACTTTCTCTACCTGTATCTGCCGCACGGCACGCTAAATGAATTGGCGAACCAGCTTGATCTTGGCCGCGTTGAATATGACGTTGGCGCGGGCGCGAACTTCATGGATCCAGTCATGGCTCATCTGGGTGCTTGCCTTCTGCCGGCGCTCGAAAGTCCGCATGAGGCCAACGAGCTTTTCGTGGGCCACGTCGCGATGGCGCTCAACACGCATTTTCTCAAGACCTATGCCGTCGGCCAACCTCGCAATCGCTCTCACCGCAGCGGATTGGCGCCATGGCAACTTCGGACCGCGAAGGCACTCCTTCGCGCAAATCTCGATGGCGAGATCGCGTTGGCCCGAATTGCCGCTGAGTGTGGCGTGTCAGCCGCCCACTTCGCCCGAGCATTCAGAGTCAGCACGGGAACACCGCCGCATCGATGGTTGATGAATCAGCGTATCGAGCAAAGCAAGAGCCTGCTGGCAAGCTCGCCGCTATCGCTCACGGAAATCGCCATCAAATGCGGCTTCGCGGATCAGAGCCATTTTACCAGAGCGTTCTCAGCAGCAACGGGTGCCACGCCAGGACGCTGGCGACTGGTCCGCAAAGCTTAATCCCGGATGACCATGTCCAGGAACGCAGCGGCCGTGTCGCCGGTGCGAGGTTTTCGGCTCCGCTCCCCGGAGCGCTCCCACCAGCAAGGCCGTGCTGCGTTACGCCTGGTGATCTTGCCTGGTAGACAATTGCCGCTGATACGGGAGAGACCTTCCGCTCGCGTCGCGAAAGCGAACGGAAGATATTCCTGCCCTCACATCTTCTTGTAGGCGTCAACCAAAGCCTGGCCGTCGGCTCCCGCCTTCTTGAGCCAGTCGGCGGTGAGCTGTTCGCCGATCTTCTGGAAGCCGGCCTTCAGGGCCGGGCTCGGCGGCTCGACCGTCATGCCCTTAGCCTTGAGCTGATCGATGTACCAGGTGCTCTTGTCCTGCCAAGCCTTCCAGCCGCGGGTTTCCGCGGTCGCGGCGGCCTTGAGGATGGCCTCCTGGGTCGGCTTGTCGAGCGCCTCGAACGCAGCCTTGTTGACGAAGGTGTAGTCCTTCGGGATCCAGGCTTGCACGTCATAGAAGTACTTCAGCGACTCCCATGCCTTCGCATCGTAGCCTGTGCCGCCTGACGACATGAAGGAGTTCACGACGCCGGTCGCAAGTGCCTGCGGCAGCTCGGCGGCCTGAATGGTGACGGACTGCGCACCGACCAGTTCGCCGATGCGCGCAGTTCCAACGTTATAAGCCCGCCATTTCAGGCCCTTCATGTCTTCGATGGTCGCAAGCGGCTTGCTGACATAGACGCCCTGCGGCGCCCACGGCACGACAAACAGGAGCTTGAGCCCCTGCGCCTCCAGCTTCTTCGTAATCAGCGGCTTCGACGCCTGGTACAGCTTCATGGCGTCCGGGAAGCTGGTCGCCAGAAACGGCACGACGTCGACCCCGAATACCGGATCCTCGTTCTCGTGGATCGACAGCAAGACTTCGCCCATCTGCGCCTGCCCGGTCATCACCGCGCGCTTGATGTCGGGCGCCTTGAACAGTGAGGCGCCCGGATGGACCGTGATCTGGAGCTTGCCGGACGTGGCGGCTTCGACGTCCTTGGCGAAGGCAACGAGGTTCTCGGAGTGCGGATTGTCGGCCGGATACGCCGCCGGCAGATTCCATTTGGTCTGAGCCAAAGCGGGTGTCGCGGCCAGCACGGCGCCGGCGATCAGGGATGCGCGGAATAAACGAGACATCATCGGGCTTCTCCTCACAGTCAATTCAAACGGTACGCTCAGTCTGGGAAAGCGAGCTTGGGCAAGAACATCACGATCTGCGGATATTCCGTGATGATGAACACGGCCGCGAGCAGCAGCACGAAGAACGGGAACGCCGCCCGCGCGACGGTCAAGGTATCACGCCCACTCATGTTCTGGAGCACGAACAGATTGAAACCGACCGGCGGCGTGATCTGCGCCATCTCGACGTGGATGATGAGATAGACGCCGAACCAGACCAGGTCGAGACCGGCCTGCTTGACCATCGGCAGCACGATCACGGCGGTCAGGACGATCATCGAGATGCCGTCGATCAGGCATCCCAGGATGATGTACATGATGCTCAGATACAGCGCGAGCATGCCCGGCGTGAGCTGCTGGCCCTGGACCCAGGTGGCGAGAGCCGCCGGAATGCCCGTATAGGCCATCGCTGCGGTCGTGTAGGCAGCGCCCGCCAGGATCAGCATGATCATGCAGGTCAGGCGCGTCGCGCTCATGATGCTCTCGAGGAAGTTCTTGCGCGTGAGCGTGCGGCTCCACCACGCCAGCAGCAGCGCGCCCGAAACGCCCCAGGCGGCGCATTCGGTCGCCGTCGCAAAGCCGAGCACGAGCGAGAGGAAGACCGCCAGGATCAGCAACAGGCAGGGCGCAAGCCTGGCCGACTCGCGCAGCTTCTGGCGAAACGGCATCGGGGGATCGCGCGGCGGAATCTTCTTCGGGTTCAGCAGCGACCAGATGATGATGTAGCCGGAATAGAGCACCATCACGAGCACGCCGGGCAGAAAGCCGCCGAGGAACACCTGAAGCACGGAGACATTCGCCGTGACCGCATAGACCACCATCGGGATCGACGGAGGGATCAGCAGGCCGAGCGTGCCGGAGCCAGCGAGCGAGCCGAGACTGAGGCCCTTGTCGTAACCGCGCTTGTCCAGTTCGGGCAGCGCGATCTTGCCGATGGTTGCACAGGTCGCCGCCGATGAGCCCGACACCGCCGCGAAGATGCCGCAGCCGATCACGTTGACATGGGTCAGACGCCCCGGCAGCCACTGCACCCAGGGCGACAGGCCTCGAAACATCTCCTCGGATAATTTAGTGCGGAAGAGGATATCGCCCATCCAGATGAACAGCGGCAGCGCGGCGAGCGTCCATGACGAGCTTGCGCTCCATGTCGTGGTCGCAAGCACCGAGCCGAGCGGCAGGCTCGTGGTCAGCGCCATCGCTACGAAGCCGACGAGGCCGAGCGAGACCGCGATCCAGATGCCGCTTCCCAGCAGCACGATCATGACGCCGAGCAGAATGAACGACAGTTCGATCATGCCGAGATTGGCCATCGTCAACCTCCGCCGCCCTGTGAGATGCGTTCGATGAATTCGTCCGGGGTCTCGTCCGGCGAGCCCTTCTCGTAGCTCGGCCGGTTGCCGCTGACGACACTGACCATTTCATCAATGAGCGCGATCGACAGGATCACGAGTCCGCCGGAAAACCCGAGCTGCGGAATCCAGAGCGGAAGCGCGACGACGCCCTGCGCCACGTCGTTGAAGCGCCAGGAATCGTAGGTCATCTGCACGGCATGCCGGGTGAAATAGAGGATGAAAGCAGCGGCAATGCCGAGGGCCACGACCTCCGCAACCTGTTTGGAGCGCCCATGCAAACGCTCCAGCAGCAGGCCGACCCGGATCATCTCGCCGCGCTTGAAGGTGTGAGCGAGGCCGAGGAATGCCATCGCGGCCATGCACCAGGAGGCGAAATCATCGCCGGCGGGAATGTTGACCGCAAACTGGCGCCCGATCGACATGATCATCATGATTGCAAAGATCGCAACCATGAAGGCGCCGGCGGCGTAGCCCGCACCGAGATAAAGGAGATCCAGCGCGCGTCGCACCGGTCCCCGGCTCGTGACATCGTCCCCTGCCAACGCGATCCCCATCCTCACACGAGGCGATTCAGACGGTCCCGGCGATCGCACGTCGCGCGCCGGTCCTGCATGAATATCGCCCCTGCCCAGCGCCCTGTCTTTCAGACGTTAGATCAACATGATGGGGCCAGCGCAAGCAAGGAGTATGCCGGCTCTCGCCGGAATTTCCACCGCAGGTTCAGCGGGTCTCGAGCCGCAGCCCGTCATACGCGGGCACCACTCCCGCCGGCAGCGACTGCCGGATCACCTCATAATCGACGTCGGCCGTCATGTTGGTGATGACGGCGCGCTTCGGCTTGAAGCGCTCGATCCAGGACAACGCGTCGTTGATGCTGAAATGGCTGACATGGCTGGTGTAGCGCAGGCCATCGACGATCCAGAGATCCAGATTTTCCAGGGCGCCCCAGCTCTCGCGCGGGATGTCGTTGAGGTCGGGTGTGTAGGCGGCATCGCCGATGCGATAGCCCAGCGCAGGAATGTTGCCATGCTGCACCAGGAAGGCGGTCATCGTCACCGGGCCGCCCTTCCCCTGGATGGTCTGGCTTTCACCAGCCTCGATCGACTGCGCCGTCAGGATCGGCGGGTAATCGCTGCCCGCCGGCGAGACGAAGCAATAGGAGAACCGCGACATGATGTCGTTCGCAGTCGTCTGGTTGAGATACGTCGGAATCCGCCGGCGCATGTGCATCACCACCGAACGCAGATCGTCCATGCCATGGGTCTGATCGGCGTGCTCGTGGGTCAGGAACACTGCATCGATGTGGTCGACATTGGTCGAGAGCAATTGCTCGCGCAGGTCCGGCGAGGTGTCGATCACGATACGCGTGGTGCCCTCGTCCGATGTCTGCTCGACCAGCAGCGAACAGCGGCGACGGCGGTTCTTGGGATTGTTGGGATCGCAGGCACCCCAGCCGAGTGCCGGGCGCGGCACGCCGGCGGAGGAGCCGCAGCCCAGGATCGTCAGCGTCAGCGTCATGCGGCTCCCAGTTCTAAGCTTTCACCCTGGAGAACAGGCGAAAGAAGTTTTCGCTTGTCTGGCGCGAGATCTCGTCAAACGACACGCCGCGTGTTTCGGCGAGCACTTTTGCGACCTCGACCACGTAGGCCGGTTCGTTGCGCTTGCCCCGGAACTTGCCCGGCGCAAGATAGGGCGAATCCGTTTCAACCAGAATACGGTCGGACGGGAGTTCGGCCGCAAGCGCGCGCAAGGCCTCGGACTTCTTGAAGGTCAGGATGCCCGTGAAGCCGATATAGAGCCCGAGCGAGACCGCCTTCAGCGCCAGCTCGCGCCCGCCGGTGTAACAATGCAACACCGCGCGAAACGATCCCTTTGCCGTCTCCTCTTCCAGGATACGGCCGCAATCCTCATCCGCCTCGCGGGTGTGGATCACCAGCGGCAAGCCGGTGGCGCGGGCGGCGGCGATGTGGGCACGAAAGCCCCTCGCCTGCGCCTCCGGCGAGCCGTTGTCGTAGAAATAGTCGAGCCCGGCTTCGCCGAGCGCGACGACCTTGGGGTGCTGCGTCAGTGCGATCAGCTCGTCCGGCGCGATGCCGTCTTCCTCGTCCGCGTTGTGCGGATGGGTGCCGACCGAGCAATAGACGTCGTCGTAGCGCTCGGCGATGGCCAGAAGCTGGTTCAGCTTTCTCACCCGCGTCGAAATGGTGACCATGCGGCCGATACCAGCCGCTCGCGCCCGCGACACGATCCCGTCGAGATCCTCCGCAAAGTCCGGAAAATCCAAATGGCAGTGGCTGTCGACCAACATGGTGCGAACGCCCTCAGGCTGCCGGCTCGATGTAGCGCGGGAAGGCCGGCGTCGGCGCGGGCAGCGTCGTACCTGGCGCGATGCGCGTTGCGCCGCCGAGCGCAGCGAAGTTGCGCTCCCCTTCGGGGATCCCGAGGCTGTTCAGCAGCAATCCCGAGGCCGTCGGCATCGCCGGCTGGGCCAGGATCGCGATCTGGCGCACGACTTCGGCGGTGACATAGAGCACCGTCCTCTGCCTGACAGGATCGGTCTTGGCGAGCGCCCACGGCGCTTCGCCCGCGAAATAGCGGTTGGCTTCGGCGACCACAGCCCATACGGCATTGAGCCAGTGATGGATTTGCTGCGTCGCCATCGCTTCGCGAGACGCCGCGAGCATGCCGTCAGCTTGTGACAGGATCGCCTTGTCGTTGTCGCTGAACTCGCCGGGCTCCGGGAGCACGCCGCCGAGCTGCTTGGCGATCATCGACAGCGAGCGCTGCGCGAGGTTGCCGAGATCGTTGGCGAGATCGGCATTGATGCGCGCGACGATGGCCTCGTGATTGTAGTTGCCGTCCTGGCCGAACGGGACCTCGCGCAGAAAGAAATAGCGCATCTGGTCGACGCCGTACTGGTCGGCGAGGTTGAAGGGATCAACCACGTTGCCGACCGACTTCGACATCTTCTCGCCCCTGCTGAACAGGAAACCATGGGCATAGACCCGCTTCGGAAGCGGGATCCCGGCCGACAGCAGGAAAGCCGGCCAGTACACCGCATGGAAGCGGATGATGTCCTTGCCGATGATGTGCACGTCGGCAGGCCAATAACGCCAGTTCTTGTCGCTCTCGTCGGGGAAACCGACGCCAGTGATGTAGTTGGTGAGCGCGTCGACCCAGACATACATCACGTGCTCTTCGTCGCCGGGCACCTTGACGCCCCAGTCGAACGTCGTGCGCGAGATCGACAGATCGCGCAGGCCGCCCTTGACGAAGCTCACCACCTCGTTCTTGCGGGAGTCGGGGCCGATGAAATTGGGCTGCGTCTCGTACAGCTTGAGCAGCCTGTCCTGATAGGCCGACAGGCGGAAGAAGTAGCTCTTCTCCTCGACCCATTCGACCGGGGTGCCCTGCGGCCCGAGCCGCACGCCGTCGTCGTTCAGGCGCGTCTCGTCCTCCGCGTAATAGGCTTCGTCGCGCACGGAATACCAGCCGGCATAGATGTCGGCATAGATATCCCCGTTCGCTTCCATGCGCCGCCATATCTCCTGGCTGGAGCGATGATGCTGTTCCTCGGTGGTGCGGATGAAACGGTCGAACGACACGTCGAGGCGCTCGTCCATCTGCTTGAAGCGGCCGGCATTGCGGGCTGCTAGCTCCGAGACGGACATTTTTTCGCTGGCCGCGGTCTGAACCATCTTCTGGCCGTGCTCGTCGGTGCCGGTCAGGAAGAACACGTCCTTGCCGTCGAGCCGCGCGAACCGCGCCAACGTATCGGTCGCGATCGCCTCGTAGGCGTGGCCGATATGTGGGCTGCCATTGGGATAGGCGATGGCGGTCGTGATGTAGAAGACGTTGTCGCGCGCGGGGACGGCCATGGGCGTGTTGGCCTGCGGCGCTGCGATGGACTTCGGCGCGCGCGGAGCCTTGGGCTTCGAGACATTGGGCTTCGGCGGCGCGGCGACAGGAGCTGGTGTGGCGGTCACGGCAGGCGTAGCCACCTTTGCCGTCTTGGCTATCTTCTTCGCCGAAGCCTCTTTTTTTGCCGAGGCCTTGGCTAGCTTTTTGGTCGCTGTCTTCACCGGCTTCTTTGCAACGACCTGCTTCTTCGCCGTCTTCGCGGCGCTCTTCCTCCCGCTTTTCTTGGCGGCTGTCTTTTTGGTCTTCGTGGCTTTCTTGACCTTTTTGGCAGCTTTGGGTGTGCGCGCCTTCACGGCCTTCTTCGCGGCTTTCTTGACGGCCTTCGTGGCAGCCTTCTTCTTGCTGCTCTTGCCCTTGGCGGTTTTCTTAGCTCGCGCTGCCACGACGAATTCCTTTACCGGCTTCTCGAAATTTGGAAACGAACCTGCGTTAGTTTATCGTCTTGAGCATGGCCCCATCGGAAAACCGCTGCACAGTTTTCCGGATCATGCTCTAGCGCGTCGCGTCCGCCAGCCAGCCGAACACCGAGAAAACCAAGGGCTTTCGCTCCAGATTGTAGGTTTCGGTGTCGCGCGCGGCCCGGACGATCTTTTCCCATACCTCAGCTAGGCGCGCAAGGCGCGGCAGATTCTGGTTGGCATTCGCCTCGTCGGCGTGCAGGCGTTCCGCGATCCAGCGATCGATGCCGTCGATGAAGGCGGCAAGCGCAACGCGGTCGCTGGTGCCGAGCGATTCGCCGAGCGTGTGCAATTCGCGCGGATCGACCTGCGGCAGCCGCGCCAGCAGCGCGGCCGTGCGCTGCTGGAGCTTCAGGGCGTCACCGCCGAGCAGCGTCAGCGCCCGCGCGACGCTGCCCTCGGACGCCTCCGCCGCCTCGCGCAACGCCGGATCATTCGGGTCGAGATCGGCAGCTGTTGCGGCTGCAGCAATCACGTCGTCGGTTGCGAGCGCGCGCAGGCGCAGCTTGCGGCAGCGCGACTGGATTGTGGCGAGCACACGCGCCGGCGCGTGGCTCACCAGCAGGAACAGCGATTGCTGCGGCGGCTCCTCGAGAATTTTCAGCAGCGCGTTGGCGGCATTCGGATTGAGCTCGTCGACGGTGTCGACGATGCAGACACGCCAGCCTTCGGCCGCTGCGGTCGAGCCGAAGAAGCCGATCGTCTCGCGCGTCTCGTCCACGGTGATCACGGTGCGCATCACGCCGCGATCATTGGCGGTGCGCTCCAGCGTCAGCAGGCCACCATGCGAGCTCGCCGCCACCTGCCGCGCCACGGCGTCATCACGATTGATGGCGAGGTCTTCGGCGCGCTGCACGAAGGGAGCGGACGGCTGGCCGTGAGCGAGCACGAAGCGCGCCATCCGATATGCCAGCGTCGCCTTGCCGATGCCTTGCGGCCCGCCAATCAGCCAGGCATGCGGGATGCGCCCGCTGCGATAGGCGGCCAGCAGCGCGGTCTCGGCCTCGCGATGGCCGAACAGAACGCTCGTCTCGCGCGGATGAGACATGGCAGTTTCGCGCTCGGTCTGACGCGGGCTCATATGGACACCACCGATGCCGGCGTCGGAAGCAGGCGATCGCGCAGCGCGGTCCAGACGCGCCCGGCAACCGTGTCGGGGTCAGAATTGGCGTCGATCAGCACGCAGCGCGCAGGATCGTCCGCTGCGATCTTGCGATAGGCCTCGCGCAGGCCCTGATGGAAACCGAGCTTCTCGGCCTCGAACCTGTCTGGCGTGCCGCTGCCGCGGCGAGCGGCCGCGCGCTGCAAGCCGATCTCGACCGGCAGGTCCAGAATGATGGTGAGGTCCGGTTTGAGATCGCCGATCGTGACCCGCTGCATCGCGTTGATCAGCGCCGCCGGCACCTGGCCGAGGCTGCCCTGATAGGCCCGCGTCGAATCGGCGAAGCGGTCGCAGAGCACCCAGGTGCCCTGGTTGAGCGCAGGCTGGATCACGGTGCGGACATGGTCGTCGCGGGCCGCCGCGAACAGCAGCGTCTCGGCCTCGGGTCCGAGCAGCTTGCCCATGCCTGACAGCACGAGGTGGCGCATGATCTCCGCGCCGGGCGAGCCCCCCGGCTCGCGGGTGACGAGGATGCGCATCCTGGCCGCCTTGAGACGGTCGGCGAGCTTCTTGATCTGGGTCGACTTGCCCGTGCCCTCGCCGCCTTCAAAGGTGACGAAACGCCCGCGTCCGGACGGCCACTTGACCGCGCTTTCACTCATGATCAGAGCTTCTCGGCGCCCGCACGGAACATGCCGATCACGAGCTCGCTGGCGCCGTCGATTGCACGCCGTACGGTCGAGCCGGTGCCGATCGCGTCAGCGGCATAGACCGGCGTCTCCACCGCGATGTTGCCGCTGCGCCAGACCCTGACCAGCCCGACCTTCTGCCCAGCCTCGACCGGCGCGCGCACCGGACCGCTATAGACGACGCGCGCGATCAGCTTGTCGGTGCCGTTCTTGTGCACCATCACTTTCACGGGCGTCTTGGCGACCAGTTTCACCGAGCGGCTCTCGCCGCCGAACACCTTGGCGTAGCCGACGGGCTGATCGGCCGCGATCAGGGTGCGGGTCTCGAAATTGCGAAAACCCCATTCCAGCATCTTCTTGGCTTCGGTGGCGCGATCTTCGGGGTCTTCCAGCCCGTTGACGACGACGATCAGCCGCGTGCCGTTCTGCACCGCCGAGCCGACCATGCCGTAGCCGCCTTCCTTGGTGTAGCCGGTCTTCAGTCCGTCGGCGCCTTCCATCGAATTGAGCAGCGGATTGCGGTTGGGCTGGCGGATCTTGTTCCAGGTGTATTCCTTCTCGCCGAACAGTTTGTAGAATTCGGGGAAGTCGAGGATGATGTGCCGGGCGAGGATGCCGAGCTCGCGCACCGTCATCTTGTTGGCGGGGTCGGGCAAGCCGTTGGAATTGCCGAAGGTCGACTTCGTCAGGCCAAGCTCGCGGGCGCGCTTGGTCATGAAGTCGGCGGCGAAAATCCGTTCGTTACCTGCCATGGCTTCGGCCAGCGCAATGCAGGCATCGTTGCCGCTCTGGATGATCGCCCCGTGCAGGAGATCGTCGACCGTGACCTTGCTGTTGATCGCGGCGAACATGGTCGACCCGCCGGAGGGTGCGCCGCCCCTGCGCCAGGCGTTCTCGCTGATCCGGTATTCGTCGGTCAGCTTGATGTCGCCCTTCTTGATGGCGTTGAAGACGACCTCCGCGGTCATCAGCTTCATCATGCTGGAGGGGGCGCGCAGTTCGTCGGCGTTCTTCTCGAACAGCACGCTGCCGCTGGAGGCCTCGATCAGGATCGCGGTCGGGGCGTCGCCGTCGAAGCCGGCATCATCTGTTTTCTTGGCGCCCTGGACGCTCTGGTTGGCGGCGTAGAGCGCCCCGCCCCAGCCGATGGTCGCCACCAGAGCCGTCGCGATCAGCCCGCGCGCCAGCGCTCCGGCGGTGAACCGGGTGCGCCCAAACGAGGAAAGATGAAATTCCATGGCCAAGCCCTGAGAGCGGCGTTCTAACAGTTGGAGCGGGTGCGAACAACACGGGGTGGCCGCTTGTCCCGAGATTGCACGATTCTCGTCCCGCCCCTATCGTGGCACCTCAGATTTTCTGACCAAACCCCTGAAACAAGGCGGAAAAGCGATGTCCTCCACCCGCGTGATCAAGGCCAACGGCATCGATCTGTTCATCCGTGAAGCCGGTCAGGGTCCGCTGGTGGTGCTGTGCCACGGCTGGCCGGAACTCTCCTATTCCTGGCGCCACCAGATCCCGGCGCTGGCGCAGGCCGGGTTTCGCGTCGTCGCCCCTGACATGCGCGGCTACGGCCAAAGCTCAGCGCCGCCCGAGGCGACGGCCTATTCG
Organism: Bradyrhizobium canariense; assembly: GCF_019402665.1. GTDB lineage: Bacteria > Pseudomonadota > Alphaproteobacteria > Rhizobiales > Xanthobacteraceae > Bradyrhizobium > Bradyrhizobium canariense. The sequence goes on from NZ_VSST01000060.1 coordinate 47,086, forward strand.
ATCTTCGACACGGTCGGCGACATCGTCGGCCTCGTGCAGGCGCTCGGCGAGAGCAAAGCGATGGTGGTCGGTCACGACTGGGGTGCTCCGGTGGCCTGGCACACGGCGCTGTTCCGGCCCGACATCTTCACGGCGGTCGCCGGCCTGAGCGTGCCGCCGCCGTTCCGCGGCCGCGGCAAGCCGCTTGACCTCCTGCGCCAGGGCGGCATCACCAATTTCTATTGGCAGTATTTCCAGGCGCCCGGCGTTGCCGAAGCCGAGTTCGAGCGTGACGTCGCGCGCACCATGCGCATCGTGCTCGGCGGGCGCGGCCTTGCCGATCCCACCGCAGCCATGTTCGTGCTGGACGGCAAGGGATTCCTCGGCCACTGCAACCCGGAGGAGCCTCTGCCGGCCTGGCTCAGCGAGACTGACCTTGCCTATTTCACCGAAACCTTCCGCAAGTCCGGTTTTCGTGGCGGGTTGAACTGGTATCGCAACCTCGACCGCAATTGGGAGCTGACGGCGCCCTGGCAGGATGCGCAGATCCATCAGCCCTCGCTCTTCATTGCCGGTTCGAAAGACGCCGTCATCACCGGCCTGATCGGAGCCAAGCGCATCAACGAGCTCGAGCGCGTGCTGCCCAATCTGAAACGAAAGCTGATCATCGAGGGCGCCGGCCATTGGGTCCAGCAGGAGCGGCCCGATGAGGTGAATGCGGCGCTGGTGAGTTTCCTGAAGGAAAGCGCCGCTCAGTAGAGGCCGCGGCCGCTCAGGATGCCGCGGGCCTCGGCAGCGCCGTCCGAGGCGTAGGCGCCGGACGGTGTGCTCTCGGTGGCATAGCGGCCGTCCCCGTCATAGGACACGGCGCGGGCGTTCTGGAGCGCCCGGCCCCGGTTGCGGCTCGAGGCCGACATTTCCGAGGTCGCACTGAGTGAAGCCATGTCGGCGGAGGTGTTGCCGAGATTGTAGGGCCGTCCCTCCGGCGTCGGAACTTCGCCGCGCATGGCACCGCGGTTCGACGACGGCAGCTCCGGCACGAACGGCCTCGCCGAGGCGACACGGACCATCGAGGGCGACGGCGCCGGGGTCCCGGTGCGCAAGGTGGCCATCAGCTGGCGGTCGTCGGAGCCTTCCAGCGGCGCCCGCCCGACATATTCGACACGAACCTTGGCGATCCCATTGCCTTTGAATTCAAGCAGTTCGGCGGCCTTGTTCGAGACGTCGATGAGCCGGTTGCCGTGATAGGGCCCGCGGTCATTGACGCGGACGATCAGCGACTTGCCGTTCGAAACGTTGGTCACCCGCGCATAGGAGGGCATCGGCAGGGTCGGATGCGCCGCCGTCAGCGAGCCCATGTCGAACACTTCGCCATTGGCGGTCAGGCGGCCGTGGAAATCGTCGCCGTACCAGGACGCCATTCCCTCGGCGCGGTAGTTGACGTCCTCTTCGGGAACATAGGTCCGGCCACCCACCACATAGGGCTTGCCGACGCGGTAGGCGCCGCCGCCCTTCGGGACCGGATCACCCAAAGCCACGACCCGGGGGCTCGAGGACACGCCGTATTTCGGATCGACCCGGCTGGCGAATTTGTTGGAGGATGCGCAATTGGCAAGCGCAAGGCAGGTCGCGACCGCCGCAACACCGCGCGCGGCCCGCAAAACCGAATCTGACCGTCGGATCCCCATTCGCCCCAAATACCACTTTGCCGGAGGCGTACCTAACCCGCTTTGACTACGGGCAGCGCTGTCCGGTCCTTTGCTCCAAGGCGGCCCACCACCGCGTCGGAAGTGGTAACGATAACGCAACCCGAACACGGCGGAAATGGGGAGCCCACAACGATCCCGCCGGGATGGTAAACGGGGCGTATGCGTTCGCCCCGTTGAACTACGGGGCGCGGGCGCCCTGCTCTGTGCCACGGCTGGACATTCTGTTGCGCCAAATCCTCACTCCACCCCCATTGTCGCGCCGCTCCCTGGAATTCTTTTGACTGTGCAAGGCCGCCCGCGTTTTCTCGCGTGCAGGGCGGAATGGAATGAGACGATGATCGAGACGGTTTCGGCACTGATGGGTTTGGTAAGCGCGGGGATCTTCCTGGCCCACGCGTTTGAAGGTTACCGCACGAGGGCCTGAGGCACTCGCGCGGACGGCAAGCATCACCCTTTCAAGACGGCGCGTTCGGACATTTTTAATCGATCCGATCGAGCATCGCAGACGAGAGCGGCAGGTGTCCCATGCGCAACCATGACCTCGTATCCGATGGCTTCCTGGCATTGACCGCCGGCGGTTTGGTCTTGCTGTGCTCCAGCCTCGTGGCATTGGCCTTCGCCTGAGCACCCAGCACGAAAAATACGCTTACCGCAGTCCAAGCAGCGAACGCCGATAGAGGCTGTCGCGGGCTTCGCTCAAGCAGACGAAGCTGCCGGTAAAACCCTGGCCGTACCGCTTCTGGCTTTTGCCGTAGTAGACACCTTTGCTGAAATCGAGCCAGACGACCCGGTCGTGCGGGCAATGACGCTGCGCCTGCGCCTCGTAGCGAAATGGCGTCAGCGGTGTGGCCGATACCTCAGCGCCGCCGCAGCCGACCAGGATTGCAGCAGCGAGCGCGATCGCGCCGGGCCATTTGCCGAAGCTGCTGCTAGATACTCCGCAAGATAGTCCGCAAGCCACCACCCGCCTCCCGATCCTGGCCGTCGCACGAAGGCCGCTCGGGCACGATAGCACGAAACAGCACGGTCCTCGGAAAGCGACAGGCGCCTCACGTCTTCCGCGGGCCATCTTGTCGGGTTACAGGAAGCGGGATGATCTTGGTGCGAGGATGCTGCTGAATGTCGGTTGAGCCTGGACCCGAACTCCGCACCGAACCGCGCCTGCCCTTGCCGCGCCTGGGCTTGATCGCGATGATCATCTTCGGCTCGCGCTGGCTGCAGCTGCCGCTCTATTTCGGTCTGATCGTGGCGCAATGCGTCTACATCGTGCTGTTCCTGAAGGAGCTCTGGCATCTGTCCTGGCACGCGATTGATCTCACCGAGCAGCAGATCATGATGAGCGTGCTGGCGCTGATCGACGTTGTGATGATCTCCAACCTGCTCGTGATGGTCATTGTCGGCGGCTACGAGACCTTCGTCTCGCGGCTCGACCTTCAGGGTCATCCGGACGAGCCGGAATGGCTCGGCCACGTCAACGCGAGCGTGCTGAAGATCAAGCTCGCCATGGCCATCATCGGCATCTCCTCGATCGCGCTCCTGCGCACCTTTATCGAGGCCGGCAATCTCGGGTCGAACCGCGCCGGATTCACCGAGACTGGCGTGATGTGGCAGGTGCTGATCCACCTCACCTTCATCGTCTCGGCCCTAGGCATAGCCTACGTCGACAAGCTCAGCGACTCCGGAATGCGCAAACATGCCGAGTAATGACCGCCCGCGCTCCGCCGATGGAGAGCTGTCTTTCAGGGCGGCACGCGCGGACGATGCGAAAGCGGTGTTCGACATCACCAAGGCTTCAATCGCAGGTCTGGCGCACGGATGCTATTCGCCGGCGCAGATCGAGAACTGGATGGGTGAGCGCACGCCCCGCTTCTACCAAGAGCTCATCGCCAGGGGACGCATGACCGTCTGCCTTCGCAACGGCGTCATCGTCGGCTTCGTCGACGCCGAGCCGGGCGAGGTCGCCCGATTGTTCGTACTGCCCGAGGCCGCCGGCTCCGGGCTTGGCCAGCGATTGCTCGACATCGGCGTCGCCCAGGCGCGTGACGGACATAGCGGACCAATCCGTCTCGAAGCCACGATCAATGCCGAAGTCTTCTACCAACGATACGGCTTCAGAAGCACTGGCAGAGGGCAATTCTCTCACGGCCTCGGCGGCGAGCCGATCGAGATCGTCTACATGGAGCTGTGAGCGCCGACGGCGCGCCGTTCAGGATTTTGCCGCGAGCTGCTGAACCGCCTGTTGCAGGCATTCCTGGAACTTCTGGCCGACCTGTTCGCGCGATACGCCCCTGGCGGCAAGATCGGCCGAGACTTTGCCCACGACGTCGTCCATCGACTGGTTCTCCAGATGGTCCGTCACCAACGCCGTCGCGTAGCTGGCCGCGGCATCGCCGCTGAGGCCGAGCTGGGTGGCGGCCCAGAGCCCGAGCAGCTTGTTGGACCGGGCCGTGGCCTTGAACATGAGTTCCTCGTCGTGGACGAATTGGGCCTCGAAGCCCTGCTCGCGCTTGTCGAACGTGGTCATGGTCAGCTCCATTTCGGTTTTCGCTGATCGGGGTCGGACTGGCTGGAAGCGAACGTCTCCGTGGTTCAAATCTGGATCGTTGGAAGCTTCCGGCGGAAGCCAAACGCCGTCAAGCCCGCTGGGCGTGCCCAGACCGGGTGTGTGCAGGTCACCCACCAGCTCTACGCCAGCCAACCCGGCTAGGCAGAGATGTTTACCATTGATTAAGCAGACTCAGCGCCCCATGGCCCGGAGACATCGAGAGCTGACGCATGAACAAAGAACTGCGGGAGTTTCGACGGCTTGAACGGGTCTGCCTTGAGCAGGCAGCCCTCTCCACCATGGACCTGGCGCGAAGCGGGTTGCTCAAGGTCGCCGACGATTGTCGCGTCGCAGCCGAAGCGATCGAGGCGCAATCGCCTCGCAGATCTTTCGCAACCGCCGTTCAGGCGCTGAAGCAGGCGTTGAGCGTGACGCGCGTCCCTCACCGGCACTGAGGCCGGCGCTCGCAGGCAAGGACATCTTTGACGGGGCGACAGCGCGCGGTCAGCCCTTGGCTTCCGTCTGTTCACGTGCCAACCGTTCGGCTCTCAGCCGCTCCTTGTTGGCATAAAACGCCTTCTGCGCCGCTTCATGATCGCGCATGGCTTTTTCGGCTTCGATACGGCGTGTCGCATCGCGCGCCTGCCGCTGTTCGGGGGTCAAGGGCTTGCGCCGGTAGGAAATGTCTTCCGTCATGGCCAGATAACGCGGGGGTCAGGAAAGGGTTCCCCTTGGTCCCGCCGGGCGGCAGCGTGGGCCGACTGCACAAATGTGCGAAAACAACCCCATGCACAGTAGCCAAGTCCTTCTGCAGAAAGAACTTTTCTATCGCGCTTAAGACGCGTTTGACCCGCCGGCGATCTCGATGTCTGCAATAACGGGCAAATGGTCTGAGTAAGCCCGCGCCCCTTCGTCGGTCCAAACCTTCCCGATCGGGCTGTCGGAGGTCGCATAGATCCGGTCAAGCCGCAGCAGGGGTAAATGCGACGGGAAAGTTCGCAGCCGCGTACGGTTTGGGCAGGCCTGCGCGAGCACGCGCCGCACCGATTTGATCCAGAACCAATCGTTGAAATCCCCGAGGACGACGGTCCTTCCGGGCTTCATCAGGCTCACCAGCGCGTGAGCCTGCGCATGGCGCTCGTGGATGCTCAAGCCGAGATGCGTGGCCACCACGCGGACATCGCCGACCGGCGTCAGCAGTCCCGCCGCGATCGCCCGGCGCGGCTCGCGCTCACGATACGACACGTCGACGATCTCGGGCGGGCCGGAGAATGGGAAGCGGCTCAGGAGCGTCTGGCCGTATTCGCCATCCGCCGTGACGATCGACTTGGCGTGAACACGGTGATCGCCGACGACACTCGCCAGCTTCGCAAACGGATCGTCAGATCGCGATCGCGAATCCACCTCCTGAAGCGCGACGACATCGGGAGCCCATTTGCGAATGATGGAACAGATACCTTCCAGATCGAACTTCGGATTGAGATTGAAGGTGCCATGCACATTCCACGTCATGAAGCGCATCGGCGCCATCATCGCCTCCCGGCGAGCCACGTCGCGACGAATTGCGCGCCGGCGCAGATCGCGAGCCAGCCCAGGAACGCCAGTGCGAGCAGCAATATGTTGACCCAGGACGCATTCCTGGCGAGATCTGCGATCTGAGCACCCAAAACTGCCATGGCGAGAATGCCCGGCGTCATGCCGAGCAGCGTTCCGACCAGGAAGTCACGCAGCGGCAGCGTGCTCGCGCCAGCCACGACATTCACCACCGAGAACGGCGCGATCGGAATCATCCGGATGACGACGACGGCCAGAATGCCCTTGCCGACAACACGCTCCTGGATGCGCGCGGTACGTCGTCCGAGCAAACGCTGCAGGCGCTCGCGGCCGAGTGCCCGTCCGATCGCAAACAGGACAAAGGCGCTGAGCACGACCCCCGTCATGGCGGTGACGAAGCCTAGCCATGGTCCGAGTGCGGCAGCAGTTGCCGCAATGAGCACGAGAACCGGAAACACGACCAGCCCGCCGACGACGAAAGCTGCAATCGCGAATGGCGGCCCCCAGACGGACTGCGAATAGGCGGACAGAAGCGACGACATCCGGCCCGCGTCGGCAAAATCGCTCAAGGACGTGTACGACCAGGCCATTGCGAGTCCGCAAAGCGCCACGGCTATCGAGACCATCCCGATGATCGTCTTCGTGCTCCACATGCGCGATGCCGCCCGCTCCAGATGAAGAGGCCGCTCAGGGTCCGCCACCGGCTGAACCATCGTGGCCAGAGCGCTGGTCAGGACCGAAGATTCCACGTCGCGCAGCGCCTTCGTCCCACCTTCTCTTGAGACGTCGTCCAGGAGCGCAAAAAGACGATCGTCGTTCTGCGCGACGGTCTGTTCATCGAGGCCGCAGAAATGGGCGATCAGGCGACGGCGGACCGAAGCGATGAAATTTCGATGCTCGTCCGATGTGGCTTCAAAGATCAGGTCACATTCGCTGTCGGCGCCCATCGATCGATTGTTTAGATTGGCCGAACCGATCCTCAAGATGAGATCGTCGACGATCATGAGCTTGCTGTGCACCATCACGGCCGCTTCCGTGTCCCCGTTCCCCGATACCGGATAGACGAAGCGGATGCGATCGGCGACGCCGGCCGAACTGAAGCAGTCGATGAAGGCGCCGCGGCCGTTCTGCATGGCCTGGGATTCCAGCCACGAGGAATGCAGTTTTGGCGTGACGACCACAACCCGAAGCGAAGGCACGCGCCGCATCTGCTCCGCCAATTCGCGCGCGATCTTGGTGGCGCTGGTGAACTGGTTCTCGATGTACACGAAGCTCGTCGCGGACCGGATCGCTGCGATCAACGAACGTTCGACCTCCCGGAGCGTCGAACCTGCCGGACAAACCACTTCGGTCCTGGCGATGCCCACCGGCATATGCTCAGCCTCGACCGGAACATTCGCCGGCCAGCGCAAGCTTTTCAGCGGGCGCCGATCGTCAATCTGTTGGCCTGCCGCGCGCCAGCGTTCCTCCGCGAGGTCGAACAGCCACGCCGCCGCATCCCCGTCGACCAGGCATTGAACATCATGAAACGGCAGGTATGGCTTGCCCTGGGGATCACAGCGCGACGCGTGATCGGCGCGATGATCACTCGTGTCCCAGCGCCTGATCGTCAGATCGAGCCCGCCGACGAACGCCAGTGAGCCGTCGACACAGACGATCTTCTGGTGTTGGGCCGACCCAAATGGAAGTGTGGAATCAAGATAAAACCGGACGCGGCCATCTGTGTCGGCGGTGAATTTCGCCGCGGAATTCCATTCCCTCTCGGAAGCGTAGAACGAGACAAAGTCCCAGATGAGAATGTTGATGCGCAAGGTGGGACGTCGCTGGACCAGCGCGCGCAGGAACGGGCCGAGCTGTTCCGGCAAGCCATCATCCGCTCGCCCGGACTCGCCGACCAGCCTGGTTTCACTATGGATATCCCAACCGACGATATAAACGAGGTCCTGCGCCTGCAGCAGGGCCTCCCGCAGGGCCGCGAAATAAGCGGCAGCATCGTTGAGAACCGCCACACGCCGCGCCTCGCACCGCCGCCAGACGGTGTCGCCGGGGATCAGGGTCGATGAGCTCTGAAGCAGGGAGGCCTCGCAATTTGCGTTCGCGTTGAAACGCGCTGAACGCGGAAGGGGTTCCCCAACCAGAACCAGGCTGACCGTTCGGCGTGTGCGGATTCCAGCGCCACAGTCTCCCCTCGCCGCTACTTGGTTCGGACAGTCTTTGCACCTGCGCCTTTCAAGGCGTCCGCAATCTTCTCGGGCGCATCGCCGTGAAAGTCCACGGAGACCTCGATTGGACCTTCCAGCTTCTGGTGCCCCTCCGGCGCAGGCGCGGCCTTGGCGTCAGGACCGGCGGTGCGTGTCCCCGACGTGTTCGCGCCACCGGCGGCCTGGACGAAGACGTCGCTTCGCGGCACGCCGCATTCCTGCACGACATGCTCAATCGCAAGCTCGGCGCCGCGGCGCGTGTCGAATTCTCCGATGATCGTACTTTCCAAGGGCGCCCTCCGTAGCTGGACGAGAGTGCGAACAACAGGCCAACCTGGGCCAGGTTCCTGAACGCGATTGCGTTCCTGGCAGCGTTTTAGGACGCGCGAACAAGAACCAATCCAAGAACCAATCCAAGAACCAATCATTGCGCGGGACGTTGAGTCCGCGATGTCAGACGCTTTTGATTATTTCCGGGCGCACGCGGTCCGGGCCCTTTGCAAGGCCCGGGCGATGCCGCGCGGACGAATGAAGCATCTCCAAACCGTCGTGGCCCGGATCTACCACCTGCTGACCAAAGAGGCTGCCTACGGGCCGAACCTGCAGCATATGGACGACTTCCGCGCAGCCCAGAAGCTCGAGAAATCGATCGACTGAACTGCAATGACGGTGAGGCTGCGTTCAGCTTCCCTTACGAGCTGTCCCTGCCTGCGACCCGCCAAGCCCGGGATTGATGGCGAGCGACGCACCGGCGGCGCCGCCGGCTTCATAGGCCGTCATCGATACCATCCGGCTGGCGCTGCGCTGGGTCCGCATCTTCAGGTCGAGTTTGTCGAACTCCGCATCGACCACCGAGGTCTTGAGAACCACCAGCCCGCGGCCGGCGCTTTCGTTGACCTGATCGCGACTGGCCTTGATCGCCACCAGCCTCTGCGCGATTGAGGCCACCATGCCGAGCGCGAAGGAAGCATTGGCCAGGTGCCGCTGCTGGTGCCGGAACCTGCTGTAGTCGATCGAAGTCTTGAAACGGCCGAGCTCGGCGCGCACGGCGCCGTCGATCAATTCAGCCAGATAATGCGCGACCTCGATATCCGCGCCGAGACCGAAGAACACATAGTGGTTCTCGCCGGCCGCGTTCTTCTCGCGCCAGACCCGACAATCGCAGAAATGAGCGATCGCGCCGATGCAGTCGTCCAGGGGAATACGCTTCTTGCGATGGGTCTCGTAAACCTTCCGTTCGCACGGTGACGCCCGCAGTTCGACGTCGGAGAGCGACAGATCATGGCGATCCAGCAGCTCGGCGACCTTGGCGGCCGCCGACAGCGCCTCGTCCTCGGTGCAGCCATTGGCGATCGTCTTGGCACGCAACGCCTGAATGCGGAGCTTCAGCTTGTCGAGCACGGCCGGATTGGATGTTGGATTCACGGATCACCTGCCCCGGAAAGCCTGACCGATAGACCCCCGGTCGGATCGACTGGCGGAAGGGGTGGGATTCGAACCCACGGTACCCTTGCGGGCACGCCGGTTTTCAAGACCGGTGCCTTAAACCACTCGGCCACCCTTCCGGAGCAACAATTTCAGAGGGTTAGCAGCGGCGCGAGCTGAACGAAAAAAGGCCGTTACTACCGCTTTACTACCCAACGTGGTCAGTGAGTGCTCTTTACGGTGAGACCCATAGCGCCGTCAACGCTCGACCCTTCGGACTGGCACCAAGTAAGACCTACAGGGGCTTCTGTTCCGGGAACTTGCCGAGCCACTCGCCGACTTCGTCAGGCGCGCATGACGTCCAGAAGTCAACGAAATCGTGCGTTTGAGATCGATCGATCGAGCATTCGGTCGCATAATTGCCGTCGAGGTTTCCAGATGAGCGAGCCACACGCCACCGGTGGGAAATCGGCCAGCAAAGGCGCCTATGGTGCGCATCTGGCAGCCAGTTTCCGTTTGCCCGAACCTCCCACCCATGTCCGTCGTACCTTGCAGCGAGGGACCATCGCTGTCTCGGTGCTGAGAGGAGGAGCCACAGGAAAGCCAAGCGGCTCGCTCGGTTTTCTCGACGCCTATCAGGTGATCGTTCCACTCAAAAGTATTCGGCAGGAATTCTGGCAAGGCAGTCGGTTCGTCTCATCCGATCCCGTGCAAGGTGGAACAACCTACATCATCGATCTTAGAGAAGATCCTCGGGTCCTTTGTCGGAATCCCGGCGGCACTGTGCACTTTTACATGCCGATTTCGACCATGAAGGCCTACGCCGAACAGAATGACTTACCGGCATTCGCGGATTTCATCCATCGGCCGACGACCGGCCATGACGATCCTGTCATGCGTCATCTCTCCGAGACGGCTCTTGCGGCCTTGGACCGGCCCCACGCGACGACCGGACTTCTGCTCGATTCGATCCTTGATGCTGCGTGCATCAACGTGCTCGGACAATATGCGACGTTGAATGGCGCAAACAAAACTCGAACATACGGGCTGGCAGCATGGCAGGAACGTCGTGCGAAAGACCTAATAAACAGCCAGCTCGACGTCTCCATGGCCGAACTCGCCCGGGAATGCCGCATTTCGGTCGCCCATTTCGGTCGGGCCTTCAAGCGCACCACCGGAATGTCACCTCATCAGTGGCAGCTCGGTCGTCGCATGCAGCGGGCACAAGCAATGCTGTCAGGGTCGACGCTTTCGATAGCCGAGATTGCCCTTGCGTGCGGATTTTCCAGCCAAAGCCATTTCACCAATTCCTTCACGGAGAATGTGGGTGTCGGCCCCGGGCGTTGGCGTCGATCAGGTGACCAACCAGAGACCATCGATAACGGCTAAGGCCGGCGCCCTTCGACCAATGGATAGCCCGGGCGGATCAGTTTTCCGCAACCTGCGTCACAATTCTGGAAGATTTTACCTGCGATTCTGGAAGATTTCGCCTGCGCCCTGCGCACGATATTTATCGACCGGGGAAAGGGAGTCGCAGGTGGCAGTTCATGCGAAGGTTCGAGCCGAAGCCCCCTCGCCCTTATCGCCCCAGCGCGACAACGATCTTCATTCAGGAGAAACGACGACGTCGTTCGGAAACTTCCGCCTGGACCGCGCGCGCCGCTTGCTGACCAAGGACGGAAAGCCGGTGCGGATCGGCTCTCGCGCGCTCGACCTGTTGATCGTCCTGATTGATCGCGCCGGCGAGGTCGTCAGTCGGCGCGAGTTGGTCGATCTCGCATGGCGAGGCGTGGCCGTCGACGATGCGGGTGTCAGAGTACACATTGCATCGCTTCGCCGCGTTTTGGGAGACGGTCGCGACGGTGCACGCTACATCGTCAATGTCAGCGGTGTAGGTTACAGCTTCGTCGCATCCGTCACGCGAGAGGCCACCGAGGCGCCGTCTCTGCCGACCGCATCCCCGGCGCCCCGGCTCACGGGCCGCGTGCCGCCACCACCCCGGTTGCTGGTCGGCCGCGACGATGTTGTCAACAGCCTGGTCGAACTTCTCCTTGAACGTCGGTTCGTAAGTATCGTCGGCTCCGGAGGCATCGGGAAAACTACAACCGCGACAGCCGTTGCGGACCGTTTGCGAGCGGAGTTTGGTGACGACAATATTGCTTTTGTCGATCTCGGCGCCGTCTCTGACCCCGAACGGATACCCGAGGCTATCATCTCGGCAATTGGCTGCCGGATCGGAGGCGCCGATCCCGTTGAGGAGATTTTGAACTTCCTCACCGGCAGACGCGTGCTGATCATCTTTGATAGTTGCGAGCATCTCCTCGATTCAACATCCGGTCTGGCCGCGCGCTTGTTTCAACAAGCTCCAGCTGTCCATCTGCTGACGACGTCGCGAGAAGCGCTGCGTGTCGACGGCGAGACGATCCATTTGCTAAGCCCTCTCGCCTGCCCGATGGAGGAGTGCCCCACCGCAGCGCAGGCGCTGGCCACGCCAGCCGTGCAACTCTTCCTGGATCGCGCCAAGTTTAGCGGATTCAATGGCGAGCTGAGCGATATCGAGGCGCCGATCGTCTCCGGAATATGCCGAAGAACCGACGGAATTGCACTGGCAATCGAAATGGCGGCCAGCAGGGTTGGCACCTACGGTATTTCTGGGGTCGCCAACCTGATTGTCGGTAACGTTGACCTCGGCCTGGTTGGTCGCCGCGACGCGGCTCCCCGACATCGAACGCTCGAATCGATGCTCGACTGGAGCTTCAGGCTTCTCAATCGAGAGGAACAGCGCGTCCTATCCGCCCTCTCCATGCTCGTCGGTCTGTTCACAATGGACGCCGCGTGTTCGATCACGAACAATGGCGACCATGATAGCGCCAACGTCTCCAGAACGATCATGAGCTTGATCGACCGGTCTCTCGTCTGGGTTCATCGGGAAGGTGACACCGTCTTCTATCGGCTTCCCGACACGACTCGGGCATACGCGGCCGCCAAGCTGGCCGAGACCGAACAGACTGAATCGATTGCCGCGCGCCACGCGCTCTATTTTTCGAAGCTGTTCAAGGCCACCGCGCTCGAGCACGGCACCTATGCTGATATTGGACGTCACGCGCCGCATGTCGGAAATTTGCGAAAGGCACTCGAATGGACATTTTCCAACGAGAAGTCCCGCCCGCTTGGCGTTCAGCTTGCGGCCGACACCGCCCCGCTCTTTCTCGGTCTCTGGTTGTTGAACGAATGCCGGCACTGGTCACAACTGGCATTAAGCTTTAAAGACGACCTCGGCGAAATTCCCGAGAGCGAAGCGCGCCTGCAGGAAGCGCTGGCGGTGTCCACGATGTACACCCTCGGAAATACGCCGGAGGTTCGGAATGCCCTGGAGCGTGGGTTGGTTCTCTCCGAGGCTCTCGGGCAAGCGCCCCAACAGCTTCGCCTTCTGGGCGACCTGGCCCTCTTCTTCAACCGAACTGGCGATTTCGGAGCGGCGCTGGCCGCCGTGAAGCGCAGCGGAGCCATCGCAGAACGCAGCGATTCTCCTGAAGATCGCATCAATGCTGAATGGCTGATGGCAGCTTCCAGTCATATGGCAGGCGACCAACTGGCAACGATCGCCCACTACGAGCGCGGTTCCAGGCTTGAAGCCACGACCGGCCGCGCGAAAATCAATCTGTTCGGATACGACGATCGCCTGAGGGCCCAGATCTCGCTGGCACGCTGCGTCTGGCTCCGCGGATCCCCCGATAGCGCCTGCAAGCTGGCCATCAAGGCCATGGACGATGCGGCGGAGATATCTCTGCCAAGCAACTACACCATGGCGATCACCCACTCCGTACCTGTCTTGCTTTGGAGCGGCAACACCGTTGAGTCGGCCCTGTATATCGAGCGCTTGCTTGTACACGCCGAACGTTTATCGATCAAAACTCACACGTCTGCCGCATTGGCGCTGAGGGGAGAATGGCTCTTGATGACCGGAGACTTCTCGACCGGAGTTGAGACATTGCGACAAGCGCTCGAACGGCTTAGCCGCGAGCGCCTGCACATGCTCACTCCAACAGCGTCGATAGCTCTGGCGGATGGGCTATCCCAGTGCGGAAATCATGACGAGGCGCGCGCGACGATCGACGGCGCCCTGTCATCGGCCCGGGAAATGAATCAGCAATTCTACCTTCCGAGCCTTCTGCGCACACAAGGCCAAATTATCTTGAGAAGCCCCCAACCGGACTTCGAATCCGCCGAGTCATCCTTGCGCAAGTCCATTGAAATTGCGGGAATGCAGGCCTCCCCTGGTTGGGAATTAAAGGCTGCCGTGCCGCTGGCACGCTTGTTGATACAAACTCGCCGCATCCACGAAGCCCTCGCCCTCATCGGCCCAATCTATCGCGCGCATTCGGAGAAAACGGGCTCGACCGATCTCGTCGCCGCCGCAAGCATTCTGGAGGCGCCGTGCGACTTCCACGTCTGATCGGGTCGACCTCCCAGCCCGCCGTCCGTCTTGACGATCTCTCATCGGCAGATAACGGGGCCACGCAAATAGCGAGACCCCGGTTTGATTTCAAGGAGTCCGCACAGCCGTTGCGGGCAGCTAGATCGCCATGCCGCCCGAGACCTCGATTCGCTGGGCGTTGATCCAGCGGTTGTCCTCGGACAGCAGCGAAGCAATCATCGGCCCGACGTCGTCCGGGACACCAGGACGTCCGAGCGCAGTCATATCGGCGACACGTTTGTTAAGTGCTGGATTGTCGCGCACAATACCACCGCTGAAGTCGGTCTGCATTGCGCCGGGGGCCACAGCATTCACGGCGATCCCACGCGGGCCCAGTTCTTTGGCTTGATAACGCGTAAGGACCTCAATGGCGCCCTTCAACGCGCCGTACGGCGCGCTGCCGGGAATGATGATCCGGGCGAGGCCGCTGGAGATGTTCACGATCCTGCCGCCGTCTCTGATGAGCGGAAGCAATTTCTGCGTCAGGAAAAACACGCCCTTGAAATTCACCCTGTAGAGGGCATCGAGTTCGTCCTCAGTCGTCATTTCAAACGAATTGTGATGTGAAATGCCGGCATTGTTGACCAGATAATCGAAATGCGTTGCTCCGAGGCAAGCCAGGGCTTCCCGCACCTGCGCGACAAAGCCGCCAAATGCGCTCACGTCGCCGACATCCAGCTGCAAAGGTATGGCGCGGGATTCCATCTCTCTAACTTGCGCAGTCACCATGTCAGCTTCATTGCGTGCCGACTTGTATGTGAAGATGGTATCGACACCTCTGCGGGCAAGGCTGACCATCGTGTTACGCCCAAGACCGCGGCTGCCCCCCGTGACGATGGCGATTCGTCTACGCTGTTCCATCTGAATTCTCCTTGATCCTCGCGGCCCTTATCCTAAATGCCACGAGGTCAAGATAGCGATGGGGCACCCTCCCGCGCGTTGTGAATTGCTAAGAATTGCTAAGACGACCAATGCACCTCAATGGAGCAACGTGACGCCACACTCTCCGTTCGACAGTGACTGCCTCTTTCGAGATATAGCAATATTTTGCAATCGATAACCCATATCGATCCGCCTTCAGACGTATCTTTCCCTTTATCGCACATGTTGAGGTTTCACGATCGCAATGGCCGCGAAACCCGGAAAGAACGGATGATGTCCATCGGCACACAAGTGGAGCGATCGTTCAATCGTCGAGACTGTCCCTTGCGAGATGAAAGTCTACTCGAAACGGAGGGCCTCTACCAGGAACAGTCCTGGCGTCGAGTCCACCCCGGCGTCGTCGCCAGAGACATCGTAATCTCGCGCTGGACCAACCTGCAGGATGCCACACTGCGTGCCGAAGCGACGACACCACCCGATCAATATTTTTTGGGAATCGCGCTCAAGGCGTCCCGCCTGACATTCGCCGGCGATGGGCAGGCGATCTTCGATGGCAACATGCCGGCAGGCACGCTGTACGTCTCGGCGCCGTCGAAGCGAATCATCGCGCAATTTCACTCGCCGTGTGACTTCCTGCACTTCCGCGTTTCTGCCGACTACATGATTTCACAGCAATCGACGCGACAGTTACTCGCGGCCGAAAGCATGAATGAACTGGTATTGTTGCGTGATCCTCTCGTCGATCAACTTGCAAAGGTGCTGACCGGGTATGGGGACACGACCAACAGGGAGTTTGCACGTTGCATAGGCCGGACCCTCGCCATGCATGTGGCTCGGCTCGAAGGCCCACAGATCAAGGTCAATGGCTTGCCCAAGTGGCGTCTGCGTCGTGTCGAAGAGTACGTCAAAGCGCATTTCGACCGCGACATCGGTCTTTCCGACCTCGCAAACATCGCCGGTCTCTCTCGCATGCACTTCGCGGCGCAATTCCGAATTGCGACTGGCTACCGTCCGCATGAATATCTCCAGCATCAGCGCATCGAACGTGCCAAGTCACTATTATCAAACACCGAAACGCCGCTGGTCGAGGTCGCGCTTGCCGTTGGCTTCTGCACGCAGGCGCATTTTTCCACGGTGTTCAAACGCACGACAGGCGAAACGCCTGCGCGCTGGAGATCAGAAAGCAAGAATGCTTTCTCTTCGGTTCAAAAAGCTGCGCGGTGTGAGCACGCGGGACGCGCAGCCACCCAGACCGCAGCCGCGAGGCCATGCGAATCGGGAAATGGCTCGCATTCGCGAAACATGTTCCCGGCCGCGAAGCCCGGTTTGGTGTCGCTTCCGTTTCCAGGCCTCATTTGCCGCCCTCAAAAGCGAAACGGCGCCCCGTAAGGAGCGCCGCTTGAATTTTTCGTAGCTTCGCCGGCTCAGTACCCGCAGGACGCGCAGCCCATCTGCACCGGGGCGTAATAGGAATAGCCCGGCTGGACCATCTCGACGCGTTGGCGCGTGGCGTATTGGGGCGGGATGCGTTCGTACTGGACGCTGGGCGGCGCCACCATCACGGTCTGCGGCACCATCACGGTGCGGTACTGCGCCGGCGCGCGGTGCGCCACGACGGCGCCTGGCGACACCATCACGGTCTCGTCGACGGTGCGGTATTGCGGCTGCACATATTGCTGCTGGTAGCAGGTCGTGCACGGCGGCGGCGTGTAGCAATTGTAGCAGCCGGCGGAGGCCGCGCTCGTCATGGAAATCGCAGCGACGACGGTCGAGAAAACGACAGCGAGAGTGCGAGACATTATTGTGGTGCCCCAATTGCCCGAAATGGATTTGCGAAGGTCGCTGCAGTATACGCCGCAAAACCTTGCTTTGCCGAAGTTCGTCGGGGCATCCTTAATGCAAACGGCCGGCTTGCGCCGGCCGTTCAGAACTTGTTGACCATGCGCGATGCGCGAAAGTTGCATCACGCCCGCACGAGACGCTGTTACCTCGAGCGCCGCTTCACTTCGCGCACCGCGCCGCGCGCGGCGCTGGTGGTGAGCGCGGCGTAGGCCTGAAGCGCGGTCGAGACGTTGCGCTTGCGGCCGATCGCCTGCCAGGCGGTGTCGCCCTTCGCTTCTTCCGCGGCGCGGCGCTTGGCCAGCTCCTCGTCGGAGACATCGAGGGTGATGCTGCGGTTCGGGATGTCGATGGCGATGCGATCGCCGGTCCTGACGAGACCGATGTTGCCGCCTTCGGCCGCTTCCGGCGACAGATGGCCGATCGACAGGCCCGACGAGCCGCCCGAGAAGCGTCCGTCGGTGACGAGCGCGCAGGCTTTGCCCAGCCCCATCGATTTCAGATAGCTGGTCGGATACAGCATCTCCTGCATGCCGGGGCCGCCGCGCGGGCCTTCATAGATGATGACCACGACCTCGCCGGCGACGACCTTGCCGCCCAGAATGCCTTCGACGGCCGCGTCCTGGCTCTCGAACACGCGGGCGGGGCCGGAGAATTTCAGGATCGAGGCGTCGACGCCGGCGGTCTTCACGATGCAGCCGTCCTGCGCGAGATTGCCGTAGAGCACGGCAAGACCGCCGTCCTTGCTGAAGGCGTGCTCGAGGTTGCGGACGACGCCCTTCTCGCGGTCGGAATCGAGCTCGTCGTAACGACGCTCCTGGCTGAACGCGACCTGCGTCGGGATGCCGCCGGGCGAGGCCCGGAAGAAGGTGCGGACAGACTCGCTCTTCGAGCGCTTGATGTCCCAGCGCTCCAGCGCGTCCCTCATGGTCGGCGCGTGCACGGTCGAGACCGAGGTGTCGATCAGGCCGGCGCGATCGAGCTCGCCCAGGATGCCCATGATGCCGCCGGCGCGATGGACGTCCTCGACATGCACGTCGGCGACCGACGGTGCGACCTTGCACAGCACGGGCACGCGCCGCGAGAGACGGTCGATGTCCTGCATGGTGAACTTGACCTCGCCTTCATGGGCGGCGGCGAGCAGATGCAGCACGGTGTTGGTCGAGCCGCCCATCGCGATGTCCAGCGTCATCGCGTTCTCGAACGCCTTGAAGTTCGCGACATTGCGCGGCAGCACCGAGGCGTCGTCCTGCTCGTAGTGGCGGCGCACGATGTCGACGATGGTGTGGCCGGCCTCGACGAACAGGCGTTTGCGATCGGCGTGGGTTGCGACCACCGTGCCGTTGCCGGGGAGCGCAAGGCCAAGGGCTTCCGTGAGGCAGTTCATCGAATTGGCCGTGAACATGCCCGAGCACGAACCGCAGGTCGGGCATGCCGAGCGCTCGATCACCTTGACGTCCTCGTCGCTGACCTTGGAGTCGGCGGCTGCGACCATGGCATCGATCAGGTCGACCGCCTTGGTCTTGCCCTGCAGCGTGACCTTGCCGGCCTCCATCGGTCCGCCCGAGACGAACACCGCGGGGATGTTGAGCCGCAGCGCCGCCATCAGCATGCCGGGCGTGATCTTGTCGCAATTGGAGATGCAGACCATGCCGTCGGCGCAATGGGCATTGACCATGTACTCGACGCTGTCGGCGATCAGCTCGCGCGATGGCAGGCTGTAGAGCATGCCGTCGTGGCCCATGGCGATGCCGTCGTCGACCGCGATGGTGTTGAACTCTTTCGCCACGCCGCCGGCCTGCTCGATCTCGCGGGCGACGAGCTGGCCGAGGTCCTTGAGATGGACGTGGCCGGGCACGAACTGGGTGAAGGAATTGACCACCGCGATGATCGGCTTGCCGAAATCGCCATCCTTCATGCCGGTTGCGCGCCAGAGGCCGCGGGCGCCCGCCATGTTGCGGCCGTGGGTGGTGGTGCGGGAGCGATAGGCTGGCATGGCGGTTTCCGTCCTCGGGTTTGGCCGGCCGGGCGGGGCAAATTTTCGAAGCCGCTCAGGCCTTTCCGGCCGGATAGCGCACGGGGGGAACGCGCGCAACGGGAACTTGAGCCGGACAGGGCTCCCCTGCTCCCGGCGCGGGCTCTTCGTAGCTCGGATGGAGCGCAGCGCAATCCGGGGCAAGTGCGCGCCGGGGGCGAGACCGGCCCCCGCGATTACGCTTCGCTCCATCCAGGCTACAAGAGCGCCCTTGGCTCTATTGCAGCTCGGGATCGAGCCGGTCGCGCAGCCAGTCGCCGATCACGGAGACCGCCAGCGTGGTCACCACGATGGTGGTGGCCGGCGCCAGCATGATCCAGGGTGCCCGGGTCAGGTACTCGCGGCCGTAGCCCACCATGTTGCCGAGGCTGGTCATCGGCGGCTGCACGCCGAGGCCGAGAAACGACAGGCCCGACTCCATCAGGATCACCTCGGGAAAGACCAGCGTGGTCGACACGATCAGGGTCGAGGCGATGTTGGGCAGGATATGCCGGAGGTAAATCCGCGCCGGCGTCGCGCCGAGCTGCCGGACCGCCGCCGCATAGCCTTGGGCATTGGCGGAAATGGCAAGGCCGCGCGCGATCCGGGCGTAGCGCTCCCAGCCGAAAAATCCCATCAAGCCGATCAGGAGCGGCAGCGAATTGCCGAAGAAGGCCAGCACCGCGAGCGCCATGATCAGGAAGGGCATGCTGGCCTGGAAGTCGGACAACATCAGCACCAGCTGCTCGACGGGCCCGCGGAAATGCGCGGCGAGGAAACCGAGCGTGGTGCCGACGATGGCCGAGATCGCCGTGGCGCCAAACGCGATCAGGAGCGAGATGCGGATCGAGACGAGCAGCCGCGATAGCACGTCGCGGCCGAGCTCGTCGGTACCGAGCCAGTGCGCGACATTGCCGGGTGTAGCGAGACGATTGCGCAGGTCGAGCTGGGTATAGCCGTAGGGGGCGATCTTCTCGGCGTAGGCCGCGATCACCAGCATCGCGACGATCCAGCCGATCGCGATGGCGACCGAGACCGGGATCGCCGGGAGACTGATGCGGCGGCGGACAGACGTGTCCTTCAGCGTGGTGTCAGTCATGCGTGCGCCCCCTTGGCGCGCAGCCGCGGGTCGAGGAAGCCGTAGAGGAAGTCGACGATCAGGTTCGAGGTGACCATCGTCATCGCCACCAGCAACAGGATGCACTGCACGACGGCGAGGTCGCGGTTGGCGACGGCGACGACGAGCAAGCGCCCCACCCCCGGCCACGAAAACACGCTCTCGACCACGACCGCGCCCGCGATCAGCGTGCCCACCATGAAGCCCAGAATGGTGACGGTCGGGATCGCCGCGTTCGGCAGTGCGTGCGATGTCACGACTTTTCGCCACGGCACGCCCTTCGCCGAGGCGGTGCGGATATAGGGCTGGCCCAGGACCTCCAACATGGCGCTGCGGGTGAAGCGCGCCAGCACCGCGGCGCCGCCAAGGCTGAGTGTCACGATCGGCAGGATGGCGTGACGCCAGCTGTCCTGCCCGCCCGAGGGCAGCCATCCGAGCTGCACGGCGAAGACGAGCACGAGCAGCAGCGCCAGCACGAAGCTCGGCACGGTGAAGCCGGCGACCGCCGTCATCATCACCGCGCGGTCGATTCCCGAGCCACGGTGCAGCGCCGCGTAGATGCCGGCGGGAATGCCGAGCGCGACCTTGAATGCGAAGGCCGGCAGCGTCAGCGCCAGGGTTGCCGGAATCCGCTCCAGCACAAGCTCGATCGCAGGCCGGCCGTCACGCATGGAACGGCCGAGCTCGCCTTTGGCGATCGCGCCAAAATAGTCGAGATACTGAAACCAGATGGGATCATCGAGCCCCCACGCCTTGCGGAAGGCGGCGAGGACTTCCGGCGGCGCTTCCGGTCCCAAAATCATCAGCGCGGGATCGCCCGAGAGACGCAGCACCACGAAGGCGAAGGTGACGACAAGCACGATCGTCAACGCCGCGCGTCCGATCCGAATGGCGAAATAGCGTCCCATCAGGCCGCGTCCCGCGTCTCGACTTGCGGCCCGGTCACGAGATGACAGGCGACCTGCCTGTTGCCGCCGACGTTGGACAGCGCTGGTACCTCGCTTGCACAACGCGTGATCGTGCGCGGGCAGCGCGGATGGAAGGCGCAGCCTTGAGGACGGGCCGCCGGGTTCGGCGGATCGCCTGCCAGCACAATGCGGCCTGCGCTGCGGCGGCCCGGCGCGGGCGATGCCGAGACCAGTGCTTGCGTGTACGGGTGCTCCGGCCGCGCGAACAGATCATCGGCGCACCCGATCTCGACGATGCGGCCGAGATACATCACGGCCACCACATTGCTGATCTGCCGGACGACCCGCAAATCGTGGCTGATGAAGAGCAAGGTCAGCGCAAGCTGCGCCTGGAGATCGGCGAGCAGATTCACCACCTGCGCCTGGATCGAGACGTCGAGCGCGCTGACCGGCTCGTCACAGACCAGGAAATCCGGCTTTGTCGCCAGCGCCCGCGCCAGCACGATGCGCTGGCGCTGTCCGCCGGAGAGCGCACCCGGATAGCGCGCACCATGTGCGGGTGTCAGTTCGACCGCGCGCAGCAATTCGCGGACCCGCTCCTCGCGCTCGAGGGGCGTCCCGAGACCGTGAATGTCCAGAGGCTCACGGATTTGGGCGGCGACCGGCAACCGCCGGTCCAGCGCCCCCAGCGGATCCTGGAAGATCATCTGCATGTGCGCGCGTTGCGCACGCCATGCGGTCGTTCCGGGCGTTGCCATCGGCTTGTCGTCGAACCGCACCTCGCCGTGATCCGGCGGCTCGAGGCCGAGCACGATGCGGCCGGTGGTCGACTTTCCCGAGCCGGACTCGCCGACGAGGCCCAGCGTCTCGCCCCTGGGAATCGTCAGCGACACGCCATGGACTGCATGAATGGCGGCACTTCGGCCGAACATCCCGGAGCGCATGCTATAACTGCGCGAAATCGAGGACACTTCGACGAGCGGACGGCTCATTCGGCGGCGATCCCGAGCAGTGCGCGACGCGAAGCCTCGGCGCGGATGCAGGCCACGGCGCGATCCTCCGCGATCGGCGCGAGGCTTGGAGCCACAATGCCGCACGGCGCTTCTGCCAGCGCACAACGCGGCGCGAAGGCACAGCCATCAGGCATGCTCGCGGGATCGGGCACCGTTCCGGGAATGGCGGTCAGGCGGCGCCTCGGTCCGTCGAGCGGCGGCAGCGCACCGATCAGGCCCTGCGCATAGGGATGGACGGGATCGGCGAATAGCTGGTTCGCCGGCGCCTCCTCGACAATGCGGCCCGCATACATCACGGCCACGCGGTCGCAGTTTTCCGCGACCACGCCGAGATCGTGGCTGATCAGGACCATCGCCATGCCCATCTCGCGGCGGATAGTCGAGAGCAGTTCTAAAATCTGCGCCTGAATCGTGGCGTCGAGCGCCGTAGTCGGCTCATCCGCGATCAGCAGGTCTGGATTTCCGGCGAGCGCCATCGCGATCATGATGCGCTGGACCTGGCCGCCGGAAAATTCGTGCGGATAGGCTTCGAGCCTGCGCGTCGCGTCGGGAATGCCGACCAGATCGAGCAGCCGCCGCGCTTCCGCTTTCACCGCGCCACCCGAGATATCGCGATGCAGCGCCAAGGACTCGCAGAGCTGCTTGCGGATGGTCAGCACGGGATTGAGTGCGCTCGCGGGATCCTGGAAGATCATGGCGACGCGCCCGCCCCTGATACGGTCGAGCTCGGCGGCGGGCGCACCGAGGATCTCGCGACTGTCGAGACGAACGGAGCCCGAGACGCGGGCATTCCGCGGCAACAGGCCGAGGGCCGCAAGCCACGTCACCGACTTACCCGATCCGGACTCGCCGACGAGGCCAAGCGCCTCGCCCTTGTGCAAGGCGAGATCGACACCGCGCAGGACTGGCACGCCGTGGAAGGCGACGCTGAGGTCCTTGATGCTGATCAGCGGCGCCACCGATCAGGCCTCGAAATTGCCGGCGCGGAAATCCATCGCGAAGGCGGGCGACGCCTTCCACTTGATCGACTTCGGCTTGGCCGTGAAGGTCGCGTTCTGGTGCAGCACCGTATAGGCCGGGTCTTCGCGCTCGGCGATCTCCAGCATGCGGCGGAACGCCTTCTTGCGGGCGGCACGATCGATCGAGGTTTCCAGGAACTCCGAGAGCGTGTTCAGCTCGGCATTTGTCCACTCGCCGATCTGCTGCTGCTGGCCGTTGGGGCCGTGCTGGGCAACCAGCGACGATACGGGATCGTTGAAGGCGGCCGAGTTCGACCAGTCGCGGACCGCGCGCGTCGGCGCACGTTCCATGATCTGCGACCAGTTCTCCTTGGTTTCGATCTGGACGTTGAGACCGACCGACTTCCACATCTCGACCAGCACTTGCGCGGTCGCGACCTGGTTGGTGTAGTAATTGTTGAGCAGGCGATACGGAATAGGGTCGCCCTTGTAGTTGGCCTGCTTCAGCAGCTCCTGCGCCAGCTTGGGATCGTAGGCCGGCACGTTCCAATCGGCATTGAACATGTCGCCGTAGAACTCCCACTGCAGGCCCTTCGGGACGCGGGTGCGACCGGCCCACAGGCTGTCGACGATCGCCTGGCGGTCGATCGCATGGGTGAAGGCGCGCCTTACAAGCGGATTGGCGAGCTGGGCGTGGTTCTTGTCGAATACGGTCAGACGATGATTGAGGATGGTGCCGCCCTGCACTTCGAAGGTCGCGTTCTTCTCGATGCCCGCGATCTGGTCCGGTGGGATGTCGCAGGCGAACTGGTACTCGCCCGACAGCAGCCCGTTGATGCGGCTCGCGACCTCCGGGACCTCGAGGAAGCGAATGCGCTTGAGCGGTGGACGGCCGCCCCAATATTCGTCGTGGGCTTCCAGCGTCAGCGACACGTCGGGCTTGAGTTCGACAACCTTGTAGGGCCCGGTGGTAACAGGCTTGCGCGCCCAGTCGAGATAGCTCGCGGATTCAGCCCAGGCGCGGCGGTTCGCGATATCTGAGCCGTAGCGCGACAGCCGACCCTCGATCGTGACGTCGGGCGTCGCGTTGTAGAAGCGCACGGTGTATTTATCGACGGCATCGACGCGGACGAGATCCGGCCAGATCCGGCGTGCAACCGCCGGAACGTCCGGCGGCAGTTCCTTGCCCGGCCGCGGCGTCGGAATTTTCTCAAAGGCCTGGATGGTGCTGCGGCTCTTGGCCTCGGTCTCACCGAACATGCGCTCGCGGCTGAACGTGAAGACGACGTCCTCCGCCGTCAGCTCGTCGCCATTGTGGAATTTGACGCCCTGGCGCAGCTTCACCTCGACGGTCTGGTCGTCGATACGGCGCCACTCGGTGGCAAGCCCCGGCACGGCCTCAAGGCTGCCGCGCCAGTTCTTGGAGATCAGGCCTTCCCAGATCGAGGAGAAGAACACCCGCTCGCCGACATTGGACTGCTCGCGCAGCACGTCGAGCACGTTCGAATTCGTCACCTTCTGCACCGCGATGGTGACCGAGGGACGGTTGTCGGCCTGCCCGATCGCAAAGCGCGGCAGCAGCAGCGTGCCTGCGGCAATGCTGCCGGACTTCAGGATGGTACGGCGCGTGAGCTTGCTCATGATGATAACCCCTGCCGGTTTTTTTGTCGGCTATTCGGCGAGACCGAGCGCGGCCAGATGGGCTGCGCCAGCGCGGACGTCGTCGTGGTTGCGAAGTTCGAGGATCAGTCGGGGGTTTGAGGTCAGCCGGCCCAGCGCGCGGAACACGGCGATCCACGGGATGTTGCCCTCGCCCGGCGCCCAATGCCGGTCAGCAAAGCCGTCGGTATCCTGGAGATGCACATGCGCCAGCATGTCGCCGGCGGTCTCGACATAGTAGTCGACCGGCGGCGCGCCGGTGGAGATGTGCGCGTAGTTGGCGTGGCCGGTGTCGAGGGAGACGCGCACCTTGCTGCTTTCGAGCGCCTTGGCGAGACGCACGCGATCGCGCGGATCCTTGTCCTCGATGTTCTCGATGACGATCTCGCAGCCGATGGTTTCGGCGCGCACGATCACCTCGGCGAGTGTCGCCTTGACGCGTTCGACGAGATTGCCGCGATTATCTGGATAGAGGTCGAGGTTGTTGTGGTCCCAGGTCGTGAATGGCGAATGGATCACCATCTGCGTCGCGCCGAGAAACTCGGCGGCTTCGAGGCCCTGAAGCAGGCGTTTCGTCACGACTTGGCGGATCATCGGGTCGTGGCTACCGATCGCGAAGCCCCAGAACGGTCCGTGGATGCCGAGCCGGCCGGTGTGACCTGAGAGCATCTGCTTAATTTCGCTAGCAGCACTTCGCCAGTCGCCGTCGAGCAAGTCCGCGCGAAAAAAATCCTGAATTTCGAGATCGCGCTGCCGTTCGAGAAGCCAGTCGCGATGCGCAGGGATCGATTTGATGGACAATGCGGCGCCCAGTACCGGCTTCGACATGGCTTGCTCCTCGGCCGTCAACAATGACGGGAGCAGCGCTAGACCAGTTCAATGACAGGCCGGTGAAATGCAGGTTCCGCAGCGCTGAGGAGATGTGGACATCCCCGCGATCGCGTGCATCGAATTCAGGCAGCGGCGAGTGCAGACGCATGCATCCGCGCTCGGATCAAGTGCGATGAAATCCGTAGTGATCCGGAATGGAATCCTATTCTGATGTCGCGTACATCGCGGGACATCGATCGGCGGCCTTCCAAGGGCATCACCCTCTGATCGCGCAACATGGGGTTGGGGGACCACATGGGGCGGGGGGATCAAAGGCTGGGGCAAGGTTACGAGGTCCGGACTCCTAGGCACTCCGGACCTCGGGACTTTCTAGATTGAACGTGATTTCGCGCCGCCGGCTTGATCAGCCGTGCGGCGCGAAGTCGTTTTGGCGTCGTTATGCCGACACGGGCGCTAGCGCGTCTGGGGCTCGATCGTCACCGTGCAGTCGCCCTGCCCTTGCGTCGCCACCACGATGTTGCCCGCGGGAGCGCCGAGGGCGATCGGCGCGGACGAGCCGCCGCCGGGCATCTGGACAGTCACGCTCAGAGAATCGGTTCGCGCGGTCGAGCCTACGGTCGAGGGCTCTGCCTGGGCCACATTGCCCGAGGCGTCACGCCGCATGATCTGGCAGTTCACATTGCTGCCCCCGGCCGCGCTCCCTCCTGCCGCAGCCATGCCCGATGAGGTGCCGCCGCTCATTTGCGCACGTGCTCGCGACGGATCGCGGGGCACCTGGCTCACGATGCGATGCGTCCGCGGCTCCACAATGACGACGTCATCGCCGGTCGCAAAATATTCGTAGTCGCGATATTCGGGCTCGATCGAGACGATCTCGGGCGGAAGCCTGTGAAGGCGCACGCGCGAGGGAATGGTCTCGCCGACCCGGATCGAAATGTTCAGATTGCGCTCCGGCTCCGCCAGGCGTGCACGGCTCACCGTTTCAGAAATCCGCACCTGCTTCTCGGAGGTTACCTGCGCCTGCTGATTGGCTTGCGTGTTGGTCTGCGTGGTCTGGTTGGCTTGGTTGGTCTGCGTGCCCGAACTGGCAGGTGCGCTCTGCGCATTGTTGGTCGGGGCCGTCCGGTTCGTGTCGGTCGCGGTGGCCGGCCGGTTGTTCTGCTGCGCCGGCGGCTGCTGCTCGGCCGCGTTGCGCGGCGGCTGGGTCTGGTTGCGCTCGTTCTGGTTGGCTGCGGCACCCGTGCGCTCGTTCTGCTGGCTAGACGTGCCTGACTTGGACTTCTCGGACTCTGCCGTTGATTTCTGCTGCGCGGATTTGTCCTGCTTCGTCTCAGCACTGCTCTTGCTGTCGCGTCCGGGTTTCGTGCTCTCGGCATCGCGGTTGCGATCGCGCGAGGGCTCGCGGGATTCTTGCGCCTGATCCTTCGATTTCGGCTGGTTGCGCTCGGCAGAACTGGCCGGCTGGCGCTTATCGTCACTCGCGTCCTGCCTGGCAGCGCCGCCCTTCTCCTCGCGGCCCGCGCCCTGCAATCGTTCCTGGGCGCCCTGCGCGCGCTCTTGAGCACGCTCCTGAACACGCTCTTGGCCGCCGCCGTGTTGCGGTGCGGCGCCTTTCGCCGGCTCCTCGGTCCGTCTCGGCTCGTCCCTTCGCTCACCGGGCGCCTGGGCGTAGGCGAAGCCGGAAGCAAGCATCAGTCCGATAGCTGCGGTCGATAACATCAAGTGCTTGCGCATGGTCCCTCTCCTCGGAAATTCGCAACAACAGACGCGAACGTTCTGTGGGTGCGAAGGTTCCTGATCAGGAACGAGGGCTGATCACGCGGTCTCACATCTCAGGCGGGTCTCACATCGGGTCCTTCAGCGTGAGCCGCGCCGTGAATGTCACGCTGGTCTTGCCAACCAGCGCCATGCCTTCGACCTCGGCGCCGTCGGCGGAGTAGTCGCCCGAAAAGCCGCAGGTCACTTCCCTGCCGCCGAACGCGAGTGGCTTGCCGACGGCCTCGGTGTGCTGATTGACGGTCATGTCGCCGCGCCATTTCCCGTTCCGGAAGGTGTAGCTGCCGGTGTAATAGAAATAGCTGTCACCGCCCATGATGCGGCCATCGCAGAGCACGACGACGCCTTTGGCCTGGCCGCGCTTGCCGTCGCGCATCTCAATCTCAAAGATGTAGAGGCCGTTGAGGACCTTCTGTGGGTTGGCGCCCTGCTCGGGCTCATCGCCGGCCGACATCGCTCATCTCCCGTTCAAACCGGCACATTCCGTTCGAGATCTTCAAGCCACGCCGCCGCGCTCGAATCCGACGGCGCGCGCCAGTCACCGCGCGGCGACAATGAGCCGCCGGCCGAAACCTTGGGGCCGTTCGGCATCGCCGAGCGCTTGAACTGGCTGAAAGCGAAGAAGCGGCGCAGAAACACCTCCAGCCAGCGGCGTATCTCGGGAAGGTCATAGGCCTTGCGCTTATCGGTCGGGAATGCCGGCGGCCATTCGCCCTGAGCAACGTCTTTCCAGGCCTGCAGCGCCATGAACGCGATCTTGGATGGCCGCATGCCGAACCGCAGCGTGTAGAACAGGTTGAAATCCTGGAGCTCGTAGGGACCGACGGAAGCTTCCGTGCTCTGTGGCTTCTCGCCCGGCTCGGCCGGAACCAGCTCCGGCGAGATTTCCGCCGACAGGATCGATCCAAGCGTTTGGTTGACGTCGTCGCTGAACTGCTTGGAAGCAATCACCCAGCGGATCAGATGCTGAATCAGCGTCTTCGGCACCCCGGCATTGACGTTATAATGCGCCATCTGGTCGCCGACGCCGTAGGTGCACCAGCCCAGCGCGAGCTCGGAGAGATCGCCGGTGCCAATCACGATGCCGCCGTGATGATTGGCGAGCCGGAACAGATAGTCCGTGCGCAGGCCCGCCTGCACATTCTCGAAGGTGACGTCGTAGACCTTCTCGCCCTTGCCGAAGGGATGGCCGATGTCCTTCAGCATTTGCGTCGCCGTGGTGCGAATGTCGAGCTCCTGCCAACTCGTCTGCAACGCCTTCATCAGCGCCAGCGCATTGGTCTTGCTCTCGCTGCCGGTGGCAAAGCCCGGCATGGTGTAGGCGAGAATGTTTTCGCGCGGCAGGCCAAGCAAATCGACCGCCTTGCCGGCGACGATCAAAGCGTGGGTGGAATCGAGCCCGCCCGAGACGCCGATGACGACGCGCTTGGTGCCTGTCGCGCGCATACGCTGGACCAGGCCCGCGACCTGAATGTTGTAGGCCTCATAGCAGTCCTGCTCGAGCAGGCTCTCGTCGCTCGGCACGAACGGAAAGCGCTCGACCTTGCGCAGGAAGCCGATATCGGCGGCCGGCGGCTTCAGGGTAAAAGTCACTTTCCGGAAGAAGGCCTCGCGCTGCCGGCGGTTGTCGTCGAAGGTTCCCATCAGTGCGCGCTCCTGCCTGAGCAGGTCAAGATCGACGTCGGCCAGCGTGATCTGGCCGCCCTGGCGGAACCGCTCGCCCTCGGTCAGTAGCACGCCGTTCTCGTAGATCGAGGTCTGGCCGTCCCAGGCAAGATCCGTGGTCGATTCCCCTGCCCCCGCCGCGGAATAGACATAGGCCGCGAGGCAGCGGGCCGAAGTCGATTGACACAAGAGCGCGCGCGAGCGGGCGCGGCCGATCGTGATCGGGCTGCCCGAGAGATTGATCAGCACGCTCGCGCCCGCGAGCGCGAGCTCGGAAGCCGGCGTCACCGGGATCCACATGTCCTCGCAGATCTCGACGCCGATGGTCAGGCCCGGGACGTCCTCGGCCGCGAACAGCAGGTCGACGCCGAAAGGGGCATGCAGCCCGCCAAAGGCGACCATCTCTTCGACGATGCCGGCGCCGGAGGCGAAATGCCGTCCCTCGTAGAATTCGCGATAGGTCGGCAGGTAACTCTTGGGCACGACGCCGAGGACTTTGCCGCGATGGATGACGACCGCGCAATTGTAGATGCGATTGCCAAAGCGCAACGGCGCGCCGACGATCAGGATGGTCATCAGGGCCGAGGATGCCTCAACGATGGCCACAAGCCCGCGCTCGACCGCATCGAGCAGCGGATCCTGCTTCACAAGATCTTCGATCGCATAGCCGGACAGACACAGCTCCGGAAACACGGCAACCGCCACTGACTGTTCGTGGCAGTCCTTCGCCGCCGCCAGAACCGCCGTCGCGTTGGCCGTGGGATCGGCCACATGAGAGGTGGTGACGCAGGCCGCCACGCGCGCAAATCCGTGGGCATAGATCGAGTGGAAACTCATCGAGCACAGTCCCTTTGTCTCGTCGCGACCGGCCTCCGCCAGCTCTGGACTCCATTTAACCCATCGACATGGCCCCGTGCAGGCCATTCGACGGCATGCATAACGGATTTGCAGCTTCGCTGCCCGGCGCCCGGCCCTTGGAGGCGGTGTCAGGCTCTGCGCACCAGCATGCCGGGCAGATCGTCGCACAGCCATTCGGCGATCCGGGGCCAGGCATGGCCATGGGTCCGCGCCCCCATGAACAGGCCAAGATGGTTGCTGGGCTCGGAGGCCGCCGCAACGAAGGCCGGCGGTGTGCCGAGCAAACCGGCGGTGGCGAGCGCCTGCGCAGCCGGCACGACGTCGTCATCGAGCCCGGCCAGCAGGAAGACCGGCGCCTTGACGTCCTTCAGATCAATCACGCGGCCGAGTGCCGTGAATTGGCCGCGCGCGATCCGGTTCTCTCGGAAGATCCAGTTGACGATCTCGAGATAATAGGTGCCGGGCAGATTGAGAGGCTCGGCGTTCCAGCGCTCGAAGCGTGCCAGCAGCGCCGCACCTTCCTCGCCGGAGAGGTCGCTCTGCAGCGCCGTCGCGATGTCGTCGCAGCTCGGCGCCTTCGACCAGACACGCAGCATCTCCTCGCCGCTGACATTGCCGCCGCCGCGGGCGACGAGCTGGTCATAGACCATCTCCGGCGCGTTGCGGGCGAGCTGCGACAGCCTGGACTCGATCGAGAGGTCGACGGGCGCGCCTGCCAGCACCAGCCGCCGCACCTTGGCGGGAAAGCGCGCCGCATAGAGCAGCGACAGCCAGCCACCCTGGCACAGGCCGACGAGATCGACCGGGGCGCCGATCTCGTCGACGGCGACGTTGAGATCGCCGAGATAGCTGTCGATCGAGAGATAGCGCATGTCGGGTGCGGCCGAGCGCCAGTCGGTGAGATAGACCCGGTCGATGCCGCCATTTTGCAGGGACTGCACCACGCTGTGGCCGGGCGCGAAGTCGGCGATCAGGGCCCGGTGCAGCGCATAGGGCGCGCAGACCAGTGCCGGGAGGCCGGAGCCCGTTCGCGTGCAATCGCGCAGGCGCATGGTCGCAAGCTCCAGCGCGACGGAGTTGGGCGTGGTCCACGGCAGACTGCTGTCGGCCTGCTCCGGCGGACCGCGGTCGAGCCATCCGAAGCAGGCGTCCATGGCAAGCCGAGCTGCTGCGAACGGCCACAGCAGCGGGTCATCCGGGACCGGGCCCGGTGCGCGCTGCTGTTTGCCGGTCTTCTCCGCCATGGCTATCTCACGGTCCTCACAGGAAGGCCTCGAAGCTGACGAGCGAAATACCGCGCTCCCGAAAACTCTGATGGGTCGCGGCCACCGAGCCGTCGAGATCGATGCCGCGGCAGGCGTCCTCGATGACTGCGACCTCGAACCCCGCCTTGCGGGCATCCTCCGCCGAGAAGCGGACGCAGAAATCGAACGCGAGGCCGGCGACGAAGACGGTGTTCAACTCGCGTTCGCGCAAATATCCGAGCAGGCCGGTCGGCGTTTTCCTGTCGTTCTCGAACAGCGCCGAATAGGAATCGATGCCGCGCCGAAACCCCTTCCGCACCACGAGATTTGCGCGAGTGGCGTCGAGATCGCGATGAAATTCAGCGCCGGCCGTGCCCTGCACGCAATGGCTCGGCCAGAGCACCTGGACGCCATAGTCAAGCGCAATGGTCTCGAACGGCTGTTTGCCCGTATGGTTCGGGGCAAAGGAGACATGATCGCGGGGATGCCAGTCCTGGGTCAGCACCACATTGGCGAATTTTTGGGCGATCCGATTGATGGCGGGGACAACCTTCTCGCCGCCGGGCACGGCGAGCGCCCCGCCCGTGCAAAAATCGTTCTGCACGTCGATGACCAGGAGCACGTCGCGGTCGGAAATCTTCATCGCAAGGTCCATTCCAGGCCATCCCGCGCGACCGGCGCCGAAGGCCACGCCGCCAGTGTCGATCTTCCCGCGCTGCTTCGCAACCACCGACAAGGTGCGGCGATATGCGCGAATGCACCCCGTCGGGACCGGGATGCAACGGTTTGGGCTGATACGTGTTGACTAGATCCACCCGGGGACGGATTCTGACAGCCGTTCGCGTCTTGCGATCGGATAGAGCGGAGGAAGCGGTTCCCGCAGCCGGAAGGGCTGCGGCAGCCATACGCACATGACCATCGGCAAGACAGGACAGATTCTTCTCGCCGATATCGGCGGCACCAATGCGCGCTTCGCGCTCAGTCAGGGCGACCAGACCGGACCGATCGACTACGTCAAAGTGGCAGACTTCCCGACCGTCCGGGAAGCCATTGCCGATGTTCTCGCGCGTCGCTGCCACGGCCTACCGCCCCCAAGGGCCGTGCTGGCCGTGGCGGGCCCGGTGACCAACAACCGCTGCGTCATGACCAACAGCCCCTGGGTCATCGACGGCAACGAGCTCCAGCCGGCCTTCGGCTTCGACAGCGTCCATGTGCTCAACGATTTCGAGGTGGTGGCCTGGTCCCTGCCCGCCCTGCAGCCCGCCGACCTGATCCCGCTCGGCAGACAAGATGGCCTTCCCGGAGAGCCGTTGCTGGTGGTTGGCCCCGGAACCGGCTTTGGCGTTTCCTGCCTGGTCGAGCGCCATGGCGCACGACTGGCTGTCGTCACCGAGGCCGGCCACGCGACCCTGCCGGCGGAGGACGAGCGCGAGGAACGCGTCATCGCCTGCATGCGCCGACGCCTCGGCCATGTCTCCATCGAGCGTGGCGCGTTGTCCGGTTCCGGCCTGCAAAGCCTCTACGAGGCGCTGGCCGAGATTGACGGCGCTCAGGTGCCGCATCGCGATGCTGCCGCCATCACGAAGGCCGCCCTGGAAGGCAGTTGCGAGCTCAGCCGCAAGACGCTGGAGATGTTTTGCGCCATTCTCGGCTCGGTCGCGGGCAATCTCGCGGTGACCTTCGGCGCACGCGGCGGCGTCTATATCGCCGGCGGAATCGTGCCGCGCTTTCCCGACTTCCTTGCAGCTTCCGCATTCCGGGCGCGCTTCGAAGCCAAGGGACGCTTCCAGGATTATCTGCGCAACATCCCGACCCGGCTGGTCACCAAACCCGATGCGAGTTTCCTCGGCCTCAAGATGTTCGCCGAGCACAACCAGCCTTAACGGCGCGCGCCTCCGTTCGCGCCCAGTAATTCACAGCTGATTAACGAGCACGCGCGCGCGACGCGGGATCGTGCTTGCGCGCACGTCCCGGATGAGAAACAATCCTGGCTTGTGTGTGGCGTAGTTGCGGGGGCGTGACATGCGTAAGCAGGATCTGGGTTTCGACTATCACCGCTATCACCGCCTGCTGCTCGAGGCGGACGACGATGGCAAGCGGCTGGCCCTGATCGAGCTCTTGATCGAGGAAAAGGCGCGTGACCGCCTCGCCGCCCAGCGCGCTTCGGACCGCGCCGCCATGACGGCCCACACCATCGCTACCGTGCTAAAGAACGGGCGCCAGTGAAACGAGTGATTGCGCTACGGTGCCCGCAAACGCGGCATCAATTGCCATTTCGTTAACGATCCCTCGAAAGCTCGCGTCAAACTTTTTGCTCTAGGAGTCCCCCCACCTGATCCAATTCAGGGGCAACAAAGGGGGGAATGAACATGAGCATGATTTCGATCGCCGCGATGCCGGCCACCATCGAAACCCGTTTGGCCGATTCTTCATTCAAGACCATCTTGCTGTTTTGCTGCACGGGCCTGGTCGCCTCGTTCGGCCTGATGGCGCGCGGCATCGATCTCGGCGCCGGCCTGATGTGAGACCGCGACGGATTCCGTCGCGAAGTGGCCGCCCCTGACGGGCGGCCATTTTTGTTTTGGTCTCAGTGCGGCGTCTTAGCTGCCGCTTCCGGAAACATCGAATCGATCATCGCCCTGAGCTGATCGATCGAAATCGGCTTGCGCAGGATCGGCCGCCGTCGGAGCAAGGACGGCAGCAGCTCCGGACCGTAGCCCGTGGCGAACAAAAACGGCTTGCCGCGACGCTCGATCAGGTCGGCGACCGGATCGACGTAGACGCCCTTGAGATTGATGTCGAGGATCGCAAGATCGTACTGCGCGGTCATGGCGAAAGCACTGGCGTCCCGCACATTGTCCGCTTCCGCGGCGACGTGGTGGCCGAGTTCCTCCACCATGTCCGCCATCATCATCCGGATCAACGTCTCGTCTTCGACCAGGAAAACGGAGAGTCCGTCCGCCATATCAACCCCGCCATCAGCTTCCGAAGCTAATCATAACCGAATCGCGAAGAGGATTCACGAATTCGTGGCGGGGGCCGTTAATTCGGACACGCCCGATCCGATTCAACTTGATCAATCCAGTCCTCGTTCGTGGCTGAGCCGCACCATCTCCTGTACGAAGACCTGCTTCTGCTTGTCATCGAGGCTCGAATAGAGGGGTTCGGCGGCGTCGGCGACATTGCGCTGGTCGGCAGCGCGGTCGATGAGAAATTGGGCCTCGTTGCGCATCTGCTCGACGATGTCGTCGGGAGGATCCCGCTTGGCGCGCGCAACCCGCAGGTTGAGCCGCTCAGCACCGTTATGCCCGAGGTAGTGCATGGCGCTCGAGAATCCGTACCAGTGCTTCTCCTGCTCGGGCGTGAGGTTCAGTTCGGTCTTGATCCGCTCAATATAGGAGTCGCTGTTGGTGACGATCTGGTCGGCGGTCAATTGCGGCGCGCCGGTCTGGGTCAGGACCGTGACATCCTGCGGAGCGTTCTTCGCCTCCTTGCTCGCCTTGGCGCCCTTGCCCGCCTTGGCGCTCTTGGCATCCTTGTCCTTGCCGGCGCCCTGCTTGGCGTCCTTGGCCGCATCCTTGCTTGCGTCCTTGCTCGCATCCTTGGCTGCAGGCGCCTGATTGCCATTATTGCCAACGCCGAGCACGCCGGTGAAAACGCCGACCACACCGCCGATCGCGCCGCCAAGCACGCCGCCGACCGGACCTGCCGCCTTGTTCCCGGCCGCCGCTCCTTCCTGAACCCCTTTGACCAGGCCTTGAGCGTTCGCCACCGCGGCTGCGCCGAGCAGCAACACGAAAACGGACCCCAGCGCGAACCATCGTCGCAGGTTAAGCCGCGCGAGCGGCGCCGGGTTTATCATTCTGGTCTCCATCTCGATCTGATTAGGCTGTTGGGGGTGAGAACCACTCGCCAGTTGCAACTCTATCGTTTTCACCGCTTCGAGGTCTAGCCACCGACAATTGCTATCCACGCCCGAAAAGTGTTTGGCCCGAGGCGCTTATGCAGGCTTATTCGAAACTGCGGCGTAATTGCGCATGCATCGGCCGGGCAGGTCGGCGCAAAGTGTGCGTCGCAAAATGACCGATCGTGGTTCATGGCCTGCGCAGGACATCGAGGGCACTGCCACCTTCCCGGACACAACGTTAGTTCTAGGCGCAAGTCGTTCGGTTTTCTCGACAGACGCAATCAATCATGATCTGATCGCGCTACCAATTTGCCTTCGAAGCCGACGGCATCAATAAGAAACGTCGAACAAGAAACTTTCAAAAAGAACGCAGAACTCGGAAGAGTTCAGAGGAAACGCCAGAACAATAAAACACCCAAGCGAGGAAACGAGATGTCACGCAAGACACTGACGCGACGTCAATTTGTGGCTGCCACTGCAATGTCCTCCACGGCGCTGATCGCGGCGCCCTATGTCCGGGGCGCTTACGCTGCCGGCAAACTTTCGATCGGCTTCTGGGACCACTGGGTGCCCGGCGCCAACGATGCCTCGACCGCTCTCGTCAAGGAATGGGGCGAGAAGGAGAAGGTCGAGGTTTCGATCGACTACATCACCAGCAACAACAAGAAGATCGAGCTGACCGCAGCGGCCGAAGCCCAGGCCAAGTCCGGTCACGATATTCTCCAGATGCCGAGCTGGTGGCCGCACGCTTATTCCGAGAATCTCGAGCCGCTCAACGACGTCATGGAGCCGCTCATCAAGCAGAACGGTGAGGTGAACGACACCGTCAAATATCTCGGGCGGTCGGGCGGCAAATGGCTCGCAGTGCCCGCGACGCCGGGAAGCCAGATCAAAGGCCCCTGCTCCCGCATAGATCTGATGAAGAAACACGCCGGCATCGACGTGCAGGAGATGTATCCGGTCGGCGCTCCGCCGAAGGCGGACAACTGGACCATGGAGACGTTCCTGAAGGCGGCCGAGGCCTGCCACAAGGCCGGCTTCCCCTTCGGCATCGGTCTCGGCGAGACCACCGACAGCGTCGACACTGCCGGCGCGATCTTCCAGTCGTTCGGCGCCGAGCTCGTCAACGCCAAGGGCGATATCACCGTCAAGACCGACGCGGTGCGGCAGGCGCTCGAATTCTACAAGAAGCTGATCGCCGTCCTGCCCACCGACGCGCCGTCCTGGGACGATGCCTCCAACAACAAATGGCTGATCTCAGGCCGCGGCGCGATGATCCTGAATCCGCCGAGCGCCTGGGCGGTCGCCAAGCGCGACGCACCGCAAGTCGCCGAACAGTGCTGGACGCACGGCTTCCCGTCCGGTCCGAAGGGCCGTTTTGCGCCCTTCCTGCCATACTTCTGGGGCGTCTGGGCCTTTGGCAAGAACAAGGAAGCGGCCAAGAGCTTGCTCGTTCACCTGTCCTCGCCAGCGGCGATCGAGAAGTTCGTCGCGGCGAGCGGCGGGTACGATCTCCCGGCCTACGCGAACATGACGAAGTTCAAGACTTGGGCCGAGGAAGGGCCGCCGAAGGGCACACTCTTCCACTATCCGGATCCCTACAAGCAGCAGACGATGTCGATCGCCGCGTCTCCGGCGCCGCCGAAGATCGCCCAGCAGATCTACTTCCAGGCGACGCTGACCAAGATGGCGCTGCGCTTTGCACAAGGAGAGAAGTTGGAAACCGCGCTCGCCTGGGCCGAGGGCGAGTGCGAAGGCTTCATGCGGACCTGAGCCGGGTATGTGCCATGGCGGTTCACGCTTCGGGCGTGGGCCGCCGAGGCACCCCTCGCTCGATCCGCTTGCCGAATGAAGCCGACGGCTGCGCCGGCTTCGCCGTTCCAGATATCCTGCTAGGTGTCCTGCAAAGAGGCTAAATTCATGGCCGATGTCGTCGTTGAGCAAGGCCGTCCCGCTCGAGCTGCGAGCCCGCGCAAACGGGCGAGCCTGCGCAATGCAATGGGACGGAAATCGACCGTAGCGTTCTTCCTGACGCTGCCGCTGATCCTCCTGATCGCCCTGCTCGTACTTTATCCCGCCTTCTACTCGGTCTACCTGGCGACGCTGAACAAGGCGATGACAAAATTCGTCGGCCTCACCAACTTCACCTTTCTGTTCAAGCGCGAAACGTTCTGGATGGTGGTGAGACAGTCCTGCATTTTTGCGATCACCGCCGTGGTCTTCAAAGCGCTGATCGG
The DNA here is from genome assembly GCF_019402665.1 of Bradyrhizobium canariense. Classification (GTDB taxonomy): domain Bacteria; phylum Pseudomonadota; class Alphaproteobacteria; order Rhizobiales; family Xanthobacteraceae; genus Bradyrhizobium; species Bradyrhizobium canariense. The sequence goes on from NZ_VSST01000060.1 coordinate 83,885, forward strand.
CTTCATCGTCGCGCATTTCGTCCACAACATTCCCGGCAAGAAGCAACGTAAATGGCGCGGCATGCTGCTGGTGCCCTGGGTGATCCCGCCGGCGATGAGCACGCTGGCATGGCTGTGGCTGTTCGACCCCTCCTACAGCGCCTTCAACTATACGCTCTCGTTCTTCGGCATCGGTCCCATCCCGTGGCTCGGTGATACCTTCTGGGCGCGTTTCTCCGTCATCCTCGTCAACGTCTGGTACGGCGCGCCGTTCTTCCTGATCATGTACCTGGCCGCGTTGAAATCCGTACCCGATCAGCTCTACGAAGCCGCAGCAATCGACGGCGCCAATTGGTGGCAGAAGATCTGGCACATCACCTTGCCGATGATGCGCAACATCATCGCCATCACCACGCTGTTCTCGCTGATCGTCACTTTCGCCAATTTCGACATCGTGCGCATCCTCACCTCCGGCGGTCCGCTCGACCGGACGCACCTGTTCGCCACCTGGGCGTTCCAGGTCGGCATCCAGAGCAGCGACATTCCGCTCGGCGCCTGCGTCTCGCTGTTCATGGTGCCGATCCTCGCCGTCGCAGCGGTCTTCATCCTGCGCGATGTCAACAAACGTGGGAACGAAGCCTGATGAGCACGCTCGCAATCGACAAGGCCGGACCGACACGCAAGGTCAAGCTTCGAAGCATGAGCCGCGACCGCACCTGGGCGCTGCGCTGGTCCTACTTTTTCCTGGTGCTGTTTGCGATCTTCTTCCTGATCCCGCCGATCTACATGCTGATCACCTCGCTCAAGAGCAGCGCGGAGATCTCGGCCGCCACCAATCCGTGGTGGGTATTTCATCCGACCCTCTCGAATTATGTCGAGCTACTGACCTCGAACCAGTTCCTGCGATTCTTCTGGAATTCGTCGATGATCTCGATCGTGGTCGTGATCGTGACGATGTTGATCAGCATTCCGGCGGCGTTTGCATTGGCGCGGATGAAGTTCTGGGGCTCGGCGACGCTCGCGACCGGCGTGTTCCTGACCTATCTCATTCCGGACAGCCTTCTGTTCATTCCGCTGTTCAAGGTGCTCGCGACCGTCCAGGAGTTCACCGGCATCCCCCTGCTCAACCGGTGGTACGTGCTGGTGTTCATCTATCCGACGCTGACCGTGCCGTTCTGCACCTGGATCATGATCGGTTATTTCGCCTCGATCCCGAAGGAGCTGGACGAGGCGGCTCTGATCGACGGCGCCTCCTGGCTGCAGACCCTGACGCGGATTTTCATCCCCGTTGCCCTGCCCGGCCTGATCGCAGCGACCATCTTCGCCTTCACCGTGTCCTGGGCGCAGTTCCTCTATCCGCTGGTGTTCACGACATCCATCGACCAGCTCGTGCTGCCGGTCGGCATCACCACCACGCTGATCAAGGGCGACGTCTTCAACTGGGGTCAGATCATGACCGGCGCGCTGCTTGGCGCTGCCCCGCCGCTGGTCATCTACGCCTTCCTGATGGACTATTACATTGCCGGCCTGACCGCCGGCGCGACAAAGGGTTGATGTCTTATGGCTGAGGTTGCGCTGCGGAAGGTGGTCAAGCGTTACGACGACGTCGAGGCGGTGCGCGGCATCGATCTCGACATCTCCGATCATGAGTTCATCGTGCTCGTCGGCCCCTCCGGCTGCGGCAAGTCGACGACGTTGCGGATGATCGCAGGGCTCGAGGACATCACCGACGGCGACATCATGATCGGCGGGGACGTCGTCAACGACGTGCCGCCGAAGGACCGCGACATCGCAATGGTGTTTCAGAACTATGCGCTCTATCCGCATATGACGGTTGCGGAGAACATGTCATTCGGGCTGCGGCTCAAGCACTATCCCAAGGCCGAGATCAAGGCGCGGGTGACCGAGGCCGCCCGCCTCCTCGACATCACCGACCTGATCGACCGCAAGCCGAAGCAGCTCTCCGGCGGCCAGCGCCAGCGCGTCGCCATGGGGCGGGCCATCGTGCGCAACCCGAAAGTCTTCCTGTTCGACGAGCCGCTGTCCAATCTCGACGCCAAGCTGCGCGTGCAGATGCGGATCGAGATCAAGAAGGTGCACCAGAAGGTCCGAACCACGACGGTCTACGTCACCCACGACCAGGTCGAGGCGATGACGCTGGCCGATCGCGTGGTGGTGATGAACAAGGGTCGGATCGAGCAGATCGGCACGCCGAACGAGCTCTACCACAAGCCGGCGACGCGCTTCGTCGCGGGCTTCATCGGCTCGCCGGCGATGAACTTCATTCCGTGCCGGCTCGAGGAGGTCGGCGGCAAGCTCAACATCCGCCTGACGGACCGCATCTCATTCCCGTTGCCGCCGGCCCGCGCCGCCCGTTACAGCGCACTGCCTCGATCTGAAAACCTGTTGCTCGGCATCCGTCCCGAACATCTCACGGAATCGCATGCGCATCTGGAGCCGGGTGTCGAGACCTTCGACACCGTGCTTGACGTCACCGAGCCGATGGGGATGGAGACGCTGGTCTATTTCGGACTGGAAGGCACGCCCGTCTGCGGCCGCGTCGATCCCAATGCGGGCGCCAAGGACGGGGCACCCATGCGTTTGGCAATGGACCTCAACAATATGCACCTGCTAAACGAGGCGACCGGCGTCGTCTTGTGACGGCCGGCCAAGAAACTCGCGCAGGTAGGGACGATGTCGACCAACAAGAAGAAAATCTTTGTCACGCAAACTTTGTCGCAAGGCGCCCGCGCCCTCCTCACCCAGCGAGATGACATCGAGCTCATCGAGTTTCCGAACCTGATCTCCGCCAAGGACTTCGAAGCGCTGCTGAAGAGCCACGCGCCGGTCCATGGCGTGGCGCTCGGCGCCACCGCTTTCGGCGAGACCGAGCTCGAAGCTTCAAAGGACATGAAGGTGGTGACCCGGATCGGCGTCGGTTACGACGCCGTCGACGTCCCAGCCCTTTCCCGCCGCAAGGTGCCGCTGATGGTCGCGGGCAGCGCGAACTCGCCCTCGGTCGCCGAGCAGGCGCTGTTCATGATGCTGACACTGGCCAAACGCGCGCAGGAGATGCACGCCTGCGTCAAGGACGGCAAATGGGCCGAGCGCCTCGGCATGCTGCCGTTCGATCTGTACGGCAAGACCGTCCTCATCGTCGGCTTCGGCCGCATCGGCACCCGCACCGCCAAGCGCTGCCTGGCGATGGACATGAATGTGCAGGTCTATGATCCCTACAAGGGAGCCGCGGAGATCAAGGCAGCCGGCTGCGAGCCGGTCGCCGATCTCGATGCCGCACTGCCGCACGCCGATTTCGTCACCATCCACTGCCCGAAGACGCCGGAGACCGTCGGCCTGTTCGATGCTGACAGGATCGGCCGGATGAAGCCGAAATCCTATCTCATCAACACCGCGCGCGGCGGCATCGTGAAGGAAGCGGCGCTGTATGACGCACTGGTCTCGGGCAAGCTCGCCGGTGCCGGCATCGACGTGTTCGAGGTCGAGCCGCCGCCGGTCAGCAACGCGCTGTTCGCGCTGCCCAACGTCATCATGGCCCCGCATGTCGCCGGCGTCACGGTCGAGGCGGTGAGCCGGATGAGCGAGCAGACCGCGCGCAACATCCTGAGTGTGCTGGACGGCGATCCCATCCGGCAGAACATCATCAATCAGGATGTCCTGGGCTGAGCTGGTCTTCCGGGCGGTTCTTCTGGGCGGACGATCAGTCCGCCCGCCTTCGGAACGCCAGAATGAGTCCCATTTTGGTGCAGATCGAGCCCTCACTCAGCCTTAATCAAACCCGCGTAATAGGTCCGGCCGCGGCGGCAGTGGGACAGACTTGCCGGCCGCGTCGAGCTGGAGGATGGACCCTTGTCAGAGATCGACCCGACCGACCACGCGTTGGCGACCATTGCCAGCATCCTGGAGCACCCTGAACCCGTCCTCGTCGTGCGCGAGACCGAGACCGTGCGCGAAACCGAGACCGTCACCGTGACCGAAATGGTGGTTGCCGGTGAGCATGGGGTCGCGGACGAGCACGCGTTCGTCGACGAGCACCTGACGGTCGATGAGCATCCGGTGGTCGAGGAGCAGCCCCTGGTGCCGGAGCACACCGATGCCGACGGCTACAGCAAGGTCGGCCCCGGGCCGATGGTGGCCATCCGTCTGAAATGGACGGTCCATCGCGGCGATGACGGCCAGTTCTACGTCCACGAGACCATCGGCGAGCAGTCCGTGCCCGTGGTCAGCGGCCCGATGACCGGCGAAGCCGCGGTGCATTTCGTCGACGCGCACGAGGACGAGGCCCATCGGCGCTTCGAAGAGCTGCGCAGCGAAATCGCCGGCCGCAGCTCGCTCGCCGATTACGAGCGCAAGGGCGAAGCCTAGCGCGTTTTCGCGCGACGTGGATGCCGGTTCGGCCTATCGTCGTCCGAGATAATCCTTCTTCACGAGCTCGACGCCTGCGTGCCGCAACAGGTCGTAGGCTGTCGTGACGTGAAAGAAGAACTGCGGGACGCTGAAGGTCAGCAGCAGCGTCCGCCCGGTGAACGGCAACTCGGTCCCGTTCTTCAGCCTGAAGAAGACGTTCCGTTCCGCCGCAGCATCGATCTCCGCGCGCGGCAGGCTTTCGATGAACTCGATTGACGTCGCAATGCGGGCCTGGAGCCCGGCCATGTCGTGCTCCAGCACCGGCAGCGTCACCGGCTCCTGCTCGGCCAGCAAGGCCGCGGCGACCGTGGCGTGGCGGCAGGCCTCACCGATCTGTTGCGCCAGATCGTACATGTCGGGTGCCATGCGCATGCCGAGCAGGACGGCCGGATTGAACTTCCGCGCTTCGGCATAGGCAACGCCCTTGTCGAGCAGTGCGGACAGGTTGCGCAGATACGGCACGAAGAGTCCGACCGAGGCGTCATACATCGAGATCGTCACTTCAAAATTCCCTTCACTTCCGCCTCGCCAGCGACGGGCATCTGGTCTAAATCCAAGCCTCAAGACAGGCATCGAGAGCTGCACAATGACAGCTTGGGCATGGGTGGAAAAGAGATGATCGTTCGAATGACCAGTCGAATTCTGGCGACTTTGGCCGTGGTCCTGCTGGCAAACCTTTCGGCCCAGGCACAGCAGGCGGCGCCGTCCCGCCTCGACGAGATCGTCAAGCGCGGCACTTTGCGCGTCGGCATGACCGGCGACTACAAGCCCTTCACCTATCTCGACAAGACGACGCAGCAGTTCAACGGCTTCGATGTCGACATGGCGGAGGCGCTCGGCAAGGCGCTCGGCGTCAAGGTCGAATTCGTGCCGACGGCCTGGCCGAAGCTGATGAAGGATTTCGAGGCCGATCAGTTCGACATCGCCATGGGCGGCGTCTCGGTCACGCTGGACCGGCAGAAGAAGGGCTTCTTCTCCACGCCGATCATGCGCGAGGGCAAGACGCCGATCGCGCGCTGTGCCGATGTCGGCAAATACCAGAGCATCACCGACATCGACAAGAAGGGCACCCGCGTCATCGTCAATCCCGGCGGCACCAACGAGCGCTTCGCGCGTGCCAACATCAAGGACGCCGACATCACAGTCTTCCCGGACAATACCGTGATCTTCGACGAGATCGCCAAGGGCAATGCCGACCTGATGATGACGGACGCCTCCGAGACGCGCTACCAGCAAAAGCAGCATCAAGGCGTGCTCTGCGCGGTGCATCCCGAAAATCCGTTCGATTTCTCCGAGAAGGCCTATTGGCTCCAGCGCGACATGGCGCTGAAGGCGTTCGTCGATCAATGGCTGCACATTTCGATGCAGGACGGCAGCTACAAGAAGATCTACGCCACCTGGTTCGATTAGGGCCGCGTCCTCCAGTCGCTTGTGCCGGCCAAACTTTGGACCGGCTCCGGTGCTATTGAACCCGAAACGGAGAAAGCACGACTCATACCGTGACAGTGATCTAGGTCACTTTTTGCGATCAAACCGGGGCGTAAGCGTCGGTTTGGGGACCACCTGTTTCAGGAGATGCGAAATGAGGAAGCTGTTGGCCACGGCCGCATTCCTTTTGGCGAGCACCGCTGCGCAGGCGCAGTACACCTTCGACTATGGCGGGCACACCATCCGCATCGATCCCGACCGCGGCACGGTGCAAATCCCCGGCGTCTACGACAACACCGGCCAGGGCAAGGCGAAGAAGGCCAAGACCGATGCCAAGGGGGCTCCGAAAGCGGACCCGCAGGCACCGCAACAAGCCAAGGTTGACCCGCAGCCGCCGGCCAATCCAGCACTGGTCACCGCGCCCCCGGCGGCCGAGCAGGCCCCTGTCCAAGCTCCCGTCCAAGCTCCCGTGGCCGTCGCGCCTCCTGCCCCGCCGGCACCTCCCGCCACCACGGCAAACAATGCTCCGGCGGAAGACGCGCTTGTGCCGCCGCCTCAGCCGGCCCCAAGTGCTGCCCCGACGGTGGCCGCAGTACCGCCCGCACCGCCTCCACCGCCCGCCCCGACCGTCGCAGCCGCGCCTCCGGCGCCGTCTCCGCCTCCCGTTCCGCCGCCTGCGCCTGCTCAGTCGGCTGCCGTCGCGCCGCCGGCTCCTGCAACCGCACCCACGCGCGATCTCAATTCACCGCTCGGCGTCTGGCTCACCGAGGAGAAGGAAGGCAAGGTCCGGATCGAGCAATGCGGCAGCAATCTGTGCGGCTATTCGGTCGATTCGAAATCGAACCAGAATGGCGAGCAGGTTCTGATCAACATGAAGCCCGGCAAGGACCAGAACAAGGACCCAAAATGGTCCGGCCGCATCCTCGATCCGAACTCCGGCTCGACCTACGATTCAACCATCGCGCTGAAGGGCACCGATCGCCTGCGCGTGCAGGGCTGCGCCTTCGGCGGCATGTTCTGCGGCGGCCAGACCTGGACGCGGGTGAACTGACTTCGGGGCGACACTCTGACCGACGCAAGGGGGCCCGCAGCGCGGGTCCCTTTTGCTTTTGTCGTCAAATCGATTGCGACGTGCGCGACATCACAGAGCCCGTCGCGCGCGTGACAACCCTCACATCGCCGGTTCCGCGTCCGTGACACGATCCCGCATGATCAACCCTAGGGGCGTGTCATGAACGGATTTCGCAAGGCTCTCTTCGCCACAATCATCGTCATCGCGTTGCCGGCCGCGCAGGCCAGCGCCAGCACTTTCGACGGCGCATGGAATGTCCGCATCTCGTCGTCGAGCGAGACCTGCGGTAACGGCTCGACCGTCGCCATCGGCATCAACAACGGTCAGATCGCCTCGAGCAGCGCAATGGTGACGGCGTCAGGCCGCGTCGCAGATGCCGGCAGCATCAACGTTACCTTGAGCACCGGCATCAAGCGCGCCGTCGGCTTCGGCCGGCTCAGCGGCACTTCGGGCTCCGGCACCTGGCGCGGCAGCATGTGCACGGGCACGTGGACGGCGGAGCGGATGTAGGGTGCTGTGTCCCGGACGCGGTGCAGCGTGCAACGCTGCTCCGCAGAGCCGGGACCCAACGTTCTTCGTGGGTCCCAAATCTCTGGGTCCCGGATCGACGCCGCATCGCCTTGTAGCGATGCGTCTTGTCCGGGAGGCTAGCCGACGGCCGCCCCATACTCCGCGTCGGTCACCGGCTCCAACCAGGTCGAGAACACGCCGTCGAGCGCTTCCTGCATGGCGATGTGGGTCATGCCGTTCGTCGGCGACCCGCCGTGCCAGTGCAGCTCGCCCGGTGGAATCCAGACGGTGTCGCCGGGACGGATCTCCCTGATCGGCCCGCCCTTGGACTGGACCCGGCCGACTCCCGAAATCACATAGAGCGTCTGCCCGAGCGGATGGTGGTGCCAGTTGGTGCGCGCGCCCGGTTCGAACGAGACGCGCGAGCAGTTCAGCCGCGCCGGGGCGGGCGCCATGATCACGGGGTCCTGCCACACGGTGCCGGTGAAGTGTTCCCCGGGCGCACGGCGTGTCGGCCGCGTGCCTGCTACAGTGATGTCCATTGGATTTACCTCGTTTCCTTACCGATTACTTCTTGCTTGCGGCGTAGCGCGCCTTGGTCTCGGCGTTCATGGGATAGAGGCCCGGGAGCACCGCGCCATTGTTCACCTCGTTGACGATCCAGGCTTCCATCCGCTCCTGCTCGACGCCCTCATTGAGCACGTGTTCGAGCATCGCCTGCGGGATCAGCACGCAGCCGTCCTGGTCGGCGACCACGATGTCGTTCGGGAACACCGCAACGCCGCCGCAGCCGATCGGCTCGCCCCAGCCGACGAAGGTCAGGCCGGCAACCGACGGCGGCGCGGCATAGCCGTCGCACCAGACCGGCAGATTAGTGCCGAGCACGCCCTCGACGTCACGCACGACACCGTCGGTGACGAGTGCGGTGACGCCGCGCTTCATCATGCGCGCGCACAGGATGTCGCCGAAGATGCCGGCGTCGGTGATGCCCATGGCATCGACCACGGCGATGCAGCCCTCCGGCATCGCCTCGATCGCGGTGCGGGTCGAGATCGGCGACGACCAGGATTCCGGCGTCGCCAGATCCTCGCGCGCCGGCACGAAGCGCAGCGTGAAGGCCGGTCCCACCAGGCGCGGCAGACCCGGGCGCAGCGGACGCGCGCCGCGCATCCAGATGTTGCGCAGGCCCTTCTTCAGCAGGACCGTGGTGATGGTAGCAGTGGTGATGCCGGCGAGGGTCTTGCGGGCTTCGGGGGACAGCGACATGGAAACAGACGAGCTCCGGGATGGGCGGGAAAGAACGCGCGCATCTTGCGGGGTGCGGGCCTTGCGTCAAGGGCCAACAAGCTACCAATCATGCAGGGCCGCAGCGCAGTTATGCGTCGCGATAACAAGGCTTTATCGCCTCCCCCTGCATTAATTTATTGGACTTGCGGGCGCATTTACGCGAAGCAGGAACAAGCGGAGCTCAAGGCCGAGCCCGCGTATCTCCAGAAGCCCGATTTCGACAGCCCATGTCCGCGACGCTTCCCCCGCCCCGCCTTCTGTCCAGTGGCGACAGCGCCGTCACGGTCGAGTTCAGCCGTACCATCGACGACGACGCGAACCAGCGCGTGCTGGCGCTCGACAAGGCGCTCGCAGCAAGCCCGATCGATGGCATCACGGAGTCCGTGCCGACCTATCGCTCGCTGCTGGTGCATTACGATCCCGGCAGGATCGGCTTCGACGCACTTGGCGAAAAGCTGCTCGCGCTCGCCAGCCAGCCGCTGCCGCCGGCCACCAGGGCGCGCCGCTGGCGCATTCCCGTCGCCTATGGCGGCGAGCACGGCATCGACCTCGAGGACGTCGCGAAGACGCTGAACACCACACCCGACGACATCGTCGCGCGCCACGTCGCCGGCGACTATAAGGTCGCCATGATCGGCTTCACGCCGGGCTGGTCCTATCTCAGCGGCCTCGACAAATCCCTGCAGATGTCGCGACGGCAGAATCCGCGGCTGCTGACGCCTGCCGGCACCATCTCGATCGGCGGCATCCAGGCCGGAATCCAGTGCCTGGCAGCCCCGAGCGGCTGGCACCTGCTCGGCCGCACGCCGGTGCGGACCTATCAGCTCCACCGCAATCCGACCTTCCTCACCGAACCCGGCGATCGCGTGACGTTTTTCGCCATCGACCACAAGACGTTCGAGGAACAGGACCGCGCCGCCGAGGCCGGCGAGATCATTGCCGAGCAGGTGATCGCATGAGCCGGCTCGTGATCGCCAGCATCGGGCCCGCAAGCTCGGTCCAGGACGGCGGACGCCATGGCGCGCAACGCTATGGCCTGACGGTCAGCGGAGCGATGGACCGCCTCTCGCTCGCGGCAGCGAACACGCTTGTCGGCAACGAACCGTTTGCAGCCGCTGTCGAGGTCGGCCCGTTCGGCGCCTCGTTCACCGCGCGCGACGGTGCCGTGCGCGTCGCGATCTCAGGCGCGCCGCGCAATGCGGACGTCGCCGGCAGTCCAGTCGCCATGGACACATCGGTGACGCTGAAGGACGGCGAGACGCTGACGCTGGGTTTTGCTCGCGGCGGTGCGTTCACTTATCTGGCGATCGAAGGCGGGATCAAGGGCGAGCCGGTGTTCGGCAGTCTCGCGGTCAACGCCCGTGCCGGTCTCGGCAGCCCCTACCCGCGCCCGTTGCAGGCCGGCGACGAATTCACCGTCGATGCCGCAAGCGGTGCACCGGAACTGCGTATCGAATTGCCGAAGCCATCGAGCGGTCCGATTCGCGTACTGCTCGGACCGCAGGACGACGAATTCGACGACGCCAACAAGGCGCTGTTCCTCGACAGCGAGTGGAAGATCTCGGCGACGTCAGATCGCATGGGCTACCGGCTGGAAGGTCCCGCGATCAAGCATCTGCACGGCCACAACATCGTCTCCGACGGCACGGTCAACGGCAGCATCCAGGTGCCCGGCAACGGCGCGCCGATCGCGCTGATGATGGATCGCGGCACCTCCGGCGGCTACCCAAAGATCGCGACCGTGATCACGGCCGATGTCGGCCGTCTCGCGCAGACCTCCGCAGGAACGGCGTTCCGCTTCAAGGCCGTCAGCATGGCCGAGGCGCAGGACGAGGCAAGGAAATTCTCGCAACTGATCCGCAACCTGTCCGATCGCCTGCGCTCCGCCGACACCGTCGCGCTCAACATCGAAGCGCTCAGCGATGCCAACGTCGCGGGCTATGCTGTCAGTGCCGTCGACGCCGGGACCTGGCAGGTCGCAGCCGAGCCGTAAACGACAAGACGACCAGAGATGGAGAGCAGCCCATGAAGACGATCGATCTCAATTGCGATCTCGGCGAAGGTTTTGGCGCGTGGGAGATGGGCAACGATGCCGCGATGATCGAACTGGCGAGCTCAGTCAACGTCGCCTGCGGCTTCCACGCCGGCGATCCCGATATCATGCGCCGGACGGTCGAGCTGGCGAAGGCGCGCGGCGTCTCGGTCGGCGCGCATCCTGGATATCGCGACCTGCATGGCTTCGGCCGCCATCCGATCGCGGGCCTGAAGGCCTCCGAGATCGAGAACCTCGTCGCCTACCAGATCGGCGCGCTGCAGGCGATCGCGACCGCAGCCGGCCACAAGGTCACGCATGTGAAGGCGCATGGCGCACTCTCCAACGTCGCCTGCGAGGACGATATGACCGCGAAGGCGATCGCGGCCGGCATCAAGGCGGTCGATCCCGGCTTGATCTTTGTCGTGCTCGCCAATTCGAAGCTGGTGAAGGCCGGCGAAGCCGCCAATCTGCCGATGGTGCATGAGGTGTTCGCCGACCGCGCCTATGAGGACGACGGCAATCTCGTCTCGCGCAAGAAGGAGGGCGCGGTGCTGCATGACGCCAAGGCGATCGCCGACCGCGTGGTGCGCATGGTGCAGGACGGTGCGGTGGTTTCGGTCACGGGCAAGGTCATCAAGATGCGAACCGACACGGTGTGCATCCACGGCGATACGCCCGGCGCGGTCGAGATCGCGCGCGGTCTGCGGCAGGCTTTGAAGGACGCAGGGATCGAGGTCGCGCCGTTCAGGCGCGGGGCGTGAGGTTGGTCCGGGTGGGTTAGCGAAGCGTAACCCACCCTGGCTCAGCGCATGCGGAACGAAGTTGGTAGGTTACGCCTTCGGCTAACCCACCCTACGCGGGTCATCAGAACGGGTGCACCGAGAGCGTGCCGAACACGATGGCGGCGATGACCGCGAAGGCGCTGTACATCGCGGCATGATGCACACTCGCCCCGGTCCGCCGCGAGAGCGAGCGCGCGTAGAAGTGCAGCCTGGCTTCCGCCGATAGCTCGCGCATGGTCGATCTCCAACGCCCCATTTGCGGGATTATGAGGGATCAACCGGGGTGGCGGGCAAGAGTCCCGCGGAAATAGCGATGCAGGTTCTCTGAAGACCCCGCAGCGCAGGAGCAAATTCTCCCTGCGTGCAGGTTCCGAGAATCTTATTCGTTCAAATCCGAGCCAGTTGGAACTGACTCGGATGACGGTGAGATGACAGCTAGTAGACGTCAGCCTGGAACCGGCCCGTCTTCTTGAGCTCGGCGACAAAACTGACGGCTTCGTCGGTCGAACGCGCCCCGAACTGGGCGACGATATCGACCAGCGCGCGCTCGACGTCCTTGGCCATGCGCTTGGCATCGCCGCAGATGTAGAGATGCGCCCCCTCGGCAAGCCACGTCCACAGCTCGCGGCCGACCTCGCGCATGCGGTCCTGCACGTAGAACTTCTTCTCGCCGTCGCGCGACCACGCCAGCGACATGCGCGTGAGCAGGCCCGAGGTCTTCATCGCGTTGAGCTCCTCCTGGTAGAAGAAGTCGCAATCGCTGCGCTGATGGCCGAAGAACAGCCAGTTCTTGCCGGGCGCACCGGTCGCCTTGCGGTCGAACAGAAAGGCGCGGAACGGTGCAATGCCGGTGCCGGGGCCGATCATGATGATCGGCGTCTTCGGATCCTGCGGCAGGCCGAAATTATGCGCCTTCTGCACATAGACCTTGAGCTTCTCGCCCTCCGCGATGCGCTCGCCGAGGAAAGTCGAGGCGACGCCGATACGCTTGCGCTTGCCGATCACGTAGCGCACGGAATCGACCGTTAGCGACAGCTTTCCAGGCGTCGCATTGTGCGACGACGAGATCGAATAGAGCCGCGGCTGCAGCGGTTCCAGCGCCTCCACGAAGGCTTCGGGATGCGGCCGCGTGCCCGAGAACTTCTGCAGCGCCGCCATGACGTCGAGTGTGGCGGCATCCCCATCGGGATCCTCGCCCTGCGCCAGTGCCCGCGCCCTCTCGCGCTGCGCGCCGCCAGTGATGAAGGAGATCAGTTCGAACAGCGTGTCGGGCGCCGGCGACAGCGAGACGTCGTCGATCAGCACCTCGCGCAGCGTCTTGCCGTTGACCTCAGTGGTGTGGGAGGCGCCGAGCAACGCGATGACCTGGTCGACGAGGCCGAGCTCGTTGCGCGCGAACACGCCAAAACTGTCACCGACGACATAGTCGAGCTTGCTCTCGGAGAGATCGAACTCGACGTGATAGGTTTCTTTCTCCGACTTTCCCTTGTTGAGAAGACGGCGCGACAGGAAGGTCGCCGCAACAGGGTTGTCGCGCGAGCGGCCGGGCTCGGCGATCGTCACGGTCACGGCGGGGGCCGCCACAGCGTCTTGCTTGTCAGCCGGCTTGGCCGCCGGCGCCTTGTCCAGCTCTTCATGTAGTGACTTCAGCATCCGCGCGGTTTCCTTGCCGCCGGGGACACAAAGGTTGAGCCGCGCTTCACTGCGGCTCGCGATCGCCTCCGAATAGTCGTGGCAATTGTAGCCGCACTGCCCGCAATCCTGCTGCGCCATCGCCGCCATCATCTTGCGCCGCACGGGACGGCCTTCGGCGAGCTTCATCCGATCGGCGATCGGCATGGTCTGGTCGTGCCAAGGCGCTTCACCGTCGTCACCATCACCAGCCTGCATGACGGCGGCGCCCTGCTCCGCCGACAGCGGCGTGGCCGCGTCAGGCGACAGCAGCCCGGCAAAGAAGCCGTTCAGCCAGGAGCGTTGCGCGTCGGAGAACGGGGCACTCGTGGGAATGATGTCGAGTTTGGGTGGAGGGCTGATCTGGTTCATGAAGACACCTCGGCATCGGCAAGCTTGCGCAGCGTCTCGCCGTCGTGGCGGCGCGCAAAGGACAGGAACGTCTCGTCGGGAGACGAGCGATGGGCGATATAGGCCTTGAGCAACCCTTCGACCGTCTTCGGCGCGTCTTCGGCCTTGAGGTCGTGGTAGACCTCCTGCCCGACGTCGGCGTCAGGACCGAACCCGCCGCCGGTGAAGAGATGATAGCCCTCGACAGTGTCCTCGTCGTTCACCGGCACGCGCGCCCCGATCAGGCCGATGTCGCTGATGTAGTGCTGGGCACAGGAATGGTGGCAGCCGGTGACGTGGATGTTGACCGGCTTGTCCATCTCGACGCGCGGCTCGCACCAGTCGCCGATCTCGGCAGCGTGGCGTTTGGTGTTGGAGGCGGCAAAGCGGCAACCGGCGTTGCCGGTGCAGGCGATCAGGCCGGCGCGGATATGCGAGGCCTCGACCGCAAGCCCGATCTGCTTGATCGCCGCGATGGCGAGTTCGACATTCTCGTCGCGCACCCCTGATATCAGCAGGTTTTGCCAGACGGTCAGACGGATCTCGCCGTCGCCGAGGTCCCGCGCCACCTTGGCGAGGCCCCGCATCTGATCGCAGCTGATCTTGCCGAGCGTCAGCGACACGCCGATCCAGTTCAAGCCGTTCTGCTTCTGCTTGTGCACGCCGATATGCGCCATGCGGTCCGCGGCCGGTCGCGGCGCAAACGCCTCTTCCGGCACGCGCGTGAATGGCGTCTTCAGCCGCTCTTCGACGAGCTTGAGGAAACCGTCATGGCCCATGGCGTCGAGCACGTATTTCAACCGCGCCTTGTTGCGGTTGGTGCGGTCGCCATGCTCGATGAAGACGCGCACGATGGCGTCGGCAACGGCGGTCGCGTTTTCAGGCTTCACGACGATGCCGGAATATTTGGCAAAGTCCTTGTGGCCGGTGATGCCGCCGAGGCCGAGGCGGAACCAGGTCCCGGGCTCGACGCCGAAGCCGTCCTTCACCTCGACCGCCGTGAAAGCGATGTCGTTGGTCTCCTCGAGCACGGCGATCCTGCCGGCACCGTCGAAGGCGACGTTGAACTTGCGCGGCAAGCCATACAACGAGCGATCGTTCAGGATGTGGTAGTGCCACTCGCGCGCATAAGGCCGTGTGTCGATCAGCTCCTGCGGATCGATGCCCGCCGTCGGCGTTCCCGTCACGTTGCGGATGTTGTCGGCGCCGGAGCCGCGCGAGCACAGGCCGAGGTCCTGAATGCCCTCGATCAGCTTCACGGCGTTCTTCGGCGGGATCTCGCGAAGCTGCAGGTTGGCGCGCGTCGTGACGTGGCTGTAGGGACCGCACGTTTCATCGGCGAGATCGGCAAGGCCGGTCAGCTGCCAATGCTTCATGATGCCGTTCGGAATGCGCAGACGGCACATGTAGGAGTCCTGCGTCGGCGCGACGTAGAAGATGCCGTAATAGCGCCAGCGGAAATTGTCCGCCGGGCTCGGCGGCGTATTGTCGAGCGCCTGCTGGCGGAGACGCGGATACGCATCGAAGGGATGCTCGTCGCGCTTGACCTTCTCCTGGTCGGCGAGCTTCTTGCCCGCGGCGATGACCTTGTCCTGCGCCTTGATGTGCACGGCATCGGGACCGGTCGGCTCGGCGTTCGCCTTGCCGGCGCCGCCGCCGAGACCGCGACCGACGCGACTGATCTGCAGACCGGTCGTGAAGCCTTCGAGATAGCGTTTCTGGTCGTCGGTAAAGTCGACTGAGACGGTGTCGAGTTTCATGGTCAGTAACGAAGCTCCTGCGGCCACCTGGGTGGTATCGACGGAAAGTGCACGACCCGCGAGGAGCTCGGCTGGCTCGAGAGCCGGCTGTGCACCCAACGGTCCGATCAGCTTCGTTGCTGGGGACTGGCGCAGCAGGCATCTGTGACAGGCTGGCCGCACTGCAACATTCAAGTTGCGTGCCAGCTTCGACGAAATGAAAATGTGTGTCGTATCAAGCAATTAAGAGCGCAAAAGGGAACTCAGGGCTCTGGAGCTCTTACGAAATTCGAGCAGTCGGCCTAAAATTTAGACTCGGATCTCCGGCGCTCAAAAACGGTGCAGGCCCGAATCACACCTTCCAGCGGCCTACCGCGAAGGCTTCGAGATGCCCCCGAATATTGGCGGGATCGAAGGCGGGGCCGGCGAATGCGCCGAATGCCGCGGGGGCTTGAGCGGGCGGCCGGCGGCCGAGGGCGCCGTCGTAGAGGTCGGGCCTGAAGACGGCCATAGCCGTCTTGACCCCATCGGGCGTCAGCGTCGTTTGCCCCCAGCGCACCATCTGGGCATAGAGCCAGGCGGCCTGGACCGGATCGGGACGCCCTGCTTCTTCGCGTCCCACCAGAAGGTAGCTGCCGCTCTCGCGAAAGGTGCCGTCGGGCGAAATCTTGAGGCGTCCCGTGAGGGTGCGCTGAATGACTTCGGCATCGACACCGATCCGCTCGGGCTGCGCCAGGATCTGCGCCGCTTCGGTCCGGTTTTCCGGATGCTCGATGAACTCGGCGGCTTTCACCGCCGCGCGCACCAGGCTGGCGACCACGTCCGGATTCTTGTCGGCCCAGACCTGGCGGAGCGCCAGCACCTTCTCCGCCGCATGGGCCAGGATGTCGGAGACGAAATGCAGGATGTGGCCGATCCCGAGATCGACCGCGATCGAATTCCAAGGTGCGCCGACGCAGAACGCATCGACATGCCCATTGGCGAGACTGTCGACCATATAGGGCGGCGGCAGCACCACCAGCCGCACGTCCTCGTCGGGATCGACGCCGGCCGCCGCCATCCAGAACCGCAATTGGTAATTGTGGGTCGAGAACGGGAAGGTCATGCCGAAGGTCAACGGGTCGGCCCCCGCTTTGCGCCGCTTGGCGACCACACGCGCCAACGCTTTTGCCGTGGCGAGCGGATCGAAGCGGTCGCCGTCGATCTCCTCCATCAGTGCCGCATGAAGCGCCGGCGAGACCGTGATCGCGTTGCCGTTGATGCCGAGATTGAAGGGCGCCGCGATCGGCACCTTGACATGCCCGAGACCGAGCGAGGACGCGATCGCGACGGGCGCGAGCAGGTGCGCGGCGTCGAACAAGCCGATATTGAGCTTGTCGCGGACGTTGGACCAGGAGACCTCGCGGACCAGTTCGACCTCGAGCCCTTCGGCCGCGGCAAATCCCTTGTCGACGGCAACGATCAGCGCTGCGGCATCGACCAGCGGAATGAACCCGATGCGGAGGGGAGTGGTCATTTCAGCATCTCCGACGCGGTGATGATCGACTGGGCGATCTCGCCGATTTTCTTCTTCTCGCGCATCGCGGTGGAGCGCAGCAGCACATAGGCCTCGTCCTCGGTCAGGCCCTTCACCTTCATCAGGATGCCCTTGGCCTTCTCGATGACCTTGCGATCCTCGAGCTGCGACTTGGTACGCTCCAGCTCCTCCTGGAGTTTCGCGAAGGCATTGAAGCGCGACACGCAGAGGTCGAGGATCGGCTTGATGCGCTCCTTCCTCAGCCCGTCGACGATGTAGGCGGAGACCCCCGCCTCGACCGAGGCCTGGATCGAGGATGAATCGCTCTGGTCGACGAACATCGCGATCGGCCGCTTCACGGCGCGGCTGACCTGGAACATCGCTTCCAGCACGTCGCGGCTGGGGTTTTCCAGGTCGATCAGGATGATGTCGGGGTCGACCGCATAAATACGGGCGAGCAGGCTTTGCATCTCGCTGATATGAACGATCTGCGTGAATCCGGCCTCCCGCAACCCTTCCTCGAGGATCGCAGCCCGGATCGGGCTTTCGTCGACGATCACGATTTTGGGCGACTGTTCGGCGCTCATTGCTCACTCACCACCAGTGATTCATCCATAGCATGCCCGCCGGCCATGCAAAGGGTTGTAATTATGGGCAATTGGGACTAGCTCAACCCTGTCAATCAGGCAGATTTGGATATGGATCAGACGGCTGCGCCGAAGGTCAGCTTCGTGTCGCTCGGGTGCCCCAAGGCTTTGGTGGATTCCGAGCGCATCATCACGCGCCTGCGCGCCGAGGGCTATGAGCTCGCCCGCAAGCATGACGGGGCCGACATCGTCATCGTCAACACCTGCGGCTTCCTCGACAGCGCCAAGCAGGAATCGCTCTCGGCGATCGGCGAGGCCATGGCCGAGAACGGCAAGGTGATCGTGACGGGCTGCATGGGCGCGGAACCCGAGCAGATCGAGCAGGCCTATCCCGGCGTGCTCTCCATCACCGGCCCGCAGCAATATGAGAGCGTGCTGGACGCCGTGCATCGCGCGCTGCCGCCCGCCCACAATCCGCATCTCGATCTGGTGCCGCCGCAGGGCATCAAGCTGACGCCGCGGCACTACGCCTATTTGAAGATCTCCGAGGGCTGCAACAACCGCTGCACCTTCTGCATCATTCCGAAGCTGCGCGGCGACCTGGTCTCGCGTCCGGCCAACGACGTGCTGCGCGAGGCCGAGCGCCTGGTCGACGCCGGCGTCAAGGAGCTGCTGGTGATCTCGCAGGACACCTCGGCCTACGGCGTCGATCTGAAATACGCCGAGAGCCCGTGGAAGGATCGCCAGGTCCGCGCCAAATTTATCGACCTCGCGCGCGAGCTCGGCGAATTAGGGGCCTGGGTCCGCTTGCAATATGTCTACCCCTACCCGCATGTCGACGAGGTCATCGCGCTGATGAACGAGGGCAAGGTGCTGCCCTATCTCGACATCCCGTTCCAGCACGCAAGCCCCGAGGTGCTGAAGGCGATGAAGCGCCCGGCGGCGCAGGACAAGACGCTGGCGCGCATCAAGCGCTGGCACGAGCAATGTCCCGATCTCGCTCTGCGCTCGACCTTCATCGTCGGCTTCCCCGGCGAAACCGACGCGGACTTTGCCTATCTGCTCGACTGGCTGGACGAAGCCGAGATCGATCGGCTCGGCTGCTTCAAGTACGAGCCGGTCGCCGGCGCGACCGCGAACGCGATCGAGAACCCCGTGCCGGAAGAGATCAAGCAGGAGCGCTACAACGCGCTGATGGCGCGCCAGCAGAAAATCTCCGCGCGCAGGCTGAAGCGCAAGGTGGGCACCCGCCAGCAGATCATCATCGACGAGGTCGGCCCGACCGTCTCAAAGGGCCGCTCCAAGGCCGATGCGCCGGAGATCGACGGCGCCGTCTACCTGTCGAGCCGCCGCCCCTTGCGCGTCGGCGAGATCGTCACCGCCAAGATCGAACGCGCCGACCAATACGACCTGCACGGCAGCGTCGCGGGATTCTGATCTTCCGCTGTCGCGGTCAGTGCAGCGACGAACTCTCCGCTCCCTCTCCCGCAAGCGGGAGAGGGAGCGAGCCGTCGCTAAGCTACGGCAACATCACGCCCGCCGTTCGCTTCTCCCGACGCCTGCTGTTCGTCACGTGCGGCGAACACTTCCTTGGCTGCGAACAGCCCGTTCAGCGCCGCCGGGAAGCCCGCATAGACGGCCATCTGCATGATGACCTCCACGATCTCGTCGCGAGACAGCCCGACGTTCAGACCCGCCTCGAGATGCACCTTGAGCTGAGGCGCGGCATTTCCGAGGGCCGTCAGCGCGGCGATCGTCGCGATCTCGCGATCGCGCAGGCCGAGGCCCGGGCGGCCGTAAATGTCGCCGAACGGAAACTCGATCACGTATCGTGCGAAATCCGGAGCAATGTCGGCGAGTGAGGCGACGACCGCTTCACCAGCTCTGCCGTCAATGCGTAACAGGGCCCGCTGTCCGCGATCGAAGCGGCTTTCGTCTTGCGTTTGGGCGTGCGTCATTTTCCTTCGTCCTCTGTTCGTCGCTGGCATAGCCGGCGATCTTGGTATCAAGGACGAGCAGGCATTCCTGGAGTTCGGCAATCTGCGTGCGCACCTGTTCGCGGTGGACTTCCAGGATCTGCCGCCGGCTTGAGCCGGTAGCGTCGCCTTCGTCACGAAGCGCCGCGTAACGCAACATGTCCCGGATCGGCATTCCCGTGGTCTTGAGCCGACCGAGGAATTCGATCCATGTGAGGATCGATGCGTCAAAGTCACGCTGGCCGGAGCGATCCCGGTCGGCGTATGGCAGCAGCCCGATGCGCTCGTAGTAGCGCAGCGTGTGCGTCGACAGGCCGGTTCGTTTTGCGAGGTCGCCGATCTTCATGTGTGCCCGTTCTCGTACTGACGCGCCTACAGATACCCCTTCGAGCGCGCTCTAAGTCAAGGGGGATCGAAGGTGCAAAGATTTCGGCGCGCCGGCGGGGCGGCAGCGTCGCGGCAATCCGGGCTTCAAGATTCCGCCAGCCATTTCGGCACCCAGCGCTCCGGCCGCGGCGCGCGGGCAAGATCGGCTTGCGCCTCCGACAGCTTCGCAGGCTCGCCGTCGATGGTCGGGCGCACATCGTATTCGAAGTTGGGCATGACGCGGCCGTCGGCATAGAGGCCGAATTTCATCGCGTACCACAGCCCGAGTTCGGGCTGGGCGCGGCGCATCTCCTCGCGCAGATCGCGCAGCAGGGACTCGATCGAGGCGGCTTCCTCGAACGGTTGCGGTCCGCCCGTCAGGACACGCGCCTGGTATTGCCTGCCGACGATCGCGATCTCGAAGCTCGTCCTATCCCAGGGCTTCTTGCCCTTCGGTAGATGCGCGGCGAGGCGCCAGCCGAGTTCGGCCATCAAGCGATGATTGGCCCAGTAGTCTTCGCGATCCCGGCTCCATTTTTCCATGAAACCGCGAAAGTCGGGCAGCTCCGACGGATCGTCATCGGGCGCCGCCATCTCCCCGCTCAGCCGTCCGGTGAGCCATTGCGCAAGCTCGACCGTCTGGCATTCGACTTCGTCGTGCGGCTTCAGATCGCTCCAGGCCTTGTCGAATTGTTGCGACGTCAGTTTTGCGAGCAGGCCATCGAGGCTCGGTGCCAGCAGCTCGTAATCGCCCTCGGACCCAAGCCCCACGATCGGCGGATTGTCACGGTCGAGACCCGCGCCATACCAGCCGCCAACAGCCGAGCCATCCGGCAACCGCATGAACAGCGAAAACCTGTCGCGCAAGGGACTGCCGTCGACAATCGGAGCGTGATCGGAGAATTGGCCTTGCAAGGAGAAGCAGCCGACGCTGCCCCAGGGGCGCCCCTCCAACCAGCCGGCGAAGTCCAGCAACAGCGACGGCGCCTCGATGCCCGGCGGAAACGCGCCGCGAATGCTGTCGAGGTCGATCGGATAAGGCGTGTCGGACAAGGTTTAAAACTATCTGGTTGGTCCCGCCCCTCTTGGTCCGAACCGTCATGCGTTCGGTTCGAGCCAATTCGCGTCCTGTGATCACAAACGCGCTAGAGACATAATGGTTTCCAGGCGCGCATCTCTCACCTGCCCCATGCACGCTGCGCGTGTGGTTTGTAAAGCGCCCGCTTGACAAGCCCCACCTTTCGCATGTATTGCCGCGCACCATGATCAACGCTCGGACCCATCAGCGCACCGAAATGCTCCGCCGTCGCTCCCGCGACGATGAGAGGGTGCGCCATGTCCGACGACGCCGCTGAAGCACTGAATTCAGCGTAAGTTTTCGAGAAGGCCGCACCCGCAAGGTGCGGCCTTTTTGCTGTTCGCGCGCCCTTTTCCCCCGCCTCCAGAGGAGTTCGACATGACCAACGCCACCCATCCGTATGACGCGTTGATGGACATCACCGCTCGGCCCAAGGCCGTGTTCGTCCGTGGCGCCGGCTCCTACCTCTGGGACGACAACCGCAAGCGCTATCTCGATTTCGTGCAGGGCTGGGCCGTCAACTGCCTCGGCCACTCCCCGCCCGCGATCGCCGACGCGCTTGCCGCGCAGGCCAAGCGGCTGCTGACGCCGAGCCCGGCCTTCTACAACGAGCCCAGCCTGAAGCTCGCGCAGGCACTGGTCGCAAACAGCGCGTTCGACCAGGTGTTCTTCGCCAATTCCGGCGCGGAAGCCAACGAGGGCGCGATCAAGCTCGCGCGCAAATATGGCGGCATCCACAGAGGTGGCGCATTCGAGATCATCAGCTTCGAAGGCAGCTTTCACGGCCGCACGCTGGCGACGATGTCGGCCTCGGGCAAGAAGGCCTTTGAGCCGCTGTTCGAGCCGAAGGTCGCCGGCTTCAAGAAGGCGAAGCTCAACGACATCGCGTCGGTCGAAAAGCTGATCAACGACAACACCGTCGCTGTGATGCTCGAGCCTATCCAGGGTGAATCAGGCGTGTGGCCGGCGACCGATCAGTTCTTGCAGGAGTTGCGCGCCCTCACCGACGCGCACGGCCTCCTCCTGATCTTCGACGAGATCCAGACCGGCATGGGCCGGACCGGCAAGCTCTTCCACTACGAGCACACCGGCATCGCCCCCGACATCATGACGCTCGGCAAGGGCATCGGCGGCGGCGTGCCGCTCGCGGCGCTGCTCGCGACCGACCGCGCCGCCTGCTTCGAGCACGGCGACCAGGGTGGCACGTTCAACGGCAACCCGATCATGTGCGCGGTGGGGCTCGCGGTGCTCGACGAGGTCAACAAGCCGGAGTTCCTGAAGACGGCGACCGAAACCGGGCTGCTGCTCGAAAGCGAATTGCAGAAGGTCTCGGCGCGGCATGGGCTCGGCGAAGTGCGTGGCCGCGGCCTCCTGCTCGCGCTCGACCTCAAGCTGCCGATCGCGCCCGGCATCGTCGCGCAGGCGTTCGAGGCCGGCGTGCTGCTGAACGCGCCGCAGGTCGACACGTTGCGCTTCATGCCGGCGCTGAACGTCACGCGGGCCGAGATCGCCGAGATGATCGATTGTCTGGACGGGATTTTGACCAGGGCAGGCGCGGCACGGCGCGTGGCGTGACGCGTTCGTCGTTGCGAGGAGCGAAGCGACGAAGCAATCCAGACTGCCTCAATGGAAAGATTCTGGATTGCTTCGCTTCGCTCGCAATGACGGCGAGCTACGGCTTCAAGATCGACGCGCCGGTGGTCTTGCGGCTTTCGAGATCGATATGCGCCTTGGCGGCGTCCTTGAGCGCGTAGGCATGGTTGATCGGCACGTGCAGCTTGCCGTTGATGACGGCGGCGAACAGCGTGTCGGCGCCTTCCAGCAATTCCTTGCGCGTGCCGATATAGTCGTTGAGCTTGGGCCGGGTCGCAAACAGCGAGCCGTGAGTGTTGAGCTCGGCGATCGAGAATGGCGGCACCGGGCCTGAGGCATTGCCGAAGGAGACGAACATCCCGCGCGGCTTCAGGCAGGACAGCGAGCCCGGGAACGTCGCCTTGCCGACACCGTCATAAACCACGTCGCAGCCCTCGTTGCGGCTGATCTGTTTGACGCGCGCGACGAAGTCTTCCTCGTTGTAGAGGATGACATGGTCGCAGCCATTGGCCTCGGCAAGCGCAGCCTTCTCGCGCGAGCCGACGGTGCCGATGACGTGGGCGCCCATTGCCCTCGCCCATTGGCAGGCGAGCAGGCCGATGCCGCCCGCCGCGGCATGGATCAGCACGCGATGATGGGGCTCGACCTTGAAGGTCTTGTGCAGGAGATACCAGACCGTCAACCCCTTCAGCATCAGCACGGCGCCCTGCTCGTGGGTGATGTGGTCGGGCAGCTTGACCAGCCGCTCCCAGGGGATGTTGCGCTCCCCGGTATAGGCGCCGAGATTGTGGTAGTAGGCGACGCGGTCGCCCGGATGGAAATTCGTCACGCCCGGCCCGACTGCGAGAACCTCGCCCGAGGCCTCGTTGCCGGCGATGAAGGGCAGCCCCGGCGCCTTGTAGAGGCCGGTGCGGTAATAGACGTCGATGAAGTTCAGGCCGACGGCATGCTGGCGGATGCGCACCTCGCCGGGGCCCGGCGCCGGAACATCGACGCTCTCATAGACCAGGGCTTCGGGGCCTCCGACCTTGTGCACACGGACGGCTTTGGTCATCACCTGACCTCCTCTTCTGGCGGGCCAGCGAAAGACATCGCGCTCGCCTTGTCAACTCGACGCCGGCTGGAATGCCTAGACCGACGGCTTGGCCGTTTTCCTGCGGTTGCGTTTCGCCAGCACGTTGAAGAACTCGACCGCCGCCGAGAACGCAATCGCGAAATAGATGTAGCCGCGCGGGATGTGGAATTGGAATCCGTCCGCAACCAGCGCGACGCCGATCAGCACCAGGAAGGCCAGCGCCAGCATTTTCGTGGTCGGGTGCTCCGCGACGAATCGCGACACCGGCCCCGACGAAATGTACATGATCAGGCAGGCTATCACGACGGCCGCGATCATGATCTCGAGGTCCTGCGCCATGCCGATCGCGGTGATGATCGAGTCCAGCGAGAACACCATGTCGATGATCACGATCTGGACGATGACCCAGAAGAAAGCGTTACGAGGGGACTTTTCGTCGCCCTCGCCGTCATCGGCTTCGACCTCGCCATGAATCTCGTGCGTCGCCTTCGCGATCAGGAACAGGCCGCCGCCGATCAGGATGAGGTCGCGCCAGGAGAAGCCGTAACCCGAAAACGAAAACACCGGCGCGGTCAGGCCGATCAGCCAGACCAGGAGGCTGAGCAGGATGATGCGGAAGATCAGCGCCAGCGCCAGCCCGATCTGGCGGGCGCGGTGCGCCTGCTTCTCGGGAATGCGCGAGACGATCACCGACAGGAAGATGACGTTGTCGATGCCGAGTACGATCTCGAGCGCGGTCAGGGTGAGGAGCGCGGCCCAGGCTTCGGGGCTGGTCAACAGGTGCATCATGCGAAGGATCTTGTCAGCCGTATCAATGCGTCGCTAAAGCTGATCCAGAGCGCGATCGCGCAGAGCGCGACAGTCACGCCGGTGCCGACGCGAAAGTCCATCTGCAGCGTGTAGAAGGAGAGCAGAGCCCAGATCGCGATCAGCGACATCGTCAGCCAACGCAGCCGCACGACGCGCACGGGATGCAGCACGTGGAACGGCACGAAGGTCAGCACCACCAGGGCCGCGACCAGCAGCGTCGAGAGCAGCGGCGACCAGTGCAGCAGGAACAGATAGAACGCCGCCGCATTCCACAGCGCCGGAAAACCGCGGAAATGATTGTCCTCCGCCTTCATGCGCAGATCGGCGAAATATAATGCGCTGGTGACGATGATGGCGACGCCGAGCAAGGGTGCTGCGACCGGCAGCAGCAAGCCGCTGGCCACGATCGCATAGGCCGGCACGAAGACGTAGGTGACGAAATCGACCACGAGATCGAGCACGTCGCCCGACCAGTTCGGCTGCACGTCCTTGACGTTGAGCCGCCGCGCGATCGGCCCATCGATCGCGTCGATGATGAGGGCGACGCCCAGCCATTGAAACATCGCCGCCCAGTGCTCGCGCACGGCCTCAAGCATCGCCAGCAGCGCGATCGCCGCACCGAACGCGGTGAAGATGTGCACCGAGAAGGCAGCGGCGCGGATCGCGGGCCTGGGCTTCAGGGAATCCTCTTGGCTTTCCATGGCTTCTGCTATCAGAATGACACCGGTTTGCACATAAGCCATTGCGTCGCCCGGTCGCACAATTCGTCATAAAATCAGGGAAATATCAGTGGGCTTGAATTTGCCGCGGGGCGTGTCAAATGTCGTTCCATGACAGATGCATCGACACTTTTTGACGCGGCCGTGATCGGCGGCGGACCGGCGGGACTTGGCGCAGCCATCGCATTGGCGCAGGCAGGCGCACGGACCGCACTGGTGGCGCGTCGCGTGCCCTATGCCGACAATCGCACCACGGCGCTACTCGGTGCCTCCGTCGATCTGCTGGAGAGCCTCGACGTCTGGCCGCGCTGCAAGGACAAGGCGGCCGCGCTTGAAATCATGCGGCTCGTCGACGACACCGGCCGGCTGTTTCGCAGCCCCGAGGTCCGGTTCTCCTGCCACGAAATCGGCCTCGATGCCTTCGGTTACAATATCGACAACCGCTCGCTGATGCTGGCGCTGGAGGCGCGCGCGGCCGAACTGCCCGATGTCGTCCGTTTCGACGACGAGGCCGAAACTGTCGTCATCGAAGCCGATGACGTCGCGATCCGCACCGCGGCTGCGCAATTTCTCTCGGCCCGCCTCGTGGTCGGCGCCGACGGCCGGCATTCGCTGTGCCGCCAAGCCTCCGGCATCGCGGTGACGCGGCGCGAGCTGACCCAGACGGCGCTGACCTTCAATGTCGGCCACGCGCGGCCCCATCGCAACGTCTCGACCGAGTTCCACACCCCGCATGGCCCTTGCGTGTTCGTGCCTCTGCCCGGCGATCGCTCCAGCATCGTCTGGGTCTCGGCGCCTGCGGACGCAGAGCGACTTCGCGGCCTGAGCGACGAGGAATTGTCCACCGCGATCGAGAAGCAGTCGCATTCGATCCTCGGACGCATGACGGTCGAGCCGGGCCGCCATCTGTTCCCGCTGGCGATCGAACGTCCAAAATCCTTTGGTCGCGACCGCATCGCGCTGGTCGGCGAAGCCGCCCATGTGGTTCCCCCGATCGGCGCCCAGGGCCTCAATCTCGGCCTTCGCGATGCCGCCGACATTGCGAGGCTCGCAGGCGAGGCCATCGCATCGGGCCAGGATCCCGGCGCGCCCGACGTGCTCAAGCGTTACGACCGGGCCCGGCGCCCGGACATCCTGAGCCGGACCTTTGCGATCGACATCGCCAACCGCTCGCTGCTCAACGATTTCCTGCCGCTCCAGCCTGTCCGCGCGGTCGGCATGCACCTGCTTGGCGCGATCGGCCCGCTGCGCCGCTTCGCCATGCGCGAGGGGCTGACGCCGACTTGGCGGAAGTAACCGCCGCTCAAGGAAACGCCAGCCGCCCGGTCTGGATCGCCCACATCACGCTGGTCAGCGTGACAACGGACGCAAAGGTCCCAAGGAGCACTGCGACGGAGGCGGATTCGATCCAGGCGTCGTTCTGCCGGGCGATGACGAACACGTTCAACGCCGGCGGCAGCGAGGCCATCAGCACGGCGGTCGCGGCCCAGGGCTGCGCGAACGGGCCGAACGCCAGCATCAGGCCGAAAGCTGCGAGCGGGTGGATCAGGAGCTTGATCGCGATCACGCCCGGCACTTCCCACGGGACCCGATCGAACGGACGGAGCGCCACGGTCACGCCGAGCACGAACAGCGCGGTCGGGGCGGCTGCGTTCTGGAGGAAGGTGATGGTGCGATCGAGCGCGACCGGCATCTCGATATGCAGCGATGCGAAGGCCGCGCCAAAACAGGCTGACATGATCAACGGGTTGAGCACGATCTGCTTCAGCACGACGCCGAAGGCATGCACGATCGAGGGATGATCGCGGTCGGAGAGCTCAATCAGCAGCGGCACGATCGTGAACAGAAAGATGCTGTCGCAGCAGAAGATCAGCGCAGTCGGCGCCGAGGCCTTCGGCCCGAGCACGGCGAGCGCCAGGCCCGGTCCCATGTAGCCGATATTGCCATAGCCGCCGGAGAGCCCGGCGAGCGTCGCCTCGCGCAGCGTCAGCCCGCCGAGAACCTTGCCGACGACCAGCGCGAGTGTGAACGAAGCAACGGTCGACAGCGTGGTCGCGACCAGGAATGGCGGGTTGTTCAATTCCGAGAACGGCGTCTTCGACATGATCGCAAACAGCAGTGCCGGCAGCGACACATAGAGCAGGAAGAAGTTCATCCAGGCGAGGCCCGATTCCGGAAGCGATTTGACCTTGCCACAGGCGAATCCAACGAAGATTAAGCCGAAATAAGGTAGAGCCAGATTGAGGATATCGACCATTGATGAAGTGTTTTCTGAAGATTGGGGGGTTATCTGCCCCGCAACCGCGGGTTAATTCCAGATCAGGGCACTAGCATCGGCCACAATCCTGGTCTATCGACGGGGAATGATTAAAGCGCGGACCGCCAAATTCCAGATCGGACAGGTCGTGCGCCACCGGATCTTCTCGTTCCGGGGCGTGATCTTCGACATCGATCCGGAATTCAACAACACCGAGGAGTGGTGGCTGTCGATCCCCGAGGAGGTGCGGCCCCACAAGGACCAGCCGTTCTATCACCTGCTCGCGGAGAACTCGGAGTCGGAATACGTCGCCTATGTCTCCGAACAGAATCTCGTGCCGGACGATTCCGGCGAGCCGGTCCGGCATTCCCAGGTCGCCGAGATCTTCGTCAAGGACAAGACCGGCGGTTACCGCCCGCGGAATCCATCGCTGAACTGAGTTTCGCCGCCACCAACTGGCCAGCAAAAAAGGCGCTCGAACCGAGCGCCTTTTTCATGTGCGGGATTGATCGCTGATTACTTCTGTCCGGCCGGAGCGGCGCCAGGCGCTTGCTGCTGCTTCTTCTGCAGCTCTTCAGCCTTCTTCTGGAGCTCTTCCTGCAGCTTCCTCTGGGTTTCCTCGAACACCTTCGGATCGGTCGGCGGACCGTCATAGGCCTTCTGGAATTCGCCGGCGAGCGGCAGCGGCAGCGTCAGCGGCGCGCCGTTGGCATTGATCGCCTGAACAACGAGGTTCTGGCCCTTCTTCATGTTGTTGATGAACTCGGGCGTGGCTTCGTAGTCGGACATGCAGCCGTTCTGGAAGCAGATCACATACGGGCTCTGCAACGGCGGATTGTTGTCCACGATGATGCGGGTGCCGTGCACCAGCTGCATGCCGAGCGGCAGCGTCACGCGCAGGATCTTCTTCGGCTCGCCTTCGGGCTCGATGATGACGGCCGCGATGACCGGCTGGCCCGACTCGATACGGCCATCCTTGCCGGTGAAGCAGACCTGCTTGGCGTTGGCGTCCTGGCCCTTGAGGCAGAACTTGGTCCAGGGGGCATAGATCAGCTGGATCTGCTGATCGGCCGGCTGGGCCGCGCCCTGCTGCGCCGGAGCGCCTTGGGCGGGTGCCGGTTGGGCGGGTGCCTGAGCGGCCGGCGCCGGCGCTTTTGGGGCAGCCTTCGGAGCGGCCTTCGGAGCCGCCTTGGGCGCGGGCGCGCCCGGAGCTGGCGCCTGAGCCTCGGCGGCAAACGGCACGGCCAACGCCGTCGCCGTCAACAAGGCGAGAAGTCGCCCGCGCGGCCGGACGGACGCGGCCAAGTAACGGAAATTCATTGCGGAAAACCCTTTCTAAACGGGAAGTGCCCGAACCGCTTCGACGCACCGAACCTGGCCGCCTTGGGCGCGGCTCTCTCCCCGTCAAATGAGGCGGATAAGTGACGGCTCGGCGCTCGTGCGCGATTGCGTGCCTTCTTAACGTGGCCGACGAAAAGATCAATGCCGACAAGCGTCTTTGGCCGCGCGCCGGCGTGCGCCCCCGGGAAAATCCCTGTGATAGGATTCAGGCCCGCGGTCCTCGAATCAACGTGTGCAGATGTTCATGTTCCAGCGCCTTCTCGAGGGCCGCCCTGAAGGTCTTTGCGTCCGCCTCTGCACCCTGGCTTTCGGCTTGGGGGTCTCATTCGCCTTGGGGCTCCCGGCAAGCGGCGCGGGGGCAGAGGAGGCCCACGCCATCGCGATGCACGGCAAGCCGGCGATGCCTGCCGATTTCACCCACATGCCTTACGTCAATCCTGATGCCCCCAAAGGCGGCCGGCTGACCTGGGGCGTTCTTGGCACCTTCGACAGCCTCAATCCCTTCATCGTCAAGGGACTGGCCGTGCAGCAGATGCGGAACTACGTGATCGAGAGCCTGCTCGCGCGCGGCAATGACGAGCCGTTCACGCTCTACGGCCTGCTCGCCAGATCGGTCGAGACCGATGACGAGCGGAGCTTTGTCACGTTCCACATCGATCCCCGCGCCCGCTTCTCCGACGGCAAGCCGGTCCGCGCCGAGGACGTGCTGTTCTCCTGGCAGCTGCTGCGCGACCACGGCCGCCCCAACCACCGGCAATATTACGGCAAGGTCGCAAGCGCCGAGGCGCCGGATCCCCTCACCGTCCGCTTCGACCTTGCGGGGGCCAATGACCGCGAACTGCCGCTGATCCTCGGCTTGATGCCGATCCTGCCGAAACACGCGGTCGACGTCGCGGCTTTCGAGGAGACGACGCTGACGGGTCCGGTCGGCTCCGGCCCCTATCGCGTCACCGCGGTGAGGCCCGGTGCCAGCGTGACGCTCACCCGCAATCCCGACTATTGGGGCCGTGACCTCCCCATCAATCGCGGGCTCTACAATTTCGACGAGATCAGGCTCGACTATTTTCGCGAGGCCAACGGCCAGTTCGAAGCTTTCAAGCGCGGCCTCTATGATTTCCGCATCGAGCACGAGCCGCTGCGCTGGCATGACGGCTACGACTTTCCCGCGGCGAAGAATGGCGACGTGATCCGCGACACCTTCAAGCCGGGCGTGCCGCAACCTTCCGAATTTCTGGTGTTCAACACGCGGCGTCCCATCTTCGCCGACATCCGCGTCCGCCAAGCCTTGACGCTGCTGTTCGATTTCGAGCTGGTCAACCGCAACTACTTCTTCAACCTCTACTCGCGCGTCGCCGGCTATTTTGCCGGCTCGGACCTGTCAGCGTATGGCCATCCCTCCGATACGCGCGAGCGCGAGCTGCTCAAGCCGTTCGCCGCGCAGATTCCGCCTGACATCATGGACGGCAGCTACCGCCTGCCGGTGACCGACGGTTCGGGCCGCGACCGGACCACGCTACGCGCGGCCCTGAAGCTGTTGTCGGAAGCCGGCTACGATCTCGACGGCACTGTGCTGCACAACCGCGCGACCAAGGCGCCCTTCACCTTCGAGATCCTGGTCACGACCCGCGACCAGGAACGCGTCGCGCTTGCGTTCCAGCGCGACCTCAGGCGCGCCGGCATCGAGCCGAGCGTGCGATCGGTCGATCCCGTGCAGTTCGACCAGCGCCGGCTCGCCTACGAGTTCGACATGATCCAGAACCGCTGGGACCAGTCGCTGTCGCCCGGCAACGAGCAATATTTCTACTGGGGGAGCGCTGCCGCCGACAATCCGGGCACCCGCAACTACATGGGGGCCCGGGATCCCGCGGTCGATGCGATGATCGCCGCACTGCTGGAAGCCCGTGAACATACGGATTTCGTATCCGCGGTACGGGCGCTCGATCGCGCTTTGATCTCCGGTTTCTATACAATCCCCCTGTTTAACGTATCCGAGCAATGGATCGCGCGCTGGAATCGGATAGAACGGCCAGAGGCCACCTCGCTGTCCGGCTATTTGCCGGAGACCTGGTGGTCGAAGGGGCAGCCGCAAGCTGATCAAGCAAAGTGACGCCGTGAACCAGCCAGCCGTATCGCCGACGCTCGACACGTTGTTTCAGCGCACGCTGATGCGGCAGCCGCACGCGACTGCCCTGCTCGACCCGCTGAACAAGTTCCGCGTGACCGGGCACCAGCCGCGGCGGATGAGCTATGCCGAGGCTGACACGGCCATCGAGGCGCTGTCCGCCTATTTCGTCGAATCGGGCCTGCCGGCCAATTCCGTCATCGCCATCCAGCTGCCGAATACGGTCGAGTTCGTGCTCACCGTTCTCGCCGCCCATCGCGCCGGCCTCGTCGTTGCCGTGCTGCCGCTGCTCTGGCGCCATGCCGAACTGACCGCCGCTCTCAACCGCACCGCGGCGCGCGCCATCGTCACCATGAGTACGGTCGACGGCGTCAGCTATGCCGATCTCGCCATGCATGCGGCCGCGGAAGCCTTCTCGATTCGCCATGTCTGCGGCTTCGGCACCAACCTGCCCGAAGGCATGGCCTCGCTCGACGACGTGCAGGCCCGTCCGCCCGGCACCTCGCGCGCCGTGATTCAGGATGGCCGCAAGGCGGCGATGATCTCCTTCGACGTTACCGCGGAAGGCTTTCGTCCGGTGCCGCGACCGCATTTCAGCCTGATCGCCGGTGGGCTCGCGATGTCGCTGGAAGCCGACGTCAGGCAGGGCGCGACCGTGATGGCGGCGTTCACGCCGATGTCGTTCGCAGGGCTCGCCTCCTCGCTCGCGGTGTGGCTGCTGTGCGGCGGTACGCTGGCGCTGCATCATCCGTTCGAGAACGACGTGCTGGAGCAGCAGATCAACGCGCACGAATGCGACGTGCTGATCGCACCGGCGCAATTTGCCCAGCGGCTCGGCGATTCCGATCTGGCGGCGCGGATGCCGACCTTGCGCAACGTCATCGGCCTGTGGCGCGCGCCCGAGCAGGTGGCGGCGAGCGAGGCATGGATCGCGCCGCACGCGCCGTTCACGGACGTCTATCTGTTCGGCGAGGCCGGATTGTTCGGCGCCCGGCGTGGCGAGGACGGCATGCCGGTACCGGTGATGCCGGGACCGCACGGCGCGCCACGCGAGCAGTCGGGTTCATCGATCGCCGGCGAGATTCTGCTGACGCCGAAGGGCACGCTCGGCCTGCGCGGCCCGATGGTGCCGATCGCGGCCTACGCCCCGCCACAGCCGGCCGGCGACACCCTGATCGCGCAGCCGCCACGCGACTATGTCGATACCGGCTATGCCGCGCGGCTCGACCGCCCCAGCGGCGCGATCTGCATCACCGCGCCGCCCTCAGGGATCATGGCCGTCGGCGGCTACCGCTTCCTCTCCAACGACCTCCAGGAATGGGCCCGCCGGCTCGGCCAGGGCGCCCTGCTGACCGCGCTGCCCGACCGACTCTCCGGTCACCGGCTCGCGGGCCGAGCCCAGGACAATGCCCGCGCCCGCGAGGCGCTCAGTGAACTCGGGCTTAACCCCCTGATGGTCGAAGCTTTTCGCGACCGTTCCGGACCGGGTTGAGGGTCATTTCGACCGTTCCATTGACGCTGCATTAAGGCGGCCGGACTAGATTGCGCGGCACCTGTCGCGTGATCAGAGTCTCTCGATGTCCCAGGCCGGCCCGATCCTGTTTGTGTCCAATGGCGAGCGGCCGGCCTTCATCGCGGCGCTGGACGAGGCGCGATTCTTCCCCGTGATCGACACCGGCTGGGCCGGCGCGACGCGCGCGGTCGAAGAGGTGCAGCCGGCCGTTGTTCTCGCCGCGATGGATGCCGGGCACGAGCCGCATCTGGCGCTGCTCGCCAGGAAGATCGCCGAGCAATCGCCTTACCTTCCCTTCGTGGCGTTGGATGCGGCGGGCGCGCTCCCGCACAACGCCCTGCCCTTCTCCTCCTCGCGCGCCGGCCATTCCGAACGCCTGATCGCACGGCTTCGCGCCGCGCTACGGATTCGCACGCTTCATGCCACGGTGCTGCGCCGGCTGCCCGAGGTGAAAGTCGCGCTGCCGGACGCTGATCCCGTTCGCGATGCTACGGTGCTTCTGATCGGTCGCGGCGCGGCTTACCCCGCGCTTTCCGTTGCGCTAGGCGAGCGTATTGGCGTCGTCGGCGCGCTCTCGATCGAGGCCGCGGCCAAGCATCTCAACACCCGCGACCTCGACGGCGTCGTGCTCGCCGAAGGTTTTACCGCCCGCGTGACCGATGCCTTCCTCACGGTGCTCGCCGAGGACACTCGCTTCCGCAGCCTGCCCGTGGTCGTCACCGCGCATCAATTGACGCAGGCTTATGACTTGCCCAATCTCGAGCTGATCCCGGGCGAGCCGGCGAAGGTCGCCGCCAACGCGCTGCCCCTGATCCGCCAGCACGCGATGGAAGCCCAGCTGAGCCGCACGCTGCGCTCGATGGATGCCGGCGGCTGGCTCGACCCGCGCAGCGGTCTGCTCACGGTGGAGGCCTTTGCCCGCGATTTTGCCAAGGCGGTCGAGCAGACGCTGGCCCGCGGCGGCGGCCTCTCGGTCGCACGCTTCGCCTTCGATCCCGGCAATTCCCGCGCCCAGCTCGATGCCGCGCGCATTCTCAGCCGCCTGATGCGACAGATGGATTTTGGCGTGGCGCAGAAGGACGGGTCGGTCATCGTCGTGTTCGCCGAAACCGACTTCCGCACCGCCCACATGATCGCCCGCCGCCTCTCTGCCGTGATGCGGCACACGTCGAACGGCAAGCACGAAATGCGCAGCGATCCCGTGGTCTCGGTGGATTCGCTGTCGCCGTCGGATACGGCAAGGTCGCTACTTGGGCGGCTGTCGGCCGACGCGTCGCGGGCGGCGTCGTAATTACCTCGCGAGCTGCCGTAGGGTGGGCAAAGGCGCACTTGCGC
>NZ_VSST01000061.1 GCF_019402665.1 Bradyrhizobium canariense
CCAAGGAAACGCTGAACTAGCACTACTTTGGCAGAATCTATTTGCGCCAGTGTTTTTCAAGGATTTGTTTTCGGCAGTATGGACACCGTTGAGGCGGCGGCCGAAGGATGAGATCGACGATGGCGTGACGTACGGCGGGCATGGTTGGCTGAGGCGGAGGTCCGTTGATTCTTTTTTTTCCGCCCCGCGTCTGCGAGGCGACGATGTTGCAGGAAGGCGTAGGCGATCATTGTCATCAGGGCGTGGCGATGAAGACCCTGCCATGATCGCCCTTCGAAGTGATCAAGTCCAAGCTCTTCCTTCAACTGTTGATGCGCCTGCTCACAAATCCATCTTGCCTTGATGGTGGCGGCTAGTGTGCGCAGATCCGTCGCCGCAGGAAGATTGGCAAGATAGTATTTCTTCTCCCCTGAGGCACGTTGCTCGCCAATGAGCCAAGCTTCGTCGCCGGGGAGATGCTGCTGACCCTTATCCCAAATCCGCTGAGGAGGGCCGTCGGCCGTGCGGACACGGAGAGCGGCAAATCGGGCTTTCAGCCGACCTTTCGTCCCGCTGCGCCAACTCACGGTTTTCCATTTGGCGCTGGCCAGCATTCGTTCTGCCGCAATCGATAAGATATCGGGCACATGGTGCTTTCGTGGTTTCCCGCGGACTTTGGTAGTCGGCCAAATGAGCTTCACATCGACCGGATACACCTTCAGGTGCCGAGGGATGCCGACAGCCCAGGTCAGCCCGCGCTCTGTTAGCCCTTGTCGAAACGGTGCGCTAAGTCCGTATCCTGCATCCGCCAGCACACATCCAAGCGCACGTTGGCTGCCATCGCACGGTCAATCTCGGCCAAAGCAATTTCCGGCTTGGTCCGTGGCGTTCGGTGTTCGACTGGCACGCGAGCGCGCTTCAAACGAGGTATGTCGCTTGTCCAGCTGTCAGGCAGAAAGAGACGTAACGCGACCATCACTGGCACTTCGCCGCGCGCAAGCGTTAAAGATACCAGCGTTTGACAATTTGCAGTTTTACCGAGAGCCGACGCGTATTGAGCCGCAACACCGACCGAGCGCTCACCTTTTTTCGGCAGTGAGGTATCATCAATAACCAGCACCGCATCCCTGCCGCCGACAAGTCGGTCCGCCTGGTTGAGCAGCTCTGTCTCCAGCGGCGTCGCGTCCCAGACACCGTCCGCAATGAAATGATGCAGCT
Source organism: Bradyrhizobium canariense (assembly GCF_019402665.1). GTDB lineage: Bacteria > Pseudomonadota > Alphaproteobacteria > Rhizobiales > Xanthobacteraceae > Bradyrhizobium > Bradyrhizobium canariense. The sequence continues at coordinate 1,198 of NZ_VSST01000061.1, forward strand.
GGTCGTAGTTGCCCGTGGCAAGGCGCTCCGCCATCGGCTGAACGCTCTTGCGATCGCCAGGACCGATCAATCCCGCAACATACAGAGGACACATCCGCTGCCGAGTCTTATGACCCAACCGGTCCAAGAACGGCATCAGCCAGCGTTCGAGTTCGTCTTTCCATCCCGCCATGGTCAGCCCTCCAAGAGCCGACCACCCATGAATCATTGAAAAATTGATTCGGGAATCCTATAAATCAGGACAAAACCGGTAATCTGCCAAAGTAGTGCTAGTTCGCACGTCGGACAAACCGAAAGGCCCACCCGCGAGATCAAATGTAACCGGTATGAGCTCCCACGTCCGCAGGATTAGCGGGCGCGTGCGTAGCGGATGGGCATCCAGTGCTGGCGCAGGGCCTCGACGACGGCTGGGATATCGAGGTAGGCGTTACGGAGGAAATCCTCGGTCTCGCGGCCGCTTCGCGGCGACCCGAGCAGCGGACGGCCTGATCGTCGCGACAGTGCAGCAGGATGGGCAGCAGCAGGCCGTGATTGACGTTTCTGGCGTCCAGCAACGGCGCCCACACCGACAGCCTGAGCCGTATCGCGGCATAGAAGCCCTGGCACCATGGACGCGCATCGATATTGCCATTGGCTTCACGCCGGTGCATCGGCGCGAACTGGCGAGGCGTGGTCGAAAGGATCTGGCTGATCTCGTTATGACGCAGCACAACGGCGGAAATCGCCGCGAACTCCGGGGTGCCGCCGTGGTTGAAAGCATCAGCATCGATGGCGAGCAGCGGGCAGATCCAGTCGAGTGGGCTCATTGACGCCGGTCCAGCCACGATCGCGGCGACGTAGCCATCGAGCATGGGAATGCTGGTGGCGGCAGGATGCCAATCGACGCGAGCCTGCAGCCACCGCTCGAGTTGAGTTCCTCAAGCGGCATCGCGGCGGCCGCCATCGACGGCGCGGCCTTATGGCGGCGCGAGCTCATGCCACGGCCTGTGCGGTACGCTGGCGCGCCGCCTTCCAGTTCCAGGCCAGCAGCTCGTGCAGCTGATGGCTCTTGGTTCGCCCGGACACGATGCGCTCCAGCACGTCGGCCAGGTAGGCCTGCGGATCGAGCTCATGAAGTTTTGCCGTGTTCACGATCGAGGCCAGGATTGCCCAGCTCTCGGCACCGCCCTCGCTGCCGCTGAACAATGAGTTGCGTCTTCCCATGGCAATCGGGCGCATGGAACGCTCGACCGCATTGCTGTCGACCTCGACGCGGCCGTCGCGGAGAAACAGCGTCAACCCGTCCCAATGGTTAAGCGCATAGTTGATCGCCTCTGTCAGCTTCGACTGCGAGAAGAGCTGGTCGACCATGGCGATCAGCCGCGCCCTGAGCGCCTCCATCAACGGAGCGGCCTTGGTGCGGCGGGCGGCCAGCCGCTGCTCCGCACTGCTGCCGCGGATCCCTGCCTCGATGGCATAGACCGCTTGCAGCCGTTCGATCACCTCGCGCGCGAACGGCGACTGCGTCGTTTTGAATACCTCGACGAATTTGCGTCGGGCATGGGCGAGACAAAAGGCGAGCTGGATCGCGCCGCCGTGACCGCGGGCGAGCGCCTTGTAGGCGGCATAACCGTCCACCTGCAGAATGCCGGAAAAGCCCGTCAATTGTCTGGCGATCTCCTCGGTGCCGCGGCCGTCGGCGAACACATAGGCAACCGCCGGCGGCGAGTGCCCGCCCCAGGGGCGGTCATCCATGGCATGCGCCCAGAACTGGCAGATGCGGGGGCGATGTCGTCCGGGATCGAGCACCGGCATCGGTGTCTCGTCGCAGAATACCCGCGTCGCGGCCTGGATCATCCGCAGCTGCAGCTCATAGAGGCTTTTGAGCCACCAGGCGGCGCGCTTCACCCAGCCGGCGAGCGTCGCACGGTCCAGCTGGATGCCCTGGCCGGCAAGGATCTGCACCTGCCGGTACAGCGGCAAATACCAGGCGAACTTCGAAACCACCACGTGGGTCACCAGCGCCGTCGACGCCATGCCGCCCTCGATCAAGCGCGGCAGCACCTTCGCCTGGACCACGCCATCGGTGCAGCCGCGGCAGCCGTATTTGGGACGGATCGTGCGCAGCACCCGCAGGATCGCTGGAATCACGTCCAACACCTCGCTGATGTCCTCGCCGATCTTGTGCAGCTGGCCCTGGCAGCACGGGCACGCACTCGTCTCCGGCTCCAGCACCTGCTCACAGCGTGGCAGGTGCTTAGGCAGCGCCCCAATATTGCGGCGCGCCTTCTTGCGCGGCTTATCAGACGGCTTCGCCGCAGGCGCATCGTCGTTGGCAGCGGCAGGCGGGGTGGCGCCGGTCTCAAGGTCATCAAGCTCAAGCGCGAGTTGCTCGGCCACGAGCGTGGCAAGCCGCTCCGAGCGCTTCCCAAAGATCATCTCATTGAGCGTCCGCATCGCCACGCGCAGCTTCTCGTTCTCGGCGTCAAGCGCGAGCACCATCTCGGTCAGAGCCGCCGTATCGCTCGGGAGGGCATCGGGGCGAATCGCCATGAATAGACGATACATCCGCGCGCCACATGCTCCAGCGAAATCCTCGCTTCTCAGCCAACAACCGCCGGCTGCTTCACCGGCTTGGGTGAGACACGCGTCCACTCGAGTCCGTCGAGCAGCATCGCGAGCTGTGTCGCACTCAGATGCGCCACGCCATCGCGGATCGGCGGCCAAGTGAAACGCCCTTGGTGCAACCACTTCGTCACCAGCACCATGCCGCTGCCGTCCCACGCCAGAAGCTTCACTCTGTCCATGCGCTTGCTGCGGAACACAAAGACGTCGCCACAATACGGGTTCGCGCGCAGTGCTTCGCTCACCAGCGCCGACAGCGTGTGGACCGACTTGCGAAAGTCGACCGGCTGCGTCGCAAGCACCACCTTGAGGTCGGAGCGTAGTGCAATCACCGGATACCCCGAAGCGCCGACAGTACCGTCGAAAGTGTCGCCAGCTCCACGCCCGGCTCGACCCGGATGCGCGCCCCACTCAGCTCGATCTCGATCACCCCGCAGGCCCTGGTCGGCGAGGCGGAGATCTCCAAAGGCCTCGTCTGTGCCGGCGAAATGCGCTTGGACTCGTCGGCCGTCTCGCCTTCGCTCTCGGCACCAATTTGGATCGGCACGAAGCTCGGCGCCTTGCCGGCCACCACCGCCGCAACCTGGCGGCGCCACACCGTGAGCAGCCCGCGGGAAACGCCATTGCGTCGCGCCACCTCGGAGATGTTCGCACCTTCTTCAAAGCTCTCCGCCGCGATCCGGGCCTTCTCCTCGCCCGTCCATCGTCGCCGCCGGCGCTCCCCGGTGATTACCTCGACGCGACGATAGGAATCGCCTTCATGCCTGGCATCAAGCATGGCATTTGCCATCGTTCCACCTCCAAACGAACCGCTCATGCCAGGCTGTATCGCGCGCAAGCCGAGGGATGGCTAGGTGGGGGCGTCACGCCGGTTACGATCAAATGGATCATTTGGTTAGCCTCTGGTAACGAGACGCGATCTTCCCCCAGACCCGGCAGCGCCCGGAAAGTACCAACTGCATGTCTAGAGCCCACTCCGCAAATTTGAACAGGTCGACAAGTGGAGTTTCTGCCTCCTAACGGGCACGCTGTTGCCGGCGAGTCAGGAGCGACGAACAGCAGACGGGCACGCCGGAACCACACACCGGCCTTTTAAGGCGAAGGTGGCGCTTGCCGCCTCACGGGCGACCGGACGATGAGCTCAGCTGGCCGAGCACTTTGACGTCCACCCAATCAGATTACGATGTGGAAGGCGCACTGGAGGGTGGCGCTTTCGGAGTTTTTGGGACTGGCAGCGCTGCGCCGGCCACGCCTGGGACCGATGTGAAGTCGCTGCATGTCAAACGCCATCCGGAACTGCCCCCCTTTGCGTCATGAAGAACTGCAGCCACCATCTGGGTTATGATCTCGGTTGAAGATTGTTTCCGACGGTGACCGACCGGAGGGCCGTCACCGTCGGGTCGACGCCTTGATGAGGCGCTCTTGCGCTTGGCTCGGAGCCTATAGCTGTAGCCGCGGATCGTCAGCACGTCGCTGTGGTGCAGGAGCCGATCGAGGATGGCGGTGGCGACCACGGTATCACCGAACACGTCAGAGTACCCCTATTCTCGAGCGGGTCGTGTCTCACGTCACGATCACTGACCCGCATCATTTTCTGTTCGGGCACCGGCTTGAGGTGCTGAAGGAGCGGTCGGGGCGCGGTCCGGCCTACGTCGTTGTCGCGCTGCCGGACGGCCGGCCGCGGGCGGTTCGGATCGCGTCGACTGATCTTGTCGAGACGATAACTTCTGGCCCGAACGCCGCCGATCTGCCGCGCATCAGCGCACGTACGCTGATCCCATTGATGCAACATTTGAGCGCGAGTCTGAGCCTTCTTGACAAGAAGGTGATTCGCGATGACCCACCGACCGCTTCTAGGTCGCGTTGCGTATCGACCCATGCCGACGTTGGCAAATCCACCCGGCCGTCCGACGGACGACATTCCGCGCCTGTGGCCGAATCTGTCCACCGCGACGCAAACTCAGATCGCTCAAATCCTCGCCACGCTGCTGCGGCGGATGCAAGCGGCTCCTGGCACGCCCGGAAGGGGACTGGGTCGTGCTGATCAGCTTGAACGTCGCTGACGAGCGGCTCACGACTGCGCACCGAGCCAAGTTGGCCTATGTTTACGTGCGGCAGTCATCCGTGAACCAGGTGCGCCAGCATCAGGAGAGCACGGAGCTGCAGTACCGCCTCGTCGATCGCGCCATCGGTCTGGGCTGGCCGCCGGAGCGCGTCCAGGTCATTGACGAGGATCTGGGCAAGTCCGGTGCTGGCGGTGTGGATCGTCATGGCTTCCAGAAGCTCATTGCCGAGATCGGTCTTGGCAACGCCGGTCTTGTGGTGAGCCTGGACGCTTCTCGCTTGGCCCGCAACAACCGGGACTGGCATCAGTTGCTCGAACTGTGCTCGGTGTTCGGTGTGCTCATTGCGGACGGGGAGCGGCTTTACGATCCGCGCGCCTACCACGACCGCCTGCTGTTGGGCTTGTCCGGCATCATGAGCGAGGCGGAGTTGCATCAGCTTCGGATGCGCCTTCACCAAGGGGAACGCCAGAAGGCGGCGCGGGGCGAACTGCGGCTGCCTCTGCCAGCCGGGCTCGCCTATGATCGCGCCGGCACGATTATTCTCAATCCTGATGAGGAGGTACAGGCCCGTCTTCATCTCGTTTTTGCCAAATTCCAGGAACTGCAAAGCGCCCGCCGTGTGATGCGGTACTTGGACCGGAACGGATTGTCCTTGCCGGTTCGGCCGCTGTTTGGACCAGCTCCACACGAGACGGTCTGGCGTGTGCCAGATAGTGCACGCGTCCTTAGTATCCTTCAAAAATCCGGCTTATGCTGGGGCGTATGTTTATGGCCGCCGGCAAAAGGATCCGAGCCGATGCCAAGCGGGATCGCTGACGGGAACGGTCAAGGTGGCGATCGCCGACTGGGCGGTTTGCCTCCGCGCTGCTCACCCGGGTTATATCAGCTGGGAGGAGTTCATGGCCAACCAGCGGCGACTGGCAGATAACGTTGCCCACTTTGAGGCAGGACACGCTGGCGTGCCGCGCAAGGGGGCAGCCCTGTTACAAGGAATTGCGATCTGCGGCCGTTGCGGACGGCGCATGAGCATGCGCTACACTGGCCCGAATGCCGACTATCCGGTCTATTGCTGCCGGTCGGATCGGGATCAGGAAGGCAGTGCAGTGTGCCAGGAAGTCCGGGCCTTAGCGGTTGACGCCTTGGTCCAGCGGGTGGTCATCGACGCTCTGCTGCCGGATCAGATTGAGATCGCACTCGCGGCGGCGAACCAACTGGAGCAGGAGAGCCGCCAGCTCGAGCGCCAATGGGCGCTTCGCGTAGAGCGCGCCCGCTACGAGGCCGAGCGCGCTCGACGTCAGTATGACGCCGTAGAGCCCGAGAACCGTCTCGTGGCGCGCTCACTTGAGCGGGCTTGGGAAGGGAAGCTGCGTGCCGTCGAGGCGGTCGAGCAGGAGCATGCGCGTTGGCGTGGGCAAGAGCCGCTTCTGATTGGCCCGGTGGAACGCGCAGGGCTACAAGCACTCGGCGAGAACCTGCCGCAGATTTGGAACGCGGCCACCACGTCGACGGCCGATCGCAAGCGCATTTTGCGATTCGTCATCCGCGAAGTCGTTCTTGATCAGAAGCGGATCCGAGGTCAGGTGTGGCTCAAAGTCGTCTGGCAGACCGGCGCAACCAGCGAGCATCACGTGCAAAGGCGCGTTCACACCTACCGCAATTACATCGACATTGATCGATTGCGGCAGCGGATCGTCGATTTGAATGCTGAACACAAAAATGGATGCCGAGATCGCGGCAATACTCAACCAAGAAGGCTTCGTCGCCGCCCGAGGCTGCGCCTTCAAAGGCGAGAACGTCTGGCTGTTGCGCACCCGCTGGGGCATTCCCACCGTCAAGATCAACGGCGTGGACCAGAATCCCATGCACTGGCCCGACGGCAGCTTCTCGATTCAGGGGGCAGCGGCTGAGCTTGGATTAACCCCGCAAACAGTGTTCGATTATCTTGCGCGCGGATTGCTGACAGGTCGTCAGTTAGCCAAAGGTCAGCCATGGCAGATCGAGCTCTCAGACGAACAAATCAGTCAGCTTCGTCATCGGGTACGACGCACCAAGCGGTCGAAGAAGGAGGCATCATGAAGTCATCGGCTCGGCGAACACGATGCCCCATTCGGCAACGCTGCGGTTCGACGTGATCAGCGTGGCGCCGGTTTCCTAGCGCCTACTGACCACTTGGAAGAACAGATGCCGCGTCGGGTTCCAGCGGAAGATAGCCGAGCTCGTCGACGATCAGCAGCTTTGGCTTCGATAGGCGAGCAGTTTCTCGTCCAGACGCCGTTCGCCATGAGCCTTGGCAAACGCCCGCGACCAGCGTCGCCGTGGTGAACTGCACCTTGTATCCGGCCAGGATCGCCTCTCTCCCCAGCGCGATCGACAACTGCGTCTTGCCGACTCCGGGCGAGACAGCGTCAGAATGCCGGGTCTCCGGCGTTCGTGACTGTCGGCCCGGAGGCGTCTCAAACCGCGTCCTCGCCAAAGCCTCCGCCTTCAGCTCTTGACGATAGGGCTGCACGGTGCGCTGCAGCGTTCGCCGGTTAACTGCCAAGCCTTTCTCCGCCAACAGGTCCTGGCGCACCACATCGGCTGCCGCGATGCCGAATGAGCCTCTCGCGCAGCCAGCCCAAGGCCGGCGAGCTGCTTCTTCCGCTCAGGCGACTTGAACGGCTTCACACCGCCCGTCGCGACATAGTCCTTGACCGTGTGATGGCTGCAGCCCAGCTCGCGGGCAATCCGCTCAGACCCCACCCGCACGCCTTCAGGCGCAACATCTCCGCCACGTCATCCGGCGTCTTCATTACCTGCTCCCGTGGATCAATCCACGACGAGCCTTCAGTGATTCGTTCCTGGTTCATTCGCTCTCTCCTCGGCTATCCAAGGAGGGGGTCAATTCCTCATGGGCCGGGGGGGCAGCTTTCCATGACGCGCGACACGCTGCACGCCAAGATCGGGGAGCTGGACGCTGGAGAATGATTTTTGGCGGGCTCACCAAGGCGGGGTTTGCTGAGCGCAAAGCGATGATCGACCGCCAGCGCATCTGTCGATCACCGAGCAGGCGGAGGTTTGCAGATGGGCCGCGGCAGCGTTTATTACCTGCCGCGACCGGTGCCAGATGCCGATCTCGCGATCATGCGGCGTCTCGACCGGCTGCATCTGGAGTTTCCCTTCGCCGGTTCGCGCATGCTGAGAGGGTGCAAGATCGGCAGCCGGCATGTGAAGACGCTCATGCGGCGGATGGGATAGAGGTGCTCTATCGCCGTCCGCGCACCACCGGGCCAGAGCCCGGCCACAAGATCCATCCATACCTGCTGCGCGGCACGGAGATCACGCGGCCGGACCAGGTCTGGGCGATGGACATCATCTACATCCTGATGGCGCGCGGTTTTGCCTATCTCGCGGTCGTGCTCGATTGGGCAACCCGTCGTGTTCTGTCGTGGCGGTCGATCACCATGGAAGCAGCCTTCTGCGTCGAAACGCTGGAAGATGCCTTGGCTCGTCACGGTAAGCCGGACATCTTCAACACGGACCAGGGTTCGCAGTTCACCGGACAAGCTTTTACCGGCGCGCTCGCCGACAACGGCATCGCGATCAGCATGGACGGCAGGGGCGCATGGCGGGACAACGTGTTTATCGAACGGCTCTGGCGCAGCATCAAATACGAGGAGGTGTGCCTACGGGCCTATGATAGCGTCAGCGAGGCGCGCAGCTCGATCCGCCGATATTTCAACTTCTATAACAGCAGGCGTCCCCATTCCGCGGGCGATCGTCAAGCGGCGGCCAGCTGGCCATCGGCCAGCCCTCGCTCGACACCGCTGCACCGTCTGATGTGGACTCCAACGGTCTTTGGCCCACTGCGCAAAACGAGCGATTTCCGCGATATGCCAGCAGCATCTGCGCCTGCGACACCCGGCTCGCCAGTTCAGCTCTCGACCGAGAAAGAGCCGCCAATGTTGCTATCTCTTCAGATCGCCAACTCGACGGCTCGCCGCCATCCAGCCATGATACAGCTCCTCGTTTCGCCGACCGCAAACGAGAAATCCGCCAGCTACCCGTCCGTTCCACCCATTCATCCTGCTCCTGCATCTCAGGTTTCGTGGAATCGATCGTCTAGTTCAGCGTTTCCTTGGTTCGAATCATATCAGGCGGCGTCGGCGAGTTTGTAGGACTGAGGTATGAATGACAGGATGGCGATTGACGTCGTCGATGCCAGCCATGATGCGCTCCTTGAGTTCGTGCTTTGAGGCCACCCGGATATGGCGCAGGACTGACGGGCGAACTTGGAGAAGAACCCCTCGATTGGATTGAGCCACGAGCCGTGCTTGGGGGTGAAGGTGAGTTCGAAGCGTCCAACCGGTCGAGTGGCGAGCCAGGTTCTGGTTTCTCTCGATATGTGCGCGGAATGATTATCGAGAATCAATTTGATCGCAGTGTTCGGCGGATAGGCGGCATCGACAAGCCTGAGGAACTCGATGAACTCTCGACTGCGGTGGCGGTCTTTGACAAGGGCGTGGACCTTGCCAGTCAGCAGATCAATCCCAGCCAACAAGCTGAGCGTGCCGTGGCGCTTGTATTCATGATCGCGCGCAAAGGTGGCGTGGACGCCAGGCTTGGGCGGCAAATCCGGCGCTGTCGTTGCGATGGCCTGGATTGCCGGCTTCTCGTCGCAGGAGACGATCGTCACCGGCTTTGCCGGTCGTTTCCCTTGGCAGAGGCTTTCTTCAGGACGTGGACTTCGCGATAGACGCACAGGACCTCCGCCATCTTCCGTTCGAACTCGGCGTCGCGATTTTCAAGATAGTAGCTCACCTTGTGCGGCTTGATTTCCTCTTGGCCGAGGATCTTGCACACCGTGCCCTGGACCACGCCAAACACGCATGCCCTGCCGCCGGCCCCTGTTCGCGCGCATGGCGCGCCAAGAGCCGCGTCGTCCAC
>NZ_VSST01000062.1 GCF_019402665.1 Bradyrhizobium canariense
CGGTTTTGCCGTACGCACGGTTCGCCATTTCGCCGCAGTTTTTCCAGCCCTGTCGACAGAGCCGGAAACTTACAGACGAGACGAAGCCTAGCAGCGCCGCTCGTCGGAACGAAGCCTTGGGCTCACGGAGAGCAATCCGCCCTGCCCTTGGCCACTCGCACCCGAACGCTGCCGCGTCCACCGCAAGCCCGGCTCGCGAACATGACGACCACAAGATCGCCCCTCAAGGATGAGCCGGGATGGCCGATACATACGTCAAAACCGAATTTCGGTAAAGTGGAATATTTTTGCAAAGAGGGGTTGACGGCGCTGGCGGGTGTTTCGCTCGACGAGTCCCGCGGCTTTAGTTTAATGCGCAGCCTCATACTGGAGGGCCCCATGGCATGGAATCCGAGTCACTCTTGGCGACGTACGCGGAGCGTGTCCATCGGGAGCACACCATCCGCACCATTGGCGGGAGCCCCCAGTCTATATCCACCTCTCAATCAGGCGCTTCACTGAGGGCGTTTAGACGAGTAGGATGTGTCTCGCGGTGCTCCGGAGGCGGCATGAGCCAGCGCAAGTTCATGGGACTTGGCGGCGGTGCGACAGCATCAGGGCCGGGCATTGCGCTAGCGAGCGAGCGATTGGCCAACGCAGCCGCCGAGCCCGCTTACGATGATGAGCAAGAATTCCCATTGGTCATCGCGAACATCCCCGCAACCCCCCGCCAAAAGGCCTGGGCCGTGGGTGTCGCCGTCTCGCTCATCGTCCTTGCAGCGGTCATCGCGCCGTTCGCCCGGATCCAATTGGGCCAGATCAATGGTTTCGTTCCAGTCTTGCAGACCGCGTTGGCCCTGGCCGAATTCATCACGGCAGCCCTGCTGTTTGCTCAATTTTCGATCCAGCCTCAGCGGGCACTTCTTGCACTCGCAAGCGGATACGTTTTCAGCGGATCGTTCGCATTCTTGCAAACGCTCGCCTTTCCGAACGGATACGCTCCCGTGGGTCTCATTGGGGACGGACTGAACAGCCCCGCTTGGCTTTACGTGCTTTGGCACACGGCTTTTCCCGCAGCGATCCTAGTGTACGGATTCACAAAGGATCGTTCCACCGCCGGCAGACCAGGCAGACCTGCGATAGCCGCGATCGTGTTAGCATTCGGCTGCATCGCCGCCACGGTGGCGGGACTGACGTGGATGGTGACCGCGAAAGCCGAGTTTCTCCCGAGCTTCTACGTGAATGACGTCAGGCATCAGACGCCTCTCGGTAATCAGGTCAACTTGATACTTTTGCTTTGGAATGTGACTGCTCTCACCGTCCTGTTTGCGCGCATGCGCACCATTCTTGACCTTTGGTTGATGGTGACTTTGCTCGCCTACCTGCCCAATTTCCTGGTGGCGATCATCGGCAGCTCGGTTCGATTCACCGTGGGTTGGTACGCAGCACGCGGTTTCGTTCTGGTCGGCAGCTGCATGTTGCTGACCATATTGCTCATCGAAACGATGTTTATCTATTCGCGCCTCGCCAGCGTCATCGCCCTGCAGCGACGCGAACGAGCGAACCGGCTTTTCAGCATCGACGCGGTCACTGGTGCGATCGCCCATGAGCTGAGATCGCCGTTAGGGGCCATCTCGCTCAATGCTGCGACAGGGCTCAGTCACCTCCGAGCGACCTCGCCTGAACTGGAGGAACTCGAGAACATCCTCTGTGACATCGAAGCCGATGGCAGCCGGGCCGCAGACATCATATCGAGCATTCGCGAGATGACGATCAAAACGGCGCACGGCGGCGCTTCGGCAAACGTCGAGGATGTCGCCGAGTTGGCGCGCAGGCTGCTGAGGCACGATCTCCTGGCCAACGGCGTATCAGTAACGACGGAGTTTCAGGGCAACATTCCTCCAGTCGTCCTGGACGGCACTGAGCTCCAACAGATTCTCCTGAACCTCTGCAAGAACGCGATTGACGCAATGAGCTCTGTCCCCGCCGATCAACGAGAGCTGCGTATGAAAACCCGTCTTGATGGAGGCACAACGGTCCATTTGTCCATTGAAGACTCGGGCGCCGGCATTTCGCCACGTGATCAAGAGCGCATCTTCGATCCGTTCTTCACGACGAAACAAGGCGGTATGGGATTGGGGCTGGCTATCTCCTGCAATTTGGCCGCAAGGTGTGGAGGAAAGCTGAGGCTGATCAAATCGGACGTCAAGGGCTCCATTTTCGAGCTGGAAATTCCAATTTCCGCTCCCGCTTCGGCGCCATGACGGTACGGGACCGTCACGACCGTTCCGCATTTCGCTCACTTCATAGAGATGATGATCGTGCTGAGGTTGGCGATCGATACGAGGGTGCCAGACGCAGTATCTCCGTCAGTCGCTCAGGGTTTTGCACCATCGACCTTCTTCCAGGTCTGGTCCGGGTCGAATGCGGTGATACGGGAGGCGAGGACTTTGGTTCGAGGCCCGAGATCCTTCTGGTAGACAACGCCCCCATGGTTGACCAGGAAGGTCATGACGCCGGAATTGCCGTACTCGGCAGGCCAGGCGATGAGCGCGAAACCTCCGATCATCTTGCCCTTGGCCACATAGTTGAGCGCGCCACCTGGCACGTTCGACCCCTGCCCCTTCAGGATCCGGAAATAATAGCCGTGATAAGGCGCCGCACCCTCCTCGGGCTTGTAGCCTTCGGCCGAAGCCTGCGCCGCCAATGCACCGAGCGGGCTCTGGTCGTTGTCGTCGCGCCAGAACAGTCCATCCTTCTTGCCGGCACTGCTGACGATGCGCTGCGCGTACACGCCAATACCCTCACCGCGATCCTTGTCGGCGTATTCGTTCTCGGCATCGACAAAGGCGAGACTGGTCTGGATCGCGTCGAGTTCATTGCGGCCGATGCGGCGATACAGCACCTCAATGCGGCCTTCGGCGGTATCGAATTCCCAGCCGGTCCTGGTGTTGACGAGCGGGATCGGGAATGGGAAGTCGTCCGGGCCCAGCACCAGCGTCGCCTTCTTGTTGCCCTCCGCCTTGATCGAATGCTTGGCCTCATACATCGAGGTGAAGCGTTGCCGGATATCGGCATCGGCGACTTCGTCGCCGGACGAGACGATGTCCTCGGCAGCGCTGCCGAGGACTTTCAGGATGGCCCGGTCGGGCCCGCTTTTGACGGCGGCAGCGAGCGCCGCCGCTGCATCCTCCGGTGTCGGGTAAGATTGCTGCGCCCGGGATGGCGAACTCATGAGCGCCAGCGCCATGATGGCCGGCAGCGCGACGCGATGAAGCGACTTAAAGCTCATCATGGCATCACCTCCGCAGGAATCGTTGCGCCGCCGGCGAGCCAATCCCGATACGTACGGAATTTTAGACCGAGCTTCTCGTAATAGACCCGGAGATAACCATCGGCTCCGCGGGTAACGGCTTCTGGCTTCACCTCTTCGACTTCCTGCGCAATGACCCCGACATAGGCCTTGTCGCTGCCAATATAGCTGAAGCGGTAGTAACCAAGCCCGTTGGCGAGATAGCCGAGCAAAACGACATCGTGCTTGAGCACGATGTCGGAGCGGCGCCCGCCGCCGCCACCGCCCCGGCCGCCGCCACCACCGCCCTGGAATCCGCCACCGCCGCCACCACGACCGGCGAAGCTCGCGCCGCCACCGCCGCCACGCGGTCCCATGCTCGCCATGCTGGCGTGACCGCGGGCCGATGCTGCGGCCGCCGAGCGGCCAGACGATACGTTCAGCGCACTCCCGCCGCGTGGCCTGCCGCCAGCTCGGTTCGCGGCCTTGGCACCGCCGCCCCCCTTGGTCCCGGCGTTCTTGGCGCCCGCGTTTTTGGCACCACCCGCCTTGCCCGCGCGATCGCCGCCAACTTTGGCGCGATCGCCTCCCGCCTTGGCGCGATCCCCGGCGCCTTGACGGTCGCCACCTCGGTCGCCAGCGCGATCTCCCGCACGGTCACCGGCGCGATCTGCGCCACCAGGCCGATCCTGTCCCGGCTTCTGCTGTCCGTCGCGGCCGCGGAAATCCATCCGGTCGGCGGCGCCGGCCTTCAGATTGCTATTGCCGAAGCGCTGCTGAACGTTGGCGTTGTTGTAGCGTACCCCTTGGCGATGCGAGGGATTGTGCTGCCAGCCATTTCCGATGTTCGTGGTCCGGTGATTGATATAGACGTTGCGGTTGCCCCAGTTGCAGCCGCCGCCCCAATAATTGCCCCAGCGACCGATGGCCCAAGCCGTGCCGAAGGCGAGCCCCGCCGCGACGACGCCTGCGCCGATGTAGGATGGGTAGCCGAAGTAATATGGTGGATACTCGTTGTAGGGCCACGCGCCGTAGACCGTCGCAGGCTCGTAGTACGGCACGTACATCGTATCGGGAACCGCCGGCTCGATCACGACCACCTGCCTGCTTTCCTCGGTCTTGACGCTCACCTTCTGCTGCTTGGTGGTCACCAGCTTTTTGTTGTCATAAGCCTTGGTCCGCAGCCGCTGGACCGCATCCATCACATCCGGCTGCTGTGCCAGCACGGCGTCGCCCAGCGCCTTGGTCCAGTCGAGCTTGTCGCTCATCATGGTCAGGACCTCGGCGGTCGAAGTCAGTGCCTTGATGCTGTCATCCCACGGCTGCTTCTCGACTTCCGTCTTCAGGGCATCACCCTTCAGAGTCTTGCGCTCTTTCAGCCAGCGATCGGCCTGAACGACTTCCAGAGGATAGGTGGACGCGGCCAGCACGTTAGCAAGCAGTTCGTCCGGATAGAGCGCAATCGGTGCGACCAGGGCTTCGAGCTGCTCCGGTTTCAGAAGCTCTGCGGCTTGCCCGGGGGGATTTGCCTGCTGTGGGCTGGAGGCCGGCGCCTTATCTGCGGTCTGCGCCGCCGCCGCCAGCGGAATCGCGATCACGAGCGCAAGCGCCATCAAGGTCCTGCCGCAGCAAAACATCAGATCCTCCATACACATGTCCGGCGATCATCAAACCCGAGAGCTGGCGTTTGTTGATCGAGATCAACGAAACGCTGCCTCGTCCCCCGCCACGCCCGAGCAAGCTAGTCGATCAGCTCAGCCTCCATGAGCAATCGCTCCGGGATTGCCAGTCCGAGGGCGTGAACGGCTCTCATGTTGATGACGAGATCGAACCTCGTGGCGAATTGCACCGGAAGACTGCGGACCTCGGCGCCGCGAAGGATGCGAGCCACATAGCCAGCGCCATCGCGAAACTGCTGCGTCAGGTCGGCGCCATAAGACATCAGCCCGCCATTCACAGCATAGAAGCGGACGGCAAAGATCGCCGGCACGCGCCGCTGGGCCAGCAACGGGATCGCCATGGCGCTCTGAGCACTGAAGAAACCGCCATCCGGCAGCACGACGAGCCCGCTGCCATTCCGCGCCGCCGTCTCGATGACCCCCGCGATCTCGGCGCCGCTGCGGACGGCGACGCCGGTAACCGTCATGCGCAGGCGATTTTCCACCTGGTGTGCGGCCTGAAGATAAAGCGGCGCGTATGGTGCGGTCTCGGGATTGTACAGAAGCATCGCACTGCTCATGCTGGGTACCAAGTCCTTTAACAAGCTCAGCCATTTCCCGCTCATAGCATGCTCGTAAAGCGAGAAGCCGGTAAGATTGCTGGTCGGCCTTGCCAGATCGACGACGAGGCCTGTCCCGACCGGATCCGAGAGCCCGACAAAGATGATCGGAATGATCTGCGTTGCAGCCCGCAGCGCCCGTGTCGTCGCCGTGCTGGTCGCAAACAGCACGTCGGGTCCGGTGGCAACAAGTTCGCGAGCTTCACGTTCCTGCCATGTCGGATTGGAGCCCGGCCAGCGCACATCGAGTCGGTAGTTCTGATTGGCGATCCAGCCGAGGTCAGCGAGACCCTGCTGAAAGGCATTGACGCGCATCTGTGCGCCGCCATCGCCCACCAAATTGCCAGTCAGCACGCCGACCGACGGCATCGGCCGCGGTGCCCCATCCTGAGCGCGCGCGAAAACCGGACAAGCAACTGCAGCCCCGATCACGGCCATGAACTCACGGCGCTTCATTGCCCGTCCGCTATCCCCCTGATGTCCCGCACCCTTCGCATGACGCGATTGCTGAAGGAAACGGGGTTGGCGGCCGGAGGGTTTGATCAAGATCAAGGTCGCTGAGCTTGGGGTCGGCCGTGATTCGACTTGGTCTGGAGTGACCACCGTCAGGTGCGGTCAACTGGCTGACCGAGCGCTTGCTCATGTCCGTGCGCGGACAGCAGGATCCGACGGTCGTGAATCAGGCTCTGAAGACGATGCGCAGCGACATTCAATGTCGTGACATCGAGCGCATTCTCGTCTCCTGCAGCGGCCTTGGCGCGCTGGCCCTGGAGCACCCGGTCGATCTCGACCTCGATATCGGACAGTTCGGCCTCCGCCTCCGTCCTGCGTATCCGCGCGCCCAGCGCATACAGCGAGTCCAGGCCCCGTTCATCCTTAGAGGGATCACGCACCTGAAGGAATTTCCAGGCCGCGGCCAGCACCGAGATGAGGCCGCCCAAAATCATGGGCGCGAGAAAGATGATGTTTCCCCATTCGTCCAGAAAGCTCTGCTGCGTTCCGTTGTAGAATGCTGCGGCGCCAGGATGAACCGGAAGGAAGGCGTCCGAATCCGTGCTCGGCGCGGTCATTTGAGAGAGTATCGGCAATTCCCCCAGCAGATCCCTGCGTGCCTTCATCAGGGCGTCGGCGAGGCTGCCGGCCACCTCAGCGCTGAGCTGCTTTCGCGCGACCACGTAGAAAGAGACCCGCAACGTGGTCAGATCCTCGCTCGGGATAGGCGGCGAACCGCGCAGCGTGCCCTTCGGGACATCGAAGCTTTCATAGGCGCGCTGCTTCTCCGCGATGGCACCGGCCGCATCGATCGGAAGCAGAACCGGCGCGGTCTTGGGCGTCTGCAGAAAGAGGCCGCGTAACAGAGCAAGATATTTTTCGGCAAGAGGAACGACGACCAGGATCGCCCGCACCTCCTTCGCATCGAGTGCACGCCGCGCATCGGCCGGCTGGAGATTGCGGAACGTCACATTGGCACGTCCCAGACCGTATTCGTCGCTCAGAACGTCGATGAGCTTGCGATTCATCTCGCCGCCGATCACGCCGACGCTGGTGCGCTTCAGACCAGCGATTTCGGTAATGGAGGAGCCCGGCGGCGCAACCAGCAGGAAAACGGCGTGGGCGAGAACCACGATAGCCTGCGCCTGCGATAGGTCGCCGACGTCGCCCCGGACGACAGCAAGCTCAACCTTTTCCGCCGCAAACTGCTCGGCAGCATCAACCGCGTTGGTCGTTTCCACCAGTCTGAGCCGGACCGGGGCGTTCACCACGGCAAGCCGGCTCGCCAGTGCCGAGACCAGACGCGCGGCCTCACCGTCCAGCGATCCGACGGCGATGGTCAGCGTCGTGGGGCGAGAATACCACCGGTAGCCGAACAGGCCAGCTCCAAGCACGAGCACGACAGCGCTGGCGACAATGAAGGAACGAAGCCAGATCGGCATTTTTGCGGGGACCATGTGGCGCTCACAGTGAATATGCGCTGACTGGTCGGACTGGCTCATGACGCCAGACCGGCTCAACTGAGGCGCATCGCTGAACCGAAATGCGATTCAAGCCAAAGCGATGCCGGTCAGTGCCCGCTGAGCACCAGCGTCTTGATCGGCAGCAGCAGCGCCTGAATTCGCAAGAGCATGGCGTGCACGAGGCCGACACCATCGACGACGTGCAAGGCAATTGCCCGGCCTGTACCGGTCTCCTTGGCCGAGATCTCCTCGTGATTGCTGGTGTAGGCATTGACGATGCAACTGCTGCCCGGCGTCACGCCGTCGAGGCCGCCCTTGTACAGCGGCTCCAGGAAGGCGAGTATCGAACCCGGCTTACGTGCATTCTGAGCTTCAATCAATTCCTGGCCAGCCTGCACCTGGCCGGCGGCGATGTAATCCTGCACATCGGTGACAAGGAGCGGAATGATCACCCATGGCTTGGAGATGCAGGTCGCTTCTGCGACCATCCCTACCTTCACCACCCCCGCTTCAATCTGTCCAAACCCGGCCTGCAGCCTACCCCTGCCGGCATCCGCCGGTATCAACACGCCGGCGGGTCGCATGATCTGGGCAACGAGATCGCCCGTCCGAACGAGGAACTGCTCGACCCGACCGTCGACGCCGGCGCGAACGAAGGTCTTGTCGAGATCGACCTGCGCTTCAGCCAACGCCGCCTGGCCGCTCGCTTTTTCAGCCGGCAACAGCGTTGAAAGCCGCAACATCGCCGACGTCTTGGACGCGGTGGCCGAGTCCACACCAGCCTGCCGCTGGTTGACCACGACCTGTAGTTTCTCGATATCGCGTTGCGGGACGATACCGGGATTGCGGCGCTGCAACTCCGTCTTGACGTCCAGCTCGTCCCTGGCCTGCTGAAGGCTGGCCTTGGCTTCCTGGATCTGCGCTTCGGCCTTGACCACGTCGTTTTCGGCGCTTGTCATCGCGGCGTCGACCTCGGCGATCTTGCGCGTGGCCGTCTCCAAAGCAGCCTTCTGCTTCGAACTGTCCAACCTGAACAGCACGTCGCCCTTCTTCACTGCCTCGCTGTAGCCGACATTGACTTCCGCGACACGGCCGGAGCCTTCAGGCAGGATCGGGACTGTCCGAAAATAGAGCGCGGCCGAGGTCGTTGACGGGTGAAAGTAGAAGATCATCGTGATCAGCGAAATCGTCAGCATCAAGCAGCCGGTGATACCCCATCGCAATTCGTACCAGATGGAAAAGAAGGTGATTTCCTTGCCGAACCGTTTGCCTTGGGCATAACGTCGGTAGAGGTAGTCCGGCAGGATGGTCAGGATGGAGCAGAACATGAGCTCAAACATGGCTGTGCTCCTTCCCCTTGACGATCGGCTTCTCGACCGGCGGCAAGCTGGGGAGTTCTGGCTCGCGACCCTCGCCGGGCGCGGCGTCAGCGATCCTCTCAACCGAGCCTGCGATACTCCGCAGCGGCGTGCCGAAATCTGGCAAGTCGATCATCGCGAGCAGAAGGCCGGCCACCCAGAAAATGTGCATGTGCGTAAAGAGCGAGATGATGCCCAGCACGGCCACGATCTCGAACTGCAGCTTCTGTGACTTGTGCGCCATCCGTTCGGGCAGGCTGTGCAGCTTCCAATAGAGCGTGCCAACCCAGAGTACGGTGCCGATCAGGAAGATCCCCATCACCACCATCAGCACGTCCGTGCCGCTTCCCGGCGCGAGGTAGAACGGCAGATGATGCGGGGCCATCGGATGAAGTTGCTCGCTCAATGGTCGCCTCCACGGAAGGATCAGGGCGGTCTGCGCGCCGGCTCGTTACCGTGGCCGCGCAGGTGGGAAAATTGCTTGATATGAATCAAAGGTCCGAACGGCGCGAAACCTAGCTTAGCCCTGACGCCGACCCCACAGCAAGCCAGGAACGCCCCAATCATGCCCGGCATCGATGAGCTCATTCCCAACGCACTGCAAATTCGCAAGGAAGCTGCGCTCGAGGAAGCCAGAAAGGCCGAGGAATATGTTCGCCTCGCCGCCGCGGCCGAAGCCGAGAAACGCGCTCTGATCGAACGGCTGAGCAAACCGTCCGGCAAATCCGAGGAGGAGAAGATCAAGCTCGCCTCGACCATCATCCAGCGCGCGGTTCGCAACGGCCTGACCGAAGTGCAGGTCTATCGCTTCCCGAACACCCTGTGCACCGACAAGGGCCGCGCAATCAACCAGATGGAGGCGGGCTGGGAGAAAACGCTGACCGGAATTCCAAAAGAGATCTTCGAACTCTGGACCGAATACCTCAAGCCTCGCGGCTATCGCATCGGCTATCAGGTCATCGATTTTCCTGGCGGCGTGCCCGGTGACATCGGCGTCATCATTTCCTGGGGCGACTGAACACGTTTCGGCCGAGTTAAGAGAAGGCGGAGCGGCATGGCAAAGGACGAAGCCTCAGAGCGGATGAAGCGCAAGGACTACGAGAAGGAGCTCGAAAAGCTCCAGATCGAGCTTTGCCATCTCCAGGATTATGTGAAGGAAAACAAGCTTCGGGTCATCGTCCTGTTCGAAGGCCGCGACGCGGCCGGCAAGGGCGGCACGATCAAGGCGATCACAGAAAAGGTCAGCCCGCGCGTGTTTCGCGTGGTGGCGCTGCCTGCGCCATCGGATCGCGAAAAGACCCAGCTTTTCTTCCAGCGCTACATGAAGCAGTTTCCGGCCGGGGGCGAGATCGTGATCTTCGACCGCAGCTGGTACAATCGCGCCGGCGTCGAATATGTCATGGGATTCTGCTCGCCCGCCGAGCACGATCGTTTCCTGTCGCTCTGCCCGCAGATGGAAAAGTACGCCATCGACGGCGGCATCATCCTGATCAAGATCTGGCTCGAGGTCGGGATGGAGGAGCAGGAGCGCCGCTTCAACGCCCGCATCGACGATCCGGTGCGGCAATGGAAGCTGAGTCCGATGGACCTCGAATCCTTCAAACGCTGGTATGATTATTCCCGCGCGCGCGACCTGATGCTCAAGAAGACGAGCACGAAGGAGGCGCCTTGGTACATCATTCGCTCCGACGACAAGCGGCGGGCGCGGCTGAACTGTATCGCGCACATCCTGGAGGCTATCCCGCACAAGCGGATCAAGAAGGACAAGGTGAAGCTGCCGAAGCGCTCCGACAAAGGACGCTACAATGACCAAGCGGTCCTGCGCGGGATGAACTTCGTCGCCGAACGTTATTGACGAGGTGATCGAACGCACTGCCGGTGCGGTCTGATCCTTGACCGCGCTGCTGACGGTCCGCTGGGTCCGTCAGCAGCGCATTCTTTCAATACGGGTACTGGTTGGGACAGACCCAGTTGCCGTACGTGTCCTGATAACAACCGTTGTTGTTGTAGTATCCGTAGGCGCCCGCGGCGGCCGCACCGACGGCAGCAGCGCCGTAAGCCGCGCCTCGATAGCCATATCGCGGATAGCCTCCGGGATAACCGGCGACGGGACGGCCGGGACGGCCCGCAACGGGGTAACCTGGACGGCCAGGACGACCGGCGATCGGATGGCTTGGCCGCGGACCTCCTGCGTAATGGCGTCCGCCTCCGCCATGGATCCGCCCCGCGTGAACGGCGCCGCCATGGAAACCTCCGGCGCGCATGCCCCCTCCACCTCCGCGATAGCCACCACCGCCACCTCCGCGGCGGGCATAGGCATCATCGGGAATGAGCATTGCCGTGAGAAGAACGACGGCCGCAACAAGAGCCAGAAGATAACGAAGCATGGCATGTCCTCCCTCGATATGGGTACCGTGATCCGCTTTTCGACGATGCCTCGCGAAACGCGGCTGGCATCCGAACCTGGCGCTGATTTGCCGCCGCTTCCCTGACTTACGTGCATGAGAGAAGCAGCCGTCATTCAGCTAGAGCGGCGCGAGTGCCGCTCTACCGCTTCAAAGCTATCGTCACGCCCCCCACAGCGGCCGACAGCTCCGCACCGACCTTCGGTCCGCTGAGCTGCAGAATCACGCCGTTGCCGTTTTGGAGCTGAACGGCACCTGCGCCGGCAGCGATAGCACCGCCCGCACCGCCGACAGCGTAGGAGCCTTCGATCGACTCCGGCCCCCTCAGGTTGAGGGCGCGACCGACCAGCTTGGTGGTCGAAGCGCCGATCGTGAAGCCGACGCTCATACCCGAGACGGTGAAGGGATATTTGTGGCCGCGATACAGCAGAACGCCCTCGCCGCCACCGACGCCAACGATGAAACCGCCCTTGGTGAAGACAACGGCGACCTGGCCGGTCTCTGCCCGCGACGGCGTGCTGAAGCCGGCGACGCCTGCCAGCGAAGCGACCAGGGCGGCATAGATAGCGACTTTTCTCATGAGTCTTATTTCCTCTGGTTGTGACGCCGAGCTATTGAGCCAGGATCATTGCGAAGTAGCCGAACACGGTGAGCAGAATGCCGGACACCGCGTACCCGACCGGGAACCCAATCCAGGGCACGGAGCTCTGGATTTCCACCGCGGCCTCACGGCACGGCCCGGAGTGAGATCGCGCACCGGCAACGCCGCCCATCAACACGGCCGGGTTGATCTTGAAGACGTGGAAGCCGATCGCCCAGACGATGAACGGCGGAATCGTGCAGGCAATGAAGCCGGCGATGAAGATCTTCAACGCGACCGCACCCGTGAGCTGCGCCAACAACCCGGCGCCGGCATTGATGCCGACGATGGCGACGAAGACCACGAGGCCGAGATCCTCCAGCACGTTGCGCGCCGCGTTCGGCGTATTGCCGAAGAAGCGCAGTCGCGAGACCAGCGATGAGACGATCACGCCGGACAGCAACAGACCGCCAGCATTGCCGAGGCCGATCTTGGCGCCGAAGGCCGGAAATTCGATCATGCCGATCAGGAAGCCGATGATCATGCCTGAGGCGAGCGTCAACAGATCGGTCGAGGTGTTGGTCCGCGCAATGCGTCCCCACATGTCGCCGAGCTCGTTGACAGCCGACTTGATGCCGACCACCGAGACGATGTCCATCCGCTGCAACTCGGTCTTGAGACCGGCCGGAATCTGCACGCCGCCACGTTCCACCTTGGTGACCTGCAGCTGGCCGGCGATGGCCGTATCGCGGAAGGATTCAAAGGTCCGTCCGGCCATCTCCTTGTTGGTGACGAGGATGTCCGCCTGATCCATGGGAATACCGAGTGCCTTGGCGTCGGCAACCTCCGGACCGAGCAGGCCCATCTTGTCGGTGAGATGCTCGGTCGAGCCGCCGAGCGCGACGACGTCGCCCTTTTGCAGAACGAGTTCGGGGTCGGCACCCAGCGGTTCTCCTCGGCGCGCCACATTGACGATGCGGTATTCGGGATTCATCGTGCGGAATTTGGCAATGCTCATGCCGACCTGGGCCGGATTATCGAGCCGGTAGGCACGCAGGCCGAACTGCCGGTAACCGGTCAGGCCACCACCCTCGAGGTCCTTGACGCCAAACTCCTGCTCGTACTGCTTGGCTGCGGCCTTGGCGTCGACGCCCCACCAGCGCGGCAGATATTTGCAGATTAGGATGATGCCAACGGTGCCCCAGATATAAGTGATGCCGTAGGACAGCGCGATCATGCCCGACGCGTCTTCGGGCTTCATGCCTTCGGGAAGCTTCACGACGCCCGAGGTGATGGCCTGCTCAGCCGAGCCAATCGCGGCCGACATGGTCTGCGATCCCGCCAGCATGCCGCCGGCAGCGCCGATCGGCAGCGCAAAGAGCTTCGAAAGCATAACGACAAGCGCAAGACCGAGAACGCTCGACACCAGCGCCAGGATGCAGAACTTGAGACCATCGCCCTTCAGGCTGTTGATGAAGGACGGTCCCACACGTAAGCCGACGCCATACATGAACAAATAGTAGAACAGGCTCTTGGCGAACGCGTTCAGCTCAAGCTTCACGCCGTAGACCGACGCCCAAACCGAAAGGGCTGCGCCCACCACGATGGCGCCGGCGACCATGCCGAGGCCGTAACCCTTGATGCTGGCCCGGCCGATCCAGACGGCGAGCCCAACGACGAAGAACAGCAACAGAAACGGGTTCTGCTGCAAGAACGTGAAAAAGCTCTGCATATCCCTCCCCTTTATTACGATGCCGCCTTCAGCTTCGGCGCGGCGCCGGGCTTGGGCCGCCCAATCTTCGCCAGGGCTTCGGCACGTACGAGCTTCAGCCCTTCCTTGGCGTCGTAGCCGTGGATTTCCTTCACATCGAGCTTGCGCATGAAGTCGATGGTTTCCTGGGTGATGACCTGCCCCGGCACCATGATCGGGAAGCCCGGCGGATACGGGATCACGAAACTGGCGGAGACGAGGTCGGGACCGGCCTTGAGACGACGGTCGATCTCGGAATCGCCGAGCCGGATATATTCGCATCCCGCTGCGTCATAGGCCGAGTAGAAGCCGCTACGAATGTCGCCCTCGTTGGTCCTGGTGCCGGCATCGCCACGGAAACTGTCGTGGAACTGCGAGAAGTTCGGCAAGTCGGGCACATCGGTCATCAGGCTCTTGACGCGCGCCTCGAAGGTCTTCTTCGCATTGGCGCCGCCCTGAACCAACCCGCGGTCGACCTCTCCCGCGATCTCGGCCAGCACCCTCACCAGATGCGCGACGTCGCTGCGGGTATTGTTGATGTTGGACTGGAACAACACAGAATTGCGCGATGTCTTGTTGATCTGGATGTTGTAGTCGTTGGCCAGGATGCCCTTGAACTGCGTACCGTCGTAGCCGGCGGTGCCGCAGACCAACGTCATCCGGGTCGGGTCGAGGCAGAACTCGTCGTCGTCCAGGCTCTTCAGGACGCTCGCCCAGTTCATGCCTGTTGCGAGATAGTCGGTGAAGCCGCTCTGGCGATATTGCGCCGGCACCATCGCGTCCGCACCGAGAATCCGGAAGTATTTCGAGATCAGCGGATTGCTGTTGACCGCTTTGCGGATCGCGAACGCAATTTCGATCGCGTTGGCGACGAGACCGTAGCCCTCAAGCTCCATCTGGCGCCGCGAGACATCGAGGCTGGCGATGAGCTGCTGGTTCGGGCTGGTCGACGCGTGCGTGAACACCGCCTCCTTGAACTGCTGCTCGACGGTGTGGAATTCGACGTCCTTGACCGACAGCATCGAGCCCTGCCGGATCGCCGACATCGACTTGTGGGTCGAGTTGGTCTGGTAGACGCGCAGGCGGATCTGACGCGGATCCGGGATCAGACGAGTCTTGAGCAGCACCTCGTCCGAGGGGGTCTTGCCGAGGTCGGCCTGCTGCTTCTCGTAAGCCGCGACCGATTTCGGATCATGCATCCAGGTCTCGATCTCGTTGGCGGCGCCCATCGCGGTCCGTCGCCGCAGGAACGGAGAGAAGCGCGCGAAGCCGAACCAGGCTTCGTCCCACAGGAAGATCAAATCTGGCTTGATCGCGAGACATTCCTCCATCACCCGGCGGGTGTTGTAGATGTGGCCGTCGAAGGTGCAGTTGGTCAGGTCAAGCATCTTGACGCGGTCCAGGCGGCCGTCGGCTCTGGCATTCAGCAGGGCCTGCTTGATGGTCTTCAGCGGCACCGCGCCATACATCGAATATTCGGTCATCGGGAACGCTTCGACGTAGATGGGCTGAGCACCGGCCAGAACCATGCCGTAATGGTGCGACTTGTGGCAGTTACGATCCACGATCGCGATGTCGCCTGGCCCGAGCAGCGCCTGCACCGCCATCTTGTTGGATGTCGAGGTGCCGTTGGTCACGAAGAACACGCGATCGGCGCCGAGCGCGCGTGCCGCCTTATCTTGCGCTCTCTTGATGGTGCCCGTCGGCTCCAGCAAACTGTCGAGACCGCCGGTGGTCGCGCTGCTCTCGGCCAGGAACAGGTTCAGCCCGTAGAATTCGCCCATATCGCGGATCCAGTCCGACCTGAAGACAGATTTGCCGCGAGCGATCGGTAGCGCATGAAACGTCCCGATCGGGCGTTGCGCGTATTTCTTGAGATTGTCGAAGAACGGTGTGTCGAAGCGATCCTGGATCCCTTCGAGGATGGAGAGATGCAGCTCGAGGAGCTCTTCGATGGAGTAAAATATCCGCCGAACCACATTGGCTTCGGGGTTCCCCGCCATTGCCTCCACGTCGCGATTCGACATCAGGTAGATGTCGAGCTCGGGACGTACCCGCTTGATGACGTGCGCCAGCCGGAGCGCGGACGCGTCCGCCTCGTCCTTGATGCCCGCGGCGGCGGTCATGGTGCGGAGTATCGGCGCATCGTGGCGCGAGCGCAGGCCGAACCCTTCGTTGATGACGACGGCGGCGATATTGGGGTTGAGCATCGTCGCGCAGAAGGCGTCTTCAAGACTACCGACGATCACCGGCTCATAGACGAAAGAATCGACCGGACGGCGCAACTTGCGCCATTCGGCGGCGAGCGCCGGCCAATGGTTGGACGAAAGGCCGGTGACGATCAGTGTCTCGAAATAGGGTCGATGGCCCTCATGCGATCCGAAAGTTGACGGCACAAGCTCGGGCGCATCACCGTTGCCGTCGTCCTTGGCATTCCAGTCGCCGGCAAGCTGGCGGAAAGATCTCGTCATCAACGCCTGCGTGATGCGCGTCGCGAGAGCAAGTGAACCCGCCGCATCCCCGGCCGAGGCCGCTTCCCGCAAAGCCGCCATCAACTGCAGCCCCGGATAGCCGTGAAACTCCTCTATCACGGAGAGATCCGCCAGCGCCGCATCGTACTTCGTGCGGTCACCGCCGCGCGCCCATGCCTTCGCTGCCTCCACCAGATCGCGCCAATCATCCGCCCGTCCGCCGGGCCCGGAAATGAACTGATCGATGCGCTTTTCTGTAGCCTTGGCGTCCTTGGACATGTCTCTCTCCGGATCTTTGCGACGTCTCGGCCGGGATCGTGATGCCCGCTCACCTCGGCCCATTGATCCAAGTCAAGGGTCGAGCGCCTTGAAGAGGCCCGGAACAATTTGCGATGCGGACATCGTCCAAGGCGCTACCGCGTGACCGATTGAGGATGATGGTGAGATCGCGTCAGAGCCGGCCCGCCCATAGGTCGGGCGTATCTTATGGATTGGGATCAGATGATTGCCCGGTCATGGTTTCCCCGAGTACGCTGTCAACCGAACGAAGCCACGTCCTGCTGTCGGTCTTTTCCGCCAAGCCTTCAGCCCGCAGCAGATCGCGTAATTGTGCGTGCGCGCCGACGATGCGGAAGGTGATATTCCGGGAGGCGAGTTCGTCATAGAGATCGTGCAGCATGCGCGCGCCGGCCAGATCGATGTAGGGCGCGGCCGACAGATCACAGACAACGAGCTTGACGCCGGCCGACAGCGGCAAGGTGCCTAACACTGTCTCCAGGATCGTTTCGGCATTGATGTAGAGCAGCGAGGCTTCGGGTCGAAACGCGATGATGCCGACCAATGGCTCGACGCCCTCGTGCCTCGCATTGTCGGAATAGCGGCCGGTACCGGGCAGCCGGCCGAGGAAAGCAACATTCGGACGCGAGGCTCGCGCCAGGAGCAGGAAGATCGACGCGACGGCCGCCAGCAAGACGCCCTGCAGGATGCCCAGGAGCAACACTGACAGGAGGGCAATCGCCGCGGCATAAAAGTCGATGCGGCTGACTTGCCACATTCGCAACAGCGCGCGGATGTCCACCAGCCTGTAGACGGCGGCAAAAACGATCGCCGCCAGGACCGCCTTGGGCAGGTTCGTCAAAAGCCCCGTGAAGAACAGCAGGCACAGCGCAAGCGCCGCCGAGCAGATCACCAGGGCCAACGGCGTGCGCGCCCCGGCATTGTCGTTGACCGCAGACTGCGACAGCCCGCCGGCCACGGGATAGCCGTGGCCGAAGGCGGTGACGAGGTTCGCCGCGCCGAGCCCCAAAAGCTCCTGCCGGACATCGAGGGCATAGCCGTGCTTGGCAGCAAAGCTGCGTGCGGCGGAGACGCCTTCGATATAGGCCAGCAGCACGCATCCCGCGGCCAGCGGGAAGAGCTCGTCGGGCTCCAATAGACCAAAGCTGGGTAATCCAAACGCCGGCAATCCCTCCGGAATTTTGCCGGTCACCGGCACGCCAAGCGACGGAAAGCCAAGCAGTGTCGCCAGCATGATCGATAGCGCCATGATCGTGAGCCCGACCGGCCTTCCCGGCAGCCGCCGCTCTCCCACCAGCAGGAACAAGAGCGCGATGGCTCCGATCGCCAGAACCAGCCAATTGACGCCGCCGAGCTGGCCGGCGAGCTTGATGGCGCGATCGAAGAAATTGTGACCGCCTCCGGCGACGCCGAACAGGCTCGGCAACTGGCTCATCATGATGGTGAGTCCCGCACCGGCCTTGAAACCGACCAGGATACTGTCGCTCACCAGGCGGACGAGAACGCTGAGCTTGAACAGCCACGCGATCAGACAAAGCAGCGCTACCGCACAGGCGGCTAGGCTCGCGATCTCGGCGTATTTCGCCGCGTCTCCGCCGGCCAGCGTCCCGACGGTCGCCGCAATCATCAGCGAGATCGCCGAGGTCGGACCGATTGCAAGCTGGCGCGACGACCCCAGCAGCGCATAGCCGACGCCGCCGAGCATGTAGCCGTAGATGCCGATTTGGGGCGGCAGGCCCGCCAGCGTGGCATAGGCCAGCGACACCGGAATGGCGTAGGCCGCGAGCGTGATGCCGGCGATGGCGTCCGAACGCAGCCAGGCGCGGTGATACCGCGCCAACCAGGTTGCGGGCGGAAACAGGAAGATCCAGCGCCATTTCCGCCCGGAAGACATCAGAGCCTGCTCTCCTCGCTTGAGACTTCGCAGAGCAACAGCACGACCAGCAGTGCGATCACGGGAAGACCGAGCGCCAGATTCGGGATTTGCTTGGTCGCGAAGGCGCCCACAGCCGCCCCTAGACCAAAGGCGACGCATAACGTGGCGAAAATGCCAGGGGGACGGAGCGTCCCATTGCCGGAGGCCGCAGCGAACAGCCCTTCAATCGCCTGCCGCATGTTGCCCGTGATCATGACGGAGCTGTAGAGCGCGCCCTCGACCCTCGTGAAGACCGCGCTCTGTACGGCGGCGACGAAGGAAATGCCAAGCGTTCCCGCGAGATCCGGCAGGCGATTGTGCAGGATGGCGATGGTGACCAGCAGCAGGATTTCGATCAGTGTACCGATCGCGCTGGCGCGCCCTCCGGTCGCCCGGCGCAGCCATGCAGCGACCAGAATACCGGCGGCGAATGCAAGGATCGGCGGGACGAAGTGCAGCGCCTTCGTCCAATTTCCGATCGAGCCATAAACCCACAACAGCACAAGGTTTGCGGTCTGGGCATTGGCCATCACGCCGTGGATGATCCACGTATAGGCGTCGATATAGCCGCCGGCGAAGGCAAGCAGCAGCGCAATCGGCGCCGTTTCGTCGCGGCGTATCGACGAAGCAACGGCGGTATCCATCGTGCTCAGGTCCCCACGTCAAATCCTGCGGCTCAACACGGAGCGGGTTAACCCCCGGCAGGGGTTGATCTGAATCAAGCATCGCCCGGTTTGACGAACCAGATTTAGCACAAATCGCTGGAGGGCATGCGCCATGAGCACGGTCAGATGGATCATCTCCGCCGCTCCGGAAATTTTCCTGCTGCTGTCGGTTGCGCTGGGCACCATTCTTGGCCGCGTCAGAATCCGCGGTTTTTCGATCGGCACCACGGCCTGCACGCTCATCGTTGCCGTCCTGATCGGGCAGCTTGGCACCTTCACGTTTCCGTCCTTGCTCAGGGTCATCCTCTTCAGCCTGTTCGTGTTCACGATCGGCTACCGGTCCGGACCCGAGTTCTTTGCCTCGTTGAGCATCCGGACCCTGGCGCAGGTTGCGCTCGCACTCGTGCTTGGCGGCACCGGCCTCGTCATCGTTCTCGTATTTGCCCATGTGTTCGCGCTCGGTCCCGGCACCGCTTCCGGTCTTGCTGCGGGAGCCCTGACACAGTCGTCGGTCATCGGCACCGCATCTGGCGCACTAGCTCAGCTCGGACTCCCCAAAGAGTTGCTGCAGCAGCAGGACGCCAATATCGCGGCCGGCTACGCCGTCACCTACGTGCTCGGCTATATCCTCACGCTCCTGTACGTGCCGTTCGTCGCGCCGAAATTGATGCGGATCGATTTGAAAGCGGAAGCTGCAAAACTCGAGGCGGAGCTGTCGGGTGGCAACCCGCCGCAGACCGAA
The DNA here is from genome assembly GCF_019402665.1 of Bradyrhizobium canariense. Lineage (GTDB taxonomy): Bacteria > Pseudomonadota > Alphaproteobacteria > Rhizobiales > Xanthobacteraceae > Bradyrhizobium > Bradyrhizobium canariense. The sequence goes on from NZ_VSST01000062.1 coordinate 19,688, forward strand.
AATCTGCATTATCGAAAGTTCCAGGCGCGCGCGTACCGGGTGTCGGCAGCGGCGGGACGGACCGTCGGCGCCGTCGAAGACCAGATCGGCAGCCGCAGCGTGATCGAGCGGATCGTGCGCCAGGGCGCTGACGTCGAACCGCATCGCGACACCGTTCTTGAAGCGAACGACGACATCGTTATCGCAGGCCGCACCGCCGCCATCGTCGCTGCAAAGCCGATTGTTGGCACAGAAATCGACGCCGACGAGATCCTGAAGGCTCTTCCAGGCAACGTGGTCGACGTCCTCGTCGACAATCGCAAGCTCCATGGCCGCTCCGTCAAGGACATGGCTGAACGCGTCGGCGACGCCGCGCGCGGCGTGTTCCTGCGCACCCTGACGCGGATGGGACGCGAGGTCCCGTTGAGCGCGGACACCCGCGTCTATGTCGGTGATGTCATGACGCTGGTCGGCAGCACCCGCAACATCGAGCGCGCCGCCTCGCAGGTTGGACAGATCCTGAGCTCCGAAGACCGCACCGACATCGCATTCCTTGCCGCAGGCATTGCCATAGGTCTGCTCGCCGGCCTCGCGAGCGTCAAGATCGGTTCAGTGCCTCTGACTCTGGGCGGCGGCGGCGGTGCCTTGATAGCGGGACTTTTCTGCGGCTGGCTGCGCTCGCGCCGGCCGACGATGGGTGCAATGCCGCCCGCCGCGCAGCAAACGCTGAGCGACCTCGGGCTCGGCGGCTTTATCGCCGCGATCGGGCTCGGCAACGGCCACGCGGCCTGGGTCGCAATCCAGTCGCACGGCATGCTGCTGGTGGGCATGGGCCTGGTCGTTACGCTGGTGCCGCTGATCGTGACGACCCTGTTTGCCCATCGCGTGCTCCGCATGAACCCGGTCATCATTTGCGGCGCGCTGGCCGGCGCCATGACTGTCGACGCCGCGGTGACCGGGGCCTGCGAAGTTGCAGAAAGCCAAACGCCGGTGCTTGGGGTCGCTGTGCCCTACGCGGTCGGCAACGTTGTGCTGACCGTGCTTGGACCGATCATCGTGGCCAGCACTTTCGCCGGTTGAAGGAGGCGCACGTGAATTTGCGGCATGCTTCAACAGTGACCTACCTGGCGGGAGCACTGAGCATCCTGGCCTGCTTTCTTGCCCCTGTGCGCGCCGACGACAATGTTCGGATCCAGGAAGAGGTCTGGGCCCTGCCGCTTCCGCTGCCGATGTTCGCCTATGTGGTGCGGCCGGTCGGCGATGGCCCCTTCCCGCTGGCGATCATGAACCATGGCGTCTCGCTCAAAGCGGTCGACCGAAGCTTTTTCCCGCTGGTGGAATTCCGCAATGCCGCGAAGTGGTTCGCCAGCCGCGGCTATTTCGTCGTAGCGCCGGTCGGAACCGGCTACGGCGCGGCCGCCATCGATATTCCCGAGCACGGTCTTTACGGGCCCTTCTTCTCCAAGGTCGGAAGCTGCACCAATCCGAACTTCCACGACGCCGGGCGTGCGGTGGCACAAGTCGATCTCTGGATCATCGACTACATGGTGGCCGAGAAGCGCGTTCTGCCGAAGGACGTGATCGTCATCGGACAGTCCGCAGGCGGCTGGGCTTCCATTGCGCTCTCGAGCGCAAACCCTCCGCAGGTCAAGGCGATCATCACCTTCGCCGCAGGACGCGGCGGCCGCGTCGATGGCAAACCCAACAACAATTGCGCACCGGACAAGCTGGTCGAAGTGACCGCCGATTTCGGCCGGACGTCGCGGGTGCCAATGCTGTGGTTCTATATCGAGAACGACACGTTCTTCGGCCCTGCCCTATCGAAGCGCATGCATGAGGCCTTCACCGCGGCCGGCGGCAGGGCCGAATATCATCTGATGCCGCCGTTCGGCAGCGAAGGACATTTCTTCATCGGCTCGCCCGACACGATCCCGATGTGGTCACCGCTCGTCGAACGATTTCTTGACGCGCAGAAATAGCCGCAGAGGCTGGCGTGGAGGCAGAACATGATTGACCCAACATCAATACCTTCGCCGGGCGGTACGCTCGTCTGGCTGTCGATGTTGTTCGCGGCGGCTCTTGCCGGACCAGCTTCGGCGCAGAATGCAGTCGCGCCCAAGCCGGCTCCAGAGGCAAAGTCCGCCGAAATCGCGCCTCGCGGACAGCGCGAAGCCAAGGACATCACCTATAGCGACTGGCGGAAGCTTTGCGTCAAGCCCGGCGGTGCGCCGATGCTGTGTCGGACCTCGATCACCGGCAAGTTTGCAACGGGCCAGATGGCGGTGCGCGTGGACCTGATCGAGCGCGACGGCGACCGCACTGCCCGGCTGCAAGTGTTTGTCCCCGTCGGGATGTATCTGCAACGGCCTGCCAAGCTGACCGTCGATCAGGGAACTTCCAGATCGTTGCCCTACACCTGGTGCCTGACCAATACCTGTATCGCCGCAGACGCCGCCGATCCCAGGTTCATCGAGGACATGGAAGCCGGCAAGACTCTGGTGCTCGAGGTCACCGATTCCAACCTTCTGTCTCTGACGACATCGTTGCCGCTGGCACAGTTCGGCTCGGCTCACAACGGCGCGCCCGCACAGACTCTGGAGCAGGACATCGACGAGTGAGCAGCGGCGGCTTCAGCCATGCTCGGCGCAGGCGCGTTCAATGGAGTCGATGAGTGCGCTTGCTGCAAAGGGCTTGGCCAGATAGGCGGCGCACCCGGACTGAATCGCGGCAGCCTGATTTGCCTGGCAGTCGTTGCCGGTAATATAGATGATCGGGACACTGGCACACTCGCTCGCGAGCCTGCCGCGGAGTGAGATACCCGACTCTCCGTTCAGATTGATATCCAGAACGATGCAGCACGCCTCTTCGATGCAGCCATAACGAAACAGCGCAGCGGCGGAATCAAAAGCAACCGCTTCAAACCCATGCTTTCGAAGCAGCCGCTCCAAGCTTCGGCGCATTGATAAATCATCATCCACGACGTAAATCGGCTTACGTGCAAACAATGGGCCCGTCTTTCTGATTGGAAACCTGGCACTCGCGTCGCAACGACGCTACGCGGCAAAGGTTCCTGCGCTAATCCGACGGCTAACGACGCCGGTATGTAGGCGGCCCAGAGCGAATTATGTCAATAACATTTCATATTGTCCCATCGTACAGGTCTGATCGCAGACCTGACGAAGCGCACGAAAACCGGCCTGCGTCACACCTTTGCCGAATCCAGCAGGCCGAGCCGCTCGGCAGCGGACACCAATTCGGCAAACGATAGTACCTGCATCTTTGTCATCACTTGGTGGCGGTGCGCCTTCACCGTGCGCTCGGTCGTTCCAAGCTCGTAGGCGATCTGCTTGTTGATCTTCCCGCGCACGATCAGGTCGAAGACCTGTCGCTCGCGTCGCGATAGAGACCTCAAGCGAGAACGTACCGAATCGAGCTTGCTTTGTTGGCTCCGCGCCACCTCCTGTTGAGCCATTGCCCGCTCAATCGCATCGATCAACTGTTCCGACGACACCGGCTTGGTCAGAAAATCCTCTGCGCCGGCCTTGATTGCACGGACCGTCGTCGCGGTATCCGCATGTCCGGTCAGAAAGACGATGGGCAGCGGCGAATGGCATTGGACGAGCGAGGCTTGCAACTCCGGCCCGCTCAGGCCCGGAAGCTGCACATCGAGCAAGATACATCCCGGATGGTCGGACCCTGGCGGATCATCCAGCAGCTGCTGCGCGGACGCGTAGGTCACAACTTCGTACCCAGCCAGTTTGAGCCGACGCTGAATCGCCATCCGAAAGGATGCGTCGTCGTCCACGACATATACGAAGCCGGACAAGTTTTTTCCCCTCGATGGGTACTTCAAATGCAGAAAGACCAGACGTGCCGTTGATGCCTAAGCAAAGCAGCCCAATTGGGATGCTGCAATCGGGAACGAAGCGTCCGTTTTCGGCATATTGCCGCACCATCTGACAGACACTCTGACGGGTTCTCAGTCAGCGCATCGAACCCCTCCTGTACCTTGGTACAATGCACCTACAGACAATGGTTGAAAACCCCAATTATCGCCTAAACAACCTTCGCGGGAAGCGGATTTTCGGCGGCTCCTTATTCCCGCGATGGAAATACCGCGTCACCATCAGTTCGGGAGTTGGCCATGTTCGTTCGCACCGCTGCCGACGCCTCCTCGCGGCTTCATTCGCTCCGCGAGCTAGGGTTAAACACCGATTCAAACCCGATCATCAGTTTAAACGAGTTTACCTATAAGAAGGGCTCCGAAGTCTACGGCGAAAAGGAGCCCGCAGAGTACGTCTATCAGGTGAAGAACGGCGCTGTGCGGAGCTACAAGCTGCTGTCGGACGGCCGCCGCCAGATCGGCGCATTTCATCTTGCGGGCGACATCTTCGGGCTGGAAAACGGCAGTGCGCACAGGTTCACGACGGAAGCGATCGTCGATACCACGGTTCGCCTGGTGAGGCGCCAAAGTCTCGAGCTGGTCGCGCAGGACGACGCCGTGGTGGCTCGCAACCTGCTGAGCATGACCACGACCAACCTTCAGCATGCGGAAGACCACATGCTGCTGCTCGGCCGCAAGACGTCGCTGGAGCGGGTCGCAGCCTTCCTGATCGAGATGGACAAGCGGCTGACAGCCGCCGGGATCATGGCGCTGCCGATGTCGCGGCGCGATATCGCCGACTATCTCGGATTAACGCTGGAAACCGTCTCCCGCGCATTATCGCGGTTGCATGAACTCGGTATCCTCGGCTTCGTCGGAAATACCCAGCGCCAGATCGTGCTGCTGGACCGGCGGAAGCTCGCTAGCCTCGATCTCCAGAACTAGACTTAGGCGCCGCAATCGCCGCGAGATGTTCAACCGTCTTGCGCAGGACCTCGAAAAGAACCGCGGTCGACCAACCAAACATCAGGATGCCGTTCATGGCGGTCATAGGTCCGGTCAGCCGCCAGCCCGCCACGGGCGTGATGTCCCCATAGCCGAGCGTGGTGTAGTTCACGAAGGTGAAATATAGCAGATCGCTTCCCGGAGGCGCCGCGCCGACCGCCGCATAGGCGAGCGCCCAAATGAGAACCTCGACGACGTGCGCGACTATCAAAATGACAGCAGTGATGACCATCACGGCCATCAGGTGCGACCGGGGCCGCGCCGTATGCTTCAATCCGGCGGTACGGGCGATGTCGATGGCCGCAACGGTCACCAGCGCGTGAATCATGATGTTGATCACGCTGATCAAGGTACCGAGCAGGAATTGAACCGCCAATACGCACTCCTGGTGCCGACATCGAAGAAGCCGTCCGATGATCCCGCAAGCGCCGACCACGGGACCCCGTTGACGCTTGACCGCAACCCCGATCAAGGGGAACCGATCACGACGCCCCCTTTGATGCTGTCGAGCTGCTGTTCATTAGCAGCGCCAACGTGTGTCTCGCGATCATAAGATCCACGTCGGACGGCAAGACGTAAACCGGAATGCGGCTCGCGGCAGACGATATCAACTGCGATTGCCGCGCGTTCTGCGCCACATCAAGCTTGACACCGAGCCATGCGAGCCGCTCCGCCACGCGCAAACGGATCGACGCGGAGCTTTCGCCGATCCCGGCGGTGAAGACGAACGCATCGAGCCCCTGCAACGCAGCTGCGAGCATACCAGCGTTAAGGCTGACCCAGTGAACGAAATAGTCGATCGCAAATTTCGCGTTGACGTCTTTACTTGCCTCGAGCTGACGCATATCGCAGCTGAGGCCCGAGAGGCCGTTCAGCCCGCAATCTCCGTGGAGAAGCTCCTGCACTCTGGATGCTGCCATTCCCTTCTCCGAAATGAGATAAAGCACAACTCCCGCGTCGATCTGCCCTGGTCGCGCTTCCATCGGCAGTTCGTCAATCGCGGTGAAGCCCATGGTGCTTTCGACGCTCCGCCCTCCATCGAGCGCGCACATTGATGCCCCGCTCTCGAGATGCGCGACGATCACGCGTCCCATCGCGATTTCCGGCGCAACCCTCAGCAAGGTCTTCGCGATGTATTCGTAGGAAAGGCCATGAAATCCATAGCGCGGTACGCCCTCTGCATGAAGCCCACGAGGGATCGCGTCGTGGTCGGCCACCGCAGCATGTGTTCGATGAAATGCGGTCTCGAAGCAGGCGACCTGCGGAAGCGTCGGGAAGTCAGCCAGGATCGCTCGTATGGGCGCCAGATTGTGCGGTAGATGAAGCGGCGCCAACGCCGTCAGTCCTTCCAGGCGAGCCAGCATCCCCTGATCAATCAGGACCGGCCGGTCATGCTCCGCACCGCCGTGAACGACGCGGTGCCCGACAGCGATGGGGCTGATATGAAGCTCATCCCGCAACCAGGCGCCTGCAATATTCAGTGCGGCCGGAATATCCCGCACTGCTTCGATCGGATAGGCGCGATTGGCAAGCGGATCGCCACCGGCGCTGCTCGCCTGCAGTCGCGGGCAACGTCCGATCCCGTCGATCCGCCCCTTGATCTGCTGCCGTAGGCTTCCTTCTCCTTCGACCGAATAAATACGGAATCTGAGGTGGGAAGAGCCGGCATTGATGACAAGAATGGTATCCATGGCGCTCACGTCGCACTCGTTGGAGCATGCCGAAGTCCTGCATCAATACCGGCGGCCACAGCAAGGGGACCAGGCGGGCCAGATATTTCCACCACCACGTTCCGACCTCGTTGTCGTATCGTTTTGCCTGAAAGGCTCAGTCGAATTGATATGCGTCAACGCTCGATCGCCAGTTTCGCCGGCACAGCACGTTCGGTACGAATCCAGGCCACCGTCAGTTCCCAGACCACAGATAGAATGATAGGTCCGATGAAGAGGCCGATGATCCCATGGAAGAGGGTTCCTCCGATCACCCCGATCAGGATCACGAGCGCCGGCGTGGTCAGGCCGCGGCCCATGACAAGCGGTTTCAGGATATTGTCGAGCACCGACACGATCACGAGAAACACCGTCAGCAGGAGCGCGATCGGAAATTCCTTGTCGGTCCAGATCCAGATGATAACCGGCAGGATGACGATGGTCCCGCCGATCTGCACGATCGACAGCAACAGCACCACGAAGGCAAGAAGGCCCGCGCTGGCGATGCCGGCGAGCTTGAAACCTATTCCCGCCAGCAAGGCTTGGATGATAGCAACGCCGATCACGCCTTGAGCCACCGCACGGATCGTGGCTCCCGCCAAGTCCAAAAAATGCTCGCTTTGGTCCGGCACGATGCGCGACAGAAAGCTGCGCCCTGCGGCCACGAGCTGAGGTCCATACGGAAACAGCACGCCGGCCACCGCCACCGACAGCAGAAACTTGACCGTTCCCACACCGGCATTGCCGGCAAACCCAAGCAAGGTGGTCGCGAATGGCTTCAAATAGGGCACGACCGCGCGCAAGAGCGACCGGAGGTTGGTCGTCGCCTGATCCCAGAGATCGAAGAGCTGAGGCCCGATGACTGGCCACTCCTTGAGCGACTGCGGCGGCGAAGGCACATGCAATTCACCGGCCGTCACCTGGGCGGCAAGATCGGTGATCCCGTCGACCGCGCCCATGCCCAGCCAGGTCGCCGGTCCGATCACCACAGCCAGGTTGACGAGCGTGAGGATCGTCGCCGCAAGCTTCGGCCGCCCACCGAGAATGTCGCTGAGGCGCCGAAAAACCGGGTTCAGCGCAGCAGCAAGCACGACACTCCAGGCCAATATGGGGATGAATGGACGGACCAGGAGGAGCGCCCAGACGAGCAGCAGCCCGAGCAATCCAAGCCGGATCAAAAGCTGGATGATCTCGTCTCCAGAGAATATCTGACGGAGTGTTTTCACGGACGCGCCTTCAGTCATGCCGCGCATGCTGAGGCGAACTAGCCCCTGCTCTCACGCCGCGCGCTTGATCCAGATCAAGCGTCGAGCCTCTTCTAGGGCTGTGGTCCGGTCTAGGGCTGCGGTCCGGAGAGAGTCAGCTCACGCTCGGCCCGAAATACGTTGCCGTAGAGACTCGCTATCCATTGCCGGCCTCGAGACGTCACGTTGAGATAACGTATCGCCGGTTGGATCTGGGGAGCTACGTTACTCCAATAGAATTGTGGATATTTGTAAACGATGTCCGCTGGCGTCGCGTAGCCCAAGGTCTTGTTGAGTCCGATCTCCTCGAACTCGTAGAACAGCGCGTTGGACTTCTTCAGATAGTTGGGATCGCCGAGCTGACCGATGAGATCGGCGGCCCGCAACAGCAATCCCTCCTCTTCAATGAGGCTGTCATTCGAAGACATCGTGTAAGGAAACCGGGTATATTCGATCGCCCGAGCGACCCGATCGGCATCCACCTGCTCGACGGAATCCAACCGTTCCAGCACGAACAGTTTCGACCGATCGACATGGTATGGCGCGAGAGCCGCATCGGACGATCCTCGCGGCAGACGAACCGTGTTGCCGGTGACGTCCGCGATGAACAGATCGTCCTCATCGCCCTGAACGACGCCGCGGACGTATCCGATGTCGTGGGCAAGGCACGCCAGAATGAAATTCGCATAGTCGTTTGCCGTGGTGGGCCGGAGCAGCGCGCGGCCTGTCAGGATATCGTGCCCGGCAAGGGTCACGAGCAACGTATGCTCGATGTTGTGATAGAGAGCATCGCTGTTGCCGATGCACTCCATCGTGAGCTTGGCTGCAAATGGAAGCAATTCGGTCAGGCCGGCATGCGAGGCGCCGAACCGGTCCTTGGTTTCCGTCGTCAGAAACGCGCCCAGAGCTTGCGACACCAGTTCTGGAACTGTGATCATCAGGCCGCTCCACTATGCAAGTGTCGACGATATGCAGATCGAGCCGTTGCGATTAATGTTCGCTATATTCGCAGGTTCTTCAAGCCCGCCGCGCTCTGCGACCTAAGGACGATCCATCTGGTGCCGCGCCTCGGGCAAGCGGGCCCGTGACCGGCCGGAGCCGCTCACGGCCTCCAAGCTCGCTCGTTGATTCAAATCAAGGCCAAGCCGGTAACGACCGCAAACATTTCATGTGCGCGGTCGTGCCGCCGGCGTGACGGAATTCTTCTCTCGCCGGTCAGTCGAGATTTAAACCAGTGGAGGATATGATGAGGTTCATCAAAGGAGCATTTCCAGCAATTCTTACTGTCGCGACCACCATGATTTCTGTAGCCGGAAGCGAAGCAGCGCCCTTGCCGACCAACGTCGGCGCCATGAGAGCCACGCTCGATAATGACGTGGTGAAAGTGCGCTACGGAGGCTGGGGTTATCGCGGCGGATGGGGCGGAGGCTACCGCGGAGCGGGATTGGGCTATCGTGGTTTGGGCTATCGCGGCGCCGGATATGGCTACAGAGGTTACGGATATCGAGGCTACCGTGGCTGGGGCGCCGGCGCGGTGGTTGCGGGCGCTGTCGTGGGTGGCGCGATCGCAAGCTCCGGCTACTATGGTGCATATCCTTCCTACGCGGCGGATACTCCTCTTACGGCGGAGGATACGGCTATGAATATTGTCCGCCCAGTGCCTACAGCGCCTACGGTAGCTATGGCGGTTATAGCGGCTACTATGCGAGGCGGAGCTACTATTCCGGCTGGTAGATCTGCCCCGGATTTTCCTGAGCACGCGCTCTTGGTGCCCGGGCTCGTCTTCGCGAGTCCTGAAAGCGCCAACGCGGCCGTATATTGCCAATATGTGGACTAGCCCGCGCATTGCGTCGCAAGACCGGGCGTCGTCTTGGGAGTGCGTCCCGTCGCGCGCGCTGCCGCACGAGAAGCAGTGCGGTCCGGCACTCCGACCAACCGCGGCGGTCCGGTCGATCGCGCCGGCAGACGCTGACTGGCTTGCACGATGAGACCACAAAAATGAGGGCCGACATGACTGCCGGCCCCCTGAAGACATCAGACCGGGAGAGTTCAGTACCTCGCGACGACCGGGTTGGCCCCTCCGAAGCGGTAGTTGAAGCGCACGGTGAGCATATCCACGTCCTGGGTGATCCGGTCGTTTACAAAAGCGGCAAGGCGCGGATCGGCGGCCGTGAACGAATTATTCCGATGCCCCATGAACAGATGGTCGTATTCGAGCCCCACCGACCAGTTCGGGGTGAAGCCATACTCGTATCCGACACCAATGACACCACCCCAGCGGGTTGCGCTTTGCGCCGCGAGCTCGGCGCCGGACGCAGTATCAAGCACGCTGAGACGATTGTCTGTTACCGCAGCGCCACCCTTCACGTAGAACAGTGACGCATTCCAGGCGTAGCCGATCTGGCCGGTGAAGAGGCCGATGGCGCTCGTTTTGGCGCGCGTGGAGAGCGCCGGATTGAACAGGCTGACGCGCTGGTTGCTGAGATCCGCCCAATCGCCCTGAGCCTCCAGACCAAACACCCACTGGCTGGCCTGCCAGCGATAACCGAGCTGGCCACCGATGACACCACCGGAACGATCGCGGCAGCCAGAGGCGACGGCGACTCCAGCCGCGTCAAGGAAATCGACGCAGTTGTGGTTCTGCGCCCAGCCACCATTGCCGCCGATGTAGAACCCCGTCCAATTGTAGATCGGAATGATCGGTGCCGGTGGAGGCGCCTTTACGGCCATATCGGCAGCCATGGCGGTCCCCGCCGTGCACAGCGCCACCAGACCAACGGTTGCTAGTAGAAGTCTTTTCATCATGCTCTCTCCTTGCCGGCCGCTTTTGATTGCCCGATCGGCGGCTTGTTGCACTGCAATCATCCCCCAACTTCCAGCTGAAACTCTACGGGCGACGCCACAAACTCCACGTGCCATAATGGCAACACTCAAGACATTTCGACGCGACATCGGCATGAGCACCAAGACATGCTGCCTATTTCTCCGGGTCGCGCTTGGCATCGTGGCCGGCAACCTCGTCGCCTCGGTCTTGCTCTATCCAGGACGGGATATCGCTCGAGAGAATCAGCCGTCGCGGCAAAAAGGGATTGAGCGTGCCTGCAAACACGATCAATCCCTCATTGAACTTCGCTCGCGCGAAAGCCCGCGCCTCGGCTTCGCTCTCGAATGTGCGTGTCTCCCGTGGACTTCGCCGCTTCGGCAAGGTCCCACGCTTGTGCACCTCGAATGTTACGTACCAGGTCTGCGGCATCCGCCAGCTTCCGGATCGCGATCAAGCAGACATCTGCCGGCGAACGATAATCGGTGAGGTCATGTCGGCGTCCTAATTGCGCCGCTCTTCACGGCGCTCCGTGCGCCCTGTACGCCTTTCCTGACGGCGCTCAGTCCGGCCCGCGCGCCGTTCCTGACGCCGCTCGTGGCGGGCTCCGCGCCTCTCCTGGCGTCGCTCCATGCCGATCGTCTGCGCCGGCGCTTCTGCTCCGAACAGGAACGTTCCGGAGGTCGCCAATCCGAGTACCGCGGCCCATCCGAGCAACGAAAGAGCCCGGCGACGATCGATTCGCTCAGACCTCGACGTTTCACTCATGTCAGTTACTCCCGATCTTCAAGGACGTTTGATTGGGCAATGCCTCGACGTGCACTCGTTGATAGTATCAATGGCGGGCGCCCCACTCCGAAGATGCGACGATAGGAGACGCTCACCAAACCTGGTTGCCGAACCAGCCGTATTGCGGCGGCCGCGCGACGAGCCGGATATTTTTTTCGATGTGCCTCCTCGCACTTTTGTTTTGGCGCTGCGGCTTCACATCAGCCTTTGTCGACGGACGCGCTGGTGGTCGTTCGGCATCGGGGGCTCCTAGCTGAGCAAAGGCCTCGCGAGCGCGCCTCTGTGAGACGTCGGCGCCGGGCAGGATACCAAGCTCGACCCTGGCGATGTCGGTTGCGACAATCGTCGGCAGGCTAGTGTCGAGAACGACCCGCTCGGGTAATTTCCAATCGGAATGGATGCGGATGGTCGCGGAGCGCGCAGCTCCACCGTGGATGGCGGGCCGATCCGGCACCAGTGCGTCCACAACAAAGAGCATCGCGAGCAACGTACTGCCGACATAGAGCAGATATCGTGAGATGGGCATTGTCGGCGCCATTGCCGCCGCAGATCTTCGCCGGGCAAGCAACGGGCCACGGCGGCAGAATTGGCGAAGCAATGCAACCTGCATGGCATGGCTGCCTAAATCGAGCCGCCGCTTCTGCCGCGGCGCGCCCCTGGTGAAGCACTTGCTGAGGCATGGCGGCGCTTCGTCGGTAAGCGCACGCACGCTGCAGCAGGCGAATATTCACCGCGTCCGAACGCGGCTTCGCTTGAGCCAGATCAACGAATTGAACTATCGCAACACGGCCTCGCATAGTATCGCACGGCTTGGTCAGTGGCCGTGACCTGCCCCTTGGTACAATGACCGGAAGGGCAATTGCAGAGGTGTGGCACGCAACGCAGAATTCTCACCGTGTACATCGAGCTTCTGGCAGGGAGGGCCGATGATGAGTCAATTCGAGCTGAGTTCGCGCGCAGCACTTTGCCGGCAGCTTGCAAGCCAGGATCCGGCAAACCAAACGGTCTGGATGGCCGAGGCAAGAAGCTGGTCACGGCTGGCCGCCGAGATGCTTCCTGATGAGCACCAATTGAAAGGCGGCATCACCGCCCGGTTATTCTTCGCCTTCAACAAATTGGTCGCGGCGCAACACGAGCCTGCGAACCAAACGGCAGAAATGATGAAAAGTAGATCCAAACGCGTCATACCGCCTCGGAGCTTGTCACCGACTGCCTGACGCATTCCAGCGAGAAGCGTTCGCACGATTGCATACATGGCTCAAGTATGGAGAGAGCCGGTGCACCACGTGACAGCATGCTTTCCGATGCGACCCGGCGGGCTGCACTCGTCGGACGTCAAAGCGTCGTCATCCAGATTCCCTTAACTCGATCTGAACTTGACCCGGTAAAATCGAAGACGAAGCAGATGCGATTTGTTGAATCCCTTGATCTAAAGCAAGCCGCCGCCCTGGTGCTGCGTTGGTGTGGTGGCGTTGAAGTTCATTTTTGGAGAACGTCCATGAAGTCGATAAGCGCAAGGAAGATTGCCGTTGCCGTCGCCGCGCTCGTATGCGGCACGACGCTGTCCATCGGCTGGACCGATCAAGGCGGAGTTTCGCTGGGGCTCGACAAGGCGCAAGCGGCGACGAGGTTGTACGTCACTCCCTATTATCGCGGACACTACTACACTAACGAGGGTCTGCCCTGGTACGCCGTGCGAGCCTATTACTTCGGCGGACCGTGGAGCTATGGCTATAGCGGCTGGACCGACTATGCGGCGCGCAACGGCATCGGTTGCGTCCCAGGCTCGTTGGTGAAGGGCGGCGATGGCATCATGTACGTGTGCCAATAGAGCTTGATGATGGCGCGATGGGCGGCGCTCATTAAGCCGCCTGTCGCGCTAATCTGAGCTCAGGAGATCGACGGCTGAGGGGGAGGATACCGTGACCTATGTTCTGGTCGTCATCAGCTGGCTCGGCGTCGCGAATGGCGCCGTCATATCGACACAAGAATTTTCAAGCGCAGAGCGTTGCGAAGCAGCCCGGACGGCGCTGATGGAATACGCGAAAGCGCGCAGCAGCGACGAGACACTGAGGCCGCTCTGCATACAGAAGTAAAAACGAGGCGAAAAGGGTGACGCATGTACCCGAACCCGACTGAATCGTTCTGGTGGTTCGCCTTCGGTTACCAGCTTACGATTTCGACGGTTCCTTGATCTTGATCAATGGTCCGAGCCCCAGTCCATGGAGCGTCCAAATTCACTCTCACAGGCGGAGACTATTATGAAGCTTGGTTTGGTCACAAAATTATCACTCGCAGTTGCCGTGGTCGCCCTCGGAGTGTCCGGCTCGATGGACTGGTCGGTGGACGAAGGCCTTTCGCTCTCGCTCGGCCGGGCTGAAGCACGGGTCGGGCGGCCCTTGACGCCCGTATCAGTCGCCGGCGTAGCACGGCGCACCACCAGGCGCGCGGTCGTCGGCGGCGCAGCAGTTGGTGCAGCCGCTGTCGGTACGGGATGTGTCCGCGTTCTGGTCAATGGCAGCTACGTCTGTCGCTGATAGCCGTCGTAGCCGGCTCTGAACATCGTATCCTGCCGGACGATTTTTCTGCAGCATGTACTGTTCAGGTTTCGGAGCGCGATGGACGTTGCCACATGCGAGCGGCGATGCACCGAACAAATCCTCGTCGGGCCACTGGGAGATTTTTCAGTCTCCCAGCGGCCCTTTGGCGTCCCCGTCGCTTCCCTTCAGCAACTCGTATTTGATCCGCCGCATGCGTGCCTGGGCTTCGAGCGGCTTGCAATAGGCGGTTGACGCTGCGAGCAGATCGATGGTGGCGAGAAATGCATAGCGCGACGCCGTCGGCTTGAGCGCGTCGGGCGCTTCCGGCACGTGCACGCCGAGCGCAATATCGGCGATCGAGGCCAGCCTGCTTTGCGGCTTGGTAATTGCGACGACCAAGGCGCCGTATTGCTTGGCGATACTGGCTGCCTCGATCACCGCGTTCGCTGCACCGGTGGTCGAGATGGCAACGACGACATCATCCCGTCCGAGGGTCGCGGCGATCATCCGCATCAAGCTCGGATCGGAGGCATGCGAGACGGCAACCCCAAGACGAAAGAACCGGTTCTGAACCTCCGCCGCCGCAAGAGTGGAACCGCCCCCAACCCCGAACGCGGCAAGCTTCGAACAGCGCGAGATAGCTTCGGCAGCCCTCTCGATGTCTTCCTTGCGAAGTCCTTCCTCGGCGGCGGCAATTGCACGGCGAATTTCCTGAAACACCGACCGCCAGAGCGCGGGGCGCGCCAGATCGGTCCCGACATGCGGGGGAAGCTCAACGTAAATCCGCCCGACCGCCATTGCTTGAGCCAGCCTCACCTTGAGGTCGCGGACGCCCCGACAACCGACGGAGCGGCTGAACCGGGTTACCGTCGGCTCGCTGACGCGCGCCCGACGGGCCAACTCGGAATTGCTGGCGTGAACGGCAAACTCCATATCGGCCAGCAGCACCGTGGCAACGCGTTGCTCCGAGGGGCTGAGGCTTGGAGCGCTTTGCCTGATGAGGGAGATGATGTCGCCGGCCACGACATTGTCGTCGCCCGACGGCTTCGAGATCGCTGTACCAACGGCTCTCGCCGGATGATTTCGCTTTGCACGCGCCATTGCCCGCCCTTCCCAGGTCAGATCAACCTGCGCCCTTGGCAAGAAGCTGCCGTAAGAAACCTTCAGCATCGACCAAACGTATATCGGCATGCCCCATCAAGAACAGCATTTTCCGCTTGATAATTGTCAAATTGTGTATGTAACTTTCGAACAATCAATAGCGTGCCATCAGCCCAACAGCTGAAAGGCACATCCCCTGCACCGGGAAGCAGGCGGTTCAACAAGGCGGGAGGGCGATCATGAGATACGGTCCAAGTGTCTTGATGCGTGGCGTCATGGGGCTGGCCACTGCGTCGTTTTTGATTGCGCAGGCCAATGCCGCCACCCTGCTCCGCGAAGCCACCATCGGAGAACCGCCGCCGCTCGATGTCATGCTGACGACAGCCGACGTCGCATCGGTCATCGGCCGCCACATCTTCGAGACCCTGTATGCCCTGGACTCGACCTATACGCCGCGTCCGATTCTGGCCGAGAGCGATCGCACGGAAGACGGCAGTCGGACCATCGTCATCAAGCTCCGCGAAGGTGTCCTCTTCCACAACGGCAAGGAGATGACCGCCAAGGACGTGGTCGCCTCGATGACGCGATGGGGCAGTTTCGGTGCGCGTGGCAAGCTCCTGATGGCGGCGGCTACCTCGGTCGAGGCGACCGGAAAGTATGAAGTCACGCTGAAATTGTCCGCGCCGAACGGCGCCTGGAAGGCTCTCATTGCGGACGTCAATGGCGGCCTTGCGATCTATCCGGAAGACATAGCCGCCAAAGCGGGAAACCGGCCGATCGAGCAAAAGGACTATATCGGCACCGGACCCTACAAGTTCGTGGAGTGGCGGCCGAACCGCTATGTCGAGGTGGAGAGGTTCGAGGGCTACAAGCCAGTCAAGGAAAAGGGGGACGGCTTCGCCGGCGCCCGCGTTGCGAGCTTCGACAAGATCCGGTTCATTCCGGTGCCTGACGTCGGCACGCGCGTGAGCGGCGTGCAGGCGGGCGACTACGACTACGCGGAAATGATCTCCGGCGATCTGTACGAGTCCCTGAGCAAAGATCCATCAGTTCAGGTGCAGCGTACCAACGCGCCGATCTTCGGCCTTTTCTTCATGAACTCGAAGCAGGGAATCTTGAAGGACAATTACAAGCTCCGCCGCGCCATCCAGACCGCGTTGGACAAGTCGCAGGCACTACGCGTCGCCTTCGGTCCCAAGGACCTGTGGAATGCCGAAGGATCGATCTTTCCAAACGGCACACCCTGGTACTCGACCGAAGGCGCCTCCAATTACAGTGCGCACGATCCGAAGAAGGCCAAGGAGCTCGCAAAGGAGGCGGACTACACGGGGACGCCGATCCGCCTGCTGGTCTCGACGAACTACCAGGCACACTATGATGAAGCCTCTGTCTTCACCCGCCAGCTGGCCGACGCCGGCATCAATGTTCAGATGATGGTCGTCGATTGGGCGACCCTTCTGAAGATGCGCGGCCAGCCGGAACAGTGGGACATCTTCGTCACCCACCATTCCTTCGCGCCCGACCCGCTGCTGCTCACGTTCCTGAATGCGAGCTATCCCGGCTGGTGGGACAGCCCCGAGATCGGCTCGCTTCGGGCAGAGTTGATCAACACGACCGATCCAGCCGCGCGCAAGTCGACATGGGACAAGATCCAGTCGCTGATCTATGAGCAGGTACCGGTGATGAAAGTAGGCGATGCCTACACCTATGACATTGCGTCTCCCAAGCTCAAGGGGCTCAACCCCAACGGTCCCGTGTTCTGGAATGTGTCGACGAAATAAGGACGGGCAATGAGGCCGCGAGGACTGTCGAGCGCCGGCGCCGGCGCGCATCGTTGCCGCTGATCAGGCGCCCAATCACATGTGGTCTTACGCATTCAAGCGCGCAGGAACGACGGCGGTGACGCTGCTGGCAGCGTCCATCATCATCTTCGCGTTCATCCATATCGTGCCGGGTGACCCGATCTATGTTCTGCTCGGTGATACCGCGACTCCCGACCAGATCGACGCCTTGCGACACCAGCTCGGTCTCGACCAGCCGATTATCCTGCAATATCTCACTTGGGCCGGCCATGTGCTCGAGGGCGACCTCGGGCGGTCGATCTTCTTCCAGGCGCCCGTGCTGTCGGTGATTGCCGATGGCGCCGAGACCAGCATCTTGCTCGCCACCATGACGATGATCTGGGTTGCGGTCATCGGCGTGCCGATCGGCATGATTGCGGCGGTCCGGCACGGCACGTGGCTCGACCAGGGATTGTCCGGTGGGGCGATGCTGATGGCCTCGATACCCACGTTCTGGGTCGGGCTCTATCTGATCCTGATCTTCGCCGCCTGGCTCGGCTGGTTTCCGAGCTCCGGTTATCCGTCGATCTTCGAAGGCGGTGTCGTCAATCTCCGCTATCTCGTCCTCCCCAGCCTGGCGCTTGCGGCTCCGAATGCCGCTTTGATCCTGCGGCTGACGCGCGCCAGCATGCTCGACGTCTCCCGGGAGGACTACGTGCGCACGGCGCGTGCAAAGGGAATTAGGCCGTGGCAGGTCGTGCGTCGTCACATCTGGCGTAATGCACTGCTGGCGGTCGTCTCGGCCTTCGGCTTCACCTTCGCCGCACTGTTGTCCGAAGCGGTGGTGACCGAAACCGTCTTTGCCCTGCCCGGCATCGGCCGCCTCGTCGTTCAGTCGATCCTTCGTCGAGACTACCCTGTGATCCAGGGCGTCATCCTGGTCATCGTGGTGGTTTATCTCCTGATCAATTTGATCGTCGATCTGAGCTATCGTCTGCTCGATCCGCGGGTTGAACTTCAATGAGCAGCAACAGCGTGATTTTGTGGCTCAAGCCGTTCATCGCCCGTCCGATCGCGCTGGCCGGGCTCGGGGTCCTTCTGGCGACCGTGCTCGCCGCGATCTTCGCACCCTGGCTGTCGCCTTACGATCCGTATGCCATCGATCCGCTGATCCGCCTGACGCCCCCGAACGTGACCCACTGGTTCGGCACCGACCAATTCGGCCGGGATACCCTGTCGCGCACCATTCATTCAGCACGCATGGCACTTCTGATCGGCTCGGGCGTGGTCGTCTTCGCTCTCGCGACCGGCGTTCCGGCCGGCGTACTTTCCGCTCTGTTCCCGCGGCTGGGTCACCTGCTGATGCGCATGGTCGACGTGCTCATGGCCTTCCCGACTCTGCTTCTCGCACTCGGCCTGATTGTCATCTTGAGCCCGAGTGTGGCCACCGTCATCCTGGCCATCGGGATCGGCTACATGACGACGACGACCCGGATCGTCTACGGACTGACACTGCGCTTGCGCGCGGAAACCTATGTCGAGGCGTCGCGCAGCATGGGCGCCGGAGCGGCATGGCTCATCAGTCGGCACATCTTGCCGAACCTGGTCTCACCACTTCTCGTGCAGGCCAGCTTCGTCTTCGCGTTCGCGCAGCTCGGCGCGGCTTCACTCGATTTCCTGGGCCTCGGCGCCCCGCCGGACATTCCGAGCTGGGGCAATATGCTGGCGGAATCGCGGACCTTCGTCACGCGCGCTCCGTGGCTGCTCTTCTTTCCGGGCATGATGATCGTGGCGACGGCGTTTTCTCTGAACCTGGTCGGCGATGCATTGCGCGATCGACTCGATCCGCGATTCCGTCAGGTCTTTGGTGAGAAGGGTTAGGCCGTGCTGACAGTTTGCGACCTTACGGTGTCAGTGGGGCCGGAAACCTCGCCGGTCGACATCGTCGCGGGCGTGTCCTTCGGCTTGGCCAAGGGCGAGATCCTTGGTCTCGTCGGCGAGTCCGGTTGCGGAAAGAGCATGACCTCGCTTGCGGTCATGGGATTGCTGCCGCAGCCCGGTCCTCGGGTTCGCGCCGGGCGGGTCCTGTTGGAGGGCTGCGACGTAACGCAGCTGCAGCCCTGGCAACGTGTCGAAGCGGGCCACGGCCGCATGGCAATGATCTTTCAGGAGCCGATGACCTCACTCAACCCTGTTCGTCGGATCGGCGATCAGATCGCCGAAGCCGTGCGCGTGCATGAGGGAATTTCGGGCGCGGCGGCGCTGGTCCGTGCGCGCGAACTGCTCGAACTGGTACGTATGCCCGACCCCAAAATGCAGCTGTCCGCGTATCCGCATCAGTTGTCCGGAGGCCAACGCCAGCGGGTCATGATCGCGATTGCGCTGGCCTGCAGGCCACAGGTGCTGGTCGCCGATGAACCGACCACCGCGCTCGATGTCACCATACAGGTTCAGATTCTCGGGCTCTTGCGCGAGCTCTGCAATCGGCTGGATATGGCGATATTGTTCATCACCCACGACATGGGAGTCATTGCGCAGCTCGCCGATCGCGTCGCTGTCATGTACGCCGGCCGGATCGTGGAAACCGCTTCAGTCGGTGCGCTGTTCGGCGCACCGCGTCATCATTACACCCGCGGATTGATGGATTGCATGCCGTCGCGAAACTCCGGCGCGCGCCGGCTGCCAACCATTTCTGGTCAGCCGCCGCTGCCAGGTACGGTCGCTGCCGGCTGCGTGTTTGCCTTGCGTTGCGCAGCGGTGCGCGATGAGTGCCGCGTGGCGCCCCCTCCCCGCCTGGAGGCCTCCCAAGGACACGAGGTGCTCTGCGCATTTCCGCTGGCCGGCGGGGGGCTGCCATGAGCGGCAATGTCATCCTCAAGGTCCGGGACATGATGGTCTCGTTCAGTGCCAGGCGAGCCGGTCGGAAATACCGGGTGCAGGCGGTGGATGGTGTATCGCTGTCGCTGGCGGAAGGCGAGGTCCTCGGGATCGTGGGCGAATCCGGCTGCGGCAAGACCACGCTAGGCCGAACCCTCGTCGGGCTGGTCCAGCCCGACAGCGGCAACATCAATTTGAAGGGAACCGAATTGATCGGAGCCGGCGGCTCCGGCCTCCGCGAGATGCGTCTGAGCGTCCGGATGGTCTTCCAGGATCCCAATGCATCGCTCAACCCGCGGCGCGCAATTGGAGATTCGGTGGCGGAGGCGGCCGACATCAGCGGCATCTTCAAGAGCCGCGCCGAGCGCAGCGC
Organism: Bradyrhizobium canariense; assembly: GCF_019402665.1. Taxonomy (GTDB): domain Bacteria; phylum Pseudomonadota; class Alphaproteobacteria; order Rhizobiales; family Xanthobacteraceae; genus Bradyrhizobium; species Bradyrhizobium canariense. The sequence goes on from NZ_VSST01000062.1 coordinate 39,790, forward strand.
GGCCATAGCCGCCACCTTGACGGCCGTCGGGTTGAACCCGTCTTTCGCCGCTCGCTACCCTTACGAACTGAGTGGCGGGCAACGGCAACGGGTCGGAATTGCACGCGCCATTCTTCCCACGCCGTCCATCATCGTCGCCGACGAGCCGGTCTCGGCCCTCGACGTTTCCGTGCAGGCCCAAGTGCTCAACCTGATGATGGATCTGCGTGACCAATTGAGACTGTCGATGCTCTTCATCTCGCACGACCTTGGCGTGATCGGACAGATCAGCAGCCGCGTTGCTGTCATGTATATGGGCCGGATCGTGGAGCAGGCCGGGACGCGGACGGTCCTGGATCATCCGCTCCACCCCTATACGCGCGCGTTGGTGGCGGCAATTCCGAAGCCCGATCCATCGGAACGGATCCAGGGCGCGATCGAAATGGGTGAACCGCCAAGCCTCTTCACGCGACCGCACGGCTGTGCATATGCGCCCCGCTGTCCAATGGCCAGCGATCGCTGTCTCGTCGATGTGCCACAACTTCGATCTGTCGGTGCGGACGGTCGGACGATCGCCTGCCACAACGTATGACCAGCGAGTGCCGCGCGCGGCGAAATCACGCAACGCCTACGATTGATTTCTCCTCTATTCGAGCGATCCCTTCACACGGCGGCAGTCCGCGACCGCCATGCGGCTGGCGGGTGCAAATTCGGGAAGCCTGACGCCTGTTGCACTGCGATGTTAATCGCGACGCAGCATTCAAAATGAGACTGCCCGTTAAGCCGCGCGCGGCTCCGGCACGTGCGCTGCATCGGAGTTCAGTTAGCCTCCATTTCAAGAACCGTTGGCCTTGTCCGAACGCCGCACCGCGCGGCGGGCGCGTCCAGGCGCGGTGAAAAACAGTGACAAGAACGCCCAGGGAGCAGAGCAATGTTGAAAGGCAGTCTAGGACTGATCGCGTTGAGCAGCCTGTTACTTTCGGGCACCGCCTTCGCACAGGAGAAGATCAAGGTCGGCGTCACCGCGACGCTCGAAGGCACCTACACCGTGCTCGGCGAGGACGGCATCCGCGGCTTCCAGACGGCCCTCAACGTCCTCGGAAAGAAGGTCGGCGACAAGGAACTCGAATTTGTCATCGCCTCGACCGACGCGACGCCGGACTCCGCCGTACGAGCCGTGCGCAAGCTGATCGAGCAGGACAAGGTACAGATCCTGCTGTCGCCGCTCTCTGGCGACGAAGGCATCGCGGTCAAAAATTTTGCAAAGACCCATCCCGAACTGACCTTCATCAACGCCGCCTCGGGGGCCCAGGAAACGACCTATGTCGATCCGGCTCCGAACTTTTTCCGCTACAACATGGACGGCGCGCAGTGGCAGGTGGGCCTCGGCAAATACGCTTATGACCAAAAGAAGTATCGCAAGATCGCGACCGTCGGCGAAGACTACTCCTTCATCTATACGCAGGTGTTCGGCCTCGTGCTCGAGTTCTGCGGTGCTGGCGGACAGGTCACCAACCGGCAATGGGTGCCGCTTGGCACAAAGGACTTTGCCTCGGTTATCGCCGCACTGCCCGACGACGTCGACGCAATCTATCTCGGCCTCGGCGGCGCCGACGCCGTCAACTTCCTGAACCAATACCAGCAGGCCGGCGGCAAGGCGCATCTGATGGGCGGCTCGATCATGATCGACCAGACCATCCTGTCGTCCAAGGGAAACGCCAAGAATGCCCTGATCGGCACGCTGGCCGCGAGCGGCCAGGCCGACACCTGGGAGAACCCGAGTTGGCAGAAGTTCGTGAAGGACTATCAGGACGCCTTCCCGCCCAACAAGCGCTTCCCGAGCCCATCGCTGCTCGCCACCAACTATTATGGCTCGACCATGGCGCTGATCCTGGCGCTGCGTCAGGTCAACGGAGATCTCTCCAACAATCAGGCCAAGTACAAGGAGGCGCTTGCCAAGATCGAACTCGACGCACCCAACGGCAAGATCAAGCTGGACTCCAACCGCCAGGCGATCGGCACCAACTTCGTCACCGAGGTCGTCGACGACGGCAAGGGCGCGCTGTTCTCAAAGGTCGTGAACGTGATCCCGAACGTCAACCAAACGCTGGGCTACGATCCCGCGGTGTTCGCCAAAATCGGTTTACCGAGCCGCACAGTACCGGAATGTAAGAAATACTGACCTAGTCTCGTTCGCGAACGATGACCGGCCGGGGAGAGATTTGCCAGAAGCGCGACACGTGCGCCCTTGCATTCTCTCCTCGGTTGTTGAACGCTACCAAAAAATACCAAGAGCTTTTGGGAGGAGAGGCATGAGCCGGGCGCTCGCCGTCTTCCACGGCCGCTTTGGTCGGGCGACGGTCTATCAGTTGAACCGCCCTTTCAACATCCACGCACATCGCGAAGGTCATTTGATCTTCCATGTCGGCGGGCGTTCCGCATGCATCGATGTCAGCGACGGACGCTACGAGCTCACCGAAGATTCCGTCGTCGCGGTCAATCCGTGGGAGCCGCATAATTTCCTGCCGTCCGATCTCGACGGCGGTGCCGTTTTCTTCGTGCTCTACGTCAATGCGGAGTGGTTTGCGCCCGATGCGCCCGGCGCCGATCGCCTGCGCTTCGGCCGCACCCAGTTCACGCGGTCCGTTGCGTTGGACAAGCATATCAGGCACGCAGCCGCCCTCGTGTGCGGCGCTCCCTCGCTCAACAGCCTCGATGGCGAGCTGAGAAGCCTGATCGACATCTGTTATGACGAAAGCTGGCAACAGGCGGCGACCGCGCGCGATCCGCGCACAAACGGTTCCATCACTGATTTTCGCGTGCGCAAGTGCATCAAGATGATGTCGGAGAGTCCTGGCGCCGAGATCGAGCTCGACACCATCGCGCGCGAATCCGGCCTGTCGCGGCCGCATTTCTACCGGCTCTTCCGCACCCAGACCGGCGTCACGCCACACCTCTATCTCAACACGCTGATGATGGAGCAGGCGCTGGAGGCGCTGGTGGCGAGCGAAGCGCCGATCGCTGATATCGGCTTCGATCTCGGCTTCTCGTCGCAGAGCGGATTCACCCGCTTCTTCGCCGCCAATGTCGGCATGGCGCCGACCGATTATCGCCGCGCGGCCAAGGTTTTGCGCGCCTGACCGCACGCGAAAAGATACTCACGATCAAACACCTCCCTTACGGCCGCATTAGGATGCGCCAAACGCGATCCCGAAAAGAGGATCACGCGCAATAGGGAGCGCACGTTCATGGCAGGGCTTGCGGCCGGCAACGGTCTGCGTGCCTCTCCGCCCCGCTTGCGGGGTGAGAGATGGGGTGACGTGAAGACGGAGCGGCGATCATGACCCGCTTTGTCGAGCGCCATCCTGCCTGGGCACTGATTGTCATCATCGTGATTGCGGTGGCGCTTTGGCTGGTTTTCGCAGTGTGGCCGCAGGGCGTCGAAGATGCGTTCGGCCGCAAGCGGGTCTTCCTCAACGCCCTCTTCAACGGCATCACGCTCGGCGGTCTCTATTTCCTCGTCGCCAGCGGTTTCACGCTGATCTTCGGCCTGATGCGCAACGTCAACCTCGCGCACGGTTCGCTCTATTTGTTCGGCGGCTATGTCGGCTATGCCATCAGCGCCGCTACCGGTTCATGGGTCCTCAGCTTCATCGTCGCTTTCGTCCTGACGGCACTGGTCGGCGTCCTGCTCCAGGTCCTCGTCTTCCGCCGTATGGAAGGCCAGGACCTGCGCCAGACCATGGTGACCATCGGACTCTCGATCGTGTTCGCCGATCTGATGCTGTGGGCCTGCGGCGGCGATTTCTATCAGATCCAGACCCCGAACTGGCTGATCGGACCTGTAGAGCTGCCGCTGGTCACCGCGATCAAATCCTCAGGCGAGCCGGTCTATCTCCGCTATCCCCTGGTTCGACTCGTGATCTTCGCCGCCTCCGTCGTGATCGGCATGGCGATGTGGCTGGCGCTCAACCGCACGCGCATCGGCATGATCATCCGCGCCGGCGTCGACGATCGCGACATCTTGGCTGCGACCGGGGTACGGATCCAACTCGTTTTCGTGGTGGTGTTTGCGCTCGGCGCCGGCCTCGCCGGCGTCGCTGGCGTCGTCGGCGGAACCTTCCAGTCGCTCTCGCCAGGCGAAGATATCCGCTTCCTGCTCGCCTCCCTCGTCGTCGTGATCGTCGGTGGGATGGGCTCGATTCCTGGGGCCGCCCTGGGCGCGCTCATCATTGGCCTCGCCGAACAGCTCGGCTCGGTCTACATCCCGACCTACGCCATCGTGGTGACCTTCCTGATCATGGTTCTGGTGCTGGCAATTCGGCCGCGGGGCCTGTTGGCGAGGCGCTGACATGTCCCTCGCTCACGACGCCCGCGTCCCGGTTCGTCCCGCCACTGCGGTGCAGCGCTCCAGATTGCGCGGATGGCCGGACATCGACAATCCGGCGGCCTGGGCCGTCGCCGCCATTCTCCTGATCATGCCCCTGATCGCCAACGGCTTCTTCCTGATCGAGATCTTTGCGACCACGCTGATCCTCGGAACCATGGCGCTGAGTCTGATGTTTCTTGCCGGCTATGGCGGCATGGTCAGCCTGATGCAGCTCACCATCGCGGGTTTCTCCGCCTATATGGTCGCGGTGTTTGGCGTCAGCGGCAACGCCAATATCAGCCTGGGCTGGCCGTGGTGGCTTGCGGTCCCGATGGCGCTTGCGCTCGCGACCATCTTCGGCACGCTCGGCGGCGCGCTGGCGGTGCGCACCGAGGGCATCTACACCATCATGATCACGCTCGCGATCGGCGCGGCGTTCTATTATTTCACCAACCAGAACTGGGCGATTTTCAACGGCCATACTGGCATCAATACCGTTGCCACGCCGCATTTCTGGGGCGTCAACTGGCGCGCCGACATTCCGTTCTATTATATCGTCCTCGCGGTAGCCGCGCTGTGCTACTTCGCCGTCGACTACATCTCCCGCGCGCCATTCGGCCTCGCGCTGCAAGGCGTACGCGACAATCCCCGCCGCATGGCGGCGCTCGGCTTCAACGTCAATGCGCATCGCGTCGCGGCCTACGTCTTCGCGTCCTTCGTCGCGGCGCTCGCAGGGGTACTCCAGGTCTGGAATTACCGGCAGATTTCGCCGGGATCCGTGAGCGTCGGAGCCTGCATCGATATTCTCATCATCGCAGTCGTCGGCGGCATCACGCGCCCCATCGGACCCTTTATCGGCGCGCTGATCTTCGTGCTGCTGCGCACTTTCGCACTCGATTTCCTGGTCAAGCTGGGGCTCGACGGCAACCGCTTTCGGCTCCTGATCGGCCTCGGCTTCCTCGCCATCGTGTTCTGGTCCTCGGACGGCGTCATCGGGCTCTGGCAGAGCTGGCGCCGCCGCCAACGCTCCGGCGCGGCAAGTTCAAGCGGACGACGTGGCCGAGAATCTGGCCAAGGATCCAGTCAAGGATCCAACCATGGATAGCGTCGCACAACGCCTCTCTGTCGTGGGCGCCGGCGCGGCGCTGGAGCTGCGCGGCGTGACACGTCTGTTCGGCGCGCTGGCGGCACTCACCGACATCACCATTACCGTCCGCCCCGGCGAACGGCGCGCCGTGCTTGGCTCCAACGGCGCCGGCAAGACCACGCTGTTCAACTGCATCACCGGCGACTTCCCACCTTCTTCCGGCACCATCCGCTTCTTCGGCGAGGACGTCACGCACTTCCCGCCCTATGAGCGCATCCGCCGCGGCCTGCGCCGGACTTACCAGATCTCCGCGCTGTTTCCCGGCCTTACCGTCCAGGACAATGTCTACCTCGCCTGCCGTGGCGTCTCACGGGGGCGCTTCTCGTTTCTCCGCCCCGGTCAAAACGATGCGTTGATGCACGCAGCCGAAAATCTCGTGCAGGCCGTCCATCTCTCGGGCGTGAAGGATCAGCGCGTTGCCGAACTCGCGCATGGCCAGCAGCGCCAGCTCGAGATCGCACTTGCGCTTGCCGGCGCACCGCGATTCGTCCTGTTCGATGAACCGGCCGCGGGACTGTCGCCGACCGAGCGTGCCGAGCTGATCGAGATATTGACCTCCCTGCCCGCGCATATCGGCTACATCATCATCGAGCACGACATGGACGTGGCCCTGCGCGTCGTCGAGAGCGTCACGATGATGCACAACGGGCGGATCTTCAAGGAAGGCCGTCCGCAGGAGATCGAGTCCGATCCCGAAGTGCAGGAGCTTTACCTCGGAGGCGGCCATGAATGAGGTCCGCCGTACCGCCGCCGCGCTCGAAGTCCGCGGCCTGGACGTCTATTACGGCCATTCGCATGCGTTGCAGGGCGTGGACCTGACGCTCGAGGCCGGCGTGTTCTCGGTCGTCGGCCGCAACGGCATGGGCAAGACCACGCTGTGCAAGGCCATCATGGGGCTGGTGCCGGTCAGCGGCGGCTCGATCCGCATCCGCGGCGATGACATCACCCGGCAGCCGCCCGCCCACATAGCCCGACTCGGCGTCGGCTACGTTCCGCAGGGACGGCGGCTGTGGCGTTCACTCAGCGTCGACGAGCATCTGCGGCTTGCCGCCGGCTTGCGCCGCGGCGCCTGGACGGTCGAGCGCATCTACAAGACGTTTCCGCGGTTGGCCGAGCGCAAGGATCACGGCGGCGGCCAGCTCTCCGGCGGCGAGCAACAGATGCTCGCGATCTCGCGCGCGTTGCTCACCAACCCGCGGCTCCTGATCATGGACGAGCCCACCGAGGGGCTCGCGCCCGTCATCGTGGCCCAGGTCGAGGAGATGCTGCTACGGCTTGGCGAGGACGGCGACATGTCCGTGCTCGTGATCGAGCAGAATATCGGGGTGGCGACCGCCGTGTCGGGCAACGTCGCGATCATGGTCAACGGTCGCGTCAACCGCATCATCGATTCGGTGCGGCTTGCCGCCGATCGCGAACTGCAGCAGCGCCTGCTCGGCGTCGGAATGCACGCCGGACTCGAGCTCGACCTCGACGTGCCGCCGGCGGATACGGAAGAGAAGCTTTCTCCGCCGCAAACGCGGCCGGGCGGCGCGATCCGCATCTACATCTCCAACCCGACGCCGCCGACTCGCTGGTCGCAACCGGTGCCGATCGCCCGCATCGAGGCCGCGGCCCGCACGTTCTCGACACAGGTGATGCGTCTCGACGAGACCACACGGCGAGCGCGCGAACCGGTTGCGACGCAAACGCAGGGCCCCCCGGTCGTGCTCGTCGTCGGTACGCTCGACACCAAGGGCACGGAGCTCCGCTTCATCCGCGACATCATCGCCGGGACAGGCCTGCGAACCCGATTGGTCGATGTCTCCACCAGCGGCAGACACGCGGCCAGCGACGTCTCCGCCCAGGAGATCGCCTTGAACCATGGTCGCGGCGGATCGGCGGTATTCGGACCCGACCGCGGCGCCGCCGTCACCGCGATGGCCGAGGCCTTCAGCAGCTGGCTGCGGCGCCAGAGCAATGTTGCCGGCGTGATTTCGGCGGGCGGCTCGGGCGCAGCGTCACTGGTCGCGCCGGGTATGCGGATGCTTCCTGTCGGGGTGCCGAAGCTCATCGTCTCGTCGGTCGCCTCCGGCGACGTCCGGCCCTATGTCGGCCCCGCGGACATCACCATGATGCATTCGGTCGCCGACGTGCAGGGCCTCAACTCGATCTCGCGCGCCCTGCTGGCCAACGGCGCCAACGCGCTGGCCGGCATGGTCAAGGCGCGCCTGGATCAGCATGCACGGAAGGATCGCGACGACAGCGGATTGCCGTCGGTCGGCATCACCATGTTCGGTGTCACCACGCCGGCAGTGCAGAAGATCGCGGCCGACTTGCGCGAGGATTTCGAGTGTCTCGTTTTCCACGCCACCGGCGTTGGAGGACGCTCAATGGAGAAGCTCGTCGATTCCGGGCAGCTCGCAGGCGTCATCGACCTCACGACCACGGAGGTCGGGGACCTCCTGATGGGTGGCGTGTTCCCGGCCACCGACGACCGCTTTGGCGCCATCATCCGCAGCCGGGTGCCTTATGTCGGCTCGGCGGGCGCGCTGGACATGGTGAATTTCGGCGCTCCCGAGACGATCCCGGAGCGCTACCGCGGCAGGAAATTCCACATCCACAATCCGCAGGTCACACTGATGCGGACCACGGCGGAGGAGAACGAGCGCATGGGGCACTGGATCGCCGATCGACTCAACCGGATGGACGGGCCGGTGCGCTTCTTCCTGCCCGAGGGCGGCGTCTCCGCGCTCGACGCGCGAGGACAGCCATTCTGGGATCCGGATGCCGATGCGGCGCTGTTCCGCACGCTGGAGCGCAACGTGCGGCAGACCGCCATCCGTCAGCTTATCCGCGTTCCCAAGAACATCAATGACCCCGAGTTCGCCTCCACCATTGTCAGCGCGTTCCGAACATTGTTCGGCCGCATTGGGGCGCGCGGGAGACTAGCGAGGTGACCGATGGCACGGTTTGAACGCGCTGCACTGTTGAAGCGCTTCCGCGACATGGCAAGGCGCGGCGAGCCGATCGTCGGCGGCGGCGCCGGCACCGGCCTTTCGGCCAAATGCGAGGAGGCTGGCGGTGTCGACCTCATCGTCATCTACAATTCCGGCCGCTACCGCATGGCTGGCCGAGGCTCACTCGCGGGATTGATGGCTTACGGCGACGCCAACGCCATCGTGCTGGAGATGGCCGGCGAAGTGCTGCCCGTCGTCTCCAGGACGCCAGTGCTCGCCGGCGTCAATGGCACGGATCCGTTCCGCGACATGGATCTTTTCCTGGACCAATTGAAAGCGCTCGGCTTCGCCGGCGTGCAGAACTTTCCGACCGTCGGCCTTATCGACGGCGTGTTCCGCGCCAATCTCGAAGAGACCGGCATGTCCTATGCGCTCGAGATCGACATGATCGCAAAGGCGCGCGAGAAGGACCTGCTGACGACGCCCTACGTCTTTAGCGAGAAGGAAGCTGCCGCGATGGCGATCGCGGGCGCGGATATCATCGTCTGTCATCTGGGCCTGACGACCGGGGGCACCATCGGCGCGCAGACAGCGCTCAAGCTGACGGATTGCCCAGCGCACATCGACACCTGGGCCTCCGCCGCACTCGGCGTCAATCCGGACATTCTGGTGCTCGCTCATGGCGGACCGATCTCCGATCCGGACGATGCCGATTTCATCATGAGGAACACACGCAATTGCCACGGCTTCTACGGCGCCTCCTCGATGGAACGGCTGCCGGTCGAGCGGGCACTGACGGATCAGGTTCGCAAATTCAAGGCGATCGGCGCGCGATAACGCCCAAAGGTCGAGGGAGAGAAACATGTCAGGGACTCTGGTCGGTGAATTGATCCTCTGGCTGATCGTCGCCGTCGTGGTGATCGTGGTCGGCGTCTACATCGTGAACTGGCTCTATCACCGCTCGTCCAAGGAGACCTCATTCGTCCGGACCGGCCTGCTCGGCGAGCGCGTCGTGATCAACGGCGGCGCCTTCGTGCTGCCGTTCATCCACGACTACACGCCGGTCAACATGAACGTGCAGCCGATGGGCATCGTTCGCTCCCGCCAGGACGCCGTAATCACCCGTGACCGCATGCGCGTCGACATCGAGGCCGATTTTTATGTCCGCGTGCAGGCGACCCGCGAAGCCGTGTCTATCGCGGCCGCCACGCTCGGCCGCCGCACCATGGAGCCCGAACAGCTCCACGCCCTCCTCGCCGGCAAATTCATCTCCGCCATTCGTTCCGTTGCCTCGGAGATGACCCTCGAGCAGATGCACGAACAGCGCGGCGAGTACGTCGCCCGCCTCAAGGCAAACGCGGCAGAGGCCCTCGCCCAGAACGGACTCGAGCTGGAGTCAGTCGCGATCACCGATCTGGACCAGACCGATCTCGAATTCTTCAACCCCTCGAACCGCTTCGACGCCGAAGGTCTGACCCGCCTGATGGAGGACATCGAGGCCAAGCGCAAGCTGCGCAACGACATCGAGCAAGATTCGATGATCAAGATCCGCTCTCGCAACCTGGAGGCCGAGCGGCAGGCTCTCGAGATCGAACGCGAAAGCGAGACGGCGCGCCTCGAACAGGAGCGCGACATCGAGATGCGCCGGGCCCTGCAACGCACCGAGGTCGCACGCGAGCGGGCCCTGCGCGAGACCGAAGCCGAGCAGGCGCAGATTTCCGCCCGTGAAACCATCGAGAAGGCCCGCATCGCCAACGATCAGGCGATCGCCGAGGCCCGCATCGCCTCGGAGCGTGAGACCCGTCAGCGGGAGATCGAGCGCACCCGCACCATCGAGGAGAAGGAGCTGCTCGCACGGGAGGAAATCGAGAAGACCCGGATCGCCAACCAGCGTTCGATCGATACCAGCCGCATCGCCTCCGAACGCGAGGTGCGCCAGCGCGAAATCGAGCGGATGCAGACCATCGAGGAAGCTGAGATCACCGCCCGCGAGGCGATCGAGAAAGCGCGTATCCAGCAGGACCGCGTCGTGACGGACGCCCGCATCGCCAACGAAGAGGAGACCCGGCGCCGCGAGATCGACCGGACGCGCGCCGTGGACGAAGCCGAGATTGCTGCCCGCGAGACGACCGAAAAGGCCCGCATCGCCCAGACCATGATTGTCAATGTCGAGCGCATCGCATCCGATGAGCGCACCCGTGCGCTGGAGATCCAGCAGGTGCGTAACATCCAGGAAGCCGAGATTGAGGCGCAGCGTGCGGTCGAGGCGGCGCGCATCGACCGCGAGCATAGGCTCGCCGTCGAGCGCATCGCGGTCGAGCAGAATACCCGGCAGTTGGAGATCGAACGCAATCAGACGCTGGAAGTCGCAGAGGTCACGGCACGCGAGGCCACGGAAGCTGCCCGCATCACCCAACAAGAACGCGTTCGGTCGCTGGAAATCGCCCGCAACCGCGCCGTCGAGGAAGCCGACATCGCCTCACGCGAAGCCATCGAAGCCGCGCGGATCGCGCAGGAGAAGTCTGTTGCAGCCGAGCGTATTCAGGCCGAGCGTGACACACGCGCGCTCGAGATCGAGCGCACAGCCGTGCTCGAGGCGGCCGAGCTGAAGCGGCGCGACACCATCGAGCGGCAGCGCATCGGCGTCGATCTCGCGCTCGAAACCGAGCGCATCACGTCCTCCAGGAAGCGCGAAGTCCTCAACATCGAGCACAAGAAGGCGATCGAGATCGCGGATGAGGACCGGGTCATCGCGCTCTCGACCAAGAAGTCCGAGCGCATCGACGCCGACCGCCAGGTCAGGCAGGCCGAGATTGTCGCGCGCAAGGAGGTCGAGACCACGGACGTCTCGCGCGAGCATGCGCTGGAGGCGGCGCGGATCGAACGTCGCCGTTCGATCGAACAGCTCGAAGTCGCTCGCGTCCAGTCGCTGCAGGAAGCCGAGATTGCCGCGCGTGAAGAGGTCGAGCGCTCCCGCATTGCCTCCGATCGCGGCCTCGACGAGGCCCGCATCGGCCGCGAGCGCGAGCTGCGCAAGCTTGAAATCAATCGTGAGAAGGAGGTCGAGACCGTTCTGATGGAGAAGGCGATTGCCATCCACCTGAAGTCGTTGGAGGAATCCGCGGCCAAGACCTCGGCCGAGGAGGCGCGGGTGCATGCCACTGAGGCGACCGAGCGCGTCATTACCGCGCGCGAGAGCGAGATCGCGAAGCGTCGCAAGACCGTGGAGATCCTGATCGCCGAGAAGCAGGCCGAGGAGACGCGAATTGCCGCGGAAGCCGAACGGATCCGCGCCGCGGTCGAGGCCGAGGCGCAGCGTATGCTCAACGAGGCCGAGAACGTGCTGACGGACCAGGCGCGCTACTCGCTGTTCCGTAGAAAGCTGCTCGACCGCATCGAGGGCATCGTCCGTGAGAGCGTCAAGCCGATGGAGAAGATCGAGGGCATCCGCATCCTCCAGGTCGACGGCCTCAACGGCAACGGCCATGGCGGCAATGGCGGCCGGAGCGCGACCGACGAGGTGATCGACTCGGCGCTGCGCTATCGCGTCCAGGCGCCGCTGATCGACTCGCTTCTTGCGGACATCGGCGTCGAAGGCGGCAGCCTCGCCAAGATGCCAGGCCTGATCCGAGAAGCTCGCGACATGCAGGGCATCAAGGACTCCGCGCGCAAGGGCGGCGGCGGCGGCGAGAAGCCGACCGCTGCGCCCTCGCCTTCGTCCGACGGCGAGCCGACCGCCGAGCGCAGCCCTCGGAAGAAGAGCTGAGGTCGCCCCATGGCCCGGGTCTATGTCTCAACCGTCGTCAACGCACGCAACGATCGCGTCTGGGCGCGGGTACGCGACTTCAACGGTCTGCCGAACTGGCATCCCGCGATTGCGGAAAGCCGCATCGAGGGCGGCGAGCCCTCCGACAAGATCGGCTGCGTCAGGGATTTTCGCCTGCGCAACGGCGATCGTATCCGGGAAAAGCTGCTCGGCCTGTCCGATTACGACATGTTCTGCACCTACTCGATCCTCGAATCCCCGATGGGGGTCGAGGACTACGTCGCGACGCTTCGGCTGACGCCGGTCACGGATGGCGACCAGACCTTCATGGAATGGACCGCCGAGTTCGACTGCGCACCCGAGCGGGAGGCGGAGCTCGTCGCGAATATCGGCGGCGGCGTGTTCCAGGGCGGCTTCGACGCCCTCAAGCGCCAGTTCGGAGGCTGAGCGCCGTGCCGCATATCGTCAAGAGCACGATCCTGGATGCGCCGACCGGCTCCGTGTGGGCCGTGCTGCGCGACTTCAACGGGCACGATCGCTGGCATCCGGCGGTCGCGACCTCCACGATCGAGCGCGCGCAGGCTTCGGACAAGATCGGTTGTGTCAGGCGCTTCAAGCTGCAGGACGGCTCGGAGCTGCGCGAGCAATTGCTGACGCTCTCGGATCTGGAGCAGACCTTCAGCTATTGCCTGCTCGATACGCCGGTCCCGATGTTCAACTACGTGGCCCACGTCCGCCTGCTGCCCGTCACGGACGGCGACCGCACCTTCTGGCACTGGGAATCCCGCTTCTCGACACGGCCGGGGGACAAGGACCGGATCACCCACATGGTCGCGGAAGACATCTACCAGGCGGGATTCGACGCGATCCGCCGGCACCTCAAGGAGGCTGTGTCAACATGACTGTGACGGTGAAGACCTTCACGAGTTCGAGCGAGGCCGCCGCTGCGCTGTCGTCCGATCGCAACGCGCGCTATCTCGGCGGCGGCACGCTGGTGATGCGCGCACTGAACGAAGGCGACATCTCGATCTCGACCGTCGTGCGCGCCAATGACCATGCCTTGACGCGCATCGACCCCTCCGGCCCGCGGATCACCCTAGGTGCTGGTGTAACTTTCGCCCGGATTCTGGGCGAGCGCGACCTTGCTTTCCTGCACGCCCCTGCCCGTTCGATCGGTGGCCCGGCGGTGCGCAACATGGGTACGGTGGGCGGCAATCTGTTCGCGCCCAACCCCTATGGCGATTTCACCGTCGCCCTGCTTGCGCTCGATGCCACGGTGGCCCTGCAAGGCGGCTTTGGATCGCGCGACATTCCAATTGAGGAGTTTTTGCAGTCGCGCGAAAGGCAGGCGGGTGCGCTCGTGCTGTCGGTGTCGTGCACGCGACCGACAAACGCGGATGCTTTTCGCTACCGCAAGATCGCACGGATCAAGCCCAAGGGCGGCTCGGTCATCACGCTCGCCGCACATCTGCCTATCAGTGGCGGACGGATCGCCGGGGCGCGAATTGCATTGGGATCGATGGCGCCGACGCAAATACGTGCGCGGGCGGCCGAACGCGCCCTGGAAGGCCGCGCGCTCGATGCCGCGACCGTCGCGGCCGCAGCCTCTGCAGCCGCGGAAGGAACATCGCCGTCCGACAACGCGCTCGGCAGCGCCTGGTACCGCCGCGAGATCGTCGGCGTCCATCTGCGTCGTCTTCTTTTGGGTCAGGAATAGATCGTATGGCCAAGACTGCTCTGCAATTCCGCCACAACGGCAGCGATGTCGCCATTTTCGTTGATGGTGGCACCAACCTCCTCGTCGCGCTTCGCGAATTGATCGGCGACATGACGCCGAAGTTCGGTTGCGGCCAGGGGGGCTGCGGCACCTGCAGTGTCCTGATCGACGGCGAACTCCATCTCTCCTGTCTGACGCTGGCCGAGACCGTTGCCGGCCGCTCCGTCGAGACGCTGGATAGCCTGAAGCAGGGACCGAACCTCCATCCGCTGCAGCGCGCCTTCGCCGAGAATTTTGCTGCCCAGTGCGGCTATTGCACGCCGGGCATGCTGATGGCTGCCAAGGCATTGCTTGATCGCAATCCCTCGCCGAGCCGCGCCGAGATCGTCGAGGCGATCTCCGGCAACATCTGCCGGTGCACCGGCTACGAGCCGATCATCAACGCCATCCTCGCCGCCTCCGGTGGCCGGGTGAGCGCCTGAAGGACCAGATCATGCTGGAACTGCGCAAAGACATTTTCGCCGACGAGCGCGACGACAATCTCAACGAGATCGGCAAGGGCACGCAGCGCCAGGACATGCTCGGCCATGTCACGGGGACGTCGAGCTATTTCAACGACCACAAGCTCCAGGGCATGCTGCACCTGAAGGTCGTCCGCTCGACCCATTCGCATGCAAGGATCCGGCGGATCGACACCGCGGACGCCGAGCGCTCATCCGGCGTGCGCCGGATCATCCGGGGCTCCGACGTCCCCCGTAACCTCAACACACTTTTGAGCCTGATCAATTTCGGCAAGGACGACGAGCCGTCGCTGGCCGTCGACAAGGTCCGCTACAAGGGGGAGCCGATCCTGGCCATCGTCGCCGACAGCGAACGCAAGGCGTTCGAGGCGATCGCAAAGGTGCGGATCGACTACGAGCCGTTGCCGACGGTGTTCGACGTAGAAGATGCGTTGAAGGCCGGCGCGCCCGTCGTCAACGAAACCTATCCGAAGAATGCCTTCATTTATCACGACGTATATGACCACCAAAAACTCCGCTTCGGCGATGCCGATGCCGCACTGGCGACGGCCGATCACGTGCTCGAGCAGCGCTACCAGATGTCGCCTATCGAGCATGCGCCGACCGAAACCAACGGTTCGATCGCGGCGCCCGACACCAACGGGCGCTATGTCGTCTATACCTCGACGCAGGCACTGTTCTTTTCGGTCGACACCTGCGCCAAGATTCTCGATGTCCCCTCCAACACCTTCCATTTCATTGGCGGCACCGTCGGCGGCGGCTTTGGCGGCAAGGTGGACACGCTGACCGAACCTTTGTGCATCCTGGGTGCGATGCTGACCGGACGTCCGGTACGCTACGTGTTCGGACGCGAAGAAGAGATGCAGTACGGCCCGCCGCGGGGCGCCGAGCGCATCTACATCAAGGACGGCGTGATGCGCGACGGCCGCGTCGTCGCGCGGAAAGTCCGCGCATATTTCGACAGCGGCGCATATACGCGGCTCTCGAGCTATGCAGCGGTGAAATGCGCGGCCCACCTGCCGGGACCCTACACCATCCCGAACGTCTATGGCGACGTCTACTGCGTCTTCACCAACCGCACGCCGGCAACCGCGATGCGCGGCTTCGGCGTCACCGCAATGGATTTTGCGATCGAGTGCCAGATGGACAAGCTCGCGAACCTCGTCGGCATGGATCCGATGGAATTCCGCATTCTCAATGCCTATCGCGACGGCGACATGAAGGCACACCGGCGCGAGGCCAAGAACACGGCGCTGATCGAGTGCGTCCAGGTCGCCGCCGAAAAGGCCAAATGGCCGATCCGCGACGAGTTCAAGCGCGCCTCCTCCCGCAAAGACGGCCGCGGCAGCCGCGCCGCCGTCCCGCGGACGCCGACTGACACCCGCGGAGGTACAACTGCGCCAACGCAGCAGCGCACGACTTATGATCGCCAGCCGACGACCGCCTTGCGCGAACCACCGCGTGAGCCCCCGCCGCCCCCCCCACAGCCACCGCGACCGGCAGCGCCCTCGCATGGGGCGGGCCGATTCTCATCCGTGTTCGGCACCAGGAGGCGTTGAGATGACCCGACATCGCGGACGCGGCATCGCGTCGGTCAATTATCCCATCGGCATGAACCTCGGCGGCGATCCCAGCCAAGCCCTGGTTCACTCCAATCCGAGCGGTAAATTCACCGTGGCGCTTTCCTCGATCGATCTCGGCCAAGGCATGAAGTCGGTCACGCGGCAGATCTGCGCAGAGACGCTCGGCGTACCCGTCGAGGACGTCTACGTCGACACCGCCGATTCCGACACCGGTCCGCATTGCATGGGCTCGTTCGCTTCGCGCGGCACCCATCGCGTCGGCAATGCCGTGATGGCGGCAGCGCGCGAGGCGCGCGGCGTGATGATGGAGGCCGCCGCAGAGGAACTCGAGGTCAGCGCCGCCGATCTCGAAACCGACGGCCGGGGGAACATCCACGTCAAGGGCGCGCCGCACCGCTCGATCTCCACCAAGGACGTCGCCATCGCGGCGCAGTTCAAGCAGGGCAAGACCATCTCTGGCCGTGGCATCTTCCTGGTTCCTCTGTCCAATGTCGATCCGGAAACCGGCGAGATGTCGCCGGCGACCTGCTACGCCCATGCCTGTCTTGTCGCCGAGGTCGAGGTCGACGACGAGACCGGCGAGGTCACGATGATCCGCATGGACTCTGCCTACGAGCTCGGCCGCGCGCTCAACCCGCGCCTGGTCGAGCAACAGCTCGTCGGCGGCGCCTGGATGGGTGTCAGTCACGCGCTCTACGAGACTCCCGAACCGTATTATCCAGACCCTGTCCACGGACCTCGCGACTTCGTCGAATATATCATGCCCGGTCCTGGCGACATCTGCCCGCACGACATCGCCGTGTTGGAACGCCCCGCTCCCGATGGCCCCTTCGGCGCCAAAGGCCCCGGGGAAATGTGCGCGAATCCGGTATTGCCGGCCGTTGCGAACGCCATCTTCAACGCCGTCGGCGTTCGCATCGACGATCTGCCGATTACGCCGGAGAAGGTGCTGCGCGCGATCAAGGCCGAGGGCGGCGCGCGCCCTCAGGCGCGGCGCTGAGGTCGCGATGGCCGTCCGCAGCAACATCGTCGGCATCGACAGCCCCGAGGCACTGGAGAAGGCGCTTCGGGCCGCCTATTACCTCGCCGACGAGGGGCTGGCGACCGCGGCCTATCTCGGGCTGGCGCTGGGCAAACCATTGCTGGTCGAGGGTGCGCCGGGCGTCGGCAAGACCGAAGCCGCCAAAGCCATCGCCGCCGTCCTCGGCCGCCGCCTGATCCGCCTGCAATGCTACGAAGGCATCGACGCATCCGCAGCACTCTACGAATGGAACTATCCGCGCCAGATGCTCGCCATCCGCCAGGCCGGCGATGAGAGCATCGACATCTACGGCGAAACCTTTCTGATCGAGCGACCGATGCTGGCGACACTGCGCGCGCCTGACTCGACTGTGCTGCTGATCGACGAAATCGATCGCGCCGACCAGGAATTCGAAGCCTTCCTGCTCGAGTTTCTGTCCGACTTTCAGATCTCGATCCCGGAGCGCGGCACGGTGCGCGCTTCTGAGCGCCCGGTCGTCGTCCTCACCTCAAACCGCACGCGGGATCTTCATGAAGCGTTGCGGAGGCGGTGCGTCTATCACTGGATCGACTATCCCTCGGCGGAGCGCGAAGCCCGCATCGTGATGATGCGGGCCTCCAGCGTCGCCGAGGGGACCGCGCGGGCCGTCGTCGCCGCCGTCGAGAAGCTGCGACGCGAGCCGCTCAGCAAGGCGCCCGGGATCGCCGAGGCCGTTGACTGGGCTGAGGCCGCCACGCTGCTGCACAAGGGCGGCGCACGGTGGCCCGATGCCTTCAGGCGCTCGATTGGGGTTGCCCTGAAAGACGAGGAGGATCTGCATTTCATTTCGCCGCGCCTCGACGCCCTGCTGGCGGAGGCCTCTGCATGAGCGCCGAACCCGAACTGCCGCGCGCTGCGCGTGTTTTCATCTCGTTCGTCGGCTTGTTGCGAACCAACAGGTTTGCCGTCGCACCGGAACAGACGACCTCGTTCCTGGCCGCGATCCAGTTGCTCGGTCCCCGCAGCCTGGAAGACATTCGGCAGGCGGCCCTTGCAACACTGGCCCCTCCACCGGAGCGTCGCGCAACGTTCGACCGGCTGTTCGATCTGCACTTTCGCGGAAACGAGGCAATCGAGCGCGTCGATGACGGCGAGGACGACGAGACAGTTCGGCTCCAAGAGGAGGCCCGTGGAAACGACGAGCCACTGTTGTCGGACGAAGCCAATGAGTCCGGTCTCGCAGCTGCGCGCGCCGAAGCGCTGGTCGAGCGCCGCTTTGCGCAGCTCTCCACCACCGATGCGCTGCGCCGGCTGTCCCGCGAGGCGCCCAGGCGCCTGCCGAAGCGGCGCGGCCATCGCCGCATGCGGGCTCGCAGCGGACCGTACGCGGATTTGCGCCGCACTCTCCGCGACTCCATTCGCAGCGACGGCGAAATCCTCCGGCTGGGACGTTTGAAGCGGCGGCACCGCCCACGCAAGGTGTTGCTTCTGATTGACGTCTCCGGCTCGATGAAGACGCGCACAGAAGAGAATATGAAGTTCGCGCACACGCTGGTGCAGGCGGCACCCAATGTCGAGGTCTTCACCTTCGGCACGCGGCTGACCCGCATCACCCGCCCGTTGCGTCTCAAGCGCCGCGAGCAGGCGCTCAAGGCCGCGGCCTATGTGGTCAGCGACTGGGACGGCGGCACCCGGATCGGCGAGGCGCTTCAGGCCTTTCTCGCCGTGCCCCGCTTTGGCGGATACGCGCGAGGAGCTGCCGTGATCATTATTTCCGACGGCCTGGAGCGGGGCGAACCCGACGCGCTGCGCGATGCGGTCGCGAAACTATCGCGCCGTGCGTGGCGCGTGAGCTGGCTGACGCCGCTCGCGGCCGGTCCCGGCTTTCGGCCGCAGACCGAAGCGCTGGTCGCGATCGAGCGCTTCGTCGACGACCTGGTCGATGGTGGATCGAGCGCGTCGATCGTCGCGCATGTGCTGGCGCTGGGACAGAGGAGAGTTGCGTGACGGACATCGTCGATGGGCACCATCATATCTGGCGCCAGGCTGACCTGCCCTGGCTGGTCGGTCCGATGCAGCCGCGCATCTTCGGTCCATACGAGCCGATCCGGCGCGATTACCCGATCGGGGAATATCTCCGCGACCTCGAAGGCAGCGGCGTCACCCGCTCAGTCTATGTCCAGACCAACTGGGCCAATGACCGCTTCGAGGACGAGGCCGCCTGGGTGCAGCAGACCGCCGAGGAGCACGGCTGGCCGCATGCCATCGTAGCTTACGCCGACTTTTCAGTGGATGACGTGCGTCCACAGCTCGATCGCCTGAAGCGCTATGCCCTCGTACGCGGCGTTCGCATGCAACTGCATTGGCACGAGAACCCGCTTTATCGCTTCGCCGCGCGGCCGGATCTCTGCACCGATCCCATGATCCAGCGCAACATCGCCCGCCTTGCGGATTATGGCTGGAGCTTTGACCTTCAGGTGTTCACGCCGCAGATTCCGGACGCCGCGCGCCTTGTGGAATCTTGCCCGAAGGTGACCTTTATCCTCCAGCACGCCGGCATGCTGGAGGACCTTTCACCCCCAGGCCGCGCTGCGTGGCGCGCCGGCATGGCCCGCCTCGCCGCATGCCCGAACATCGTGTCGAAACTGTCGGGGCTCGGAACCTTCATCCACCGCAACGACCCCGCGCATATCGCGTCCGTCCTGACCGATACGATTGCGATCTTCGGCGCCGAACGCTGCCTGTTCGGCTCGAATTTTCCGATCGAGAAATTGTGGACCAACTACCGCGAATTGATTGATGCATTCCGTGTCGCCGCGGCGCCGCTACGCGATGATCAGCGCGAAGCCGTTTTCAGAACCACTGCCATGCGCGTCTATCGGCTCTGAGCGCCGAGGAAACAACGAGAACGGACACAGGGAGGGACGGAATGCCGCTGGAGATCAAGATTCTGGACTATGGCGATATTGAGCTGGAATCGAGCTTTTTGGTTCTCGGCCGCGATTGCGGCCGCACCCGCCGCGTCCTCACCCTCGGTTTCCTGATCCTCGGCGGCAAGTATCCGGTGGTGGTCGATACGGGTTACCGCTCCAACCAGATCATGGAAACGCTGGGCATGCGCGGCCTGCAGTATCACGAGCACATGATCGAAAACCAGCTTGCACGGCACGGCGTGCGGATGGGCGATGTGCGCTTCGTCTGCCACACCCATCTGCACATCGACCACGCCGGCAAGGACGATCTGTTTCCGATGAACACGACTGTCGTCCTCAACCGTCGGGAGCTTGAATACTCCGTGTCCGGCCTGATGCATCCGCAATATCCGGCGCCGGATATTAAGCATCTGATCGACCGTCTGCACACCAAGAGTGCCCTGCGCTTTCTCGACCTTGAGATCACAGGTCCCATCGAGCTGATGCCGGGCGTCTACTGCGACGCTGCGAATGCGCATACCGAGGGCTCGATGAACATCATCGTCGAAACCGCCGACGGCATCGCCACGATCTGCGGCGACGTCATCTATGATTTCAACGACCAGATCGTGACGCCCTTCAACGAGATCCACGACTGGGAGCCGCGCACCACCGGCAATCACGGCACCACCAAGCGCGCCGAGAAGGCCGCCATCAAGAAGCTGCTCAGCAATTCGCAATATCTGCTGCCGGTCCATGACCGTCCCGCCAAGATCGAAGGTGGCAACGTCGTCGGCCGACTCCACGACCAGGTGCCTGGGCCGGTCGTGCAGTCCCTGCCCCAGCGCAACTGGTTTCCAGCCTAGACGCCAGAGGATGGATGATGACGCACGTCACCTTACGCTCCGAATTCGAGACCCTGATTGACCCCTACGCACCAGTCGCGCAGATCAGCACCGGTTTTGACTTCACGGAGGGACCGATCTGGCATCCGGTCGATCATTATCTGCTGTTCTCGGACATGCCGGCCGACGTGCGTCGGCGCTGGGATGCGCGGCGAGGCGTCGCCGAGGTCAAGCGTCCCTCGAACAAATGCAACGGCATGACCTATGACGCCGAACTCAATTTGATCGTTTGCGAGCACGCGACGTCGTCATTGATCCGCGAGCGGCCGGATGGGCGGCGCGAGGTGCTGGCCTCGCACTTTGGGGGACAGGAGCTCAACAGTCCCAATGACGTCTGCGTGCACTCCTCGGGCGCGATCTATTTCTCGGATCCCTGGTATGGCCGCATGCCGGTCTATGGCGTCGAGCGGCCAAGGCAGCTCGGTTTCCAGGGCGTTTATCGCGTGGTGCCCGGCGCCGAGCCGAAGCTCGTCGTGGACCGCAATCTGTTCGACCAGCCGAACGGGCTGTGCTTCTCGCCCGACGAGAAACTGCTCTATGTCAACGACACCGTACAGGCACTGATCCGCGTATTCGATGTCAACGGCGACGGCTCGCTGTCGAGTGCGCGTGTGTTCGCGAGCGGCATCCGCTCCGAGCTCGAGCCCGGCTTGCCCGACGGCATGAAGTGCGACCAGCACGGCAACATCTGGGTCACGGCACCCGGCGGCGTGTGGGTCTATTCGCCGCGCAGCGAGCTGCTCGGCAAGCTCCGCCTGCCCGAGCTTGTCGCCAACCTTACCTGGGGCGGGCCGGATTTCCGCACGCTGTACCTGACTTCGACGCACTCGGTCTATGCCATTCCCACCAAGGTCGGACCGCGCCACGAGCCCTATATGAGCGGCAAGCGAGGCGGCGGCACAGCGGCGGCCGGCTCTGCTTCCGCTGCACCCGTCCTCGCCGACGGCGAGATGCAGCTCGACCCGCGACGCTGCGCTATGATCATCCAGGACCTCCAGAACGACGTCATCATGGACGGTGGCGCCTTTGCCGATTCCGGCGCGCCCGGGCATGCGCGCCAGCAGCATGTCGTCGAGAACGTCCGCCGCGTGGCCGAAACCGCGCGGGCGCGCGGCGTCGCCGTCATCCATGTCTGGTTCGTCGTTGAGCCCGGCGCGCCCGGCGTGACTCTGAATGCGCCACTGTTCGAGGGTCTCGTCGACAGCAAGGCGATGGTGCGCGGAAGCTGGGGCGCGGCACCGGTTTCAGGTCTCGAACCACGGCCCGGCGATTTCGTGGTCGAGAAGGTGCGAATGAGCGCCTGGGAAGGCACGAAGCTCGAAACGATCCTGAGAGCCACCGGTCGCGACATGATCATCAACACCGGCGCCTGGACCAACATGTCGGTCGAGCACACGGCGCGGACCGGTGCCGACAAGGGCTACTTCATGATCGTTCCTGAGGATTGCTGCTCGACCATGAACGCCGATTGGCACGCCGCGTCGATCAACTTCGCCATGCAGAACGTCGCCGTCGTGACCAGGGCCGATGCGGTCATCAAAGCGCTGGGATGAGCGGTGGCGAAGCTCCTGCACCTGTCCTGCTCGCCCCGCGACGACTCCTGGTCAAGCGCCGGCGCCCGCGTTTTCCTCGATGGCTTTCGCCAAGCTCGGCCCGATTGGGACGTGGACGTCATGGATCTCTGGCGCGAGCGCCTGCCGGAGTTTTCAGGCCCCATTGTCGAGGCCAAATATGCACGGATGAAGGCGCAGGCCTTTAACGACGCGCAGCGGGACAGCTTCGCGGAGGCCGAGCGGATGGCGGTGCGCTTGGCGCTTGCCGAGCGGGTGTTGATTTCCACGCCCATGTGGAATTTCGGCATTCCCTATAAGCTCAAGCAATGGTTCGACGTCATCGTCCAGCCCGGGCTCACCTTCCGGTTCGATCCGTCGCTGGGGTATGTCCCGTTGCTGAAGGACCGGCCGACCATCGTCATCATTGCCAGTGGCAGCGATTTCGCCACTGGAATGAACCGCGGGCGCATCGACATGGCAACACCTTACCTGCGCGAAATTTTGCGTTTTGTCGGGATCAACAATGTCCGTTTCATTCCAATCGGACCAACCACCGGACCGCAACAGCCGATCGAGGCGGCCCGCGAAAGAGCCCACCAACGTCTGGCCGCAATGGCCGCGAGCTTCTGATGCGCTCCGCAGGCGACTCAAAGGTTACGGCAGATTGTCCCGCAGAAAAATGTCGATGCGGATGCGCTCCTGGTCGGGGCTGATGGGCTCACCCGAACAATGCGCGAGCAGGACTCGCGCCGCAGACCGTGCCTCGTGGCCGGGATCCTGGTTGATGATAGCATCGAGCGCGCCGCGGACCAGGAAACGCCGTGTGTATTGAGTCAGCTCATGGGCAATCCAGACCACCTCGCGCGCGCGTCCCGAGGCCTCGAGCGCATCGGCGATGCCACGGTTGCCGGCGCCGCAGCAGTATATGCCGCGCAGATCGGGCTGGCGCGCGAGCAGTGCCGCAGTGAGCTCCCGCGTGCGCTCGCTGTCGTCGCGGCCCTCGATCACCGGCAGCGCGAGCAGGTTCGGATACTCGCTGGACAGGATCTGGTGGAAGCCGAATTGCCGCTCGGTGTGATCGCGCAGCGACAACGATCCCGCGATCACGGCCACCGTCCCCTCGCGACCAGTGAGGAACCGTCCCATCAGCGTTGCAGCGGTGCGGCCTGCCGCCGGGTTGTCGATGCCGACATAGTGCAGCCGGCGCGAGCTCGGCGCGTCCGACACAAGGGTCACCACAGCGACCCCGCGCGTGGTGAGTTCGTCGATCGCGGCGCGCACCCTGGGATGATCGAGCGCGATGACGGCGACGCCCTGATACACCGGCGAGAGATTTTCCAGTGCGGCAGCGAGTACGTCCGGATCGAACACGTCGACATGCAGGATATCAATGAAGCCGCGCTGGCCGGCGAGCCAGTCCGCGGTGCGCTGGACCTGCTCGGTCAGGTTGGTCATGAAGCTGTTGCTACCCGTCGGCAGCACAAAGGCAAAGCGGAACGTCTGCCCGCGGGCAAGCCGCGCGGCCGCGACGTCGGCTCGATAGCCGAGTTTTGCCACCGCGGCCTCGACCCGCGCGACGGTCTTGGCGCGCACGCCCTCGCGCCGGTTGACGACGCGGTCGACGGTGGCGAGCGAAACACCTGCCGTGCGCGCGACGTCCTCGAGCGTGGCACGAAGCACCGGCTGGGTCGCACCAGCATTCATTCGCGCGCCGCCCACAGCATGCCGCGGATCATCAACGTACGGATCTCCGGTACGTCGAGCTCGTAAGCGCGGTGGCCGAGCGAGGAATAGAACACCCTGCCCGCGCCGTATCGCTTCTTCCAGACCACGGGCATCACCACGCCCTCGATCCAGGGTGCGTGCTCGCCGGTGAAGGTCGTCGTCGCCAACACCTCGTTGGCGGGGTCGACATGCATGTAGTACTGCTCGGAACGATGCTCGAAACTCTTCAGGCCCTTCATGATGGGATCATCCGGCTTCGTCAAGTCGACCTTGTAGTCGATGATGTTGCCGGGATGCGCAACCCACTGCCCGCCGCACAGGAATTGGTAGTCGACAGAATCGCGGAAAGCGTCGCCCATGCCGCCATGATGGCCGGCGAGCCCGACGCCGCTACGGACCGCAGCGCAGAGATTGAGCGCTTCCGCCTTCTCGATCTTCGACATGGTGTAGATCGGGATGATCAGTGACAGGTCGTGAATCGCGGGATCGGCGAACGCGGCGGTGGTGGTTTCGATCCGCACCTCGAAGCCTTCAGCCTTCAGCCAGCCCCGGATCATCGAAGCACAGAGATCGGGATCGTGCCCCGGCCAACCGCCCCATACAATCATTGCCTTGCGCATGATCATTCCCTCAGTCGATCTGTCCGGTTTCACGCCCGGCCGGCAGCATCGCCGGCCGTTCGACGCAGCTCTCGATCTTGACGCGTCGCCCTTCGTCGGCAGAGGTCTGGAACGCTTCCATCACCTCCAGCACGTGGAACGCGAGCGCACCGCTGGCACGATGCGGCCGGTTGTTCAGGATCGCGGAGGCCATGTCGGCGACACCGATGGAACGGAACTCGCCGTCGACATGACCGTGGGTCAGCGGCACCGGCTCCCATTCGCCGCCGGTCTTCGCGACCTGCACCTCGCCGCCGAAGCGGTTCGGGTCCGGTACCAGCATGCTGCCCTTGTCGCCATAGATCTCGATCGGCGCATGTCGGTGCTTGGGCACATCAAAGCTCATCGCGATCGAGACGACCGCCCCGCTCTCGAATTCGAGCGTGCCGGTGACATGGGTCGAAACTTCGACCGGGATCAGCGTTCCGTTCATCGGCTGACTGGTGACCAGCCGCTCGGATTTCGGACGCGCAGCCGAGCCCATCACGCTCGCCACCGGGCCGAGCAGTTGCACGAGATCGGTGATGTAGTACGGGCCCATGTCAAGCATAGGCCCGCCGCCGCGCAAATAGTAGAAACCCGGCGCCGGATGCCAGCGCTCGTGACCGGGGCAGCCAAAGAACGCGCTACCGGCCACAGGCCTGCCGATCGCACCATCGTCGATCAACTTGCGCGCCGTCTGGTGCCCCCCGCCGAGGAACGTATCAGGCGCGCAGCCGACACGAAGACCCTTTTGCGCGGCGAGCTCCATCACCTTGCGGGCTTCCGTGACGTTGATGCCGAGCGGCTTCTCGGAGTGAACGTGCTTGCCGGCGTTCAGCACCGCCAGGCTGACGTCGGTGTGGGCGAGTGGCACGGTGAGATTGATGACGATCTCAACGTCGTCCCGCTTGAGCAGTTGATCAACCCGCATCGCCGGCAGCCCGAAGGCGGCGCCTTGCCGCTCTGCGATGTCGCTGCGCATATCGGCGAGCGCCTTGATTTCCATGACCGGGAAGCGCTGGGCCGCCTTCAGATAAGCGGTGCTGATATTGCCGCAGCCGATGATGCCGATGCCGACTTTTCTCATTGTGATCTCCGTGAGGTGCCGTTCATCCCTTGACCGCGCCGGCAGTGAGGCCTGCGACGATGTGTTTCTGCGCGAGAAGGAAGATAATGATCGTCGGCAGGATGGTCAGTGTGATGAAGGCCAGGATCAGATGCCACTCGGACGAATACTCGCCCTGATAAACCATGATGCCGAGCGGCCAGGGATAGAGCGCGTCCGTGTTGAGCATCACCAGCGGCAACAGATAGGCGTTCCAGCTGTTGACGAAGGTGATGGTACCGACGGTCGCCAGGATCGGCCGCGACAACGGCAACGTCACATAGCGGAAGAATTTGATATAGCTGCAGCCGTCGACCAGCGCGGCTTCCAGCAGTTCGTACGGGATGTCCTTGAAGAAGCGCCGCAGCAGCAACACGCTCATCGCAAGACCGAAGGCCGCTTGCGGCAGGGCAACGCCAAAATATGTATCGAGCAATCCGAGATCGCGCACCTTGATGAAGAGCGGCAGCACCGCTGTCGCCGCCGGAAACAGCAGGCCCAGCGTCAGGTAGCTCAGCAGCATCGAGCTGCCGAAGAACCTGATATGGGCAAAGGTGAACGCCGCCATCGAGGCGACGATCAGGGTCAGGGCCACCGTGAGGGTCGAGATGATCAGCGAGTTGCGCAAGAGCTGCCAGTAACGCGCCGAGAACAGGATATCAGCATAGTTCTGCCACTCCCAGTGACGTGGCAGGCCGAACGGATTGACGCGCAATTCGCCGAGTGATTTGAAGCCACCGAACAAGGTCGCGAGCAGCGGCACCAGTACGATGATGGCAACGACGGCGAGGAACACCAGCTTGAACAGCATTGCGGGATCGAACGGCGCGCGGATGATCCTGGCGTTACTCATCGCGCATGAACCATCGCTTGTACGTGAAGGCAAAGGTCACACAGATCGCAAACAAAATGACACCGATGGCGCTGCCGTAGCCGACCCGCATGCGCGAGATGCCGTTGTTGTAGAGAAAGCTCACCATCGTGTTCGAGGAGTCCGCTGGCCCCCCGCGCGTCAGCGGCATCACGAGGTCGAACAGCTGCAGCGAGCCGACGATGGCGAAGAACACGGAGAGCCTTATCGTCGGATAGAGCAAGGGAATGACCACATGTCGCAGGGCTTGCGATTGGGTCGCGCCGTCGATGCGTGCCGCCTCGACCAGGCTCTTGTCGAGACTCTGGAGCGCTGCGATGAAAAGCATCATGTGGAAGCCAAAGTACTTCCAGACGATCACGATCAGCACCGCCAGCATCGCCGTATCGGTCGAAGCCAGCAGATGCGGAGGCTCGGCGCCGAAGCTGCGCCAGATCGAAGCCACAAGGCCGTAGTCGCCGTCATAGACGAAGCTGAAGATCAACCCGGTCGCGATCTCCGCCAGGATATAGGGCATGAAGAACAGCATGCGCAGCGCCACCGCCCCTCGAAAGCGCTCGGCGAGCATCAAGGCCAGCGTGAGCGCGAGCGGCAGCTGGATGGCGAGCGAAACAGCGATAATCAGCCCGTTGTTACGCAGCGCGAGCCAGAAGGCGCGGGTCTCCAGCACGAAGCGGTAATTGTCCAAGCCAATCCAGTTGGTGGGCCTGCCGAACCCGTTCCAATTGAAGCCCGAATACCAGGCTGCTTCGCCGATCGGCAGCACAACGAACAACGTGAACAACAGCAGCGCCGGCGGCAGGAACAGGATGAGCACCGTCAGCCTGCCGTCCCAAACCGGGCCACGGACCCTGACTTGCGGTACCATCTCGCCAGCAGCACCGATCGCCGACACGCTCGCGGTCCGCCGCGCCACCGTCAGTTGCCCTGCTTCCACGCCGCCTCGATTGCCTTGGCAGCCTCTTGCGGGCTCATGCTGCCGCCGGCGATCTCGGCCGTGACGTCGTTGACGACGCGGCCGACCGACGGACCCAGGCTCTGGTCATAGAAGTTCTGGTGGTAGTTCGAATTCGCCAGATTGGCGGCGATCAGCTTCATGAAGCTGTTGTTCAGCCCTGCGTCCGCGCCCTGCACCACCGGGATGATGAAGTTGCCGGCGGCAAGCCGCGTCTGCACCTCTTTGGAGACGAAGTATTTCAGGAAATCGACGGCTTCCTTCGGCGAGCCTTTCGTAATCAGCCAACCGGTGATGCCGCCGAGCGTATCGGTGGGCGCACCCTTGCCGCCGGTCACGACCGGGAAGTCGAACCAGCACATCTTGTCCTCGGTCAACCCGACCTTGTCGGCGGCGAGAGCGCGCTGCAGATGATAGACCGTGCTGATCGCCAGCGTCATCGCCGCCTTGCCGTCGCCGAAATAGCCGACCGCCTGCGGATTCTTGAAGCCCAGGAAGCCATTCTGGAACGGCTGGAGATCGACGAGCTGCTTGAACAGCTCGCCGGATTTCTGGAAGGTTTCCCCGGCAAAGCCGCCGTTCTCGCCGCGCAGCGCCGCATCGAACGCCGCCTTGCCGCCGATGCGCACAGCAAGATGGGTCCAGTAGAAGTGCAGTGGCCATTTATCGGCGCCGCCGACCACGATCGGGGTCACGCCGGCGGATTTCAACGCCTTCACGGCAGCAAGCAGATCGTCCCAGCTCTTGATCCCGGCAGGATCGACCTTCCCCTTGGCCATCAGCTCCTTGTTGCAGAGGAAGCCGACCTGCGAGAGCGCCGTGGGCAGACCATAAACGCGGCCGTTGCGGGTGAAGGCGGCGAGCGCCGCCGGTGTGAGACTGTCGCTGTAGCCCTTCACAGAATCGGTGATGTCGTCGAGCACGCCGGCCTCGATCTGCGTCTTCAGGACACCGCCCGCCCAGCTGTAGATGATGTTGGGCCGGTCTTTGGATTGGAGGATGGTCGGCAGCTTGGCCTTGTAGGCCTCGTTCTCGAGGAACTGCATCTCGACCTTGACGCCCGGATGCGACCCCTCAAAGGCGCGCGCAACCTCTTCCCAGATTTTGACCTGGGCCGGGTTGGCCTCGATGTGCAGCCACTTCACCGTCGTATCGGCCGCAGCGAGTTTCGCTCCGAGCAGGCATGCGACAACGGCCAGTCCCAGTTTCCCGAGCAGTCTCATCACATTCCTCCCAACGGCTTTTATTCTTTGGTGCAATCCTGCCTTCGATTTTTGAGGTACGCAACTAAAATTCTGATCTATGCACCTCACGAAGGAGGTCGTTAAGGTTAGCGCGAGAATCGGGCGGCGCGTCGCGCTGCCCCAACGCAAATCGAGGGATATCCATGGCTGCCGTTTATTCCGACCTCGCCGGCAAGGTCGTTCTCGTCACCGGGGGCGCATCTGGAATTGGCGCTGCGATCGTGCGGCGCTTCGCACAGCAGAACTCCAATGTCGTGTTCTTCGACATCAAAGTCGACGAGGGCCAATCCCTGGCACGCGAGCTGTCGGATCAAGGTCTTAGCGCGCGTTTCATGCGTGTCGATTTGACCGATATCGCCGCGTTGCGTGCCGGTGTCGCGGAGGCGCGCAACGTGCACGGCGCGATCAACATCCTGGTCAACAATGCCGCACATGACGAGCGGCACAGCACCGAGGAAATGACACCGGAATATTGGGACGACCGTGTCGCGGTCAACTTGAAGCACCAGTTCTTTGCTGCGCAGGCCGTGTTGCCGGACATGAAGGCGGCGAATGCCGGCGCGATCATCAATTTCGGTTCGGTATCATGGATCGCCGGACAAGGCGGCATGGCCGCCTACACCGCCAGCAAATCAGGCGTCATCGGTCTCACGCGCTCCCTGGCGCGCGATTATGGCGCCTACAACATCCGCGTGAACGCGATAGCGCCGGGATGGATCATGACCGAGCGCCAGCTCGATAAATGGATGACGCCAATGGGCGAGGTCGAGCTGATGCAACGACAATGCCTGAAGCGCAAGCTCATGCCGGACGAGATCGCGAAGTTCACCATCTTCCTCGCTTCCGACGAGGCTTCCGCCTGTACAGCCCAGCACTACATCGTCGATGGAGGCTGGGTCTGAGGCGGAGCAGGCGAGATCGTGCATTGGCGCACCGCTACTTTGCCAGGCGGAACTTCCCGCCTTCGACCTTGATCAGGAAGGCCGAGCGCTCATCATAGCCGTTGTGATCGGCCTTGCTCATGTTCGACAGCCCATTGTTGAGATAGATGTTCTGCCCTCGCTCGAGTGCGTCCCGCAGGGCCGCGCGAAATTCGATTGTGCCAGGCTTTGCCGTCTTCAGCGCATCCGGCGAAGCTTTTCCGATCAGCGCGACGACATCCCAGAGGTGAGCAGCGAACATGTTGGGCTTTTGCCCGTTTGCCGCTTCATACGCGGTCACGAACTCCTCCGTCGAGCGACGAAACGGATCTCCCGTGGGGAGGTCGGCGGCAATGGTAAAGGCCTCGCCCGCGAATACGGCACCTTCGACGTTCGCGCCACCAAGCTTGATGAATTCCTCACTGGCCACGCCGTGAGTCTGAAATATCTTCCCGGCGTATCCGCGCTCGCGGAGCGCCTGCTGCGGCAAGACCGCCGGAGTTCCCGCGGACGCGATGAAGACGGCATCCGGATTGGTCGACATCACCTTCAGCGCCTGACCGGTGACGCTGGTGTCGGCTCGCGCATAGACTTCGTGTGTGGTTACGGTCAGCCCCAGCGCGGGCGCGAGGCGGCTCACCTCCTTGTAGTAGCCCTCGCCGTAGCCATCCGAAACACCGATATAGCCGAGCGTCTTCACGCCTGAATTCGCGATATGCTTGAGGATGGCGGCCGCCATGAGGTCGTCATTGGGAACGACCTTGAAAGCCCAGGCGCGCTTCTCATCCATCGGTTGAACGATGGCGGTAGCGGCAGCGAGCGACAGCAGCGGCGTCTTCGATTCGAGCGCGACATCCAGCATCGGCATGGTCACCGGCGTCAGAGAGGAGCCGACCAGCACATCGACCTTGTCCTGGATCACCAGCCGGCGTGCGTTCTGGACCCCTTTGGTCGAATCCGACTCGTCGTCCAGAACGATATAGGTCACCTTCTCTCCACCGATCTCTTTCGGAAGAGCTGCAACCGTCTTGAGCTGCGGTTGTCCCAGTGCGGATCCCGGGCCACTTGCCGAAATCACAATTCCAATTTTGATGTCCGCGTGAGCCGCATTTCCATAGAGGACGCATGCCACAAGAAGCGAGGCTCGCGCGAAACCGATCTTCATGTCCTGTTCCTCCCTGTCCGCTTTGATGACTCCGCCGGCTGCATCGGACGCCGCCGTTCGAGCTTGCACTGCTCCCCAGGGCGCACCGTCGCTGCTCAGAAGGCATGTCGCCCGACATAGGCGCTTCCTCCAGCGGTCCCGAGCAACCGGGCGGACCATGCTAAGCGGATCGCAGCAACGTGTCTGTCCCTAGCGTTAGGGACAAGACATAGATGCCGAACCGGAATCTCAGGTAGGCGGACGCACCGCCGCGTCCTCGCGGCGCGTTT
>NZ_VSST01000063.1 GCF_019402665.1 Bradyrhizobium canariense
TCGGCCCATAGATGCGCGCTGGTTTCCGCATCCACGAGCTGAACGTTTACGCGAAGTCGATCGCCGGCTCCCTGCATAGAACCCTTTAGCACGTACCGAACATTCAGTTCTCGGCCAATCTGCTTGAGATCGATCGCTTTGCCCTTGTACGCGAATGCGGTGTGTCGGCCGGTAACGAACGAGCCGGAGATGCGCGACAAATCTGTGGTCAAACTCTCGGTCACGCCATCGACAAAGTAGTCCTGCCCAGGATCGTCACTGAGGTTAGCGAAGGGCAACACAATGATGGAAAGGCGGGGCGGTGAAAGTGCGCTTGATCCCGCCCCTGGAGATAGCGCCGCCGTGCCGAACCCATCCAGAACCACAGCATAAGCTCGAACCGGACGCCCGATGTTTTTGAGGTTCTGTTCACCAATATCGGCGAACCTGTCGCCAAACTTGCCCTGGACCTGATCGTAAACAGCCGAAGAGATGCAGATGCCGCCGGGTGCTGCGACGCTCTCAAGCCGTGCGGCGATATTCACCCCATCGCCAAAGATGTCGTGGGGCTCGACGATGACGTCACCAATATTAATGCCCACTCGAAAAGCGATGCGCCTGTCTTCCGGGGCGCCGGCGGTAAGTTCGCGAACGCGCGCTTGGAATACCATCGCAGCCCGAAGAGCTTCGACGGCACTCGGAAACTCTGCGAGAAACCCGTCGCCGGTATTCTTGACGATCCGGCCGCTGTGTTCGGCGATTGTTGGATCAACAGCCTCCGCCAAGAGAACTGTCAGTTTGGTATGCGTGGTCTCTTCGTCATGGTGCATGAGCCTCGAATAGCCAGCCACATCGGCGGCCAATATAGCCGCCAACCTCCGTTCGATCCGTCCTAGCCGCTCCTGTGCCATGACCCGCGATCCAATCTGAATGCCATTCTACGCCGGATCGGAAGGAATGCCCACGCGGACCGACAATCGGTTATTGGCCCTAAGAAGAGCGGTTCAGCCTCCCTGACGTCCGCTGTCGCTGGATAAACCGGACGCCGAGCTGCGCGTGGCTCGCCAGCTGCTTTTGACCCACAGCAGACCTTCCCGGACCCCTCGCTCTGGCGGATTTCCTCTCTCACAGCTAGCCTTGGCATTTGTTTGAACGCACCCGGTCATCTGCTGAGAGGGAGGAAGATATGGTACTTCTCCGTGTGCTCGCTGCTGCTATTGTATGCGTCTGTTTTCAAGCTGGATTTGCCCTTGCGGAGGATACAGCGGGGCAACTCGCAGGTAGTTGGAAGCTAAGCTCATGGACAATTCAGATTATCGGTGGAGAGGCGACTGAGCCTTTCGGTCCCAATCCCAAAGGCAGGGCGGTCTTCGCGGCAGACGGATACGTGACATTCGTCATCGTGGCGGCAAATCGCAAACCGGCAACGAGCAATGAGGAGTCGGCAGTCCTTCTGAAGTCACTCCTCGCCTACTCCGGAAAATTTATGATCGAAGGAGACAAGTTTACGACCAAAGTTGATATATCGGGGAATGAGCGTTTGACCGGACAGGACCAAATACGATTCTTCAAGCTGGAAGGAGATAAGCTGACCATTCGAACGGCGGAACAAGTCAGCTCCGTTTTTCCCGGAAAGAGAGTGGTAGGAAGCCTGACTTGGGAACGCGAGCGCTAATAGCGCTGGGGTGGCACCTGTGTTCTGCTCCGCCCCGCGTCGATCAGGCATGAACTAAGAAACGACGACTTCCGTTATCGGACCAACGGAGCCAATATGCGCCGCAGGAAAGCTGCGATGCCAATCACCCTTTGAACCTTTATGGTCCCAACTTTGATTTACATTCATAAATGCGAGCAAATTCGCAGCGCTTGGATAGCGCGGGCTTCGGCCGCCACCGCGCGTGACAACATTAAGCAGTCAAGGAGGTTGAATGCTTTCACGCCGTCGTCTCCTCACCGGCACCGTCGTGACCGGTGTCGCGCTGTCAGTTCATCCGGCCACGACATTTGCGCAGCCAAAACGGGTGATCGTCGATTCGCAGGTTCACCTCTGGCCGGCGAGCACTCCGGAGCGACCTTGGCTACCCGGTGCCAAGCCGCAGCTTCCCGAGCCCTTCACCATCGAGCGGGTCATACCGCTGATGGACGAGGCCGGCGTCGATCGCGTCGTCATCGTTCCGCCGGCATCACTCGAAGGCGAGCGCGTCGACTATGCCCAAGAGGCCGTCAAACGGTATCCGAACCGCTTCGCGATCATGGCGCGTGTGACCCTCAACAAGCCCGAGGGCGCAGCGCGGCTTGCGACGTGGCGCGACCAGCCCGGCGTTCTGGGCGTGAGATTGAACTTCGGGCCCGACGAAGCCGCGTGGCTGACTGACGGGACCGCGGACTGGTTCTGGCCGGCCGCGCAGAAGGCTCGTTTGCCTGTGATGTTTCTCACATCGGGCCAGACGTCGCTGTTCGCACGTATCGCCGAGCGACACCCCGGCCTTACGCTTATCCTCGACCACATGGGCGTCGGCGCGGGTCTTCGCCCTCGTGCTGATTCATCACAATCCGGGAAAAACAACCAAGTGGCGGAAGCTATTGCCGAGGCGGCCGAGCTCGCAAAATACCCGAACGTTTCGGTGAAGCTGTCCTCGGTGCCACTGATCTCGACCGAGTCCTATCCATTCCGCGATACCATTCCGCATATTCAGCGCCTTTTCGACGCGTATGGACCGGAGCGCTGCTATTGGGGCACCGATATTACCAATTCGTTCGCCCGGGCCACCTATCGGCAGCGCGTGACGCAATTTACGGAGGAGCTTCCATTCCTCACCGAAAGCGACAAGGACTGGGTCATGGGTCGGGCGATCTTGGCGCGGCTTCGCTGGGCATGAGCTAACCTTGCGGCGATGCGCGAGTCTGCTGTTGGCCCTTCAGCGACCTCGGCAGACGTCCGCTTTCCCGCCGCTGGTAGGGGGTGAGCGGACATAAGGCGGCCAGCTGCTTAATGAGTACACAGCCTAGGAGGGTCCTGCTGCCAGTTAAATTCGGCGACTGTTCGCGATTCCTCGCCGTGCGCAGACGCCGCCCCTGCACTGGCGGTGATCCACAGGCGATGCTTGCGCTATTCCCGCCGCGGCATGCGGCACGGATCCGTAGCCCGCACATCGCCTGTTTCGTCCAGCCGTTTGCACGCAAATTCCCTGTTCACTACCGATAAATTCCCTGTTCGGATTCGGCGGATCGCGCCCCGGATGCGCTGAATTTCAAGGCAAATGTTCGCATTTCCATGGGATAGCGGCCTCACCGCAGGCGCGCTTTCCCTGTAAAATTCCCTGTTCGCAGGGAATTCGGACCGCATGTTGGCGCAGAGCGAAATGACAACCATCCAGTCGCGCACGAGCGTCCATTGCACGTCCCAGGAGAGATGGCCCGCGATTGGGACCACCCCTGAGACTAGTCAAATTGGGCCATCGGGTCTGTTCGCTTTCGCACTCGCGCGAGAGCCGGACCAGGGAGTCCTGATCGTCTCCCATGATGGTGCGTGCATCCGAACCGCCGATGAAATGGCGGCGGTCGTCGGATCGAACCTAACGATATGAGTTGGCGCATCGGCGCCATTTGCCTGGACGAAGCCACCGGGATCTCCGGTTGTCGTGTTGCGAATACAGCTCTTGGCTGCACTGCCGCGAACCCCGCAGCTGCGGGGCGAGACACCGGCTCGACCTGTGCGCCCGGTCGAATGAGTAACGCTACAAGTGCAGAGGAATGCCAGTCCTTTCTGCAGCAATGTTGTTGCTCATCTTGCGGCCAAATTTGTGGTGCAATCGATAACCGGGAACTTCAAGCGAGCGAGCGGGCGGCCCGGCACCGGCTCTCGCCCAAAAGCGACAAATCAAAGCCAAATGCATGAAGGGACACGGCAATGAATCATGGCGAAAGAACGCCCATTGATCGCCGCACCGGTTACGCTAGAGCCAAAGCCGAACGGTCGATGCCAACAACTCTGCAGGAACACCTTGAACAGGTTGAGCGCGACATCGAATTATACGCAGAGTTTGATAAGGCCGAGAAAGCTCGGTTCAATCGCGAGTCTTACTTATGGACTGCAGAAGAACGCATCGAGTGGCAGGAGACACAATCTGACAATGCCAAAAGAGTTCGTGAATTGCTCGAACAGCGCGGCGCCTTGCGCCGGCAGCGACCAGCAAAGTGGCTGTGAAGCGGAGAGTTGAAACTGTCATTCTAAGTACTTCCGCCATCTTTAATCCGACGGGTCGCCTCGCCACTTTTCTGCAGATGTTGGTATTTGGGTTGCAGCGGGATTATGTTTTGCGGGCGTCCGCCGCAAGTTTTTTGGCCTTCTCGTTCTCCACCTGCTCTTCGACGAACATGAGGATCCTGCGGCGAGTAGCTTCGTATCACACGCTGAAAACCGCAGCATCCAAAGGCCTTCGATAGCGTTCGGCATCAATTGTCCCGGGTAAAGCCGCAAGCGTGATAGGGCTCCGCGGGCTCACAATCGAGGTGCGCGATCGAGGCGTGTGGCTGCTCGGCGCCAGTTCTCCGGGCAACAGTTCGCCGCCGCTCACGACATCCCGACCCGTGCTGCGTTTTCGCGGGGATGAAGCGAATGACCGATTAAGGCTTCTGTCGTGTCGCCCGCCCGCGCCACATCGATTTTCGTCTGTGAAATAGCCTGTGCGGACCGTAGTCTCTTCAGCCCTCAACACGCGGAGTCTAAGGCTCTGAAGTTCGGCAAGCTCCGAACGGGCGCATCGCAATGCTGTCTCAGCAAAATTGCGGAATTATACGCCACAGCACGTTTACTCGTCGCACGCCCCTAGAAATATACGTTGATCAAAAAAGCGGGAACAACATGCAATAGAAGGACAACCTTTGAGTTTACATTAGTCAAGCTGCACCGCGGCGACGTGCGCGAACCACCTCGAAAAGAACTTCAGCAGCACCGCGCTCTTTGGCGAAATTCTGTAGGCGGCGGCCAGTGCAGTTGACCCAAATCACGACGATGGCGGCCGTTACGGTGACTGGGCTTGCGCACTCAGGCGCGATCGGAGCGGCCCGGCCGGTCGCTCGCGGCTGAGGTTAATCGCGGCACCGGAAGGAACTTCCTGCGTCTGTGGTGGATTTGCTGTTCAAACAAAGGGAGATCATCCATGATCAGAAAATCTGCACTCGTGGCACTTGCATGCATTGCTCTGTCCTCACCGGCCTTCGCGCAAGGAGGTGGCGGAGCAGGAGGAGCCGCTGGCGGTGGCAGCGCGGGGGCGGCGGCGAGTTCCGGCGCTGGCACCGGCACCTCAACGAGCAGCACTAATTCCGGAGCCTCAGCTCCCTCAGGCATGGGAACGCAGGACACCACGATTGGCGCCAGCCACAGCAATGCATCGCAGAACAATCCGAACGTCCAGCCGCCGACGCCAAACGGAACATCGCCGACCGCTGCACAGGCGGAGCGAAATAGCGGCGTAGGTCATGCCGCCAACGGGTTGCCGATCGGTAGTCCCGGTACGGGCACCAGCAACGAAGACCAAAAATAGCGCTTCCCTGAGACTAACGCCCGCAAGTTTTGTGGGCCTCTTTCGCGCGCATGCGGCGCGCACTCCGAACCGCGACTGGTGAGGAGCCTTGAAAGTAGGTAGGCAAGACGCTCCTGCATTGATGGGCACCTCCAACTCTATGGCCCGCCGAATGGCGGCAGCGAGATTCTTGAGCGGCAGACTTGAAGTGTTAGCCCGCCCAAGGGAAATGTCTTGGAAGGAGCGAGATCGGGTAGGAAAGCGATGGCGTCTCGACGCAAACTCGGATCACTTGTTCGGCCGATCGCTCATGCGTAGGCTCGTGTAGTCGCCCTTTTGCTTTGGCGCTTTTGCTGCGCGAGGCCCGCTTGCGGCCTTCTGTCTCTGCTTGGCATGGTTGAGACGAGTCTCATCTGCAATGGCCGTCGACAGACAGAGCTCATAATAGACGCTCCGTCCCGGGCGGCCACGCTTGGCCTTCAGCTTGCCACGGACGGCTTGCATGTCCTTTGACGCTTCGGGCGAACAGTCCGTGAAGCGTCGCCTCGTGCGGGTGTAGCTTGGTCGTTCGCCTGTCAAGCTTAACCTCAATCGGCTGCTCCAAAAATCTCGTAAGCTTCGACGGCCGCGGGAAGTGGGCGCTCTTCGGCCGGCCGCGCCGCTGAGGCTGTGGCCGGACTCCAAAGTGCGTTGCTTTAGGCGGCTTGCCGTAGCCGACCTCGTACGGACGTTCCTCGTGCTGCTTCGCAAGTTTGCGGCGGTCGGTGCCACCGCTCTCATCAGCTTCCATCATCTCAACTCCACTTCGGCATCAGCGCCTCGGAGTGAGAGGTCTTGCAGCAGAAAGCCACGAAGACGCCACACGCCCAGGCGCGACAATCGCGCATCTAAAGGCTTGATGACACTTTTTATTTTGACTTGGTTAGTTGGGATCAGCGCCGAATTTGCTTCATTTGCCCTGCTAATTCCCGTTCGGGCGTTCGCCTAAGATGATCGATGGTCGCCCGGCGCGCGCACCACTCCGTTTGAAGCGCTCCGAATAGATCGGACAGTCTGCGACCGGTGTGTTAAAGGCGGGGATGAAAAAATTCATTTTGGCGACGCTGCTCATTACGACGCCGGCATTGGCGCAGACCGAACCGCCAGCTCCGAAGGCCCCATTGACCGATCGCGAACGGGTTCAGGCCGATCGTGCGCAGGCCGCCACGCAGGAGAAGGACGCCCCAACAGCGCGCCCTTGGGACAGAGGGACGGACGGCAAGCGGCCCTGGGAGCGGGGCGCGTCGCCGAAGTAGCGGCCCTCGCGGCAATCGGCGGTCCTTCCTGACGGAGCGAAGTCTTATTTGCCTGGCCCGCTGGCGGTGTTCGGCTTGTGCCCGACCCTGCAGCGCGAGCTGCATGACCAGCTCAAGGCCATCATTCAAAGCCAACACTCAAGGCCAGGGTCAAATACAAGGCTCAAGGCCAAGACGCGCATTCGTGCGCGAGCGCATTCTCAATGGGATCCAAACGAAAACCGCCGCCGCTGGTTGCCCAGTCGTGCGGCGGTTCATTATCGGAGCGCAGCTCGGCTCTTGCCAAGCGCGCACATATCTAGCGGACGTACCAATATCCCCACCAACGCTGGGACACGGGCCGCGCTTCCGCCTTCATGGCCGCGACGTCCTCGACGGAGCGTAGCTGCGGGCCATAGATCGCGGGCGGATAGACGTCATCCCACAACACGACCCCGGTTCGGATATAGGCGGCGTGATGATGTGGCGGAACGAGTGTGAGCTCCGCGGCAGGGGCGGCAGTCGTGGTCAAAGCGAGGCCAAGGGCAGAAAGAGCAATGAATGTACCGGGAGCGCGAAAGTTCATTGGATTGAATCCCTCTCAAAATGCGGCGTGAAAATAATGCGACGGCTTCGGAATGGTTGCAAGTGTCTTCCTGAGCGTCGGCTCATTCCCGAGGGGGATAGTTCGCAACCGAACCGGCTTGAGCAACGCCGCCTTGGAGGCCGTCCGCGCCACTTGCGAAAGCTTGCGCCTCGACGGGCAGAAAGAATGCCGGAGCACCGCTGCTTCCCGACAGAGCAGGCCTGAACAATCTTTCGGCGTCCTCAATCATCGCGAACCATGATGTCGACACACTGCGTGCTCTTGATGGGCATCGCACCATCCAGGACGGTTTCCATGGCTTCTGGATTGTTGGCGTCGTCCCCGGACCTCAACCTTCCGGCATTCCGACAAGCGTTTCGGTCTCATGGGTTCGCGTGACGGGATCTCGTTCGGATAAGACGTCAAAAGAAGGTACAAGGGCATGACCAAGGCGAGGAAGGATGCTCCGAGGCGCTACATCGTAGATGGAGCCGGACAGCGTGTCCTGGTCGGGCTGACGAGTTCGGAAACCGTCGAGTTCGAGAGGCTGGATAGTCCGGAAGGGTCTCTGGGAGGCCCTTCTTTGCTCCAGGAGCACCTTCGCCTTGGTCAGAACAACAGCGATGAGCGCTGGTTGGAACTTTACCTCAAGCACGAGCGGGCCTGGAGCGTTTGGATGGCGGAAAGCCGAGCACGCTCGCATTCGCTGTGCATGCTCAATTAGGTGTCGGTTGGAGGCATATTCGCCCCTCCTCGTAGAGCTCGCCCCGGCCGATCGACAGCAGGCGAATGCGGATCGTTCACACCGCGAGCATTCGGCTTCCCTGGATGCTCATCAGCGTGAGATTGCCCGTCGCATAGGCGCCTGTGTCGATGTTGGCGCGATTGTTTCGCACGTCGGCGCTCCGCACCGGCGTGTGACCGTGCACGATATATTTCCCGAAATGCTTCTCGCTCTCCAGGAACTCCGCGCGAATCCACAAAAGATCGTTTTCCTGCTGTTCGGACAACCCCACGCCCGGTCGGACGCCCGCATGCACGAAGAAGAAATCCCCGCACGTAAAGCTCAGCCGCAGATTGTCCAGAAATTCCAGATGTTCAGTCGGCATTGCGCGAATCAAATCGCGCAAGATCGATGTTGGCTCATCGCGCTTCAGATCTGCCGGAGCGAGTCCATAGGACATCAATGTCTGGGTTCCGCCGACGGCAATCCAATCCTCGAACAGTGAAGGGTCTTCGAGCACCTCCACCAGAAATGCCTCGTGATTACCCTTGAGGAAGACCGCATTTCCTCGGCGACTCCGCTCGACTAGGATGTCGAGGGTGGCGCGCGTGTCCGGACCACGATCGATGTAATCGCCCATGAAGACCTCGATCGCATAGTGCGGGCGGCTGCGAGCCATGTCGGCGTCGATGACCCGCAACATGGGCTGCAGCAGATGCGCACAGCCGTGGATATCCGAGATCGCATAGATGCGAACCCCCTCGGGCAAGTGCGGCTTTTGGATTGGCCGACGTCGTCGGGCGAGAGATATCATGGCGCACAATCGATCAGGTGGTCGACAAAATCTCCCCAAGTCGCCGCACCTGAGAACTCTCCATCTGACGCGAACAGTGTGCGGTGGATAGAGTGACGTCCTCATTCTCCGGTGATCACGCCAAAAGAAGGGCGGAATTCTTTTGTGTGGTCCGCCGGACAACAGGGCCGTGGAAACTGCATTACTGAAGTGCACCGCGCGGCAAAGATGCATGCCTAATGCAAATCCGGGGTACATCCGTAGATAGATATCCGCCGGAGTTCGCGCAAATGACTCCAGTAGCAGTCTCGCAACACGATGGAAACGTCGCAAAGATGAGCGGACACCGCTCGCGCGACCATTGAAGCATCGTGTTGGAATGTGGAACTTGGTTCAGAACAGGGCAACGCGTCACCGATATGTCAGCACTGTGACGAGAGCTTTGAGCGCCACAAATTCGATGCGCATTTTCGACGCGACGCATATCCGGGCATCGTAAATTTGCGTGCGGCGCCACACAATCGCTGCGATCACTTAACACCCTCTGCTTGGGAAGCGGCAAATCTTCAGCATCACAATGACCGCCAGGCACCCTCCACACTTCGAGGATCGAATGGTTGTTGCAGCTTATAGCTCTGAAAGCGCTTATGCGGTGTCCTCCGCACGGGGCACGGCTCTTCAGAGGCCTTTTCAGCTTTTCGTTATCGCGGCCGACCTTTTGCAGATTTTGCTCTGCTACGCGCTAGCGTCGGAGCTTTATAACCTCGCCACGCCGTCATCCAGAGACGGAGCGCCCATCGGCGCCGGATTGATCGTCAGCACAGTGTTTGTTGTGATCGCCTATTCGCAGGGTGTGTATGCAACGCACCGTCTGCTAAATCTGGTCTGGCAATTGCGCAAAGCGGTGATCATCTGGCTGGTGTCACTGACAATCCTTGCGGTCGCGGCGTTTCTATTGAAATCGTCGGACAATCTGTCCCGCGGCACGTTCCTCATCTTTACCGGCGTTGGCGGTGTTGGGCTGCTCAGCCTGCGCTTTGCGTGGCAGTGGGCGCTTCAGACGAGCTTTGCCAAGGGCCGATTGGTCGACCGCAAGGTTGCCCTACTCAGTCTGAAGCCGCTTGATTTCACCTCGAGCCGTTTCAAGGACCTGCGCAAGAATGGGTTCGACGTGGTGCGCCATTTCGTGCTTCCCGCTAATAACGATGGGAACGGTTGGGAGAGGCAAATCCGCGATGTCATCCACCAAGCCCGTGCAGCAGATGTGCAGGAGTACCTGCTGGCGGTTGACTGGAACGAGCTACCGTTGTTGCAGCAACTCGAACTGCACTTGCGCGCCGTGCCACAGCCGATCCGGCTATTGCCGGATAATTCGATCGCCGATCTGGTATCGCGCCCGTTTT
The DNA here is from genome assembly GCF_019402665.1 of Bradyrhizobium canariense. GTDB lineage: Bacteria > Pseudomonadota > Alphaproteobacteria > Rhizobiales > Xanthobacteraceae > Bradyrhizobium > Bradyrhizobium canariense. The sequence continues at coordinate 10,285 of NZ_VSST01000063.1, forward strand.
TGCCGGTCAGCGGCACGGTGGCAATTGAGATTCAACGGCCACCACTCAGCGTGTTTGAACGTCTCCAGAAGCGCTGCCTCGACATCGGTCTGGCCTTGTTTTCGCTCGTGGCCTTGGCGCCGGTGCTGATCACGGTTTCCATTCTAATCAAGCTGGATTCGCCCGGGAGCGTGATCTTTCGACAGTCGCGCCGCGGCTTCAACGGCAAGCCGTTCGACATTTGGAAATTTCGCAGCATGAACGTGTGCGAGGATGGTCACTCGATTACTCAGGCGACCAAGCGGGACGCCCGCGTCACGAGGATGGGGCGCTTCCTTCGCATGACCAGCATTGACGAGTTGCCCCAGCTCTGGAACGTGCTGCGAGGCGACATGTCGTTGGTCGGACCACGCCCACATGCGCTTGCCCACGACAACTATTATGACGAGATCATCAGCAATTATGTATACCGCCATCACATGAAGCCAGGCCTGACAGGCTGGGCCCAGGTTAACGGCTTTCGGGGCGAAACGCCGACCATCGACCTGATGGAAAAGCGGGTAGAATATGACGTTTGGTATGTAAGGAATTGGAGCATTTGGCTCGACCTGAAAATCATGGCGCGCACGGCGGCTACCGTCATTTCCCAAGAGGCCTACTAGGTCAGCGCAGCGGCTTTGGCGGCTGGGGCCGTGGACTCATTAGCGCTGAGCTAGCTGTGGATTGAGGCAAGCAGGCTCAGCGGAGAAGTTGCGTGTGAGCTTGTCGAAGCGGTCTGGTCGTCGGAACTGTTTACGCTTGCAGAAGAAGCGTTCGGTTTAGGTTGCCCTGACGGCACATCGCAGACCCGCAGATTGGATGTTGGGCTGAGCAACATTGCTCCCGATCGGATCGACCACGGCATTGCTGTCCTCGCCGGCGACGACCCTCGTGCGTAGGCGGGCCGGCGAGAGGTTGAGGTACTGCGCTTGGATCCGAGGCCTGTGAGCGCGAGAGCGGCAATCTCATGGACCAGCCATCTTGATCCACAACAGCGTGGATTTTTACACCAGTCCTCCACGAGAGCGGCCAATTGCGTGATCTATCAGCCGCCACTCCGCCTCGGTCAGACTCTCGCGCGCCATCGCAATGCTCCTTTTGGAGCTCGCGCCAATCACCGACCTTCAGGTTTTATGCCTCCCGCGCATCTTGTTCCACAGCCCCACGATGGCCTTTCTCAGTGCGAGCAGCCGGGGCATCAGGACGAAGAAAACTCCCGTTGCAAGTGATCCGAGAGCGTGGCGAAGGGAGAATTGTTCGTTGTGATCGAGCTGGTCTTGATGCTTTTCGATCGGGACCGGCGCCAAGATTGTTCCTGATCTGTTGAGGCGCGATCGCGACCCGCGGGGAGGAACCACGATGAGCACGAATAAAACGTTGAGCAGCAGCCAGATGCTTACTATGGCAAGTACCGTCATCCAATCCCACCGAAATGCAAGCTCAAATATGGGGCTAAATTAACCTTAGAAACCTCGGAACGGAAAGGCGCATAGCGCGCCTGGAGCGTAGATCGGCTCGTTCCGGCCAATGACGTCCCAAGATACTCTATCTCAATCACCTCACGGCTGCCTTCATCAATCCGTGCAAAATCGGCTACGACAGTGAGGGGCGTTTGTGGACTCCGTACGAACTACGGTCGGCGCTGGAGCCATGGATCGCGCGAGCGCTATGCCACAACGAAGCTCGCGTAGAACCGCTCGACATTCGAGGCGCAGCAGATGAGTCGGAAAGATGATCGAGCGGCAGCTCTCGGAGTGTCTCGCGCAACGGCGCTCGGCTCCCGCACTGCCATGAACCCCGTCTGGATGGGCATGACAATATGTCGGGCTACGGTGGAAATCGTACGTATAGCGCAGGAGAACTGATTATGAAAGGCAAACGCGCAGCGACGCGCCACGCACAACGGTTTGCCTGAACGATGGACGACCTGAAGCTGTGACGAAGCGGTAAACTCGGGCATCACCCCAGATCGGATCTGGTGAGGTTGAGAAGACCTGGTCAACTAGGTTCGGGCGACTGCAGCGAAGCGCGCCCACTAAACGCCACGAGGTCAACCGCGCAGTGTCGCTAGGAAGGACGAATCGATCGATCCAACGGCATCTTCCAGGAAAGTCTTGCCCAGTTTTGATGCCCGCCGATAAGCGGACACGAGTGCTGATCTCGACCCGGGTCGGCGAATTAGGATGAGCCGAACGTCACTGCGTACGAGGTCCTTGACGTCCGGAAGGGCGAGTGCGTCGAAGCGGGTCGCCATGTCGATCCGCGCCGGCATCAATCGCGCGTCGTTTGGTGCGACGAAATATGCCATCTTCAGGGCCTCGACCACGACCGGATCGTGCGGGTCGCGCTGGACCTGAAGCAGCGCCAGCGCCAGCCATAGTTCAGGATTGTAAGGAGACATCGACAGCGTTCGCCGGACCCGGCTGAGAGCGTCGGTATGCGCTATGGATCGCAGGATCGTGGCCCTTTGCCGACCGGACTCAATTGTCTGCAGCGCGGCGATCAAGGCATGATTGCTCTCCAGCTCCGATCCAAACGGCGGGCGCGTTTCCAGCAATGAGGGCGCGTCTCCAGTCCACCGCGCCCCAATCTCGGCCGCATCTGTAGGAAATGTCGTCCGACCCAGCGCCGTCACCTCCGTTACGGCCGACACAATCGCATAGGATCCGACCGTCAAGGTCAACGCCATCAAAAGAATGCGAAATGTGCTCGATGAATTCATTTTCGATGCATTGTTCATACAAAGCCAATGTTACGGCGCGCGCGTCATTCCGCCGAGCGGTCGGCGCCACTGGTCCGTCCTACCGATTGTGCAAGTCCAACTCCGACCATCACCGCCACGATCGCCTGAATCGTGGGGTTTGAGAGGCTTGAATCAAGAAAGCTCTCGCAGAGCGCGACGACGACGACGGCCGCCGCGGCGGCGGCGAAAAAGGAATCGCGTCCTCGCCGAACGGCGCCGCGAAAGCTAACGAGGAAGAACTGGGCGGCGAAGGCTGCCAGGATGGCGCTCGCCAATCTTCCTGCCTCGACAGCCATCAAGACTGCGGTGGAAGGAGGATCTGCCAGAGCAGCGCCGAACTCCCGATAGGCTATCGAAGTCAGCCTAAAGGTTCCGAGACCATTCCCCCACGTCGGTGCATCAGAGAGCAGGTGCTTTGCCGGCGTAATTGCTTCCGGGGGAAGGCTGACGAATCCAAGGAGGCCCAAGCCGCCGGATAGAGAGTGCGGCACAACCATCGCGCTGGCGATTGCTGCAAGGCCCGAGAACAACAGCGCCGAAGGCCAAAACCGAAATCCCAAGCGTCGCACAGCGGCTATGAAAACAAGGACCATCAATCCGCAGCCAGTAACCGCCACCAATGTGTGTTGTTCGAGGGCCATAAGTGCGGCGAGCGCTACGGTAATTCCCAACAAGCCCCAGAAAACGCCGACCCACAGTTGGGGCGAGGCCAGATTGCGGATGTCCTGCTGGTGCAGGTGGCGTTCGACGGCCCGGGCGACGAGTGCGCCATTTATCAACATTGCAAGAGCGGCTGCTGCCGGAAACAGATTCGTCGCCGCGCCTGTCTGGGGAATGAATCCAGCGAATGAATCGAGCTGGCTGAGTAGGAACTCGACTGATATGAGGGTCGTCACTGCGCTCAATACGTACAGGATCGTTTCGGCCGTGCGGCGATCCCTGGTGATGACGACAGTCGACACCAGGAGCGACACATTGACCAGATAGAGGAACAGGCTTTGCAACGTTGCGCCCGGATCAACGCTGATGCGGCCCGGCAACGATGGTTGATTCAACGCGATCGAAGTCGCCGACCAGATCGGGTTCGCAAGCGATGACATTGGAAAGATTTGCAACGTCATCCAGACGACCGGAAGCAAGAATATGAGGAGAAATTGCTTCAGCAATTGCGCGGCAGACGCGATTTGCGTCTCCGGACCTCTTGTTATCACGGCCACCATCACCGCAGTAGCAAGTGAAATCACATGCTGTGCGGAGGAGCCGTCTGTGATGGCCAATATCGGAGTCGCGGCCAGCAATGCGATCAAAAGCCGGGACGCCACGAACAATCGGAGAACCGTGAGACGAGGAAGCGGGAATAGAGTGCAGCATTACACGAGTGGGACATTGATATGCGCCGCATGGCCAAGAAGGCGACGCCACCCTCGTCTCGGTGATTGCCACTATGACCCATCATCATTACGCGCCCTCCCAACTGGCCCCAGCATGCGGTTGATTTGCGGCATTCGCGCGGCATGACAGTTCCGGGCCAAATTATCGAACGTAGCAGTACTGCGACAAGTAACGGAGAGCCGTCGCCAGTCCAGCCATCGGCACCGCTCCGTGGATCGCACTCGGCGCGGTCCCAATTTCAACCGCAAGCTCGTTTGCGTTTTGCCAGTCGCTGGCAGCAAGCTTCGAGGCGTCGGCGGGTAGTAGGAGCGCCACGCCGCTCTGGATCACAGATGCCTGGAACTCTGCGCGCTTCTCTCCTGCTATGAGGGCTACGTTCGGTTGCGCCGAGCGGGACAGTGGCTCGAGTACAATGAGTACAATTTCGATACCACCTTTTCCACATTGCAGGCTCAGGCCAGCAAGGCCCGTATCCGACTTGGCACTATCGACGACATGCATCACTGAAATGGCATCGGCGCCACCGTCCGGATTTTTGCTCTTCACCAGTCGCCATCCGCTCTCAAGCTGTGTCGATTGGCTGCCGGACTGGATCTGCTTGAACGCCTCTTCGTCGCAACGTCGACGCTGCTCGGCGGTGATCCCAGACCCGCAGTTCACAATGCCCGGACTCACCGGCTCGGCTCGGCCGGGAGTTGTCGTCATCAAGAGACCAACACAGAGCAGAATTGAGCGCACCATCAGAAGTCCCGAATGCGCTAGCGCCAAATCATTCATGTTGTACCCAACGGCCCTGTCAAATATCGGGCAAGCGCTGCCCGCAGCTCCGGATCAAGCATCGGATGTTAATCGACGTAACCGTACCTCTTGTAGTATCGATTGCGATAGTAGGTCGCGCCGTACGTATCGTAGCGGCTCATCACTGACACGTTCACCTTGTTGAGAACCGCACCGAGCATACGCTCGCGTACAACCGGCGTTTCGCTTAGCACGCGCTCGACGATATCCACTTTGGACTTCGCCCATTCGATGACAAGGATATAGGAATCAGCCAGCCCCCTGGTCGCCCGGACGTCGACGACGGGCGCCAACGGGCTAAGATCAAGAACGATACGATCAAAGTGCTGCCGTAGTTCCTGGAACAGGTCTTCCATCTGTTTCGAGGCCAGCAGGTCGCTCGAATTCGAGAAGCGCGATGTGATGGCACAAGGCAGAAATTGTAGATTCGTCTGCGGGTCTATCCAGACGACATCCCTCCAGTCGGCTTGGCCCAGGACGACATGGATCAAGCCGCCCTGCGCAGCCGGAGTAAGCCTCGCCGTGAGGCTTGGGTTGCGAATGTCGCCGTCCATCAGCAGTGTACGGCAGCCGCTTTGCGCCAAGGTTTGGGCCAGCGCTTCGCTGATGGTTGACTTTCCCTCGTTCGGAAGAGCGGAGGTAATCCCCAGGACCTTGCTGGAGCCTGCACCGAAATTCGCAAAATCGCTGGCTAGCTTAATCGACCGAAATCCCTCTGCGAAGCGTGAAAACGGGGCATTGATCACGTGCCGCCCGACGCTCTCTTCGGTCGAAAGCAGACGGTCGCGGTGGGACTGCTGGTGGCTGAACCCGGGCGCGGATCCGTGGAGTGGCAACGTCGTGCCGGATCTTCCGTAGTTCGTGGGTGCCTGCTGCAGATTGGGCTTGTCGCGTTTGCCGAATCGCCAGGCCGCTTTGCCGGATTGAGCGGAATTCGCTTTGACGGCGCCCCGCTCTATCACCGGAATCGAAGCGAGACAGCGGGTATCCACGAATTGCTCGACCTGCGAAACGGTACGGAAGACGCGATCCATCATGTCAAGCAGGATTGCAACGAGAGCTGCGAGAATCGACCCAGCCACGATCGCCGCAAGTAGGATGAGTGTCGTTCTTGGCGACGTCTTGTTGGGCAGAGTCGACGCGGCCTGGCTGATCACCCTCGCTTCGGTAATGGGAAACGACTGCTGCTGAACCGAGACCATGTAGAGTTGCAGGAAGTTGTCAGACAATGCGCGAGCGCTCTGAGCGTTGCTTTCCAGATCTCTGAGGACGATTTGGGCCTGACCTGTATTATTCGAGATCGCTATCGTATCGTTCAAGCTCTTCTGGCTGGACTCTTCGCGCGCCTTGGCAATTTCAAGGTCACTCTTGTAGACCTCGGCGGTGCGCCGCAATTCGTCAATGATCGAGCGTCGGAGTTCCCGCATCTGGTTGCGCAAATTGACGACCGCCAGATGTGTTGGTCCATATCGGTTCGACCAATCGGCCTGCTTGGCCGCGTACTCGAGATAGGTCTGGCGCAATTTGGTGATGACCGGGTTGGCCATCGTCTCGCTCACAGTCGCGAGGTCATTCAGAATGACCTTAGAATCGTCGCTGTCCGCATTCAATATCGCGGTGATGCGTTCGAGCTTAGCTTGTGCCTCCGCACGCTGGCTACGCGCAGCCGTCAGCGAAGTATTGATTTCAGCGAGTTGCTGCTCGGTGAGCAGTCGCCCGCCGGCGTCGATGATGTTGTTCTTGGCCTTGAAATCCGCAACAGTGCGTTCGGCAGAAGATGCCTGCGACCGCAATTCCTTCAATCGGTCCTGCAGCCAGACCGCCGCCCGTCTCGATGACTGATATTTCGATTCTAACGAGTCCAAGATATAGCCGTCGGCAACTGCGTTGGCGATCCGCGCTGCCAGCTCCTGCGATAATGCCTGAAAGGAGATCTCGATAACATAAGTCACGCCGACGCGCTTGATGCTGAGGCCGCTCGCAAAGCGAGAGAGTGCTGCGCGCAGTATTTGCTCTTCCGTGGGCGGGGTCGATTCGGAGAATATTCCGGTAATCGCGCCACTGATGCTGCTGAGCAATCCGCCACCATCGCTCATGAAGTCTGCCGACCCCACAAGTTTTAAGTCCTTGATGACTTTGGTGGCGATCGCTTCGGACTTGAGAAGTTCGACCTGACTGTCGACCATCGCCGAGTCGATCGGGTTATCTCCGCCGCTCGCGGGCGCTTGTGTCTGCAGGCCCTGCATCTTACGGCTGTCGATCATCAGGATCGCCGTTCCGGTATATCGCTTCGGTGCCGTGAACACGTAGATGCCGGCAAGACCGATGCACAGGAGCAGCGTGAAAATCATCACAGGATACTGCCGGCTCACCAGCGCAAGCACGGAGGAGATGGTCTGCTCCAGCGATGGAGCCTCCGGCGCGGTGGTTTCGATCTCTCGAGATGTGATCTTCTGAAGCATCCCGCCCGCCTACCTAAATCTCTGTGAATGCGGCAACAGGCTGCCTTGCCGCCGCGCTGATTCTTGAATGGTAAAGTGCCGCTTAGAAGTCATGCCTTGGCAGAACTCGACACGCCGGATGTGGTGATCGAGATCGCGGCGCTCGAGGGTCGACCAATGCCATCGAGGCTCCGGCGAAACACCTACTTGGATCGTCCGACACGCTGTTTGGTCAGACAGGTTTCGGCAACGCTGCCGGGCCAACGTCGGTGCCGATCGCCGCAAAATCGTCACAATGCCTCTCCGCCAACTCTGCCAAAAAAAGGGACCTTCAAAACTAACGATTTACGCCGCCTGAGAAGATCAAGGGTTGCCCATGATCTGGGCAGACAGCTCGACCCGCCTGGCGCCGCGGTGGATTACGCGCGACCAGCATCGAATTCTGCAATGCAATATCGGCCTCAGTGTGACGGACAAGCATGAGGATCGAGCAACTCCCAGAGGCAAGGGATCCGGTCCGGAGTTACGTCCGAGCACGAGATGCCGGAGTGCGAACGAGCCGGGGGGCTTCGGAGCATCCGCTGTAGTGGCGAGGGTCGGCTTTGGAGTTCCACCGGTGAATCTCTGATCGGCCGGGCACTTAAAAATTAAGCCAACGAGACCTCAATCAAAATCCTTGGTCGAGGATTCCCGATGCCAATCGACAAGCGAGCTTGCCAGGTCGTAGTCGAATTTGAACCCGCTTGCGATCAGATGCTTCGGCAGAATGTTCGTAGAAAACCACAACTTCTTGATCCGGTCACGATTGATGCCGGTCTTGATGCCGACGGCCTGCAGCACCTCGAATGGAAGCACGGCGAGATCCATCAGCCATACCGGAATCGTTATCGTCGGCTTGGGGTATTCGGCAGCTTGAGAGAAGGCGGAGCAAATCTGGCTGATGGTGTAACGGTGCTCATAGCAGAAATTGTAGATCGACAGACTGTCGTTGCGAGACGCCATGAAGAGCATCGACGAGACGAGGTCCTTCACGTAGCCGCACGACTTGATAGTGTCGGTTCGGCCGGGATAGATGAAGGCCCGCCTTTCGAGAAGCCTCGACAATCGCGTGAAATTGCCTCGCTCGTAGCGGCCATAGATGACGGCGGGACGTACGATGGTCAGCCGCCTGTCCGGGTGTTCGGACTGCCATAGACGATGGATCGCTTCGGCCGAGAGTTTGGAGCGTCCATAGGCACTGACAGGGACTGGCGTCGCATCTTCGGTAAGTGGGGTTTCCGTCGGACCGTAGACCGATATCGAACTGGTAAAAATGATGTTCCGGCTGCCAGTGTCTTTCGCAAATCGGCAGACGTGCACCGCCCCCAGCACGTTTGTATAATAATAGTCTCCGTCCGGATGACCCGGGGTGACATGGATCGCAGCCAGGTTGAAGATGTCGGCAGGCACCCCGCCACCCAGCTTCGGGTCGATTGGCTCACGGACATCATGATGGACATATTCGACGCCTTCGACGTGCGCCCTAGGCTTCCCGATATCCACCGAAACGATCCGGTTGTAGCGCCCGGAAGCGAGCATCCGCGTCATCAGATGTGTACCGATGAAGCCTGCGCCTCCAAATACAATAGCCTGGGTGAGATTGGACATGTGCGCGAGGGTCAATGTGAGTGAAGGTGCCGAGTTAACTGCGATGAACTTCGGTCAAGGCTCCCCGGTAATCGAGCGCGCGCATCAGAGAGCTGCACGGCCCGCCGGTGCAAAAATTGTGCCCGCCAAAACCGAGATCGCTTGACGTGTGGTGCCCCCGCCGGCGAGCGTTGTTGCTTCTGCAGATCAAGCATGCGTGGCTCATGCGGCGAGAACAACATCGTTAGCGGGTGTGACATGCTCAGCGTCATCGGTTCCATTTAGGTGATCCTGAATGCGGTGGCACTGGTTCGATCGGCAACGCGAGTAGATGGGAGGATGTGTTCGCCACGGGTATGATCGTAGATGTCTTGTGAAGGTATCATTTCGCGTTCAACCAGGTTGCTCGTTTGGTTCAGCAGCTCAATAGAGCTCGCGATACTCAAATTGAAAATTCGTTGATCCGGCCGCGATCCCCAACAGCCTTTGCAGCTTCTGGTATCCTGCGAGTGGCACGTCCATGCAATCGGAACTTCCCGCGTAGCAAACCCGAACCCGGATCGATTGACCGCAAATGTTTTGAACCAGCACAATCTGCTCGATGATCTTGGGGTTGTTGGCTTGGGGGTGCGTCAACGGATTGACTGATATGCAAAGCTTTCCGTCTACTGTCGTGTGATTTGGAGCGAACGTACCTTCCATCGGCCGAACCGAACTCGAAGGCCGAGTGGAAATGCCGGAGCCGCCATACATCGGAGGAGACGTGCGACCGAAGCCTGAAATTTGAGCATCGGCTGTCGTTGCGACGAGCGATGAAGCGATCACCACAGAGATCGCCAAATAACCGTCTAAGTGCCTAGATAGGTTATCATGCATCTTCACTGCTCTGCACATCCATGATGGTTGGAAGCCGCGGTTATCGGCGGCAGGATAGAATTGCAGTTGCGGCAACAGAATGACGGGTAAAATAGTTCCGTGGAATTGCGGGCGAGGAACTTGCCTCTTCCTTGCGCTTGAAAACACGTGCTAAAGGCTGCACCTTCCTGGATTGGTGTCTGACGTCCGTTGAGTGTGATGTTCTCTCGGCCGTCATGCGACGTACTTACAACGCGAGTATTCTAGGCGGCGAATGTTGAAGAGACCAGGACACGCTGTGTTGTCGGAAGTCGAGCTGGCGATCCTGCCGCGCCTCTCGGTCGTCATTCCGAACCACAATTACGCAGCTTACGTGGGATCCGCGATCCGCAGCGCGCTGGATATACGATGGCCAAACGTCGAGGTGATCGTCGTCGATGACGGGTCGACGGACCATTCACTCCACGAGATCAACGAATTTGCAGACGAAGTCACAATCATCAGCCAGGCGAACGCCGGGCAAATGATGTCCTGCGTGAATGGCTTTCGCAGGTCGTCCGGCGATATCGTCATATTTCTCGATTCGGACGATGCCTTGCACCCTGATGTGATGACGGAGATCGTATCCGTTTGGTCCAAAGCCGCGAGCAAATATCAGTTTCAGATGCGCGTGATCGATGCCGAGGGGCAGCCGACCGGAAACCTCCTGCCGCAGTACTTCTCCTGTCCAACCTCGGAGGACGTCCGCAAGTGGATGGCAACCACCGGCGCTTATCCGACCCCGCCCGGGTCTGGAAATGCCTACCCGAAATGGTTTGTCGAGCGTATTTTCGATTTTGAGTCCGACTTCGTTGATCGGGCTCCCGACAGTTATCTGTTGGCGGCCGCTCCCGCCTGTGGCGAGATCGTGACGATCACCAAACCATTAGCATATTATCGGGTGCACGGCCTCAATCACGGGGCGTTCCTTCAACTAGACGATACCCGCTTTGCCAGAGAGATCGACCTCACGCAGAGGCGGTACGGATTCTTTTCCGAGATCGCACGCACGGAGAAGCTGCCGGTTGCGCCCGATGCGCTTAAGAGTAATTTGATATTTCTTTGCTTGCGGATAGCGTCGTTCAAGCTGCGGCCGGACCTTCATCCAATCGCGGCGGATAGTTCATTGAGCATCGCTGTCGATGCCCTTGGAGCGGCTGCGTCGCCACAAGGCTTCTCAAGGTCGCAGCGTATATCGCTGCTGGCGTGGATCTTCTGCATCCTCATCAGTCCGCGGTACTTTCGTCGTGCCCTGGTGAGTTTGCGGTACGTGCCCGCCCAGCGGCCGAAATGGTTGCGTGCGTTGCTCGGTCGATTCCGCATCATTCGATGATGGGGCTGGCTGGGACACTTCGGTCAGAGAGCCTGAGGACGGATCGACCTCAGGGCAGCGCCTGGCGATTGCGACCATACGCACAGCATTGCCATCAAGATCAGGAATGGAGCCATGGCGAGGTTGCCGCCGCCGAGCTGATAGCAGGCCAGCATTGTCAATGCGAGCATCGAGTTGTCTTTTCTGAATATGGAGAGGACGAGATAGAACAGGAAAATCAGTAGCCCGACAATTCCGTAGTCCGCAACGAGCTTGAGAACGGGATTTCCGCTGCCGCCGAAGTAGGCGGGCGACCGTTCCAATCCGCCGGGCCCGGAGCCGATAAGCACTCTGTCGGTCTGAAAGAGATAGTCCCAGGTCTGCAGTTGTGCGACGTAGCGGGCATAGCCGCTCGACTTGGTTGAACTGAATTCATCAAGCCTACTAACGATGGGATCAAAAGGCTCCGGTGCAATGAGGTACGTTGTACCGATCATCAAGGCAACGGCCGCCCCGATGGCGATAACCCGTAGTGATTTGAGCGGAGCAATCAGGGGATAGACACTCAGGGACACGACGAGCACCAGGAGGCCTGATCCGGACCGGGTGAGCACGTACGAGATGGCGTATAACGGAAGATAGGCAAGTCGCCGCAAAATGAACACATCGACGACAACTCCTATAGCGAGCAATTGGGACAGCGCTCCCGGCTCCATCGGGAAAAACCCGTTCGCGCGCCGATTCAGCGAGCCATAAAATTCCACCGCATTTTGATTGTAGGCGGACTCGACGAGGACGGGATCGAGCGCCGGGATTGTATCCTTGAACGAGAAGATCCGTATTCCGCCGAATTGAAGAACGATCTGGACGATTGCCAGAACGGCGCACAGGCGAACATAGAACAGGAAGACGGGAAGGACCGCCTCGTTGGAGAATCTCGTCGAGGGTCCGAACAGGAAGATCGAATTCGTGACAAGAACCATCGCAAGCGATGCCGAGCTGATCTCCACACCGCGATCGGGAGATTCGGCTGCGGCGACCGCGCTGAAGAGAAACCAGACGACGACGAGTCCGAATGCGAGAGTCTGCGGCCCGCGAATGCTCACCAGACCAACCCACCATCCCCACGCGACGAGCGCGAAGAATCCGAACAGCGAAAAGAAGATCTGTCCGGTTCCAATGAGGAGTCCGAAGCGCTGCATGCAAATGCACAGAATGAAGGCGATGTGCGCGAAAATGACGCTATTGGTCTCGTCGCTTGACGCTGCTGCAGCGCGCTTGTTAGACGAGGTTCTGGCTGGGAATGTGTCGAGGCTCACCATGTTGGGACTCGTCGATTACTGTTTCGTGGCGCCTCGGTTGGTGGGTGCGTCTGGGCACAGGGTAACGATCGCGATCCACCTTGGTCTCTCTCGTGAGGCTGTTCACCCTCTATACTAGAGCCTGTAGCGACTTCCCACATGGAACACAACGCGAGCGCAAGAATTAACCCTTACGTTCATGGTGCCAGAGGTTTGTTTTGCCTCATGGTATTCGTCTATCACGTCGTTCATTCCGGATTACCCACGTTCGATCTGTTTGCCAGAGGGCTGTTGGGTGAAGCGCTGCAGTCCGGAAAATTCGGTGTCGAGTTCTTCTTCGGCATCAGTGGAATCGTGATTCTGCCAAGCCTTTATCGAGCATCCTCGGTCGTGACCTTTATTCTTGATCGCTATGCGAGGATTCTTCCTGTGCTCTGGACGACCGTGATCGCCATCGCGATTTCTGGCTGGCTTTCAGGAAAGGGTCCAAGTCTGCTGTTGGTTGGTGCAAATCTGTTGGCGCCGCCGCCATTTATTGACATCATCCAGATCAATCCCGCGGCGTGGTCGCTCGGATACGAATTCCTGTTCTATGGAGTATGTGCCGTCGTTTTCCTAGTCAGCGGCGTCAGTCGGCCGCTGGCGCTGACGTTAGCCGTCAGTTCGCTGGTCTTGCTCGTGTACTATCCCCGCGCGCTCCTGATGATTGGTGGCGTGCTCATTGCGGAGAAGTACCTATCGTCGACGTCGTTGCAATCGCTGGCGAAGTACCCGGCGATCTTCTTCGTGCTGTTCCTGACTGTCTGGAGAGGCCTCGAGCTTGCCAGTGCAACAGACTACGTTGGCTTTGTCACGCCGGCATATTTGCCATTCCATGACTGGATCTCTGCTTTTCCATTTGTTGTTCTTGGTGGCGTCTTCGGGACTATTTTCCTGCTTGGCATGTCCCGAGGGAACGGCCTGTTCGGAAGAATGCTGCGTTGGCAAATGATGCAGTGGCTTGGAACGATCAGCTTCAGTTTCTATCTCTGGCCGCCGATCGTCATGGCCGGGGTCAAGCTGATCATGTATCGAACGGGCATGGTCGATGCATTGGGGAGCGGATCGCAACTGTTTTTTCTCCTGGCCTCGCTTCCGCCGTCGCTTGTCGTTGCAACGATCAGCCATCGCCTGCTTGAAGTGAAGATGACGGGACAGATTCGAAGCCGGCTTGACCGCGCCGCGAACCGGCAGTCCGGCCGATCAATCAAGCACTCGACGGCACTCAAGGAGGGAACCTGATCGGGGAACAGTCAAATGTTCTTGATTGTTCGACAAGTCACCGCCCCAAAACGATCGCAAGTTGCACGTCTACTTGCGAAAAAGCCGCAGGGCCGTGCGCTTGCGTGTGCCGGCTCGCGACGTGGCAGCGTCACCATTGCCAAAGTCTTTGCGCATTGAGCCGGCACAGCGTTTCTCAGCCGGCTAACAGCCGTACCGAAAGGATCTCGTTGATGTTCGCAGCCGTGCGCAGGCAAGTCCTTTGTGTCGCCTCGATAGTCGTTGCATTCGGATCCGCAACGCCGGCCTGGTGCGCTGGCTGGGAGCTGGTGTTTTCGGATGAGTTCAACGGCGACAAGCTTGATCGAACCAAATGGGCGACCCGATACATCTACAACAACGAAACGATGGATCATTTCAACGATGAAAAGCAGCGCTACCGCGACAACCACGTGGTGTCCGAAGGTACGCTGAATCTGACTGCAAAAAAGAATGAGGGGGCGGACACGTTCGATTCCGGGATGATCCGGAGCCATCAGACATTCTACTACGGCTACTATGAAGCGCGGGTCTTTCTTCCGAATGCGCGGGGATCGTGGCCGGCATTCTGGCTCGAAGCCGATTACGATATCGATGGAAAGTTCTGGCATCCGCCGGAGATCGACATTTTCGAGTACGTCATCAATGGTGTGGAAGACAAGCCGAACATGCTGCACTCGAATGCCATGACTAAAGATAAGTGGACGCCGCAGTCCTACACGTATGTGGACAGCTCCTTCGTGCTCAGGTTTCAGGACATGGTCAGCAAGGAGGATCTGAACAAGGACTGGCATATTGCCGGCTTCGTTTGGGCTCCTGACCGCATTTCGTTCTTCTGGGATGGCCGTCTCGTCTACACGCGCATGTACCAGTGGCTCAGGAAGGATGGCCAACTGGGACCACCGGCGCACATCGATCTCAATTTTGCTGTCGGCGGAGCAGCCTGGGCCGGCCGGCACGGGATCGATGATGCGGCTTTCCCGCAGGCGTTCAAGATCGACTACGTTCGCGTCTGCCAGTTCACGCCCTCCGAACGGGGAAGCCGAAAATGCGGTCCGAGCGACGTGACACCGGATCCGAATGATTTTGGATATAGGGCAGCGCTCAACGACATGCCCAAGCCGACATTCCTCAACGTTACGAACGTAGTAGCGGATAAGAAGCCGAACGCGGGGGTATTGTCGCTGGGCACGACCGATCCGCTCAAGATCGAAATTCCGATCAAGATTCCGGACGACTATCCGACAAATCGAACGCTTCACGCGTACGTCTTCGACGAAATAACCGGCGCTATGGTCGCATCGGCAAAGAAGCCGCTGCAACAGGACTCTCGCAAGGAAGGGGAAAATGGCGTCAGCGTGATCGAGTTTGCGCTGCCGGCCGTGCCGCGTGAAGGGAACTATCTGCTGGGCAGCAAACTGACGGCCGAAGTCGCGGGCGAGGTCGGCCCCAAAGAAGTCCCAGTTGCTTGCGACACCACGGTGATCCAACCAAAAAAAGCCAGATCTTGCCGTCTACTGTCGCTGCATGTGCACCGCTGATCGGAGGGGTGCACATGCAGCGTGAGCACAGCTCCGTGTGATCTGAATCAAGCCGAGTACCGCTGATTGCGCTCGGCACGCTATCCGAAGGTCGGTCTGAATTTTGCTTGGCTGTGGCAGGTGAGCCGTCATGCGGGCTTGCCTGTCACGGTCAGTGTCTCTTGCATTGGTAGTTGTCCATGAACTCAAAAGTTCGCGCCGTCAGGCAAATCCTCCGTGGTACATTGCGCGGCAGCCCGAGCCGGCTTTGTGATCATCGCACGTGGCGAAGTGAACATCCGCATACGTGGGTCACTGCCGTCGAGGAACAGGTCCTGACCCGGAAGGCACCGGTTCGATTCGGCAGCCGCGACGCAGGTTTCGGTGAAAGCGTTGACAACAGAATGCCCGAGCTGGGCGTTCTCCGCCTGGACAAGGCCCGCATCCTCGGTCCCGACGGCTGGCTCGTGACGGAGGATGGATCGCTGCTCTACGAGAGCACTTGGTACGGATCGTCGTTCTCGCGCCATCCGCGATCAGTTGCCTATGGGACGCCGCTGCCGCTAAGCGGCACCTGTCTCTCGCTAGCGAGTGATTTCGCCGGAGGGAACTATGGGCACTTCCTGCTCGATTGCCTGGGACGCTTGGCGCTATTCCAGAAAAGTGGCCTGTCGCTCGAGGATGTCGACTATGTCTATTTGCCCAAGCCTGCGTCCGAAACGGCAGCCAAACTCGTTCGCCGGCTTGGAATTCCAGTGCACAAGTGCGTGTGGGCAGGCCAGGAGGACATCCAGGCCGATCTCGTGATCGGCACTTCGTTTCCAGGCTTGCGACGGAATTATGCACCATGGCTTACGGAGTTCTTCCGCTTGCCGGTCGCCAAGTCGCCGCTTCGTCACGACAGGCGCGTATACGTTCCGCGCAAAGGACAAAGGAAGGTTGCCAACGAACAAGAGCTGATGCCTGCACTGAGAAAGTTCGGCTTCCAGATCTACGATTTTGATGACGTTGAGGATGAAGCGGCGTTTTTCTCGGAATGCGCGATTGTCGTTGGCCCACACGGTGCGGGGCTGACCAATCTCGTATTCTGCTCGCCTGGAACGAAAGTCCTGGAGCTGATCCCCTCAGACCACGTGCATCCCTATTACTACACGATCGCTACGTCGGCCGGCGCGCACTATTCTTACATCGTGGGAGACAGCAAGGGAACACGCCCGCGGGGAGCGTTTGGGCCCAGTCCATTCGATTTCGAGGTTGCGCCTGACATCTTCGAGCGCGCACTGGAAACCATCTGTCAATGAGCGAGCATTGAAAATGGTCGCTATTGGTGCGCGTACGGCGCTCCCTTTGTCGAAAAATTCAATCGCCATCGGAGCCGCCTGGATCGGCGTGAGCCGGCTGGTGGTTGCCAGTCTCGGCTTGCTGAACACGCTCATATTGGCGAGAATGCTCACGCCGGAAGATTTCGGCCTGGTTGCCGTCGCGACGGCCATCATTGCTGTTCTGACGTCGATGACGGAACTGTCCCTGGCATCGGCGCTCATTCACCACAAGGATCCTAGTGAGGATCAATTCCACGCCGCGTGGACGTTGAGCCTGGCTCGCGGCTGCTTGCTGGCACTCTTGCTCTCGCTGCTCGCTTATCCGGTGGCATTGTCGTACGGCGATGGCCGCTTGATTCCGATCCTGTTGGTCCTGAGCTGCTCGATTGTGATATCTGGGCTTCGAAATCCGATGCTTGCGATGATGCAGCGTCAACTCGTCTTCTGGCAGGAATTTGTGACGAGCAGCAGCCGGGCGCTCGCAACCATCCTCGTCTCATCCGGGATCGCCATTTGCTTCAGGAGCTACTGGGCGCTTATCGCAGGAGCCGTCATCGCCAACTTCATCGATGTCGTCGCCTCTTATCTCATCCATCCGTTCCGGCCGAAATTCCGGATAACGGGGAGCCGCTCCCTATTCTCGTTCTCTGTTTGGCTATCACTCGGACAGGCCGTCAGCACGCTCAACTGGCGTTTCGACCAAATCATCATCGGATATTTTCTCGGGAAATCCGCCCTGGGTGCGTATGTGCTGGGCAGCGACCTGGCCGCCACGCCGACAAGAGAAGCAACAAATCCACTCGCCGGGACACTGTTTCCCGCGTTTGTGAGGCTGAGGGACGACAAGGCCGCCCTTCAACGCGCTTATCTGTCGGCGCAATCAATGCTGTGTGCGATTGCCTTTCCGGCTGGGTTCGGCTTCGCGTTGATCGCCGATCAATTCGTTCCGCTCGCACTGGGTGAAGCCTGGGCAGGCGCGACAATCGTGATCCAGCTCCTCGGTGGTGCAATTGCGTTGCATACGCTCAGTGCGACCGTCCAACCCCTTGGTCTGGCCCTTGGGCAGACGCGCAGGTTATTTCATCGCGACGTTGCGATCCTGATCGTGAGGCTGCCTGTCATCGTGGCGGGCTTGTGGGTCGGGGGGGTACTTGGCCTGCTGGTCGCTCGCGTGGCGGTTACGCTCGGCGGTGTCGTCTACAACATGGTCCTGGTCCGCGAATTGATTGACACTTCTGTCTCCCGACAATTTCTCGTGAATCTGAGGACCGCTTTGTCCACCTGCACGATGATCATTGTCGGTCTTCTGACCAATTGGAGTTTCATCACATCGTTTGGCCATGAGTCTCACGTCTATGCTCGGTTGATCGCCATTGTTCTCGTGAGCGCTCTCGCTTATGTCGGGTCCCTCTTTGGAGTCTGGCGAGCGACAGGCGCGCCGGCCGGGCCAGAGCGTGAGATCCTGCGAATCCTCGGCGCAATTGCCAACAGGTTTCGGGAAACTGGGAAAATCGTCGATGATAACCGAGGAGTCGGGTGAGTAATATGGATGAAAGGTCGAAGCGCCGCGTCGCGCTGGTTACGGGCGTCACCGGTCAGGATGGTGCCTATCTCGCCGAGTATCTGGTCGGGCTAGGCTACACCGTTCACGGCATCAAGCGGCGATCGTCCTCGTTCAACACCGCCCGTGTCGATCATCTTTATCAGGATCCGCATGCCGACAATGTGCGGTTCCTGATGCATTACGGCGACATGACGGATTCGACAAACCTGATCCGTCTAATGCAGCAGATCCGACCAACCGAGATCTATAATCTGGCTGCACAGAGCCATGTGGCGGTTAGTTTCGAGAGCCCGGAGTACACCGCGAACGCCGACGCGATCGGAACGCTGCGGCTATTGGAGGCGATCCGCATTCTTGGCATGGAGAAGGAGACACGGTTCTATCAGGCGTCCACCTCCGAGCTCTACGGCCTCGTGCAGGAAGTGCCGCAGAAGGAAACGACCCCCTTCTACCCGCGCTCCCCTTACGCGGTGGCGAAGCTTTATGCGTATTGGATCACCGTGAACTACCGCGAGGCCTACGGCATGTTCGCCTCGAACGGCATTCTCTTCAACCACGAGAGTCCGATCCGCGGCGAAACCTTCGTCACCCGCAAAATCACGCGTGCCGTTGCCCGCATCGAGACGGGCCTCGAAGAGACGCTGTATCTCGGGAATCTCGAGGCCAAGCGCGACTGGGGCCACGCCAGGGATTATGTCGAAGGCATGCACATGATCCTGCAGGCCGACCGGCCCGATGATTTCGTACTGGCGACCGGGGAGACCCGCTCGGTGCGCGAGTTCGTGGAGCTCGCCTTTGCGGAAGTCGGCCGCAAAATCGAATGGCAAGGCAGGGGCGTCGAAGAAACCGGCCTCGACAAGGAGTCAGGCAGGATCGTCGTGCGGATCGACCCGACTTATTTTCGTCCCACCGAGGTCGATCTCCTGATCGGCGATCCCAGCAAGGTGCGCGAGAAGCTCGGCTGGAAATCCAGGACCCCGTTCGCGCAGCTGGTCAAGGAAATGATGGCTTGCGATTTGCTCGAGGCGAGGCGAGAGGTTGCCAATGGCAAGTACTCCATTTGAACTGGCCGGCAAGACCGTCTTCGTCGCCGGCCATCGCGGCATGGTTGGCTCCGCGTTGGTGCGGCGACTCGCTGAGGAAAATGTCGAACTGCTGACGGCCTCGCGGAGCGAGGTCGACCTGCGTGACCAGACCGCCGTCGATAAATGGTTCGCTGCTAGGCGTCCGCAGGTAGTGTTCCTTGCTGCCGCCAAGGTCGGCGGTATCGTCGCCAACAACACGCTGCGGGCGGAGTTCCTCTACGAAAATCTCGCGATCGCTACCAATGTCATTCACGCAGCGCATGTCAATCGATGCGAGAAGCTGATGTTCTTTGGCTCCTCCTGCATCTACCCCAAACTGGCAGTCCAGCCGCTGCGCGAAGAGTCGATGCTGACAGGCCCGCTGGAGCCGACCAATGAACCCTACGCGATTGCCAAGATCGCCGGCATCAAGATGGTCGAAGCCTATCGCAGCCAGTACGGTTCAAACTTTATCAGTGTGATGCCGACTAACCTTTATGGTCGCGGCGACAATTATCATCCCGAATACAGCCACGTCGTCGCGGCGTTGATCCGCCGCTTCCATGAGGCCAAAACGTCGGGGGCGAAGAACGTCATGGTGTGGGGCACCGGCACGCCGCGGCGCGAATTCCTCTTTGTCGACGATCTGGCGGACGCCTGCATCCACCTCATGAAGACCTATTCGAGCGGCGAGCTCGTCAACGTCGGTACCGGCACGGACATTGCGATCGCCGAATTCGCCCGGGTGGTCGCGGCGACCGTCGGCTATTCCGGCGAGATCAGCTTTGACAGCTCGCGCCCCGACGGCACTCCGCGCAAATTGCTCGACGTCAACCGGTTGGCGAAACTGGGTTGGCGGGCCAAGACCCCGCTCGAGGATGGGCTCAAGCTGGCCTATCAGGCATATCTCGGCGAGAACCGGCAGTCCGGAGAGTAGGAAGCGCACTTCCGCCATTGCGAGCCGACGGTCGCGCACCCGATGTCCGCGGCTGGCGCGATTCATCGGTGGGGCCACGGTGGCGATCACCCCGGAGCGAACCAGCATTTCGGCAGCACGACATCATCCCTATTGGCGACGTTTCTCCTGTCGAGGTCGTGAGGAAACCTTCTGGCAGGCGCTCGGCGAGAAACGCGATCCTTGCGCAAGAACGAGAATTCCATGATCGGCGGGACCTTGAAGTCCCTGTATTCGATGGGTTTGAAGTAATTATTCGGATGAATGTGTACGACGTCGAAGTGCTTGGTGATCTTCTTGAAAACAGCGCCGATCAGCTTGAGACCGATAGGATTGAAAATTCTGTCCAAGGAATGGAACTCGATGATCATGATCCTGAAGCGCTTCAGGTCGTCGCAGCTCGTTTCGATGATAACCTCGTATTCGCCGCCTTCAACGTCCATCTGGAGGATGAGATCGCCGGTCCGAGCGCCCTTTCTCGACATCCAGTTCTCTAAAGTCATGAACTTGGCGTTGTTTTCGTTTCCGAGGAATTTTTTTTCGAAATCGAGCAGGTCATTTTGGGTCGCGGGTGCATCCACCGAGAAGTCGGCGAGGAAGCACGGGATGCCGCGTTCGGCAAGGCCGAGCTCGAAGTCAGAGACGTTGTAGACGCCCGGCGAAAAGCAACCGACGCAGCCTTCGAGGTCATCCGGAACCAAATAGCCGCCATCAGCGGATCCGCCCAGTCGAACTAATTTCTTGTCCGTAACGACAGGGAAAAGGTCCCGGAAGAATTCCCTGAGCTCCTCCTCCTTTGAGGTGCCGGATATCATAACGTCGCTGTTGAGCAGGCGTGTCTTCACGTAGTCTTTTAATAAACCGATCATGCGATGACTCCGAGCTCGCTAACGCACCTGGGTGCAAGACGTGCTGCAAGAATCGGCATTCCTGCAGGCTCGCTGCCTATGTTCGTTGCGATCAACACATTTGCCTGCCTTAAGACTCCAATAGATTCGATTCTTGTCATGAATATGTGCGGTGGTATCGCTATTCGGCAGTGTTGCCGAGACTTGCCTTTTGGCTGCTAAGCCGATCTATTCCGTGCTCTGGAACCGGTCGGCTTCCGCATCGGCGAGGGGACCGAGTGAGGCACGAGAGCGTAGAGGCGGAAGCGGCTGAGCGCGAAGATCGAATGACAGACGCGGGAAGCTCGCAGCGCAAACATCCGGCGTCCGCGCTGGTGGCGCGCAGATGCGTTGTTTGCACAACCGTTGCGGGTGCTTGGCGCAATGGCAGAAGTGGATTAGTCGAATGGGAAGTTTTGCCGATGCATCGAAAGCCATTCGATGCTGTGATGCGACCGATGGGACCGAACTCAGGACGATGGCCGAAATTCCCATGAAGGATTCTCGTACACTGATTGCAGAACTGCAGGATGAGATCGAAAAGGTCATCGGGCCCCATCTGGTGGGTGTCGAGAATTTCGCGCTGGTGGATTTCCCCAACCACTCCAATGTGGGCGACAGCGCCATATGGTTGGGTGAAGAGACCTATCTGCAGAAAAAGCTAGGTCGAGCACCCTCCTATGTCTGCACCTATGACACCTGGTCAAAGAAGGAATTCGAAAGAGCCGTTCCTGTTGGACCGATCCTTATCCATGGTGGGGGCAATTTTGGCGACCTGTGGCCCAGCCATCAGGAGTTTCGGCTCAGGCTTCTGTCGGAGTTTCCGGATCGCCCGATCATTCAGTTGCCACAAACTATACACTTCTCCTCGAAGGCAAGTCTCAAGCGCGCCGCGGAGATCATCAACTCGCACAAAAAATTCCGGATTCTGGTCCGTGACGTGCAAAGTTTGAATATCGCGACAGCGGAATTTACTGCGCCCGTGGATCTCTGTCCGGACATGGCGTTCTGCCTGGGGGCGCAGAGCTCGCCAGCGGCAGTAACCAAGAAATTGTTGCTGCTGCTCCGAACCGATCACGAGAAGGTAGAGCAAAAGCATTTTCCGCCGCTCCCAAACTTTGCTGTTGTCGAGGACTGGCTCAACGAACAACGAGGCTTGGGAAAGTGGTTGTTTGTCAAGGCGCTGCTCGAGACGGCGCTCCTCTTGCTCAAGGGCAGGACGTCGTCGGAGCTCGACGTGCGCATTCGGTGGTTTCACCTGCTGGCGTCGAATCGTGTAGCCCGTGGAATGAGGCAGGTTGGATCGTCGGCCTACGTGATCACGGACCGGCTTCACACGCACATCTTTTGCGTGTTGCTGAATCTGCCGCACTCGGTTCTTGACAATAATTATGGGAAAATCAGCACGTTCGTCGATGCGTGGAGCAAGCCCTTCGAAAAGTTGAGCCGGCCACTGAGCACGAGTGTGGACGGCGCCCTCGCAAAGTTTCTGGATATCTGCCAGGGCAGTTCGGCGCCGACGGATCAACGTTGAGGGTCGAGCATCATCCTCCGTACGGGCGGTTCGCCGGCTCGTGCGCGTGGACGGTGAACGTTGTTGTGCTCTTTGTGGTCTGGCCCGCATTGTTCGCGCAGGAGATTGTTAGGTTGGCGACCCCTGCCGCCGTGGGAACGCCATTGATCAGTCCGGTGGAAGGGTCAAAGGCGAGCCCCTGCGGCAGTCCTTTGACGGACAAAATCTTCGGCATCATGACGCCGACATCGCACTCCCCATAGATATCGTGGTGATAGCTGTCGCCTGCGGCGGCTGAAAGGGGGGGCGTCGTCACGCGCGGGCCGCGATTGATGGAGAATCGCAGGGGCTCCATCGTTGAGCCGTCAGGTTTGTAGCCGTAAACGACGACATGGGACCGCCCGGGATTTCCCGTAGCGGTGGTGAAGTCCGCCTTGATCGTGCGCGCCGCCGCATCGTACGAAATTCCTTCCGGGAATTGCGTAAACGTCGACTGCTCCGCCATGCCCGGTTCGGAGCTGTCGTAGGGTACGACCTGGACGAATTCGGTGACGCTTGCATCACCCCACAGGGCCTTGGCGCTCGGGAGCACGACCTTGCCGCTGCCGTCATAATCGACATTAAGGTCTTCGACCGAAACCAGCGGCTTCCAATGCGCGACGCCTGCCGTCCGCCAGCCGCGAATCCAATCGACATCGAGATAGGCCCCGGTCGTGGAGCTGGCCCACGCCGCGGCGTCGTACGCCTCGCCCGCGAACGTATTGTTGAATATGTGTGACGTCAGCAGCAGAAATGAGGGCATATTCTTGGTATTGGAGTCCACGCCAATAAACTGGGACCGAAGGGCACTATCGACGTAAAGCTGGGTGCTTCCGCCGTTTCGAAAGACGAAGCTGAAGACGTGGAACGTATCGTCCATATAGTCGAACGGTCCGGCGCTGTTGTCGGTCGAGATTGCCCCCGAGGTGTGGACGATATTGCTGAAATGCATCCCTTGAGAGTTGCACTCCAGATCCCACTCGTTGCCGGTTGGGTTGAGCACGGGTGCAACGGAATAGGTCCAGAATGCTGGATGAAAGCCAGCCGGATTCGTAAGCCTGGAGCTGAACCGAGCACGTATCTCGACGATGACGGCATTGGTGCTCGGGTAGTATGCAAATGCCCCGGCCGTATGGATCATCGCGGAGAGGTGCGGGCGGACGCCTCCGTTGATGGACCGGTCGGTCGGTGTAAGGAATGCCTGCTCGCGCACTGTTGCCTTGCGCGCCCCGAGCCGCAGCACCGAACTGGAAACCGACATGTTGTCGAAGTCGACCGCGACGCCGCGGTTCCGGTCTTTGTAACCTGTCGTTAGCGGGTCGGCATCAAAGCCTGTCCCTAGCGACGTGGTATTGCCGCGGATGCCTGGATGATAGGCGCCAGTCGGGAAGAACTTGCCGCGCGGGTTTGCCGGACCAACGATATCGAGGGCGTCGAAATCGTCACCCCAGGACAGCGTATAGCCCGCATACAACCCGCTGCCATTCTGGCCGACGACGGCGCCACCGACGATCTGGCTGCTTCGCTTGGAGGGCGTGATGGATCGCAGGCGCTGTCGCACACCATCGTTGCTCAGGCCTAGATAAAGTGCTGAGCCAGCAACAGCCAACGATGCGACGAACAATGCTGCCATGGTGCCGTTGATTCGACGCTTTGATGGCATCCACGCCTCTCTTGCCTAACCGTCATCATTTTTGCGGCGTACACATTCACTCGCAAGTGTGGAAACCTTCGGTTTGCACCAACGCGTTCGAATGCGGACCATTTCAGTGTGTAGCCGCAGATTTCGTGCTGACGGGGATAACAATGTGAAACATCGTCGCGAACATGGCAGCCTGGGCGCTTGCCTCCTCCTTGTCAGCAGAGACAAGTTCGCGCTAATCCTTTTGAGATCATGTGCAATGCGGTTCCAAGTTGACAGCGCAGGACTGACTAATCAATGGGCAGCGATCTCAGAGTTGTGGCGATTAGTTTGGACGGTTCCGTGCGCCGCGAGCGCGCGAGTGCAAATCTGGATTCGCTTGGTATTCCCTGGACCTTCTTTGATGCCTTGCGTGTGCCAGCCACGGGGCTCCCGCAATATGATGAAGCGCTGGCCATCCGCTTTTGGGGCAGGGGCCTTTCACGAGCCGAGATCGGCTGCGCAGCGAGCCATATGAGCATCATGGCGCAACTGGGGGCATCGGACACCGACGATTCATGGACACTTGTGGTGGAAGACGACGTCGTTCTCGATGCCGGATTCAGCTTTCGATCGCTTCCGGATATCTGCAAGGCTGCCGAGATCGGTTATCTCCGGCTGTATGGGCGACACATGGCGCCGTGCAAGCACGTGGCCTGGCTGGATCAGCGGGAATTGGTGCGGTTTGAGCGCGCGCCAATGGGAACGCAGGCCTATCTGATCTCCAGCGGCGCAGCGCGTCGATTTATCCACAGCGTGACGACGATCCATCGGCCAGTCGACTGGGAGATGGATCGCTTCTGGGCAAATGGGCTGTACAACTATGGCTTGTTTCCATTTCCATGCCTTGAGCTGACGCTGCCATCCTCGATTGCAAAAGCGGCGGAGTCGCTCCGCGAGCCTACTGCGCTTGACAGGGCGGCATGGTTTGCGTGGAAATCGAAGGAATACGTTCTGCGCTTGTCGGAAAATATTCGCCTTCGCCAGTCCGACAGGCGGATTCGCGGCCGCCTTGCCGGCGTAACCAGTCTTTACGGGCCAATGCCGGGGACAATTCGCGGGGTTCGAAAGCCTGTGATTGATGCCTGAAGGGCGTGCGACGAGGATCTTGCGAGGTGGGTTGGCTTTGCGCCATCGCGCATTCAGGCGTGCTTGCGTCGGATAACGCTGCCGAACCTCAGGAGCGGCCGAACCTCAGGAGCGGCCTCAGGAGTTCTGCCCTGTTGAACCGGAGCATGATCAGCCGGTATGCAAACCAGGAAGGACTCAAGAATAACACAGTGAACCAGACGATATGAGAGGCGGCGGTCCGCCATTGTGTCGTCTCGGTCAGAGCCAGCCATATGCCGCGACGCAGGAGCGAACTCGATGTGTCCATCTCCTGGGCGACATACCTCAGTCCCAATTTTCGGGACGCTAAGCGATAGTTGATAAAGACGATCTCGTTATCGATTGGCCTTGCCGATTGCACATGTACCGACTTCCTGTCGCAATGCGCCTTCAGGATATCGAACTCGGCGACGCGAAACCCGATTTGCCTAGGGAAATCGGGAAAGCGCTGGGCGCGGCCCTGCGCGTCGTTCCGGCTGATATTTCGACCGTGGAGCCGATATTGCCCCAAGATTGCCTGCACCGTGACGACGTCCCCGTAAAGCGGCGCGATCGTGTTGAGAGCGCCATCGTATCCGACGGGCGGATTGAGAGGGATGACCTGACGAAGAAACTCTCTGGAATACGCATTGCCCGACATGACCGGCCAGATGTACGTTCCTGACCGGATAAATTCTGCATGCACGTCCTGTAACGTATACGACGTCGGAAACGCACAAAATGACCGTCCAAGAGGCGTACCAGCGCCGTCGATGAGTTCCAGATTGAACTGAACTTTCGAGAGACCCTCGCGCCAGTGTGCGGCGACATTTTCCACTGCTGTCGGCATCAGGATATCGTCCGCATCAAGGAACAGCAGCACATCGCCTGTCGCTTCGCGATACCCAACTTCGAATGCTGCGATGTTGCCTTGATTTGCCTGAAATATGGCTCGAATCCTGTCACCATACCCGGCGATGATCTGACGGGAACCGTCGATCGAGCCATCGTCGACGACAACAATTTCATCCGCTGGACGCGTCTGATTCAACGCGCTGTCGATTGCGAATCCGACATACCGTTCGTAATTGTAGACTGTTATGACGATGCTAATCTTCAACGCGTCTCGCTCAGGAAATCTGCCAGTGTCATCGAAGGCTATCAATCCATGCGTTGATGAGCCAGAAGTAATTTCACAGTCCGCAAGCATGGTTGGTGAGACAATCGCATGAAAATCGCTCTGATCGATCCGTCACTGTTTACCTGGCCGTATGATCTTAAATTAGCCAAAGGATTGACCGATATTGGGCATGCAGCCAACATTGTCGGGCGCCAGCTTGGGCAGAAGCCGTCCGTCGACGAAGTGCGGTTTCTTGACCGACATTTTTATCCTGGGATGCAGTCGCGCTTTTTCAAGAAACTTCCGCGCAACGTGCAGCTGGGACTGAAGGGTCTCAGTCACGCTGAATCAATGGCTCGGCTGATCAGGCGCTTCAGGAGAGCGCCGCCCGATGTGATCCATTTCCAGTGGGCGCCCTTGGCGATTGTTGACAGCCAGTTCGTTCCCAAGTTCAGAAAGGTCGCGCCAACGGTTCTGACCGTTCATGACTCGAATCCGTTCAACAACAATCCGAGCTCGCGGATACAGCGGATTGGCGCGCTCAAGATTCTGCATTGCTTCGACCATCTCATCGTTCATACGGCCGTTGCACGCGATCGCCTTCTGGGCGTCGGTATCCCGGACGAGAAGATATCCGTTATCGCGCACGGATTGCTGACGGATCATATCGCCCGACCGGCGGACGAGCCTTCGGCCGGTGGCGGGCGCGTTCAAATACTCCTGTTCGGCAAGATAAAGCCCTACAAGGGCGTCGACGTTATGCTTCGCGCACTTGCATTGCTTCCCCGAGAGGTCAGGGCACGTTGCGTGGTGAAGGTCGTGGGCTGGCCGGAAATGGCGATGGAGCCGTTGTTTGCGATGGTGAAGGATCTGCAGCTCGACGACCATGTCGAATTCGACCTGCGGTTCGTTCCGGACGATGAAATGACCTCGCTGGTCGCGCACGCCGACATCCTGGCTTTTCCGTACCGAGACATTGACGCATCGGGGGTGCTGATGCTGGCGATCGCGGCGGGACGTCCGATTGTCGCGTCGAACATTGGAACCTTTGCCGAATGGCTGAGCGATCGGGCAGAGGGAACGCTCGTTCCTCCAGATGACCCCGCCGCATTGTCCCGGTCACTCGAGCGGCTAATTGATGATCCTGATTATCGAAACTCCAAGGGACAAGCAATGCTGGATCTGCGCGACTCCGTGCCGACGTGGACCTCAATTGCCCGCCTGACCGAGGTCGCTTATGCGAAGGCGGGCCGGCATGCAGACGCACCGGTCAGCGCCCAGGTTCTGCAGGATTCAGGAAACTGAAGGGGTCATCTGCCAGGTGGTCTGGCGGATCGACAGGATGCCCCAGAAAAAGCCAAGTGCCCACGCGAAGTGCATCACGACAGCGGCCGGCAGCGCAAGCAACCCGCAAATCGAGCGATGCTTTTGTGCAATTGTCACTGCAGTAAGCCCAAGTATCGCCAGATAAGCCATCGGCAATGTCAACAGTACAGGTGCGAATGGAGACAGAACGATGGCGCAGAACATCAACGCGACGTGAGTCGGTACCAGGAACTGGCGCAGTCGCAACGATCCGGGATGCCGTCTCACGGTTCTCGATCGACCGCGACCGTAGTTGAAGTACTGCTTCGCCAGGCTCAGAAAACCCGACCTCGGTCGATATGAAAGGCGGATGTCCGAATCCAGAAATATCCGGCCGCCGATTGCACGCAGCCGGCAGTCAAACTCTGCATCTTCATTGTGAGTGAAGGTTTCATCGTAACCACCGGCCCTGCGAAAGGCGTCGATGGTCATCGCTGCGTGATGTCCATGATCGACAAAGCCGCTTTTCTTTCCGCCGCGATGTGCCGATCCGCCCGAACCGACCTTTGTGTCCGATACCCAGGCGACGGCCTTTTGCAGGCAGCCGTCACCGCGCGAGTCCATAGGGACCACGACCGAGTCGGCTTGGCGCTCGTCCAAGGTCTTGAGGAGGCGCGAAATATAGTCCGTCGGATATTGGCAATGGGCGTCACACCGCACCAGGACCTGCGCTGCAGCACCGTAGACTTGTACGGCCAGATTAACCCCGGCGCTCTGCAGCCGCTGCGGATTGCGCAACAGATGGACGCCGGCAATCTCCTCGGCCAGCTGGCGCACAATGTCAGCCGTCTCATCGGTGCTGCCGCCATCTGCAACCACGATTGTGCGATCTTCATGAACGCTGTCGCTAGCGAGGTTACGGACAACGGTCTCGATGTGGGGAGCCTCATTCAATACCGGTACGACGATCAGGACTTTTCTGGACACGGTTTAGCTACCATCCTGCGGTTCTTTGCTCAATCCGTTGGCAGGCACAGCATTGTTCTCTGATGCTCGCCAACGGATGTGTCGACGGTCAAATATAACAATGGCCAACTCGTGACCTGCCGCTCTTTTGTTGCCTTGATCAGCCAGTATGCTCAGCTACCAAGCCATAAAATGGCGATATATTTTGGTGGATACTGTGTGGCCGATCGCCTGAAGATCCGGCATCAAACCTGACCGGAGCGATATGTGAAAATTGTTGTCGCCGTCTTCGCGTTGTTGCTCGCGCTATGTCATCCTGCATCAGCTGATCCGATGACACTTGATTTTTCATGGGGCGGGACACGCGGCTGTATCACACTTTTCCCAAATCCCGAGATCCGACTGAGCAATGTTCCCGTGGGCGCCACGTCGATGTCGCTCACACTAGCGCAAGGCACCCGAGAGATGGGAGGCCAGGACGTTCCGGTTCCCCGTAACGGCGTTGTGCCGTCTGGGACGGTCCGGACATTTGGTCCTTGCAAGCCTGGAATGTACGAATGGACCGCTCTGGCGAAATCATCGACAGGGCAGGTTCTCTCGGAAGCGCATCAAACGCGGTTCTATCCCGCGGACGAAACCGCCACGAGGCAATAGTTTCATAGCAATGCGCGCACCAAGGATACCGCTCGCGGCTGCATCCGACACGAGGGGCCGCAGGGGCGCATTTGTCGATTTTGTCAGATGGTTGCTGACCTAAATTCGATGTGACGAAAGTGTCGAGGCCTTGCAACTGCGCGTTCCCGGTTCCTGCGTCCCACCTGCGGCTGCGTCGGAGCCACGCATCGCACCAACTCAGGCCACAATTGCTTTAGATAAGGATCAGCTGGAATTTGGAAGTCGGAGAGTTGACAACAAGAATTTGTGACGAGGAGTAAATGTTGGCGCGAACGAGGCGAATCCTTGTAACGGGCGGTGCCGGCTTTTTGGGTTCGCACCTCTGCGAACGGTTGGTAAGCGCCGGAAACGAAGTTTTGTGTGTCGATAATTTCTACACCGGCTCAAAGGATAATCTGACTGGATTGCTTTCCAACCAAAAAGTTGAAGTAATCCGGCATGACATCACATTTCCTCTCTATGTGGAAGTCGACGAGATATTCAACCTCGCGTGCCCGGCCAGTCCAATTCATTACCAGCACGATCCTGTTCAAACGACCAAAACGAGCGTGCATGGTTCCATCAACATGCTTGGGCTGGCCAAGAGGATACGCGCAAAAATTCTGCAGGCGTCGACTTCGGAAGTTTACGGTGATCCCGAGGTTCATCCGCAAGACGAAACCTATTGGGGCAGGGTCAATCCGATCGGGCCGCGCTCGTGCTACGATGAGGGAAAGCGGTGCGCGGAAACACTGTTTTTCGACTATCGGCGGCAACACAAGCTTTCGATAAAGGTTGCCCGCATCTTCAATACTTACGGTCCACGTATGCGTCCCTATGACGGGCGTGTCATTTCCAATTTCATTGTGCAGGCACTAACCAATCAACCAATCACAATTTACGGTGACGGGCAGCAGACACGCTCATTCTGCTACGTCGATGACCTGATCGACGGTCTGGTCCGGCTGATGAACACATGTGATGACGTCGTCGGTCCTATGAATCTCGGCAACCCCGCTGAGATCACAATGCTTGAATTGGCCGGGATGATCGTGGACCTCACTGGATCCAGATCGGCTATCGAATTCATGCCGCTTCCGATCGACGATCCCAAGCAACGCCGACCCAACATCAGTTTGGCCCAGAAATCGTTGGGATGGCTTCCATCCTTCTCGTTGCGCGACGGCTTACGCAAAACCATTGCATATTTCGAGAGCCTAATGATTGCGCGGGGAGCGGAAGCGGCGAGATGAAAAAGACTGTTCTTGTCACTGGTGGTGCTGGCTACGTCGGCTCGCATTGCTGCAAGGCGTTTGCGATGGCGGGCTGGAACGTCGTGACGCTCGACAATCTTTCCCGAGGCTGGCGCGATGCTGTGCGCTGGGGACCGTTGGTCGAGTGCGATATTCGCAATTCAGCCGGCGTACGCGCAGCGCTGGAAACCTACAAGCCTGACCTCGTCGCGCAGTTTGCGGCACTGGCTTATGTCGGCGAATCGGTGGCTGATCCCGCCATTTACTACGATAACAACACGAGAGGAACGCTTGCCCTCCTGGATGCCATGCGGGCGGTCGGCTGTTCGCGCGTGCTCTTTTCCAGCACGTGTGCCAGTTACGGAGTACCCACGCGCACCCCGATAGACGAAACGCATCCGCAGGCGCCGATTAGTCCCTATGGATGGTCCAAGATGATTATCGAGCGTATGCTCGAGGACTTCGGTCGCGCGTACGAGATGTCGTCGGTTTCGCTGCGCTATTTCAACGCGGCGGGCTGTGATCCTGATGGCGAGATCGGCGAGCGCCACGAACCGGAGACGCACGCCATTCCGCTGGCGATCGAAGCGGTGCGCCGACCCGATCGGCCTTTCACCATTCTGGGAACGGACTTTCCGACGCCGGACGGCACTGCAATAAGGGACTATATACACGTCACTGACCTGGCGCAGGCCCACCTTCTGGCAGGTGACATGCTGGTGGCTCGAGGCGGTACTCATGTCTTCAATCTCGGTACGGGGGTTGGCACGAGTGTGCTCGAACTAGTAGAGGCGGTGAAGCGTGTCTCCGGAAAGGACCCGGTCGTCCGCCGCGGCCCACGCCGCCCAGGGGACCCGCCCACGCTCGTCGCCTCCTTTGCCAAAGCCAAGCGGGAGCTCGGTTGGAGCCCGTGGCAATCCGAGATCGATTTCATTATCAAGACCGCACTGAGGTGGAGCGATAGCCACCCGCCGGCATGATTGCGCACGAAGATGATCGACACCTCATTCGCAAGAATTGGATTGGGAAGAGGCGTGACGCATGTCTCCGTGACGTCGGCGTCCGATGTTGCGGAAACGACGTTGAGCGAGGGCATGACGGTGTTCTGGCGTGCCAACCAACCGATCGGCCATGTGCTGATGCATGAAGGCCAGATAACGGACGCCAGGATCGATCATATCAACGACAGCTTTCTGTCAGCTGTCGACTCCAAAGTGCGAACCCCGACGAAAGTGAGGCTCTCGGCGAGCGTGGTGATCTGCACGCGCGATCGTCCGGACGAGCTGAGCAAATGCTTGTCGTCGTTGCCGCGGCAGACCCATCCTCCACGAGAAATCATTGTGGTGGACAATGCATCGCGCGATCGGAGGACGCGGGATGTCGCGTTGGCCGCGGCAGCAACTTATATTCGCGAGGATCGCCCCGGTCTGGATATTGCGCGCAATGCCGGCGCGCTCCAAGCGACCGGAGATATTGTCGCCTATACGGACGACGATGTGCTGCTTCACCCGCGCTGGCTGGAGCAACTGACATCTGCGTTTGACTCTCCCGAGATCGGTGCAGTGACTGGGCTTGTGCTTCCCGCCGAGCTCGCGACCGAGGCGCAACGGCATTTCGAGACGTATTGGGGATTTGGCAAGGGCTATCGCGAACAGGATTACGACCCCGCAGTTTTCCGATCTCATCGCGGCCAGGTTCTTGCCGCGTGGGAGATCGGCGCCGGAGCGAGCATGGCGTTCCGGCGCGAGGTGTTTCAGGCCGTCGGGCTCTTTGATGAGCGCCTGGACGTCGGTCAGGCCGGTTGCTCGGGCGACTCGGAGTACTGGTATCGATTGCTCGCGGGCGGCTACACGTGTCGTTATACTCCGGCGTCAGTCGCATTCCACTTTCACCGCAGTACAATGGATGGACTGGCCAGCCAGATCTATCACTACATGCGCGGTCATGCAGCCGCACTTTTGGTGCAGTATGAGCGAACGGGGATCTCGGCGAACCGGTGTCTGGCCTACTATTACAAGCCGCGTTGGTATCTCTATCGGCTGCTCCGGAATGCAATGGAAGGAGGGAGCATTCGCGACCGCTTCCTCAAAGAGGAGGTGACGGGGTATTTCGCCGGATTGCTGTTCTATCATCGCCGAAGGTTTCGAAGATGACGGCCCATCCGCGTACGTCCGTCGTGGTGGCCGCCCGCGATGCTGCAGGTACCATTGCCGAAACGCTTGACGGCCTGCTCGCGCAGCGCGACCTCGACTGGGAAGCTCTTGTCGTGGATGACGGTTCGACCGATGCCACGGCCGCGATCGTCGCCGAATATGCGGCGCGGGATTCCCGCTTTCGGGTTCTGCAGTCTGGCGGAGTAGGCGCTTCAGGTGCCCGCAATAAGGGAATTGCAAGCGCGCGCGGCGAACGAATACTGTTCCTTGACAGTGACGATTGGATTGATCGGTCCTTCCTTGCCCGAATGAATGATGCGCTGGATCTCGATCCTTCGGCGGTGGCTGCCTATTGCAACTGTTGCCGGGTCATGCCTGACGGCAGTGAATCTCCCGTTCGCTGCGATCCGGCCATCCAGGACAACGCCTTCGAGCGGTTCGCTCGTACGTGTGCCACGTTCATTCATGGCGTGCTCGTCTTGAAGAGCGCTGTTGCAAAGGTCGGCGGCTTTGAGGCCAGCCTCCGCACGTGCGAAGATTGGGACCTGTGGCAACGGATCGCCCGCTGCGGCGGCAGGTGGATCCATGTTGATGAGAAATTGAGCTATTACCGGACAAGCGACCGTTCACTGACGCAAGATGTCAAACGGATGCTGGCCGACGCGCAGGTGGTCATTGCTCGCGGATTTTCGAGTGATGATCGCGTTAGCGCGCCGGCACCCGCACATCGGGCGGGAGCGTCAACTGCATACGGCGGCGCCGCGGCGGCGTACGCGTACTTCGCGCTCTGGTGTGCCGGATTTGAATGCGGGCGCAGAAACGCCAGCCATCCAATGCTGGAAACGCTCAGGGACATTCCAAAAGCCCAGACGGCGGCGGACGAGATCACCAGCGTCCTGCTCGAAGCCGTCGTGGTCGGCGCCAGAACGGTGCCTGCCAAGTTGGCGGAACGGTGGTCGCAGTACGGGGACGGGGTAACCGGCCTCATCTTGGCAATCGGCTGTGCGTGGAACGACCCCGCGGCGGGGCGAAAGTGCCAATACAGGTTTGAGCGGAAAGTGCTCGAGTATGACGACCTTTCGGCACCCAGGGTGCTCACACTGACGCTCGGCATGCGCGTTGACCTTCGCCGTATCGCCACCATCAGGCCGATCGGGACCATTGATCGATTATACGTCTATCTCTGCGACGGCCCTCGCATCCTGGCGCTGCTGGATATTGGTGCCCTCGGCACTATCGACAGCCGGTTCTGGATCGCGCTGGCCTCCAATGGCCTGGTTCATTCCCAGATCAGAGCACAGCTCGGAAATCTCGTTCGTGCAAGAATCGAACTTCACAAGTGGACCGGAATGCTTCGTCGTTTCATGCGAGACGGCCGAGATACTCACCGGGCGCGACTGCGCGAGCTGGCCTCGCGAGCTTCAGGCCAGGCGCGGCCGCTGGCCATTTCGGGTATACCCGATTCCAGCAGCCGGATTCGATGTGCCGAAAGGTCTCGACACACCGCGCGCAAGCAATTTTGGGAAGGTCTGTTCGAGCAGGAAGATCCCTGGAACTACGGTTCGCCGTATGAACAGGAAAAGTACAGCCGGCAACTTGAGCTCCTTCCAGACCAACCAGTGGACGACGCGCTTGAGCTTGCCTGTGCGGAGGGACATTTCACGCGGCAATTGGCTCCCAGGGTCAAGCGCCTCCAGGCCACCGATATTTCGACTAAGGCGCTCGATCGCGCCCGTGTCCGGTGCAATGGGCATCAGAATATCGAATTCTCCCAACTGGATTTGTCCGCCAATCCGCTCCCGCAGGACATCGATCTGATCGTCTGCTCCGAGGTCCTTTACTACCTCGATGACGAGGCTGAACTCCAATCGGTGGCGAAGCGACTGGTGCAGGCGCTGCGTCCTGGCGGTTACCTGGTGGTTGGGCACGCCTTTGTGCTGAAGGACAACATGTCGCGAACGGGGCTCGACTGGGAGAGTCCGTATGGGGCGGAGACGATCACGCGAATTATCCAGAGCGTACCCGGACTTGCCCTGGAGACGTCGATCGAGACGGAGCTGTACCGTATCGATCGATTCAGGCGGTTACTCCCGGGTGAAGCTGCCCCTGACACACAGGTGAAATGCGCGGCTATCGACGCCCCGATTGAAGTCGAGGTTGTGCGGTACATCGTGTGGGGTGGTGCCGTCGCGCGCAGGTCTGACGTCGCGCAATCCGAAAGACGCGCGCACGCTCCGGTCCTGATGTACCACAGAGTTGCGGTTGAAGGACCACGTGAATTGGCGCGGTACCGGCTGTCTCCCGATGCGTTCCGGCAACAGATGCTGTGGCTTCGCCGCAATGGATACCATACCATCAATTCGGATCAGCTCGCCTGGTTCGTGGCAAGCAATCATCCGTTCGTCGGCAGGCCGGTGCTGATCACCTTCGACGATGGGTACGAGGATTTTGCCGAGCATGCATGGCCGATCTTGCAGGCAAACGATTTCTCGGCAGAGGTGTTCGTTGCGACCGACTTCGTGGGAAAGCGGGCGGAATGGGATGCTCCGTTCGGAGAGCCCGCTCCACTGCTCGACGCGGTCAGGATCGCCGGGCTTGCCGCCGAGGGCGTATCCTTTGGTAGCCATTTGGCGAGCCATCCGCGCGGCGAGGAACTTGCGACCTGGACTCTCGCCGAGGAATTGACGCGATCTCGTGCACAGTTGGAACGATGGCTTAGGCGACCCGTAACGTCACTTGCCGCGCCTTTTGGCTCCACAGATCAGCGGCTTGGAATTCTCGCAGCCGAATGCGGCTACAAGACGCTGTTCAATACTGTCAACCGGGCCGCCACACTAAGGGACAATTTGTTAGACCTGCCGCGAATTGAGATCAGAGGCGATTTTACGCTGGACACATTCGCGCGCTGCCTGGAGCAGTATCAATGAATATGGATGCGTTTCTGGTCGGTGTAGTTATTCCGGCCTTCAACGCCAGTGCAACGATCGACGAGACGCTTCGCAGCGTCAGATCCCAGTCGCACCGGGAGCTGGAAATTATTGTCGTGGACGACGGCTCCACAGACGACACGGTCGCAGTTGTGCAGCGGCATCTGATTCAGGATTCTCGAGTAACAATCATAGAACAAAGTAATGCGGGGGTGGCGGCCGCTCGGAATGCGGGCTGGCAGGCGGCGCGCGCGGACTTCGTCGCGTTCATTGATGCTGATGATCTCTGGACGCCCTGCAAGATTAAACGACAGCTTCAAGCCTTGCTTGATGGAGGAGAACGGACTGGTCTTGTCTACAGCTGGTATGACTGGATCGATGCCGATAGTCGCGTAAGCGCCAGGTCCGATCCCGTGTTTCATGCGGGCGAGGTGCTGGACTATCTCTGTCAGGGAAATTTCATCGGCAACGGCAGCTCGTCACTGGTCCGCCGAGAAGCCCTCATAGTTTCAAAAGGATTCGAGAGTGGACTCAGGGCATCGGGGGCAGAAGGCTGTGAAGATCTGCTGTTCTATTGCCGTGTCGCGGAAGCGTATCGTTTCGCGGTCGTGCCCGAGTACCAGATTGGATATCGCTACCTCCCGAACAACATGTCGAGCAACAAGACCCGGATGTTCCGGTCGTGGATGCTGGTCGCGGATGAGATCATGATGCGGCACCCCGAGCGCGCGGCGCTCCTTGACCTGGGCTTCAGAAACTATGCGCGTTGGTTGCTTCGGAGAGCTCTGACGGGCGGTGAGTTGTGGTACTTCGTTTCAATCTTTGGACTCCTTTTCAAACGGAATCCCTTGCTCGCGCTCAGGGTCGCGGTGCACGATGTGCCGCGGGATACCGTCTCGGAAATCCGGTGGAAATGGCGTCATCGGCGTCGCAGGGCGGTTCGACCCCCGGCTTCGTTGTTTGCCATCGGCGATCCCAGTCAATCGCTATGACACAACACGCGAACAACGCACGAAGACCGAGAGCTGCTCGCCGCGCTGCATTGGTCGAACTGTTCAAGCTGCTCAAGCTTGCTCCGCTGCCCGGTTGGGTGACGCCCGCACTAATTGTCCTTGGCTTGGCTACATCGTTGGCGGAGACGGTCGGGATCACCCTCGTGCTCCTGTTCTTCTATTTCGCCATGGGGCAGGTGGAACTTGCAACGTCGACCAGTGGCCTCCTGGGCGAAGCGCTCCGATACGCGGCGAATTGGTTTCAGAGCTCGACCGAAACTGCTGTCGTTCTGCTCCTTCTCATCATTGCTCGCGGTGCTCTTTCCTTCGTCAACACACTAGTCAGTGCGCGTGTTGGAGAGAAGATCAATGAGGTCGCGCGCAACCGCGTTCATCTGCAGTATCTGTCAACTTCCTATTCGTTCTTCCAACGCCATGACGAAGCATATCTCATGGAGGTGTTGGGAACCGAGACGTGGGTGATCTCCGGGGCATACGCGAGTCTTACCCGCATTATCGTGAGCTCGTGTTCGGTGTTTCTCTTCGCGTCCTTTCTGTTGGCGCTCTCAATCAAGGTAACCGTCCTCGCCCTCGTCGCTTCGATGATTGTGTCGGCCGGATTGCGGCATCTTTCGTTGCCCATGCAGCAGTTGGGTGCCGGTGTAAAGCTGGTTCATCAAAAGCTGGGTGAGCATATGCTGATGACACTCCAGGGTATGCGCACGATCCGCGCGTATGGCCAGGAGGAGATTCACCAGAAACGCTTCGAGCAGGCCTCGACGCAGGCCCGACAGGTCGCACTGCGGCTTGCGCGCCTAACCGCTATGATCTCGCCTCTGACGGAGGTGGGATATCTTGTCGTGCTGTTTCTCGTAGTCGCGTTCGCTGACTTATGGGGAATCGGTTTCGCGACGAGCCTGACCGCGGTCGCGTTGCTCTATCGATTGCAGCCGCACATGCGAGATTTGGAAGGGAACCTGCTGTATATGGCGCAGATCGAGCCTCAGCTTCGGTCCATCAGACACATGCTGTCGACAGATGACAAGGAATATCCGAAGGCCGGGCACGTGGCGGTGGCTAAACTGGAGGACGGCATCTCCTTTCGCAACGTGACGTTCCGCTATGATGCCGGTACGGAGCCCGCTCTTTTGGATGCTTCGTTTGACATTCCGGCGGGGAAGACCACTGCGCTCATTGGAGCCAGCGGAGCGGGCAAGACCACGATCGTAAATCTATTGTTACGCCTGTATTCGGCCAGCGAGGGTGACATACGGGTTGATGGCCGATCCATCGAAGACGTTCGTCGAACCGATTGGCTCGGCATGCTCGCGATTGCGGGCCAGGATGTCGACCTGGTCGAAGGCACGGTAATCGAGAACGTTCGGATGGCCAAGAACGACGCCTCCGAGGAAGAGGTTCGGCAGGCGCTGCGGGTCGCGGGCATTTCAGAGGTCGTCGAGGCCTTACCCGACAAATACGACACCTGGATAGGACAGCATGGCCTGCGCTTCTCGGGCGGTCAGCGGCAGCGTCTTGGTCTTGCACGAGCGGTTGTGCGCAATCCGAAGTTCCTCATCCTCGACGAAGCGATGAGCGCGCTCGATCTGACGCTTGAGGACAGCATTCGACGCGCTATCCAGCTGCAGTTCAAGAACCGAACCTTGTTGCTCATAACGCATCGCCTGGATTCCGTGCGCGATGCGGACCACGTGGTGTGCATTGAAAACGGCCGGGTTCGTGCTGAGGGCCCTCCGGCGAAAGTCCTGGTGAGTCGAGGAGCGTGCGTAACAGGAATTTCGCAAGATGATGTGGTTACCTACCGCATGCGGAATACGGTTCCCTAGTCGGAACCCAGGGTGTCGGCGCCCGCCCGTGAATGACGAGCCCTGCACTGAGCCTCCTGTTGCAAAGCAGCGCGGTTCACACGAGCCCGTAGCATTACGGTGTCTGTGCAGAAATATCCAGCCACCAGCCGATTCGCTCGTCATGCGTCAAATTGCGTCGAATCCATAAGGCTCTTTTGAACGCATGCATAGTTGTGTGCCACGTAAAAGGAGCACGCAATCCATCATGACGATTATCAATGGAAGCGCCGGTGCCGACGTTCTGTTTGGCGGTACTGGAAATGATGTTCTGACCGGAGGAACAGGCAGCGATACTTTCGTCGTCTCGAAGGGGTACGGCTCCGATACCGTCACTGATTTTCAGGCGGGCTTAGGCGGCGATGTGTTGCGATTGCAAAACTACGGCTTTGCGACGTTCGCCAGTTTCCTGGCAGCGGCCGCCCAAATGGGCTCCGATACGGTTGTGACGCTGTCATCCACCGAAACCTTGACGCTGCAGAACGTCGCGCTTTCGACCTTGGTTGCCAGCAATGTCGCACTGGACAGTCCGCTGCCAGCGAGCGGAACGGCATGGAACTGGGCGGGTACCGTCCTCGCGGGCGGCACGCTGACGACCGGGCCGACAAATGACGGCATGGAGGCCGGCGGCACGGGCGTCACGCTTATCGGCGGAGCAGGGGACGACACCTACTATGTCTATGACCACAACACCAAGGTCGTGGAGCAGGCCGGAGAGGGTATCGATACGATCCGTGTCTGGAACATCAACGGATACAGCCTGGTCAATGCGCCGAACGTCGAGAATCTTGTCCTGACGGATAGCGTTCCGTCTCCCGCCACCGGTAACGACCTCAACAACATCATTGTCGGCAATGCCGGCGACAACATGATCGACGGCGGGCGGGGCAACGATGTGCTGACCGGTGGGGCCGGTCGCGACACCCTTGTCGTCACCGCGGGCAACGGCAACGACATCGTCACCGACTTTCAGGCGGGCGCCGGCGGAGATGTCCTGCAGCTCAACAACACAGGCTTCAAGACGTTCGCCGACGTTACGGCGGCCATGAAGCAGGTGGGCACTGACCTTGTCCTGACGACCGCCAACGGCGAAACGATAACGCTTGAAAACACCAGCCTCCAGAATCTCACGGCCGCCAATATAAGCATCGTCAGTCCCCCGACCGGACTGGTCCAGACCTTCAACGACGACTTCAACGCGCTCTCCGCGGGCCAGGATCCGAGCCTGACCTGGCGCACGAGCTATGCCTGGAGCGGAGCCGCAGGGTACGGGCTGGCCGGCGAACAGGAAGTGTATGTCGATCCCAGCTTTTCCGGGCTGCCGGCCACTCAGGCATCAACGTCGCTCGGGCTTAATCCGTTCTCGATTCAGAACGGTCACCTCGTCATCACGGCGCAACCGCTGCCTGCGAGCGCAACGCCTTATACGGGCAGTGCCATATTTTCGTCGGGCATGATCTCGACTCAAAACAGCTTTACCCAGACCTACGGCTATTTCGAGATGACGGCCACGCTGCCCAGTACAAGCGGCGCGTGGCCGGCGTTTTGGATGTTGCCGAGCACTGCCAATAACCTCAACACGGAAATCGATGTGCTCGAAGCCTTTGGTCAGGACCCTGACCAGGCGCATTGGGCCATTCACTCACCGTACGCGCCTTCGACGAACGGGGCCTGGGCCAATACGGCCAACCTGACCGCTGGAGAGCACACGTTTGCGCTCAAATGGACGCCCTACGACCTGACATTGTTCGTCGACGGGAAAGAGGTCGCACAGCAGGCGACACCCTCCGACATGAACACGGCGATGTACATGATCGCCAACCTGGCAATGGGCGGGAGCTGGCCGGGCAACGCCACTGCAGGATCGACGGCGACGATGACCATCGATTCCATCACGGCCTATCAATTGCCGGAGTACACGCTTGCGAACTACACCCTGCTCACGAGTGGCGCGCCGACCAACACGATCGCGGGAAGCGCGGCAGCAGACACACTGACCGGCACATCCGGCAATGACCTGATCGGTGGTGCAGGAGGCGCCGATGTCATGACCGGCGGCGCCGGCGATGACACTTATGTCGTGACCGATTCCGGTGCGAAGGTTATCGAGGCCTATGGCGGAGGCATCGACACCGTAAACTCCTCGGTGACGTATACGCTTTCGAGCTACGTCGAAAATCTGACGCTCACCGATTCGACGGTCGTCAATGCCACGGGAAATATTCAGTCCAACATCATCATCGGCAATTCCGCGGCGAACGTGATCACCGGCGGGCTCGGCAATGATATCCTGACCGGGGGCGGCAGCGCGGATACCTTCGTATTTAACTCCGGCGACGGTTCGGACATCATCACCGACTTCTCGCCGGGATCGGGCGCCGGACACGATGTTGTCCAGTTGAACGGCTTCGCCTTTACCTCATTCGCCGACGTTCAAGCGGCTATGAGCCAGGTCGGAAGCGACGTGTATCTGAAGCTGACGAGCCAGGATACCTTGGTGTTCCGCAACACGACGGTCTCGGCGTTTACCGGCGACGACTTTCAGTTGCCTGCGACGCCGCCGGTCGG
Source organism: Bradyrhizobium canariense (assembly GCF_019402665.1). Taxonomy (GTDB): domain Bacteria; phylum Pseudomonadota; class Alphaproteobacteria; order Rhizobiales; family Xanthobacteraceae; genus Bradyrhizobium; species Bradyrhizobium canariense. The sequence goes on from NZ_VSST01000063.1 coordinate 51,543, forward strand.
GGGGACGATCACATCATGGATCAGCGGGAAAGCGAGCAGCCGCATGGTGTATGGCACCGCGGCCAACGACAAGCTCTCGGCGCTCAATATCGATGACACGCTCATCGGAGGGAACGGCGACGACACCTACGTCATCGGAAGCGCAAACCAGAAGATCGTCGAGAATCCCGGCGGCGGCATCGACAGTGTGGAGGCATGGACGTCGCACACGCTGTCCACGAACGTCGAAAACCTGACGTTGATGATGGGCGGGCTCGCGGGTGTCGGCAATCAAATGGCAAACCGTATGGTCGGTTCGAGCGGCGACGACATCCTGGACGGCGCCGGCGGGAATGACTGGCTCTCCGGAGGAGCCGGAAACGATACGTTCATTTACAATGGAGGCAGCGGCAACGATACGGTCGCCGATTTCCACGTCTTCACGAGTGCGACTGCCGAACACGACAAGCTGAGTCTGAAAGGTTACGACAGCGGCGCCTATTTGACCCATGTGAACGATGTGTGGACCGTTCACTACGCTGGTGGAGCGGATACGCTGCGCATTGCCGGCGTCACCAGCTTGACGTCGGCGGACTATTCATTCATTTCCGCGACGAATTCGCCGATGGCGATGAGGTCTATCGCCGTGCCGACGATCTCGGCGGTCAACGACAGTGGCTCGATCGTGTCGGGCCTCATCAATACAAATCATCTGGTTCTCACGGGTCGCGCGCAACCAGGTTTAACCGTCAAGGTTTTCGACGGGGCAAATCAGATCGGCACGACGATCGCCGACGGCAACGGTAGCTGGAGTACGGCGACGGCATTGCTGGCTGAAGGCGGGCACGCTTTTGCCGCCTCAGCGATGGACGGGGTCGGAAACCTCACCGCGCTTTCAGCCGGGGTCAATGTCACCATCGATACGCTCGCCCCGAACGTGCCCAAGCTCGCGTCGTTCTCGCCAGACAGCAACGTTGCCGGCGATGGCATCACCAATGTCAACCACGTGAATTTGACTGGAACCGCGGACGCCGGGAGCACCGTTCAGGTCTTCGACGGAGCGACGATGATCGGAACGGCGATCGCCGATGCCAACGGAGCCTGGTCTTTTGACACAGCAACGTTGGCGGACGGTAATCACACCTTTACCGGCAAGACCGCGGACGCCGCCGGAAACGTCAGCGCTTCCTCCGGCGCGTTGAAGGTCGCGGTCGATACGCGTGCGCCGGTTGCACCTATCCTGACCTCGGGCGCACCTGGAGCTTCGGGCGCGATAATCGTTTCCGGCACGGCCGAGGCCGGAAGTACTGTCCGCCTGCACGAGGGCTCGACTTTGCTCGGCACGGGCGTCGCGGCGACGAGTGGGGCCTGGAGCGTCACCACCGGGGCGCTCACGGCGGGGCAACACAGCTTCACCGCGACCGCCACCGACATCGCCGGTAATTTGAGCCTGCTTTCGAACGCTCTCAGCTCCGCCGTCGGTACGGTGATCGAAGCGGCGGGCACGACATCGCTTATCAAGTCGGGAAGCAACTTTTACCTTTCGACGGCCGGCTCATCGGTGATCCTGAAGAATGGCGGAACAGCGGTTGTCGCGGGGCAGCTTGGCTCATGGGTGCCAGTGGCTGCGGAAGCGTCATCGAACGGCTACCTCGTCGCGTGGAAGATTCCCTCGACCGGCCAGTTCGCAGTCTGGAGCACCGACAGCAACGGCAATTTCGTATTCAACTATTTGAACAAGCTGCCCGGCACCGATCCGGCTCTTACATCGAGCGAGACCCTCTTTCATCAGGATCTCAACGGGGATGGCGTGATTGGTCTTCCACCAGCGCCTCAGAAGGTTTCGGGCACGACAATCGAGGCGTCCGGCTCGACCAGCCTGGTTCTGGTTGGCTCGAATTACTTGTTCGACGCGATGGCCAGCGGCGCGGGGCCGACCTTGAAGTACGGTGGCGTAGCGGTTGTGTCAGGACAGTTCGGCGCCTGGACGCCGGTGGGCGTGGAACAAACGACCAGCGGCTATGATGTAGCCTGGAAGATTCCGGCCACCGGCGAACTCTGTGTGTGGATCACGGACAGCAATGGCAACTATGTATCGAACCTCCTGAACAAGATGTCCCCGACCGACCCTGCTCTTAAAGCAGTCGAGACGACTTTTTATCAAGACCTCAATGGCGATGGTGTAATCAATACGTCATCGACCATCCTCAAAATCTCCGGAAATGTCGTACTGAATCTGGGCAATATGTCACAGGCCGTGACGGTCGACCCGGGCGCCACGCTCGAATTGTCTGGCGCCGCTTCCGGGTCGATCACCTTCAAGGCGTCGACCGGCAATCTGGTGTTGGACCACGCGTCACAATTTACGGGAACGCTCATCGGTCTGACGGGTGACGGCACCGCGTCCAATTCCAACCATATCGACCTGAAGGACATCGCGTACGGAGCGGGAACGTCGGCGTCCTTTTCCGGCAGCACAGCCGGTGGCGTGTTGACCGTGGTCGATGCTCAAAATCACACGGCACATATCTCGCTTGTTGGCGACTACACCAACTCGACCTTCAATCTCTCGAGCGACGGATCCGGGGGCACGCTGGTCATCGATCCTCCGAAGGCCGGCTTCGACTTTTCGGCGGTTGCGCCGTCGCAGCCGCCTGCTGCCGCACCGGCCGTCGGCCCCGCGCGCCTGGGGGACGGTGGCTTCGTGTTCGAGCAGTCCGCTAGCTCCAACGGACATGACATAATCGGCCAGGCGTTTGATCAATCGACCGGGGCAGTGTTCCTCTCGGCGACCACTTGGCCAGGTGTTGACACAGGCGTTCATCAGGTCGACGCCGTTCACGCGATCGCCGCGATCGATGTCCATCTAGCCGCGTTGCACGGCTTCATCCTTCACTAAAGGCCTTTGCCTTTCGAAAAACGTTGCGCAATACGCGTTTCGCCAATGCCCGTTTTCCCGCGAAGAAGGTCATGGGGAGGAGATATGATGCATAGGCAAGCGCCAGCAGCGCAGCCAGCCCAGCGAAGGAGTTTCCATCCAATGAGATGATCGAAATGCTTGTGACGGCCGCCGCAACGCCACAACCGATCCAATGCGGGACAGTCGTCTTGATCAGGCTCCTTGTCGTCACGGGGCCATGACGACCGATCGATATGGCGTAAAGCGGCAGCACGACCGTGCAGTTCACCAGCGTATACGCCGCGGCGATTCCAAGCGCGCCCCAGGGAAGACCGATGAGGAATGAGGTCACGTTGATCAGGGCGGTCCAAACGCCGAGCCTGAAGTACTCTTGGCCACGTCCTTGACTGAGGAATAGCCAAGCTGCCGTCGCGGTCGCGACCTGGATCAAGCCCGCGACGCCAAGCCAAGAAAAAATCGGGGCGGCACCCACCCAATGCTCGCCAAGGAGAACTCTGAAGAGCGGCTCCGAGAGCAGGATGGCGAAGACGATGCCCGGCTGACATATCAGCATAACCATGGAAAGGGCATCGTTGTAGGTGCTCAGATATCTCTCCTTCTCGAAACGAAGCCGTGAAAGCAACGGGACAATCACCTGGCCGATGGGGTTGTGTAATTGGATGATCGGCAGCAGCAACAGCTTATAGGCCCGATCGTACAGGCCGAGTTCGTCGCTCCCTCGAAATCTGCCGATCAGAATGTTGTCCGCATTTCTCGAGAGATAGTTGGCCAGATTGAACCCTGACACGTGCAGGCCAAATCGCGCCATGTGCCGCGTCTCGCTGTCCAGACGGGGATATCCAGGGCGATAGCCAGAGTACGCCCAGATCCCGACTGTCGAAATGAGCGTGAGAACGAGCGTGGACAGGTAAAGTGCCCAATAGTCTCTCAAGATGATTACGGCGACGATCCCTGCGGCAACGGAAGCGGTTGTCGCAGCGACGTCCAGGATTGCCAGGGGCTTGAACCGGGATTCTCTGGCAAGTAGCGCCGCCGGAACGGTCGGAAGGCCAGCAATGAAGCTTAGGCCGGCAATTGCGATCATGAGCTGTTGAAGCCTCCTATCGCCGTAAAACAGCGCAGCCGGATGGGCGCACAACGCCAGAACGAGAGCGGATGCCGCGGAAGCGAGCACCGACAGCCAGAACAGCGCATCGATCTGGCCCTTGGCGATTTCCGTGCGTTGAATGATGGTCTGTCCAATGCCGATGTCCTTGATGAGCCCGAGGAACGTTGCAGCCGTCGCAGACATGGCCAGCAGGCCGAAGTCTGACGGGGCAAGATTTCGCGTCGAGAATATCATCAAGACAAAACCGGCCGTCAGTTTCCAGGCCTGGGAACCGCCCGTTATGAGGATGTTGGTTACGGCCCGTGACTTGCTATCTCTGTCCAACGAGCTCACCCCCGCCACCTCAACAGTCTTGCGCGGTCTTGCGCCTGCCAGCAATGCCGCGGGAAATCCAGCGCGCTGAACGATGGCGGTTCCGATCGTCTCCGGCTTTTAGCTTGGCCTTGACACGAACGGAAGACGTGATCGGGCGATGTGGAATCGGCTACCTGGGCGAGCCTGGTCGAAATAGATTTCAAACGAGGGCCTGACCATCACCAATGTCAATGCCGAGATTTGTGGTCCAATCGATGCCCGCAGTGTGTCCTATTTCAATTCGCAGTGCTGAGGTTCCCGTGAGATGATTTTGTGAGCACTCACGCCAGGGGAAAGGCAACATGCGCTTGCGATGTTTGCAGACCGCTGCTGATTCTATATGTTCGGTTGATCTCGATGGCGAAGCACCGGAGTTCGAGACGGGATGACGTTGTATACCGTTGCATCACGGCAGGGAACCCGGTCTGGCGTCACGTCACTTGCGGGACCTCTCTTCCTCCTTGCAGTAGCCGTCATTCTTTCGGCGATTTCGCGGCGGGCCGTCACGCATCTCGCGCGCTGGTCTGACATTTACGCACTGGTGCTGGTTTGCTTGGCATTTGCCGGCGCGCTCGCCTTCAACTCCATTCGCTACCGTGATTTCTCGCCGCCATTGCGGATCACGGCCGTCGCGATCGGAATGGCGATCTTCGTGCAGTTGTTGTTCGATTCATTGGGGCCTTTTGCGGGGCCTCCCAACATCCTGTTCGGCTCGAGCGACAAAACACTGTTCTTCCGCTACGGTGCGGTGCTTGCGGTTGTGGCAGGAATAGCCGCGATCTGGCGACCTTCATTTCTGCTGCCGCTGTTTTACTTCTATCATGCATGGCGCGAAATGGTGAGCGTCGTGTCCAGCATCTTCGTGACCGAGACCGATTATCTCGGCATGCTCGACATCGGTAACTTCGTCGTCCTTGGCGTGCTCGGCACGATCGTCCTCACCAGCGCCCCGGTGATCGATCGCGTGCCGCGGCTGCGCACACTGTTCGCTTCCGCAGACAACGTGACGCAGCTTCGCGATCGCACCTATGGCTTGATTTGGGCGTGCGCCGTCGGGGCGCATCTCGGCAGCTATTTTTGGTCGGGAATCTCAAAGCTGCAGGCTGGTGGCGAGAAGCCATGGACCTGGCTGCTCGCAAATCCCACGCAAACCTCAATCCTGATGGGACTGGAACGCGGCGACGCCCCTCTCGGCCTATGGCCGGGCGCGTTGCAGACGATCTGGGACGCGATCGCGAGCAACCAGCTGATCTTCAACGTCTTCGTGCTGGGTGCCCAGCTCCTGTCGCCGCTGGGTGCGATCTCGACGCGCGTGCTGTCGTTCTTCTGCCTGCTGTTCGACATCTTCCACATCGGCGTGTACTTCACGCTCGGGGCTCTGTTCTTCTTCTGGATTGCGCTCAACCTGTTCATCGTAGCCGCGGCACGCACGCTGCCACGTGGTGGGTTTACCCCGGCGATGAAGGTTGTGATGGTCGTGACAATCATCTGTGGCCGGCTCTTCTTCTACACCAATTACCTTGGATGGCTGGACGGGCCGAAGCTGGCGAGCCCGCGGCTTTTCGTCGAGACTCGGGATGGTCGCCAGATTCTCGCGCCTTCCACGTATTTCGGTATCTACTCGTACATGATCGGAACCGGAACCATGTACATCCCTGAGAATCATTTCCGGGCTCGCGTTGGCGGCAACAACCACGATCTTGCGACTTGGCACGACGCGACTACCTGCGGCCCGGAGATGCTTCCGCGCCAGGACACAGGCGTAGCCATGGAGGCGGTGGAAAAATTAGTGCGCGAGACGGATCGCTTTTTCCGTGTCTATCCCTGGGTGAAGGACAACAACAGCTTCTATGCCTATCCGCACCACATGCTCTCCAATCCATGGCTGTATGGAGAATTCAACAAGCTGACCATGGACGATATTGTCGCCTATCACTATGTGGTGGACTCAGTATGCCTCGGTCTGGTGGAGGGCAAGCTTGTGCGCGACGTTCGGAAGCGAACGGATTATCGAATTGCCCCATAGCGATGACGATATCTGGGTGGTCTATGACGGCGAATGCCCGTTATGCAGTCGCTATGTTCTGCTGTACCAGTTGCGGGAACGTGGGCAGCGCATTCACCTGATCGACGCGCGTTCGGAGCATCCAATCATAGGCGATATCCGCGCGCGCAACCTCGATTTCAATGAAGGCATGGTGGTTCGCTGGCGTGGGCAGCATTACCATGGGGCCGATGCAATGCATCTGCTGGCAACGCTTGCCGGCAAGGCGACAGTCTTCAATCGCCTCAATCGACTCGTGTTCTCCCGGCCACGCCTCGCAAGGGCACTTTATCCGGCGCTGGTGCGCGGAAGGAAGCTTCTCCTTCGAGTTCTCGGCCGCAAGCTGATCGTTGAAATCAATGCTCCAGAGCAGCGGATACCGGTCGGTCCTTCCGACGAAGACATCAAGCACGACGACGGGGTCCGGTGACGATTGGAGGAAGGCTCCAGCGCGACTCCTGTGCGTCAGGATTATCGCATCGCGGCCTGGTAGGCCGGAGAGAGACGCATCAGACCGCAGCGGACAAGATCGTCGGATGATTGGTAGATCAGGCTTTTGGGATAGATGAGTTCGAATGACGGATTCTGATCGAGCCGCTCCGCGTAGCGTTGATACTCGACCGATCCGAGATAGTAGTTCCCCTCACGGACCGCGATTGCGACCTTATCGGTGAAGTCGTGGAGAAATTTGAAATGGAGCAGGGCGCCTGTGACGTCGCCTGGCTTGCCTGGCGGAGCCATCAGGTGACCGGCGGCGATATAGCGCCGGCCAGGCAACCAGCGCGCGAACGGCACTTTAGTGAGCAGCGGTGGCTGCCAGCGCGTGATGTTAACTGCAGGCAGCAGCCGCGCCAGCCCATATGGCTCAAGCAACTGTACAAGTGCGTCGTAAAGCGCGATCTTCGGCGGCATCGGTTCGTCATAAAACAGCCTCGCTCGCGCACCACCCACCAGGTAGCTGGTCGGAAAGCCGCGCCGACGGCGCTTCACATAGGTATCGGAATCGAAGTAGGAGGAGAAAGCGACGAGGCTCTCGCCGGCATGGTAGCGTTCCGGACCGCCGAGCCAGCGTGGATACATATCGACCATCTCCGCGGTCATGCAATCAGCGCCGACGCTCTCCAGATAACGGCACAGCCATCGAAGATCAAAATTTTCGCAGCCGGGGTAGACAAAGAGTTCGTCGGCGTCGAGCGTCAGCGCCCACCGTCCTGGCGCGAATTGGTCGAGCACGGCGCTGGTCCAACGCGCGCCACCACTTGATTCTGCAAAGGGCTCCCGGATCTCGAACACGTGAACGTCCGGCTGATCGAGCAGGAATGCTCGCGTGCCGTCATCCGAACGGTCGTCGATTGCGAGGAAACGTCCGACCCCGAGCCGGCGATGATGGCGCAGGAAATCGGGTAATCGCAGCATCTCGTTCCGGAGCTTGCCGACAGCCACGATCTCATCGGCGCCGAAGTCGAGCGGCCGGGTGTCGATCCGGTGAATGACCGGATCGGGGCGCTGCTTGGTCCGTGATCGCGTTGGCGTCACGACAGCCGCTTGACCCCTTACAATCGACTGTTGTAACGCGTTCTGCGCGCGGTTCCCGCCCGCCGCTGCTCTCGCCAGCAATTCCATAGAGTGTCCAGCCAACCGATCACATCTGCATTATTTTCGATAAAAGAAGGCGAATATAGGTGCTATGGACGGTCACGATGTCCCAACGGGTTGATCTAGCCTCATAAGCCGTGGTGAGGGACAATGTGCGCCTCTTCTTTGCAATCGAGGAATATCGGCCGGCGGCTTCGCGCCGGTTCTAAATAAATTGCATCGCCATTCGTTCCCAAACGTCTTGAGCATACAGTGATGTGTCGCGGCAGCTTGTTGCGCATTCGTCTCGTCCGAAAGCATTTGCGCCAGTTGATTTTGTGCAACACAGCCACTGAAGTTTCAAGGAGCTGACATCAAAGTCAAAGGAAGGAGCCTCCGCCACGCATTCACACGCGTATTCAGTTGGGTGCAGGAGATCTTTCGGTTGAGCAGATTAGCGCTTGGCCACCAGCTTGTGCGGAGCATCACTCGTGCGCGGGATCATGCCGCGTAAACGAAGCGCGCTCACAAGCACACCACCAGGAATGCGGCCCTGCGGGATGATCTACATGGTAATTAATCAGGTGCGGAGCTTCTACAGGAGGATGTGTCAATGAACCGGCTAAGAGCACAACATCCTCGCTGGCCGCTTATGATAGGGGCTGACTAGAAGGCAATTTGCGATTCAGGCATCTGCGGTGATGCCTCCGACTGCACCTGGTCGAGCACCGAGAGGTTCGCGATGAGCAGATAGATCAGCAGGCTCGCGCAATAGACGACTTGCAAAATCACCGCGCCAGCGACGAATGCTATCGCGCCCGTGGCGAAACCCTGCTCGAGGCCCAAATACCACGATGCAACTAGGATCAGCGCCGTTGCGGGAATAAGCGCGTATGCGCGAAGAAATCGCCCCAGAACAACTCCCGCCACGGCGCTGGCAATCATCAGCACGATCAAAATCTGCCCTCCTGCTCTTGCACCAGAGATGTTCCGGACGCATGACAGGCCGTATTGTAGCCACAGAACCGCTAAACACATACCACTTTTGCGCAGCGGACGCCAGTCTTTGGTGCGCCTGCCGCTGCGCTGCGGGCGGGCGGTTCTTTCCCGGAACGTGTTCGGCCATTGGCCCGGTTCCTTTGACCCCAGTCTCTCCGAAATCTGGTGCTTTGTTCCAGGGGTTTAATTCTTCGACGCGAAGTGGTCGACCTGGCAACGGGCCGACCCGCAGATGCCGCAAGAGACTTGTGACCAACACGCCCCGGGAGGGCGAGCGGCCTACCTTTCCTGTTTTTTGCGCAGCAGGAGCCCGACCAGTTCTTCGAGGCTCTGCTCAATCTCCACGGACTCCAAAGATCGCGTGTCGGGCTTAGACAAAGGAGGCTCGATGAGACGCAAGTTTGCGCCGGCAGGCCGGGCGGGTTTCACTGGGTTCGGCTCCCCGACGGATATGCCTTGAAACGACTGAGGCATGTCATGGCTCGTCCGCTCAGGCATTGCGGGATGGGATGAGGCGGATCGCGTCCTGGTGCTTTCATCCGAAGACGGTTGCCTGGTTCTGAGCACGGGGGAAACGTAGGGTTGCAAGTTCAAGTACTCAGTGTGCCGCTTACGAGAGATCAGCTCGCGCGTGGCATAGCCGGCAGCGAAGCCAATCGCGAGCAGAACGAATATGATGAGGAGGCCTCCCATTAAACTATACGTGTCCGCTCATAATTCTGCCTCACAGTCAACCTGCTGCCGTCTTTATCCTATCGTTGATAGCTGCCGTAATTGACGATTTGAAGGCACGTCGTTCGCCGAGTCCGAGTTGGGCTGTGCTCGCCTGAGCCTAGTTGCTGGTCAATGTGCCCTCCGTCTGGCATCGCCCTCGAAAGTGATGCGACAGCCATTTATTGACAGCTCGCTCAACGTAGCGAGCATCGCAACAGGAAGCCACGAACATTGAGATCGCCGTCTTGTCATTGCAATCCCCAGGTTCCACCATCATAGCCGACAGCCCCGCGCAGAAAATCGGGGCCGTCAACGGTTTTCGCGGACTCGCCATCATGATGGTGATTCTTTTTCACTTGCTTGTTCCGTTCACATCCAGCGCGCCGGCGTTTCCCGGAGAACTTGATCCGAACGGTTTCCTAGCCATTGTCGCGAAGCACGGCTTCCTCGGCGTAAATATCTTTTTCGTGCTCTCCGGATTCGTTCTGTACCTGCCCTATCGCACAAAGAAGCGAACCATCGATCGGCTCGCCGACTTCACACATTTTTATTGGCATCGCGCAGTCCGGTTGCTTCCGCTTTATTATACGGTCGTCCTGGTGACGGTTGCACTCCATGCCAAGTCGCCTGCTGGATCGCACGCGTGGTATTTGGAGCTCGGCGGGCTTCTATCTACGCTTTTCATTTTCGTGCCACATGGGTTTATGCCCCCCTCCAATCCGGTATTGTGGTCCGTAGGCGTTGAAATCTGGTTCAGCCTTTTGTTTCCGCTGCTGATTCTTCTGATCGCGCGCATCGGCCTTGGATGGCTGTTGCTGTCGAGCGTCGTCATCTGCTCAGCTTTCGTGGTGGCTGGGCATCTTATCGCGGTGGATCGGATTGGGATGTTTCGCCCGTTTGTGGGCGGAATATTCGGGTCGTGTTATCAGTTCATTTTCGGAATGTTGGCTTGCGATCTCTACGTCAAGTCCAGGGACAGCGTTTCAGCCAGGAGATTTCAGTCGCGCGGGCTGCTGCCCGGACTGCTGCTGATGATTGCCGCCATATATCTCAAGGATAACGGCCCCTGGGCTGTGAGCATTCTCTATGCCACGATCTTTTGCGCCGGGTTTTCCATGCTGCTGCTGGCGGTCTTGTGCGGGGCCTGGTCCGCAAATCGCTTGTTCGAAGCATGGCCAGTCCAAGTCGTCGGATGCATGTGCTACAGCATCTATGCGTGGCATTCGGCCATTATGGTTGAAATGATCCCGCCTGATACCTCTTCGTTAAAAGACACGCTTCGATTATCATTGCCATATCTCACGATAGTGATCGCGCTGAGTGCTTTGAGCTACCGCTATATTGAGTTTGGCCATCAGCGTGATTGGAGGGCTTTGTTCTTGTTGCGCAACACAAAATCCAACGAGGTCCCCGGCAATCAGGGATTCATTGGTGATCATGCCGACTCTAAGGCCTCTGCATCGTCCTGAAAGACAATTTCTATTGGAACACGTGCGATGCCGCCATTGGCATATCGGGTTCGGGTCGCTAATTTGCTATTTGGTTTCCACTTCTCGCGGCCGGTGTCGTCGTTGCGCTGCCTTTCGTAGCCTTCACTAGATCTGGCTTACTGCGGCGGAGTATCGCCAGCTGCCATCGAAATCGCGCTGCCCTTGCTGATGTTTTGACTGTGCGGAAACCTCAAGCTGCACTTCCTCTATCAGAGGTGGGCGTGAGTACTTGATTGCTGGTAAGCGCGCGTTTGTGCGCTTGGATCAGCAGCGAGCCGGGACGTTGGCTTTCTGGCTAGAAATGTAGGTGGCGACAATCACGGACATTGCTCGGGACCTGAAACGATGGCTGAGCAAGGTTGGGAAGTTGCTGAATTCGGGCGAGACCTCGCTCGAGCGGCACGAAACCGCGGTCAAAAGCTTGAGGCGAGGTCTCCCTTGAGGGGCTTGAGGCGAGGGCGTCGGAGCTGATGGGCAGCGGACGTGGCTAAATCGGCTCGTGACAGATGACTTTGATCCGGATCTTCGAACAATCGCGCGGTGGCACGTCGTAACTGCGGTGATGCAATAGCTCTCGCTTATGTCACACTGGCAAAATGCGAGGGTCCATCCGCTGGGGTTGGCGCCACCTTGGATTCTGCAACTCTTGGAATCGACACCTGGTGGCTCGCGCGGACCCGGCAGGTCCGCTAGCGCCGGGAATGTCTTCTGCGACTCACGCCTTTGGCGCGACCTCGACTTTCACGCCTTCTCTCTTTGAGCCGTTGCACCCGGTGACGGAGTCTCTGCAGCTCCGTAAGGAGAGTGACCAGCCTCTGAACTCTCTGACGCAGAATAGCCGAACGACTATAAACTTGACTTCGATTACTCATAGCTGCCTGGAAATGACTACCTGCTGAAAAAGGACGAGCAAAATGGGGAGTCTGGGTAGCGGGCCGGAAAACAACCGCTCTAGTGCTTCAGTTTTAAAGGTTGTCCCAGTATCAAACGAAATGATTTGATCGATTGCAACCCGATTTTCTTCGCATTTTGCGATAGTCAGCTCGGAACCAATATGAGGGCCGCAGGCCCTCCAAACTGGCGGCTCGGCTCCTCCAAAAGAGTATGCGTGTTGCCGAACAGCTGCCCCATTTCTTTCGATCGAATTGGAGCTGAGCTCAGCTGCACTGTCACGGTTGCTGCGTCGCAGTCGCAAGCGGAACTGATCTTTGTGCGCTCGCATTATCCACCCTCGGCAAAGTCCACGCGAAAGGTATGCCTCGGGTGGAGGCCGCCTTCCCGGATCGGGTTCGAGCGTGAGATGATTTGCTCATTAATTCGCAAGCAACTGAGCAAACGGGACGACGGTTACGGTTCTATCCGGTCCAGAGCGGCGACGGCGGTGGACAAGTGCCGAAAAGCTTCGGATTGTGGAGGAGAGTCTGGCGCCTGGGGCCACCTGTTGTCGAGGTCGCTCGGCCACATGACGTTCACCGCAATCTGGTTACGGCTTGGCGGGGGCAGGCGCGCACAGGCGGCCTTGCGGCCCGGAGCCGATGCAGCGGCAGGATGGCGAAGTCCGTTTTGCGGCAGTGTCCATTGCGCCCGACCGGCGATCGTTGACTGCGCCCTCCGGAAGCTGCGGTGCGATCGAGATTGAGTTCTCGGCCGGGGCTCGGATGCGGATCACGGGCGCAGTTGACGCGGCGACGCTGAGCGCAGTCGTGGCAGCGCTGACTGATGGACGGCCACGATGATCCCGTTGCCGGCCGGCGTGCGGGTATGGCTCGCAGACGAGCGAAAACACCCACACGATCCGCAGCGGCGGGCTCACCGCGACCATCAAGGCGCAAGGCGCGGAGATGTGTTCGCTGGCGAGCGATGCCGGCCTCGAGTGCGTCTGGCAGGCAGAGGCGGCCTGGCCGCGCCATGCGCCGCTGCTGTTTCCAACTGGGATCGGGCGTTGTGGATTTCGAAATGCTCTGCGCTGTTGGGAATATCGGAATGTCCGTTTTCGAAAGGCCAAGCATTGCAGCCAGTTCATTGCGAGAAAAGGCTGATACGGTCGCGATCGTGGCCCGGCGTGCAAGCAGGCAACCCATCGTTCGGTGGACGGCCAAATAGCGCCAATTGAAGAAATCGGGCCGGCGGAAGACCTGTGCGTCGTGGATGACGACGATATGATCGCGATGAAAGACGGGTCCGGCATTGGCTAGACTGATCAGGCGACCTCCAGCGGCAGCGCGCGCGAGTTCAATCTGATCCCAGGCATGTCCGCTCAGCCGTCCTATCTTGTGGACCTTGATGCGGGTGAGTTTGATCGCTTCGCTCGTCTCGCTCGGCACGAGCAATTGCCACTCGGCTCCTTTGAGGGCAGCGGGCGATTGGTCGGACGCAAGCAGGGCATCGATCGCTTTGACCAGTTCGGCGGCATAACGCTGAACGCCGGTCAGCTTTTGCGAGAGAAAGCGGCCGTTGATGAAATGCTTCAATTTTGTGCCGTTCGGGTTGTCGATGCCATAAAGCGTGGTCGCGATGTGTGCTTTCGAACCAAATGTGAGCACGGAAAGAAGCAGCCCGAAGGCACGGAATTATGACGACATCGGTCGCGTGATCGCGCTGTTCGTTCGGTGCTCCCGGGGAACACTTGTTGAAAGTCTTGCCGGGCAGCGGGCAGCCTTTTATGGACGCGCGTCCGATGTTGCGTCCGCAGGCAGAGGGCGCCCCTTCTGGTTAATTGGGAAGGCTGACAACCGAAGCGCCCGGCATTAAGGTTGCCGATGCGAGGCGGCTGTTCTCCAATGCTGAACCCTTGCCTCTACCGGTTCAGTCTGGCAATGCGGTATATGAGGACGGACAACGGAGTTTATTTTGGCCCCCGTGGTGGTTACCGGCGCTGCCGGCTTCATCGGCATGCATGTCTGCGAGCGCTTGCTTGCGCGCGGGGAACGAGTTGTCGGCATCGACGCAGTAACTCCCTACTATGATCCGGCGCTCAAGCGCGCTCGCCTCGAGACGCTCAAGCATGACGCCTTCACATTCCACGAGATCGATCTTGCAGACTTCGCTGCGGTGGCGCGTGTGTTCGACGAGGTCTCGCCCGACCGCGTGGTGCACCTTGCGGCGCAGCCCGGCGTGCGCGCTTCGATCGACGATCCCATCACCACCATCCGCGCCAATTGTGATGGCTTCGTCACCGTGCTCGAAGCCGGCCGGCGCCACGGCCTGGCGCATCTCGTCTACGCCTCGTCGAGCTCCGTGTATGGCGCCAATCGCACCTTGCCATATTCGACCGAGCATTCGGTCAATCATCCGGTCAGTCTCTATGCCGCGAGCAAGAGGGCCAACGAGCTGATGGCGCACACGTTCGCACATGTTCACAAGCTGCCGGTGACCGGCCTTCGCTTCTTCACTGTCTATGGTCCATGGGGCCGGCCCGACATGGCCGCCTGGCTCTTCACGCGCGCGATCTTTGCGGGTGAGCCGATCAAGCTTTTCAATCATGGAAATATGTGGCGCGATTTCACCTATGTCGACGACATCGTCGAGGGCGTGATCCGCACCCTCGATCGGCCCGCGACGCCGAATCCCGCGTGGAACGCCGAGCAGCCAGAAAACTCGTCGAGCTATGCGCCGTATCGCGTCTATAACATCGGCAACAATTGCTCGGTCAATTTGATCGAGTTCGTCGAGACACTGGAGAAGATCATCGGCAAGCCCGCGATCCGCACGCTTTTGCCGATGCAAGCTGGCGACGTCCTCGAGACGCGCGCCGACATTTCGGCCCTGCAACGCGACGTCGGCTTCACGCCCTCGACGCCGTTGGCGGATGGCTTGGGCCGCTTTGTCGAATGGTATCGAAATTATCACCGCGTATAAACCCCTCTCTTGAGTAGCTCACACGTGTCCCAAAAAATTATCCCCCTGATCATGTGCGGCGGTGCCGGAACGCGGCTGTGGCCGGCTTCGCGCGAGGTGCGGCCCAAGCAGTTCCTGCCGCTGTTCGGCACCCGCTCGACCTTCCAGGACACGCTGTTGCGCGTCTCGGAGGCCTCGCTGTTCGATCGCCCGATCGTCATCACCAATGCCTCCTACCGCTTCATGGTGCTGGAGCAGCTCGCCGAAATCGGCATCGAGGCCGACGTGATCCTCGAGCCGATGCGGCGCGATTCCGGCCCGGCGATCGCAGCCGGCGCGGTGTTCGCACAGAACCGTTCGAGTGAAGCGATCGTGCTCGCGCTCGCCGCCGACCACGTCGTGCAGGACAATGCCGCCTTCGTCGCGGCCTGCCGCCAGGGCCTCACCGCCGCGAGCGCCGGGCGCATCGTCACGTTCGGCGTCAAGCCAGAGCGGCCGGCGACCGAATACGGCTATATCCGCCCGGGCGAGGTCATCTCCGGCGAGGTGCACGCGGTCGCGCGCTTCGTCGAGAAGCCGGATGCGGTGAAGGCGGCCGACTACGTCAATTCCGGCTATCTCTGGAACAGCGGCAACTTCATGTTCCCGGCCAGCGTCCTGCTCGACGAATACCGCAAGGTCGATGCGGCAAGCGTGGAGGCGATTTCCAATGCCGTTAGCAATGCCGGCCGCGATCTCGGCTTCGTGACGCTGGAGCCCGAGGCGTTCGGCGCGGCCAAGGCGATCTCGATCGACTATGCGGTGATGGAGAAGACCGCGCGCGCCGCGGTGGTGCCGGTGTCGTGCGGCTGGTCCGACGTCGGCTCCTGGCACGCGGTGTGGGAATTGTCGGACAAGGACGCGCAAGGCAATGCTTCGCATGGCGCCGCGGTGTTCGAAGATAGCCGCAACTGCAACGTCACCACCGATGCCGCGCTGGTCGCGCTCGAAGGCGTCGACGATCTCATCGTGGTTGCGACTGCCGATGCGGTTCTCGTCTCGCGCCAGAAGGATGCCAACGGGCTCAAGCGGCTGGTCACAAAACTCAAGGCGGTCGCGCCGAAGGTCACCGAGGAGCATCTCAAAGTGCATCGGCCCTGGGGCAGCTACCAATCGGTCGACAATGGCGAGCGCCACCAGGTCAAGCGCATCGTGGTCAAGCCGGGCGGACGTCTGTCGCTGCAGAAGCACCATCATCGCGCCGAGCACTGGATCGTCGTCCGCGGCACGGCCCGCGTCACCGTCAACGAGACCGTCAAAAGCGTGCACGAGAACGAGTCGATCTACATCCCGATGGGCGCGGTGCACCGGATGGAGAACCCCGGTAAAATCATGCTGGAGCTGATCGAGGTCCAGACGGGAAGCTATCTCGGGGAAGACGACATCATCCGGATTGAAGACGACTATCAAAGGTCGTGAGCAGAGTGTCTCTCCAACATTCCGCGAACATTTGGAAATTGTCCTGCGAACTGCGATGATCTGAACAGGCTGTTATGACCGACGATACGCACACGATCCGCAGCGGTGGGCTCACGGCCATTATCAAGGCGCAGGGCGCTGAGATGTGTTCGCTGGCGAGCGATGCCGGCATCGAGTTCGTCTGGCAGGCGGAGCCGGCCTGGCCGCGCCATGCGCCGCTGCTGTTTCCCATCGTCGGGCGTCTCGCCAATGACGAATTGCGGCACCGGGGCAGGACCTACCGGATGACCCAGCACGGCTTCGCGCGTGACAGCCGCTTTGCGTGGGCGGAACGTGGCGAAAGTCGCTGTGTCCTGGTGCTCGAAGACAGCGAGACGACGCGCGCGCTCTACCCCTTCGCGTTCCGTCTGACGGCAACCTATGCGCTCGACGAATCCGGTCTCGATCTTTCACTCACGGTCGCGAACACCGGCAAGGAGATATTGCCGGCCTCGCTCGGCGGCCATCCCGCTTTCAACTGGCCGCTCCAACCGGGACTGGCGAAGGAGAGCTACGCGCTGAGCTTCGCGAACTCAGAACCATCTCCCGTCCGCCGACTCGACGGCGGCTTGCTGCGTCCGGCAACGGAGCCGAGCCCGATCAAAGGCTCCGTGTTGCCCTTGTCCGAATCCTTGTTCGTCGACGACGCAATCATCTTCGATCGGATCGCGAGCAATTCGGTCCGCTATGCCGCCGAGCAGGGGGCGTCCACCGGGCCGTGGTTGAAAATGTCATGGGACGGCTTTCGCGAGCTTGGCGTCTGGTCGAAACCGTCGGGCGCGCCGTTCCTCTGCATCGAGCCCTGGCGCGGCTATGCCACTCCGGCCGATTTCGACGGAGAGTTCAGCGACAAGCCGGGTCTGATGCACATCGCGCCCGGAACGGAAGAGCGATTGTCATTTCGGGTTGAGGTTGGATCGGCCTGAGGCCGGACGGCGTTCGCACATCTCAAGTTCTCAGACCTCGATCCGTGTGAGGTCCTCGCCGAGCACGACAGGACCCGAGTAGTCCCGCCTGACGTCCACGAGCAGCGCGTTCAGCATGGAATCGTCGGTGCGAGGCCGGTGATGGGTCAGCGCGAGCTTCTTGACGCCGGCCTTGGCCGCGACCTTGCCGACTGTATCGCCGCAGGCCATCGTGAATTTCGCAAGCCGGCGTAGGTGCTCGTTGTCGATCTCCGGCGTGGCGAGGAAGCAGCACTGGACCAGCAGGTCGGCCCCCTCAGCCAACCGCTCGAGACCGGGGCAGGGCACCGTGTCGCCGGAAATTGCGATGACCTTGCCCTCGGCCTCGAAGCGGTAGCCGAGACACATCCAGCGTGCGAGGAAGGCCGGTGACATGTCGAGGCCGTCGCCATGCGAGACGAGTTCGGCGCTGATCTTCCAGCGCCCGGTGTCGAGAACGGGGCCCGCTATAATGTCGGTCGCGACGACAGGTTTCCAGCCGCCGAAGCTCGGCTCGCCCTGATCGCGCCAGGCGATGTCCTTGTCGTAGACCTGCGTGACGAGCGTATTGACGAGCCGTTCGGTATCCGGCGGTCCATAGATGCGCAGATCGTCTTTGCGCCCGTGCAACCATGAATTGAGCATCACGTCGTAGAGGTCGCCGATGTGGTCGAAATGGTGATGAGTAAGGAACACCGTGTTGATGGAGCCGAGCGGCACGCCGGCCTTGCTGAGCTGCACCATGACGCCGCGGCCTGCGTCGATCAGGATATTTTCCTCGCCGAGCCTGATCAGCGTGGTCGTCGCCATGCGGCGCGGGTCCGGGCGCGGGCCGCCGGTGCCGAGCAGGATGACTTCCATGGCGCCACCTCCTGGGGCAGACTTTTCGGGACGCCACAGTAGATTTGAAGCTCTTGGCGTGGCAAGCGGCCGCGGGATGGGCTTCAGCCCGCACAACAGCCGCGCGTACGGGGCCCTCGAACATGCTGCGCGAGATGAGAAGTGTGGGCCAATTCATACTTAATCCAGCTGGATCGTGACCAATGTTGTTTGGGCGCGCTAACGCGCCTAGTATTGCAGCAGGCAATTCGAGGGGGCTCGAACAAGTCGTGAATGTACGTTCACAGGGCGGCGCGCTCGGCGACCTGAGCTTCCAGGTCGGCCCGCAAGCACACAGGACATCCAACATCGTGGCTGATTCCGCAGTTCAGGAATTGCGTGTCGCCGGCCGCGAGCGACTGATCGTCGTCGAGGACGATCCGGTGACGCGGACGATGCTGGTCGGTTATTTCAGCGAGAACAATTTCGACGTGGTCGGCGCCGGCTCCTGCGCGGAATGCCGCCAGGCGCTGCGGATGCGGACCGATCTCGTCTTCCTCGACGTGCAACTGCCCGACGGCGACGGTTTCGATCTCGCCAAGGAGATCCAGGCGACCAGCAATGCGGGCATCATCTTCGTCACCCGCCGCGACACCGACGTCGATCGCATCCTCGGCCTCGAGGTCGCGGGCGACCACTACGTTACCAAGCCGATAAATTTGCGCGACCTGCTCGCGCGCGCGCGAAGCGTGCTGCGGCGGCGCTCGATCGACCGCAAGGCGGCGCGCACCCACAATTCGATCGCGTTCGGCGACTGGATCATCGACCTGACGCGGCGCGAGCTGCTCGGCAGCGACGGCAAGCCGGTGGCGCTGACACGCGCCGAATTCGACCTGCTCGCGGCACTCGTCGGCGCCGACGGCAGGCCGCTTAGCCGCGACTATCTGATCGAGGTCGTCAGCAACCGCCAGGCCGAGGTCGACATCCGCACCGTCGATGCCTTGGTGGCGAGGCTGCGCCGCAAGCTCGTCGGCAGCGGCACGCCCGTCATCACCACGGTCACCGGCGTCGGCTACAAGCTCGCCCTGAGCGAGCGGCTCTAGACGGAGGCGCAGCACGAAATCGTGCCGGCTGCGCCATCGGGTTCAACCACTGAAACCGACGAGGAACCGAATGGCGAGAAAGGCGGACAGCGCCACGGCGCCGGTCGCGACGATTGCAAACAAAACTCTCAAACTATTGTGCATGATCTCTATTCACGTTCGGTTTCAAAGTTCGGTTTCAAAAATGTCGTTCGTCCAACCGCTGCTCGTCTCAAGGCAAGCAACTCTAATTCTATTGGCGTGATGCGACCCGTTTCCACTTGGCTTCGACGCGAGCCTTGATGAGGCGAACCCGGGCTTCCTGTGCTGCCCAATATGCCCTGCTCGCCGCGGCCGTGCCTTGGCGGTAACGCGCGTAAACGTCCTTCGGCTGTGCCGGTGTTTTTTGATTATGCGCTGACTTCTGATTGTGCGCGGACGTCGAGACGGTGGGTGTCGCTGTTGGCGCCGGTGCCACATCTGTGACGGCCGCAGCCTGGTTTCCTACATTCGTCGAGTTCATGGAGACCAGACGGTTGCGGGCGCGATGACAATAGACCTGCGAGCGCGGAGTCATGGACTCCTCGTCGTGACCTGCTCGATATTTCATCAGGGCACGGCAAAGGTCCCCGCCTGCGAGGCGCCATGCGCGGCTCAGATAGAGAACGCCGTAGTGGATGTTGATATCGGGCTCTGCGAGTTCTGCGTTATTTCCCCGAAATCCAAGCATCGCTGCCGTTTCGGGCCGAACCTGCATGAGGCCGATCTCGCCGACGGCGCCGATGGTGCCCGGATTGTATCCGCTTTCAACGAAGACGACGGCCTCCGCGATGTCCGGGGGCAGATCGGTCTTGGCCGTTTCTCTTTCGATGATTTTTCGGATTGCCGCCCGCGAGGCCGGCGTCTCTCCGGCGCCGAGATCTGCATTGTGACCGCCAGCCGCCAACGCCGGTTCCACGTCGTTCTGGGCGTACACGGAGGTGGATGCCAACCAAAGCACAGCGATCGCAACGTGTGTCCACGTCGCGCGGGCATTGATGTGTGTTCGATCCCGCAGCATGGACACGTATTATATCTTTCGAGTTAACAACCGATTTTCTGGCGGCCCGGGGGACGGCCCGGCCCGGACGGCGCGAGCGGCCGGCGGCGCAGCGAGGCTATCGCGACCGCGAGCTCTGGTCGGTTGATATGCTTGGCGCAGCCCCGGCCAATTTGTCGTCGACCGCATAGAGCGTGCAGGTGGGCGACCATTTTGTGCAGGCGGCAAGTGAATCGCGCTGGGCGTCGTCTACCGTTGCCCGCCCCGAACGCCAGCCGTAACCGCCGTTCGGCGACACCGCAAAGGCCTTGTGCGGCATCGTGCTGGTAAGATAGCGCGCGAACTCGGCGCGCGCGGCCTCGCTGAGCTGGCCCGGCGGCGGGAGCGGATCAGGCGGGCTCAGGACATCGTGGCCGAGACCTCGCTCGCGCAGGAAGGCGTCGAGATACGGCGTCCATTGCGGACGGCTCACGACCGAATAGAGGTAGTGGCCATCGTCGCCGTAAGGCGGCGCTGCGACGAATTTCGCGTTGCCGCCATTGGCGCGAAATTCGTCAAGGAGGCGCCGCGCGAGTTCGGGACCGAAGTATGAATCGTTGGCGGCATAGACCCACAGCATCGGCGCGCGCGAGGTTTTGCCGAACGTGGCGAAGGCCTGCACCAGCCCGTCGGGATTGCAGACATCGTCGTCGTCGCGCGAGCCGCGCCCGCCGGCAAAGCTGATCGCGGCAACGAGACCCGCTGGCGCCTGCGCGGTCAGGGCGACGGTGGCGAACCCGCCGGCAGAATGACCGGCCGCGATCATGCCCGAGGTGGTCACGTCGGCCCTGCGCACCATCGCATCGATCGCCGCGCGCAAATCCGCCACCGCGACCGCCGCGGCCGGCAGATAAGCGGCATTGGCGCAGCCGCCGACGCTGTCGACGCGCCCACCGGGCGAGGTGCCGTAGCCGCGCCGCATCACGATCAGCGCGGCGAAGCCGCGCCGGGCATATTCGAGAGCGATGCCGTAATATTTGTGCGCGGACATCGTCGCGCGATCGTCGAAACTGCGCGGCGAACCGTGGCTGAGCAGCGCGAGCGGATAGCGCTTGGTCCCGGCCGGCCGGACCAGGAACGCCTCCAGCCCCTGCGGTCCAGCCTCGACCATCGGGATACGCAAATCCTCGGTGTAGAACTCCGCGGCCATCGCATCGGGCACGATGCCGGCCGTCGCAAGCCAAGCCATCAGAACAACCAAGAGCCTCTGAAACAGCGTCATGCCCCGACTCGAAAAGCCCCGATCGGAAAGACCATAGCATGATCCCAGGAACGGCCGCCCCATTGCGGGTGTTGTGCTCTTGGCGGGGGCTTGGCCGATGCTATGGTATCGCGCAATCTCTGACGACAGACGAGGTATATCCAGTGGCTGATGTTCATCCCGCGGCGGGCAAGCAGGCCTCGCCGGACGCGCTCACCAACGTTCCGCGGCTGGTGACGGCCTATTTCGCCGGCAAGCCGGATGTCGCGGATCCCGCGCAGCGGGTGGCGTTCGGCACCTCCGGCCATCGCGGCACCTCGTTCAAGACTAGCTTCAACGAGGGCCATATCCTCGCGACGACGCAGGCAATCTGTGATTACCGACGTGAAAAGGGGCTGACCGGTCCGCTCATTATCGGCATCGACACCCATGCGCTGGCCGAGCCTGCGCTGGTCAGCGCCGTCGAGGTGTTCGCGGCCAACGGCGTCGACATCATGATCGACAAGGACGGCGGCTACACGCCGACGCCGGTGATCTCGCATGCGATCCTGACTTACAACAAGGGCCGCACCTCGGGCCTTGCCGACGGCGTCGTCGTTACGCCCTCGCACAATCCCCCCGAGGACGGCGGCTACAAATACAATCCGCCGCATGGCGGACCGGCCGACACCGATGCGACCTCCGTGATCGAGAAGCGGGCCAATGCCTATCTCGCCGACGGCCTCAAGGGCGTGAACCGCATCGACTACGCCAGGGCGCGCAGGTCTGCGAACGTCCACGCCTATGACTACGTCACACCCTATGTCGCAGACCTCGGCAACGTCGTCGATCTCGACCTGGTCAAATCCGCCGGCGTCAACATTGGCATCGATCCGCTCGGCGGCGCCGCCGTGCATTATTGGCATCCGATCATCGAGCGCTACGGCCTGAAGGCGACCGTGGTGAACGAGGCGATCGACCCGACCTTCCGCTTCATGACGGTGGATTGGGACGGCAAGATCCGCATGGACTGCTCCTCGCCTTACGCGATGG
The DNA here is from genome assembly GCF_019402665.1 of Bradyrhizobium canariense. Classification (GTDB taxonomy): domain Bacteria; phylum Pseudomonadota; class Alphaproteobacteria; order Rhizobiales; family Xanthobacteraceae; genus Bradyrhizobium; species Bradyrhizobium canariense. The sequence continues at coordinate 74,216 of NZ_VSST01000063.1, forward strand.
CGAGCCTGATCGCGATGCGCGACCGCTTCGACGTCGCGTTTGCCAACGATACCGATGCCGACCGCCACGGCATCGTGACGCGCACCGGCGGCCTGATGAATCCGAACCATTACCTCGCGACCGCGATCTTCTATCTGTTCGCGCACCGCCCGAACTGGGGCAGGGACGCCGCGATCGGCAAGACCGTGGTGTCGAGCTCGATCATCGACCGCGTCGCGAAAAAACTCGACCGCAAGCTGGTCGAGACCCCGGTCGGCTTCAAATGGTTCGTCGACGGCCTGCTCTCGGGCGGCTTCGGCTTTGGCGGCGAGGAGAGTGCAGGCGCCTCGTTCCTGCGCCGCGACGGCACGGTGTGGACCACCGATAAGGACGGCATCATCCTTGGCCTGCTCGCGGCCGAGATCATGGCCAAGTCCGGCCGCGATCCGAGCCAGCTCTTCAACGACCTCACTGCCGAGTTCGGCGTGCCGCATTACGCGCGCATCGACGTCGCCGCGACCACACCGCAGAAGAACATCCTGAAGTCCGTCACGCCCGAGCAGCTCGGCCTGAAGGATCTCGCCGGTGACCCCGTCCGCGCCACCCTGAGCAAGGCGCCCGGCAACGGCCAGCCGTTCGGCGGCATCAAGGTCGAAACCGATTTCGGCTGGTTCGCCGCCAGGCCGTCAGGCACCGAGGACGTCTACAAGATCTACGCGGAGAGTTTTCGCAGCCCCGAGCACCTGAAGGCGATTCAGCAGGAGGCTCAGGCAGGGTTGGCGAAGGTGTTCGGGGCGTAGAACACTCCAGCGGCAGGTGCCGCTTCTCGCGCTTCTCCGGGGGGAGAGCGCCGTATGCTCGGTGTCATCGTCCGCGCAGGCGGGCGATCCAGTACTCCGCGGCGGAAGTTGTGTGAACCCAACGTCTGCCGCGGAGTACTGGATTCTCCGCTTTCGCGGGGAATGACCGTGGATTTTTTGATGTATACAGCATTTCACTTTAAGGTATTATAATACGCCATATTCGCCCTTGAACGATTCCATTCCCCCGCTATTGTATACATAACGTATTCATAAGCTCTGGGAGTGAGACCGGTGACAAAACCCTTCCCGATGAACGCCTGGTATGCCGCCGCCTGGGACGCCGACGTCAAGCCGGCGCTGCTGCCGCGGACGATCTGCGGCAAGCACGTCGTGATGTACCGCAAGGCCGATGGCTCGGTCGCCGCGCTGGAGGATGCCTGCTGGCACCGCCTGGTGCCGCTGTCCAAGGGACGGCTCGAAGGCGACACGGTCGTCTGCGGCTATCACGGCCTGAAATACAACGCGCAAGGGCGCTGCACCTTCATGCCCTCGCAGGAGACCATCAACCCGTCGGCCTGTGTGCGCGCCTATCCCGTTGTCGAGCGTCACCGCTACATCTGGCTCTGGATGGGCGATCCCGCGCTGGCCGATCCCGCGCTGGTGCCCGACCTGCACTGGAATCACGACCCGGCCTGGGCCGGCGACGGCAAGACCATCCACGTCAATTGCGACTACCGCCTCGTGCTCGACAATCTCATGGACCTCACCCACGAGACCTTCGTGCACGGCTCGTCCATCGGCAACGAGGCGGTCGCGGAGGCGCCGTTCGACGTCACCCATGGCGAGAAGACGGTGACGGTGACGCGCTGGATGCGCGGCATCGAGGCGCCGCCGTTCTGGGCGAAACAACTCGGCAAGTCCGGACTCGTCGACCGCTGGCAGATCATCCGTTTCGAAGCGCCGTGCACCATTGCCATCGACGTCGGCGTGGCGCCGACCGGCACCGGCGCGCCGGAAGGCGACCGCTCGCAGGGCGTCAACGGCTTCGTGCTCAACACCATCACGCCAGAGACCGAGAAGACCTGCCACTATTTCTGGGCCTTCGTGCGCAACTATCAGCTCGGCGAGCAGCGCATCACCACCGAGATCCGCGAGGGCGTCTCCGGCATCTTCCACGAGGACGAGCTGATCCTCGAGGCGCAGCAGCGCGCGATGGACGAGAACCCGGATCGCATCTTCTACAATCTCAACATCGACGCCGGCGCGATGTGGACGCGCAAGCTGATCGACAAGATGGTGGCAAAGGAAAACCCGCCGCAGCACCTCCAGGCTGCGGAGTAAGCCGACATGGCCGAGCGTGAGGTCGACCGCTCCGTCTCGCAGACCGTGAAGGCGCAGCTCGCGCTGCGCGACCAGCTCCTCTCGGGCTCGTTGCGCCCGGGCGAGCGCATCTCCGAGCTCCAGGCGGTGGAGACCACCGGCGCCTCGCGCACCCCGGTGCGCATGGCGCTGGTGCGGCTGGAGGAGGAGGGCCTCTTGGAGGCGATTCCCTCCGGCGGCTTCATGGTGAAGGCGTTCTCCGAGCGCGACATCTCCGATTCCATCGAGCTGCGCGGCACGCTGGAAGGGCTCGCCGCGCGCTTTGCCGCCGAGCGCGGCGTGTCCGCGCGCGAGCTCGAGCCGCTGAAGGAGTGCCTTGCCGCGATCGACGAGCTGTTGCGCCAGGTCCCGATCTCGGTGGATGCGTTCTCGTCCTATGTCACGCTGAACGCGCGCTTCCACGCCCTGCTCACCGAATTGTCGCGAAGCCCGCCGCTGATCCGGCAGATCGACCGCGCCTCGTCGCTGCCGTTTGCATCCCCAAGCGGTTTCGTGATGGCGCAGTCCGCGCTGCCCGAGGCGCAGCAGATCCTGATCATCGGGCAGGAGCACCACCGCGTCGTGATCGACGCCATCGAGAACCGCGAAGGCGCCCGCGCCGAAGCGGTCATGCGCGAGCATGCGCGGCTCGCGGTGCGCAATCTGCGGCTTGCGCTACGCAACCGAACCCATCTCGACCTGCTGCCGGCGCTCGCGCTGATCAAGTCCGCAACCGATTGAGGGGAGTGTCATGCGCTTCATCGAAACCTGGAGTCCGGCGACGCTCGTCTCGACGCGCGATCTCGCGCCGGGCATCCGCGAATTCCTGATCCGGCCGGACCAGTTCGACGGCGCCGCCTATCCGGTCGGCAGCCACATCAATATCAGCGTCACCATCGACGGGCAGCCCGAGACGCGGTCCTATTCGCTGGTCGGGGAAGCGTCGTCGCGGGGTTTAAGGATCGCGGTGCGCCGCGCCGAGGACTCGCGTGGCGGCTCGCGCTATATGTGGTCGTTGCAGCCGGGCGCGCGGCTCGACATCACGACGCCCGCCTCGCTGCTCGCAGTCGACTGGGCGCGCCAACATTACTGCCTGATCGCCGGCGGCATCGGCATCACCCCGATTCTCGGCGCGGCGCAGGCGCTGGCGCGGCGCGGCGCCGATGTCACGCTGCATTACGCGGTGCGCTCGCGCACCGAGGCTGCCTATCTCGACGATCTCGCCGCAACGCTTGGTGATCGCCTGGTCGTTCACGCCAGCGATGAGGGCAAGCGGCTCGATCTCGACGCCCTGTTCGCCTCGGTGCCCAAGGATGCGCTGGCGCTGTTCTGCGGCCCGATGCGGATGCTGGATGCCGCGCGCCACGCCTGGATCGGCGCCGGCCATCCGCTTCCCGATCTGCGCTACGAGACGTTCGGTTCCAGCGGCACGCTGCCGACCGAGACGTTTCGCGTGCGCTTGAAAGGCTCCGATGTCGAGCTGGAGATCCCACGCGAGCGCTCGATGCTGGACGTGCTCAACGCCAGCGGCCACGACGTCATGTACGATTGCAAGCGGGGCGAATGCGGCCTGTGCGCCATCGACGTGGTCGCGATCGACGGCGAGATCGACCATCGCGACGTCTTCTTCAGCGACCATCAGAAGCAAAGCAACCAGAAGATCTGCGCCTGCGTCTCCCGCGCCCGGGGCACCATCACGGTGGACACGCTGCTGCGGGCGGATCCTGTCTGAGGAGAAGCTGGGGCGGGGACGCCGCGGCAACACCTGGTCAATGGCGTCTTTCATGATTTTCGAGTCTTTGGCATGGTCGCGGGCATGTTCTGGTTGCGCCGTGGCCAAATGCAGCCTGGAGACCTGACCATGAATGAGTTGGGATTAAGCCGACGTCGGATGTTGACGGGCGCAGGAGGGGTGTTGATCGGCCAGATGATTGGCGAGAGTTCGGTCGCGGGTTTTGAATGGCAGCCGACCTCGTTGCGCGAAGCCGGATTCTCCAATGATCTGGACGCTCGGCTCGACAAGGCCATTGCCGACAAGCGGGTCTGGAATCTCCACAGCGTCATCGTGGTGCGCAATGGACGGCTGGTCTTCGAGCGCTACTTCGAGGGCGAGGACACCGCGAGAGGAAGCCGGCCCATCGGCGTGGTGTCGTTCAAGCCGGATTCGCTTCACGATTTGCGCTCGGCATCCAAAAGCGTCGTCGGCTTGCTCTATGGCATTGCGCTGGCCGCCGGCAAAGTGCCGGCGCCCGAAGATCAACTGCTGCCGTCTTTTCCCGAATATGCGGATCTCGCAGCCGATCCGGTTCGCAGCCGCTGGACACTCCACCACGTGCTGTCCATGACAATGGGCACCGAATGGAACGAGGCGATGCCCTATACCAACCCGGCCAACAGCGAGACCGCCATGGACATGGCGCCTGATCGCTACCGATATATCCTCGACCGGCCGATGATAATGGAGCCCGGCAAGCGCTGGGTCTAATGGTGGCGCCACTGCGCTGCTGGGACGGCTGATCGCCAGAGGCACGGGCAAGTCGCTGCATGAATACGGGCGTGAGGTTCTTTTCGACCCGCTCGGTATCGGCCCGACCGATTGGTACGCCGACAACGGCGGTGAACTGATCGCGGCTTCCGGCCTGCGGATGACCCCGCGCGATTTCGCTCGGATCGGCGAGCTGACTTTGCGCGGTGGCGTTTGGAAAGGCCGTTCGGTGGTTCCCGCGGAATGGATCGCGCGCAGCACTTCGCCTTTGGTGCACATCGCGGAAGAGCGCCATTACGGCTATCAATGGTACAATCTGGATTTCACCATGGAGACACCGACGATATCGCGCTCGAACCAGCGTCTCTGGAACGCCGCCGGCAATGGTGGTCAGCGTCTGACCGTGTTTCCCGGGCTCGATCTGGTCGTCGTCACCACAGCAGGCAACTACAACGCCAAGGACAACAATTTGCCGCCGCTGCGCATCATTACCGATGTCGTGATGCCAAGCCTGCTGTGACCCGAGAAAACTTCAGTTGCGAGTATACGCCCTAGGCTGCGTATGTCGCCCGCAGCTTTTTCGTTTCGAGCAGGGCTAGGACTCTATCCGCCGACACCGGCCGGCTGATGAGGTAACCCTGCACTTCGTCGCAACCGATCTGGTGCAGATATTCGAGCTGGTCGGCGGTCTCGACACCTTCCGCGACCACGCCGATGCGCAGGTCGCGCGCGAGCCCAATCACCGATTTCACGATTGCGGCGCAGTCCGGCTGCACCAGCATGTCGCGGATGAAGGACTGGTCGATCTTGATGCGGCTGAACGGCAGCTTGCGCAGATAGGTCAGCGAGGAGAAGCCGGTGCCGAAATCGTCGAGCGCCACGGTGACGCCGAGCTCCAGCAGCGCGTTGAGGACGGACGCGGCGGAGGCGTATTTCGACAGCAGCATCGATTCCGTGATCTCGATCTCGAGCCGGTGCGGGGCGATCTTCGCGTCCGCAAGTGCCTGCACGATGATCTGGAGGAGGCCGTTGTTGTGAAACTGCGCGGCCGAGAAATTCACGGCGACCCTGATCTCTTCGGGCCACTCGGCAACCGTCGCGCAGGCGCGGCGGACGACCCATTCGCCGATCTCGTGGATCAGCCCGGTTTCCTCGGCGATCGGAATGAACTCGCTCGGCGGCACCAGTCCGCGCTGGGGATGCTGCCAACGCAGCAGCGCCTCGAACCCGGTGATGCGGTTGCCGTCGAGGTCGAGAAAGGGCTGGAACACCAGGAACAGCTCGTCCCTGGCGATGGCGCCTTCCAGATCCGATTGCAGCGCCTTGCGGTCGCGTGATGAGCGGTCGTCGGTTTCCTCGAAGAAACACACCGTGCCGGGTCCGGCCTTCTTGGCGCGGTAGAGCGCGGCGTCGGCGTTCTTCATGATGTCGAGTTGCGTGCTGCCGTCACGCGGCGCCAGCACGATGCCGACGCTGGTCGCGCCGACGATCTGGCGGCCCTCGATCTGGAACGGTTCGTCGAAGGCCGCGACGAAGCGCTCCGCGATCTCGAGCGCATCCTCCGGCCGCGCCAGATTGGCCATTACCAGCGCGAACTCGTCGCCGCCGATGCGTGCGACATGCTCGGCCGCGCGGGTGCAGCGTTGCAGGCGACTCGCGATCTGGACCAGAAACTCGTCACCGGCAGGATGGCCGAACTTGTCGTTGACCTCCTTGAAACGATCGAGATCGAGCAGAAGGACCGCGAATTCCTCGCCGGACAGAGCGAGCCGCTTCAAGGCTGCATCCAGCGTTTCGTTGAAGGCGACGCGATTGGGCAGATGGGTCAGCGGGTCCTGCCGCACCGTACGCTCAGCCTCAATCTGCCGCATCACGCGCCGTGCGAACGCGATCGAATTGACGAACACGCTGCGCAGCAGCACCGATCCGTAGACCACCACCAGGAAAGCGATCAGCAGAAACGCCGGATCGCCATTCCTGCCGAGGCAGATCGCGATGCCAGCGAAGATCGGGGCCGTGAATGCGATCGCCGCGATCGGGATCGTGGCGAAGGCCAGCGCGCCCCCCGCCAGCATCCCCGAACAAAGGCAGGTGATGACGAGCTGCCCGCCGGTTGAGGCATCGGCGAAGAATGCGACCGGAACGGTGCCCCAGGCGGCACCGAGGATGAAAGCATTGCGCACCAGCCGATGCATGGCCCGGCGCGAGACGAATTGCGGTTTGGTGATGCGGCGCGCGGCATGGGATTGCAGGCCGAACGCGATCGCGGCGCCCGCCACGATGGCGGCCCAGATCAAGGCCAGCTTCAAGCCCGGCGAATGCCACAGCGCGACGACGAGCACCCCGGCGTTGCAGGCATTGGCCAGCATGATGCCGACCGAATAGCCGAGCACCAGCGACATCTGTTCGGCGCGGATATGGCCGGCGACGGCTTCGTCGGTTACGGGACCGCCAAAGGCCGACAGATCGCCGGCGAACAGCCGCGCGAAATAGCTGGTCGTTTGAGTCCGCATTCCAGAGCCCAGCAGCATGGGCCGTTTGTCCGGCCCGATCCGGAGAATTCGCTGCAAACCTTTGACGAACTATGAATTATCCCCGCTTGTGACGATAGCCGCGACCACTTCTGCGTGTTCTCGATAACAAATCGATACAAATGCGCGCCGGCGAGGTTACGGTCACGGAGCTTGGGGCGCTGAAGCTACTATGGCGCCATGGCCGGGCTAATCCGTTCGAAGGACAGCGTCGCGTCCGCTCGCCTATGTCCCGGCCATCGACGCCTTTGAGGCCACGAGGGAACGTGCGTCCAAACAGCTTCGAGCCGGCGGTCGGCTCGGTGCTGAGACTTCCGATCACGCGATGCGGTTAGGGCGGGAGCGCCTGGACTTGGCACGGCACCCGGCTGCAAATAATCCTCGGCGCCATCTCACAGCTTGTTTCGGTTCTTGCTCGCTCCCTTCAATTTTGGAGCGTCCGAAGTCGATTTTGCCCAATCTGCCATTTGCATGCAGGTCAGCAGGTCGACATAGCTGTCACTGCCGCCAGCCGTCGCTTCGCCTTCGCATCGGGTTCGAAGGCTGTCGGAATTCGTGAGCCAAACGGAATGAAGTTGTTGCAGCGCGGAATTTTCGTCGCGCATGCAATCGTCGTAGGACTGCGCCAGATCCAGGCCCATCGCCTTGTCAGTGGCTACGGTGGCCTTGCAGGTCGCCTCGACATTGAGTTGAGGGACGCGTTCGCTGACTGGAATTGTTGTTTGGCCGCCTATCATCGCCAAGGTCAGCAATACAATCTTCATGCAGGACTCCCCGTTTGAGATTTCACTGAAGCAATTTCATCAGGCGACCGAGCGGGCATCGTATTGATTTGAATCAAGGGGAACGAAGGAGATTGTCTCTCAATATTGCGCGAGTAAACACACCGACCAGCACCGAGACAGTTTCGGGCAACCAGCCCGATCGCGCGAGCAAGAACACGAGGCAGATTGTGATAGTAGTGGGGTATTGAAGACGCAGACGATCCCTGCTGGCCCAAACGTTCAGGTTGTGCTAAAGTAATTCTAGAGGGCCCGTATTGCGCAAGCGACCGAAGATGCCCCTCAAGCGACGCTAGTTCGACCAGGCTTTATATCTCTGTTTCTAGCAATTTGTTTCGAGTTCTGCAGACGCCGTGCGGCGTTTGATGCGGTCGGTGACGCACGTTATCTTGCAAGCAATAAGCGCCCCTCGCGCTGGATCGAAAATACTTCAATTCATACCGCCGCGAGCGGTGTGAACGCATCTGACATCGGCTTTGCTGCCATTCTTCTCTTCGTTTTGATTGCCGTCGCGCCACTCTGCAAGGCAATACGCTGAGACCTTCAATGCTCAGATCCTCGAACGCGATCATGCCGACGGTAACAAGGTGAATCGAACGAAGTCGCAAATCAGAGGTCACCAAATCAGAAGAGGAGGATTCGACATGTTTCGAGGAATTCTGACGCTGACAATTTCTCTTTGCCTTGGTGCGGCGGCCGTGCCTACCGCGCGGGCGCAGGGCACTGCACCGGCCGTTACCGAACAAGAGGCGCATGCCATCGCAGTGGATGCCTATGTCTACTTTTACGCGCTAATGTCGATGGACATCTCGAGAAAGCAATTCACCAACGGCACGACCGATTTCAGAGGTCCGATGAATACCTTTGTCAACGTGCCGGAATACCCCCCGGCCAATTTCAAGGGCGTGGTGCGGTCGAACTTCGACACGCTGTATTCCGTCTCCTGGCTGAACATGACCAAGGAGCCTGTCGTCATCTCCGCACCAGATACAAGTGAGCGCTACTATCTGCTGCCGATGCTCGACATGTGGACCGATGTCTTCGCGTCGCCCGGCTGGCGAACGACGGGCACCAAGGCCGGTACGTTCCTGATCACACCCCCAGGCTGGCGGCCCGATCTGCGCGAAAGATTCGCGGAAGAATTCAAGCTTCCGAGCGACACCCAGCGCATCGAGGCGCCGACGCCCCATGTCTGGGTGATCGGCCGCACCAAGACGGATGGCCCGCCCGATTACGATGCCGTCCATAAGATCCAGGCCGGTTACAAGGTCACGCTGCTTTCCGAGTACGGCAAGACACCCAAGCCGGTCGAGTTCAAGCCGGACCCAAGCGTCGACATGAAGACGCCGCCGAAGGTCCAGGTCGATACCATGTCGGCCGGCGTGTACTTCGCCAGCGCCGCAGAACTGCTCAAGCTTCACCCGCCGCATGCTACCGATGAGCCGATCATTGCGCAGATGAAGAAAATCGGCATCGAGCCCGGCAAGAGCTTTGACATCGGCAGGCTCGATCCGGTGTTGCAACGGGCGCTGGAGACCGCTCCGCACGACGGCCAGAAGCTGATGGCCTGGAAAGTGCCGACACTTGCGCGGGTCGCAAATGGCTGGTCGATGAACACCGATACGATGGGTGTCTACGGCAACTACTACTTGAAGCGGGCCATCGTCGCCCAACTTGGGCTGGGCGCGAACCTGCCTGAGGATGCCATCTATCCGCTCAATCTCGGCGACGCGACCGGCAAGCCGCTGGATGGAGCCAACAAGTACACAATTACGTTCGAGAAGGGCGCCGCCCCGCCGGTCAACGCCTTCTGGTCGATCACGCTATACGACCCGGAAGGTTTTCAGGTCGGCAATGCGCTCAACCGTTTTGCCGTGAGCAGCTGGATGCCGTTCAAGTACAACGCAGACGGGTCGCTCGATATATTCTTCCAGAATGATAGCCCGGGCAAGGACAAGGATGCGAACTGGCTTCCGGCGCCGAAGGGAGCCTTTAGTCTGACCATGCGCCTTTACAGCCCGAAGTCCGATGCGCTGACCGGAAAGTGGAATCCGCCGCCGGTCGTGAGGACGGAGGCCGGAACAGTGGGCTTGGCCCAATAAAGTTGATTTGAGCGCCGGCGCTTCGGCGCCGGCGTTCGACCGCATGAACACAATGGCGATGCGGCTCCACTGGCCCAGGACCGAAGCACCGTCGATCCTGCCTTCGGGCGAAGGGACGTGGTACCCGCCGGGCGTGAAGCTGGTCTTGTAGAGACAGTCAGCGGCTCAGCGTCCCAACTGCTTGGGGTCGTAATAAAAGCGTTCCTCGACGAGTTCATCCCCCCGCCATGTCTGCCATGCGATCTCATCCAACGTTCGGATGATGCCCTCGGCGGTGGTGAAGCTGAAGGTCCAGCGCGTCGCGACATGATCGCCCTCGATCAGGCTCGGCCCGATGCGCACCGCCTTGACTTCCCTGGAGGCCGCCAGCGCGCCGCGCTCCTTGGCGACGAGCTTGTCGCGGCCGACTGTCGGTGCCGCGTTGTTCTCGTAGGTCGCGGCCTCGGGCGTATAGAACTGCTCGATTGCGCCGATGAAATCCCCGGTCTCCAATCGCTTGGCAAAAGCTTCGACGACGTCACGGCTCGGCATGGCACACCTCACGAATAACCGACTGATGGTTGGTAAATACCGACCGATAGTCGAAAAGTCAACTGGCCGCTTGTGCCGAATTCGATTAGACGAGACCCATGGCAAAACAGGCGGAGCGACGGGCGGGGACATCGGAGGCGATCCTGACGGCGGCGCGTCGCCTGTTCGGGGCGCAAGGATTTGCCGCGACGACGATGGACGAGATCGCCGAAGCCACCGGCGTCGCCAAGGGCGCGGTCTATCATCACTTCAAGACAAAGGAAGCGGTGTTCGAAGCGGTGTTCGACAACGTCTCGCGCGACCTCGTCGCCGAGATCGACGGCGCCGCGCGTTCCGAGAAGGATGTGCTCGCCGCGATGGTCGCCGGCACCCAGCATTATTTCGCCGCAACCGCCAAGGGGCCGACCGGCCAGATCATCCTGCGCGATGGCCCGGCGGTGCTCGGCTGGGAGCGCTGGCGAGAGATCGACGCCAAACATTTCGGCGGCAAGCTGCCGCGCGCGATTGCGGCGGCGATGGAAGCCGGCCTGATTGCGCGGCAGCCGATCGAGCCGCTGGCCCGGCTGCTGCTCGGCGCGGTAACAGAGGCCGCGGTCGCCTGCGCCGGACGCGCCGATATCGCAAGGGCGGGTGCGGAATATACCCGTGCGTTCAGGTCGCTGGTCGAGGCGCTGCGCGTCGCTGCATGATCGTGCTAAGTGACGATTGGAAACGCCCCCACCAACAAAAAGAACAGTAGCGCATGAACGCAACTTCCTCCCTGACGCCCTCCGACCCTGAATTCGACTACATCATCGTCGGTGCCGGCTCTGCCGGCTGCGTGCTCGCCAACCGGCTCTCGGCGAACGGCAAGCACAGCGTGCTGCTGCTCGAGGCCGGCCCGAAGGATTCCAACATCTGGATTCACGTGCCGCTCGGCTACGGCAAGCTGTTCAAGGAAAAGACCGTCAACTGGATGTACCAGACCGAGCCGGAGCCCGAGCTGAAGGGTCGTCAGGTGTTCCAGCCGCGCGGCAAGACGCTGGGCGGATCGAGCTCGATCAACGGCCTGCTCTATGTCCGCGGCCAGCACGAGGATTACGACAGATGGCGTCAGCGCGGCAACGCCGGCTGGGGCTATGACGACGTGCTGCCCTATTTCAAGAAGGCTGAGAACCAGTCGCGCGGCGCCGATCAATATCACGGCAGCGGCGGCCCCCTGCCGGTGTCCAACATGGTCGTGACCGATCCGCTGTCGAAGGCCTTCATCGATGCCGCGGTCGAGAGCGGTCTGCCCTACAATCCTGATTTCAACGGCGCCACGCAGGAAGGCGTCGGCCTGTTCCAGACCACGACCCGCAATGGCCGCCGCGCCTCGACCGCGGTGGCCTATCTCGGCCCCGCCAAGGCCCGCGGCAATCTCAAGATCGAAACTGGCGCGCTCGGCCAGCGCGTGCTGTTCGAGGGCCGCCGCGCGGTCGGCGTTGAATACCGTCAGGGCGCCAATTTGCGCCGCGCCCGTGCGCGCAACGAGGTCGTGCTGTCGAGCGGCGCCTACAACTCGCCGCAGCTGCTCCAGCTCTCCGGCGTCGGGCCCGGCGACCTCCTGCGCAAGCACGGCATCGATGTCGTGCTGGACGCGCCGGGCGTCGGGCACGATCTCCAGGACCACATGCAGGTCCGCATCGTGATGCGCTGCTCGCAAAAGATCACGCTCAACGACACCGTCAATCACCCGCTCCGCCGCACCATGGCCGGCGCGCGCTATGCGCTGTTCCGCAAAGGCTGGCTGACGATCGCGGCGGGCACCGCGGGCGCGTTCTTCAAGACCAGTCCGCGGCTGGCCTCGCCGGACATCCAGGTTCATTTCCTGCCGTTCTCGACCGACAAGATGGGCGAGAAGCTGCATGCTTTCTCCGGCTTCACGGCGTCGGTGTGCCAGCTCCGCCCCGAAAGCCGCGGGTCCTTGCGCATCAAAAGCGCCGACCCGACAGTGCCGCCGGAGATCCGCATCAACTACATGTCGACCGAGACCGACCGCACCACCAACGTGGAAGGCCTGAAGATCCTGCGCAACATATTGCATGCACCGGCGCTGAAGCCGTTCGTGGTCGACGAGTACGATCCCGGGACGAAGGTAGCCACGGATGCCGAGCTGCTGGATTATTGCCGTGAGCGGGGCAGCACCATCTACCATCCGACCTCGACCTGTCGTATGGGCAATGATGCGCTCGCGGTGGTCGATCAGCGGCTGAAGGTGAGGGGCCTCGAAGGCCTTCGTGTGGTCGACGGCTCGATCATGCCTGACCTGGTCTCGGGGAACACCAACGCGCCGATCATCATGATCGCCGAAAAGGCCTCCGACATGATATTGGAGGATGCGCGGTAAACTCGCGTCTTGAGAGGATTTGGGCTTGGCTACGCGATTCAAGATCGGCACACGCAAGAGCGCGATGGCGCTGGCACAGACGGAAGAGATCGCGCGCCGCCTGACCGCTGCCATGCCCGATCTCGACGTCGAGATCGTCAAGTTCGACACCACGGGCGATCTCGACCAGACCAGCAAGCTGTTGCCCCATGGCGGCAAGGGTGGTGCCTTCGTGGCCCAGATCCGCGCCGCCGTGCTGTCGGGCGAACTCCAGGCGGCGATGCATTCGCTAAAGGACATGCCCGGCAACGAAGACACGCCGGGCCTCGTGATCGGCGCCACGCTCTCGCGCGATCCCCCCAATGACGCGCTTGTGCTGCGTGACGGCGTGACGCTGGAGGCATTGCGCCAATCTCGTGGCAAGGGTTTCAAGATCGGCACCAACGCCGTCCGCCGCGCCGCCTATGCGCGGCGATTGTTTCCCGACGTCGAGATCATCCACTTCCGTGGCGCCGCCGACACGCGCGTGCGAAAACTCGACAATGGCGAGAAGCAGCGCCTGCCGGATGGCGGCGCGGTGGGGCCTGCGGATGCGCTCATCATGGCGCGGTCCGGCCTCGACCGCGTCGGCCTTTCACAGCGCATCGCCTACGAGTTTACCGCAGCGGAGATGCTGCCGGCAGCGGGGCAGGGCATCGTCGCCGTCGAATGCGCGGCACAGGACTGGCAGACGCGTCGCATCCTCGCATCGATCGACGATCCCGCCGCGCACGCCTCTGCCGATGCCGAGCGCGAAGTGCTGTGGGTGCTGAACGGCCATTGCAATTCGCCGGTGGCGGGCTTTTCGACCATTGCGGGCGATCAGATGTCGCTCACCGCGTCCGTGCTCGATCTCTCCGGCAACACCATCATCGAAGCCTTGCGTTCGGGCCCCGCCAATCGTCCCCGCGAACTCGGCCGTGCGGTGGGACTGGATCTGCTGGCCAAGGGCGCCGCGGAGATCATCGAGCGCAGCCGTCCGCGGTAAGTCGGCCGCGAGGCGGGCATCGGTGTGATGATGGCATCATGCGCCTGTTTTGCCCGACGGGTCAAATGTTGGTGCGATCCGATGCGATGACGGCGCACCTGATTTCCGTCCGCCCTAAGTCATTGATCGGGCGTGGCCTCTCTACTGTGCATGGGGTTGTTTTCGTGCTTTTTTGTTTTCCCACTCCCCAGGCGCAAAATAAATCAGCCCCGCACACGCTTCAGCATCTGCTCAACATGGGCGATCGGCGTCTCCGGCTGGATGCCGTGGCCGAGATTGAAGATGAACCGCCCCTGCGCAAAATTCGCCAGCGTGTTGTCGATCGCGCGGTCGAGCGCGGCGCCGCCTGTGATCAGCACCAGCGGATCGAGATTGCCCTGAACCGCAACCTTGCTCTGCACGCGCTCGCGGATGAAGGCCGGCTCCGCGGTCCAGTCGATGCTGACAGCGTTGACGCCGGTCGCCTCGACGAACCCGGGCAGTTGCGCACCGGCACCGCGCGGAAAGCCGATGATCTTCGCATCCGGCACCTTGGCGCGCACGCCTTCGACGATGCGCCGGGTCGGTTCGATCGACCAGCGCGCGAACTCGGCGGGTGGCAGCACGCCGGCCCAGGTGTCGAAGATCTGCAAGGCGTTGGCGCCTGCCGCAAGCTGCGCCAGCAGATATTCGATCGAGTTCTCGACCAGCACGTCGATGATCTCAGCGAACGCCTCCGGATGCCGGTAGGCCATCATCCGCGCCGGCGCCTGGTCAGGCGTGCCCTGGCCGGCGACCATGTAGGTCGCCACCGTCCACGGGGCGCCGCAGAAGCCGATCAACGCGATCTTGGGATCGAGCGCCCCGCGCACGATTTTGAGCGCCTCGAACACCGGCGCGAGCTTGCCGAAATCGGCGTGTTTCGCCAGTGTCACGACCTTGGCGGGATCATCCAGCGGTTCGAGCCGCGGACCCTCGCCGACCTCGAAGCGCACGGAGCGTCCGAGCGCATAGGGGATCACCAGGATGTCGGAGAAGATGATCGCCGCATCGAAGCCGAACCTCCGGATGGGCTGCAGCGTCACCTCGGCGGCAAGCTCCGGGTTGAAGCAGAGGTCGAGGAAGCCGCCGGCCCTGGCGCGCACCTCGCGATATTCCGGCAAGTAACGGCCGGCCTGCCGCATCATCCAGATCGGCGGAATGACCTGCCGCTGGCCGGAGAGGACGTCGATGAAAGGCTTTGTCGCAGACTGGGGCACGAACGGTCCTGAGGATGGTTAGGGCTCCTGATACACCGCCGCGGCCCTGAGCGGAACAGGGGAACCAAGCGCAATTGGACCGCGTTGACCAGCCAACGGAGGACGAGACCATGGCTGAGACATTCAACCCCGCGCCGCATGACAAGCACGCCGACGATCTGCACGAAGCGCTCGCCGCCGATCGCCACGCCAAGCTCGATGCCGGGCTGAAAGATACCTTCCCGGCGTCCGATCCCGTGAGCGCCGCCCAGCCAACGCCCTCGAAGGCCGATGCGGAGGCCGACAATCCCTCGCTCTGGGACAAGGTTAAGGCCATCTTCAGCTAGCCGCGGGAGCGCCGGATTCCGATAGGTCTGCTAATGCCCTGTTAGCGATGCGCTGATTCCGGTGTCCGTACGACTACGGGAACCGCCGACATCGCCGCATATTTCTGCGGGCGTTTCAGAGTTCAATAACAGAAGCAGCAGAGTTTCCGATCTTCGGAGAATTCTGCCGCATGAGTGCTGTGACCCAAAGAGCCGGATTGAGCCGCCTGCCGCTGCGGGCAGCTGCGTTCGTCGCGCTGACCTGCGTGGCCATCCTCGGCGTCAGCGGCTGGCGGGAATGGGCGGCCCGCGACGCGGTGCTCAAGGGCGCCGAGACCGAGATGGCCAACGTTGCGCGATCGCTGACGCAGCATGCCGATGACAGCCTCGATCTGCTGGATTCTGGCGTCGTCGGCGTCGTCAGCCGGCTGGAGATGGACGGCACCGAGCCGGCCACGATCGCCAAGCTCAGAACCCTGCTGGAGGCGCGCAAGAAGGCGATGGAGCGTGTCCACAGCCTCGCCATCATCGACGAACACGGCAACTGGTTGACCTCGCCCGGTACGATCGGCTCGACTCTCAACGACGACGCGTTCTTCCGTTATCACCAGCTCTCGCCGAAACGGGAGCCCCATGTCGGCCGTCCCGTGAAGAGCCTGCTCGACGGCGAATGGCTCGTCACCTTGTCGCGGCGGTTCAACAAGCCCGACGGCAGCTTCGGCGGCGTGGTGCTCGCGACCATCAGCTCCAACTATCTCTCGCATTTCTACGAACAGTTCGAGATCGGCCGCAACAGCTCGGTGGCGTTGACGCACGGCGACGGCCTGATCATCGCGCGCTACCCGAGCAACGAGAAATACATCGGCCGCAGCGTTGCCAATACGCCGCTGTTCCGCGACGCCGCTCTGCAGCGGCCGGGCGGCGTCTATCATTTCAAGTCGCCGCTCGATGGCGCCGAACGCGTCAGCTTCTTCAAGCGTTCTGGCCGTTATCCGCTGGTCCTGCTCGCCACCGTCGACAAGGACGAGCTGCTCGCACCCTGGCGCGCGGCGGTGATCTCCCGCATGCTCTACGTGCTCGCGTTGGTCATGCTGATCGCAATCATTGGTGCGGTGCTGGTGCGGCAGTTGCAGCGGGGCCAGAGCATGGCGGCCGCGCTGGTCGAGAAGGAAGCGAATTTCCGACTGCTTGCCGAAAGCTCCAGCGACATGGTGACGCGTATGGGGCTCGACGAGCGGCTGCGCTATGTCTCGCCATCGTCGATTGGCGTCGTCGGCTGGCGCGCCAATCAGCTGATCGGAACCCTCGCGCTCGCCGGCATTCACGCGGACGACCGGCCGCAGGTCCAGGCTCTCGTCGACGCCATGAAACGCGGCGAGAAAGAGGAGGTGCGCGTTACCTATCGCAACGCGCACCGGCAGAACGCCGAAGTCTGGCTCGAATCGACCATGCGGGTGACCCGCAAGGAGAGTGGCAGCGTCGACGGCGTGGTCGCGATCTCGCGCGACATCACCGAGCAGAAGAAGCTCGAGACCCGGCTCGAAACGCTCGCGATCGAGGACAGCCTCACCGGGCTTGCTAATCGCCGCCGCTTCGATGAACGACTGAAGGAGGAGTGGGCGCGTGCCTATCGCGAGCGCTCCAGCCTTTCCCTGCTGATGATCGACGTCGACCACTTCAAGTCTTACAACGACGAATACGGCCATCCCGCGGGCGATGCCTGCCTCCGGCAGGTGGCGCAGATCATCGCCGCCGAGATGCATCGTTCCGGCGATCTGGCGGCGCGTTACGGCGGCGAGGAGTTCGCCATGCTGCTGCCGAACACCGACGCTGCCGGCTGCGCCCTGATCGGCGACCGGATCCGACGGGCGATCCGCGATGCGGGCCTCGTCCACGCCAGCAACCATGCGGCTGGCTGCGTCACCGCTTCGCTCGGCGGTGCTGCCTGCCGGCCGGCGCTGGAGCGCACGGCCGGCGTCACCTCGCTGATCGAGGCCGCCGACCAGGCGCTCTATGCCGCCAAGGAAGCCGGGCGCAACCGGCTGATGATGTCGGGCGAGGTGAGCAACCTTCTTCTCAAGGCGTCCGGTCAGTAACCCCGCTCAATAATGCGGGGGGCGCTCATTGGCGGCTCCCGGCGCATTCGCCTCGGCCTCCTGCAGCCGCTCGCCGAGCTCTGCGATCCTTCGCGTCAGCGCGTCGATCTGCTTCCACTGCGCGGTGATGGTCTGGTTCAGCGTCTCGATCGCGTCGTCCTGATAGGCGAGGCGCGTCTCAAGCGTGTCGATGCGCTCGCCGAGCGTCTGGATCTCATTCGTCACGTGCCGCGTCCTTATTTCGTTCGGGCGAGCCAAGTTCTTGCAAGCCGAGTTGTTGCGCGCCAAGTTGCTGCAAACCATGACCGAGCGCGACCCGTTCGTCGAACACGAAGCATTCGCCGCGCCAGCGACTCTGAGCCTCCGGCACCTCTTCCAGATATTTGAGAATGCCGCCCTTGAGGTGATAGACCTCGGCAAAGCCGCGCGCGAGCAGATGCGCGCTCGCTTTCTCGCAGCGGATGCCGCCGGTGCAGAACATCGCGATTCTGCGGTGTTTGACAGGATCGAGCCGTTCGGCCGCAAATTCCTTGAACTGGCCAAAGCTCTCGATGCCTGGGTCGAGCGCGCCGTCGAACGTCCCCATCGCCACCTCGAAGGCGTTCCTGGTGTCGAGCACCAGCGTGTCGGGCGCCGCGATCAGCGCGTTCCATTCGCTCGCATCGACATAGGTGCCGACCTGCCGGGTCGGATCGGCGGCTTCGTCGCCGAGCGTGACGATCTCCTTCTTCAGCCGCACCTTGAGCCGGCCGAATGGCATCGCCTCGGCGGTCGAGAACTTCAATTCGAGATTGTTCAACCTGCCGCTGAAGATGTCGCCGTGCGCGAGCTCATGGACGAGAGCGTCGATCGCCGCGCCCGCACCCGCGACCGTGCCGTTGATGCCCTCCTGCGCGAGCAGCACGCTGCCCTTCACCGCCAGGCCGGCGCAGAACGCGCGCAGCGGCTCGCGCAACTCCCGGTAATCGGGCAGGGCGGCGAATTGGTAGAAGGCGGCGACCTTGCAAATCATGGCGCCCGTTTAGCAGGCGGGGCGCGCCCGGAAAACCCGCAAGAAGCAGCTCTATTCCCAGCGGATGGCAGCCATTTCCCTGGTATGCCAGCATTGCCCCGGCGGGCTGGAATGTGTCATGTAGGCGCGGCTTTTTCCGAAACGACACGCCATCCGCGCCAGACGCCCAACGAGAGCAAGAATTCGATGAGAAACTTCCATTTCCCCGGCAGGTCCACGGTCCACGCCACCAACGCGATGGTGGCAACCTCGCATCCGCAGGCGTCACTCGCCGCGATCGAGGTGCTGCGCGAGGGCGGCACGGCGGTGGACGCGGCCGTTGCGGGCTCGGCCATTCTCGGCGTGATCGAGCCGCAATCGACCGGCATCGGCGGCGACTGCTTTGCGCTGATCCAGCCGCGCGGCGAGGGCAAGATCATCGCCTATAACGGCTCCGGCCGCGCCCCGAAGGCGGCGAACGCCGACTGGTATCTCGAGCGCAAGATCAACTCCGTGCCGCTGACCTCGGCGCATGCGGTCTCGATCCCCGGCGTGATCGACGCCTTTGCGACCGTTTTGCGCGATCACGGCAAGTTCGGCTTCGACCGCCTGCTCCAGCCCGCGATCAAGGCCGCCGAGGAAGGCTACGTCGTCGCCCCTCGCATCGCCTTCGACTGGAAGAACCAGTTCGAGAAGCTGAAGGGTGGCACCAACACGGAGCGGTATCTGTTGCCGCACGGCAAGCCGCCGGTGGCCGGCGACGTCATCCGCCAAGCCGAGCTCGGCAAGACGCTACGGGCGATCGCCAAGGACGGCCGCGACGCCTTCTACAAGGGCCCGATCGCCGAGGACATGGTGGAGACCCTGCGCGGAATCGGCGGCCTCCACACGCTCGACGATTTCGCCGCGCACACCACCGAGACGACGACGCCGATCGGCACCATGTACAAGGGCTACGACGTCTGGCAGTGCCCGCCGAACGGACCCGGCCTCACCATGCTGCTGATGTTGAACATCCTGTCGCGGTTCGACCTGACGAAATACGCGCCGCTCTGCGTCGAGCGCTTCCACCTCGAAGCCGAGGCCGCGCGCATCGCCTACATGCATCGCGAGCTGCATGTCGCCGATCCCGAGCATATGCAGATCGAGGTCGCCAGGATCCTCGCCAAGGAATACTGCAACGAGCACATCGACAAGATCCGCATGGACGGCATGCTCGACCTGCCGAACGTCGCGCCGCCGATGAATCCCTCGACCATCTACATCACCGTCGTGGACAAGGACCGCAACGTCTGCTCGTTCATCAACTCGGTCGCGCATTCCTTCGGCTCCGCCATCGTCTCGAACAAGACCGGCATCCTGCTCCAGAATCGCGCCGGCGGCTTCCGCATCCAGCCCGGCCACCCGAATTGCATCGCCGGCGGCAAGCGCCCGCTGCACACGATCATGCCGAGCCTGCTCACCAAGGGCGGCCGTTCGGTGATGCCGTTCGCGGTGATGGGCGGACAATATCAGCCGGTTGGCCAAGCCCATGTGGTGACCAACATTCTCGATTATGGCTGCGACGTGCAGGAGGCGATCGATATGCCGCGCGGCCTGCATTACGAAGGACAGTACCAGCTCGAGGACAGCGTGCCGGCCAATATCGTCGAAGGCCTGAAGAAACTCGGCCACAAGACCACCAGCGTCGTCGGTCCGCTCGGCGGCGCGCAGGCGATCTGGATCGACTGGGACAAGGGCACGCTCACCGGCGGTTCCGATCCGCGCAAAGACGGTTGCGCGCTCGGATACTGACCGCCGCGCACGGGGTTCCCCGCGCAACATCAGCAAAATTTGACGAAGGGCGACGCGGCATTTGCTGCGTCGCCCTTTCTCGTTCGGAACGGAGTTCACTGCTTCAGGTTAAGGGCCGATGAGCGGTGCAGGCGTGCGCTGCTCTTGCTCGAAGCGGCGGAGGCCCTCCATGTCCGAAAAATCAGGTTCCGGACCGACCGGATTCGATCGGCGCGCCTTCATGGCTGGCGCTGCCGGCAGTGCGCTGGTCCCCATGACAGCGCGTGCGGCCGCGCAGGATGCGAGCGTGTCGGCCGCGCAGGATCCGGCGCTCCCCGTCGATGTCACGCTGCGGGTCAACGGCAAGGACAAGCGCCTGCACATCGACGCGCGCACAACGGTGCTCGACGCGCTGCGGGAGCATCTCAAGCTCACCGGCAGCAAAAAGGGCTGCGACCACGGCCAATGTGGTGCCTGCACGGTACTGATCGACGATCGACGCGTGGTGTCGTGCCTGACGCTCGCGCTCGCGGCCGAGGGGCAGGAGATCACCACGATCGAGGGCCTTGCCACCGACGATCATTTGCATCCGATGCAACAGGCCTTCGTCGACAACGACGCGTTTCAATGCGGCTATTGTACGCCGGGCCAGATCATGTCCGCCGTGGCCTGCGTCAAGGAGGGGCATGCGGGCAGCGAGGCCGACATCCGCGAATACATGAGCGGCAACATCTGCCGCTGCGCCGCCTATCCCAACATCGTCGCTGCCGTGAAGCAGGCCGCGCCCGAGATCATGAAAGGCTAGGCCCATGCGATCGTTTTCCTACCAAAGGGCAACAGACCCCGACATGGCCGTGCAGGCGCTCAGCGCTGCCGCAACTGCGAACAATCCGCTGACCAAGGCTACAGCACAGCCGCTCGCCGGCGGCACCACGCTGATCGACCTGATGAAGCTGGACGTGATGCGGCCCGCGGCAATCGTCGATATCAATCCGCTGGCGCGCAGCTGGTCGGCGATCGAGCCCGGCAGTGACGGCTTGCGGCTCGGCGCGCTCGCCAAGATGTCCGACGTGGCCGCGCATGCCGAGATCCAGCGCAACTATCCGGTGATCGCGAATTCCCTGAAGCTCGCCGCCAGCGCCCAGCTGCGCAACATGGCGACGCTCGGCGGCAACGTGATGCAGCGAACGCGTTGCAGCTATTTCCGCGATGTCTCCTATGAGAATTGCAACAAGCGCAATCCCGGTTCGGGCTGTGCCGCCATGGACGGCGTCAATCGCATGCATGCGGTGCTCGGTACTTCCGATCAGTGCATCGCAACCTATCCCGGCGATTTTGCCCAGGCGCTGATCGCGCTGGATGCGGTGGTCGAAATCACCGGCAGGTCTGGCACGCGCAGCCTGCCGTTCGCAGATTTGCACAAGGCGCCCGGCACGACGCCCGAGATCGAGACCACGCTTCGGCCCGGTGAGCTGATCTCTGCGTTCTCCATTCCCGGCCGCTGGCCGCGCTCGGTGTATCTCAAGGCGCGCGACCGTCAGTCCTACGAGTTCGCGCTGTCGTCGGCTGCGGTCGCGCTCGATGTGCAGGATGGCACGATCAGGGACGCGCGTGTCGCGCTCGGCGGCGTCGCCACCGTGCCGTGGCGGGCGCGCGAGGCTGAGGCGCTGCTGAAGGGACAGAAATTCGACGACGGTCTGGCGCAGCGTGTGGCCGATGCCGCGTTTGCCGACGCCAAGGGCCGCCGGCACAACAGCTTCAAGATCGCGCTCGGCAAGCGCGTGGTGGCGCGCGCGCTCCAGCAGGCCGTAACCATGGAGATCTGATCATGACCGCTGCAGCTCCCGAGCCGAAAGCAAACATGGGCCATCCCGTGCCGCGCTATGACGCGGCCGCAAAGGTCACGGGCCGGGCGACATATGCGTCCGACATGCCGCTCGACAATCCAGCCTACGCATTCCTGGTCACCAGCGCCATCGCCAAGGGCCGCATCGACGGTTTCGATCTCGACGATGCCAGGCAGGTCCGCGGCGTGATCGACATCGTCACGCACGAGAACGCTCCGAAGCTGAAGGAATCGAAACTGTTCAGCAATGGCGGCTATGCCGGGACCACGATCCAGCCGCTGAAATCAGCCGACGTCGCCCATGATGGCCAGATCATCGCCGTCGTCATCGCCGAAAGTTACGAGGCGGCGCGCGAGGCCGCCAATCGCGTCAAGGTCAGCTACACGGCCGTGGCGCCGAGTGCGAGCTTTGAGTCGCCGGGGACCACCACGACGGCGGCAAAGGGACAGAACGCACAGTTCAAGGAAGACCCGGAGGTCGGCGATTTCGCCAAGGCGTTCGACGCAGCCGAGGTCAAACTCACCGCCTCCTATGACACGCCGACCCAGCACCACAATCCAATGGAGCTGTTTACGACGAGCTGCGCCTGGATGGGCGACAACCTCGTCATCTACGAGGGCAGCCAGTATGTCTACGGCCTGAAGAACGGCGTCGCCGAGCAGCTCGGCATCGACGCCGACAAGGTCCGTGTCGTCAATCCCTATGTCGGCGGGGGCTTTGGTTCGCGCGGCTCGATGACGCCCCGCACCGCCATCATCGCCGGCATTGCCAAACGCCTGAACCGGCCGATCAAGCTGGTGCCGACCCGCGACCAGGGTTTCACCATCGCCACCTACCGGGCCGAGACGCGCCACGAGATCAGGCTTGGTGCGGGCCGGGACGGCAAGCTGGTGGCTTTGAGGCACGACGGCGCGGAGGTTTCGTCGCGTCCGGATGCCTATTGCGTCGGCGGCACGAAGACGACGACGCGGCTCTATGCCTGCCCGAACGTCGCAAGTCTGGTGTCGATCGTGCGCGCTGACCGCAATACGCCCGGCTTCATGCGCTCACCGCCGGAGGTGCCGTATCTCTTCGCGCTTGAGAGCGCGATGGACGAGCTTGCGGTGAAACTGAACATGGACCCCGTCGAGCTCCGCCGCATCAACGACACCACCGTGGAGCCGATCGGCGGCAAGCCTTATACGTCGCGGTCCTTGATGGCGTGCTTCGACGAGGCCGCCAGGGCGTTCGGCTGGTCGCAGCGTTCGCCGCAGCCGAAATCGATGTCGGACGGCGACTGGCTGATAGGCTATGGCTGTGCCGCCACCTGCTATCCGACGCAGATGGCGCCCTCTGCCGCGCGCGTCCGCCTCCAGCGCGACGGCCGTACCCGGGTCGAGATCGCCGGTCACGAGATCGGCACCGGCGCGTATACCGTCATCGCCCAGACCGCGGCCGAGCGGCTCGGCGTGCCGCTGGAGAAGGTCGCGGTGTTCCTGGGCGACAGCGATCTGCCGCCGGCGCCTGTTGCCGGCGGTTCGAACTCGACTGCCAGCACCTGCTCGGCGGTGATGATGGTGTGCGACCGAATTCGTCAAAGGCTGTTCAAGGCCGTGACGCCGAGCGACAGCCTAGCCGACAAGGCCAAAGAGACCGTCGGCATCAGCCAGGCGCCGAGCACGCAGGCGGCGCAGAGCGATCGTCCACTCGATATCGAAAAGGCCTTCGACGCACTCGGTGTCGGTATCGTCGAGGAATACGGCGAGTGGAAGCCCGAAGGCGCGCCGCTGGATTCATTCACGGCGATGCACAGCGGGCACGCGCGGCTCGTCGGTGGCCATCAGATGAAGGACAGGATCGCGTACGCCTTCGGTGCCGAGTTCGTCGAAGTCCGCGTCAACCGCTTTACCCATGAAATCCGCTGCCCCCGGCTGGTCGGAGCGTTCGCGGCGGGCCGCATCATGAATCCGCGCACGGCGCGCAGCCAGCTCATGGGCGGCCTGATCTGGGGCATGTCCTCGGCACTGCTGGAGGCCACCGAGATCGACGAGCGCAATGCGCGTTACGTCAACGACAATCTAGCCGACTATCTCGTGCCAGTGAATGCCGACGTCCCCGGTGTCGAGGTGATCCTGCTTTCCGAGCAGGACGATCACATCAACCCGGCCGGCGTGAAGGGCCTCGGCGAGCTCGCCAATGTCGGCACCAATGCGGCGATCTGCAATGCGATCTACCACGCCACGGGCCAGCGCATCCGCAAGCTGCCCGTGCGGCTGGAAAATATCGAGGCCTGAAGGGGGTGGCAACGGCGTCGGCGTTGCGCTAGACCCCTTCCGCCTCAAACGTAAGGTGTCTTATGCAGCGTTTACAGCGCGTGCTCCTCGCCATCATGTCGGCACTCGCGATCACCGTGATCGCCGGCGTGTCCGATTTCGTCTCCACCACGGCCTCGGCCCAGACCGCAGGGAAGACCATGACCACAGCTTCAAGTTTGCAGATTACCGACAGCGTCGTCGGCACCGGCGCTTCGCCGAAGCCCGGCCAGATCTGCGTGATGCACTACACCGGCTGGCTCTACGAGAACGGCCAGAAGGGCAAGAAATTCGACTCGTCGGTCGACCGCAACGAGCCGTTCGAATTCCCGATCGGCAAGGGCCGGGTCATCGCCGGCTGGGACGAGGGTGTTGCCTCCATGAAGGTCGGCGGCAAGCGCACGCTGATCATTCCGCCGCAGCTCGGCTATGGTGCCCGTGGCGCAGGCGGCGTGATCCCGCCGAACGCAACGCTGATGTTCGACGTGGAATTGCTCGGGGTGAAGTAAGCCCGCAAACAAAAAGACCGGCCTCTCGGCCGGTCTTTCACTTTGAGTGCGATGCTCGTTATTCCGTCGCGCGCTTGGC
The DNA here is from genome assembly GCF_019402665.1 of Bradyrhizobium canariense. GTDB lineage: Bacteria > Pseudomonadota > Alphaproteobacteria > Rhizobiales > Xanthobacteraceae > Bradyrhizobium > Bradyrhizobium canariense. Next base: position 99,291 of record NZ_VSST01000063.1, read on the forward strand.
CGAAGCCGCAGCGCGATCGACCGCGTCTTTCGCGGCATCCTTGGCATCGCCCATGGCCTGCTGGCCCTTGCCCTTCACTTCCTGGACCGCACCTTCGCCCTTCATGCGCTCGGAACCGGTGGCTTCACCGATGCCCTGTTTGGCCTTTCCCATTGCCTCGTTTGCGGTGCCCTTGATCTTGTCGGTCGTGCTACCCATGAAATCCTCCTTGCGGTTTGCTCGTCAGGACAACGTTCGACGGTTATGAGGGTTCCGATTTTGGTATGGCTCGATGTCGCGGCTTTGGGTTAGTTTGCCGCGCACGGAACCAACAGAAAGCAAGTCTCATGACCGGTCATGACCATTCGCATTCCCACCATGACCACGATCACGACGATCGCTGGAAACATGACGGCGTGCGCGTCATTCCCGGCAACCAGCTCGATACCAACGTGCCGTCGACGGCGGGCATGGACCGCGCGGCCGCGATCAATTTCGCGCGCGTCGGTGCGCAGAAATTGTGGGCGGGCACGGTCAGCATCAAGCCCGACGCCAAGACCGGCGCGCATCACCATGGCCATCTCGAAAGCGTCATCTACGTCGTGAAAGGCAAGGCGCGGATGCGCTGGGGCGAGAGCCTCCAATTCACCGCAGAGGCCGGCCCCGGCGACTTCATTTTCGTCCCGCCCTACGTGCCCCATCAGGAGATCAACGCCAGCCGGGACGAGGTGCTGGAATGTGTGCTGGTGCGCAGCGACGGCGAGGCGGTGGCGATCAACCTCGACATCGAGCCGGTCGAGAAGCCCGAGACCGTGCTGTGGGTCGATCCCATTCACCGCGATCCGAACGAGAAGAAGTGAGGAACACCTGAAAGCCAGCGGGTTCTGTGCGACAGAACCTCGCAGGCAGGGGTCCAAAAAAGGTCCGGAAGCCGTGTCGGATCGCCGCTTGGCCATCCGTCCTTGGGCAGAACCCCGCCCAAGGAGCTCCGATGCCCAGGATGATTTTCCTCAATCTGCCCGTGACCGACCTCAAGCGCGCCACTGCCTTTTACGAGGCGGTCGGTGCGACCAGGAACCCGCAATTCAGCGACGAAACAGCGAGCTGCATGGTCTTTTCCGAGACCATCTATGCGATGCTGACGACCCACGAGAAATTCCGGCAGTTCACGCCGAAGCCGATCTCGGATGCAAAGACCTCAAACCAGGCGCTGTTCTGCCTGTCCGCCGATAGCCGGACCGAGGTCGACGATATCGTCAGCAGGGCCGCGGCTGCAGGCGGGGTGGCCGATCCCAGCCCGAAGGACGAATACAGCTTCATGTACGGCCGCAGCTTCGAGGATCCGGACGGCCACATGTGGGGCGTGAACTGGATGGACATGGCAGCCTTCCCGGCGCAGTCCGACATGGCGAACGCCTGATCTAGCGCGCGAACATCACAACTGAAGAGGAGCATTCACGATGTCGAAGGTCGTTCCCTGCATGTGGTTCAATGGCGATGCCGAGGAAGCCGCGAAGTTCTACGTCTCGCTCGTGCCGAATTCGGCGATCACGCATGTTCAGCGCAACGTTTCAGATGGCCCGTCCGGCAAGGAAGGCTCCGTGCTCGTCGTCGAATTCTCGGTGGCGGGACAGCCTTTGGTCGCGCTCAACGGCGGCATGAAAATGGAATACACCCATGCGATCTCGCTGATGATCCATTGCGACGATCAGGCCCAGGTCGACAGCGTCTGGAATGCGTTCCTGGCCCATGGCGGCAAGGAAGAGCAGTGCGGCTGGCTCAGGGATCGCTGGGGCGTGGCCTGGCAGGTCGTGCCGAAGGTGATATTCGAATTCCTCTCGAGCCCCGACAAGGCGGCTGCCGCACGCGCGATGCAGGCCATGATGAAGATGGTGAAGCTCGACGTGGAGACCTTGCGCCGCGCGTTCGAGGGCAAGTCGGCAGCGTGATGTGGAAGCCACAGTATCGTAGGGTGGGCAAAGGCGCGCTTGCGCCGTGCCCACCATTTTTTCTCGGCGAGAGAAAGTGGTGGGCACGCTCCGCTTTGCCCACCCTACGAGATTGAGCCCGCCGCTAATAATTGATCCGCAGCCCCACGCCGCCATGGATGGTGTTACCCACTGGCTGCGGGCCGAGCGTGCCGTTGGCGAACAGGTCCACGATCCAGCCCTTCTGCATGCGGAAGCCGAGCCGGCCGCCATATTCGAACCAGCCCTGGTTGCCCATGGTCGGCACCACCACGCCGTCGCCGGTCACGGTGGCGACGATGCCGCTATGGCCAGCGAACGACTGCACCCAGCCGCCATTGATGTTGGCCTCGATATTGCTGCCGTAGAGATGCGTCCACTGGCCGCCGATCTTGACCAGGCTGGTGCGGTCGGTGCCGGTCGCGATGCTGGCATCGAACGGATTGAACGCCACTGCGCTGTCGGTGTAGCCCGAGACGCGCTGCCAGAGCTGCCAGACCTCGATCGAGGCGGCGACCTCGTCGCGGGGCGACACGCGGCTCATCCAGCCGGCGCGGCCGTAGACGGCGTAGTTCGCGGCGTTGGTCGAACTCGTGACGCTCACCGGGCCGAGGCTGGTGTTGTAGCTGCGGGTGTAGCGCGCCTTCTCCCACGGCGTCAGGATCGTGCCGACGTCGAAGAACGGACGCGACGAGCCCCAGTCGGTGAAGTCATAGCGTAGCGCGAATGCGCCGATCGGCGCGTTGGTGATGTTGTAGCCGCCTTCGCTGTATTGCGTGTAGGCGATGCCGGCGAGCAGCGACAGATTGTTGGTCAGCTCCTTGCGGCCGTGGATGCCGGCCGAGAACGAGCCGGCGGAGCCGAACGCGCTGACGCAGTTGCTGCAATTGACCTGCTCGTTGACGCCGAGCAGCACCGTGCCGAGCACTCGGTTGGTGATCATCTGGTTGAAGCGCTGGTTGGCGAGGTCGCCGATCGAGCCGCCGCTGGAATCCGCGCCGGTCGGCGTCGGTGTCGGCGTCGGGCTCGGCGAAGAGGACGGATAAGGGCTCGGCGACGATGACGGGTAGGGGCTGGGCGCGGGCGAGGGGCTGTAGGTTGTCGTTGGAGAGGGTGAATATGTCGGCGAAGGGGAGGGCGTCGGCTCTCCGCACCCGGATTCGCACGTCGCCCCCTGGGCTGCCGCCGGACGGGCATCCAACGCGACAAACGCAAACACGGCGGTCAGCACGCTCGCGACGATGAAGCGCCTGACGTTGAATACCGCCATCTTCAGCGTCCGCACAGCATGCCGTCGTCGTGGACGGCAGGCGTGATGGTCGGCGAGGCGTCCGCATATTGGTTGACCGCGCACAGTCCCGCGCTCGCGGCGCAGGTCGCGGCAAAGGTCCAGGGCGGCGTATTGGTCTTACTGATGGAGACCTTGCCGCCGGTCGAGCTGATGATTGCGGTGTCGCCGGGCTGGGTGAGCTGCACGCACTGTTGGCTCGTCGTGCAGACACTGGCGGCGCCGTCCTGCAGCACGACGACCGAGCGGCCGCGCTGGGACAGGATATCGAGTGTAGTACCGCGCACGCCGATCGTCGCAAGCGGGGTCGTGATCTTGTAGGCGGTCTTCTCGGAATGTCCGGTGACGAAACGGAATGCGCCGGTCGTCATGCGGATCGCAACGTCACGATAGCTGTGCTCGTCGTTGAAGACGGTGCGGTCGAGCTTGAGCGTGGCGCTCGGACCGAGCGACAGATTGGTGCTGTCGGCCATCACGAAGCGCGCTGCGCTGCCGGCGCCGGTGCGCACGGTCTCGTCCCGCAGCATGCTGTCGCCAATGCTGATCGGTGTCGTGGTCGCGGCCACGCGAACGACCTCATTCTGGATCACGACGGCTTCCCCGACGCGCGTCTGCGCCTGCGCGCAAGGGGCCACGCACAAGGCGATCGACAACAGCGTGGAGAAAAGCCAGAAACGCAAATTCATTTCGCAACCGATCGATGTGTCCCTGATCGTACCGGATCGCGCGCGCTTGCGATGTGGCGGAATTATCACAAGCAGCGCGAGACCTGCGCTATGCTTAGTGACAGTCGCGGCAGAATGCGTTCAATGAAAACTGCGATGTCTATTATTCTCGGCGGTGACGCAAATTTGCCACGCAAAACATCCCCACAAATGCCGCTCGACTTGCCCGCGGTTCCGAAGGTGTCGCGGAGCGCAGTGATTGCTGTCGCGATTTTCCTGGCCGCGCATCTCGCCCTGCTGATCGGCTTGACGACGCCGGAGAAGTTCGTCTTCGACGAAGTGCACTACGTGCCGGCGGCGCGGCAGATGCTGGCACCGACGATGTCGCAACCGATGCTCAACCCGATGCATCCGCCTTTGGCGAAAGAGCTGATCGCGCTATCGATAGCGACCTTCGGCGACACCGCGCTGGGCTGGCGCTATCCCGCGACATTGTTCGGCGCGCTCGCGATCGTCGCGATCTATCTGTGCGGCCTCGCACTATTCGCCGCGCAAGGGCCTGCGATCGCCGCTGCGCTGATCGCCGGCTGCAATCAGATGCTGTACGTGCAGGCGCGCGTCGCGATGCTCGACATTTTTGCGCTCGGCTTCGGCCTGCTCGCAATTGCCGCCTTCATGCACGGTTTTCGAAAGGATCGTCCTCATGCGTTGTTCGCGGCTGCCGGCAGCCTGTTCGGCTGTGCTGCCGCCTGCAAATGGAGCGGCCTATTTCCACTCGGAATCTGCATCGTCATCGTCGCGGTGATTCGCCTGATGCAGGGCTGGCACACCCTGTTTGCCGACGCGAAGCCGGGGGATTGGTACCGGCCCGACCTCTGGCCCGACTTCAGATTACATCACGTCGTGCTCTGCTTCACCGTCCTGCCCGCGATGACATATCTTGCGGCCTTCGTCCCGCTGTACGGCGTGTCGCTGCCGGATCTGGTCGAGGCGCAACGCCGGATCTTCGCCGACAACACCACCACTGCCATCGCCGGCCACACTTATATGAGCGCGTGGCCGTCATGGCCGCTGCTCGCGCGCCCGGTATGGTTCCTGTTCGACAAGACCGCGGACGGCAATGTCTCCGCGATCGCCTTCCTCGGTAATCCCCTGGTGCTGTGGCCGGCGCTGCTCGCGCTCGCCGTCGTGCTGCGCGACTTCGTCGTTGCGCGCCGCCGGGATGCGTTCCTGATCGCGGTCTTCTATTTCGGGTGCTGGCTCGCCTGGGCGTTGCTGCCGCGCACGCTCGCCTTCATCTATTACTATCTGCCGGCTGCGACCCTGGCGTCGCTCGCGCTGGTCTATGTGCTGCGCCGGGACGGACTGCCACGCTGGCTGCTGTGGGCCTATGTCGGGGTCGCCGCGATCGGCTTTGCCGCCATGCTGCCGATCTCGGCGGCCTTCATCGGCACGTCGATGCAGACTTTCAACCGGCTGATGCTCTTCCAGAGCTGGATATGATATCGCCGCCTGCCGGGGAACGACAGGCGGCGCCTTTATGGGCGGTGACCTGGGAATTACTTTGACGCGGTCTGGGTGTCCATGTTCACGACCTGGACGCGGCGGTTGATCGGGTCGGCGCCGTTGGCGGCATCCTTCAGCTTGGTCTTGCCGTAGCCGACGGTGACGAGATCGGTGCCGGTGAGTCCGTAGTTCTGCACCAAATACTTCTTGATGGTGTCAGCCCGCCGCTCGGAGAGCCCCTGATTGTACCCCTCGGTGCCGACCGCATCGGTGTGGCCGGCGACCACGAAAGTCGAGCCCTTCAGCGAGGGATCGGACAGCGCCTTGCCGAGCGCCTGCACCGACGGCACCGACGTCTTGGCGATGTCGGCCGAGTTGTAGTCGAACTGGATCTCCAGATCGATCTTCGGCTTGGTCGCGGCGAGCTCGGCAATCTGCTCGCGCTCACCCGTCGACAGCGACCGCGTCGAGCGGTTGCGTACGGTGTTCAGGAACGTCGATTCCTTGGCCTGCACCGCCGGATCGACCTGCGGACCTGCGGAGAGCCCGCGGGTCGCGGCCTTCGGCTTCAATGCATCCAGGATCTGGTTGGTCGAGACATTGCCGTCGCCGGCCATAGCCAAGCCGGCTGTCATCGACAGAATGGCCGAGAGGGTCATCGCCTTCAGTGCAAAAGACTTATTGAAACTAGTCATTGTCGTATCCTCGTTGTGACGCCTGATGGCTATTTGATGCTGCAAGCATAGGGCAGGTTCAAAACCCCTGGTGTGATCTTGGTCACAGTGGAAACGGGGCCCTCCGAGGCCATGGCAGCGAATTTCAAGCGGTTTCGGGTTCATGGAGGGCCGACCCGCGGTCCACTCCGAGGACCGACGCTGACGCGTGAAGAGAGTGGTCGCACGCTGCCCCGCGAGCGTTCGAGCCGTCGCAGTCCTGTCGTGATCCGCATCACTGAGGACCGCCGCGCCCAAGTGCCACTCGGGGCCCCGGTTCACTCAGGGAAACCTCTGCTGACCGATTGTCGCAAAGCCGTCGCGTGATGGCCTGTCTGCGGACAATTTTTCGGCCAGATGGACGCCTAGGGCGGAGCCTCCGACAAGCGCAACGAAGGGAGCCGAGTTCCAGCCAGTGCCGAGGCCAAGTGATTATCAGTTCTATCGCAGTGGCCCGCCAGATCGGACCGTGTCCCTGAATTCCATGCCCATTTACATCGGGGCCGCGATGATCGCGGTGGCGATCCTGCTGTCGACGCTGATCACGGGGCTGACCTCCCGCTATGTCGGGCTTCAAGCGCCGACCGACGAGAACATGTGGCTGGTCGATCGCCTCACCGGCAACGTCTATCGCTGCCAGGCGGAGGAGCGCGGCAAGGCCTCGTGCGAACCCGATGTCGCCACAGGCAGCGTTGGCGACCGGTCCAAAGCCCCGAAAGCCGGGCGCTGAGCGCTCCGCCTTCGCACCGCAGCAAGAAGATTTTCTTCTCCCCGAAACGTCTTCGCCGGAGAATACGTAATGCGAAGGCCGGTATGACGCCGGTTTCGTTTTACGGAGGAGACCTTTCGATGAAAATATTGCTCACAGCCGCAGCTTTGGTCGCGTTCGCCGTTTCCCCTGCATCCGCCGCGATGATGGCGTGCACCAGCGATAATATGATGAAGTCCGCCGCCATGATGGGCGGCACGGCGGATACGCCAGCCAAGACGGCCATGAACAAGGAAATGGCCATGGCCAACACCGACATGAGCAACGGCAAGATGAAAAGCGCCTGCATGCATTACATGAAGGCGCAGAAGGCCATGTCGATGAAGTAGGCGCGGGTAGCGCACCTTCCGACCGCGCTGTCAGCAGATGGCAGGGCGGTTTTTCCTTGTCCGCTCCTTGATCGGCTTCTTGCCTGGATGCGAATCCCGCTACACTGCATTCCGCAATGTCCCGCGCGCCCAAACCGATTCCACTCACCACGACACAGGCCCGGCAAATCTGGCTTCATGCCCAGCGGCTGGACGAGCGCGCGCCGTTCGGTGACGGCGCGCAAGCCGTCTCCGACGCGGTCGCCCATCTCGGCTATGTGCAGATCGATACCATCAACGTGATCGAGCGCTGCCATCATCACATCCTGTTCAGCCGCATCCCGTCCTACCGCCGCGCCGATCTGCGCCACGCCCAGAGCGTCGACAAGAGCGTGTTTGAATATTGGACGCATGCGCTCTCTTACGTGCCGGCCGGCGACTTCCGCTTCTTCCTGCCGGCGATGCGCGAGCACCGCCGTGAGGGGCACAAATGGTTCGCCTCGGTGAAGCCTGCCGACATGCGCAAGGTGATGCGGCTGGTGCGCGCCGGCCCGCTGACGATCCGCGACATCGAGGACGACGTGCTCACCGAGAAGGAGCATCTGTGGCAAAGCCGAAAACCCTCGAAGCGGGCGTTGCAACTCGCCTTCTATACGGGCGCCGTGACCGTCAGCGAGCGCCAGGGCATGCTCAAGACCTATGAGCTGATGACGCGCCATTTCGGCTGGGACAAGCTGCCGAAGCCGGCGTCGGCAAAGGACATTACGGCCTATCTGCTCGATCGCGCGCTGCGATCGCAAGGTGTCGTGAGCCTCGATTCGGTCTGCCATCTCGACGCGCCGCGCAAGACGGCGGTGGCTGCCCTGATCGCCTCGCGCGTCCGCCGTGGCGAGCTCGTGCCTGTCGCCATCGACGATGCCGGCAAGCAGCAGCACTGGGCACTGCCGGCTGCGCTCGAGCCGGGCGAGCGCGCGCCACCTGATCTCGTTCACATCCTATCGCCGTTCGATCCGCTGATCATCCAGCGCAAGCGCACCAATCTCATCTTCGGCTACAACCATTTGTTCGAGGCCTATGTGCCGAAGGCCAAACGCAAGCTCGGCTATTTCGCGCTGCCCGTGCTGGTCGGCGACGAGATCGTCGCCGCGCTCGATCTGAAGACCGACCGGCAGGCAAAGAAGCTTCTGATGCAGAAATGGACCTGGGTCGGCAAGGGAAAGAAGACCGCGGGGCGCAAGGAGCTCAAGCAAAAGATCGAGGAGGAGCTCGATCGGTTTGAGAAGTTTCAATTGGCGGAGTGAAATGCGCCCTCGTCGGTCTGTAGGGTGGATTAGCGAAGCGTAATCCACCTCTTTCACTTCCGCGGAGACAAACAGTGGTGGGTTACGCTGCGCTAACCCACCGTACGCACCCTGGCGAGCCGATCAATCCAAACGCCGAACGCAATCCCAACCGCATACGCCAGCAAATTCCATGGCGAGAAGATGCGCCCGAGCAGCAGCGCCCCGGCCGTGGTCAACCGGAACGCGTCGAGCCAGGGCATGTGCACCAGCCGGGAGAATTCGACCACGACCGCGATCACGGTCGCGATGGCCGCCATCCGCGCCCGTGGCAGCCGCGGCAGCAAAACGCCGACCAGCAGAAACACCATCGTTGCCCATAGCAGCGAGCCGCCGTACTTCACCACGAAGGCCGGCAGGCCGATCGGAAAGCCGTACCAGCGCAGCGAGAGTCCGCAGGCAATAACCGCCAGCGCCAGACCGGCGCGGATCAGCGATGTCCGAAGTGGCGCAATGGGTTTGACCGGTTGCGCCTCGTGCATTGCTTGCTCCATTGACTCTTTCGCGGCGATGCTCAAAACCCCCGATCAGCCCATAAAAGCAACAACCCCGGGGGAAGCCATGAGCCAGACCACGACCTATGCCGGTTCGACCGGCGCAGCCAAGTTGGAAATCGAGACCTCGACGATTCGTGCCATCTCCTGGCGCCTGATCCCATTCCTGGTGCTGGCCTACTTCTTCTCCTATCTCGACCGCGTCAATCTCGGTTTCGCCGCGCTGACCATGAATGCCGAGCTGAAATTCACGCCGCTGATCTTCTCCTGGGGCGCAGGCATCTTCTTCATCGGCTATTTCATCTTCGAGGTGCCGAGCAATCTGGCGCTGGAGAAGTTCGGCGCCAGCCGCTGGATCGCCCGCATCATGGTGACCTGGGGCATCATCTCGGCGCTGATGGCGCTCACGAGCGGCGTCACGAGCTTCTACGTGCTGCGCTTCCTGCTCGGCGTCGCCGAGGCCGGCTTCTTCCCCGGCATCATCCTCTATCTCACCTATTGGTATCCGGCCGAATACCGCGCCCGCTTCCTCGCGGCCTTCGCCATCGCCGTGCCGGTCTCCACCTTGATCGGCGCGCCGGTCTCGGGCCTGCTGCTCGGCCTCGACGGCGCGATGGGCCTGAAGGGCTGGCAGTGGCTGTTCATCATCGAGGGCATTCCGTCTGTGCTGCTCGGCATCGTCACCTGGTTCTATCTCACCGACAGGCCGGAGAAGGCGGATTGGCTCTCGGCCGAGCAGAAGGCCTGGCTCAAGACCAAGCTCGATGCCGAGATCGCGGCCAAGCAGGCGGTGAAGCATTTGTCGCTCAGTGAGGCGCTGACCTCACCGAAGGTGATCATGCTCGCCCTGGTCTATTTCGGCTTCGTTGGCGCGCTGTATGGCATGCAGTTCTGGTTGCCGCAGATCGTCAAGGCGTTCGGCCTCACCAACGCCCAGACCGGCTTCGTCACCGCCATCCCGTATCTGTTCGGCACCATCGCGATGATCCTGTGGGCACGGCATTCCGATGCCACGCGCGAGCGCGTGATGCATGTCGGCGCGCCGTTGCTGCTCACCGCCGTCGCTCTCGGCGTCTCCTCCTATCTCACCGACCCCACCCTGACGATGATGGTGCTGACGGTGGCCGCGATCGGCGTGTTCTGCTGCTTCGGGGTGTTCTGGACCTTGCCCACCGCCTGGCTCTCCGGCACGGCGGCGGCCGGTGCCATCGCCTTGATCAACTCGATCGGGAATCTCGCCGGCTTCGGTGGGCCCTATCTGATCGGCTGGGTCAAGGAAGCCACCGGCCAGACCTCGACCGGACTGCTCGTGCTCGCGGTGCTGCCGCTGATCGCCGGCATCCTGGTCTTCATCGGCGGTCACGAAAGCAAGCACGAGTTCGCGGAGCAGGGGCGGCGATAGCCTCGAAATGTCGCCTCCGCGAAAGCCAGGGCCTATTTCCACGCGGCCCTCTGGGGGACCTGCGGTGCGACGCTTTCTTCGAACAGTCCAGGCTTCCGCCAGGGGCAGCCCGCGGAGGTTACCACCTCTTAACGATCACAGATTCCTGATGACTGACGATTATTGACTTTTATCAGTGATTAGTCGACATTCCTCTCATTGCAGCCGAGGGAGTGTCCTCCGATGTTCGTCCGATCCGTTTTGTCCAGCTATTCGAGGCTCTTGGCCGGTGTTTCGCTGGCGCTGATGGCTGCCGCCCTCGCTGGGTGCAATGACACCGTCGCTGAAAAGGCCGAGCCGCCGCGGCCGGTTCTTGTCGCCACCGCCCATTATGATGCCGAAAAGCCCGAGCGCAGCTTCGTTGGCACCATTAGGCCGCGGATCGAGAGCGATCTGGGCTTTCGGGTCGCCGGCAAGGTCGCCAAGCGTCTGGTCGAAGTCGGCCAGACCGTCGAAATCGGCCAGCCGCTCGCGGTCCTCGATGAGGTCGATCTGAAGCTCCAGGCCGAGCAAGCCGTCGCCGAGCAGACCGCTGCGACCGGCGTGCTGGCCCAGGCCGCCGCCGCCGAGCAGCGCGCCAAGGATTTGAAGGCCAAGGGCTGGACCACCGACGCGCAGCTGGATTCGAGCCGCGCCGCCGCCGACGAGGCGCGTGCCCGCCTGAACCGGGCCGAGCGCTCGGTCGAACTGACCAACAATTCCCTTTCCTACGCGACGCTCAACGCCGACGCCCGCGGCGTCGTCACCGCAACGCTGATCGAGCCCGGCCAGGTGGTCGCCGCGGGCCAGGCTTCGATCCGTGTCGCCCGCTTTGCCGAGAAGGAAGCGGTCGTCGCGATCCCTGAGACGCTGGTCGGACGTGCCAAATCGGGCGCCGCCAGCGTCACTCTTTGGTCGGAGCCGGGCAAGAAATATACGGCCAAGCTGCGCGAGATCGCGCCCACCGCGGATCCTGCGACACGCACTTATCTCGCCAAGTTCTCGCTGCCCGAGGCCGACGACAAGGTCTCGCTCGGCATGACCGCGACGCTGACGCTGTCGGACGCTGCGACCGAGCGCGTTGCGCGGCTGCCGCTGTCGGCACTGTTCAACGAAGGCGGCAAACCGTCCTTCTACGTCGTCGACGACAACGGCGGGGTCACGCTGAAGCCGGTGACGGTGAAGTCCTATGAGAGCAACGACGTCGTCATCACCGGCGGTGTCGAAGAGGGCGCCAAGATCGTCGCCCTCGGCGTTCAGAAGCTCGATCCGGGCCAGAGGGTGCGGATCGTCTCGTCACTGTCCTTTTAAGTCTCGTTTACGAGTTGCGTCGTGTGAGGTGAGTTTCGGCCCGAGCGCAAATGCTTTGGCTGAAGCGGCGAAGCGATCCAGAACCTGCCCAGCCCCCTGGATTGCTTCGCTGCCTCGCGACGACGCGTTGAACAGAGTGGCTGTCGTTTTTTGCAACCGGATCATCTTTGGAGAGTGCGATGAAGCGCTTCAATCTTTCGGCCTGGGCCGTCAGCCATCCGACGCTGATCCTGTTCCTGATGCTCATCCTCGGCGTCGCCGGGTTCTTCTCCTATCAGAAGCTCGGTCGCGCCGAGGATCCGTTCTTCACGGTGAAGGTGGTCAACGTCTCCGTGCTGTGGCCGGGCGCGACCGCGCAGGAGATGCAGGCGCAGGTCGCCGATCCCATCGAGAAGAAAATCCAGGAGCTGCCTTACTTCGAGAAGGTGCAGACCTATTCCAAGCCCGGCTTCACTGCGCTCCAGGTGACCTTCCGCGACTCCACGCCGCCGAAGGACGTTCCGTATCTCTTCTATCTGCTGCGCAAGAAGCTGGCCGACGTGCAGGGCCAGTTGCCCGCAGGGATTCTCGGACCCGTGGTCAACGACGAGTTCTCCGACGTCGATTCCATCCTCTACATGATGACCGGCGACGGCGCCGACTACGCCCAGCTCAAGAAGGTCTCGGAGGGTTTCCGTCAGCGCCTCCTGAAGGTGCCGGGCGTGACCAAGGTCGACGTCTACGGCAACCAGGATGAGCGCATCTTCGTCGAATTCAGCCATGCCAAGCTCGCCACCCTCGGCATCACGCCGCAGGCGCTGTTCGATTCGCTCGCCAAGCAGAACAACGTGACGCCGGCCGGCACGGTCGAGACCTCGTCGCAGCGCGTGCCGCTGCGCGTCACCGGTGCGCTCGACGGCGCCAAGGCCGTCGCGGAGACTCCGGTCGAGAGCAACGGCCGCGTGTTCCGCCTCGGCGACATCGCCACCGTCAGCCATGGTTACGTCGACCCGCCGAGCTTCATCGTGCGCCAGGAAGGCAAGGCCGCGATCGGCATCGGCGTCGTCACCGCCAAGGGCGCCAACATCCTCGATCTCGGCAAGGAGGTCGAGAAGGCGACGGCTGAATTCATGAAGGCGGTGCCGCAGGGCGTCGACATCAAGCTGATCGCCGACCAGCCCAAGGTGGTCGAGCACGCCGTCAGCGAATTCGTGCACTCCTTCATGGAAGCCCTCGTCATCGTGCTGTTCGTGTCGTTCCTGGCACTCGGCTGGCGCACCGGCATCGTGGTCGCGTTGTCGGTGCCGCTGGTGCTCGGCATCGTCTTCGTCGTCATGAACACCATGTCGCTCGACCTGCACCGCATCACGCTCGGTGCGCTGATCATCGCGCTGGGCCTGTTGGTGGATGACGCCATCATCGCCGTCGAGATGATGGTGGTGAAGATGGAGCAGGGCTGGGACCGCATGCGTGCGGCGTCCTTTGCCTGGGAATCCACTGCGTTTCCGATGCTCACGGGAACGCTGGTCACGGCCGCTGGCTTCCTCCCCATCGGCTTTGCCAATTCCGCGGTCGGCGAATATGCCGGCAGCATCTTCTGGATCGTGGCGATCGCGCTGGTCGCGTCCTGGTTCGTGGCGGTGATCTTCACGCCCTATATCGGCGTCATGCTGCTGCCGAACATCAAGGTGCACCACAATCACGATCCGCACGCGGTCTACGAGACCCGCATGTATCGCGGCCTGCGCGCCATCGTGCAGTGGTGCGTCAACCACCGCATCACGGTGGTGGCCGCGACCGTCGGCGTCTTCATCGCCTCGATCGTCGGCTTCGGCCACGTCCAGCAGCAGTTCTTCCCGCTGTCCGAGCGCCCCGAGCTGTTCCTCCAGCTTCGCCTGCCCGAGGGCACCGCCTTCAACGTCACGGAAAAGGCGGTGAAGAAGGCCGAGACCATGCTCAAGGACGACAAGGACATCGAGACCTACACGGCGTATGTCGGGCAGGGCTCGCCGCGCTTCTGGCTCGGCCTCAATCCGCAGCTTCCGAACGAGGCTTTTGCCGAAATCGTCATCGTCGCAAAGGGCGTCGAGGCGCGCGAGCGCATCAAGGCCAAGCTTGAAAACGCCGTTGCCGACGGCGCGCTCAACGAGGCCCGCGTGCGCGTCGACCGCTTCAATTTCGGTCCCCCCGTTGGCTTCCCCGTGCAGTTTCGCGTCATCGGCCCCGATGCCAACAAGGTGCGCGAGATCGCCTACCAGGTCCGCGACGTCATGCGGCAGAACAAGAGTGTCAAGGATGTCCAGCTCGACTGGAACGAGCAGTCCCCTTACCTCAAGCTCGTCGTCGACCAGGATCGCGCCCGCGCCATGGGGCTGACCCCGCAGGACGTGTCGCAGGCGCTGTCGATGCTGATCTCGGGCTCACAGGTGACGACCGTGCGCGACGGCATCGAGAAGGTCGGCGTGGTCGCGCGCGCCGTCTCGTCCGAACGGCTCGACCTCGGCGCTGTCGGCGATCTCACCATCACCTCGCGTAACGGCGTGGCCGTGCCGCTGCAGCAGATCGCCAAGATCGAGTATGCCCACGAGGAGCCGATCATGTGGCGGCGTAACCGCGACATGGCGATCACCGTGCGTTCCGACGTCGTCGACGGCGTGCAGGCGCCCGACGTCACCGGCCAGATCGCGCCGAAGCTGAAGGCAATCAAGGACAACCTCGAGCCGGCCTACCGCATCGAGGCGGGCGGCGCGTTCGAGGAATCCGCCAAGGGCAACGCCTCGATCTTCATTCTCTTCCCGCTGATGGTCATGGTGATGCTGACGCTGCTGATGTTCCAGCTGCAGAGCTTCTCGCGCCTGATCCTGGTGTTCCTGACCGCACCGCTCGGCATTGTCGGCGCCTCCTTCGGGCTCAACCTCGCCAACGCCCCGTTCGGCTTCGTGGCGCTGCTCGGCCTGATCGCGCTTGCCGGCATGATCATGCGCAACGCGGTCATCCTGGTGGATCAGATCGAGACCGACGTTTCGCATGGCCTGACCCGCCGTGAGGCGATCGTGGAGGCGACTGTCCGCCGGGCCCGTCCGGTGGTGCTGACGGCGCTTGCCGCCATCCTCGCCATGATCCCGCTGTCGCGCTCGGCGTTCTGGGGGCCGATGGCGATCACCATCATGGGCGGCTTGTTCGTTGCGACCTTCCTCACGCTGCTGTACCTGCCGGGCCTCTACGCCCTCTGGTTCCGCAAGAGCCTGGACGAGGCGGGCACCCCCGAGCAACCTGCCGCGCCGCAGCATGGGAGCGATGACCAGAACGCAATTCCGCTTGCTGAGGCGGCTGAATAAGTGAAGATGAACTGCTGATTGACGAGTCCTGACAGATGACACTGGTTTCGGAACATATCGAAGGCGACACCCGGGATCGTATTCTCGAGGTGGCCGAGCGGCTGTTCCGCCAGATCGGCTATCTCAAGACCACGGTCGGGGACATCGCCAAGGAGCTCAAGATGAGCCCCGCCAACGTCTATCGCTTCTTCGAATCGAAGAAGGCGATTCATCAGGCGGTGGCCCGCTCGCTGATGGGCGAGGTCGAGCTGGAAGCGCAGCGGATCGTGGCGAGGCCCGGTCCGGTAACGCCGCGCTTCCGCGAGCTGCTCACCACCATCAATCGCATGAACACCGAACGCTATGTCGGCGACAATAAGCTGCACGAGATGGTCGAGATCGCGATGCAGGAGGACTGGGATGTCTGCGTCAACCACATGGAGTGTATTGCCGGGGTCATCGGCCAGATGATCGCGCAAGGCGTGGCGTCCGGCGAGTTCGAGGCGCCGGACCTGCAACTGGCCGCGCTCTGCGCCTGCACCGCGATGATGCGGTTTTTCCACCCCCAGATGATCGCCCAGTGCGCGACCAAGCCGGGCCCGACCATCGACCAGATGATCGATTTCGTCATCGCGGGATTGTCCCCGCGCCACTGACGCGGCGACGGATTTCCTCCTATAAGCAGGCCCACCGCCCCGGAATGACGGCTGGTGGCTGGCAAGGACGGATTAACACACTCCGTCATTGCGAGCGTCGCGAAGCAATCCAGACTGTCTCTGCGGAAGGATTCTGGATTGCTTCGCTGCGTTCGCAATGACGAGAAGGAAACAGCGCGTGACCGACAAAGACCTGCACTTCTACGAGCCCGCCAAGGGCCACGGCCTCAAGCACGATCCCTTCAACGCCATCGTCGCGCCGCGGCCGATCGGCTGGATTTCGTCGCGCGACACCAAGGGCCACGTCAATCTCGCGCCCTACAGCTTCTTCAACGCGTTCTGCTATGTCCCTCCGATCATCGGCTTCTCCTCCACCAATTGGAAGGACACGGTCGCGAACATCCAGCAGACCGGGGAGTTCGTCTGGAATCTGGCCACCATGGACCTGGCCAGGCACATGAACGCGACTGCCGCGCACGTCGGCCCTGAGGTCGACGAGTTCGAGGTTGCCGGCCTCACTGCCGTGCCCGGCAGACTCGTCAACGTGCCGCGCGTCGGCGAGAGTCCCGTCGCCTTCGAGTGCAAGGTGTCCGACATCGTCCGGCTCAAGGGCGCCAACGGCAAGGAAGCCAATGCCTGGCTGACGCTCGGCGAGGTCGTTGCCGTCCACATCGACAAGGCCATGATCAAGGACGGCGTCTACCAGACCGCCGCCGCCCACCCGATTGTCCGCGCCGGCCGCAGCGGTGATTATTTCGAGATCAAGCCGGAAAACATGTTCGAGATGGTGCGGCCGGATTAAGGCCGCTGCTCTCTCTGTCGTCGTTCCGGGGCGCGCCATTAGGCGCGAGCCCGGAATCCATTCATCGACCAATGCTGGCGCACGATGGATTCCGGGCTCACGCTTCGCGTGCCCCGGAATGACGTGAGGACTGGCGCGGCCAACGGCCCCCTCCCGGAACTGCCACCACGCCTCGGCCGTTATGGCCCTTGGGCGGCTGCCCGGCCGCGTCAATTCGCGTCTTTTCGCAGGTGAAGTGTTCACCTCCGCCGGCCACTTTCCGCTAAAATGCCCGATCACCGCGCCGATGCATGAGGTCCGCCATGAGCTTCCGCCGCGACACCCTGACCAAGCCGATCTTCTCCTGGGCGCGCGGCGTGCTGCCGGCGATGTCGGACACCGAGCGCGAGGCGCTGGAGGCCGGCGACGTCTGGTGGGACGCCGATCTCTTCACCGGCAACCCCGATTGGTCGAAACTGCTGAACGTCCCGCCGGCAACGCTGAGCGAAGAGGAGCGGGCCTTCCTCAACGGCCCGGTCGACGAGCTCTGCGCCATGCTCGACGAGTGGAAGATCTTTTGGGAATGGCGCGACCTGCCGCCCGACGTGTGGCACTTCATCAAGCGCGAAAAATTCTTCGGCATGATCATTCCGAAGGAGTTCGGCGGCCTCGGCTTCTCGCCTTATGCGCATTCGGAAGTGGTGCGCAAGATCTCGACCCGCTCGATTGCCGCCGCGGTGACGGTGATGGTGCCGAACTCGCTCGGCCCCGGCGAACTCCTGATGCACTTCGGCACCAAGGAGCAGCAGCAGCGCTGGCTGCCGCGTCTTGCCGACGGCCGCGACATTCCCTGCTTCGGCCTCACCAGCCCGGAGGCCGGCTCCGACGCCGCCTCGATGGTCGACACCGGCATCATCTGCAAGGGCACCTTCGAGGGCCAGGAGGTGCTGGGCCTGAAGCTCAACTGGCACAAGCGCTACATCACGCTCGGTCCCGTCGCGACGCTGCTTGGCCTCGCCTTCAAGGCCTATGACCCCGATCATCTCGTCGGCGATCAGGAAGAGCTCGGCATCAGCGTGGCGCTGATCCCGACCAACCTTCCCGGCGTGGAAATCGGCAAACGCCATCTGCCGTCGATGCAGGTGTTCCAGAACGGCCCGAATTGGGGCCGCGACGTTTTCATTCCGCTCGATTACGTCATCGGGGGCCAGGCGCGGCTGGGGCAGGGCTGGAAGATGCTGATGACGGCGCTCGCCGCCGGCCGCGGCATCTCGTTGCCGTCGCTCTCCGCCGCCGGCGCCGCCTATGCCGCGCGCACCACCGGCGCCTATGCCCGCATCCGCGAGCAGTTCGGCATTTCCATCTCCAAGTTCGAGGGCGTCGAGGAGCCGCTCGCGCGCATCGTCGCGACCGCCTATCAGCTCGACGCGGCGCGACGGCTGACCTGCGCGGCGTTGAATGCCGGCATCCATCCTGCCGTCATCTCGGGCATCATGAAGCTGCACGCGACCGAGCGGATGCGCACCGCGGTCGACGACGCCATGGACATCCATGGCGGCAAGGCCGTGATCGACGGCCCGCAAAACTATCTCGGCAATCTCCACCGTGCCGTTCCTGTCGGCATCACCGTCGAGGGCGCCAATATCCTCACCCGCAATCTCATCGTGTTCGGGCAGGGCGCCATCCGCGCCCATCCCTATTTGCTCGACGAGATGAATGCGCTTGCCGATGCCGATCGCGAGCGCGGGCTCACCGCCTTCGACAAGGTGTTCTGGAAGCATGTCGGCCACAGCTTCGAGACACTCTTGCGCGCGTTCGGCCGGAGCTGGAGCTTTGGTGTCTTCGCGCTTGCACCCGATGCGGGTGACGCCAGGCCCTTCTATCGTCAGCTCTCGCGCTACTCCGCGGCGTTTGCCCTCTGCGCCGATATGGCGCTGCTGACGCTCGGCGGAGCGCTCAAGCGCAAGGAGATGCTGTCGGCGCGCTTCGGGGACATCCTGTCCGAGCTGTATCTGCTCTCGGCCGCGCTCAAACGCTGGCAGGACGAGGGCCGGCAGAAGGAAGATTTTGCCGCGCTCGAATGGTGCATGGCGACGGGCTTTCGGACCATCGAGAACCGGCTTGCCGAGATTCTCGCCAATCTGCCGAACCGTTTCGTCGCAGGCATCCTCAAGTTCGTGGTCCAGCCCTTCGGGGCTCGCGTGCTGGGTCCCTCCGACCGGGTCGTGCATCAATGCGCAAGCCTCGTGCTGGAGCCGTCGGCCGCGCGCGACCGCCTCACGCCCGATCTCGCTTATGTCGATGACGATGGCGGCTTCGCCCGGCTGGAGCGCGCGTTCAACCTGGTCGCGGCCACGGACGCCATCGCCAGGCGCATGCGCGCGGCGCATCTGAGCGACTGGAAGGATGCGGTCGCCAAGGGTGTGATCACGCAGGCCGAGGGCGAGCAGCTGGCCGCGGCCCGCGAAGCGGTGACAAAGGTGATAGAGGTCGACGATTTTGCGCCGGAGGCGCTGTCGCCGATTTACAAGAAAACCGGCGACGTGCATCAGTTCTTCCAAGAACTCGGTGAACAGAGGGCGGCGAGCTGATGGCACGACCGGTTTTCATCGTCGACGGCAGCCGCACGCCGTTTCTGAAGGCGCGCTCGGGGCCGGGGCCGTTCACGCCGGTCGATCTCGCCGTGCAATGCGGCCGGCCGCTGCTGGCGCGCCAGCCGTTTTCGCCTGATACCTTCGACCAGGTCATCCTTGGCTGCGTCAACGTGATCGCTGACGAAATGAACCCGGCCCGCGTCGCAGCACTCCGGCTCGGCATGGGCGAGGACATGGTCGCCTTCACCGTGCAGATCAATTGCGGCTCCGGCATGCAGTCGATCGACACCGCCTATCGCTACATCCGCGAGGGCCATGCCGACATGATCCTCGCCGGCGGCACCGAGGCCTTGAGCCACGCGCCGCTGGTGTGGCCGAATTCCGGCGTGCGCTGGTTTGCCGGGCTCGCCACCGCCAAGGGCGTCGCCGCGAAGCTTGCCGCGGCCTTCAAGCTGCGGCCGCGCTATCTCAAGCCGATCATCGGCCTTGAGCGCGGGCTGACCGATCCCATTACCGACCTGAACATGGGCCAGACCGCCGAAGTCGTCGGCCATCTCTTCGACATCACCCGCGCGCAGTCCGATGCCTATGCCGCCGAGAGCCATCGCCGGCTCGCGCATGCGCAGGCGGAAGGTTTTCTCAAGGGCGAAGTCGAAACGGCGTTCTCCCGCGACGGAAAATTCTTCGACCATGATGATGGCGTGCGTCCGGACTCGACAGCCGAGACGCTCGCGAAACTGAGGCCGGTGTTCGAGCGTCCCTGGGGCCAGGTCACTGCCGGCAATTCCTCGCAGATCACGGACGGCGCGTCCTGGGTGATCCTGGCTTCCGACGACGCGGTCGCCAAGTACAAGCTGACGCCGAAGGCTGTCATCGTCGACAGCAACTGGGCCGCACTTGATCCTGCTATCATGGGTCTTGGTCCTGTGATGTCGGTGACGCCGCTACTGAAGCGCAACGATCTCACCATCCAGGACATCCAGACCTGGGAGCTCAACGAGGCCTTCGCCACCCAAGTGCTCGGCTGTCTCGCCGCCTGGAATGACGACAAATTCTGCCGCGAGATTTTGGGGCTGGACGGCGCCGCCGGCGAGATCGACCGCGAAAAACTCAATGTCGATGGCGGCGCTATCTCGCTTGGGCATCCCGTCGGCACCTCCGGCAATCGCATCGTGCTGCATCTCGTCAACACGATGAAGCGGCTCGGCACGCGGCGCGGCATTGCCACCGAATGCATCGGCGGCGGGCTTGGCGGCGCCATGCTGATCGAGGCGGTGTGACCATGGATTCCAAGATCATGACCGCGCTCGGCGACCGCGTGCTGGAGCTCGGGCCCAAGCCCGCTGCCGATAGTCCCTACAAGCACTTCAAGCTGACGCGCGACGCCGACGGCGTCGCCTGGCTGCTGTTCGATCGTACTGACGCCAGCGCCAATACGCTGTCCTCTGAAGTGATGGAGGAGTTCGATGCCGTGCTCGCCGCGATCGAGACCGAGCGTCCTGCCGGCCTCGTAATCCGCTCCGCAAAGCCGTCCGGCTTCATCGCGGGCGCCGATGTCAACGAATTCCGTGGCGCCGGCGATGCCGGGATGGTGGAGACGCAGATCCGCGCCGCCCATGCGGTGGTCGATCATCTGGAAGCGCTGAAGCTGCCGACCGTCGCGGTGATCCACGGCTTCTGCCTCGGCGGCGGCCTCGAAGTCGCGCTCGCCTGTCAATCGCGTATCGCGATCGACGGCGCGCGCTTCGGCTTCCCCGAGATGATGCTGGGCTTGCATCCCGGTCTCGGCGGTACCGCGCGTTTCACCGCGCTGGTCAATCCGACCCAGTCGATGGCCTTGATGCTGACCGGCCGCACCATCGATGCCCGCCGCGCCAGATCGCTCGGGCTCGTCGACACGGTGACGCAAGAGCGCCACGTTCGCAATGCGGTCAGGGACGCACTGTTCGGCCGGCTCAAGCGGGCGCGGCCGGGTTTTCTGACGCGTGCGGCGAATTTCGGCCCGGTGCGCGGGCTGCTGGCCCGGCGCATGCGCTCGGAGGCGGCGAAGGCCGCGTCCCGCGAGCATTATCCTGCGCCCTATGCCTTGATCGATCTCTGGGAGACCCATGGCGGCAGCAAGGCCGCGATGCTCAGGGCAGAGCAGGCTTCGTTCGCCAAGCTGATGGTGACGCCCACCGCGCAGAACTTGATCCGCGTGTTCTTCCTGCGCGAGCAGATGAAGAAAGCGGCTGGGAGCGGCAATACGATCAAGCATGTCCACGTCATCGGCGCTGGTGCCATGGGCGGCGACATCGCGGCCTGGTGCGCGGGGCAGGGGCTGCGCGTCTCGCTCGCCGACATGAAGGCGGAGCCGATAGCGGGCGCCGTCAAGCGCGCCGCTGATCTTTTTGGCAAGATCATTCGGAAACCTACCGATGTCCGCGACGCGCTCGATCGCCTGATCCCCGACATGGACGGGGAGGGCGTCCGCAACGCCGATCTCATCATCGAGGCTGTCCCGGAGAAGCTCGAACTCAAGCAGAAGGTCTATGCCGGCCTCGAGCCGCGAATGAAGCAGGGCGCGATTCTCGCGACCAACACCTCGAGCATTCCGCTCCGGGATTTGCGCACCATGCTGGCGCGGCCGGAGCGGCTGGTGGGCCTTCACTTCTTCAATCCGGTGTCGCGGTTGCAACTGGTCGAAGTCGTCAGCCATGACGGTAACGATACGCAGGTGCTGAAGGAGGCACTCGCTTTCGTCGGCGCGATCGATCGGCTGCCGTTGTCGGTGAAGAGCTCGCCGGGGTTCCTCGTCAACCGCGCGCTGACGCCCTACATGCTGGAAGCGATGGTGATGCTGGACGAGAAGATCGACCAGCGCCTGATCGACGCCGCCGCGGAGCAGTTCGGCATGCCGATGGGACCGATCGAACTGGCCGACCAGGTCGGGCTCGACATTTGTCTCGACGTCGGCGACATGCTGCGTAGCAAGTTCGGCGATCTGCTGCCGCCGACGCCGGCCTGGCTGCGGGAGAAGGTCGCCAAGGGCGAACTCGGCCGCAAGACCGGCAAGGGTTTTTACGTCTGGCGCGACGGCAAGGCCGAGAAGGCGCCGTTGCCCGAGACCGGTCCGCGCGTCACCGACCAGATGATCGACCGCCTGGTGCTGCCGATGTCCAATGTCTGCGTTGCGGCGCTTCGCGAGGGTATCGTCGATGACGCCGACATGGTCGACGGCGCCATGATCTTCGGCACCGGTTATGCACCGTTCCGTGGCGGTCCGCTGAATTATGCGCGCACGCGTGGCGTCGATCATGTCGTATCCACCTTGCGCGCGCTGGCCGGGAGATTCGGCGAGCGCTTTGCGCCGGATCCGGGCTGGGATAATTTCAAGTGAGCAATCTTCAAGTGAGCAATCTTCAAGTGAGGGCGGCATGAACGAACAAGCCAATGCCGGGCCGGGCGGCGATCTCTGCATCCGTACGCTGGCGATGCCGGCCGACACCAACGCAAACGGCGACATCTTCGGCGGCTGGTTGCTCAGCCAAATGGACGTCGGCGGCGGCGTGTTTGCGTCAAAGGTCGCGAAGTCGCGCACGGTGACCGTCGCCATCGAGGCGATGAATTTCCGCAAGGCGGTCTATGTCGGCGATCTCGTTTCGGTCTATGCCAATCTCGTCCGCGTGGGCCGCACCTCGATGACCGTGCATCTCGAAGCCTGGGCGCTACGGCGCAGGGAGCTCCAGCCGATCCTGGTGACCGACGGCAATTTCACTTACGTCTCGATCGACGAGGACGGCCGTCCGCAAACGATCCAGAGAAACGATCCACCAATCGCGACGTAATCGCGCGCGACTTTGCGTCCCATCTCAAGTGCGGCGCCGCCAAACGCGGCGCGACTGAGTCACGGCGCCGCGGCTTTGCCAAGAACCAGTCATAAAACGGATGAGGTCCCGGCGTACTCGATCCCGTGTCGATCCGGGGTGGAAACGGCGTCAAAATGCCCAGGAACCTTTGGGCAGAACTGCCGTTATTTGCCCGCACTGAGGAATCCACGGACCATGCCGGACAGCTACATCATCGAAGTCGATTCGCAGACCGCAGGTATCGTCGTTCGTTCCCAGGGAGGCTATTGCTTTTTCGCCTCATCCAACCGCTTTAACCGTCTCGAAGGCCAGCTCTTCCGCAACGCCCGCGAAGCCGAGCGCGCCGCGCGCAAGCTGGTTAACGGTGACGTGAAGGAAGCGGCGTAAGCGCAGCTGTCATTCCGGGGCAGGCGTAGCGTGAGCCCGGAATCCATTTTGCCGCAGAGAACGTCGACGAATGGATTCCGGGTCCGCGCCTTTCGGCGCGTCCCGGAATGACACCTTCAATCACAACTTCGTCGCCGCCCGCGAGAGCAGCTTCCAGTCGTCGCCCTGCTTCTGCCAGTTCATCAGGATGTGAAGGTTGGTCGGCACTTTTTTCCCATCGGCCGCCATCTCCTGTTCCGCCACCCAGTGGAAGCGCACGATCGCAGCCGGGCCGACGACCTTGATGGTCGGGTCCTTGTACTCGATCGACAGGAATTTGGACTTGCCGTCGGTGGCGTTGGCGATGAAGGTCGCCTTGTCCTCGACCTTGCCGCTGGAATGGCTGTAGCTCACTTCGTCGGCGCAGAGCGCGCCGAGCGCCTTGGGATCGGCCGCGATCTGGGCGAGACGGAAGGCCTCGACCTTCTTCGCCACGGCTTCCTCGTCCGCCGTGGCCGCCAGCACCGGTGTTGTGAGCGCTGAAACTGCAAGAGTGGAGACGGCAAGAGCTGGGACTGCAAGAGTCGAGAGAGCCAGATCGCGTCGGTTGATCGTCATCGTTTCCTCCTTTTTGATCTTGCATGGAGTGTTGCAGCCGCGCGCGACTTTGTCGAGTGTCGCGTGGTGGTCATGCACGTGCGTCATTGCGCGATTGGCGCTGTATTGATACGGCTTTCGTATTGATGCGTCATATATCGGGAAAGTACGGACATGATCGAGGCTATCGGCAGGGCGTTGCTGTTCGACATCGACGGTACGCTCGCCAACACCGATCCGCTGCACCTGAAGGCCTTCAACCAGGTGCTCGGCCCTCGCGGCCATGTCTTCGATCACGCGCGCTTCTCCAGGGAGCTGCAAGGCTTCGCGAATATAGCGATCGGCGAGCGCTTTCTGCCCGACGAGGCGCCGGAACGGCGTGCCTTGATCCTCGATGAGAAGGAGGAAGTCTTCCGCGAACTCGTCGCCGGGCAGATCGAACCGCTGCCGGGCCTGATGGCGCTGCTCGACAGGGCGGATGCGGCCGGTATTCCCATGGTTGCCGTGACCAACGCCCCGCGACTCAATGCGGAGCTGCTGCTGTCCGGCCTCGGCATCACGCACCGTTTCAAGGCGCTCGTGATCGGCGCCGAGCTGTTGCACGGAAAGCCGCATCCGCTGCCTTATCAGGAAGGGTTGCGCTTTACCGGCGCCAGCGCGATGGCCTCGATCGCGTTCGAGGACTCCCGCACCGGCGTGCAATCGGCCGCGGCGGCCGGCATTCCGACCATCGGCATCCGGACCAGCCTCAGCCATACTGATCTCGTCGCCGCCGGGGCCATCGCTTCCGCCAGCGCCTTCGACGACCCGGACCTGCTCGCGCGCCTCGCCGCTGCGATGGCGTGGTGAAGACCTCGTCCGTTAACCGTGATCGGCGCGCGCATTGACCGAACGCGCGAACCGCCGCACCATGCAGCTTCCTGACTTGAGGCCATCGCCGTGACCGGACTGACCCATCGCCAAGCCGAAATCCTCAACATCGCGCGCGCCTCGGGCCGCGTCATGGTCGAGGAGCTGGCGCGCCGGTTCGAGGTCTCGGCGCAGACCATCCGCAAGGATCTCAACGATCTCTGCGAGCGCCGCTCGCTGACCCGCATCCATGGCGGCGCCATCATCGCCTCCGGCGTGGAAAACCTCGCTTATGAGGCGCGGCGCTTCGTCGCCGCCGACGAGAAGAAGGCGATTGGAGCCGCGGCCGCCTCGCTGATCCCGAACGGCTGCTCGCTCTTCATCAACATCGGCACCACGACCGAGGAGGTGGCGAGCGCGCTGACCTCGCACGAGGACCTCCTCGTCATCACCAACAATCTGAACGTCGCCATGCTGCTCTACCGCCATCCTCGCATTGAGGTGGTGGTCGCCGGCGGCACGGTACGACGCGCCGACGGTGCGGTGGTCGGCTCGACCGCGACGCAGCTGATCGGCCAGTTCAAGGTCGACTACGCCATCATCGGCGCGTCCGCGATCGACGAGGAGGGCGCGCTGCTCGACTTCGACTATCGCGAGGTGCAGGTGGCGCAGGCCATCATCGCCAATGCCCGCAGCGTCATGCTGGTCGCCGATTCAACCAAACTCCGCCGCAGCGCGCCGGTGCGCATCGCCCATATCAGCCAGATCCAGACCTTCGTCACCGACCAGGAATTGCCTGAGCGCCTCGCCACCATCTGCCACGGCAAGGGCATCGAGGTGATGGCGGCGATGCCGAAGGGGGCGGATGTCGATGAGGCTCAGGCCGATGTGCAGGATGCAGCACCTGAATCGGCGCCGGTGGTGCGGCTGAGGTAGGACTATGGGTCGTCCCACGGGTTCAGCAGCGGCACGCCGAATACCGCGAAATCCTTCACTTTGCGTGTGACGAGCATGAGGTTGTTCGCGAGCGCGGTCGCGGCAAAGAAGCCGTCCATGACAGACAATGCGACGCCGCTTCTGCGGCTCTGAGCCATGAGGTCACCCCAGCGTTCCGCCACCGCGTGGTCGATCGGCAGGGTGCGCCCGGCAAAACGCTCCGGCAGATCGTGGGCAAGCCAGGCGGCCAATGCTGCGCGCCGACGGCCGTCCTCCAGCAATGCGATGCCGCGGCGAAGCTCGGCGATCGATGCCACGCTGATGAACGCACGATCCTCGTCGATCGTATCAAGCCATGACAAGACTTTCGGCGAAGGGGCCGGCCTCTGGACCTCCGACAACACGTTGGTGTCGAGCAGTAGATTCACGGCGTCTCGTCGTGCACGCGTTCAAGCTCGAGGTCGGCGCTGCGCAGCGGCGAAGCCAGCAGGAATTCGGCCAAGGTTCCTTTGCGCGCCGTCTTGCGCGCCCATTCCTCGGCGGAAACGATCACCGCATTGGGCTTGCCGTGTCGGGTGATGATTTGCGGGCCGGCTTGGGCACGGTCGATCACCTCGGAGAGCCGGGCCTTGGCGTTGGCAAGCGTCCACGAGTCAGTCGCCGGTGAGTCTGGTGCAGTGCTGTGTTCTGTCATGCAGATAAAGACCAATATGACTATCGTAACTAATAATGGTCGTCGACGACTATTCAAGAGCAATAATGCTGCGCGAATCCCGTCCCGAACTGCCCATTTCCACACCCATATGCCCACTCGAAAGTTCCGCTTTCACTTCCTTTCTCCCCTCTTTCATCTTGCTTTCGTTTTCTGGTGTGATCTAATCAAAAGCGAAAGTAACCGCTCGCTTGAACGGGCGGTCGCCGGGGGATGCGTCTGTTGGAGCGGATTTTCGACCTCGCCATTATTGGAGGCGGTGTTAACGGCTGCGGCATCGCGCGCGACGCGGTGGGCCGCGGCAACACGGTCTTCCTGTGCGAAATGAACGATCTGGCGAGCGGGACGTCGTCCTGGTCGACCAAGCTGGTGCATGGCGGCCTGCGCTATCTCGAATATTACGAGTTCCGGCTGGTCCGCGAGGCGCTGATCGAGCGCGAGATTCTCTGGGGGATCGCGCCTCACATCATTCGCCCCCTGCGTTTCGTTTTGCCGCACCATGCGGGCTTAAGGCCAGCCTGGCTGCTGCGCCTCGGCCTCTTCCTCTATGACCACATCGGCGGCCGTCATCTGCTGCCGGCGACGCGCTCGGTCGACCTTGGGCGCGACGAGGTCGGCCGCCCGCTGATCCCGAACCGCTACCGCCGCGCGTTCGAATATTCCGACTGCTTCGTCGACGACGCCCGTCTCGTCGTACTCAACGCCCGCGATGCCGCCGACAAGGGCGCCGAGATCCGTACCCGGACCCGCGCAACCGATATTAAACAGACCGACGGCATCTGGACCGTCAGCATGATCGACACGCTGACCGGCGCGCGCTCGTCGATCCGGGCCCGTGCGCTGGTCAATGCCGGCGGGCCCTGGGTCGAGGATGTGCTCGGCCGCGGCGCCGGCGTCAACGCGAAAGCCAAGGTGCGCCTGGTGCAGGGCTCGCACATCGTCGTAAAGAAACTCTACGACCATGACCGTGCCTACATGTTCCAGAATGCCGACGGCCGCATCATCTTCGTCATTCCCTATCAGGACGATTTCACGCTGATCGGCACCACCGACCGCGACTATGACGGCGATCCCGCCAAGGTGAAGGCGACGGCCGGGGAGATCCAGTATCTCTGCACGGCGGCAAGCGAATATCTGGCCAAGCCTGTCACGCCCGATGACGTGGTCTGGACCTATTCCGGCGTGCGTCCGCTCTATGACGACGGCGCCAGCGAAGCCAAGGCCGCGACGCGCGACTATGTGTTCGAGCTCGACACGCCCGGCGGCGTGCCGCTGCTGTCGATCTATGGCGGCAAGATCACGACCTACCGCCGTCTCGCCGAGGAGGCGCTGGAGCGGCTCGCGCCCTATCTTCGCAGTGCGAAAGCGCGCGAAGGCTGGACCGGCAAATGGCCGCTGCCCGGCGGCGACATGGGTGTGTCCGATGTCGACGGCCTGATCGCCGAGCTTCAGCGCGGCTATCCTTTCCTCAGCCACGAGCATGCGCGGCGCCTCGCACGCGCCTATGGCACGAGGGCGATCAAGCTGCTTGGCGATGCGAAATCGGCGGCCGATCTCGGCCAGGCCTTCGGTGCGACGCTGAGCGAGCGCGAAGTCCGCTATCTCATGGCCAACGAATGGGCCGTCACCGCCGACGACGTCGTCTGGCGTCGTTCCAAGCTCGGCCTGCGACTAAGTGCCGACGAGATCGCGGCGCTTGATGACTGGATCAGGACCCACGCCGTGCAGCAAAGTCCCCTGCTGGAAGCGGGAGGACGCTCATGACAGTGGCACTCGATCACGTAACCCGGACTGTCGACGGTATCGAGCACATTCGCGACGTCTCGCTGACGCTCGAGAGCGGCACGCTCAACGTGCTGCTCGGGCCGACGCTGTCGGGCAAGACCTCGATCATGCGGCTGCTCGCTGGCCTGGACAAGCCGACATCGGGCAAGCTGCTGGTCAACGGCAAGGACGTCACCGGCGTCGACGTGCGCCAGCGCTCGGTCGCCATGGTCTATCAGCAGTTCATCAACTACCCCTCGCTGTCGGTCTACGAGAACATCGCTTCGCCCTTGCGCGTGCAGGGCAAGCCGCGCGCCGAGATCGAGGCGCGGGTCGCGGAAGCCGCCCGGCTGCTCAGGCTCGAGCCGTTCCTGAAGCGCACGCCGCTCCAGCTTTCCGGCGGCCAGCAGCAGCGAACCGCGATGGCGCGCGCGCTGGTGAAGGGCGCCGACCTCGTGCTGCTCGACGAGCCGCTCGCCAATCTCGACTACAAGCTGCGCGAGGAGCTGCGCACCGAGCTGCCGCGCATCTTCGAGGCGTCCGGTGCGATCTTCGTTTATGCCACCACGGAGCCGACCGAGGCGCTGCTGCTCGGCGGCAACACGGTGTGCATGTGGGAGGGGAAGGCGCTCCAGATCGGCGAGACGCCAAACGTCTACCGGCGGCCGCAGACCTTGCGCGTCGCGCAGGTGTTCTCCGATCCGCCGCTCAATCTCGTCGGCATCGAGAAAAAGAACGGCTCGGTGCAATATGCGGGCGGCATTGCCGCGCCGGCGTCCGGTCTCTATTCCTCGCTCGCGGACGGCGCCTATCGCGTCGGATTTCGTGCCCATCAGCTCGCGCTTGCCAATGGCGAGACCGACCGCCACGCCTTCCATGCCACGGTAACGGTGACCGAGATCACCGGTTCGGAGAGTTTCGTGCATCTGACCCGCGACGGATCGAACTGGGTGGCGGTGTTGCACGGCGTGCACGAGTTCGAGCCCGGGCAGACCATCGATGCCGTGCTTGATCCCAACGACGTTTTCGTGTTCGACGCTGGCGACCGCCTGGTCGCAGCGCCCGGTCCCATAGCGTTTTCAAGCGAAGTGCCGAGCGGTTCGCGTGAAGAAAACGCGTCAAAGAAACAAGCTTGAGGGGGATGCGACATGGCCCGCATTGACCTCGTCGATCTCGCTCACTCCTACGGTGGCAATGATGCGCCGCAGGACAGCTTTGCTCTCAAGCCTGTCACGATGACCTGGCGACAGGGCGGCGCCTACGCGCTGCTCGGGCCGTCCGGCTGCGGCAAGACCACGCTGCTCAACGTCATCTCGGGCATCATCACCCCGTCGCGCGGGAAAATCCTGTTCGACGGCGAGGACATCACACCGCTGTCAACCCAGAAGCGCAACATCGCCCAGGTGTTCCAGTTTCCGGTGATCTACGACACAATGACGGTGGGGCAGAATTTGGCGTTCCCTCTGAAGAACCGCGGTGTACCGAAGGCCGAGATCGACAAGCGCGTCGCCGAGATCGGCCGCCTGCTCGACCTCGATCCCTATCTGAACCGCAAGGCGACGCGGCTCACGGCTGACGCCAAGCAGAAGATCTCGCTCGGTCGCGGCCTGGTCCGCTCGGACGTCGCCGCGGTGCTGTTCGACGAGCCGCTCACCGTGATCGACCCCGAGCTGAAATGGCAGCTCCGCTCCAAGCTGAAGGCGCTGCATCGCGAGCTCGACCTGACGATGATCTACGTCACCCACGACCAGACCGAAGCGCTGACCTTCGCCGACACCGTGGTGGTCATGCATGACGGCCGCGTGGTGCAGAGCGGCACGCCGGCCGAGTTGTTCGACAAGCCGGCGCACACCTTCGTCGGCTATTTCATTGGCTCGCCCGGCATGAACATTTTGCCGGCCGAGGTAAGGGGCCGCGAGGCCAGGATCGGCGGTCACGTCATCGCGCTCAATCGCAGCTACGACAGCCTTCCGCCAAGCGCGAAGATCGAGATCGGCGTCCGTCCGGAATTCGTCGAGGCCGTCGCGCCTGCGCCTGGCCTGCTCAGTGCAAAGATCGAACGCGTCGACGACCTCGGGCGCATCCGTTTCGCGCGTGCGAGGCTCGGCGACGCAAAACTCGCGGCCCGCGCGCCGGCCGGCTTCACCAGCCCGGATGGCACGGCCGGCCTGAAATTCGACCCGTCGCACGTCCACGTCTATGCCGACAGCCTTCTGGTGGAGGGAGCCGCCTGATGGACAAGACCGTCAACCAAAAAGCCTGGTTCCTGGTGCTGCCGGTGTTCCTGGTCGTCGCCTTCTCGGCGGTGCTGCCGTTGATGACGGTGGTGAACTATTCGATGCAGGACACCTTCGGCAACAACCAGTTCTTCTGGAACGGTGTCGGCTGGTTCAAGGAATTGCTCGATCCCTCGACCGATCTCGGCGGCCGCTTCCTGGCTTCGCTCGGGCGCAATCTGTTCTTCTCGCTGGTGATCCTCGCGATCGAGGTGCCGCTCGGCATCGTCGTCGCGCTGTCGATGCCGCGACAGGGGTGGACGGTTGCGGCCTGCCTCGTCATCCTGGCGCTGCCGCTGCTGATCCCGTGGAACGTGGTCGGCACGATCTGGCAGATCTTTGGCCGCCCCGATATCGGCCTGCTCGGCTATGTTCTCAATGCCATCGGTATCGACTACAATTACGTCTCCAACGATATCGACGCCTGGGTCACCGTCATCGTGATGGATGTCTGGCACTGGACCAGCCTGGTCGCGCTGCTGTGCTACGCCGGCCTGAAGTCGATCCCCGAAGCCTATTATCAGGCGGCGCAGATCGATGGCGCCTCCCGCTGGGCGGTGTTCAAGGCGATCCAGCTGCCGAAGATGAATCGTGTGCTGCTGATCGCGGTGCTGCTGCGCTTCATGGACAGTTTCATGATCTACACCGAACCGTTCGTGGTGACGGGTGGTGGGCCCGGCAACTCGACGACCTTCGTGTCGATCGAGCTGGTCAAGATCGCGCTCGGCCAGTTCGATCTCGGCAAGGCCGCCGCGCTGTCGCTGGTCTACAACCTCATCATCCTGATCGTCTGCTGGATCTTCTACACCGTCATGACCAATGCCGGCGCCGAGCGGAAGCCGCAGGAAGGAGCCGCGTGATGCATTCGATCCCCGGCCGTCGCCTCATCATGGCGCTGTTTTTGATCTTCCTGCTGTTGCCGATCTACTGGCTCGTCAACATGAGCTTCAAGACCAACGCCGAGATCGTCTCGACGATGACGCTGTGGCCACACGCGCCGACGCTCCAGCACTACAAGCGCATCTTCACCGACGAGAGCTGGTATTCCGGCTATATCAACTCGCTGGAATATGTCGTCCTCAACACCATCATCTCGATCTCGGTGGCGCTGCCGGCAGCCTACGCGTTTTCGCGCTACCGCTTCCTCGGCGACAAGCATCTGTTCTTCTGGCTGCTGTCGAACCGCATGGCGCCGGCCGCGGTCTATGCGCTGCCGTTCTTCAATCTCTATTCGGCGATCGGCCTGTTCGATACGCCTTGGGCGGTCGCGCTGGCGCACTGCATCTTCAACGTCCCGCTGGCGGTGTGGATCCTGGAAGGCTTCGTCTCCGGCGTGCCGCGCGAGATCGACGAGACCGCCTTCCTCGACGGCTATTCCTTCCCGCGCTTCTTCATCAAGATTCTGGTGCCGCTGATTGCGAGCGGCATCGGCGTCGCCGCCTTCTTCTGCTTCATGTTCTCCTGGGTCGAGCTGCTGCTGGCGCGCACGCTGACCTCGGTGCAGGCCAAGCCGATCGCGGCGATCATGACGCGCACGGTGTCGGCCGCGGGCATGGACTGGGGCCTGCTGGCTGCGGCCGGCGTGCTGACGATCATCCCGGGCGCGCTCGTGATCTGGTTCGTTCGGAACTACATCGCGAGCGGTTTCGCGCTCGGTCGGGTTTAGGGAGGCATCAATGGAAGCTATTGCATGGATGGCCTGGACGCCGCCGACGGCAATCTTCTTTGTCGCGCTCGCCTGCACGCTCGCCGTGATGACCTGGCTTGGGGTGGCCTATCCCGAAGCCGAGCGCGTCGGCGTGCTGCGCATCCCCACCACGCGCGGCGACCGCCTGTTCATCTCCCTCATCACGGCAGCGGTCATCCACTTGCTGTGGATCGCCTTCGCCGGCACCGACGCCCTCGCCACGCTGCCGATCGGCGAGGACGGAGTTGAAATTTCGCGCCTTTGGATCGCATCAGGAATTTCGCTGGCCACGGCCGTACTCATTTTCCGCACGGTCTAGCCCGCGAAGGAACGGCCAGATCCGGGACCAACCCGGGCCTGTAAAAAGTTTGTCGCTGCAACGGAGGAATAACATGCGGCAGTTTAGGAGAAGGGAACGTCCATTGACCAAGAATAGCTTTCTGACGATGTCCAGCGTCGCCGCCATGGTCGCGGTGTCGTTGGCCGTCTCGGCGCCGGTGCGCGCCGCCGACGACGCCGCGATCCAGAAGTGGATCGCGGAATTCCAGCCCTCGACGCTGTCGAAAGACGAGCAGAAGAAGGAGCTGGAGTGGTTCGCCAAGGCCGCCGAGCCCTTCAAGGGCATGGAGATCAACGTCGTCTCCGAGACCATCACGACCCACGAATACGAGTCGCAGACGCTGGCCAAGGCGTTCTCCGAGCTCACCGGCATCAAGCTCAAGCACGACATCATCCAGGAAGGTGACGTGGTCGAGAAGCTGCAGACCCAGATGCAGTCCGGCAAGAACGTGTACGACGGCTGGATCAACGATTCGGACCTGATCGGCACGCACTTCCGCTACGGCCAGACCATCGCGCTGTCGGATTACATGACCGGCGAGGGCAAGGACGTCACCGATCCCATGCTCGACGTCAACGACTTCATCGGCAAGTCGTTCGGCACGGCGCCGGACGGCAAGCTCTATCAGCTGCCCGACCAGCAGTTCGCGAACCTCTACTGGTTCCGCTACGACTGGTTCACCAACCCCGACTACAAGGCCAAGTTCAAGGCCAAGTACGGCTACGAGCTCGGCGTGCCGGTGAACTGGTCGGCCTATGAAGACATCGCCGAGTTCTTCACCAACGACATAAAGGAGATCAACGGCGTCAAGGTCTACGGCCATATGGACTATGGCAAGAAGGACCCGTCGCTCGGATGGCGTTTCACCGACGCCTGGCTGTCGATGGCCGGTAACGGCGACAAGGGCATCCCGAACGGTCTGCCCGTCGACGAATGGGGCATCCGCATGGAAGGCTGCCGTCCGGTCGGCTCCTCGGTGGAGCGTGGTGGCGACACCAACGGTCCGGCCGCGGTCTACTCGATCACCAAGTACCTCGAGTGGATGAAGAAGTATGCTCCGCCGCAGGCCCAGGGCATGACCTTCTCCGAATCCGGTCCGGTGCCGGCGCAGGGCAATATCGCCCAGCAGATGTTCTGGTACACCGCCTTCACCGCCGACATGGTGAAGCCGGGCATCGCCGTGATGAACGCGGACGGTACGCCGAAATGGCGTATGGCTCCGTCGCCGCACGGTTCGTACTGGAAGGAAGGCATGAAGCTCGGCTACCAGGACGCGGGCTCGGCGACGCTGCTGAAGTCGACTCCCGCTGACCGCCGCAAGGCGGCCTGGCTCTATCTTCAGTTCATCGTCTCCAAGACGGTCAGCTTGAAGAAGAGCCATGTCGGTCTCACGTTCATTCGTGAATCCGACATCTGGGACAAGTCGTTCACCGAGCGTGCGCCGAAGCTCGGCGGCCTGATCGAGTTCTACCGCTCGCCCGCGCGCGTGCAGTGGACCCCGACCGGCAACAACGTGCCCGACTATCCGAAGCTGGCGCAGCTGTGGTGGCAGAATATCGGCGATGCGTCGTCCGGTACGAAGACGCCGCAAGCCGCGATGGACTCCCTTGCCGCCGCCCAGGACTCCGTCATGGAGCGTCTGGAGAAGTCCGGCGTGCAGGGCGCCTGCGGTCCGAAGCTGCACAAGAAGGAGACGGCCGAGTACTGGTTCGCCAAGGCCCAGAAGGACGGCACGATCGCCCCGCAGCGCAAGCTCGCCAACGAGAAGCCGAAGGGCGAGACGGTCGACTACGACACCCTGATCAAGTCGTGGCCGGCACAGCCCCCGAAGCGCGCTTCGCTGCAGTAAGGCACTTCAACATAACGACGAAAGGCCGGGAGCAATCCCGGCCTTTTTCTTTTTATTGTCGTGGATTTTGCTTCCACAACGTCATTGCGAGCGAAGCGAAGCAATCCAGAGTCTTCCCACGGAGGTAGTCTGGATTGCTTCGTCGCTTCGCTCCTCGCAATGACGGAGGGTGGAGCGACGACGACGCCTTACTCAGCCGGCTCAGCCGCCAGCGTCGGGTAATCCGTGTAGCCCTTGGCGCCGCCGCCGTAGAACGTGTTCTTGTCCCAATCGTTCAGCGTCGCGCCCGCCTTCAGGCGCTCGACCAGATCGGGGTTGGAGATGAACGGCTTGCCGAAGGCGATGAGATCAGCCGCGTTCGCGTCCAGCACCTTGGCGGCGAGATCGAAATCATAGCCGTTGTTGGCGATGTAGGCGCCGGGGAAGCGCTTGCGCACGCCCGCATAGTCGAACGGCGCGATGTCGCGCGGACCGCCGGTGGCGCCCTCGACGACATGGAGATAGACGAGCTTCAGCGCCGCGAGACCATCGACGATATGGTCGTACAGGGCTTGCGGGTTCGAATCCGAGATGTCGTTAGCAGGCGTCACCGGCGAGATGCGGATGCCGGTACGATCGGCTCCGGCCTCCGCCACGACGGCCCTGGAGACTTCCAGCATCAGTCGCGCGCGGTTCTCGATCGAGCCGCCATAGGCGTCAGTACGCTTGTTGGTGCCGTCCTTGGCGAACTGCTCGAGCAGATAGCCGTTGGCGCCGTGGATCTCGACGCCGTCGAAGCCGGCTTCGAGCGCATTCTTCGTGGCGCGCTTGAAATCGTCGATGATCCCTGGAATTTCGGAGAGTTCGAGCGCACGGGGCTCAGAGACGTCAGCGAAGCCGCCGTTGACGAAGGTCTTGCCCTTGGCGCGGATCGCGCTCGGTGCCACCGGGGCTGCGCCATTGGCCTGAAGGTCGACATGCGAAATGCGGCCGACATGCCAGAGCTGGATGAAGATCTTGCCGCCGCGCTGGTGCACCTGATCGGTGACCTTGCGCCAGCCGGCAACCTGCTCCTTGGAATAGATGCCGGGGGTGTCCTGGTAGCCTTGGCCCTGCTGCGAGACCTGGCTCGCTTCGGTGATCAGAAGCCCCGCAGAAGCACGCTGGGCGTAATAGTCGGCGGCGAGCGCGCCCGGTACGAAGGTGCCGGGAAAGGCGCGGTTGCGCGTCAGCGGCGCCATCACGAAACGGTTCGCCAGCGTGATCGGGCCGAGCTTGTAGGTCTCAAACAATTTGGTCGAACGGCTCATGAGAATGCTTCCAGGCGGTGAGAGATCCGGAACACTTGTGCATCGCGGCAATCAGCGCAAGGGAGGAGCCATACGGAAACTGCAGGCGAGATGCGCAGCGGGGCTACGCAGCATAAAGCATGTGCAATTTCAGCCGCGGCAGCAGATTCGATCTCCCGCCGCGGCCGCCTGAATCATCGGGTATTAGTTAGCGCCGAGGAAATCGCGTTTGCCGACCTCGACGCCGGCGTGGCGCAGAAGGCCGTGGGCGGTGGCGGCGTGGAAATAGAAGTTGGGCAGCGAGAACGCGCTGAGGAATTGCTGGCCCTTCATGGTGATGGATTTGTCGGGACCGGCCGGGAAGGTGACGTCCTTGGTGTCGGCGCCCTCGAACTGCTCGGGCTTGAACGATTTCACATAGTCGATGGTCTTGGCGAGCCGCTGCTTCAATTCGGCAAAGCTAGTCTCGGTGTCTGCTGTGGAGGGCACTTCGCTATGGGTCAGCCGGGCGCAGCCTTTGGCTGCAAAATCGCTGACCAGCTGGATCTGCTTCGAGAGCGGCAGCATGTCCGGAAACAGGCGGGAGCCCAGCAGGACGGCGGGATCGACCTTCTTGGCCGCGCAATGCGCCTCGGCTTTCGTGAGCAGGCCGGTCAGGCTGTTCAGCATTTGCAAATAGGCGGGAACGACGGCGTCGTGGAAGGACATGTGATGCTCGCTATTGTGGTGGGAAATCTCAGGAGAAACCTGAGCCACTCACATGGGAACCTCATGGAAAAATACAATCGCGGGAGCGGCTTGTGCAGTGCGAAAATTCTACCGGGCGGGCTTGTGGTGCTATCGGCGCCCCCCGCTGTCATCGTCCGGCTTGACCGGACGATCCAGTACTCCGAGGCAGCTGTGATTGAATCGATAGGCCGCGGCGTACTGGATGCCCCGCTTTCGCGGGGCATCCAGTAATTCTAGTGCTTAGCGGATCGTCCCCGCCGGCTGCGCCTGTGCCGTGCCACCGCGCATTCGGGCCAAAAGCTCGGCGGTCGGCCAGGAATCCGCGGGCAGACCGTATTTGATCTGCATCGCCTTCACCGCGGCGCGGCTCTGCTGGCCCAGCACGCCGTCGACCTTGCCGACATTGAAGCCGGCCTGGACCAGAAGCTGCTGCAATTGCTTGAGCTCGTTGAACGGCAGCTGCGCGACCGGTGTGGACGGCTTTCGCATCGGAGCCGCGCCCGCGATGCGGGTAGCGAGATAGCCTGCGGTGGTCGAATAGATCAGCGAGTTATTCCACTCGGTGTAGGCCGCGAAATTCGGGTACGCCATGAAGGCTGGCCCGAAGCGCCCCATCGGCAGCAGCACGGAGGCCGCAAGATTGTCGTTCGGCAGCGGCCTGCCGTCGGGATAGGTCACGCCGAGCTGCGCCCATTTCGAGCGCGGCAGCTGCACCGTGAGGTCGGTCTGATCCCACGGCAGGTTTTGCGGCACCTTGATCTCTTCCAGCCACGGCTCGCCGCGCCGCCACTTCAATCCGTTGGCGATGTAGTTCGCGGTCGAGCCGATCACGTCGTCCTCGCTGCGGAGGAGATCGCGTCGTCCGTCGCCGTCATAGTCGACGGCATAGTTGACGTAATGCACGGGCAGGAACTGGGTCTGTCCGAGCTCGCCGGCCCAGGAGCCGACCATCTCGTCAGGATGCAAATCGCCGCGGTCGATGATCTTCAGC
This sequence comes from Bradyrhizobium canariense, assembly GCF_019402665.1. Lineage (GTDB taxonomy): Bacteria > Pseudomonadota > Alphaproteobacteria > Rhizobiales > Xanthobacteraceae > Bradyrhizobium > Bradyrhizobium canariense. Next base: position 136,590 of record NZ_VSST01000063.1, read on the forward strand.
GCGGCAATGGTCTCGTTCACGAACATCTCCGAGCGGCGGCAATCATAGGCCAGCGACACCAGCGATTTCAGCGTCGGCAGATTGCCCATGTTGACGCCGAAATCGCTCTCCAGTCCCCAGAACGCTGCGATCACCGCCGGCGGCACGCCGTATTCCTTTTCCGCGCGCGCGAATGCGGCCGCATGTTGCTTGATGTGCTGCTGGCCGTTCTGCATGCGATAGGGCGCGGCCATGCGGCCGGCAAATTCGGTGAAGAGCTGGCCGAACACGCGCTGGCCGCGATCGCGATTGACGATGCCCTGGTCGTAGACGAGGTAAGGCGCGGCCGCCGCGATCGTCCGCTGCGACACGCCGGCGGCAACGGCCTGTTGTTTCACGTCGGCCAGAAACCGATCGAAGTTCGCGCCGTTATGGCACGCCGCCGCGCGCGGCGACGGCGCGGTCGCCCTGGGGGCTGCTGGTTTTGCGGGCGCTGGCGCGAACTGGGCGGAGGCGGTTGCAGACAGCGCGACAAGAGTGACGGCCGCGATCGCAAATCGGGTCTGGAGCATGAGGTTTCCGGGGGGAGGGCGCGTGGGGAATCTTGCCAAAGCTTAAGGGAATTGAGCGCCTCAAACCATCCTTTCGTCATGGCCGGGCTTGTCCCGGCCATTCACGCTTTCGGCCTTGCGCCGGAGGGAGAACGTGGATGCCCGGGACAAGCCCGGGCATGACGGAAAAGCAATGTTGGTCAATGGCCGCGGCTCCGCGACGCACCTTGAAACCTTGCACGCGGACGGGGGGCATCCCTACCTCATGCTTGCCGGCCTGCAACGCCTCCAGCGGCCACGGCCGGCCTCGGGAGACGGCCATGAACTATCTTCGTACCGCAATGCTGCTTGCAGGCCTCACCGCCCTGTTCATGGGCATCGGCTATCTGATCGGCGGTGCCGGCGGCGCCATGATTGCGCTCGTCATTGCCGCGGCGACCAATCTCTTCACCTACTGGAACTCCGACCGCATGGTGCTGTCCATGTATGGCGCCCATGAGGTCGACCGCAGCAGCGCACCGGAGCTGGTCGGGCTCGTCGCCGAGCTGGCGGGCCGGGCCGGCTTGCCGATGCCGCGCGTGTTCCTGATGGACGAGCCGCAGCCCAACGCGTTTGCCACCGGGCGCAATCCCGAGAATGCCGCGGTTGCGGTCACCACCGGGTTGATGCGCCAGCTCAGCCGCGAGGAGCTCGCCGGCGTGATCGCGCACGAGCTCGCTCATATCAAGCACCACGACACGCTGCTGATGACTGTGACCGCGACCATTGCAGGCGCGATCTCGATGCTGGCGCAGTTCGGCATGTTCTTCGGAGGCAACCGCGACAACAATGGTCCGGGTATCGTCGGCTCGATCCTGATGATGATCCTCGCCCCGATCGGCGCCATGCTGGTGCAGATGGCGATCAGTCGTACGCGCGAATACGCCGCGGACAATCTCGGCGCACGCATCGCGGGTCAGCCGATGTGGCTGGCATCGGCGCTGGTGAAGATCGAAGGCGCTGCGCATCAGGTCCCGAATGTCGAGGCGGAGCGAAATCCCGCCACCGCGCACATGTTCATCATCAATCCGCTGTCGGGCCACGGCGTCGACAATCTGTTCGCCACCCATCCTTCGACGCAGAATCGCATCGCGGCACTTCAGCAGCTCGCAGCCGAGCTCGGTGCGCAGGCCTCGCCGTCGGTCGGCGCCAATGAGAACTATCCGCCGCGGAGCCCATGGGGCCGCTCTTCTTCACGCGGCCCTTGGGGCTGACGCGGAAGCAGCGCGAATTTGCTCGCTTTGTGACCTGTCGCACACAGGGCGGTCCCGGCCGGTGTTAACACCCTGCCGTGACAGTTCCTGCGAAAGGGGATGCGTGGCCGGCCCTCTGCCTGCCACCCTCGAAGATGACCAAAGCTGCAGTACCATTGTTGATTGCCCTGGGCATGCTGATTGGCCTGTCCACGCACACCGTCGTCAATTGCGGGGACGAGGACGAGCCCGACATCTGCTCGGCGGTGATCGGCTTCTCGCCGCTGCGCGGCTCGCTGATCGCTTTCGCCTATGAGGGGCGTGGACGGATCGCGTTGCGCCACGGCGACTGGCGGCGGGCGATCGCGGATTTCGACGAGGCTATCCATCTCAACCCCAACCGCGCCTCGCTCTATCGCGATCGGGCGTTGGCGCGCCGGCAGAACGGCGACCTCGAACTTGCCATCGAGGATTACGACGAGGCGATCGCGCATGATCCCAGGCACGCCGCGCCCTATCACCAGCGCGGTCTCGCGCTCGCGGCCGCCGGCGATCTCGATCGCGCGATCCTGAGCTACAACACCGCGGTCCGCCTCGACCCCTCGGATGCGCAGCCTCGGCTCGACCGCGGCCTCGCCTTCCTCGCCCGGGGCCAGGCGAATGAGGCGCGCGCCGATTTCGAGGCCGCGCTGGCGCTGCCCGCCGGCAAGGACGTCCGCACCCGCGACGCGGCACGCGCAAAGCTCGCCGAACTGGCGAGCGCCGAGCCGACCCGGCTCGTCGCTCCAGGAAAGTGAGCGTCTACTTCGCCTTCTTGGCTTTGGCCTTCTTCGCTTTCTTGGCCGGCTTTTCCTTGGGCGCCTTCTTCTCCACCTTCACGGCGACAGGCGTGCTGGCGGCGATCCGCATCGACCGCGCGTAGCTGTCGGCGACGTTGTCGGCGGACATCTGCAGGCGCTTGGCGGCGGCAATGGCCTGCTCCATGGTGGCCTTGGCCATCATCTTGAAGCGGTCGCCGGTCTCCTTGCCCTTGGCCTTGGCCGCAAGGCCGTTGAATCGGTCCCGCCGCTCCTTGGCGCGGGTCATCAGGCCCGTATGCAGCTGTCTGGCCAGTTGCCGGATCACGACATCCAGGTCGGCTTCCGCCATGTTGTTCTATCCTCTTCGAAAACGGTATCGATGCGGGCGGGACTATGCAGATCGGGCCCCACCTTGGCAATTCCCGGCCACGCGTCATCCGCAGCTTCTGTTGACCAAAACAAAAAAGCCGCGCTGCGCGCGCGGCTCTCTGGCTGGGTTTGGCGCTGTCTGCCTTACTTCAGCGAAGCGACCGGCCCACTTGGTGCTGCCGGATCGGGGTCGAAGCCGAACACGCCGACCAGATATTTATAATAGTCCGGCAACTTCTCCTTGAGCGCCTCGCGCGACTTCGGGTCGTGGAATTCGCTCTTCCCGGCCAGGAAGATGCTGGCGGTTACCGCGAAGAACTCCATGTGATTCTTCAGCGCGTAGGATTCCTTGGGCAGGAGATCCTTGGACTTGGCGTAGGCGTAATAGCCGATCACGCCCTTGTTGGCGTAGCCGTCCGGCAACAGCCGCGCGTGGTAGGCGTGCAGCAGCTCGTGCAGCAGCACGGCTTCCTTTTCGTAACGCATCATGTCCGGCCGCAGCATGATCACGCCAAGGCCGGAATCGACCGCGAGGTCGACGGCGTTCGGATTGCTCCAGCGCTGCTTGTTGGGGTCCCAGACCGTCAGTGTGCGGGGAGCGGTGCGCTGGATGTCAGGCGTGACCCGGCCGTAGCAGGCAGTCGCGGCGCCTTCGTCGAGGCAGGCGAGCTCGCTGGCGATGATCGGGACGGTGCGGAAGAAGCGCAGCACGCGCGGCGAGAGGCCGGCGGCCTCGACCACATCGATCTGGCTCTTCACATTGTCGGTGAGCTTGTCGACATCCTTGCGGTCCGAATTCTCCGACAGGTCGAACATGTAGCCGCGGTAGCTCTGGAAGCCCGGCGGTAGCGCCTGCGCTGCGCCGGCGGACGCATCCAGCGGTCCGGCATGGGACGGATCGGCAAAGAGCGCGCCGACAATGGTCGCGGTCAGCAGCAACCCAATGCGCATGATGAACCCCCTGATGTCACTTCACGCGGCAGAATAAGCCGCCGTTGTTTGCGAAAAGTGAGTGGGGCGAGACTAAGGCAGCGATGTTGAGGCGTGCTTAATCGATGGTTGCAGATCGCGGAAGGGAATTAGTGCCGGATTAACCAAGCGTGGATTGCCCGCGCGCTTCGGCGTAGCATGCGATCCGGGCACCAAGCCCCACACCAGATAGCCGGAAGGGAGGATGCCATGTATGCCGCCATCCGTCAGGCCAAGGCGAAAAGCGGGAGCGCCGAAGAGCTGGCGCGCCGTATCAAGGAAGGCGCTGTTCCGATCATCAGCGACGTCGACGGCTTCCGCGCCTATTACGTCGTCTATGCCGGCGACGACACGGTCACGGCGATATCGATCTTCGACAAGTTCGAGCAGGCGGAGGAGGCGAACAGGCGTGCGATCGCCTGGATCGAGAAGGATCTGGGCTCGCTGCTTGCCGGCGACGCCCGCGCCGCCGCGGGTCCGGTGATCGTGCATACGCTGGCGTAAGTCCTTCGTCATTGCGAGGAGCGAAGCGACGAAGCAATCCAGGCTGTCACTGCGGAGACAGTCTGGATTGCTTCGCTTCGCTCGCAATGACGAGGAGGTAGATGTGCCCCTTCACAACTCCCGCGCATTCGAGAACGCAAAACTCGACACCCGCCGCGTCGTTTCGTCCAGGATCAGCGTGCGCGTGATCGGCGGCTCGGCGCGCTGGGCGCAGTTTTCGCGCTCGCAGAGGCGGCAGTTGACGCCGATCGGCGTGCCCTCCGTTTTCTCCAGATCGATGCCGGCAGCGTAGACGAGGCGCGCGGCGTGACGGATTTCGCAGCCGAGGCCGATGGCGAAGCGCGGCTGCGGCAGCGGGTGCGGCGCGACGGGGCGGCGCACCATCTGCGCAATCGAGAAATAGCGCGTGCCGTCGGGCAGCTCGATCACCTGCTTCAGCAGGCGATCAGGCGTGTCGAAGGTCGAGTGCACGTTCCACAGCGGACAAGTGCCGCCGAATTTCGAGAACGGGAACGTGCCCGATGAAAATCGCTTCGAGACGTTGCCGGCATTGTCGACACGAAGCAGGAAGAACGGGATGCCGCGCGCGTTCGGCCGCTGCAGGGTGGTGAGCCGATGGCAGACCTGCTCGAAGCCGGAATTGAAGCGCTGTGCCAGCAGATGGATGTCGTAGTTCAATGCTTCGGCGGCAGCCAGGAAAGCCGGGTAGGGCATCATCACGGCGGCCGCAAAATAGTTGCCGAGCGTGATCCGGAACAGGCGGCGCGGTGTGTCGTCGAGCGGGCCGGCGCGGCCGATGATGGTCTCCAGATGCTGCGTGCATTCAACGAGACCAAGCTGGAAGGCGAGCTGGAACGCGCGGCCGGGCGGGTCGACCAGCTCGGAGATCAGGAGCTGGCGCCGGTGGCGGTCGAAGCGCCTCAGCGTCTCGCGCATCACGTCCACGGGCATGATGCGGGTCTGGATCGAATGCTTTTCGCGCAGCCGCGCCGCGAGCGCCGCATAAAGCTCTTCGGCCGGCACGTTCAGCTCGTCGCGCAAAGTCTCCGCGGCCTGCTCGAGTTCCGGAAAGTAGTTGCGGTTGGCCTCGATCAGCTCGCGGACGCGCTCGACCGGATTGGCCTCATAGCGGGTGCCGACGTCGCGGTCGGCCATTTGTGCCGCGGCCAGCGTCTCGCCCTGGCGGGCCTCGGTATAGGCGGCATAGAGCCGTTGCAGCGCATGGGTGACGCCCGGGCAGAGCTCGGCGAGGTCGCGCAGTTCCTGCTTGGGAACGTCGATCTGGCGGAACAGCGGGTCGGAGAAAATCTCGTTGAGTTCGGCGAAGAAGCGGTCCTCGTCGGCGGTCGCGAGGTCGCGCAGGTCGAGGTCGTAGGTTTCGGCCAGCCGCAGCAGGATCTGTGCGGTCACCGGACGCTGGTTGCGCTCGATCAGATTGACATAGCTCGGCGAGATCCCGAGCCCCTCGGCGATTTGGGTCTGCGACAGCCCCAATTGCTGTCGGATCCGCCGGAAGCGCGGGCCGACGAAGAGCTTCTTGCTGGAACCGGCGGGCATTCTCAGGTCTCCGGAGGCATCAAGGGCAGGCTTGTTGACCAATTTTATTTACAAGATTTACAAAGTGACATCTATTACAAGTACCGATGTTACATGACATCACCATTCAAATACAAGCCCACTATACGAGCTGAGCTTTCTCGCGTTTAGCTTCTGACACGCATCTCGCAATGCATTGTCAAGAATGTCGATGGCTGGTGGCCATCGTCAGCGAAAGGATCAGGCACATGAATTACCAGCCCCGCGGCATCAGCACCCTCCAGGCCCCCGCCTCGTATCAGAGCGAGGTCGAGGCGGCCCGGTCGCTCCTGGAGACCCAGCCGACCTGGAACGGGGTGTCGGCCGAGGCCGTCGCCCGCATGCGCCTGCAGAATCGCTTCAAGACCGGCCTGGATATCGCCCGCTACACCGCGGCGCTGATGCGAGCCGACATGGCCGCCTATGACGGCGATCCCACCAAGTACACGCAGTCGCTGGGCTGCTGGCACGGCTTCATCGCCCAGCAGAAGCTGATCTCGGTCAAGAAGCACTTTGGCAAGACCGATCGCACCTATTTGTACCTGTCCGGCTGGATGATCGCGGCGCTGCGCTCCGAGTTCGGCCCGCTGCCGGACCAGTCGATGCACGAGAAGACCTCGGTGCCGGCGCTGATCGAAGAACTCTACACCTTCCTGCGTCAGGCCGACTCGCGCGAGCTGAACGATATCTTCCGCAACCTCGATAAGGCCCGCAAGGAAGGCGACAAGACCCGAGAGAAGGAGTTGATCGAGAAGATCGACAACTTCCAGACCCATGTCGTGCCCGTCATCGCCGACATCGACGCCGGCTTCGGCAATGCGGAGGCGACCTATCTGCTCGCCAAGAAGATGATCGAGGCGGGTGCCTGCGCGCTCCAGATCGAGAACCAGGTCTCGGACGAGAAGCAGTGCGGCCACCAGGACGGCAAGGTCACGGTGCCGCACGAGGTGTTCCTCGCCAAGATCCGGGCCTGCCGCCACGCGTTCCTCGAACTCGGCGTCGAAGACGGCATCGTCGTGACCCGTACCGACTCGCTCGGTGCCGGCCTGACCCAGCAGATTGCGGTCAGCCACAAGCCCGGTGACCTCGGCGACCAGTACAACAGCTTCCTGGATTGCGAGGAAGTGACGGCGGAGAACGCCCGCAATGGCGACGTCATCATCAACCGCAACGGCAAGATGATGCGTCCGAAGCGGCTGCCCTCCAATCTCTATCAGTTCCGCCCGGGCACCGGCGAAGACCGCTGCGTGCTGGACTGCATCACCTCGCTGCAGAACGGCGCCGACCTGCTCTGGATCGAGACCGAGAAGCCGCATATCGAGCAGATCGCCAAGATGGTCGACCGGATCCGCAAGGTGGTTCCGAACGCGAAGCTGGCCTACAACAACTCGCCCTCGTTCAACTGGACCCTCAACTTCCGTTGGCAGGTCTACGATGCGATGAAGGAAGCCGGCCAAGACGTCAGCAAGTACAATCGTGCCGAGCTGATGAAGGTGGAATACGACGATACGCCGCTGGCAAAGGAAGCCGACGAGCGCATCCGCACCTTCCAGGCGGATTCGGCTAAGCGTGCCGGCATCTTCCACCACCTGATCACGTTGCCGACCTACCACACGGCGGCGCTCTCGACCGACAATCTGGCGAAGGAATATTTCGGCGACCAGGGCATGCTCGGCTATGTCAAGAACGTCCAGCGCGCCGAGATCCGTCAGGGTATCGCCTGCGCCAAGCATCAGAACATGGCCGGCTCCGACATCGGCGACGACCACAAGGAATACTTCGCCGGCGAGGCTGCCCTGAAGGCGGGCGGCGCCCACAACACGATGAACCAGTTCGGCTAACGCATCACGCTAATCGACAGGAGACTGACAATGACCAACAGCAATTTCTGGGTGATCGGCGGCGAGTTCGGCTCGATGAACTTCCACAAGCTGGTGGAAGGCTCGGCCCAGGTGCAGGGTCCGTTCAAGACCCGCAAGGAGGCCGAGGACGCCTGGCGCTCGGTCTCGGAAGAGAACCGCCACAAGGCGGGCGTCCGCTTCTCGATCGTGGAAGAGCCGTCGCGGGTCTCGGCGTGAGAATCTGAACTAACATGCCAATCTGAATAAGAAGACGTCCAAGGACGGAGGGTCCCATCCGGCGCAAGCCGGGTGGGACCGTCTGTTTTTGGCACAGGTGAATAGCCTGTGGGCTCCGTAAGTAACTGGAATTGTAGGGCCTTTGCGGGCACATTGGTTGCTGATAGGTTAATCCGGCCAAGTGAGGACGAGGCCGCCAATGTCAGAGCCCGAGACCAGCGGGATCCATCCCAGCCAGCCGCGCCCGGTGCGGCTGCGCGATGCACTGTTGCGGGCGCGGATCGAGGCTGCCGACCGGACCGGCGTCGTCGTCGATTTGCGCGATGCCGAGGTGGCACGGCTCGAGATCCTCAACGATTCGCTCGATCCTCTGTTCGCGCAGGTGCCTGACAAGATCGACCTGTTCGACCGCGGTATCAGCCAGGGCGATACGCCCAGGCTCTGGATCGACGTCGTCGCGCACATCGTGATGGGGCGCGACAAGCGGATGTACCGCTTCGTGCAGGACACCCGCTTCGGCCGCATCGTGCTCGCCGAATCGCACGACACCGCTGTCATCGTCGAGGCCGTGACCGATTACGTCGCGCGCCGCATGATCGAGCGCGAGCATGCGATGGTGGTCCCGCCCGAGCCGAAGCCCGAGGTCGCGCAGCCGCAGCGCCGCTCGCGCCTCTGGCCATTCGTGCTGGGGTTCGTGCTCGGTGCCGCCGCACTGTTCGGGGTTGCCGTGCTTGCGGCCCTGCGGAGCTGGTGAGGCGTCGTCATTCCGGGGCGCGCGAAGCGCGAACCCGGAATCCATTTATCAGCACGTATCGCGGCCCGATGGATTCCGGGTTCATGCTTCGCATGCCCCGGAATGACAGCGGTCTAAATCAACTTCACATGCTTGATCTGCCCGATCTGAAGTCCAGCCCCCAGGCTCCGCACCGTCTGCTCGCAACGCCAGCCGGTGTTGTCCTTCTCGATCGTGAACAGATTGTAGGCCGCAGCCGGGGTGTGCCCGTGCGCGAGCGCGGAGGCCGACGGCACGCCGAGCGCCGGAATATTGCCGTTGGGGCCTTCGAACCACATCGTCGAATGAATGTGGTCGTGCCCGTGCAGGATCAGCTCGACGCCGTGGCGTTTCAAGAGCGTCAGCAGCTCGGCCGAGTCGATCATCCGCTTGTGGCGCGCGCCGGACTTCAGTGGATGATGCACCAGCAGCACGCGAAAGACGTCCTCGGCTGCGAACCGCTCGAGCATCTCTTCGAGCGACGCGAGCTGATCGCGTCCGAGCGTGCCTGTCGCCATCAGCGGCAAGGTGGGCACCGCCGTGGACAGGCTGATCAGCGCGAGCGGCCCGCGCCGGCGCAGGCTCGGAAAGCCGATGCGGCCATCGTCACCCGCAAGATAGGGCGCGAAGGTTTCGCCGAAGCGATGAAAGGTGGCGCGGACATAAGCGTCGTGATTGCCGGGAATCGTGGTGACGCGGTCGGGCGGACCGAGGCCCTCGAGCCAGGCGCGCGCCGGCGCGAATTCCGCCTCCAGCGCCAGATTGACGAGATCGCCTGTGACCGCGATGTGGTCGGGACCTTGCGCCTTCATGTCGGCGACGAGTGCGTCGAGCACCTCGCGGCGCTGATACTTGTGACGGTTGCGCGTCCAGTTGACATAGCCGAACGCGCGCTTGCCCGCGAGCTCGATCAGCCGCGGCTTCGGCAGCGGCGGCAGATGCGGGTCCGACAGATGGGCGAGCGTGAAGGGGGCCATTGGGGGCGATTGCCTCGCTATTCGCCCGCTGTAATGGCAAGGTCGCAGGCCAGGTGCAAGCGGGGCATCAAGGGAGCCCGATGGCGGATCGTCTGAACAGCGTCCGACGCAGATTCGAGCCGTTGCTGCGGCAAATCTTCCACGCCTATTTCCTGCTGGTCCGCGGCATGACGCTCGGCGTCCGCGCCGTGGTGCTGGATGCCGACACCAGGGTGTTCCTGGTCAGGCACAGCTACGTCACGGGCTGGTATCTGCCCGGCGGCGGCGTCGATCTCGGCGAGACCATGGAGCAGGCGATGCGCCGCGAGCTCAAGGAGGAGGGCGATATCGATCTCACTGGCGATGCCGTGCTGCACGGCATCTTCCTCAACAGCCACGTGTCCCGCCGCGACCATGTCGCGGTCTACGTCGTCAGGCAGTTCAAGCAGGATCGCCTGCCCGCGCCCAACCACGAGATCGCCGAGTGCGGGTTCTTCGCGGTCACCGCGCTGCCCGAGGGGACCACGCCCGGCACGCGGTTGCGGATCGCGGAAGTCCTGCACGACAGGCCGCGGATTGCGACGTGGCGATGATGGCTGCCTGTGCTAGTAAATCGCCGCACCTGCGGTGTCGGCGCATGGACGAGGGATGAAGATTGTCTGAATCGACGAGGTCATGGCCATTTCGGGTCGCCGTGCTGGTGCCCTGCTACAATGAGGAAGCCGCCGTCGCGACGGTCGTCGCTGATTTCCGCAAGGCCCTGCCTGCGGCCGAGGTCTACGTGTACGACAACAATTCGACCGATCGCACCGCGGCGGTCGCGCGCGAGGCGGGAGCGATCGTGCGCAGCGAACGGCGCCAGGGCAAAGGTCACGTCGTGCGCCGCATGTTCGCGGACATCGAGGCCGACATCTACGTGCTCGTCGATGGCGATGCGACCTACGACGCGCCGAGCGCGTCGCGCATGATCGACGAGCTCCTCGACGAGCATCTGGATATGGTTGTCGGTCTGCGAGTCGATCAATCGCAAGCGGCCTACCGGCGCGGTCATCGCATCGGCAACCGGCTGTTCACCGGTTTCCTGGCATCGACCTTCGGCCACGCCTTCAAGGACATCCTGTCCGGCTACCGCGTGTTCTCGCGCCGCTTCGTCAAATCCTTCCCGGTCCTGTCCGGTGGCTTCGAGATCGAGACCGAGTTCGCGGTCTATGCGCTGGAATTGTCGCTGCCGGTCGCCGAGGTCGAGACGCCCTATTACGCGCGCCCGGAAGGCTCCTTCTCCAAGCTCGATACCTGGCAGGACGGGTTGCGCATCTTCAACACGATGCTGAAGCTCAACCGGTCGGAGCGGCCGCTGCGCTTCTTTTCGGCGATCGGCATCGTGCTCGCGCTGCTGTCGATCGCTTTCGGGCTGCCCGTCGTGATCACCTTCCTCGAAACCGGCCTCGTCCCGCGCCTGCCCACCGCCGTGCTCTCCATGGGTCTGATGATCATGGCGCTGCTTTCGGCTTCGTCGGGGCTCGTGCTCGACACCGTGACGCGCGGGCGGCGGGAAATAAAGATGCTCGCCTACCTGTCCCAGCCGCCGCTCTGGAGGAGCTGAAATTGCCCCCGGGGGCAGGGCGCAATCCCATGGACCGCTGCCCTCCAAGGTGATATCCCGCCGACGCGATGAACGATCTCTCCCTCACCATCCGGTCGGAAGCCGCCGGCGATGCTCAGGCGATCGAGCGGCTGCACGAACGCACCTTCGGACCCGGCCGCTTCGTGCTCAGCGCGTACCGAATCCGCGAGCATGTGGATCATGTGCTCGATCTATCCTTCACCGCCCGCGTCGGTACGTTGCTGGTCGGATCCGTACGGCAATTGCCGATTTGCGTCGGTGACACGCCGGCACTGCTGCTCGGGCCCCTGACGGTCGAGCCTCCGTTCCGCAGCCGCGGCGTCGGCCGGCTGCTGCTCGAGCGCGCACTGACGGATGCGAAGGCGCAGGGCCATCGCCTGGTGCTGCTGGTCGGCGACGAGCCCTATTACAGCCGCGTCGGCTTCAAGCAGGTCGCCAAGGGACGCGTCACCATGCCGGGCCCGGTCGATTACAGCCGGCTCCTCGTCATCGAGCTGGTCGAGGGCGCGTTCGAAGGCGTATCGGGGCCGATCGGCCCGGACTGGAGCAAGACGCGCACCTGACGCCATCGCTTCGAAGCTCACATGAAGGTAGGGCAGTGCCGGTCGATCAGCAATATTACCGGGAAGTGGCGTCCGGGAGCACGGCGGAAAAGCTGCTGATCGCCGCGCGCGACCGCATCTACCAGGATTTCATCGCCCGCATGCAGCCGTCTGCCTTGGACGAGATCCTGGATGTCGGCGTATCCGACGTGATCAACGACGGCGCGAACGTGCTGGAGCGAAGCTACCCGCATCAGCACAAGATCACGGCGTGCGGGCTCGGCGAAGGAATCGGGTTCAAGGCGGCTTTTCCGCTTTGCCGTTACGTGCAGATCGAACCGAATACACGGCTGCCGTTCAACGACAATGCGTTCGATGTCGCGACGTCCAATGCCGTGCTCGAGCATGCCAGTAGCCATGAAAATCAGGTGCTCCTGGTCGAGGAGCTTTGCCGCGTCGCGCGGCGGGTGTTCATCACCGTGCCCAACAGGTTCTTTCCGGTCGAGCACCACACCGCCATCCCGCTGGCGCATTATTTGGACGGCACCTTCAGGATCGCCTGCAGGATCGCCGGCAAGTCGGAATGGACCGACGAGCAGAACCTGATCCTGATGACGCGAAAACGGCTGCTGGGGCTCGCCGCCAAGTCCTCCACCCCTAAGTCCGCGGCCGTGGGCTACACCGGTTTGTCGCTCGGCCCGCTATCGTCCAATCTCTATCTTGCATTCCGCTAAAGCAGCGCCGCCTCCGTCGCATCATGATCCCCGATGAAGAAGATCCACACCAGCAAAGCCGTCTTCGCCGTGTTGTTTCTCGCGGTGCTGGTCGGCCATTTCTGGACCATGATGCGGTGGAATGAGGCGCGCGGCGTCTATGACGACATCTGCTACCTCAGGCAGGCGCATCTGTTCCAGAGGTTCGGGCTGGTGGAGGGCTTCGACACCAACCTCGGCCGCGACGACGATGGCTATCAGAAAGCGAAGCTGAAGGAGATCGGCTACCCGGACTGGAACGATACGACCGCGGCGCCCTGTCACAATCTGATGCCGGCCACGGGGAAGGTCGTCATTCAATATCCGCCGGGTGTCGGCCTCGTGTTGGCGCTGTTTCCGCCAGGTCACCAGGTCGTGCCCATGTACATGCTGGCGACCATTATCGTGCTCGGCTTTGCGCTGTTTGCGCTTTCTCTCGCGCGCAGCATGCGGTCGGTCCTGATGGCCGGGACGTTCGGCTGTCTTGCGATCTACCCGATGGTCAATCCGGTCAAGGCGAGCTATTCGATGGCCCCGACGGTCGTCGTCTGCGCGCTCGCGGGATGTCTCACGGCGCGATGGCTGGCGAGCCCGCGATCTCAACCGAGGATTTGGCCGCTGGCGCCGATCGGTTTCCTGCTCGGACTGACCGTCGATTTCCGGTTGGCCAATCTCTTCCTGGCGTCCGGCTATGGCCTGTTTCTCCTCGTCGCGTTCCTTGCGGAACGGACGTTGTCCCGGTTCTTGCAGGGGCTCGTGTTCGGCCTCGCGTTGCTGGCCGGCGTGATCCCGACCATCGTCTCTTACGCCGTCAACGCCGGCAGTCCGTTCGCGTCGACCTACGGCAACAACCCCGATGTCAGGCCGCTGGATTTTTCGTTCGCGGTGGTCCGGGACTATCTCGCCGACCCGCTCCAGACCTTGCTGATCGTCATCGGAATTGCAGGCTCGATCTGGCTGTTGCGGCAGGCGAACGGCATTCGCCGTGTCGCGCTGCTCACGTTGGCCAATCTGGCGCTCAACCTCGCCTTCTTCTTCACCTATCCGATCGCGACGCCATACTACACGATCCCCATTTCTCTCCTGACATTGTGGACCCTGCTGTTCGCCGTGCTGTTTCGGGAGGCGGCAGAGGCTTCCCCCGATGCAGCCACTCTAGCCGAAGCGCGATGAGCTCCGGCTAGCTATCGCGCTTTCAGAACTTGAAGTTCGCAAACGCCCGCACGCCGATGCCGGGCATCAGCACCTCGTCCTTGGTGTAGGACACCGAGTTGCGGATGTTCTCGTTGAGGAGATTGTTGCCGACGATACCCGTCGTCACCTCGCGCGCACCGAACCAGTTGCGGTCGAGCTTGGTCTTGTAGCTCACCTCGGCTTTCAACAAATTGTAGCCCGGTGTCGGCGTCTCCGCGATCACCGCGACGTTGTTCTGCGCGAAGGCGTGCAACAGATTGACGCGCATCAGCCAGTTGTCGTCGCGCCAGAACACGCCGCCGCCCAGCCGCACCGGCGGAATGCGCGGCACGTTGGTGCCGTCGGTGAAAGTGGCACGGACCACGTCGAACTGGTTCTCGATGCCCCAGATGCCGCCCTGGAATGCTCCGACATCGAGCTGCGACTGGAATTCGCCGCCGCGGAAGTTCGCGTCCCGCTGCGAATAGACCGCCTGGTTCACCTCGGCGCCGGGCGCGCCGCACGAGGCAAAGTCCTCGTCGCACATCACGCCGGTGAGACGGCGATAGATGAAGTTGTTGAAGTGCGTGTAGTAGACGGTCGCCTCGAACCGGAACGGCCCCGTCGCCTTGCGCAGGCCGACCTCGACGGACTTCGCCGTCTCGATGACGAGGTTAGGGTTGCCGATGTCGAAGGTCGCGGTCGCATCATGCGCACCGCGCGAGAACAGCTCCGCCGCCTTCGGCGCGCGCTCGACATATTGCGCGGTGATGCTGCCGACCATGCCACCCGGCAGGTCCTGCAACAGGCCGATGCTGCCGCTTTTCGGCGTGAAGGACGGATTGCGCGAGATCGCCGCCTGCGGCGTGCCATCGGGCAGGAAGTCCGCGGGAAAATCCGGCGTCGTGCCGTGCAGCTCGACATGCTCGATGCGGCCGGCGATCTGCGCCCGCGTCGCGTCCGTGAACTTGAACTCGTTGAAGGCGTAACCGGCAACGCGCGTGCTGTTGTTGGGATCCCACAGGCCGTTGAACAGCGTGCCCGGATTGTCCGGGCTCGGCGCGCTCAATTCCTGATGGCCGACCTGGAAGCCCAGCGCCGTCGTCACCTCGGCGAAGCGCGCGTTGAATGGCATCAGCTGCACCTCGGTGCGGATCTCCTGCTCCTTGTTGGTGAAGGTCTGCCGCACGCCGTCGGTATTGGGATCGGCGGGATCGGCAAGCCCGATCTCGTTGTGCCGGTAGTCGGTCGCGCCGGCCCAGAAGCGAACGACATCGATCGCCGTCGCGTCGGGATGGTACTCGCCCTTGACGTTGATCTTGGTCTGGTGACCGTCGATCCGCGTGTTGTGGTCGGCGCCGTCGATGCCGGGGATGTGGTAGAGCGCATCGTTCTGCGTGATCGCCGCACCGATATAGCCGCCCTGGAAAAAGTAGGAGCCGCCGATCGAGGCGCCGTCCGAGCGCGTCGCCGAATTGGGCTGGCGTCCGTTGACGACGGGCCGGGTCTGGTCGGCGAGGTACGGGTAGCTCGGGATGCTGTAGTCGGTGGTGTTGCGCCCGTAGACGTCGGCATGGAAGGCAAAATTGCCGCCGCCGGTGTCGAGCAGCACGCCGCTTTCAACGCCACGGTCGACCGAGCTGAACGCGCTGCGCGTCTCGGCGATGACGCAAGGCGATGTCGCGGCGCTCGCGAGCGGCGCCTTGGCCGGCATGCCGTAAGCCTGGAACGACGGAGCGCAGTTCGGCAGCGTGTCGGGAATCCGGTTGTTGGTGGCGCTGACGACGCCACCGATCGAGGTCGAGCCGTAGCGCAGCGCAGCCGGCCCGCGCACCACCTCGACCTGGTTGGTCGCGAGCGGATCGATCGGGACGAAGTGATCCTCGCCGAGATCGGAGGCGCCGCCGGCATTGGTGCCGTTCTCGACGATGCCGACGCGGTTGACGTCGAGCCCCCGGATGATCGGCCGGCTGGAAGCGCCCGGCGCGAAGCTCGAGCCGGTGATGCCGGGTTTCGAAAACAGGAGATCGCCGAGCTGGCCGCCGCCCTCGCGGCGAATTTCCTCGTTCGGCACCACCGTGACGGTCGCGAACTGGTTGGTCACGATGGGCAGCACGCCCTGCTGAGATGCGGCGGGCGTGGAGGCTGCCGGCGTGGCGTCCGCCGTGCGTTCCTGGCTGCGTGCCCGCGCGGTTCGCGTGGGGCGGCCCGGATTGCGGGTCGGCACCACCGCCCTGCGTACGATGGGGCTCGGAGCCGTCACGGTGACGGCGGGGATCTCGGTCGATGACTTATCCTCGGCCAGCGCCGAGGTGGCGACGCCGATCAGGAGCAGGCTTGCTCCGCCAAGGCGCTGCGTGCGCCGCAATTTGAATGACATGGTCCTGATTCCAGTCAGGCGCCGTCCGCATGATGATCTGCTGATCGGAGGCGGCCTGCCGTCGCTGCGCGACGGAATTCGACTTCAACTGCTCCCGGGCACGCGCCTGAAAGCGGCGAGCCGAGCGTGATCAAGCGTTGTTGGAAGTCAGGACGCGGGAGGGGCGCGCGGCTGGAATGCCGTGCCGGCCGATTTCAGATGGACGAATTCGGCGTCGGTGGTGCGATAGAGCAGGTCGATCGCCTGCGGCAGCAATAACACAGGCGGCGCCGCGAACATGACGCTGCCGGCCATCGCGACCAATGCGCAGATCGCACAATTGTCCTCGCCCGGCTGTTCCCTGTCGGGAGCCGACGGCGATTGCCTCTCGACCGCGGCACGGTCGATCGACGCAACGCCGTTGCTGTCGTCGGTCTGCTGAAGCGAGGCCTGGGCGAGGGGAGCGGCCTGGGCGAACCAATGGCTGTGGCCGAACGTCAGCGCGAACTGCACCAGCATCGCGAAGATCGCGAGCCGGGCGCCGTGTCTGATATTCGACCGGAACCACTTCATCTGGAAACGCCACCCCCACATCGCGAGGGATCATCCCCTGATCCCGCGACGTTATAATGTAACATCGCCCGATCGGTCAGCGGATGTCAACCGCAGCCGCACCGACCCGAGTGGGCCGGCTCCTCGATGTGTCGTTCGGGCAACTGAAAGATCTCGGCTGAGGACCTATCGAATGGCTTACGGGAACGGCGATTGATTGACTCAGTGCCAGCGCGAGGAGGCGGCATCAGAGCTTTTTGCTCTGGAGCCAGGTGCGGATAGCCTCGATGTGTTCTGCCTTGCGCTCCAGCGGCAGCCAATGCCCTGCGGGCATGCTCGTTACGGTCAAGTCCGGGCAGGCGGAGCGCATCGGGTCACCTTGGCGATTTCCGGTGATGCTGCAGATCTGATCAAAGTCGCCGTTAACGAACAGCACCGGCTGCGACAGGCGGCCGCCACTGGGTGCCTTGCGCGCATAGGCGATGTCGGCGTCGTCGTTCAGGTACCACGCGCAGGATGGGCGGAAGCCATGAGCCTGGAACGACTGCACCAGCACCTCGAAGTCCGCCGGCGGCCAGAGAGCCGGATCAGGCTCAGTCGGCGGGGCGCGGTGCGCGGCGCCAAAGCGCCCTCCATTGCGCGTGACCATCGCATTCGGCGAAACCTTGCCGATGCCGGCGGGGTTGCCTGGCCGAAAGATCGACGCCAGCGATGCGGCCAGATCTGCATCGAGGTCGGCGACCGCCGCCTCGAAGTGCGTGGTGTAGTAACGGTAGTAATCCCATTGGCCGTCCGGATATTGGTCAACCGGATAAATCGTTCGGTCGACCAGCGGGACGACTGTGCGCAGGGCGTGCCCGTCGGGTTGATACGCCAGCGAGGTCAGCACGACGCCGCGGCTGCGCTTGGGCTGATGCGCGACCAACTGACCAACCACAACACAGCCCCAGTCGTGGCCAACCCAGATCGCAGGCTTGCCGCCGAGGTGATCATGGAGTTCGGCCATGTCTGTCACGATTTCCTCGATGGTATAGGCGTCGTTGGCTGCGGGCGTGGAAGAGCCGCCGTAGCCGCGCAGATCGGGAGCGACGCAGTGCCAACCGTCGGCGGCAAACGCGTCCATCTGAGCGCGCCACATCAAACTGATGCTCGGCCAGCCATGGACGAAGATCATCAACGGTCCGTCGGCCGGCCCGCACGCGATGTAGCGCGTTGTCTGACGAGGCGAGCTGAACGTGCGCTGGTGAAGTGTGTCTGTCATGGTCGAGTAACTCCGCTTCTCATCGAACGCTCGCGCTGTTTGGGTGCTGCGAAGGCTCCGTCGAGAACTGCTCTTGTCCGCGGGGAGCGATGCCTGGACAGGGACACGCCTGCCCAGGGCCGAGGAAGAACCGCCCCCAGATTTCACAACGCGCTACATTCGACCGAGTTCGGGGTCGAAGGCGCTATGGAGCTTCCGGCGAAGAAGTGACGATTGGATTTATCCGACTAACGGGAAGCGAAGGGACGCGCGTAAGCCGCCTAGCGCCCTTCACGGACCCACGTCGCAGCAAACGCGCCGAGCAGCAGCAATAGGCCGATCAGGCCGGCAAAGATCGGCAGCACGCCGACGCCCTTCACGACGCTGGCGTCGCGCATCCGCACGCCCATCCAGCCGTCACCATGGAAGACGCTCGCCGAGCGGACCGGCAGAATGCGCGGCAGCTCGACGCTGGCGCCGTCGACCACGCGCACGGCATCACCGCCGGTCGCCTGGGTCAGCGGCTTCAACGTCTCAGTGGTGGAGGTGACTTCCGAAAACTCCTTCGGATTGGTCGGGCCGACATTGATCAGCGCCTTCAGCGTGCCGTCGGTGGCTTGCCACAGGCCGAGCTCGCTCGCCGGCAGGCTGGCGCGCCATTCGCCGGGATCGCCGGCTGCAAGCGTCAGGTCGCGCGACACGCCCGACGGCGAGGTCACGCTCACCGGCTGAACGCTGTCCGCCATGGTCTGGCGCACCACCACGAGATTCTTGCCCTGCACCTGCAGGCGCAACGCTTCCTCGTCCAGATCAGGCTGCTTCATCAGCCAGTGCGACATCCGCCGCAACAGATCGAGATGCGGACCGCCGCCTTCATAGCCGCGCGCCCACAGCCAGATGTGGTCGGAG
The DNA here is from genome assembly GCF_019402665.1 of Bradyrhizobium canariense. Classification (GTDB taxonomy): domain Bacteria; phylum Pseudomonadota; class Alphaproteobacteria; order Rhizobiales; family Xanthobacteraceae; genus Bradyrhizobium; species Bradyrhizobium canariense. The sequence goes on from NZ_VSST01000063.1 coordinate 155,526, forward strand.
AGCAGCAGCGCCACGCGGCCCTCGCCGAAACGCGATAGGAACAGCAGCGGCTTGCCGTCGACGCCCGTCATGACGGGCGGGTTGACCGCATTGCGGGTCTCGACGGTGCGGAAGAAGCGGCTCCAGCGCGGCGGCTCGGAGGCCGAGCCCTCGAGGCCGCGCGTGACGGGATGGCGTTTGCCGACGTCGGACAGATGCGCGTAGAACGGCTTTTCCGTCACCCCGACGGGTTCGGCCGGCAGCACCGAATCCAGCGGCGTGCGCCAGATGCTGGTGTTGGACGCGTAATCGGGGCCGGCCGAGACCAGCACTGCGCCGCCGGAACGCACGTAGCGTGCGATGTTGTCGAAATAAGCGATCGGCAGCACGCCCTGGCGGGCATAGCGGTCGAAGATGATCAGCTGGAATTCGTTGATCTTCTGCTGGAACAGCTCGCGGGTCGGAAACGCGATCAGCGACAATTCGTTGATCGGCGTGCCGTCCTGCTTCTCCGGCGGCCGCAGAATGGTGAAGTGGACGAGATCGACGCTGGCGTCGGACTTGAGCAGATTGCGCCAGGTGCGCTCGCCGGAATGCGGCTCACCCGAGACCAGCAGCACGCGCAGCTTGTCGCGCACACCGTCGATGGCGACGACGGCGCGGTTGTTGACCGGCGTCAATTCCCGCTCGAGCGGCGAGGCCTCGATCTCGACGATGTTCGGCCCGGAGTGCTTGATGTCGACCTCGACGCTTGCGGCCTGGCCGCTCGAAAGCGTGCGCTCGTTGATGACCTCGCCGTCTCTGCGGACCGTGACCTTGGCGCGCTCGCCGCTGACGCCCTGGTCGTCGAGGCGGTAGGTGATGGTCTGGGGCTGCCCGACGATGCCGAAGCGCGGCGCCGCGATGACCGCGATACGGCGGTCGCGCTCGTCCTTCTGCCCGGTAATCAGCGCGTGCACCGGCGCCTGGAAGCCGAGCCCGGCGGCGTTGGCCGGAATGTCGTGAACGCGGCCGTCGGTGATCAGGAACGCACCGGCGACGCGGTCGACCGGCACGTCGGATAAGGCCGACGCCAACGCCCCGAACAGCTTGGTGCCGTCGGTCTCGCCGTCGGCCTGTCCGGCATCGACGACGCGGACCTCGAGCCCCTTGATCTTCTTCAGACTGTCGACCAGCGCTTCCTGCGCCTGAGCGGCCTCGCGATTGCGATTACCGAAATTCTGGCTCGGGCTTTTGTCGACGACGATTGCGGCAACCGAGGTGAGGGGATCGCGGTCCTCGCGGGTGAAGGAGGGATTGGCGAGCGCCAGCAGGAACAGCGTCAACGCGGCCACGCGCACGGCAGCGCCGCGCGCACGCGCCAGCAGCAGCACCAGCGCGATGACGACGATCGCGGCCAGCGCGAGCCACAGGACGATCGTGGGAACCAGCGGCGTGAATGCGATGCCGTAATTCATATCGATCCTATTGCCCCAGTCGTTCGATCAGGGCCGGTGCGTGCACCTGGTCGGCCTTGTAGTTGCCGGTCAGCGTGTACATCACGATGTTGGCGCCGGCGCGGTAGGCGAATTCGCGCTGGCGGGGGTCGCCGCCGGTCACCGGCAGCATGGCCTGTCCGTCGGGCCGCACGGCCCAGGCGCCGGCAAGGTCGTTCGAGGTGATGATGATCGGTGAGACGCCGTCGCCGCCGCGTGCCGGCCGTTGCGCGCTGTCGTCGTCGTCTTCCCGCGGCAAGGTCTCGACCCAGGTCTGGCCGGTGGTGAAGCGGCCGGGGAAGTCGCGCAATAGAAAGAAGGTTTTGGTCAGCACGTGCTCGCGCGGCACCGGCTCCAGCTCGGGCACGTCGAGCGAGGACAGGATCTCGCGGAGCGTCTGCATGGCGGGGGTCTGCGCGGCGCCGTTCGCGCCGGGCGGCGCTTCGACCGCGTCGCGGGTGTCGAACAGCACGGTGCCGCCCTGCTTCATGTAGGCGTCGATTTTGTTGATGGCGTCCCGCGACGGCTTGGGCGCGCCCGGCACGATCGGCCAATAGATCAGCGGGAAGAAAGCGAGTTCGTCGCGCGCCGGGTCGATGCCGACGGGATCGCCGGCCTCAAGCGCGGTGCGCTGCGCCAGGAACAGCGTCAATCCTGATAGTCCGGCCCTGACGATGGAATCGACGTCGGCATTGCCGGTCACGACATAGGCGAGGCGGGTCTGCGACACCGCCTTCATCGCGAACTCGTCGGACGCGCTGTCCGCGTGCGACGGTGTTGGCATGAACGAGGCGAGGCTTGCGAGAACCAGTCCGAAGACGATCATCGCGGGCGCGGCGCGGCGGCGCAGCAGCGCGGCAAGACCGCCGCCGAGCACCGCGACGATGATGGCGTCGATCAGGAACAGCGCGAGCGCCGTCGACAACAGCCAGCCGCGCAAGTCCTGCGGCTCGGCATTGGTGTAGGTGGCGTGCCGCGCGCGCAGGCTCGCGGTGTTCAGGGCTGCGATACGGTCGGCGCTGGCAAGCGTGTTCACGGCGAGCGGTCCTTCTGCCGGACCATAGAAGCCCGGCGGATGATCGGGTGTGGCGCGGTCGCGATAATCCGCGGGCAGCGGCTTGGCGGCGGCCGGCGGCGGACCGAAGGCGCCGAAGCCGTCGAGGATATGCAGCGGCGCCACCGTCTCGGCGCTCGCCTCAGTGGCGACGCCTGCGCCCGGTTTGGCGGTATAGCCGGACATGTCGACGACGCGCCGCAGGATTTCGACGAAGGTGCCCGACATCGGCAGATCCGACCAACGCATGTCGGCGCTGACGTGGAACAGGCTGACGACGCCCTTGCCGCGATGCTCGCCCGTCACCAGCGGCGTGCCGTCTTCCAGCGAGGCCCAGCTTTTGGTGGCGAGCACGGCGTCGGGCTCGGCCAGCACCTGGCGGCTGATGGTGACGTCCTTGGGGACCACCACGCCGGCAAAAGGACCGTCGGCGGCAAAAGAGGCCAGATGTTGCGGCTTTTCCCAGGTCAGGCTGCCGCCGAGCGTCCGGCCGCCCTTGCGCAGCTTGACCGGGACGAGATCGTCCTCGGCCTGCGCCAGCCGCGGACCGGCGAACCGCACCAGCACGCCGCCCTGGTCGATCCAGGCATTGAGACGCTCGCGGATTTCAGGGGCGATGGTGCCGACATCGGCAAGGATGATCATCGGCAGCTTCTGGTCGAGGAACTGCGTGATGCCCTGCTGCGGCGAGCCCTTGTCGGCGAGCCGCACGTCGGCGAACGGCGCCAGCGCGCGGGTGAGATAGAAGGTCGGCGCCAGCAGCGGCTGCGCGGTCTCGCTGGTAGAGCCCGAGACGATGCCGATGGCGCGGCGGCGCCAGCGCTTGTCGAGCAGCTGCACTGCGCCTGCGGAGCGCTCACCGGCAATTTCCAGCCGCGTGATGTCATTGCGCAGCTCGACCGGCAGATCGAACGACGCTTCGGTTTCCTTGTCCTGCGGGCCGAACGAATAACGCGCTTCGCCGATCGGCGAGGCCTTCTGGTCCAGCGCGCGTACGGTGCCGATCGCGATGCCGCTGTCGGTGCGCAGCACCTTCACCGTCATTTTGGCTGCGGCGTTCTCGGCCGCGACCAGGGCCAGCGGCGACGAGGTACCGCCTTCGAACACGGTCAGGCTGCGATCGCCGATGGTCTTGCCGAGGCCCGCCACGAATTCCTCGCCGCGACCGGTGTCGACGCTGTCGGAGAGCCAGGCGATCTCGCAGTCGCCGGTCGCTTTCAGGAAGCGATCGATTGCGGTCAGGGTCTCGACGCGGTCGATGGAATACGGCTTTGGCGTCAGCTGCCGCAACGCGACGCGCGCGGCGCCCGCCGGCATCAGGGTGATATCGCGGTTCGGCTCCGACAGCGGCACCAGCGCAATCGCGCGGCGGTCGTTCTCGGCACTGGCGATCAATTCGTCGGCGGCCCTGATCCTGATGTCCCAGTTGGACGCCGCGCTCCAGCCGTCGTCGAACATGATCATCAGCGGCGCCTTGCTGGCGGCCGCGCCTGTTTGCGGATTCCAGATCGGGCCGGCGGCGGCGAAAATGACCAGCGCCGCGGCCAGCAGCCGCAATGCGGTCAGCCACCACGGCGTCCGCGACGGGGTCTCTTCGCGCGGTGCGATGTCGAACAGCAGGCGCGTCGGCGGAAACTCGATCCGGCGCGGCCGCGGCGGCATCACCCGCAACAGCCACCACAGCACCGGCAGGCTGACGAGGCCGATCAGGAGCAGCGGTTCGGTGAAGGCGAGCGGCAGTCCCATCATGCTGCCGGCCCCGCCTTGATCGTCGTGGTGCGGGCGCCCGACTTGCTCACCTGCATGCCGGCATGGAGGAACAGCAGGAGCTCGGCGGCCGAGCGGTCGGTCGCATGTGTCGTGAACAGCCAGTCGAGCTTGTTGGTCTCGGCGCGGATCTGGTCGCGGTGCAGCGCGAGCCGCGCGGTGTAATCCTGCGCCCAGCTCTCGGCGCGGCCGGCGGTGATCACGCCGAACCCTTCTGGCTCGACGAACTCGACGCGGCCGGAATAGGGGAATGATTCCTCGGCGGGATCGACGACCTGCACGAGCGTGCCATGCGCACCGGAGCCGGACAGGCCGCCGAGCGTGGTCCTGATCTCGGAGATCGGCGACCAGAAGTCCGACAGCACGATCGTCTCGGCCAGCGCCGCGGGCACGAAGGACGGCGGCAGGCTCAAGCGGTCGGCATCGTCATGCAGCATCGCCTGCGCCATCTTGTCGATGACGCTGCGGCTCGCGGTCGGTGCCATCAGCCCGGGAATGCCGACGCGTTCGCCGCCGGAGACGAGCAACTCGGCCAGCGCGAAGGCGACGATCAGCGTCCGCTCGAGCTTGGATTCGCGCGCCTGTTTTGAAGCGAAGGCCATCGAGGGCGAGCGGTCGGGCCAGATCCAGACCGTGTGCGAGGCTTCCCATTCGAGCTCGCGGACATAGAGCAGATCGTCGCGCGCCGATCGCCGCCAGTCGACGTTCTGCGACGGCTCGCCGGAGACGAAGCGGCGGTACTGCCAGAAATTTTCGCCGGAGCCGGCGCGACGGCGGCCGTGCAGGCCGTGAATGACGTTGGCGGCGATACGGCGGGCCTCGAGCACCAGGCGCGGCAAGGAAGCTGCGAGCGTGCGGCTTTCGCCATCGGCACGTCGGATCGCGATGATTTCCTTTGCTGCGTGCCCGTTCTCCGCCGCCATCAACCGATCCGTGTCTTCAATTGCCGGATCACGTCCGGAATCGTGCGGCCTTCGGCGCGCGCCTGGAACGTCAGCGCCATGCGGTGCTTCAGCACGGGCTCGGCGAGGTCGAGCACGTCGTCGATCGAAGGCGCGAGGCGTCCGTCGATCAGCGCGCGTGCGCGCACCGCGAGCATCAGCGATTGGCTGGCGCGCGGGCCCGGGCCCCAGGCGATGAATTTGCTGGTGTCGCCGCCGTCCGGACCCGGACGGGCCGCGCGCACCAGCGACAGGATCGCCTCGACCACGGAATCGCCGACCGGCAGGCGCCGGATCAGTCGCTGCGCGGTGATGAGTGCGTCAGGTGTCATCGTGCCCTTCGCCAGCGTCTCGTCGGCGCCGGTGGTTTCGAACAGGATGCGGCGCTCGGCGTCGCGGTCGGGATAGTCGACGTCGATCTCCATCAGGAAACGGTCGAGCTGGGCTTCAGGCAGCGGATAGGTGCCTTCCTGCTCCAGCGGATTTTGCGTGGCGAGCACGTGGAACGGCTTCGGCAGGTCGTGACGCGCGCCGGCGACGGTGATGTGCTGCTCCTGCATCGCCTGCAGCAGCGCCGACTGCGTGCGCGGGCTGGCGCGGTTGATCTCGTCGGCCATCAGCAGTTGCGCGAACACGGGGCCGGAGATGAAGCGGAAGGCACGCTTGCCGGAGGTGCTCTCGTCGAGCACTTCGGCGCCGAGAATGTCCGACGGCATCAGGTCGGGCGTGAACTGGATGCGCTTGGCATCGAGGCCGAGGGTGATGCCGAGCGTCTCGACCAGCTTGGTCTTGGCGAGGCCGGGGACGCCGATCAACAGCGCATGGCCGCCGGAGAGGATCGTGACCAGCGTGTTCTCGATCACGCGATCCTGACCGAAGATGACGGAGCCGATCGCCTCTTTCGCCGCGCGAATCTGGCTCGACACCTGCTCGGCCGAACGGACGATTCCGTCTTCGAGCTTCTCGACACTCTCCGCCATCCGTTAGCTCCTTCAGCCTGCCATGCAGCTCGCTTGCGTCGTCATGTCGTCACGTCCTCAACTCAAGACGTGGGCCCTATGCTAGACTTGCAGGAAGGCCATGTATTCGTTGAATTAACCTATCCCCACCTTATCGGCTTAGGGATATGTAGGGCATCACGAAGTGGCGACCTCCACACCGGATGAATCCGGGGTGGAACCGTGCACCGGCATACAACGTAGACTTACAATTCAGACTTGCACCGATCGTGCCAAATGACAAAGTCAGGGCAAACCATGGCGAACCAAGGGCAGAGCGCCGATCGCGGTCTTGAGGGGCTGACTGCCGCTGCCAAAACTGCTGCCGATGCCGAAGGCGCCAAAAAGGGCCTGCCTCCGGTGCATTTGTGGAATCCGCCGTTCTGCGGCGATCTCGACATGCGAATCGCGTCCGATGGTACTTGGTTCTATTTGGGGACGCCAATCGGCCGTCATGCCTTGGTTCGCCTGTTCTCGACCATCCTCAAGCGCGAAGGCGACAAGCATTTCCTCGTCACTCCGGTGGAGAAGGTCGGGATTCGCGTCGACGACGCGCCGTTCATGGCGGTCGAGATGCAGAAGGACGGCGAGGCCAACCATCGCGTGCTCCGCTTCCGCACCAATGTCGACGACTGGGTCACCTGCGATGCGGCGCACCGGCTGCGCTTCGAGCAGGCCAGAGACGGCGGGCTGACGCCCTATCTGCACGTCCGCGCCGAGCTCTGGGCCAAGGTCACCCGCGCGCTCTATTACGATCTTGTTGACATGGGTGAGGAGCGGATGGTCGATGGCCAGCCGATGTTCGGTGTCGAATCGGCCGGCGAATTCTTTGCCATGGCCGATGCGGAGCAGGTGAGGGCCGCGCTTTGAACAAGCCTATCTCCAGGAACGATCCCGCCGTGATCGGTGCGGCCGATTTCTTCGCCCGCTCCTCCGCGCGGCTCGGCTTCGACGTTCCGCCCGGTCTCTACGATCCCAACATCATTCCTGCCTCGGGCGATCCCGGTACCGACAAGATGCTCGAGATCATCGCGCGCGAGCAGCCGGTGCGGCCGGCGGCGGTCCTGATCGCGGTGGTCGATCATCCCGAGCCGACCATCCTCCTGACGCAGCGGTCGGCGCATCTGAACGACCATGCCGGCCAGATCGCCTTTCCCGGCGGCAAGATCGACGCGACCGACCGCTCGCCGCTCGATGCGGCGCTGCGCGAGGCCGAGGAGGAGGTCGGGCTGTCCAGAGACTTCGTCGAGCCGATCGGCTATCTCGATCTCTACGGCACCGGCTTCGGCTTCCGCATCCTGCCGACGGTTGCCAGGGTGCGCCCAGGTTTTGAGCTGACGATCAACCATTCCGAGGTTGATGATGCGTTCGAAGTGCCGCTATCCTTCCTGATGAACCCGGCCAACCACCAGGTGCACAGCAAGGAATTCCGCGGCATGGAGCGGTCCTACTACGCGATGCCGTTTGCCGAACGCTACATCTGGGGCGCGACGGCCGGCATGCTGCGTGTGCTCTACGAGCGGATCTATTCGTCATGATCCGGCCGATCCTGACCGAGATCGGAATCTTCCTCGTTCCCTTTGCCGTCTATGCGCTGTTCCTGGCCGCCACGCGTTCCGGCCTGTTCGTGCAATCGTCCTGGCCGACCACCATCGTCGCGCGTCTCATGCTGGCGGCGCTCGTGCTGGTGATCGCGGGGCTGATCGGCTTTGCGCATTACTCCGGCGCTGCGCCGGATTCGACCTATGTCCCCGCCCATGTCGAGAACGGCAAGCTCGTGCCGGGCGTGGAAAGATAGGGCCGGCCGATGAGCGCGGTGCCCATGCTCGCCGATGCGCCCTGGCTGATTTCGGGCGGGACCGCGCGCGTCCTGCAATTGCTCAATGCGGATGGCGAGGAGGCGCGGGTTGTCGGCGGCGCCGTGCGCAACGCGCTGCTCGGCCTCGTGCCCGGCGACATCGACATCGCGACCACGGCGCTCCCGCACGAGGTGATGCGGCGCGCCAAGAGCGCCGGCATCAAGGCCGTGCCGACCGGCATCGACCACGGCACGGTCACCCTCGTCATCGACAGCCAGCCTTACGAAGTCACGACGCTGCGCGAGGATACCGAGACGTTCGGCCGCAAGGCCAAGGTTGCGTTCGGCCGCGACTGGGTGAAGGACGCCGAGCGCCGCGACTTCACGATGAACGGGCTCTCGGTCGATGCTGACGGCGTCGTCCACGATTATGTCGGAGGCATCGCGGATGCGGCCGCGCGGCGCGTGCGCTTCATCGGCGATCCCGACCAGCGCATCGCCGAGGATTTCCTGCGCATTCTGCGCTTCTTCCGCATCCACGCCGCCTTCGGTGCCGGCGATCCCGACCGCGACGGCTATCTCGCCTGCATCCGCGGCCGCGCCGGACTTGCCAGCCTCTCGGCCGAGCGGCTGCGCATGGAGACGCTGAAGCTGCTGGTCGCCGGCGGCGCCTCTGCCGCCGCGCTCGCCATGGCGGACGGCGGATTGCTGCAGGCGCTGACCGGCGGCGTCGTCTATACCGGGCCGCTCTCGGCGATGATCGCGATCGAGCGCGAGCTTGGCCTCACCGCAAGCAGCACGCGGCGGCTCGCCGCGCTGACGGTCGCGGTGACCGAAGACGCCAAGCGCGTCGCCACGCGCCTGAGACTCTCCAATGCGGAAACCAAGGCGCTGGATTCGATGGGGCATCGCTGGTGGCGCCTGGCCACCAAGGGGGAAGCCGATGCGCGGCGGCTGCTCTACCGGCTCGGTGCGGAGCGCTATCACGATCGCGTGTTGCTGGGCTGGGCGCGAGCCGGCGGTGACGTCGGCTCGTCTGGATGGCGTGCGCTCGCCGAGCTGCCGCAGCGCTGGATTGCGCCGAAATTTCCGCTTCGCGCCGCCGACTTCATCGCGCGCGGCATGGCGGAAGGACCCGCGCTCGGACATGTCTTGACGCTCGCCGAGGACGCTTGGCTCGCGGCAGATTTTCCCCTAGATGAAGCCGCACTCGCTTCCATCGCCGATCAAGCTGCGGCACGAATCAGCCGCGATGAGAGAACGTGACCATCGTCTCAGGCTTCGCCGACATCTCGATTTTTCAGCTCCTGCTGGTCGCGTTGATGGCGTTGTTTGCTTCGATCATCGGTGGTCTCGCCGGCTACGGCACCGGCGCCTTGATGCCGCTGGTGCTGGTCCCTCTCGTTGGCGCCGAGCCGGTGGTGCCGATCATCGCGATCTCCGCGATCTTTACCAATTCCAGCCGCGCGGCCGCCTATCTCCGCCATGCCGATCGCCGCCGCGCGCTGATCGTGCTGGCCTGCGCGGCACTGACGACCGCCCTTGGTGCCTACGGCTATACGCGGCTGACCAATGCCGGCGCGGCACTCGTGATCGGCTCCATGCTGATCCTGAGCGTGCCGCTGCGCCGGGTGCTCCGCCGCCGCCAGGTCAAGATCGGCGACACTGGGCTTGCGGCCGGCTCGGTCGGCTATGGCGTGCTGGTCGGCGGCACCTCCGGCTCCGGCGTGGTCCTGCTGTCGCTGCTGATGGCCGCCGGCCTCGAAGGCGCTGCCGTGATCGCGACCGATGCCATGATCTCGCTCGGCACCGGCCTCATCAAGATCTCGGTGTTTGGGCTGGCCGGCGCCGTGACCGCTCAGGTGCTCGCCTTTGCACTTCTGATCGGCGCCATCGCGATTCCCGGCGCGTTCTTGGCCAAGGCCTTTGTCGAGCGGATGCCGGTGCACATCCACACCGCGATCCTCGATGTCGCGGTGATCACGGGCGGGCTGGTGATGATTTCGGCAGCGGCGAGGCAGCTCATCTAACGCCGCCAGGTGTCCCGCTGCGGGTTGGGTTACGCCGCAGGTCTAGTGTGAGGGACTGCAGTCCAGTTCCTTGATCCTGCCGGCGGCGTCAAACGCCAAAAGTGCACTCATCACACCAGCACTGGTGATGTACGAGATAATGGTGCGGTCGTTCTGCGAGGGATTGAGATCATCCAACGTGCTTGCCGGATATTTTCGGAGGCGATCGACCCAATAGGCACGAAGTGCCTCGCGGCCGGTAATGGTTTGGACACCGGCGCAGCCGCAGTGCACAACGGCATCTTCGGCATATAGCTCCAAGATCGCCTCGATATCGCCCGCGCGATAGGCATCAAGCCAGTCAACCGCAACGGCCATCGGGTCAAAGGACATATTTTTCACTCGCATGCCGTCCAAATCTGCTTCAGGCTCTGGAACTGCCGAGCCTTTTTTGATTTTAATATCCCACCCGGGCACGGCCATATGGCGAACGACATAGAGGACCGGGCCGAGGGCAAGATCGATGTTGGACGCGTCCGCCAGGCAGGGGATACTCAAGCCCATCCGGCTTGTGATCGTCGATCCACAGCCGATCGTTTTGCAGGGACTGAGGTCGGTTCTCGGGACGCAGCCGGACTTCGACGTTGTCGCATCGTCCAGCGATCGGACAAGCTGCCTCGAAGCAATTCGAAAGCTGACACCCGACGTCGCGCTTCTTGCCGACAAGGTGCCGGATCTGACGGCCCCCGAGATCCTCGCGATCGTGAAAGCTGAGAAGCTCTCCACGCGCCTGGTGTTCTTCACCGAGTCCGACACCGACCACGATCTGACGTCCGCCATCGCAGCCGGCGCCTGCAGCGCAATTTCCAAGTATGCCTCTCCCGCCACGATGCTGCGATCGCTGCGGCTGATGACGAAGAGCGGTGTGGCACTGGCGAAGTCCGATCTCTCGGCAGCCGGCAAGGAGGTGGACGGCGACGGCAAAGTCGAAAAGATGCTGGAGCTGTTGACGCAACGGGAACGTCAAATTGCACGGCTGGTGTCGGAAGGACTGTCGAACAAGGAGATCGCGCGTAAGCTCAACGTCTCCGACGGGACGGTCAAAGTCCACCTGTACAATATTTTCCAGAAGCTTGAGATCACCAACAGAACTGTGCTCGCGACCATCGCATTGCTGCAGCGCCCCTCCGGCCTGGCCGCGCTCTCCCTGGCGTTTCTGGCGTTGGCAATTGCGGACGAACTCAAGGCGTCCGAAGCGAACGGCAGCTTTCCGGATCAGAACGGCGTCGGCCATCCGGACGAGCACGCCGCGTACGAGCCCTGGAAAAAAGGCATTCTCCGGCACCTCATCGCCTGGGAATCCGGCGAGACGCCCACGCTCGCCCAGAGAGACTTGTTCGCCAAGGCCGCCCAAATCACCAACCCGGCGACGGCAATGGAAGCGCTGCGCGCGGCCGAGCAATCCGGAGGCGCGAAAGCCTGGACACACTACGGTCCTGCTGGATCGAGCACGCCCGATCTTTCTGGGCTCTTGCCGCGAGCAGCAAACGACATACAGGTCGGAGTTGACCCGGCCCCGGAACATCAATTCCCGCGGCTTCTTTCAAATGCGATGTCGATGCAGGGCGGGTATGGCAACTTCGCTATTCTCGCCGGTGCGTTGATCTACGCACTGCAGGATCCCCATCTCGCCGCGCAGGCGCATGACCTCCGTGAAGCGTCGATCGACAGCATCCTGGCCGTTACTGAAGAGAGTGCGACCACAAAACTGGCCGCGATCACCCATGCTGCCGCCAATCATGACGACAATTCAGCCCCGGGTTTCCTGTCGCACGATGTCCGCCTGTCTTCCGCCGTTGCGACCGCTGGACACGACGACGTCGCGGAAGGCGCTCTGGGCCAAAAGGGCCCGGGCGATGCGAGTGACAACCTCCATAAACCCGTTGGCGCGGACCTTGGTCACGATGCCAGTATCGGCTTGGGCGGCAACGTTGAAAAAATTGTTTATCGCTCCCCGATCGATTCCGTGTCTAACGATTCCAAGTCGACCGCTTCCGACACCGTGTTCGATTTCGCATCTGGGTCGAGCAGGATCAATCTTGCGGCTTTCGGAGCGCTTGCTTGGCTGCATATGACGGCGGCAAGCAAGTCTATACCGCCACATACACTCGCCTGGGTCTACGACTCCGCAAGCAACGAAACGATCGTCTATGTGAATGCGACCGATCGTATCCTTGATATCGGCGATCGCGGCTTGCTGGAAATTCATCTGGAGGGAATTGTAGCCGTTGCGGAGGCGGATGTCGTCTCCGAGCCAGATGGCGCGGCTGTCGCGACCACTTTGGAGCAGCTCGAAGCCGTGCTGATACCGGCGACCGCACCCGATGAGGCTGTTTCGAGCAAGGACCATGTCCAGACCAGTATCGAGGGGGGCGAGAGCACGCTCGGGACGGCCGGAGCCTGGGCCCTTCTGGCCAATAACGGCTCGGGTTTCCATTTCGGGCAGACCCGGACCGGCTTGGGAACGCCGTCGAAGTTCGAAACCTCCACGGACCCGTCCGCGGATGCAACGGAAGAGAGCGATGGTGCGTCTGCCGCGTCGGCTCACGGATCATCCATCGAGCTTGCTCATAGTGCCACAGCGCCGGCAGTCGCAAATGTCACGTCGCACAGTGGCCCGACCGACACGGGCACCGGCGTTTCGTCGATTGCACCCAACGAGATCGGCCAACCGAGCGTCGTAACTGCCGACAACGCGGGGCACGGCAACTCGCAGCACGCTTCAGAGCCAGGGTCTGCAAAGGATGCAGCTACCGAATCGACTGAAGCTGGCTCCAAACCGGGCAAGGGCGACGACAATGGCGCCGAGCATCACGCATCGGCTTCGGAAGCTCCGGGAGGGGCAACGCAGAAGGCAGAACCAGCGGGCGCGGAACACGGCAAATCCGGGCACTCAACCGCTGCAAGCCCGCCGGACGGAGCAGAGATCGATCCGGGCGTCGCAACGGCCGCCGGCGCGGGCCACGACAACTCGCAGCACGCATCGGAGCCAGGGTCTGCAAAGGCGGCAGCTACCGAATCAACTGAAGCTGGCTCCAAACAGGGCAATGATGGCGGCCATGGCGGCGATCATCATCACGCTTCGGCTTCTGACGCTGCGCAACCACCAGCGACGACGGCAGAACCAAGCGGCGCGGAACACGGAAAATCCGGGCACTCAGCCGCTGCAAGCCCGCCGGACGGAGCAGAGATCGATCCGGCCGCCGCAACGCCCGCCAGCGCGGGCCACGGCAACTCGCAACACGCTTCGGAGCCAGGATCTGCAAAGGCGGCAAGCACGGGATCGACAGAAGATGGGGGCAAACCGGGCAACGGCACCGGCGATGGCGTCGAGCATCACGCTTCGGCTTCTGAAGCCGCGCAAGCGCCAGCGACGACGGCTGAACCAGGCGGCGCGGAACACGGCAAATCCGGGCACTCAGCCGCTGCAAGCCCGCCGGACGGAGCAGAGATCGATCCGGCCGCCGCAACGCCCGCCAGCGCGGACCACGGCAACTCGCAACACGCTTCGGAGCCAGGATCTGCAAAGGCGGCAAGCACGGGATCGACAGAGAATGGGGGCAAACCGGGCAACGGCGCCGGCGATGGCGCCGAGCATCACGCTTCGGCTTCGGATGCTGCGGGGACCATGAAGACGGCAGAACCAGCCACCGTGGACCACGGTAACTCGCAGCACGCTGCGCAATCTGCAGCAATCGCATCAGACGACGCACACCCGGCCAAGGCTGCGTTCGAAATCGGCGGCGCAGACCAAGGACCGGTGTTCCGGTTCGATAGCGGACCAACTCCTTCTCTCGTCGCGATAGTTGAGGTTAAAGGGTTCAATGATCCGCTCGATGGGCACGTTCCGCCCAGTCAGGAAGAGAGCCTCGGGTTCAACGCCAAGCTCGTCCCTCATGCACTGAACGGACACGCGGACGATCACGGCAATAACGGCGCGCATCAAGCCATTGTCCCTGCGCATCATGATCTGCTGATTTGAACCGCTGCATCGTCATTGACCGAAAATGGCAACTGTCACCGCAGTACAGGTCTCAGGAACACGACGCCGGATCGGCCTCATTGAGCGGAATTGTTCAGGGTTGCAGCCGTGAGAGCAGACGTTGCCGATCCTGATCGCGACGTCGCTGCTCCATCCGCATCCGTTCGAGTTCGCCTTCCGCCTTGGCTGTGTCCGCGTTCTGGCGCTTCATTTCAATGATCAGCGCCTCCTGCTCTGCGAGCCGGCGTTCTCCTTCGACGACGTCGCGCTCGATCTGCCTCAGCTCATCGTATATCGCCGTCGTGTACATCGCGGTCCTCGCGCGGCCGTGCCGCGAAGCACGCCGCAGAGTAGCTTTCGCCTCTTCCAGAGCCTTATCCGGGCCGCGCGGTGCGGCCATGACCGCAGCGCGACGCGCATGACTTTTAACTCAGCCAGCTTCGTGAACGTTCCGGCTGATGCCATTTTTTCCCGGGCTTTGATCGGTCGCACGAGGGGCGGCGTTGTAATCATTTTGGCGGAAGCGGCTCACCTAACACGCGACTGCCTGGAACGGATCTCGTCACGGCGAAAATGCGCTCAGCTCACGGCGGCGCTTTAGCCAAGTTGCAAACAAGTGGTCGGCACAATATCGTCGATCGTCCGCCCCCACGTCTTCCGCCCCCATGTCTGACGTCCAATCTCTTCGGGAGCCAACACTATGAATTTGGTCTCAGTGCCCGGCGGGATTCATCGCCCTCCGGGGAAGGTCGATATCCCGTCTGCCTGGCAGGGAGCTGAGATGAAAGCCAATCCTGATCGATGGTTGATATCGCTTGCGGCCGGCGAGATCGCCGAGCTTGAGGGCGCGGCCGAAACATATCTTGGCAGAGACAAAAAAATCGCCGAGATCACGAAGGAAAGCTTTCCGCTTCCCCACTTCGGCAGGCATCTGGAAGAGCTTAAGACAACGCTCCTGGCTGGCCTTGGCTTCGAAGTCATACGCGGCCTTCCGGTGGCAAAATATAATCAGGAGTTTGCCGCTACGATCTTTTGCGGAGTGGGCGCGCACCTTGGATCGGCGCGGTCTCAGAATGCAGCGGGTCACATTCTCGGTCACGTCCGTGACACCGGCGCCGATGCAAGGGATCCCAACACCCGAATTTATCAAACGTCGGAACGGCAGACATTCCACACGGATTCGGTCGACGTGGTTGGATTGTTATGCATTCGCGAGGCGATGGAGGGAGGGGATTCTCTCCTCGTCAGTACGACGACAATCTACAACGAGATGTTTGACAGACGTCCCGACCTTGCCGCCCTCTTGTTTGATCCGATCGCGACGGACCGGCGAGGCGAGGTGCCGGAGAACGAAAAGCCATATCTTGAAATCCCGGTGCTGAATTGGCATGTGGGGTTCCTGACCGGGTTCTATCAGCGCCAGTATATCGATAGTGCCCAACGCTTTCCCGATGCGCCGAGACTGACGCCGGCTCACGTCGAGGCGCTCGATCTCTTTGACGCGCTCGCAAATGATCCCGCGCTGCATTTCGGCATGCGGCTTCAGCCGGGCGACATGCAGTTCGTTTACAATCATGCCTTGCTGCATGACCGGACCGGATTTCGCGATTGGTCCGAGGCAGGCCAGAAGCGTCATCTATTGCGCCTCTGGCTCAGCATGGAAGGCGACCGGCCGCTGCCCGATTGTTTCAAACAGCGCTATGGCTCGATTGAGATTGGCAACCGTGGTGGCATCATCACCAAGGGTACCAGTTTGAACGTTCCGTTGGATTGACGTTCGAAGCATCCAGCGATGTCCGCTCTTATGCCGATATTGGCAGAGGAGCGGACATCGTTGCTGCGAAGCCTGGCACTAGATCGAGGCAGGCCATCTCGAGGCCACGGTCCGGCGCCATTTTCCTTTGCGCAACCGCGGCAAATGTCGCGATGGGCCAAAAGCGGAAGAATTTAGTTGGACAAAGGTCCGCCTTCTTTGGCCGGCCTCGTCGCGCAGGAGGCCGCTCTATCCGAGTGCTATTCAAGCCCGCCAGAAGGACTTTTTGATTTCCAGAGCGATGTCAGACCAGGACAATCCGACATCATGTAAGTCGTGGTCAGTCCATTGCGCCAATTCGCGGCGCTGCCGAACCCGTTCGCGCCAAATTTGCAGTGTGACAAACGCGCGCTTCACTGCGTCAGAAAGCTGCGAACCGTCGGACCCCACGGTCTTCAACATCCGGGCACCATACGAGGTCGATCGGCCCCTCCCTTGCACCGTCAGTCCTTTGCTCGGCCAAGCCAGATCGCGACCGCACCGGCGAGCAACACAGCGGCCGAAATGAGCAGCGAGGTATGTGCGCCCGCAATGAACACGTTGTTGTCTCCGACCAGCGAGCCGAATAGGGCAACGCCAAGCACGCTGCCGGTCTGCCGCGTTGCGTTCAAAACGCCCGCGGCGATGCCGGATCGCGACTTCTCGACACTGCCGAGCAGCGTCGAGGTCAAGGACGGCACGAGCAA
The DNA here is from genome assembly GCF_019402665.1 of Bradyrhizobium canariense. Taxonomy (GTDB): domain Bacteria; phylum Pseudomonadota; class Alphaproteobacteria; order Rhizobiales; family Xanthobacteraceae; genus Bradyrhizobium; species Bradyrhizobium canariense. The sequence continues at coordinate 172,088 of NZ_VSST01000063.1, forward strand.
GCCGAGCCCGCCGCCGAGGATCACAAGCTGAGTGCCGATCGCCCCGTAGCTGGTGCCTGAGGCCATAGGCAGCAGCGCAACGCAGCCCGCGGCAGTAATCGCACAAGCCAGTGCAATGGTTTGCGGCGCGCCGAGGCGCTCGCTGACCGATGCGGCGACGAGGTTGGCGGGCAGCACCATGCCCATCATGGGAACGAAAGCGAGACCCGTTGCGAACGGCGACCAGCCATTGATTTTCTGGAAGTAGAGACTGAGCACGAAGATCAGGCCGTAGAAGGCGATGTTGAAGAGGAGCCCGACCAGAGCGGTCAGCGCAAACACGCGGTGGCGGAACAGCGAGAGTGGCAGCATCGGTTGTGGCGCGCACGCCTCGCGCCATACGAACAGGAGTCCGATCACGGCCGCTGCCACGAAGCCCATGATGACGAGCGGATGGCTCCAGCCAAGCACGCCGCCTTCGATCAGGGCGCCGGCCAGCGTGCCGAGGGTTGCAATCGCCGCGATCTGTCCCGGCAGATCGATCTCGCGCTGCGCGAGCCGCGGCGTCTCCTCGGCATAACGCCAGGCAAGCCAGAGGCCGGCGGCGCCAATCGGCAGGTTGACGAGAAAGATCGCTCGCCAGCCGACCAGCGCGATCAGCGCGCCGCCGACAAACGGCCCCGAAGTCAGTGCGACGCTCGCACCTGCGGCCCAGAAGCCGATCGCGCGGCCGCGCGCCTTCGGATCGGTATAGGCATGATTGAGCAGCGTGAGCGAGTTCGGCACCAGGATCGCTGCTGCCAGGCCCTGCACGGAGCGTGCGGCGATCAGGAATATCGCCGACGGCGCCAGCGCGCAGGCGAGCGAAGCCAACGTGAAGATCGCAAAGCCCGCGATGAATATCCGTTTGGCGCCGACGCGGTCACCGAGCGCGCCGGAGGTCAAAATGAAGGCCGCGAATGCGATGGTATAGGCGGTCACCACCCATTGCAGCTCGGCCACGCTACCGCCGAGCGAAGTGCCGATGCTGCTCAGCGCAGTATTGACGATGGTGATATCGAGCTGCACCACGCCAAGGCCGAGGCTCGTGGCAGCAAGTGCCAGCGCCGTCGCGAGAGGCGAACGGGATGACGTGTTGTCGGAGTGGGCTAGTTCCGGCTGTCTTGTATTGAACGAAGTTGTTGGCATTGATCACACTCAGTTGCCTGCGAGAATTTGACGGCCCTGATCAGCCCACTTCGCGATGGTCATTCGATACCAACCGAATACTCGGAGCCGCGGGATGATCTTTCTCCTCGTCGCGGCATTTCTTCACCGGGCCTACTGGCGTCCGGGCAACCTATGTTTCGTGATCGATCCAGTCTCGCGGAAACACTACGGTCTTGACCGAAGTATCCGTGCTTGGCACTGCGTCCTTATCGGCGTACGAGAAGGGAATGGACACGGGACCCAAAATCGCCCAAGTCGCAGCGCTCATCGGCGATCCGGCGCGCGCCAACATGCTGAGTGCGCTGATGGATGGCCGAACGTTGACCGCCTCGGAGCTCGCCTATGTGTCTGGCGTGGCGCCGCAGACAGCGAGTGGCCATCTTGCGAAACTCAGCGACGCGGGATTGCTCGCGCTCGCAAAGCGGGGCCGACGGCGATATTTCCGCCTGGCCTCTCCGCACGTCGCGCGCGTGCTAGAAGGTCTCATGGTCGTGGCGCAGGACGGCCCCGCCCGGCAGCGCAATCTCTGGCGCGGTGGAGAAACGCTCCGGCACGCGCGCACGTGCTATGACCACATGGCAGGCCGCATCGCCGTCGCAATCGCCGACCGGCTGGTCCAACAGTCGTTTATTTTGCTCGACGAGGATGGCGGGCAACTCACCGACGCCGGCCGGTCATTCTTCAATGAGTTGGGCGTCGATCTTGGCCTCGCCTCTAAGCGCCGGGTGTTCTGTCGCCCCTGTCTCGACTGGAGCGAGCGCCGGCCGCATCTGGCCGGGGCAGTCGGCGCCGCCATTCTTGATCACGCTCTCGAGCACGATTGGGTCGAGCACGTCAGGGATAGCCGAGCGCTCGTCGTAACCCCGGTTGGCGTTAGAGAACTCGCCACAACGTTCGGCATTGAGGGCGTACCCCCGACGGACGGTCACGATGGGCGTGTTGGATCACTATCCGGAGGCCGGGTATCAGCTATAACGGTCGAGTCAGCGCCTCCCGGACGGAGGTAGTAGCGCGATTAGCCATTTTAGGCTGTGGTGACCGGAGCTAAGGCAGATGCGCTCCATTGTGGCCGTTCTGCGCCCTGCAGCGATGTCCGCTACCGCGCCATTGTTGGCGAAGAAGCGGACATCACGCGCGCCGGAGCTGTGCGCTCCGATCAAACTAGGACGCGGCCTTAGGCGCGCCTACTCCTCGTCATCGTCCTCGTCTTCGTCGTCGAGCTCTTCCAGTCGATCGAGGACCGCGAGCGGCAGCGTCTCGCGAAACAGATCGCCTTCCGCGCCCATCCAGAGACAGATCACGTCGTCGCCCTTCACGTCCGCGACGGTGAGCGGCTGCCCGCCGGATTTCAGCATGACGATATCGCCGGCTTTTAGTTCCATGGATGGTCCTTTCGGGTTGATTGACGGAGAAGCTAGCAAACCGGCATGACATGCCGATCACGGGCTACTCGGTCAGTGGATGTGTTGCGGTAGCGCGCATCCGCCGGCCGTGCTGCTGAAACGTCGATCAGAGAGCTTTAGGCCGGAGCGATCCCATCACGAGAGGCAATGGCGCCTGTTCGATGGATGGCGCAAGGGCTCTTCCGTCCCGTGCGTCGCGACCATGACACCATGCGCCTGTTTTGCCCGACGGAGCAACCGATTTCGTCGGATCCGCAGTTCGCGTTTTCCGCAACCGTCTACTGTGCATGGGGTTGTTTTCGATGTTTTTGTTTACGCACCCTGATTGCAGTCAGCCCGGCACCAGTTCTGTCAGCGAGCGGATGATGCGGTCGGGCTTGACGATCGAGCCTTCGGGCAGGCCGTCGCCATGCACGTCGATCCAGATCGAGTAGATGCCGAGACGCTGCGGCGTCACGACTTCCCATTCCAGATTGTCGCCGATCATCCAGGTATCCTCAGCGATGACGCCAAGCGCGTCCATCGCGTGCAGATAGGCACGCTCCTCGGGCTTGCCGAAGCCGTGTTCGCCCTCGATCTGGATGTGGTGAAAGCGATGCGCCAGCTCGAACCGCTCGACCTTGGCGCGCTGGGTGTCGGCGGCGCCGTTGGTCACCAGCGCGAGCTTGATGCCGAGCGCCTTCAATTTGTCGATCGCATCATGCGCGCCGGGGAAGACGAACATCTCCTCCTCGCGATAGGTGGTGAAGCGGTCGGCGAGACGAATGGCGAGGTCGTCCGGCAAGGCGCGGTGACCAGCGGCTGCGAGCGCGGCAAAACCGCCCTTGACCGTGAGATGGCGGGCCTCGGCGAGCTTCATCCGCCACGAAGCGTCCGCATTGGCCCAGAAGTTTTTCGCGAAAGCGAGCACCGTGGTTGCAACCAGTTGCGGCGGCAGCGGCGCCAGCTCCTCGGCGAACTCCGCTGTGATCGTGTTCCAGGCGATCTCGGGCCGCGCATAGGCCGACAGGATGGTGTCGTCCATGTCGATCAGCATGGCGCGCGGCAGCGGCCTCATTGCGGGCTTCATCGTCGTCATGGCCACTTCACCTCCGGCGGCAGCGACGACAGGATCGAATCCACATTGCCGCCGGTCTTGAGCCCGAAAATGGTGCCGCGGTCGTAGAGCAGGTTGAACTCGACATAGCGGCCGCGCCGGATCAATTGCTCCTCGCGATCCTGCGCGGTCCAGCTCGTCGCGAAATTGCGCCGCACGATGTCGGGATAGATCTTCAGGAAGGCGCGGCCGACATCCTGGGTGAAGGCGAGGTCGGCGTCCCAGTCGCCGCTGTCGTGCCAGTCGTAGAAGATGCCGCCGATGCCGCGCGCCTCTTTCCGGTGCGGCAGGTGGAAATACTCGTCGCACCACTTCTTGTACTTGTCGTAATCGGCGATGCCGTTCGGCTGGGTGCAGGCCTGTTTCATTGCGGCGTGGAAGGCGATGCTGTCGGCATCGTCCTGCGTGCGGCGGCGGTCGAGCACCGGCGTGAGATCGGCGCCGCCGCCGAACCAGGCTTTCGTCGTGACGACGAAGCGCGTGTTCATGTGCACCGCCGGCACGTGCGGATTGCGCAGGTGCGCAATCAGCGAGATGCCGGAGGCCCAGAATTTCGGGTCGTCCGCCGCACCGGGAATCTGCGCGCGAAACTCGGGCGCGAATTCGCCGTGCACGGTCGAGCAATGCACACCGACCTTCTCGAACAGGCGGCCTGACATCATCGACATCACGCCGCCGCCGCCGGCCGCGCCGGTATGATCGGTGCGCTGCCACGGCGTGCGTTTGAAGCGGCCCGGCTCGCCCGAATAGAGGCTTTGCGGGGCATCGTCCTCCAGCCGCTCGAAGCTCGCGCAGATGTCGTCGCGCAAGGATTCGAACCAGGCGCGAGCGCGGGTCTTGCGGTCTTCGATCGTAGAAACGTCCATATGCAAATCCCAACGAACCGGCTCGTAGGGTGGGCAAAGGCGCACTTGCGCCGTGCCCACCATTGATCACCGTTTATCTTGAATGGTGGGCACGCTACGCTTTGCCCACCCTACGAATTTCACCCTTGCGGACCGTAATAGGTGCAGCTCTCGTTGCAACTGTCGCGGTGGATGCTGACGCGGGTGAGCTTGCCGATAGGGGCCAGCCGCTCCCAGACGAAGCGCGAGAGGTTTTCCAGCGTCGGTGTGCCCAGCGCCTCGATCTTGTTGAGGTACTTATGATCCAGAATCATGCGCACGTCCTCGATGGCGCGCTGGACCAGGCCGAGATCGACCACCATGCCAGTTTTGGGATCGGGCGTGCCGCGCAGCGTCACCTCGGCGCGAAAGGAGTGGCCGTGGATCTCTTCGCTATCAGCGCCGAATGTCGTTCCCGACAATGAGTGCGCCGCCTCGAAGCGAAACGATTTCGTCAATTCCCACATCTGTTCGAAAACCAATCCTATCTGATACCGAGCGATTTATGCGTCTGCACGCTGAGCCGCCATTGCGGATGATTGAGGCAATAGTCGATTGCGCCCGCGGTGTTTTGGGCGACCTCGGGCCCGTCCATCGGCTGCAGCGAGAAGCGCTCGAAGGCGAGATCCGCGAAGGCCTCCGGCATGGCGAGCGGCTGCGGATAGACCAGCTTCAGCTCGTGGCCGCGCCGGATCACCAGATCGCTGCCGCCCTTCGGGCTGACGCAGATCCAGTCAAGCCCCTCGGGCGGGGCGATCGTGCCGTTGGTCTCGACGCCGATCTCGAAGCCGCGGGCATGGAGCGCGTCGACCAGCGCCGTATCGACCTGGAGCAGCGGCTCGCCGCCGGTGAGCACCACGTAACGGTTGTCGGTGGAGGCCGTCCATTGCGCGGCGATGGTGTCTGCGAGTTCCGCGGCCGAGCCATAGCGCCCGCCGAGCGTGCCGTCGGTGCCGACGAAATCGGTGTCGCAGAATTTGCAAATGGCCGCACTGCGGTCCGCCTCGCGCCCGCTCCAGAGGTTGCAACCGGCAAAACGGCAAAACACGGACGCGCGCCCGGCATGGGCGCCTTCGCCTTGCAGCGTCAGGAAAATTTCCTTGACCGCGTAACTCAACCGTCTCTCCTCAACATATCAAACTTGCGGGTTCCGGAGCTGCCGCAGCGCTTCGCCTGCGGCCATCGCCGCGGTCATGGCGACATTGAGCGACCGCAGCCCCGGAGCGATCGGGATCACCAGCCGCGCGTCCGCCGCCTCGACCACCGCCTCGGTGACGCCGGCGCTCTCGCGCCCGAATAGCAGGATGTCCGCCGTCTGGTAACGGAAATCGCGGTAGTCGGTCGCGCCTTTGGTGGTGAACAGCAGCAGGCGGGCGCCTTGCGCCGCGCGCCATTGCTCGAATTTCGACCACGAGTCGTGCCTGACGATGCTGACCTGATCGAGGTAGTCCATTCCCGCCCGGCGGAAATGCCGGTCCGAGACGGGGAAGCCCGCCGGTTCGATGATATGGGCGGCCACGCCCAGACAGGCGCAGAGCCTGAGAATCGTGCCGGTGTTCTGGGGGATGTCGGGTTGGAAAAGCGCTATCTGCATGGGCTGTGCATGGGCTGTCTCGGTTTGGTGCGGGCCGGAAATGTCTCAATAAAACATCGCTGGCCGCGGAATTCGTGCATTGCACGCTCCCGCGCCGATAGCGGGCTTGCGCTCGCCCGGCAAGGGTGCCAATAGAACGATTCTGGACTGCTGTTTTCGCCTTGTTTTGGTGGGGGCACGTGAAGTTCTGCCGCCGCGGGGGGCCGCGGGCGCCGGCAGGCTGTTCTGGGGACCTTGGGGGCTCCCGGAGCGGTTCCGCCGGCTGCATAAGAAGAAAGGGTTGGAATCGTGACGACAGCGTCTTCGGCGGACCATCCGACACGCCGTGATTTCTTATTCGTTGCAACGGGGGCAGCTGCAGCAGTAGGGGGCGCAGCCGCGCTCTGGCCCTTCATTTCCCAAATGAATCCTGATGCGTCGACCATCGCCGCCGGTGCGCCGATCGAGGTCGATCTCAGCCCGGTCGCCGAGGGGCAGGACATCAAGGTGTTCTGGCGCGGCAAGCCGATCTATATCAGCCACCGCACCAAGAAGCAGATCGACGAGGCGCGCGCCGTCAACGTGGCGAGCCTGCCCGATCCGCAGTCCGACGAGGCCCGGGTCAAGTCCGGCCATGACCAGTGGCTGGTCGTGATCGGCATCTGCACCCATCTCGGCTGCATCCCGATCGCCCATGAAGGCAATTACGACGGGTTCTTCTGCCCCTGCCATGGTTCGCAGTACGATTCGTCCGGCCGTATCCGCCAGGGGCCCGCGCCCGCCAACCTGCCGGTGCCGCCGTACCAGTTCGTTTCCGACACCAAAATCCAGATCGGCTGAGCTTCGGGCCCTCGTCCGAAGCTTCGCGCCGTCTCGTCGTACTATTTCCTCAGGATCGCATCATGAGCGGACCATCCGACTACCAGCCGAGCAATCCGGCCCTGCAATGGATCGAGCGGCGTCTGCCGATCCTCGGCCTCATGCACTCCTCCTTCGTGGTCTATCCCACCCCGCGCAACCTGAACTATTGGTGGACCTTCGGCGCCATCCTCTCCTTCATGCTGGGGATCCAGATCCTGACCGGCGTGATCCTGGCGATGCACTACACGCCGCATGCCGACCTCGCCTTCAAGTCGGTCGAGCTGCTCGTCCGTGACGTCAATTACGGCTGGCTGCTGCGCAACATGCATGCCGTCGGCGCCTCGATGTTCTTCGTCGCCGTCTATGTCCACATGCTGCGCGGCCTCTATTACGGCTCCTACAAGGAGCCGCGCGAGGTGCTCTGGATCCTCGGCGTCATCATCTACCTTCTGATGATGGCGACCGGCTTCATGGGCTACGTGCTGCCCTGGGGCCAGATGAGCTTCTGGGGCGCCACCGTCATCACCAATCTGTTCTCGGCCATCCCCTATGTCGGCGAGAGCATCGTGACGCTGTTGTGGGGCGGCTATTCGGTCGGCAACCCGACGCTGAACCGCTTCTTCTCGCTGCACTATCTGTTGCCGTTCCTGATCGCGGGCGTCGTCGTGCTCCACGTCTGGGCGCTGCATGTCTCCGGCCAGAACAACCCTGATGGCGTCGAGCCCAAGACGGAGAAGGACACGGTTCCGTTCACGCCGCATGCGACCATCAAGGACATGTTTGGCGTGTCCTGCTTCATGCTGCTCTACGCCTGGTTCATCTTCTACATGCCGAACTATCTGGGTGACGCCGACAATTACATTCCGGCGAACCCGGGCGTGACGCCGCCGCACATCGTGCCGGAATGGTATTACCTGCCCTTCTACGCGATCCTGCGCTCGATCCCGAACAAGCTCGCGGGCGTGATCGGGATGTTCTCGGCGATCATCATCCTGTGCTTCCTGCCCTGGCTTGATGCTGCCAAGACCAAATCGTCGAAGTACCGTCCGCTGGCCAAGCAGTTCTTCTGGATCTTCGTCGCGGTCTGCATCCTGCTCGGCTATCTCGGCGCGCAGCCGCCGGAAGGCATCTATGTGATCGCCGGCCGGGTCCTGACGTTCTGCTACTTCGCCTACTTCCTGATCGTGCTGCCGCTGCTCTCGCGCATCGAGAAGCCGCGTCCGGTGCCGAACTCGATCTCGGATGCCGTCCTGGCCAAAACCGGGAGCAGGTCGACGCCGATGGTGTCGAGCGCGATCGTGCTTGCGCTGGCGGGCGCGTTGTTTGCGGGCTCAGCCGATAGCGCGCGTGCCTCCGAAGGCAGCGACAAGCCGCCGGGCAACAAATGGTCGTTCGCCGGTCCGTTCGGCAAGTACGACCGCGGCTCATTGCAGCGCGGCCTGAAGGTCTACAAGGAAGTCTGTGCCAACTGCCACGGCCTGTCCTACGTCGCCTTCCGCAACCTCGCGGAAGCCGGCGGTCCCGGCTATTCGGTCGCGCAGGCGGCAGCCTTCGCCTCCGACTACAAGGTCAAGGACGGTCCGAACGACGCCGGCGATATGTTCGAGCGCCCGGGCCGGCCGGCGGATTATTTCCCCTCGCCATTCCCGAACGAGCAGGCCGCGCGTGCGGCGAATGGTGGCGCGGCGCCGCCGGATCTGTCGCTGATCACCAAGGCGCGCTCCTACGGCCGCGGCTTCCCCTGGTTCATCGTCGATTTCTTCACCCAATATCAGGAGCAGGGTCCGGACTACGTCTCGGCGGTGCTTCAGGGGTTTGAGGACAAGGCGCCCGAAGGCGTGAGCATCCCGGAGGGGTCCTACTACAACAAGTATTTCCCGGGCCACGCCATCAAGATGCCGAAGCCGCTCAGCGACGGTCAGGTGACCTATGACGACGGTTCGCCGACCACGGTCGCGCAATACGCTAAGGACGTCACCACGTTCCTGATGTGGACCGCCGAACCGCACATGGAAGCGCGCAAGCGCCTCGGTTTCCAGGTCTTCATCTTCCTGATCATCTTCGCCGGCCTGATGTACTTCACCAAGAAGAAGGTCTGGGCCGACTCGCACTGAGCGGCCTGAGGCGAGAATGAAGAGGCCCCCGCAAGGGGGCTTTTTTGTTGGGCACGAGAGTGTGTTGTCAGGCGCGATTGCCTATCGCCCGCTCAAACGCCAAAATGCCGCCAACCGCTCCCCAAAAACTCGTCGGAGGACATCATGGGAACCGCCATCACCTTCAAGCGCCCGGACGGCAAGGACGCATCGGGCTATCTCGCCAATGCCGCGCGCGGCAACGCGCCGGGCGTGGTGGTCATCCAAGAATGGTGGGGCCTGTCGGACCAGATCAAGGGCCTGTGCGACCGCTTCGCGCTGGCCGGGTTCGATGCGCTCGCGCCCGATCTCTACAGGGGCAAGGTGGTGCCGTATCACGACACGGACGCGGCCGGCAAAGAGATGAACTCGCTCGATTTCATGGACGCCACCACGCAGACGGTGCGCGGCGCCACGCAATATCTGTCGCGCAACGGCGCCAAGGTGGGCCTGACCGGCTTCTGCCTCGGCGGCGCCGTCACCATCATCGGCGCGGTGCATGTGCCGGAGCTCGCCGCCGGCGTGGTGTTCTACGGCATCCCGCCAGAGCAGGCGGCCAAGCCCGCCGACGTCAAGATCCCGCTCCAGGCCCATTTCGCCAACAAGGACGATTGGTGCACGCCGGAACTGGTCAATGGCTTCGAAAAGGCCATGAAGGCCGCCGGCAAGTCGCTGGAGCTGTTCCGCTATGACGCCGAGCACGCCTTCGTCAACGAGCAGCGCCAGGCCGTGCACGACCGCGAAGCCGCCGAGCTGGCCTGGGGCCGGGCGACGGAGTTTTTCCGCAAGCATCTGGGGTAGGTTGGGCGCCAATCGCGCTACAATTTCGGTGTCGTCCCGGCGAAGGCCGGGACCCATAACCACAACACTTTGTGGTCGGGGCGAGCTGCCACTGCGAGTCTTCGCCAAACTCAATTTTGTGGCTATGGGTCCCGGCCTTCGCCCGGACGACGGTGGAGATTGACATCACTGCCGGGCTACGGCGCAGGGGCCTACCCTTGACGCCGTCCCCGCGCCATGATGAGTATCCGTCCATGAGCACCGCCGTCCGCCCATCCCGTCTTTGGTGGCGCACCTCCTGAGAGGTGGCCGGTGCGATTTATTCTCCCAAAATCGTCTGAGGTCGCCCACGCAGTGCGGCGGCCTGATCGTTTGTCCTGTGTGGCGTTCCCTCGACAAGTTTCGTAAGAGGACCCCATGAACAGGACCGTCTTTGCCCTTCCGGCTCGAAGCGACTATGTGACCCGCGCGGGGCTTGCGACCACGCGCGTGGCGGAACAGTTTTCCGGCGGCGCCAACCGGCTCGACGATCTCGTCAACCTGCTCGACCGCCGCCGCGGCGTGGTGCTGTCCTCGGGTACGACCGTGCCCGGCCGCTACGAAAGCTTTGACCTCGGCTTCTCCGATCCGCCGCTCAAGCTCGAGACCACTGGCGTCAATTTCAAGCTGGAAGCGCTGAACGCGCGCGGGGAGGTCCTGATCGCCTTCCTCGCCGACGTCTTGCGCGAACCCTGCGTCGTGATCTCTGAGACGACGCCCACGCGCCTTGCCGGTCATATCATCCGCGGCGAAGCCCCGATCGACGAAGACCAGCGCACGCGGCGCGCCAGCGTGATGTCGCTGGTGCGCGATCTCGTCGCCGCTTTCTCCGCCAATGACGACGGGGTGCTGGGTCTGTTCGGCGCCTTTGCCTACGACCTCGTGTTCCAGATCGAGGACCTCGTGCAGAAGCGCGCACGCGAGGCCGACCAACGCGACATCGTGCTCTACGTCCCCGACCGGCTGCTCGCCTATGACCGCGCCACCGGCCGCGGCGTCGTGCTCACTTACGAATTCGCGTGGAAGGGCAAGTCCACCGCGGGCCTGCCCCACGAGACCGCCGAGAGCCCCTACCTCAAGACACCGCGCCAGGGTTTTGCCGATCACGCGCCCGGCGAATATCAGGCTACGGTCGAGACCGCGCGCGCTGCCTTTGCGCGTGGCGATCTGTTCGAGGCGGTGCCGGGGCAACTCTTTGCCGAGCCCTGCGACCGCTCGCCGGCAGAAGTGTTCCAGCGGCTCTGCGTCATCAACCCGTCGCCTTACGGCGCGCTGATGAATCTCGGCGAGGGCGAATTTCTCGTCTCGGCCTCACCGGAAATGTTCGTGCGCTCGGACGGACGCCGGGTCGAGACCTGCCCGATCTCGGGGACGATCGCGCGCGGTACCGATGCGATCGGCGATGCCGAGCAGATCCGCCAGCTCCTGAACTCCGAGAAGGACGAGTTCGAGCTCAACATGTGCACCGACGTCGACCGCAACGACAAGGCGCGCGTCTGCGTCCCCGGCACGATCAAGGTGCTGGCACGCCGGCAGATCGAGACCTATTCAAAACTCTTCCACACGGTCGACCATGTCGAAGGCATGCTGCGTCCCGGCTTCGATGCGCTCGATGCGTTCCTCACCCATGCCTGGGCCGTCACCGTCACCGGCGCGCCAAAGCTCTGGGCGATGCAGTTCGTCGAGGATCACGAGCGCTCGCCGCGCCGCTGGTATGCCGGCGCGATCGGGGCGGTGAATTTCGACGGCAGCATCAACACCGGCCTCACCATCCGCACCATCCGGATGAAGGAAGGCCTCGCGGAAGTGCGTGTCGGTGCCACCTGTTTGTTCGACTCCGATCCCGCCGCCGAGGACCGCGAATGCCAGGTCAAGGCCGCGGCCCTGTTCCAGGCGCTGCGCGGCGATCCGCCGAAGCCGCTGTCGGCCTTCGCGCCCGATGCCACCGGAAGCGGCAAGCGGGTACTGCTGATCGACCATGACGACAGCTTTGTGCATATGCTGGCCGATTACTTCCGCCAGGTCGGCGCCGACGTCACCGTGGTCCGCCATGTGCATGCGCTCGACATGCTCAAGCAGAAGCGGTGGGATTTGCTCGTGCTGTCGCCCGGCCCCGGCAGGCCCGAGGATTTCGGGATCAAGAAGACCATCGACGCAGCGCTGGAGAACAAGCTGCCGGTGTTCGGGGTCTGCCTCGGCGTCCAGGCGATCGGCGAGTATTTCGGCGGCGAGCTCGGGCAGCTCACGCATCCCGCCCACGGCCGGCCCTCGCGGGTGCAGGTGCGCGGCGGGCGGCTGATGCGCAATCTGCCGAACGAGATCGTGATCGGCCGCTATCACTCGCTTTATGTCGAGCGTGACAGCATGCCGGAGGTGCTATCCGTCACCGCCAGCACCGAGGACGGCGTCGCCATGGCGCTCGAGCACAAGACCCTGCCGGTCGCCGGCGTGCAATTCCATCCGGAATCGCTGATGTCGCTGAGCGGCGAGGTGGGCTTACGAATTGTCGAGAACGCGTTCCGCCTGGATGCGCGCGCTGATTGAGAGGCACCATGACTTTTGACCACGATCTGAAGGCGAGCGTCCGCACCATCCCGGACTACCCGAAACCCGGGATCTTGTTCCGCGACATCACCACGCTGCTCGCGGATGCGCGTGCGTTCCGCCGCGCGGTCGACGAACTCGTCAATCCCTGGGCTGGCAACAAGATCGACAAGGTCGCCGGCATGGAAGCGCGCGGCTTCATCATAGGCGGCGCCGTGGCGCACCAGGTTTCGGCCGGCTTCGTGCCGATCCGGAAAAAAGGCAAGCTGCCGCACACCACCGTGCGGATCGCTTACTCCCTCGAATACGGCATCGACGAGATGGAGATGCATGTCGACGCCATCCAGCCCGGCGAACGCGTGATCCTGGTCGACGACCTCATCGCCACCGGCGGCACCGCGGAAGGCGCGGTGAAGCTGCTGCGTCAGATCGGCGCCAATGTGGTCGCCGCCTGCTTCATCATCGACCTGCCGGACCTCGGCGGCGCCGCCAAGCTGCGCGCGATGGACGTGCCGGTGCGCACGCTGATGACGTTCGAGGGGCACTGAGCCAGGACGCCGAGGAGTATCGCCCGGGTAAATTATCGCCTAGGACCGTTGCAGGATCAGGCTGAGCTCCAGCTCGCGGAAGGCGAGATAGTTCCGCCGGGTCCACTGGTGCAGCTCGGTCGAGGCATCCTTCTCCTGGCGCAGATAGCCGGTGAAGGAGAAGTTCAGCCGGCCGATATAGGTCTTGAGAAAGCCGGGCAGCGCAGGCAGGCGGAATACCCGTCCGGCAGCCATCGCCGCCGGCAGCTCGCCGCGTATGATGTGCTCGTTGTCCACCGTGATCAGGTTAATCCGCGGGATCTGTTCGCGCAGCATCTCGTGGGCGCGGGCCGAGACGCGGTCGGTGTCGGCGACGAACAGGATCATCGGCGCGACGTGGCGGCGCGCCGCCTCTTTCAACAGGCCGATCTCCTCGGTCATCTTGAAGAACTCGTCAAAGGCGTGGAAGCCGAGGTCGATCACCTTGGCAACCCCGTCATCGACGATGACGCGATCCATCAGCTGCATCTTGCCGTAGGTGTCGATCACGTCGGCGGTCTCCGTGATCGTTGGCAGATAGTCGAGCAGCGACGGCTCCTTCAGGTTGACGTCGAAGGCCACGACGTTGCCGTTCTTGAGCAGCAAAAATTCGCTCAAAAGCCGCGCCAGCAGGGTCTTGCCGACCTGCGGGCGGGGCGAGCAAATGATGTAGAGGGGCGTCGCGGGCATCGATAGCTATATCAGTCGAACTCGGCGACCAATCCAGCCGTATCCGCCCGGCTTGCGCAACTATTTTTCGCTGTTGCGGGTCGTGGGCTTGGAGCCGACAATATCGGTCAGCCGGATCCGGTCGAATTCGCTCCAGACGTTCGCCAGCCAATGCCGGACATAGCCGCGCAGCACGAACGAATAGTTCGCGGCCTCGTCGTTGATACCCTTGTTGGCGACGAATTTCAGGAACGGAACGGAAGACACCTCGACCTGCTCATAGGCCATTTCGTTGAGCTTGGGGATGGTTAGCTCGGTCGCATCCTTGATGCGGTGGAAGTAGGAATTATAGGTCGCCTGGTCCCACTGGAAGAACTGGGTGTCGTTGATGAAGTTCTTCACCAGGAAGTATTTGGCGCCGGTCATGAAGCCCGCGGTCTCGGCGATTTCGTCCAGAGAGGCGATCGAGGGTCCGAGGATGTGGAACACGGCAAAGGTGATCTGGCCGGCCTTGGCGGCATCGAGGAAACCGATGTCGCGCAAGGAGGCGAGCGCCGGCGAGAGCAGGCCTGCGCGGACGTCGATCACGGTGACCGACGGGCTCGTGGCGTTGAGCGTATCGAAGATCTTCATCTGATCCGACGTCGTCGTCATGTCGACGATCTCGGTGATGTCGGGGTGGAAGCGCTTCAGGGTTCCGCGCGGTGACTCTGTGTCGAAGGCGCGCGTCGGCACGTTGTTGGCGGAAAAATAATCGAGCAGGGTGCGCGATACCGTGGTCTTGCCGACCCCGCCCTTGTCCGCGCCCACCACAACCACTGCCGGCTTTGCCATTGCTGTCCCCTAACGCGCGCCCCCGATCGCGAGGTCGCAATCGGACGGGCCCCAAATCGATGTCGCAAAGATGTCCCAAGTCTGCTGTTGGGCGCGAACATGGCAGAAACAAGGGAGAATTCAATTCCGCAGGCCCCAGTTACGGCAATTCCCGAGGTTTTTCCCAATCGCGATCAATCCTTCCGCGCATGGCGTCAAATCGCGCTCAATGGCAGCCCCAAGGACCCATAGGATTTCCCAAGGGATTGCTTACCCGATTGCCTATTGGGTTGCTGCTGGCGGTTCCGGGTGCGGGCACGGGCGGCGGACTGGCCGTGCCGCCTGCGTCGTTCCAGGGACCCTGGCGCAGCGGCGGTGGGGTGTTCTGGCGGTCGGCTTGCGTGTCTGGCTCCTCGCCCTCGTAGGCGGGAGGCGGCAGCGGGCCAGGATCACGGCCGCCGGCGAACTTGACCAGCGCGTCCACCCGGGACTGCACCGAGGGGTGGGTCGCGAATAAATCGGCGAAGCCCTCGCGCGGATTGTCGACGCAGAGCTCCATCACCGCCGAGGTTGCGCCCGGCAGCTCGCCGCGGTTCTCGATCTTGCGCAGGGCCGAGATCATGGCGTCCGGGTTTTTCGTCAGCTCAACGGAGCCCGCGTCCGCGAGATATTCCCGCGAGCGCGATAGCGCGAGCTTCACCACCTGCGACAACAGCCAGGCCACCACGATCAGCACGACCGCGATGATGATCACGATCACCGCGCCGCCGCCCGAACTCTTGCTGTCGCTCGACGACGAGGACGATCGTGAGGACGAGGAGGAGCCCGACGACCACGAGCCGCCAGAGCCGGAGCTCCAGCTGAAATTCGTGAACAGGCGGAAGAACAATTCGCCGAAGAACCCGACCGCGCCCGCGATGATGACGGCGACCACCATGAGCTGCACGTCGCCGTTCTTGATATGGGTCAGCTCGTGACCCAGCACCGCCTCGATCTCCTTGTCGTCCAACGCATTGAGGAGACCGGTGGTGACGGTGATCGAATATTGCCGCGGGTTGAGGCCGGTCGCGAACGCGTTCAGCGCCGGGCTCTCCATGATCTTCAGCTTCGGCATCGTGATGCCGCGCGAGATGCAGAGATTTTCGAGCAGATTATAGAGCCGCGGCTGTTCCTGCCGGGTGACGTCGTGGCCGCCGGTCACCGCATCGATCATCGACTGGTGGAAGAAATAGGCGATCACGATCCAGGCCGCTGCCACGACGGTCGCAACCGGAGCGGCCACTTTCAGGTCATAGAAGGCACGGCTCAGATAATAGACGACGGTCTCGTCGCCATTGATGACGACTTCAGCGATCAGCGCGCCGGCATAGACCAGCACATAGACCAGCGCGAACAGGCCGGCGAGCAGCAGCATCGAACGAAACTTGTTCGAGGCGATGTGCGTGTAGAGACCATACGCGGCCATGACGCGCCTTCCTCAATGTCCGTCGTTCCGGGGCGCGCCGAAGGCGTGAACCCGGAACCTCGAGATTCCCTGGTGCGCAAGCGCGCACCATGGTTCGTCGCCTTGCGACGCCCCGGAATGACGAAGAAAAACGATGGACATGTCAGGCAATCAGAACTTCACCTGCGGCGTGGCTTCGACCTCGGAGCGGCTGGCACCAAGATCGAAGAAGTCCTTTTTGGTGAAGCCGAACATGCCGGCGAACAGAGCGGCGGGCATCTGCTGGATGCCGGTGTTGTATTCCTGGACCGCGCTGTTGAAGAAGCGGCGGCTGGCCGCGATCTTGTTCTCGAGGTCGGACAGCTCGCTGGCGAGCTGCTGGAAATTGGCGTTGGCCTTGAGGTCGGGATAGGCCTCCGACAGCGCGATCAGCCGGCCGAGCGCGCCCGAGAGCTGGTTCTCGGCCGCGGACACCTGCGCCGGTCCCTGCGCCGACATCGCCGAATTGCGCGCCTTGATGACGTCGTCGAGCGTGCCGCGCTCATGCGAGGCATAGCCCTTCACCGTCTCGACCAGGTTCGGGATCAGATCGTGACGCTGCTTGAGCTGCACGTCGATGTCGGCAAAGGCCTGGCCGACGCGCTGGCCCAGCGCCACCAGCCGGTTGTAGGCGGCGAAGGCAAAGAACACGAGGACGACGATAACGCCGAGGACGATCCAGCCGGTCGACATGGAGAACTCCTGAAGGGGGAAGAAGGCGGGCGCTAGGGTAGACCAAATTGGCCCCGAGCGAGAGCCCGGCGCAGAGGAGAGGTAGGATTTGGTCGGATGAGGAACTATCCGAGTTCAAGGCGAAAGCGGGTAACGAGGTTAATTTTCGGACAGGACCGGCGTCTCAGTACTTCGTATCGAGCCTGGGTATGCCGGTGGCTTCGGCCAATCGCGCTGCGACCCTGCCTGCTTCCTGGATAGTTGCTTCCCTGACCGGAATGTCGTGCCGCCTTCCGCTGAGCAGCTCGACATAAACGCCATACGAGGCATGCCCGTCGCTCTCGTATTCGATACGACCGAGCGCGCGGCATTGGTCGAGCGGGCAATCCACGATCGTCTTGCCCCATCGGCCAAACAAACGACGAAGGATCGTCAGCCGCCTTGCGCGAAGATCGATGTGAACGATTGTTCGCTGGGACGCGATGGAGAAGAACATGCACGCCAGCAATAGCCACAGGACGACGCTGCCTCCGGCTACAGCCCCGCCTGAGCTGGCTACAACAACGGCAACGCCGACCAGACCCGCTGGAATCATCCAGATTATTGCCGAGGGCTTCCGCTCGAATACCAAGACTGCTGAGCTATCTCTGGCCATGAGGGACTTCTACCTCAATTTGTGGCTGTGCCCCAGCGCCACCGCCTTGCGTCCGCATAGGCGGCCTTGTCCCGCCGGGGGACCTTGGCGAGTTCGACACCGTCCTCCGTGCAGAGCTTTGCAGCGATCTCGGCCTTGCCGACATCCGGCGGCGCCAGCACGCGCGCGGCGCGGGCTGCGGGCGGCGTGCGGGTCAGCGCCACATAGATGAACCGCTCGTCCTCGAACGGCACCTCGGCGCCCTTGATCTGGCGGTGAGCCTGCGAGCGCGGCAGGCGCTGTGAGAAATGGCACCAGTCGGGCGCCGTCAGCGGACACGGCTTTTCGTGCGGGCAGGGTGCGGCGACATAGGCGCCCGCCGCGATCAGTTGCTGGCGCAAAGCGAGGATGCGGGCGTAGCCGGCGGGCGTGCCGGGCTCGATCACGACCAGCGCGTGGCGCGCTTTCGCCCACATCGCTTCCGCGAGCTTGCGTTGATCGCCCTCACTGAGCTCGCCAATGACATAACTCGCGACGACGAGATCGGCTTGCGAGAACTCGGCGAGGTTCGCGCCGGCATCGCCCGGCAGATAGCGGCAATCCGCCAGACGCGTGCTGTCGCGCGCCAGTTCGAGCGCGAGACGGCTGAGCGTGGCGTTGGCGTCGAGCAGGGTGAAATCCTGCAGCGAGGAGAACGCCTCCGCCGCGGCCCAGCTCGCGGTGCCCGGACCTGCGCCGACGTCGAGCAGCGTTTCCGGAGCGAGGTCAGTTACGATCTCGGTCAGCGCATTCAGACTGGCCGCCACCGCCGCGTAGGTCGCCGGCATGCGCGCGAGCGCATAGGCGAGCGCGTCGGCATCCGACTTGATCGTGCCGGAGCCGCCGCCTGTGCGGTAGGTGGTCGAGATTCTCTGCGATCGCTGCGCTGCGTCGGTGCGCGAGAACCCCTGGAGCTTGCCGTCGAGGGCGGCCTTTAGCTCAGCGGGAAGCGTGGGCGAGATCATCTTAATTCGCCGTCATTCCGGGGCGCGCGTAGCGCGAATCCGGAATCTTGAAATGGTGACGCGAGATTCCGGGTTCGATGCTGCGCATCGCCCCGGAATGACGGCCAAAAAATCACGCCACGTTCTGGTCGAGAATGTCCACCGCCTCTTGCAGGTTCACCGACACCAGCTGCGAGACGCCGCGTTCGGCCATGGTGACGCCGAACAGGCGGTTCATCCGCGCCATCGTGATCGGGTTGTGCGTGATGATGATGAAGCGCGTGTCGGTCGAGGCGGTCATCTCGTGCAACAGGTTGCAATAGCGCTCGACGTTGTGGTCGTCGAGCGGCGCGTCGACTTCGTCCAGCACGCAGATCGGCGAAGGGTTGGTGAGGAACACCGCGAAGATCAGCGCCATCGCGGTCAGCGCCTGCTCACCGCCGGAGAGCAGCGACAGCGTCTGTGGCTTCTTGCCCGGCGGCTTGGCGATGATTTCGAGGCCCGCTTCGAGAGGATCATCGCTCTCGATCAAATGCAGCGCGGCTTCGCCGCCACCGAACAGCTCGACGAACAGGCGCTTGAAGTGGTTGTTGACGACCTCGAACGACGTCAGCAGCCGCTCGCGGGCCTCCTTGTTGAGGCTCTGGATACCCTGGCGCAGCCGCTTGATGGCCTCGACGAGATCGTCGCGCTCGGTGACCAGACCGTTGTGCTGGGTCTCGACCTCGCGCAGCTCTTCCTCGGCGCGCAAATTGACCGCACCCAGGCGCTCGCGATCGCGGCGCATTTTTTCGAGGTCTTCCTCGATGTCGTGCAGCGGCGGCAACTCCGTGCCGGGTTCGATCTCGGCGAGGCCGGCAACGGCCTGCGGCTCGACTTCGAGCATGTCGCGGATTTCGCGCTCGATGTCCTCGAGCCGGCGACGCGCACCTTCCATGCGCTCCTCGGCGCGGGCGGTGGCCTCGCGGGAGCTTGAGAGTGCCTCGAGCGTCAGCTTCGCGACGCGATCGGTTTCGGCCATCGCGGTTTCCGCGCTGGCGAGCGCATCGGCGGCCATGCGGCGGTCGTTTTCGGCATATTCGATCTCGGTGATCAGCGCGCTACGCTTCTCCGCGAACACGGCCGGCGCGTTCTCGAGATCGCTGCGCTCGATCGAGACTTCGGCGATGCGCGCCTGGATGGTGTCGATGTGGGAGGTCGCGCTCTCCTTTCGGTTCTGCCACTCGGTGCGTTCGGCGAGGATCGCCTGCACGCGGCGGTCGGCCAGCTCGGCTTCGCGCGCCAACGCCTGTGCCTCGGCGCGGACCTGGGCGGCCATGCGGCGATGGCCTTCGATGTCGCTGCGGACGGCGGCGAGACGGGTTTCGGTGTCCTCGCTCGACGGCAGCTCGGAGATCCCGGCTTCGGCGTATTCGTAGGCGGCTTCGGCCTCGGCACGGTCGGCGGCCAGACGGCTGTGCGCTTCCGACAGCGTCGCCTTGCGCGCGGCGTGGCGGCTGATCTCGCGCTCGACCGTGGCATGGCGCTCGCGCGCGACGTTGAGCTCGCGCTGTGCGGCGCGCCAGGCTTCGCGGCTCGCACCTTCGGTGCTGGCGGCCATCTGCAGCTCGGCCTCGGCGTTCTCCAGCGCCTGACGCTTGATCTGCGCGTCGATGCGGGCCTGCTCCAGTTCGTTCTCGATGTCGATGAGGCGGGCGCGCTCGGCGAGCCGCCGTGCTGCGCCGGTCGGCGCGTGGGCGGCTGCGACAAAGCCATCCCAGCGCCAGACGTCGCCTTCGGGCGAGACCAGCCGCTGGCCGGTCTTGAGCTGCGAGACCAGTTCGGCGCCGCGCTCGCGCGGCACCACGCCGATCTGCGCCAGGCGGCGGGTCAGCTCGGCCGGGGCTTGCACGTGGCTGGCGAGCGGCACGACGCCTTCGGGCAGTTCCGGATCGCCGTCGGTGACGCCGGCATTGGTCCAGCGCATCGGCGCGGACGGATCGACCGGGGCGTCGAGATCGTCGCCGAGGGCTGCGCCGATCGCCTTTTCGAATCCCTTGTCGACGGTGATGCCGTCGATGATCGGCGGCCACAGATTCTTGGTCTCGCCGTTGAGGATCTTGGAGATCGTGCGCGCCTCGGTATCGAGCCGCTGCACGCGCTTGTCGGCTTCGACGAGCGGCGAGCGCGAGGATTCCAGCGTCTGCCGCGCGGCGACATGCGCGGCTTCGCTGGCCTGAGCCGCGGCTTCCGAGGCCGCCAGCGTCTGCTCGGCGTTCTCGACGGTCGCGGTCAGCTCGTCGAGATCGCCGAAGCCGCCGGTCGCCTCGGTGAGCTTCTGCTCTTCCGCCGCGACGTTCGAAATCTCCTGATCGAGCCGGGCGAGCTTGTCGCGGTGGGTGCGAACGTTGGCTTCGAGCTGATTGCGCTTGGCGGTGAGGTCGGCGAGCGCGGTGGTGAGCTCGGCGAACTGCTGCTCGGTTTCGGTCAACACCGCCTCGGCTTCGGCGACACGCTCGTCGACGCCGGAGCGCTTCTCGACGCGCGACTTGATCTCTTCCTTCAGCTCGGCATCTTCGGCGTCGAGGCGCTGCAGCGCGACGTCGGCGTCCATGGTCTGCTGCTGGGCACGCGAGATATCGCCTTCGAACTGTGCGAGGCGCCGCTCGAGCTCCGCGACGCGCTCCTTGGCGCGCTCTTCCTCGCGATCGAGCAGCTCGCGGGCGTTGGTGAGGCGCTGCAGCCCGGCTGCCGCGCGCGCTTCCGCATCGCGCAGCGCCGGCATTTCGGCGGCGCGGATCGCCTGGATGCGGGCGGCCTCGGCCTGGTGCTGGGTCCGCTCGGCCATCTCGCGGACCGCGAGATCGTGGGTGTGGCCGGATTCGTTGACGTCGGCATGGGCGCCGATCCAGCGCAGGTGGAACAGGGTTGCTTCGGCCTTGCGGACCTTGGCCGCAACTTCGCGATAGCGCACGGCCTGGCGGGCCTGCTTCTTCAGGCCTTCCATTTGCCCCGCCAGCTGGCCGATCACGTCCTCGACGCGGGTGAGGTTGGTTTCGGCCGCCTTGAGCCGCAGCTCGGCTTCGTGGCGGCGGGCGTGCAGGCCGGCGACGCCGGCGGCGTCTTCCAGCACGCGGCGGCGTTGCTCGGGCTTGGCCTGAATGATCTCGCCGATCTTGCCCTGGTGGACCAGGGCTGGCGAGCGCGCGCCGGTGGCGGCGTCGGCGAACAGAATCTGCACGTCGCGGGCGCGCACGTCGCGGCCGTTGATGCGGTAGACCGAACCTGCCTCGCGCTCGATACGGCGGGAAATTTCCAGAAGCTGGCTGTCGTTCATCGCCGCCGGCGCGGTGCGATCGGAATTGTCGATCGTCATCGTCACTTCGGCGTGGTTGCGCGCGGGACGATTGCCGGAGCCGGCGAAGATCACCGCGTCCATGTCGGCGGCGCGCAACGACTTGTAGGAGGTCTCGCCCATCGCCCAGCGCAGCGCCTCGACGAGATTCGACTTGCCGCAGCCGTTGGGGCCGACCACGCCGGTCAGGCCGGGCTCGATGACGAAGTCGGTGGCCTCAACAAAGGACTTGAAGCCGTGAAGGCGCAGGCGGGTGATTTTCATAAGCACGCATCTCTGTTGGCAGGCGCGAATCCCCCTGCCGGGACAATACCATGGAAGGCAATGTCGCTATCCGGGCGAGTCGCGCGAGGCGCCTCATGCGGCTGGACAATGGCCGCGGTGCGCTGCGAGGGCAACCGGCGAAAGCCGCTTTTCCAAGGGATTTATGCCGGGAAAGATACGGCTATCGAGATGCGAATCAGGGATTGTGCCGTGCGAATCAGCTCTTCAGCAGCGGATTGATCTTCTTGGCGAATTCCTCGAACGAGGTCTCGCCCTTGATCTTCTCGCCGTTGATGAAGAACGTCGGCGTCGAATCGACCTTCAGAACGTCGCTGGCATATTTCTGGTCGGCGGCGATCTTGTCGAGCAGCGCCTGGTCCTTCAGACAGGCCTCGACCTGCTGCTGGGTAAGGCCGGCTTGCTTGCCGATCCGCGTCAGGGTCTCCGTGGTGTTCTTCGCCACCCAGTCGTTCTGCTGGCGGAACAGCATGTCAGTGACCGCAAAGTATTTCGGTGCGTCGCCATTGGCGATGCAGCGTGACAGCATCGAGCCGGCGGCGGCTTTGATGTCGAGCGGGAACTCGCGGAAGATGTAACGGACCTTGCCGGTGTCGATGTATTCCGACTTGATCTTGGGAAACACCTGCTCATTGAAAGCCGCGCAATGCGGGCAGGTCATCGAGGCGTATTCGGTGATGGTGACCGCGGCGTCCTTCGGGCCCAGCGCCATGTCGGGCAGTGACACCGGCTTGGCGACGTCGCCAGCGGCCTGCGCGATAGCTTCCGAGATGAACCGCAGCGGCGAGAACCCGGCGAGCGCGGCAAGCCCGGTCAGCGACAGCATCGAGGTGAAGGCGCGGCGGGTGATGATCAAGGTCGGCTCCCGGATTGGCGTGGTCTCGCCCGAAATTCCCATTCAGACGGCCTGTCGCTAGCTTGAAACGTCGTTTGAGGCAATGGCGAGCGGCAAGGACAGGTCCAGTTTGGCCGCCGAATAAGGCTCAATTTCGCTTGATAGCGGCCCCCAGGCGCGCCAGCGCCGACTTCAATTGTTCATCTTCGATGTCGCCCAGGCGCTCAGCCACCTCGGCCACCGATTTGGCGTCCGGCGGGGCGGGCCGGGTTGGCCGCCGGGCGCGCGACAGTGGAGCCTGGCGGAAGGCCAGCTTGCCGACCGCGCTCCAGCCGAAGAAGCGGTTGACCCGCTGCAGGATCACATCGGCGGAGTGCTGGATCTCCAGCGCCATCGGCCCCTCGACCCGCAGCACCAGCGTGGCCGGCTCCTGCGGCTGACCCTCGACCGGCCGCGGCCATTGCATCTTGAGCGGCTCGGCATGGGCCGCGATCTCCGGTCCGGCAATCTGCGCCCACCGCGTCACCAGCTCGCGCGCGGCAAAACCCTGCTTGGCATAGGCCTCGGCGAAGACGTCGTTGAGCAGGAGCGACAGCGGCTTGGCGCTGATAGGACCGGGTTTGATGGGGCGAAGCTTGGACATGGGACCTTATAGCACTCCGGCGCGTCGGCCACAGGCTCTTCGCCGCGAAGAAAAACGTGGACGCCCGCGACCAGCGTGGGCACGACGTGGAGAGATCGGTGCATTGCCGTTACAGTGCGAACATGAGCCCCAAATCCGCCCTCAGGGCGAAATCGGAACCAGTTCCGCCGCAGACCTCGTCGCGCCCGCTCGCGCTGCTCGATTGGTACGACCGCCACCGCCGCCGCTTACCCTGGCGCGCTGCGCCCGGCGAGGCATCTGACCCTTACCGCGTCTGGCTGTCCGAGATCATGCTGCAGCAGACCACGGTGAAGGCGGTCGGGCCCTATTTCGAAAAATTCGTCGCGCGCTGGCCTGATGTCACCGCGCTCGGACGGGCCTCGCAGGACGACGTGCTGCGGATGTGGGCCGGGCTCGGCTATTATTCTCGCGCCCGTAATCTCCATGCCTGCGCGGTCGCGGTGATGCGCGAGCATGGCGGCACCTTTCCCGACACCGAACTGGGCCTGCGCGCGCTGCCGGGCATCGGGCCCTATACAGCGGCAGCGATCGCGGCGATCGCGTTCGACCGCCGCACCATGCCGGTCGACGGCAATATCGAGCGCGTGGTCTCGCGGCTCTTTGCTGTTGAAGAAGAACTTCCGCAGGCCAAACCGCGGATCCAGCACTTGGCTGCGACGCTGCTCGCCGACTCCCGCGCCGGTGATAGCGCGCAGGCGCTGATGGATCTGGGTGCCTCGATCTGCACGCCGAAAAAGCCAGCCTGCTCGCTATGCCCACTCAACGAGGACTGCACGGCGCGCACGCTGGGAACGCAGGATACGTTTCCGCGCAAGGCGCCGAAGAAGAGCGGCGCGCTACGGCGCGGCGCCGCTTTCGTTGTCACGCGCGGCGACGAGCTTCTCGTCCGCAGCCGTCCCGAAAAGGGTCTGCTCGGCGGCATGACCGAGGTACCGGGATCGGATTGGCTGGCCGAGCAGGACGATGCCAAGGCAAAACAGCAGGCGCCCGAGCTGAAGGGGCTGTCGCGCTGGCAACGCAAGGTCGGCGTGGTCACCCACGTCTTCACGCATTTCCCGCTGGAACTGGTGGTCTACACGGCCAAGGTGGAAGCGCGCACGCGGGCACCGGCAGGCATGCGCTGGGTGCCGATCGCCACGCTCCCCGACGAAGCATTGCCCAACGTCATGCGTAAGGTGATTGCGCATGGATTGGACCCCTAGCAGCCCATCCTGCTGACAACATGCTGGCAGCAGCCCTGCGTTAGCTGTGATCGGCAACGGAGGCTCGCATGATCAAGACCGCGCTCGACAACTTTCCCAGGCCGCCTTGTGCCGAGCTATTGGGGTGGCGTCTGCTCGATGCCCGTCCCGGGGAAGGCTGGATCAAGCTCGCGTTTGACGGCAAGCCGGAGTTCTGCAATCCGGCCGGCTTCATCCAGGGCGGCATGCTCTCGGCCATGCTCGACGACACGATTGGCCCCGCCGTGCTGGTGATGAGCGAAGGCCGGCTCTACACCACCACCATCAGCATGACCGTGAATTTCCTGGCGCCCGCAAAGCCCGGACCGATCATCGGTGAGGCCAAGGTGACGCAGCTCGGCAAGACGATTGCGTTCGTCGAGGCAAAGCTGATGGCGGAAGACGGAACAGTGCTGGCGACGGCAAGCGCGAGCGAGCGGCTGCTCGAAGCGGCGAGGGTGGTGGGCAAATAGTCTAGCCGCGTAGGCGCTACCCCTTCTCCCCTTGCGGGAG
>NZ_VSST01000064.1 GCF_019402665.1 Bradyrhizobium canariense
TCCTTGGGAACACCGACCTTCATTTGCGACTCTCCTAACTGGGCGACCTTTTCTAAGCGGAAGAGCGGTGCAAACCTGCGACGCACTTGGCCAAATGGCGCATAAATTCTGCGGCTTTTGCATCAAAACGCAGGATTCAAAACAGACGGCCCGCCAACAGATCGACCTGAGATCGGACCTCAGGAAGTTTTCTTCCTGCTTTCGCCTCATTCACGGCGAAGGCTCCAGCAGCAGGTCAAAGAACCGGGCCTGCATGGCCTCGCTGATCGAGCCCGCAACTGACCGGCATTGATCGCCACCCCCGCATGGCGGCTCGGGACTGTAAGGTTCGGTCAGTCAGTTCGCGCGGTTGGATCCAGGTGTGGCAGTATCGATGGCCAGAGAGGGCGTTTGTTCATCCACGATGTATCGCGCTGTTCAAAAATTCGTCGATCGGCTGACCGAAAGCACTGACCGAGATGCTGCTCAGCAGAGCATGGCGGATATGGCCGCCGCGCTGAACCTGTCTTGCTTTGCATATCTTGCTCTGCCTCACGGACCCGGCGGTGCCCCTAATCTAATCTCGACATATCCCGCATCCTGGACGGGACACTATCTGCAGCACCATTATGAATCCTTCGATCCCGTAGTTCGCCGGGCGATAAGCCATACTCAACCGTTCCGATGGGGTCTTGGATTCGGACCGCGAGTTCGGTCGGAATCAGAGCGCGCACTATTTGAAGAAGCCGCCAAGTTCGGCATTCGGTGTGGATTCACGATTCCAATCCACGACAACAAAGGTGCGATCGCTGCCGTGACCTTTGCGTCCGACGAGCGGCGAATTCCTTTCGAGCGCTCTATAAGCGAGTACGCCCAAGTTCTGCGGCTAATCGCGATGTTCTTCCATGCGCACGCTGGGCGCATGTTGGAGTCCGATCGCGTGGTCGATGGCGTGTTGTTGTCTCCTCGTGAGCTTGAATGTCTCGAATGGTCTTCTCGCGGTAAGTCTGCTTGGGAGATCGGGAATATTCTCGCCATCTCGCGACGCACCGCTGCCTTTCATCTGGATAACGCCCGAGCGAAGCTCGGCGTCCGTACGCTTCGTCAAGCAGTCGTGCGGCTCGTTGAATCAAAATCTCGAAGATAAGCGACCGCTCGTACGTAAGCAGGCTGTGCATCTGCACAGGATGCTTTTGCGTCAGCTTCTGCTTTGATCGCCGATACAAAGCAGGGGGGACAGCACTGATGCTGCTCATCACGCCAGACTACTATGGCGAGTTCGTCGACCAACTCGCTGAGATGCATCGATTGCGCTACCGCGTTTTCAAACAGCGTCTGCAATGGGATGTCCAGGTCGGCGGCGACATGGAGGTGGACGAGTTTGACGTACTTCGGCCGGTCCACTTGCTGCATCGCTCAGCGGATGGACGGATTCAGGGCTGCGTTCGACTTCTCCCATCGACCGGTCCAACCATGCTCAGGGACACTTTCCCAATTCTTCTGGACGGGCAGCCGGCGCCACGAAGCGACCGGATTTGGGAGAGCAGTCGATTCGCGCTCGATGTTCCTCCGGATGCGCCGAAGGCAAGCGGTGGACTTGCTGCTGCTACTTACGAGCTGTTTGCGGGCATGATTGAATTCGGCCTTTCGATTGAATTGACGGAAATCGTCACTGTCACCGACGCCCGGATGGAGCGCATTCTTCGGCGCGCAGGCTGGCCCCTCCGCCCGATCGGAAAAGCTCGTCCTCTCGGAAACACCACGGCCATTGCTGGATACCTCGAGGTCTCGCCCGATGCGTTGCATCGCATCCGCAAAGCGGGACACATCTCAGGTCCGGTGCTCTGGGCGCCAGTCATCCGAGCGGCCGCCTAGGATCTGGAAGCAAGTACAATCGGGGCATCGCTGCACATTGGAGCGGAAAACCCATCTGCTTAAGACTTACGATGCACAGACCACGTCGATCAAGAGCCTCCCTTCAAGCCAGCAAGGCAATCGAGCTGAAACACCTGAGATCGGCTGTTGCTGCGGCCGATTGCGGCAGCTTCCGCGGAGCCGCGGAGTTGTTGAAGTCGCAACAATCGAGTCTCAGCCGAAGAATCGATGAAATCGAGCACCACTTGGGCATCGCAATCTTCGAGCGCTATAGCGGAGGCGTGCGACCGACGCAGGCCGGCCGCGACGTGCTTCGCCTGGCAAGGAGCATTCTGGAAGAATTCGACGCGCTGCTCGCCACCGCGATATCTGTCCATAACAGCGAAACCGGCCGTCTGACCGTCGGCTTCTGCACCTCACTTTCGGCAGGCAATCTGCAAACCTCGCTACTCGCGTTCAAAGAGCGATTCCCGCAGATCGAACTTGTGACGGTCGAACGATCACGGACGCGTTTGGCCGCGGCGCTTCGAAACGGCGCGCTGGATGTACTGATCGTGACAGGGAGGCT
This sequence comes from Bradyrhizobium canariense, assembly GCF_019402665.1. GTDB lineage: Bacteria > Pseudomonadota > Alphaproteobacteria > Rhizobiales > Xanthobacteraceae > Bradyrhizobium > Bradyrhizobium canariense. The sequence continues at coordinate 2,423 of NZ_VSST01000064.1, forward strand.
CCCATTGTTGAACACCGAAGAAATGCCGCTTTGGAGCGAGCGTGTTCTGGTGGCCTTGCCCCATGATCATCCGCTCGCCATGCGAGAGACTGTGTGCTGGGCTGACCTGCGGGACGAGACAGTGCTACTCAGCCATTATGACCCGGGAAAGGAGCTCGAAGATCTTCTGATTTCCAAGCTCCTCTCGCCCGAGGAGCGCCCTAAGATCAAGCGTCACGACGTCAGTCCTGGCATCATCAAGAGCCTAATCAGCATGAACACGGGAATAAGCCTGGTGCTCGAGTCGGATATGGGGGCAAATATTGCGGGCCTTGTGTACCGAGAGCTACGCGATGGCACGGCGCCCAGCCGCTTCGACTTTTCGGCCTCTTGGCGCCCCGACAATGAAAACCCGGCCCTGCGGGAATTCCTGAAGCTGCTCACAGCGCGCTACTGTTCGCCTCCGATTGGAGGCTGACGAGCTCGGCGAGCTTTCCGAAAGCTCCTGTCGGCAGCCATGAACCGCGCCAGCATCGGTGCAATGAGTTTCGATGGATCCTGGATTGGCTGGCCAGTCTCCTGGGCGAGGATTTCAGCGTATGACACGAGATCGCGGTGCACGCTCGCAGGTAGTTCGTGTGTCACCTTGATGGGCTTATCGTCTTCTAAGGCTCCGAGTTTGAGTTTTGACATCGTCCTCATCCTCTGTACGGTTCGAGCACCAGGTCACGATTGACGATCACCCGCAGGGGAAATCCCGGACGAATCGTCAAGGTCGGCTGGATGTTGAGATTGCGGCGGACCACCTGCTGGCCCGTCTGGTTCATCGAGTCCCCCGCCCCGCGGCGGAGCGCAGCGATGAGGTCGCTGTTGGTACTACCCGTATCCGATCCGGAATTCACTTCGGTGCCGACGGCGAGCAGCGTCGACAGCGCAGCGGCCCCCAACAGCTCTTTCCAATGGTTGTCGACCTCATCCTCAAGCCCAGAGTAGCCCGCGACGTCCGCGCCCGGCTGCCGCTCCAGGACGATCGACCGTCCATTTGGCATGATGAGGCGCGTCCACACCAGGAGCACGCGCGATTGGCCAAATGCGACTTGGCTATCATACGTCCCGATCAGCCGGGCTCCTTGCGGAATAAGGCGAGCTCGCCCGGTAGGGGAATCGTATACCGCTTCTGTGACTTGGGCCGTGATCTGCCCAGGCAGGTCGGACCGAATCCCCGTGATAAGAGCGGCCGGAATGAGCGTTCCGGCCTGGACCACAAAGGGAGAGACCGGTCTTGCCAGGCGATCGGGGCTGGTGGTTCGACGGTCAACGGAAGCACTGACGAACGCAAGTTTTCGGTCCTGACCATTCTGGGAAAATGCTTCGTCGGATGATGGCGCTGCATTTGCTGGGGCTTCACTTGGCGATGCGACAGGGGCCTGTGCGCGGACGTTCGCGCTGGCAAACACCTTGCTGGTGCGTGCCGCCTCGCTCTCTTGATTGACGCGCTGCTGTTCAGCGTCAACACCGAGCGGGCTGGGCGTCGAAGAGCCCTGTGCTGCAACGATCGGCCGACCAAGATCGCCGGGTAAAGGTCGTCCAAGACGCGGCACCTCCTTCGGGATCTCAGTGTAATCCTTCGGCAAGGTTGCAAGCTGATCGGCGACATTGTGGTGGTCGGTCGCGTAAAGCTCGTCGGCGGCCGGCGCACGTGATCGCTTCTCCTGCAGAGCCCAGAACACCGCACCAGAGATGAGCACCAGAAAAAGGGCGCTGCCACCCGCAAGCACCTTGCGCGATAGGCGGGTCACTTGCGGCCGATCTGGCCGGAGCCGAAGAGCTTCGGCGATATCTTCCTGCGGCTTAACCCGAGGAGCGTCGTTGGGTATGTCATTCGGCTGGCCAGTCTCTGTCACAGCGACCTCCCGTCGGTTCGGACGATCCTGACCTTCTGCTGGTGCTCCTCGCCCAGCCTCAGTTCCGCGGCCGCGAACAGCCGGTCGACGATCAGCACATTGCCGTAAGCGCGATAGTTGACGAGCTCGGTCTTGCCATCAGGCCCGATCACGAACAGCGGCGGCATCTCGCCCTGGCCGATGCCGGGCGAAAACTCGATGTAGACCTTGCGCCCGTCGTCATAGGCGTTGACAGGACGCCACGGTGGGCTGTCTCCCTCGATGGCGTAGCGGTAACGGCGCTGCGCCTGGTCCGGGATGACGGGTGTGGGCGGCAGAGCTCGACCACGCGCGGTCCGATCCTCCGGATAGAACCATGCGACCTGTGGCATATAGGGCTTTTCGCGGGACCGGAGCTCGACCAGGTAAGTACGTCGATCCGTGTTGACGACGAGATTGGTCTCGATCGCCGGACGTGTCGGCTTCACCATGATGTGCACACGTCGCGTGTCGCCACTGCCGCTTTCGGTGTCGCCGACCACCCAGCGCACGGTATCACCCGCGGCAACTGGTCCCGCCCCGATCAGTTGCTCGCCGGGCTCCAAGGCGATGTCGGTGATCTGCCCCGGTGCGGCATAGACCTGATAGAGAGCGCCCGGACTATACGAAAACACCTGCACCGCGTTGAAGTAGCCGGCTTTGCGCGGCTGCACGCGTGCCGCGTCATTCGCGGTCTCAATCCGCTCGACGGGTTCTTTGGCTTCCGCGTTCCTGCCGCCGCGCGCTGCCTTCCAGGCCGGCGGGACATGCAGCGGGCGCGGCCGATCGTCGGCGAGCGCCGGCAGATCTGGAGCTGGCGGGACATCGCTATCGTAACTGATTTGCGACGGCTTGAACGTGGTGCACCCGCCAAGGGTGGCCACACCAATAACGAGAGCCAAAGCCAGCCTCGGGCGGTTCCTCTGTGACGCAATAACGAGACCTGAAGGCATTGCTAACCCAGCTCCTTCGACCAGTTGATGGCGTTGACGTAAATGCCAAGCGGATTCTTGCGCAGGCGATCGAGATCGCGAGGCATCTCCACGATGATGCTGACAATCGCGCTCCACCGCTCGGTTGCGGCCAGCTGACCGTTGTCGTAGCGCCGCTCCACCCAGGCCAGGCGAAAGCTCTCAGGGGAAGCCCGAATGACGCTCGAGACCTCGATCGCAATTTGCGTCTTGCCGAGCTTGGCGAAGGGATCGTTGCTGCGGGCGTAGTCATTCAGTGCGGCCGCGCCGCGATCGGTTGTAAAGTCGTAGGCGCGGAGCCAGTTTTCGCGCAGGACGATGGCGTCCATCGGCAGGCCACGCACATGCTCGATGAAGCGCGCCAGGTGAAAAGCTATTTGCGGATCGGTCGGTTGATAGCTGGCATTTGCTGGAGCAACGGCTTTCGCTTCTCCCAATTGATCGACCTCGACCACCCAGGGCGTGATCGTCCCGTGAGCGGATTGCCAGACCAGGGCGCCGGCAAAGCCGGCTGATAAGAAGAGGCAGCCAAAGGCCATCAGGCGCCAGTTCTTGGCCTGCACGCGCGCAGACCCAATGCGATCATCCCAGACTTGAGCTGCGCGTTGATAGGGGGTGACGGCTTCTGGGGTGCGGCCATAGTGAACGGCCGATCGTCTGAACATTGCTAGACCTCAAGTGAAGGGTGAGAAAACGGAATTGGTCGATCAGAAGAATCAGCGGTCATGTTGGGAGAGGTCGACAGATCCGCCGCCCCCGCCGGGATCACCCGAACGGATCGCGTGGCTTGCCGCTGACGCGCCATGGCTGATCGTCTGCGCTCTCTTCATGCGCCGAACCCAGGCGGGCGCACTGTCGGAAGATCTCGAGCCATCCCCTTCCCCCTTTCCGGCATCGCTCGCCGCTCCACCAAGACCAGCTGCGACCGAGCGCAAGGGACTAGCAGCCTTGGACGCGCTCGCCTCGGAGCCGGACTGACTCCCCGTCCGAAACACGCTCATGGTGCCGCTTGCAATCGCGCTTCCACCGCGTGGGGCACCTGCAATCGCTCCGCCGGCAAGGCCGGCAGCGCCGGCCGCAAGGCCAGCGCCAGCCGCAACGACTCCACCGGCGGCAAGTCCCGTCCCGACGGCGCTACCTGCGCCGAGCTGCGGACCTCCGGAGACGATGCCGTTGGCAATCCCGGGTCCGAAAATGCCGAGGCCCAACAAGGCGAGAGCGCCGAGCACCAGCGCCATCGCGTTCTCGATGGTCGGCTGATTGCCGCCGAAACCTGCCGTGAACTGCGAGAATAAGGTCGATCCGATGCCGACGATGACGGCGAGGACCAAAACCTTGATGCCGGAGGACATGACGTTGCCCAGCACCCGTTCGGCCGCAAAGGCGGTCTTGCCGAACAGACCGAAGGGGATCAGGACGAAACCTGCAAGCGTCGTCAGCTTGAACTCGATCAGGGTGACGAAGAGCTGGATCGCGAGAATAAAGAAGGCGAGCAGCACCACGATCCAGGCGAACAGCAGGACCGCGATCTGGACGAAATTTTCGAAAAAGCTGACATACCCCATCAGCCCCGAGATGGAGTCAAGGATCGGACGGCCGGCATCGAGCCCCACTTGCGCGATCCGACCTGGCCGCAAGAAATCTGCCGATGACAGGCTCGTGCCCGAGGCCTTGAGGCCGAGACCTGCAAAGCTCTCGAAGACGATGCGGGCAAGGCTATTCCAGTTGCCGATCAGGTAGGCAAAGACACCGACAAACAAGATTTTTTTGACGAACCGGGCAAGAAGCTCCTCATCACTTCCGAGGGACCAGAACAGGCCCGCAAGCGTGAGGTCGATTGCAGCTAACGTCGTGGCGAGATAGCCGACTTCGCCCCCGACCAGGCCGAATCCGGAATCGATATAGCGGGTGAAGGTTTCCAGGAACTGGTCGATGACGGAGGTGCCGCCCATTGCTCACTCGCTTTGGCTTGGAATGGAAGGTGAGAGCGACGGCAGGCGGCTTTCGTCCTTACGCGGCCGCGGAAAGGAAAATGGCGCCGTACCCGCATTGCTATCCGAACCGTTTACCGATCCGGTTTTCCCCAAGAACTGCCTGCGCCGTTCCGCCCAGATCCTCTCGCATTCAAGCAGAGCCTCTCTCTGCTCGTAGGTGACGGTGCGGCATTGCTCGAGCTTTGCCGCCGCCGGATCGGGCTTCGCAGCGAGCGAGGCGGAAGATTTGGTCGCACTGTCGTCGCCGCGCAGGCGAATGGCGCAGGCGGCGACGACCAGGACTATGAGGCTAACTGCCACCGTCATCGGCAGCCGTTCAAATCTGTTCTTCATCATCAGTGGAACATCTGCACGGTTGTCGGTTGATAGCCCTGACCTTGCGTCAGAAAGCGCCGCAGCTGCTCCCTCCCCTGATCCTGGGCTACTGCTCTTTGCGCGGCTTCGAGCGTTTGCGCGCGCCCCTGCGCGGCCACGGTCGCGGTGAGATCAGCAAGCTGCTGGGCTTGCAGTGCAAGGAGCTGGTTGCCGGCCTGACTTGCCTGCAGAGCACCTGACGCGCCCTGGCTCGCCGTGACCAGGGCCGACATCTGGGTGCGGTTGGTATCGAGATTGCCGACGACGGTTGCCTGCACCCGCATGGCGTCCTGCAGGCCGGCAACCGCATTCTGCCAGCGGGTCTGGGCGTTGGCGACGAGGAGCCCATTGGACATGCTCGCGGATGCCGGCGCATAAGTTGTCGAGAACGCGCGATCGATCTGCTGGACATCGTAGGCAATGCGCTGCGCTTGACTGAGCAGCTGCTGCGTGCGCTGGATCGATTGCTCGAGCTGCTGCAACGACGAATACGGCAGGCTCGCCAGGTTCTTCGCCTGATTGATCAACATCTGCGCTTCGTTTTGCAGCGAGGTAATCTGGTTGTTGATCTGCTGCAACTCGCGCGCGGCCGTCAGCACATTTTGCACGTAGTTGTTGGGATCGAACACGATCCACTGTGCCTTTCCTTCCCGGGGCGCTTGGGTCAGGCTAATTGCGATGATGCTTGCTGCCAGCAGCGGACGGAGACGTTTCATGACAAGCCACCTTCCTTGGCAAGCTGCGGAATGAGATTGCAGGCCCAGCTGAGGTCGCGCGCCTTGAGCCAGCCGGTGACGAAATCGTCTCGTCCGTGCTCTTCAAGAACCCGCTCGATGAGAGCCTGGTCGGTCTTGGACGACGCGGCCGCAAAGGTGAGCGCGATTTCGCCAAGACCAAGCTCGAACAGGCGGTTGCCCCGGCGCGACTGGCAGTAGTAGTCGCGCTTTGGCGTCGCGCGGGCGAGGATCTCGATCTGCCGGTCATTCAGTCCAAAGCGCCGGTAGACCGCCATGATTTGCGGCTCGATCGCGCGGTCATTGGGAAGCAGGATCCGGGTCGGGCAGCTCTCGATAATGGCGGGCGCAATTGCGGAGCCATCGATATCGGCCAGCGACTGGGTCGCAAACACGACGGAGGCGTTCTTCTTGCGCAGCGTCTTCAGCCATTCGCGGAGCTTACCGGCAAAATCGGCATCGTCCAGCGCAAGCCAGCCCTCATCGATGATGAGCAGGGTCGGACGGCCGTCGAACCGATCCTCAATCCGGTGGAACAAATAGGAGAGAACCGCCGGCGCGACACCGGTCCCGATCAACCCGTCAGTCTCAAACACCTGGACGGAGGTCTCTCCCAGCCGCTCACCTTCGGCATCCAGCAGCCGCTCAAACGGACCGCCGAGGCAATAGGGTTGCAGCGCGCGCTTCAAGGCATTGGATTGCAGAAGAACGGACAAGCCCGTCAGCGTCCGCTCCCGAACTGGCGCCGAGGCGAGCGAGGTCAAGGCCGACCAGACATGATCCTTGGTCTCGGGCGTGACCTCGATGCGCTCGCGCGCAAGAATCGATGCGATCCAATCGGCTGCCCAACCGCGCTCAGCGGTCTCCTCGATCCGCGCAAGCGGCTGGAGCGCGACGAATTCTGCCGAGTCTCCACCAACCGCACCGCCAAGATCATGCCAGTCGCCTCCCATGGCGATCGCCGCCGCGCGGATCGACCCACCGAAATCGAAGGCAAAGATCTGAGCGGCCGGATATCGCCGGAACTGCAGTGCCATCAGTGCGAGCAGCACCGATTTGCCGGCGCCGGTCGGTCCAACGATCAGAGTGTGTCCGACATCGCCGACATGGAGCGAGAAGCGGAAAGGGGTCGATCCTTCCGTCTTGCCGAAGAACAGTGGAGGCGCCTTGAAATGATGGTCCCTCACCTCTCCCGCCCAGACCGCAGACAGCGGGATCATGTGGGCGAGATTTAGCGTCGACACCGGCGGCTGGCGCACGTTTGCATAGACCTGTCCCGGCAGGCTGCCGAGCCAGGCTTCGACGGCATTCACTGTCTCGGTCATGGAGGTAAAGTCCCGGCCTTGGATCACCTTTTCGACGAGGCGGAGCTTTTCGTCGGCCGCGTGCGGATCCCTGTCCCAGACCGTGACCGTTGCCGTCACGAAGGCCTCTCCAATCTGATCGGAGCCCAGCTCCTGGAGCGCGCTGTCTGCATCCATCGCCTTGTTGTGGGCATCGGTATCCAGAAGCGTTGAGGCCTCGTTGGTCATCACCTCCTTCAGGATCGCGGCAATCGACTTGCGCTTGGCAAACCATTGCCGCCTGATCCTGGTCAAGAGCTTTAGAGCATCCGTCTTGTCGAGCATGATCGCCCGGGTCGACCAGCGGTACGGGAATGCGAGCCGGTTGAGATCATCGAGGATCCCGGGCGTGGTCGCGCTCGGAAACCCCGCAACGGTCAGAACGCGCACATGAGCGTCACCCAGCATCGGCTCAAGCCCGCCTGTCAGCGGCTGATCGGCAAGGAGCGCGTCGAGATACATCGGGATTTCCGGTACCCGAACGCGATGCCGCCTGGTCGAGACCGTCGCGTGCAGGTAGGTGAGCGTTGCCTCGTCATCGAGCCAGCCGCATTCCGGCATAAACCCCTCAACGAGCTGCAGCACGCGGTTGGTCCGGTCGATGAAGCCACTCAGCACCTCGCACGCATCCGCTCCCGCGCGGCGATGGCTGCCCTCGTACAGGAGACGCTCGGCCACAGCTGCACTCTCTGCCGGCGGCAGGTAGAGGAAGGTCAGGTAGTAGCTCGATTCATAATGGCTGCCGGCCTCCTCGAATTGCGCTTTTCGCTCGGCATCCACCAAGGCGGATGCGACATCCGGGAACGTGTCGGGCGGATAGCGCCCTGCCGAATGCCGTTGCGCCTCGACGAAAACCGCCCACCCCGATCCGAGCCGCCGGAGCGCGTTGTTCAGCCGGCTTGCGATCGCAACAAGCTCAGCCGGCACGGAACTGTCGAGGTCCGGTCCCCTGAACCGCGCCGTCCGCTGAAACGAGCCATCCTTGTTCAATACAATTCCCTCGTCGACGAGCGCCGCCCAGGGCAGGAAGTCGGCAAGGCGCGTATTCGAACGGCGGTATTCGGCAAGATTCATCATGGGACTATTCTCAAGCGCTGAGGTGACCGGGAACGCGAACGTGCCGGCGCACGACTTCGACGAATTCCGGATCGCGTTTTGCGGCCCAGACCGCGGCCATGTGGCCGATGAACGCCAGCAGAAGGCCCGCCAGCCACAAGCGCAGACCGAGGCCGAGTGCTGCGGCCAATGTACCGTTGAGAATGGCAACCGATCGCGGTGCCCCGCCCATCAGGATCGGCTCGGTCAGCGCACGGTGGACAGGGGCGACAAAGCCCGAGACTGGCTCATCCATCAGATCATGACCCCGCCGCCGAACGAGAAGAACGACAGGAAGAAGCTCGAGGCGGCAAATGCGATCGACAGACCAAACACGATCTGGATCAGCCGCCGGAAGCCCCCCGACGTGTCGCCGAATGCGAGCGAGAGACCGGTCACGATGATGATGATGACCGCGATGATCTTGGCCACGGGTCCTTCAACCGATTGCAGGATCTGGTTGAGGGGCTGCTCCCAGGGCATGTTCGAGCCGGCCGCCCAGACCGGGCTACTCGCCAGGTACAGACACGCGAATGCCGCAGCTGATGCGAAACCTCGCCCGAGAGATGATCGTAGGTTCATGACTGATCTCCGATTTTCGAAAGGCTGTAGTCGCCTGATGACCCAAGCCCGGTGACAGAAGCGAGTTCGCTCAAACGCCGTTCGGCACCACGGCCAGAGAGCACGGCGATGACGTTGATGGTCTCGGCGATCAGCGCGCGCGGAACCGTGACGACGGCCTCCTGGATGAGTTGCTCGAGCCGGCGGAGCGCGCCAAGCGCGGTGCCAGCGTGGATCGTGCCGACACCGCCGGGATGTCCCGTCCCCCAGGCTTTCAGCAGGTCGAGCGCCTCGGCCCCACGTACCTCGCCAATCGGGATACGATCAGGACGCAGGCGAAGCGACGAGCGCACAAGATCAGACAGCGAGACCACGCCGTCCTTGGTGCGCAATGCCACGAGGTTCGGGGCCGTGCACTGAAGCTCCCGGGTATCTTCGATGAGAACGATGCGATCCGAACCTTTGGCCACTTCCGCCAGAAGGGCGTTCGTCAGCGTCGTCTTGCCCGTCGATGTGCCGCCGGCGACCAGGATGTTCTTTCGCGCGGCAACCGCATCACGAAGCGCGTTCGCCTGCTCCAAGTTCAGGATGCCGGCAGCGACATAGTCGTCCAGGCCGAACACAGCGACCGCGGGTTTGCGGATCGCGAAGGCCGGCGCGGCGACGACCGGCGGTAGCAAACCTTCGAAACGTTCTCCCGTTTCCGGCAGCTCAGCCGAGATTCGGGGCGAGCCGGCGTGAGCCTCCGCGCCCACATAGTGCGCGACCAGCCGGATAATTCGCTCGCCGTCGGCAGCGGAGAGACTCTCGCCGGTATCGGTAAGGCCGCTCGACAGCCGATCAATCCACAGCCGGCCATCGGGGTTCAGCATCACTTCAACGACGGACGGATCTTCCAGAAAGCCTGCGATTGCCAAGCCCAGCGCCGTGCGGAGCATGCGCGCTCCGCGCAACTCGGCTTCCGAATGAAAAGAATAGATCGCCACGACTGCCCCCCAGTTGAGTGAGGCGGCTAGCGTCTAGCCACCTCACATGAGGACAACTAGAAAAAGCAGAACCTGCGCGACAGCAACAATGTGACCATGTCAATCGTAGTCTGGCGTAGAAGAAGAAAGATTCGGGACGATCGCTTTTGACACGCCGAAAATCATGAGCCGCGACATCAGCCCGGCCACATGCTGGCTTCACCAATCCGCATGATCGTCCGCCTCCAGGATGGCGAGCTCGGCTGGTGCAATAACGACCTCAACCAAGTTCCAGCCTCCCGCCGGTTGACGAGTGACCGAAGCGCCAGCCTTCCGTTTCCGGCGATCGAGCCACGGGATGGCGAACCAGACGAGCGCTGCCATCTGCAGCAAAACGTTCACACCGAAGGCGGTCTGATAGGCCGTTAAAGGATAATGCCCCGCCTCTAGAGGCCATTGCTCCAGAATCAGTCCCGTCACGTACTGCACGACGAAAGCCCAGCCAAACTGCAGGACATTCAGACCACCATTGGCGCGCGCAACCAGCTCGGCCGGGAAATAATCCGCTATGATGGCGTAGGTCAGCGCAGTGGCTGATCCGGCCACCGACACAACGCACCACGGGAGGAGTGATGGCCAGGGCGGATGCAGGATCAGCACAAGCTCCGCCACAATCAACATCGCCGCGACCAAACCAAACAGAACCTCGGTCTTCTTAGCCCGGCGGCGCACCGAGTTGGCAAGGACGCCCAAGACCAGAGCGCCGAGACTCAGAGCGACCGCCATCACGAACAGTTCGTTGATGAGTCTCGTTCGATCCAGCCGCTCCACATCGGAAAGCCAGGGCGCCGCCCATAAGGATTGCAGTGCCCAAGCGGACCCCACGCAGGTCGCCGATAAGGGCGCCATTCTCCAGAACCGAACATCGGAATAGACTGTTTTCAGAGTGGCGGGCATCCTTTTGCTATCCTGTGGCCCAGTGGTTCGTTCGGGAACCACGAGATAGATCAAAATGGCAGCAAGCGCGCTTGCGACGCCCAGCACGCCGAATAGGCCCCGCCATCCGATCCAGTCCAGCAGCACCTCGGCAGGAGCCGTTGCGGTAACGGCCCCCAATGAGCCCAGCATGATCATATAGCCATTGATGAGCGCCATTCGTTCTCTTGGAAACCAGAGGACGATGATTTTCAGCCCGGACATCAGGGCTGCTGCGCTCCCAAGTCCGACCATCGCGCGAGCAAAAAGAAGGGAAAGGAATCCCGTCGATAGTCCAAAGAGCGCGGCCCCCCCTGCAGCAACAGCCAAGAGCACGCTCTGGACCCGGCGCGGCCCGAAGCGATCAAGTAACATGCCGATCGGAATCTGGGCCGCCATAACGACCAGAAAATAGATTGACGTGAGCAGCCCGACATCGGCAGCGCCAAGCCCGAGATCAGAGGCGAGGCGCCCAGCAATGAGCGTATTGATGGTCCGGAACAGGTACGAAAGGTAGTAGCCGGCCGCGAAGGGAAGAAACACGCACGCGATGAGCCGCCAAAAGGGACAAGGCTCAACGCGTTTTGCGGGCGATGTTTGCGCCCTCATTTGCTTCGGCGCGCTTCTGTCCGTCCGCTCGGTCCCCTCAACAAAAGGAGTTCGGCAGGTTTCGAAAGTTCGGATTGCGGCCGCCCTCCTCGGCGGCAGCGCTCGGCTCGGAGTTTCCGTCCGCCGCAGCTGCGGACAAACCTTCCTGACTTGGCTGTTCTTCTGCCGCGCGTTGTGGCGCGCCAGCATGAGCTTCACTGGCAGGTCGACTGCGCCTGCCCAGCCAATCGATCGTCTCCTGGATTAATGGCTGACCGAGCCGTACCCGCCGCTCGACCTGCTCCGCCAACACCTTGAAACGCTGCTGCCCGAGCATGCACGCCTCTCGCTGGCCGGACGGCAGCATGGGCGGCGTCACGGTGAGGTGATAGCGCGCATGCAGGGCTACGGTCTCGGCGATGATCGCGATCTCGCGCTCGAGCCTGGCCATCTGGCCACTGATCCGGTCCAGAGCCTCATGAACGAGCCCCTCGGTGGGCGGTGCAGGACTCAAGAATCGTTCAAGCGCCGTCTCGACGACCATGCTCTTGCCGAGTCCTGGGCGTTCGGTCGCAACTTCAAGCCGCTGAAACATGCTCTCGGAGAGCTGAACGGTGACCTTCTTGGTTCGCGCTCCTTCGTTCGAGCTCGGCTGCGCATCGCTGTCGGCTTGATTCACAATCGAGCTGGGCTGGCCTCCAAGCTCTTCATCGACTTGCACTGCTCGTTCACTCCCAATTTGCGGCCGCGACCTGCCCGCGCACCGCGGCACGCGCGGCGTCGATTTCGGAATCGAAACGGCTGTATCGCCCCCAGCGATGATGGACTTGACACAAGGGCCAATCCGAACGTCACTTCAACCGGATCGACATCTGCGTCGTAGTCTGGCGTAGCCAAAGAAAGACAAGGCGGTCTCAAGAAGAGCTGGATTTGTAAGCCTGTGTCATTTCGTCGGCAGCCAATGGCCTGTTGCAGCGGGTCCGGGCGCCGTGAGTGACGCGCCGGTCCCTTGCGCGTGATTCGTGGCGTGTTGCCGACCTGCTGGTCGGCCTATCTGACCCAGCGCCGTATCTATTGCCAAAAGCTACCAGCGCGCATTTGGAGCGCGCGTACTGATTACTCGGGCTTCTCAGAGGCGTGCATGTCGATGCTCACCTCTTTCAGGACGGTGGCTCCGCTTGCAAGCCGCCGTCCGAGCGCCTCAACAAACCGATCGTAACGTTCCGCGCCCTTGGCTCGTGCGGCGGGAGTCGAATGTTCGGGGAGCGCCGGCGTTGAGGTCAGCCAGAAACGGATGAAGAGCGCGATGGTCTCAAGCGTGATGCTATCATTGCGCTCCAGGCGTTCGAGCACGCGCGCGATCCGGTCCAGACGCTTGGCGATCGCCGCCTCGCGCCGATCGGAATCATCAGGGGAAAGGAAGGAGCCGATCGCGGCCTCGGCGACCAGGGACTTGGGCTGACCCCGGCGTTGTGCGAAGGCCTCGAGCGTTTTGAAGGTTTCCGGATCGAGATAGATGCTGAGCTGGATCTTTTTCACGCTGCCCCGCTCACAGATCTCCCATCGTCCTGGTCGAGGCTGACGGTCCGCGCAACGCCCTGCATCGAGCGGCTCAGAGCTTGTGCCTGGACGGCATCGGCATCACCCTCATCGAGGTCGGTGTCGAACTCGTGTTCGCCGAGCGGCACCTTGACCTCGATCTCCTCATGTTCCGGCAATTCCGGCTCGCGACGCAAACCACCGTTCACCTCATCACTCCTGCGCTTGCGTCCGGTCAGTAGCTCGACTGATGGCGGAATTGGGGCGCCGGCCGACCAGTCATCCGGTCCTGCGGACAAGGTACGCGGATCGAAGCGGGCTGGCTTCAGCACACGTCGCTGGAACTGCGGATCCTCATAGTAGCGGGCTTTGGTGGCGCGGACCGGGTGCACCCCGGAAATCATCACGATTGCCTCTTTAGGCGAGAGTTGCATGACCTCGCCTGGCGTCAGCAGCGGCCGCGAGGTCTCCTGACGGCTCACCATGAGGTGTCCAAGCCAGGGGCTCAATCGGTGTCCGGCATAGTTCTTCATGGCGCGCAACTCGGTCGCAGTTCCGAGTGCGTCGGATACGCGCTTGGCGGTACGCTCATCATTGGTCGAGAAGGCGATCCGGACGTGGCAATTGTCGAGGATGGCATGGTTCGGCCCATAGGCGCGTTCGAGCTGATTGAGGCTCTGGGTGATCAGAAAGCTGCGGATGCCGTAGCCTGCCATGAAGGCGAGCTGACTCTCGAAAAAGTCGAGCCGGCCGAGCGCTGCAAACTCATCCAGCATCAGAAGGAGTTTTTGCCGGCGCCGGTCTGGATCCAGGCTTTCGGTCAACCGCCGCCCGATCTGGTTGAGGATGAGTCGCATCAAGGGTTTGGTGCGGACGATGTCGGATGGAGGCACCACGAGATAGAGTGAGACGGGCTCCGCGCCGTCCACGAGATCGCGGATGCGCCAATCGCTTCGTGCGGTGATCTTGGCAACCACCGGATCGCGATAGAGCCCCAGGAAGCTCATCGCGGTTGAGAGCACGCCGGAGCGCTCGTTCTCGCTCTTGTTGAGAAGCTCGCGCGCGGCCGAAGCGACAACGGGGTGAACGCTACCTCCAAGATGCGGGGTTGCGAGCATTGCGGTGAGCGTAGCGTCGATCGGGCGGGAGGGATCGGACAGGAAATTGGCGACGCCTGCGAGCGTCTTGTCGGCTTCGGCATAGAGGACATGCAGGATTGCACCGACAAGGAGAGAGTGGCTGGTCTTTTCCCAGTGGTTGCGGCGTTCGAGTGCCCCTTCCGGGTCGACAAGGATATCGGCGATGTTTTGGGCATCTCGCACCTCGCAATCACCACGCCGGATCTCGAGAAGCGGGTTGTAGGCGGCGCTGGTTGGATTGGTCGGGTCGAACAAGAGCACTGGCCCAAATCGCGCGCGCCAGCCGGAAGTCAACTGGAAGTTCTCGCCCTTGATGTCATGAACAATCGTGGAAGCCGGCCAGGTCAAAAGAGTCGGTATGACGAGGCCAACACCCTTGCCAGAGCGCGTGGGAGCAAAGCAGAGCACGTGCTCAGGCCCGTCATGCCGCAGATAATGGCCCTCAAGCCGGCCGAGCACGACGCCGTCAGATCCCAAGAGACCCGCCCGCCTGACCTCGCGCGCATCCGCCCAGCGTGCCGAGCCATAGGTGGTGACGTCCCTCGCCTCTTGCGCCCGCAAGACGGAGAGCATCACCGCTAGCGCAATCGCTGCGATGCCACCGCCCGCGGCAATGGCGCCGCCCTCCAGAAAAATCAACGGTGCGTAAGCGTCGAATTTGAACCACCAAGCGAAGAAGGCTGCCGGCTGGTAAATCGGCCAATGCCCAATCCTGAACCAGGCCGGTCCAAGCTGCGGTTGGAAGGCAAGCCGCCACGCCGTCCATTCGGTAGCCGCCCAAAGGAAGGCGAGTACGGCGAGACAAACCAGGATGACCTGATGCCATATGATCTTTGTTGCGGACATGGATTGGAGATGTGGAGGCATTCATGAGGTGCGCACAAGCGGCGCCGCCCGTGCATCGTACTCGCGCGCGTCAAGGCGCAGCAATCGGCGGGTCGGGCGAACGGTCGCATTCGTGAATGAAGATCCCTAACGGCCCTGTACGTACCGGTGATGCTAGCCACAACGACTGGGAAGATCCGGCGATTATCGTATCGTTGCGTGACCGTCGCGGCTACGGAGTCAGACGTTGCCCAATTCGCTCGTTATGGCGGATTCGCCCTTGATCTGATCAACCGGTGTTGGTGGCGTTCTCATTCGGAAGTTGTTGTGCTTGACACGAGCGACTTGGCGACCTGTCGACTATGCCCAAGGTCGGGCCAGGATGCTTCCCAGGAGAGAGGGCACAGAAATAAGTTCAATCATTAAGAACGCCGCGTTCATCGCATCAGCCCGGGCCTAACGACGCTTTTTGGCCCGATATGCCATTGATGCGCAGAAATCCCGCTAGTGACATCGAATACCGTATGGCGCGCACGGGTTTGCGCAGCAGGCAAGGTCGCGCCGGGGGGCGATGGCAAACAGGCGTTTGAACAGATTGGCATCATGGCTTGCCGGCGCTGCGGCCTTGGTGTTTGCCTGCAATGGCATCGTTAGCGCGACCGACTGCCCGCGGCAGGACGCATTGGGAACGTCGCGCGTACTCGCTGTCGATCCGAAGGTCTATCCGCGCGTCGGATCGAATGAGTTTCCGAAGACCCTTCCTCTGGCAGATCACGAGGTCGTCCTCACCTTCGATGACGGTCCGAGGCCGCCGAACACACAAAAGGTGCTGGAAGCGCTCGCGCTGGAATGCGTGCGGGCCACCTTCTTCCTTGTCGGCAGATCCTCGGCAGAATTTCCCGAGCTCGTCCGCCGCATCGCGTCACAGGGCCACAGCATTGCGCACCATAGCTGGTCGCACCAGATGATGTCCAAGATGCCATTCGAGCAGGCAATGGGCGATATCGATCGCGGCATTGCGGCTGATGAGCTCGCAGTCGAGGGCGTGTCAACCAATGTCCCTTCGACGCCATTCTTCCGCTTTCCCCATTTCGACTCGTCGCCTGCAATGCTGGACCAGTTGCAGTCGCGCGGGATCGTCGTGTTCGGAACCGACCTTTGGGCGAGCGATTGGGAAGACATTAGCCCAGACCAAGAGCTCATGAATGTGATCGTGCAGCTAGAGAGCGCGAGAAAGGGCATCATCCTCCTGCACGATGCCCAAGCCCGCACTGCTGTAATGATGCCTGCGTTGCTGCGATATCTGCACAAGAACGGCTATCGAGTCGTGCATTTGGTACCGGCTGCCCAGGCCGAGAGGGAGGCTAAGACGCGCCACTAGCATGCGCCTTTTCGACATCACGTGTGGCAGCTTCCTGATGATGTCCCTTTTGAGTTTGCTGCAGGCTGGTGATGGCCGAGAGTGGAAGCTGCTCGATCAGATGGGGATTCAAATCTCAATTGGTGCATGCATGCTAAGTTGACGGCTGACTCCTGCGGTCCGAATGGCAATATCCGATGCATTCTAACTGGTCGGCTGACGTCGGCGTGTACAGGGGTTAGCCTAAGTCGTCGGCCTATGTTTCACTGTTACGACTTGATGAAGCCGACCGCCTCAACATTGAACGGGTAGGATGGTCTCAAAACCTCATGAACTCTGCCTGCGCCCGTTGAGAAATGAGATCCAGTCGTCATGCCGGACCCTCAAGATTGCTCCCTTGACGCGAACAGGGTTCGCGTTGAATAGGAACGATGTGCGGCTCAATGATGGCCCGTCGTGCCCAGCAACTGCCGGCGCCCCAAAGCAGAAATCGACGGGTCAGAGCGCGAGCCCCCGTTTGCGTCCAAAGCTCCACTCGACATTGGCCGGTCCCGCGATGCCGCTTACTTGTTTTCCCAGTTGGTGCTCAAGTGAAGGCGTCCACGGCACGAGCTGGAAACCAAGGCCATTGTCGATCATGGCGAAACGCCCAGAGGCCAACGATAGGCGCCGGCGATAGACCCCCGAAATCTGCTCACCTGCATCGGCGGCCAAGTGCGCAAGCCCTGATTCCTTAGCCAGACGTCGTCCGACGGCTTCCAACTCACGGCGGCGAAGGGTCTCGACCAGGTTACTTCCGAGTGTGACCTTTCCGCCGTTACGGCGGGCGAGTGCCTGCTCTGCCAGGACGTCGATCCGCCGCTCGAGCGCGGTCCGCACCTCGGCGCCAAAGCCAGCGCGTGACAGATCGGTAGGCTCACGTGCCACAAGCTGTCGGTCGAGCCAGGTCGCTCCCTCCGCCGATATCTGCTGCTCGAGCGCAACGTCCGAACGCACAGCGAGCGCGATCCGTGCTCGACCTCGCGCATCGTCAAAGCGCCGGAGCTCCACAATGGCGCCGATCGGCCCATCGCCAGCCGACTCGATATCGGGGAGTTTCAGGTGATGCACGCGCCCGTCGATCCCGTCGACAATGGCAAACGCCGTGCCCCTGAGCTCGTCGTCGAGCCCGCGCGCCATAAGACGGCCAATGACCGGTTCGCCGTGGCGTTCGCCCTCGAGTGCCCAGGACGAGGGCGCGCGCGCCGGGCCATCCTTCGCGATTGTTCTGTGCAGCCGCTTGATGATGTCGCCGCGCTCACCGAGCGCACGCAGCCGCGGCTGGGCGTCTGCGGCCAGTACCCACTGCGCAGGACCCGCGGGTGCGGCCACGCCGAGCCGCTCGAGTGTCCGCATCCGCCCGATGCGAATCTCCCGTAACGGGTCGCCCCCGGAAATCCCGTCTGGCCTCAGATCGATCACGCCGTCCGCCGCACCCGCTTCCCGGGCAAGCGCCTGGTCGAGCCTGGTCCAGCGTTCGGCCGTCACCTCCGCTTCAAGGACTTGGCGGATCTCGAGCTCCGATCGCGGGCCAAGCTCGCGCGTGACCAGATCGCCGGCCCGGGCGCGCAGGCCTGTCGAGATATAGTCACGGCTGATGACAAGGTCATTTCCGTCATCCGCGCGGCCGCGCACCAGGATATGGACATGCGGATGCTCGGTGTTCCAATGATCGACCGCCACCCAATCGAGCCGGGTCCCGAGGTCGCGCGAGGCCTGATTCATCAGCTCCCGGGTAAAGATCCGCAAGTTCTCGAGTTCCCCAGCATCGTCGGGCGAGACGATGAACCGGAAGTGATGCCGGTCGCCCTCGCAGCGCTCGACGAACGCGCGGCCGTCGGCGTCATCGCCCGCTGCGTCAAAGAGCTTGCCCGGTGTCCCATCGCGGGTGACCCCGTCGCGCTGGAGATAACCAATATGCGCGCGCAGCGCGCCCGGCGAACGCATCCGGCGCACGACCCGCGCCTTCACCATGGCGGACCGCGCGCGGTTGTTGAGGAGCCGCGTCGCGGCAAGGCTCGCCGCGCGACCGCGCCCGAACTTGCTGCCACGGCTGCGGCTAGCCCGCGAGAGACCGCCGGCCTTCTGAGCAGCCCTTAGCGTCTGCGCCAAGAACGGCTTCGTCCGGGGCGCGCGCGTCGAACGGATGCGGCCTGGGCGAATGTGGAAATCGTCGTGACCGGTCATCGTGCTCGCTGCAACCTGCCGAAAACCGAGCAACAACGTGGTGTTACCGCAAATCGTAAGTTGCGTCGCCCATTTCCAATGTTTTGCGGGTCATTGAAATCGATGCAGTTTCGCCCACAACCGACCGGCCGCACCTTGCGGCTTTTATCCTGCCCTCCCCGGTCGCCCACTCCCGGCTCTCTGCCGACCACTCTCAACGTTGCGACTAGCTTCGACATCATGCAACGAAATGCGATTGCCGTCATCGGGACTGCACCTCGTCTGATCGCCGCACAAACAGGCCCGTCGCGCGAGGAGCGACTGCAGTTGCACCCGCCCTAGGCGCTGCTTTCGACGAATTCATTGCGCGGACGCCGGATGCCGAGTTGGTATTTTCAGCCGATAAGCTCTTGGACCGCTCAACAAGGAGTGGCGCTTGCTGCCACGCGGCGAAACGTCTAGCGGCCGATGCATCGCTGTTGCGCTGCTCAATACCGATCAATGGTGCGAGTGTAGCGATGTAGATCTGTGTTTCATCCGGAAGCGCTCGACCAGTGGCCAGGTGCTCCTCGTACCGTCTGGGTCCAGCATTGTAGGCTGCGAGAAACCCTTCCGATCCGAAACGATCGAGCATCTCGCGAAGGTACGCTGTCCCAGCCATCATGTTGTCGCGGGCATCAAACGGATCGATACCGAGATCGTAACGAACGCTAAGCTCGACCCAGGTCGCGGGCATGATTTGCATCAACCCGAGCGCTCCGCGAGGTGATATGGCGTGCGCATTACCACCGCTTTCGGCCTGCATGACAGCACGGATCCAACGCTCCGGGACCGCGAACCGATGCGAGGCTTCGGTCACGAACGCGGCGTATGCACGGCCTGGACGCAGGTTTGAGGAGCGCGCAGCTTGTGCGCGTGATCCAGCCTCCGCTCTGCCGGCCGATGGCGCTCCGAACGTGATCAGAATTCCCAGAGAGCAAGCAGCGGCGCGAGATAGCAATGTGCGGGCAGCCGCCAAGGACAAGGCTTTTCCCGGCCGGCACTGAGCCAGCGCGAGACGGCCGCGACGCGCGCCGATTGCCGACAATTCGGCCGGGATGGAGGAATGACGGTGCGATCGGCCGACTAGAGAGACAGCAAGCCATTGGAGCAATGCCGCCATTTGTCAGTCCTCCCTGGTCCACACCGGAACCGCTTGACCTATGACGACCGATCTCGGGAGCGGTCCGAAATATCTGCCGTCCAAGGACTCCGCCGACTCCCAGTTCATGACAAAGACCTCGTCCTCAGCGACGACCCGGCAGCCCTGCCAAGCCGGCAATGGCGTGCCACGGCGGTCGCGCTCACGTGCCTGGCCCATTTCGATGCCGTCGACGACGATAGTGAGTCCCGTTCTGCAGACGGTTTGACCGGGCAACGCGAGCACGCGCTTGAGCATCGGAAGACCGCTCGGCAAATAGCTGTTGAAGGCGAGGAAGCTCGCAAGCGGCTCTGGTGGCCGAAGGGCCACGAGCTCTGTGATGTGCAATCGTGCGGACCCTTGCAAACGGTAGAGGCCGATCGGCACACTTTCGGAAGCGTTCCAGATGTATGATAGTGAGGTGTCGGTGACCGGCCAAAGCGCGAGCGTTGTGGCCCCACATATCGCAAGGATGATCCTTAGCCGTCCCATCAGAACACCATCCTGCGCCGGCGGAGCCACGCCTGGTGGCGCGCACGCGTATAAGGTCGTGGCGTTTCGTTGACGGAAAGACGGTTGTGGACGTGATGCCAGTATTCGGGCACTGCATCGGCAGGATCGATGCCGAGTGACTCCACGGCGTCGATCAACTGGAGAACGCGCTCGACCTTTCGCCAGCCAGCCAGTCGCAGCAGGCTTTCGCCGCCGGGGTTGACCCAAGACACGGTCGAATACCGCTGCCCCGGTGTGATCGCGCGCAGAATGTCGATGCGAGACAGGATGGTTCCGAAGTCATTGGACGACCAGCGCACGAACGCAAAGATGCTGCCGGGCATAAACGAGAGAATGCGCCGGTGCTGGTCAATGATCTTCTCCGATACAGGCTTGCCGAACCGGATTCGGTTCTCGATCCGCTTCTCGAGCCACAAGAGTTCAACAGTTGTGAGGTCGCTCACCTAGCCACTCCATAGTCATGAGAGAATCTTGGACATGCCAACGCCTGCGCGGTCGCCAGCGCATCGAAGTCAGAGCCTTGGTTTCGGCAGAATGATCGTGATGCAGCGTCGATGATCGGCGTTGTCGAAGCGATGCAGCGCTCCTGCTGCTGCCGAGGATCGCAGCCGAGTGGCTCCAATTCGTTACATGGAATTCAAAAAATTTCAGGTTAGCCGGGGCAGTGGCCTGTGCTCCCTCGCGGGCCGTGCTGCGAAAATGCTGCACA
>NZ_VSST01000065.1 GCF_019402665.1 Bradyrhizobium canariense
AAGTGACACAAGTGACACGCTCTGACATGGCGACCGAAAATCACATCGGTTCCCCCCATATCGGTTGCTGATCTTTCTCCTGCGTCAGAACCTTTGGGACCGTCGTGCTGAGCCCGAGAAATCCTCTTCCTGCGTGACGTCGATCTGGTCTAAAGCCGGCAGCTTCCAGTCTCTGGGAGAACCGCCTGTTCGAACCGGCATCTTCACCGTTAAACTCGGCCCATGCCTTCCAGCACAGGAACAGGGCGTCACTTCGAGTCCAGAGATCCTTGCCTTGGTTGCAGCAGTCCTTGAGCCAAAGGCCGAAGGCATCTTCAGCGCTTAGATATTCGTCAGTTGCGTTCTTGACGGCCTGCGGCGACGCGAGGCCGATCTTCTGCCACTCCATGCAGCCCCGAACCATCCAATCGAGGATGCCAGGATACTCAGCCACCAACTTCGAACCCAATTCCTGATCGCGTTCTGCTTGCGAGATTGTCACGGAGAACGGAATCATCTTGACGCGACTCTTGATCGCTTCATCGACCGACCGCAGACCGGGTTTGTGGTTGCCGGCGATAGCCAGCTTGAACTGCGGCACATACGTGAAGAAATCTTGTCGCATGAAGCGTGCCGGGATCGGGTCGCCGCCGGTCAACTTCTTGACACGAGCCTCCGCCCAGCGACGACCTTCCTCCGTTTCGGTGGAGGTGACGAGTCTGGCACCGCGGAGCATGGCCAGCTCGGTTGGGTGCTTGTCGGAGTGGGCCTCCGTGAACGTCTCGACCGGCGCCGACTGATGATAGTCGCCTAATATACCGATCAAGGTATTCATGAAGACGCCCTTGCCGTTTCTCCCGGTGCCGTAGAGGAAGAACAACGCATGCTCTCGCGTCAAGCCGGTGAGTGAATAGCCGGACATTCTCGCCAAGAAATTCTGGAGCTCCTTATCCTCATTCGTCACTGTGTCGAGAAAAGCATCCCAGAGAGGCGTCGGGCAGGAATGATCGGGTGCCACCGCCGTGATCTTGGTCATGTAGTCGTCTGGCCGGTGCCCGCTAAATTTGCCGGTACGCAAGTCAACGACGCCACCAGGAGTGTTCAGCAGCCACGGGTCGCCATCCCATTGATCGATGGTTGCAGCTAGTTTGCGGTCCTCACCTGCCAAGCTGACGACTGAGGCTCTCGTTTTAGCGGACGCAATGACCCTTGCCTCATTGGCCTTGTTGGTCCATCCCGCCGCCTCACGACAAATCCTGCGAGCCATGGAGAAAGTCTTCCGCGTCTCGTCCGTCCCCCACGTCTGGCCGTCGTAGCAAAACCATTTACCCCATGCGGCGACATATCGGAGATCACGTTCATGAAGATTTGCGAACCCGATGGCGATATCCTCTTCCGACAACCGCGGAGCTATCCCCGCGGGCCCCCACGAATCTTCTATCTCAATCCGCTCCTCAATTCTCCCTTCGCGGTTCATGACTCGCCTCCATCGCGATCGCGGCAGCACGGACGCGCGTCGCACTTCGCGGCGCACACATGCCTGTAGGCGTCTCCGAGGTGGAGCGTCGTGTGGGGATCGATCCTGCACCACGCGCGCAAGAGCTCGCCGGCGGTCCGGCAACCGAGGGCGGCCGGACAACCATAAATTGTAGATTTACTCTGACGCGACTTGCTGATAAAAGAGTCGCGTTGACGTCTACTAACCTCTTTCGCCGCGACCGGGGCCACACCGCGGTCGCGGTTTTTTTGTGCAGTTGTGTTCATGGTGATGATTGCCTTTCATGGTCTCCTCCACTCCTGTGTTGTTGTGGTTGTTGGTTTACTTCCGACCAGCGCTCCCACTCTCCCACGGATAGTTTTCGCCGGCCATTTGCACGAACTCATCTCGTGATAAATCCTTTCCGAAGATTCCGGATATGGCGCCGAGTGCGACAAGGACAATCAAACGATTACTGTCGGGTCCTTCAACGAGGCCGTCCTCGGTAATCTTACTGGCGCAGTCGTTCATCGCTTCGATGATGGTCTGCCTAAATCGCTCCAGTACCGGAATTTGAATCTCAGCATCTTCAGGGAGCATTCCCTGAAAGTAGATCCTCCTGATCGGGATGATATTGTCGTTGTTGGCGGTCATGTCATCCTCCTTGCGTGTTTGAATTTTTGCGGAGAATGATTTCTGACTCCTTGGTGGCTCATGCGTCCTGGCCAGCAGCCGCGAGACTCTTCTCATAAGCTTCGAGGGCCGCGAGACGAAAAAAATTCAGTCTCCCGAATTTAATTGGCTTCGGGAAATGCGGGTCGAGCTCGACCTTTCTCCAGAGCCACATCTGACTGCGGTCACCGTAGCGAGCTAATACCTGGTTTGTTGAGAGCCACACCGCGTCGGGTGGCACAGGGATCGACTTGCGGGGGCCGAGCCTCTCGGTCATCACGTTGACCGGCTTCGGACTCACCTTCTTCGTCGCCATGGTGTAGGTCCTTCTCTAGTTAAAAATAGAGAACCTACCTCTAATCCCTGCTGGATAAAAAAGACGGGTAAAGTTTTAGACCTGACTTTTGCAAGTAAGAAGTCGCGGTCTACTTCAAGCCCAACCGCTTGGCGATCCGATTGAGATCGTAGGGCCGACTGGCTTCCTTGCACAGCCGCTCGAAGATGGGGGCCTCAACCGCCTTGCCGCTGTAGAGCAGGTTGCAGAGCTTGACGAAACGGTTGAGCTGATCAGCATTGCTCTTCGAATGACGCATGAGCCGACTCGTTGCCTGGACGGCGAACTTTCGCCGCAGCGCCTCCTTCTGGCCGCGCCCCTTCTTGCTACCGATCTTCTGGCTTGCCGCCGTCTCGGCCCGCTTCCTCAAGTCAGCCAGCTCGGCGCTGTACCGACGAAATTCCAGGCTGAGGTCCGGATCCGTCAATGCCTTCTCAACGTGAAGCTTCAATGCATTGGCCAGCCTCCCCGCCGCCCTCTTAGAATTCTTGGTGACGGGTTGACCCCACACCCGCCACAGGACGTCGAATTCTTCCAGTTCCGCTAGTTCATGCTCGACCGCCCAGCGACGCTGCTCGACGGAGATGCCAGGGTCAAAGCGGATCAACTTGATCGCAGCATCAACCTGCTTGCGGCGAGCGAGACGCCACTTCTCGTCTCTGGCGCGGCTCATATCGTCCAGCTTGGCTTCTAACTGAGCTTCAGTGGCTTCGTCTATCATCATCGGAGCGACGCGATCTTGGCGACTTTACCCTCAACGACGTTTGCGATGTAGTCGGCCCATCGCTCCAGCGCGGCCCGCCTCTGAGATTCATATCTTTCCTTGTTGTAAATCCCGGCGACGCCGCTCTTCGCGCCGCTAACATGGTTCAACACCGCTTCAATGATGTGAGGCTGGATGCCGATGCCAGCCATGCCAGTTGCTGCGGACCGGCGGAGGTCGTGAATGCGCCAGTGGGGGATGTCCATCACCTCATCGAGGCGGCTCTTGATCTTTGAGAAGCCACTGACCGGCGTCCTGCCGTTCGTCGAGAACACATACTTGCAGTTCGGAGTGCGCTTGGTGCCAGCCAGTATCTCTCGGGCCAGCGGCGCCAGCGGCACGTCGTGAGGCAAGTTGTTCTTGGTTCTGCTACCCGGCAGGCGGATCATCTCAAGATCGTCGGTCAGTTCCGACTCCTCAAGGCGGGCAATCTCGTTCAACCTGCAGCCGGTCAAGATCAACAGTTTCAAGATCGCGCCGAACGGCTCTCCGACTTCGGCAGTGGCGGCCCAGAAGAGACGGAGTTCGTCGGCATTCCGAACGTCGGTCTTGACGTTGAGGACTCGGTCTCGCGTGGCTGGAGGCGGTGGCCGGTGAGCACCGATGCACGGGTTGGCCTTGATCCGCCGATGTCGCGACAACCACTTGAACATCGTGCCGAGGGCATCGGCCATGCTCCTGCCTCTGGCATCTGACGTACCTGAGTTGCGCCGCTCGAGACCGGGGATGCCCGAACGTCGGGCTTCCTCCACGAGATGATAGATATCGTCACCGTCGACGTCGACTATTGGTTTCTCGGCCCAGAGGTCGCAGAGGCCATTCTTGATGACGGTCGGCTCGTTGCCGTCTGCGTCATAGTAGAGGCCAAGGAGTCGCGCCACTTCGCGCCAGCGTCTCGGCTTCTTGCCCGTCTTAGCTACCTTGTGATCGTCGATGAAGTCTCTAACCGCTTCAGCAAATGTGTGGGAGAGGCGATCTGACAATAGTTCGCCCTGCCTCCGCTTGGCGGTCTTCCTGACGGCGACGACATCGACGTCCTGTTCGCGCTGAGCATTGATGTCGGCCGCGATCTTTCGCGCCTGGGCCAGCGTCAGGGACTTCCCGATTTTAGGTTCGGAGACTGCCTCACCTGACAGGTTGACGGGACCTAGCGTCAATTTTGTCGGCTTGCCGTTCGGACGGTAGAACCGCATCGCCCACGACTTGTGACCTGAAGGCTGAACGATGAGTCGCAGGCCAGGACAACCGGCGTCCGATATTTCAAGTCTCTCTGTGGCAGGTTTTATGTTGCTTACTGCCGTTGCCGTCAGGGTCTTGGCTTTGGCCATTGGCCGTCCCTCGGGGTAACATGGGGTAATATTTTTAACGTGTTTACCACAGATAACCCAAGTTATTAACGCAAGCCATTCCTAAAGGAAAAGCCAGTGAAGTCAGTGGCTTGGTGAGCCTCTAGAGGTGGTCCAAGTGGCCCCAAGTTATTCCCAGATCACTTATTCCTAAACCGTAGGTCGGAAGTTCGAGTCTTCCCGGGATCGCCATTTTCTCGAGAGCTAAGCGCCGCGACGGCCGCGGTACTGGTCGCCCCTCCAATTACTTTCTATCGTGACGTGTGTCGATCGCCGGCTAGGATATGGCGGGTGCAGGGGGGCGTTCGCATGGCGGATTCGTGGTTCTACGCGGAAGGTGGGCAGAAACGCGGTCCGATGCCGATATCGGAGCTCCTTCCGCTACTGGCTCGCATCGCAGATTCACCGCGCGTGCTGGTCTGGCGGGAGGGCTGGGAGAGCTGGAGGCCGGTCGCGGAGGTGCGTGAGATCACGGAGCACCTCTTTCGAACGCAGTCGCCGATGCCGGCACCGCAACCGGTCAACGCCACGCGGGAGCCGTCCGTTCCCGCAGAAGACGCTGCTGCCTTCAAGAACGTCCAACCCGAGATGACCGGTATCAGCGGTTGGCTCGCGCTACTCGCGTTCGGCCAAGTGATGGGCATTCTGCGCCTGATCTTCAACGTCGGACAATACGTGCAGTCGATCACCGACGAAACCTGGACTTACTTTCCGACGGTGATCTGGAGCGAAATGCTGATAAATGCCGCCATGATAGGCTTCTCGGTCTGGACAACGGTGCTCCTGTTCAGACACTCCCACAGATTTCCCGCCTTTTTCATCGTGCAAATGATCTGCGCTGTGCTGATGCCGCTCGTCGATCTCCTCTGCGTCGCATCGTTTTTTTCCGCCGCGCTGAACCGACCTTTCAGCGATTTTTTCATCATTGAAACGCGACAGGTCGGACAAACGGTTGTCGGTGTGATGAGTGCCGCGGTTTGGATAACGTACGTGCTTCGCTCCCGCAGAGTCGCGAATACGTTCACGAAATAAGCCGCGTTTGTGGTCCGCGTTGCGTCGGGCCTGATCCCGACCGCGATGCTGAGCTCGATGTCCGGCCGAATGATGCCGGATGCACTGGAGCGGCTGAAGGACGAGGCGCCGCGCGGATCGCAAGCCCAACGGGCACCGACTGCGGCCGATTTGCTTCGGCGGCGCGAAAATTGCTAACAGAGGTGACCAGGCTGGAAGTCTGCCTTCCAGCCTGGTCTGTTTCCCGCCTCTCACGATGCCTCAGCGATATCCGGAGACCATGATGCCTTTCGACTTGATCCTGCGCGGCGGCCGTGTGGTCGACCCGTCCCAGAAGCTCGATGCCGTGGCCGATGTCGCCTTTGCGGGTGGCAAGGTCGCTGCGATCGGCAGCGGGCTCAAGGCGGATCCGGGCACTGACGTGCGCGACGTCTCGAAGTTCATGGTGACCCCGGGGCTGATCGATCTCCACACCCATGTCTATTGGGGCGGTACGTCGCTCGGCATCGATGCCGAGGAATTCTGCCGTCTCTCCGGCGTCACCACCGCGGTCGATACCGGCAGCGCGGGGCCCGGCAATTTCGCCGGATTCCGCAAGCACGTGATCGAGCCGAGCCAGGTCCGCATTCTCGCTTATCTGCACGTCTCGCATGCCGGCATTTTCGGCTTCTCGCACCGGATCATGGTCGGCGAGAGCGAGGAGCTGCGGCTGATGAATCCGATCGAGGCGGCCAAGGTGGCCGATGCCAACCGCGACCTCATCGTCGGCATCAAGGTGCGCGTGGGGCTGCACTCCTCGGGCACGTCGGGCGTCGTGCCGCTCGACATCGCGCTCGAGGTCGCGAACGAGGTCGGCATGCCCCTGATGGCGCATATCGATCATCCGCCGCCGAGCTACGAGGAGGTGCTGGGCCGCCTGCGCCCCGGCGACGTGCTCACCCACGCGTTCCGGCCCTTCCCCAATACGCCCGCGACCGCGCAGGGCACGGTGAAGCGGGCGGTGCTCGACGCCCGCGAGCGCGGCGTGCTGTTCGACATCGGCCACGGCAAGGGCTCGTTCGCGTTCAAGACCGCGCGCGCCATGCTCGCCAATGGCTTCTATCCGGACACCATCTCGTCCGACATTCATCAACTGTGCATCGACGGCCCGGCCTTCGACCAGGTCACGACCCTGTCGAAATTCCTGTGCATGGGCATGCCGCTGTCCGACGTCATCGCAACCTCGACGGTCAACGCGGCGATGGCGCTGCGGCGGCCCGAACTCGGCAGCCTCAAGCCAGGCAGCGTCGGCGACGCCACGCTGATCTCGGTGAGGGAAGGCCAGTTCGACTATGAGGACGTGGTCGGCGAGCACCTGATCGGCGACCGCAAGATCGTCTCCGAGGGTGTCGTGATCGGCGGCCGCTGGTGGCATCCGAATTGATGCGGCGCTAGCCCCGCTCGCGATAGAATTGCAGCAGCTGCGCGCCTGCCGGAGAAAGCCAGTCGGGCGCACCGGCGATGTAGCCCTCGACGTGACCGCTCGTTCCGACGAGATAGGTGATGGGCATGCCGACGAGGGAGAATATCGCGGTCGATGCTTCTGCCGCTGCGCCATAGGCGTCGACATAGCAAGCGAGGTTCTGCACGGCGAGGCCGCTGAGAAACGTGCGGATCTTGCGCAGGTCTTTGGTATCCGTGCAGATCGCGACAACATCGAGCCGGTCCGACCGTGATCCCGCGAGACTTGCGAGCACAGGCAGATCGAGCCGGCAGGCCGCGCACCAGGTGGCCCAGAAATTGACGAGGGTGATGCGGCCCGGCTTCGCGCTCAACGCGACCTCCTTCCCGCCAATGTCTTGAAGCCTGAGCATTGGCATCGACGCGCGCGGCCGCACCAGCGTGAACTGACTGCGGCCGGCCTCGAACACCGGCGGCCAGTCTTCCTGCGCATGGGCCGCGCGGAAGGAGGCAACAAGCGCCGGCGCGGCCATCATGATCGATCGCCGCGACGGCAATGGACCGCTTTCGCGCGCGGTCTCACGCATGAATGTAGGCCCAGCCCTTGAGTTGCAGATCGACCACGCGGCCGATGCCGAACGGCACGAGGCTGGCACCTGCTATCAGCGGAATCGGGACCTGCTCCTTGGCTTCGGCGATCGCTTTTGACGATGCGCACATGCTGTAGGCGAGGTTGGGCAGCGACTGCCGCAGCGCCGCGAGCGGCTCGACCAGCGGACTCCTGTCCGCCCGAAAGACGTCGATGCCCTTACCATTGGCGACGACCTCGATCAGCAATCGCGCGCCCCTGTCCGCAAAGTGCTTCGAGAGGTTGGCCGAGTAGCTGATCGCGTGTCCCATGACATAGGGCTCGTTGCTGTCGATCAGGATCACGACGCCGTCGGCGAGACGATCCTCCTTGGCCGCGGCGGTGCCGCCGGCCGTGAGGATCGCGGTGCCGGCGAGCAGGCCCCTGCGGGACCATCCGTTGGCAGAAATCATGGCTGCGGCGTTCAGCTGTTCAGAACTGACGCGGCGCGATCGGCGCCTTGCGGTCGCGCCCCCACAGCACGAACAGGCTGAGCGCGAGCAGAACGACGTTGAGCGGCGTGACCGGCGCCTCGCCGCGCGAGATGTGGAAGACGAGCGCCAACACCTGCAACATGGAGCAGCCCAGTGCAGCCAACACCGTCAGCCGGGGCAGGACCCGCGTCAGCGCCGGCAGCAGGATGCCGATTCCGCCGGCGAGATCGACCAGCCCGATGAACCGGACGAACGTTGCGGAATACTGGCCGGCCCAGGGCATCATCGCGGCAAGCTCTGGAATCGGCGTCAGCAGCTTGACCAGCCCGGCCGCGGTGAAAACGAAAAAGAGCAGGGCCTGTGCGACCCAAAGGCCGATACGAATGGCGCGGCCGGGGGAGGCAGTCTCGAAGGCGGTGGTGGACACGGGTGGTTCTCCAAAAAAGGTGACGGTCGCCACCATTTGATAGTTTCCTCATATTTGATCATTATGCGTCCCGGGATTAGTTCATTTCCTGGGTGTTGATGATTTCATGGATTCCTTAGTCAGCATGAGGGTGTTCTGCCTTGTGGCCGAGCTGAAGAGCTTCGCGACCGCGGCGCAGCGCCTGCGCATCTCGCCCGCGATGGCGAGCAAGCATGTGATGCAGCTCGAGAAGCGGCTGGGCACGCGGCTGCTCAACCGCACCAGTCGGCGCGTCAGCCTGAGCGAAAGCGGAGCGCTCTATTTCGAGCAGGCGCGGCAGATGCTGGACTCCCTCGACGAGGTCGAAGCCGCCGTCAGCAATGCGACGGTCGTTCCGCGCGGCACGCTGCGGCTGACCGCGCCGGTGTGGATGGCGAACACGATCTTCGCGGGCGTGCTGGCGGACTACCAGGCGCGCTATCCGGAGGTGCGCCTCGACGTCGATCTCAGCGGACGGATGGTCAATCTGGTCGAGGAGGGATTCGATCTCGCCCTTCGCGCGACCGCCGCGCCCGACGAGGCGCTGATCGCGCGGCCCATCACCAAGGTTGCGTTCCATATGGTCGGCGCGCCCGCTTATCTCGATCGCGCGGGGCGCCCGACCAAACTTGCCGATCTCGCCGGCCAGGCGATGCTGCACTACGCGCTGTACCCGGGTGAAACCTTCTCCTTCGAGGGCGAGCACGGCACCGAGACCGTTAAGCTCAATCCGGTCCTGCGCAGCGGCAATGAAACGCTGCTGCACATGGCGGCGCTCGAAGGCATGGGCCTCGCCTTCCTGCCGAAATGGCTGGTCGCGGAGGATATCACCGCCGGCCGCCTCGAGCACGTCATGCCCGGGCAGGTCCTGTTCGAGGGCAAGCTATTCGCGGTCTATCCCAGCCGCAAATACCTTTCTGCCAAGGTCCGGACGTTCATCGACTTCGTCGCGGCCGACAAGCGGATGAGATAGCCGGCTATAGCGAGCTGATTAGAGCGACCTCGCGATCAACAGCTTCATGATCTCGTTCGTGCCGCCATAGATCTTCTGGATGCGGGAATCGATGAAGATGCGCGAGATCGGATATTCCTGCATGTAGCCGTAGCCGCCGAACAGCTGGAGGCATTCGTCGGCGGTCTCGACCTGCTTCTCCGAGCACCAGTATTTCGCCATCGACGCGGTCACGGTGTCGAGGTCCTTTGCGACCAGCCGCTCGATGCACCAGTCGACGAAGACGCGCGCGATCATCGCTTCGGTCTTGCGCTCGGCGAGCTTGAAGGCGGTGTTCTGGAAATCCATCAGCGGCTTGCCGAACGCTTTCCGCTCCTTGGTGTAGTCGACGGTGAGTTTTATGGCGCGCTCCATCGCGGCGACCGCGCCGACCGCGAGCGCGAGGCGCTCCTGCGGCAATTGCTGCATCAGCTGCACGAAGCCCTGGCCTTCTTCGCCGCCGAGCAAATTGTCCGGCGGGACCGTGACGTTGTCGAAGAACAGCTCTGAGGTGTCGGAAGCATGCAGGCCGATCTTGTCGAGGTTGCGCCCGCGCTTGTATCCATCCGCGCCTGATGTTTCGACCACGATCAGCGAAATGCCCTTGGCGCCGACATCGCCGGTGCGCGCGACCACGATGACGAGATCGGCGGCCTGGCCGTTGGTGATGAAAGTCTTCTGTCCGTTGATGACGTAGGAATTGCCCTGCTTCCTGGCGGTGGTCTTGACGGCCTGCAAATCCGAGCCGGTGCCGGGCTCGGTCATGGCGATGGCGCCGACCATCTCGCCCGAGGCCATCTTCGGCAGCCAGCGCTTCTTCTGCTCCTCGGAGCCGTAATTGAGGATGTAGTGCGCGACGATGGCGCTGTGCACGGACACGCCGGTCGTCAGCTCCGGCACCGTGCTTTCGAGGTCGTCGAGTACGGCGGCATCATAGGCGAAGGTCGCGCCGAGGCCGCCATATTCCTCCGGCACGCTTGCCAGCAGCGCGCCCATCTCACCGAGCCCGCGCCAGGCGAAGCGGTCGACCATCTTCTGCTCGCGCCATTTTTCGGCATGCGGGGCCAGATCCTTGGCAAGATACTTCCGGAACTGATCGCGGAAGATTTCGAGCTCTTCGGTCATCCAGGAGGAGCGGTAGGACATGGTCACCTCGGTCAATGCGGCTTGCCGGCTTGGTAGGCCAGCCTTCGGCGGCAATTATTGTGTTTTCAGGCTGCGCCGGTGACGCTACCAAGGCGACCGGAAACGCGTCTTTCGGGATGGTTGATTGTGGCTGTCAAAACTCAAGAGCTCAAGCTCGACATCGCGCGCATCGGCACGGTGTCAGCGATCCTGACGCAGCCGGACAAGGCGCGCTCCTGCTACGTTCTGGCGCATGGTGCCGGTGCAGGGATGCGGCACGCATCGATGGACAAGATTGCGGAGGGGCTCGCGAACCGCGGCATCGCGACGTTCCGCTTCAATTTTCCCTACATGGAAAACAAACAGGGCCGTCCCGACCAGCCGGTGGTCGCCCATGCCACGATCCGCGCGGCAGTCGAGGAAGCCGCGCGGCTCTGCCCCGGTGTGATGCTCGTTGCGGGCGGAAAATCCTTCGGCGGGCGCATGACGTCGCAGGCGCAGTCGAAGACGCCGCTGCCTGATGTCAAAGGGCTCGCCTTCCTCGGCTTTCCCCTGCACGCCGACAAGAAGCCATCGACCGAGCGTGCCGAGCACCTCGCCCGTGTCGAGATCCCGATGCTGTTCCTGCAAGGCACCCGCGATGGGCTCGCCGATCTCGGCCTCCTCAAGCCCGTCATCGCCGCTCTTGCCCCGAAGGCGACGCTGCACGAGATCGAGGGCGGCGATCACTCCTTCGCGGTGCTGAAAAAGTCCGGTCGCAGCAACGAAGAGGCGCTTGCGGAGGTGCTCGACACGCTCGCGGACTGGATCGACAAGCTCGCCTGAAATCTCACGCCGAATATAGCCCCTTGTCGCGCGCCTTCTGGATCGCGAGCGCGGCAATGAGATCGAGGGTCGGCGTCGACAGGCCGGCGGTGCGCGCGAAGGCTTGGGGCGCCTTCACCAGGACGTCGATCTCCATGGCGCGGCCGAGCTCGTAGTCCTGCAGCAGCGACGGCTTGTGATTGGGCGCGGGACCACTGCGGCTCACGCGCTTGACCTCGGGGATGAAGTGCTGGGCGATCTCGTTGGCCTCGTTCAGCATTCGCGGGATGACCTCGGCGAACGCAGGATCGTCGCGCACGCCGCGCGCGGTCTGGCCGGTGAGCAGGCACAGCACCGACAACGACATGTTGGTCAGCAGCTTTGACCAGATCGCCTCGCGGATCTCGGCAACCGGCGGCGATTCCAGCCGCGCGTCGGTGAAGACACCGCGCAGCGTCGTGATGCGCTCGCAATTGCGGTCGTCGCATTCGCCGATCAGCAGGCGGTTGCGGTCCGGCGTCAGGTTCTGCACCACGCCAGGCGCGATCACCTCGTTGGAGGAGAAGACCACGCCGCCGACGATCCGCTCCTTCGGGATGCAGGCGCGCAAGCGCCCGCCCGGGTCGAGAAAGGAAATGTCCGGCGGGGTCGGGTGTCGCGGCGGCAGGCCGATCCCGTACCACCAGGGAATGCCGTTCTGCGCGAACACGATCGCGGTGTCGTCCTGCAGCAGCGGCTTGAGGCTGGAGACCAGCCCGGTCAACGCGGTTGCCTTCAAGGTGCTGATCACGACGTCCTGGGGGCCGAGTTGGGCCGGATCGCCGGAGGCGTTCACCTTGGCGGAGACCTCGGAATCGCCGACGCGCAGCTTGAGGCCGTTGGCCCGGACCGCCTCCAGGTGCGCGCCGCGCATTACGCACGAGACCTCGTGGCCGGCGCGGGCCAGCCTGACCGCGAGATGGCTGCCGACGGCGCCCGCGCCGAAAATGCAGATGCGCATGTGATGTCCGTCCCTGATCCCTTGATGCCGCCCCGCGACAGCATGACACAAGCCGCCATGCGATGGACGCGGCTGCCCTACGCTCGAAAGATATGGATCAAGGTGCGGAGCCTCGGCCATAGTACGCGCCAAACAAACGAGCGGAGGAACACCGATGACCGACAGCCCCGTCCTGTGGACCCTGGATGCGCGTGGGGTTGCGACCGTCACGTTGAATCGGCCCGAAGTGAACAATGCCTATGACGGTGCATTGATCGCGGGCGTGCTCGCGGCCATGGACGATCTCGGTAGCAAGCCCAACCTTCGCTTGGTCGTGCTCAAGGGCACCGGCAAGCATTTCCAGGCCGGCGCCGACCTCAAATGGATCAACGGCGTGCGGCCGCAATCGAGCGAGGCGAACGAGGCCGCGTCGCGTGCGACGTTCGAGGCCGTGCAGCGGCTCAACACGCTGCCCATTCCGACGGTCGCGCTGGTGCAGGGCGGCTGCTTTGGCGGCGGCACCGGCGTGATCGCGGCCTGCGATGTCGTGATCGCGGCCGACAACGCCCTGTTCTCGATCACCGAAGTGCGCTGGGGCCTGACCGCGGCCATCATCATCCCGCAGCTCTGCGATGCCATCGGTGTACGGCAAGTCCGCCGCTACGCGCTGACAGGGGAACGTTTCGGCGCCGAGGATGCTCGCCGCATCGGCCTCGTCCACGAGGTGGTGCCGCTCGCCGATCTCGACGCCGCCGGCGCCAAGGTGGTCGAGCAGTTGCTCGCCAACGGACCGGAGGCGATGGCCGAGACCAAGCGGCTGGCACTGGAGAGCTCGTTCGGCGGAATGGCGGTGGACGATGCCGCCTACAAGCGGCTCGTGCACCTGCATTCGGTCAAGCGCCAGAGTGCGGAAGCTGCGGAGGGGCTGGCGTCGTTCGCGGAGAAGCGCGCGGCGAATTGGAGTGGCGGCAAGGCCTGAGCGCGCCGCTCAGCAGCAACCCGATACGATCTGCGTCGTGCACCATCCCCAAACCCTGGCCGCGGGACCGATTCGAATCCCCGTAATTCCGCGGGCCCGTCCTTAAGAGTTCAATCATTCCCGGCCATTATGGTTACGACAATTGTCACGCCATGGTGTCGAATGCACAGAGTTCTGGGGTTTTGGAAGGCTGGATCGATCGTCGCGGCGGCAACGCTGCTGGTCCTGCATCCGGTTGCCGCTTCACCTCGACTGGTCTCTCTGGCGTTCAATTCCCAGCTGGGGAGCCCGCAGCAGATCGGGGCGGATGAGTTTCGCCGGAAGCTGGTGGCATTGCCCGGCAAGCCCATCGTGATCGACCAGCGCGCCACCAATGCAGTCGGTAGCGAGAACGCCATTCTCGCCGCGACGCAGGCCGGCGCCGTCGATATGGCGGTGCTGTCGGGTTCGGTGGTCAGTGCGGTCGTCCCCGAACTCGGCGTGTTCGACATTCCCTTCCTGTTTCGCGATACGGCTCACGCCAAAGCCGTGGCGCAAGGTCCGGCAGGCGCCGCAATCGCCGCCAAATTCGGCGATAAGGGGCTGACCTTGCTGGCGATTGGCCGACAGGGCTTCCGCAACGTCACGAATTCCAAGCGGCCTGTTCGCAGCCCCGACGATATCAAGGGTCTGAAGATTCGTGTCATCCCGAACCCGATCTATCAGATGACGTTCAAGGCGCTCGGTGCCGAAGTGGTCCCGATGGAATTTCCGCTGGTCTATACCGCGCTCAAGGATGGCCGGCTCGACGGGCAGGAAAATCCGGTGCCGACCATTGCCGGCTCCCGTCTCTATGAAGTCCAGAAATACCTCACATTGACCGGCCACTTCTTCGCGCCGATCGTGTTCATCGCCAACCGTGCCATGTTCGAGCAGCTCACTCCGGCCGACCAGGCAACGCTGATCGCGCAGGCAAAAGCGGGGGCGGAGGCGACATGGCAGGCAAAGCTCGATGCCGCGTCGCTCGAGCAGGTGCGCAGCGGCGGCATGGACGTGATCGAGAAATTCGATCGCCAACCCTTCGTCGATGCGGTCAAGCCGCTCGACCAGGAATTCGAGAAGCGGTTCGGCAAGGATCTGCTCGCCACCATCCGGTCCACTCAGTAAAGATTTCGGGATTCCTATGAAATTATCGCACATGATGTCCCGGGTCGGTGTCCGTCCGCGCGTGTTTGGCGGTTTCGCGTTGGTCCTCAGCTTTCTGGTCCTGCTCGCGGGCTTCGCCGTGGTCCAGGTCGAGCGGATCGGCGGAACGGTCAATGACCTCGTGACCAGCGCGGCTGGCGACGCCGGAATGTCGCAGGCGCGTGCCGCGCTCTTGGAAGCGAACTCGGCGGTCGAGAAATTCATCCGAACCTGGAATGTCGGCGACAAGGATGCCGCAGCCAAGGCGATCGACGGCGTGGGCAAACTGGCCGATCAGGCCGATCGGCAATTCGGCAAGCTGCAAGCGATCGCGGAAGGCATCGGCCCGGTCAAGACGGCGCTGGAAACCTATCGTTCGTCGTTCACCGCAGCGGCGGATGCCGCCGATCGGCTGCGCGCCGCCACCACGAAGACCGACGCCCAGGGCGCGGCCGCCGGCCTCAATGTCGGCGGCATTCAGGTTGCGCTTGCCAATCGCCCGGAAGATGCGGAACGACTTGTCAACCCGATGCGCCTGGCCGGCGTCGTCGACGCGCTGCGCGTCACCGTGATGCGCTATGGATCCACTTTGTCGACGGGCGATGCCGACGACGCCAGGCAGGCGTTGTCCTACGCCCAATTGGCGATCGCAGACACCGAGGCTGAGCTGGCGACGGTGGACGCCCCCAAATTGAAGACGCTGGTCGCAGCACTCAAGACCGCGATCGCCGCCGACACGACGGCGCTCGAAGAGGTCATCAAGGTCGCCGCCGATCTGCGCGCCAGGCAGGCCGAATTGAAGAAGGCGAGTGCGGCGATCGACGATCAAGTCAACAAGATCAATGCGAAGCTCGGCACCGTGCGCGCCGAGCAGGGCGACAAGACCTCGGCAGCGGTCGATCAAACCAAACAGACCGTCGTCGCGACCGCGGCCGGCGCGCTGCTGCTGGGAGCGGTGCTCGCATGGCTTATCGGAGCCAGCGTATCCGGCCCGATTCGCGGCATGACGGACCGGATGCAATCGCTGGCGGCGGGCGAGCTCGATGAGCCCATTCCCGGCGGCGAATCGCGCGACGAAATCGGCCGCATGGCGCGTGCCGTCGAGGTGTTCCGCGAAAATGCACTGGCGGTTCGTCGCATGGAAGGCGAGGCCACGGCACAGCGCGAAGCCACCGAGGCCGACCGTGCCCGCATGATGTCTGATCTTGCCGGCCGCTTCGAGCAGGGCATGCAGGGGGTGATCGCCGGTGTCGGTGGCCGGGCCGACGACATGGGGCGTAGCGCCGAGGAGTTGGCAAAGGTCGCCGAGCGCGGTCGCGGGCTCGCCGAAGCGGTCGCGACCCGCGCCGAGCAGGCATCGATGAACGTGCAGACCGTCGCCTCCGCCACCCAGCAGCTCGCGGCCTCGATCCGCGAAATCTCGAGCCAGGTGCACCGCTCCGTCGCGGTCTCGAACCGGGCGACCGACGAGACCAACCGCACCTCCGATTTGATCCATGGGTTGTCGGATGCGGCTGAAAAGATCGGTACCATCATTCAATTGATTCAGGCCATCGCCAGCCAGACCAATCTGCTGGCGCTGAACGCGACCATCGAAGCGGCGCGCGCCGGCGACGCCGGCCGGGGCTTCGCGATCGTCGCCAGCGAGGTCAAGAGTCTCGCGACCCAGACAGCGCAGGCGACCGAGCAGATCGCCAGCCAGATTGCGACGATCCAGAGCGCGACCGGCCAATCGGTCGAGGCGATCAAGCAGTTCGGCACCACCGTCAAGGAAATGGCCGACATCGCCACCGCGATCGCCGCGGCGGTCGAAGAGCAGGGCGCGGCAACGGGCGAAATCGCGCGCAACGTCGAAGAGGCGGCGAACGGCACCACGGCGGTGACGCAGGAAATCGGTCAGGTGCGCGCGGTGGCGGGCGAGACCGACGCCGGTGCCGAAGCCGCTCTTACGGTCGCAGCGGCCCTGAAGCAGCAGGCGGATTCAATGAAGTCGAACGTCGACGATTTCCTCCACACCATCCGCTCGGCGGCCTGAATTCCCGAGAAACCGGCGATGCCGCGGGTGCCAACGAAACGGGCCTCACAGCACCGGCAACAGCGAGCTCTTCAATTCGCGCAATAACGCCTGAACCGCAGCAGCCTGGACCCGTCGCTCGGGAATGCTTGCCTTCACCCATAAATCGGGGATTGGAAAATCCGGCAACACGACCTGCAACGTGCCTTGACGTAGGGCCTCTTCCGCAAGGTAGTGCGAGATGAAGGCGATGCCGTTGCCGGCGATCGCGCTTTTCACGAGCACGTGGCCCTCGTTCGAACTCAACAGCGGTCGGACCTGAACCGTGATACGGTCGCGCGGCCCGTCGAACACCCAGTCCGGGCCGGTGGGAAGAAAACTCAGGCAACGATGATCGACCAGATCGCGCGGATGTCGCGGCACGCCGTGCGCCCTGAGATAGGCCGGCGACGCGCACAACAAGCGCTTCAATCGGCATAGGGGCTCGTCGACCACACCGCCGAACGAATGCGGGAACGCGCCGATGGCGATATCGAAGCCTTCCGTCACCGGATCGACGGGACGGTCGATCAGGACGATCTCGAGCTTCAGCTTCGGGTTTTGAGTCTGGAACGCGCTGAACACATCGGCAAGTCGGGCGATGGTCAGCGAGGTCGGGGCCTTGATACGCAAATGATCGATAAGATCATGGCCTTTCTCGCCCATGCGCGACAGGAGATCGCCGACATCGGCGACCACGCTCCGCGCCCTCTGGACATATTCCTGGCCGGCCGCGGTCAGCCGCAATTGCCGCGTCGAGCGATGAAATAGCGGCGTGCCGATCCGCGTCTCCAATTGGGTGACCCGCTTTGCGACCACCGAAGTTGCGACATTGAGTTTTCTCGCCGCGGCGGAAAATCCGGCGGCGTCTGCGGTGGCGAGGAAGGCTTGGAGGTTCACGAGGACGTCCATTTTCCACCTTTCTCGATTCGTGAAAGCTGATCGTGTATTTTGGTGGATTGTAGCCCGGCACGCGTTAATTCATAGTCGGCCCAAGCAAGAGATTTTCAGGGACGGGACGCGCCATGCAGGCCACCACGATCGAAGAACCGGCGCGCCATGTGCCGCTTTACGGCGAATATGAAGTCGTCGTCCTCGGCGGCGGTCCGGCCGGCATCGTCGCGGCGGCCTCAAGCGCGCGCGCGGGGCGGAAGACGCTCTTGATCGAGCGCTACGGCTTTCTTGGCGGCATGGGCACTGCCGCAGGCGTCACCAATTTCTGCGGCCTGCACGGCAATGTTTACGGCGAGGCCCACCGGCTGGTGCAGGGCATGGCGTCGGAGTTGCTGGCGCGGATCGATCATTTGAACGGCCTCAACGCGCCGCATCTCATTCTCGGCAAGGTCTTCGCCCAGGCCTACGACACCGCCGCCTACAAGATCGCGGCCGACCAGCTGCTCGCCAGTCACAAGGTGCACATCCTCTTCCACGCGCTCGGTGCCGGCGTCGTGATGGGCGATAACAGGTGCATCGATGCGCTGATGGTCGAGACCAAGGCCGGCCGGCAGGCGGTGCGATCGGAGATATTCATCGATTGCTCCGGCGACGGCGATCTCGCGGTCTGGGCCGGCGCGCCGTTTGAATTCGGCGACGAGCACGGCCATCCGATGTATCCCTCGATGATGCTCCGTCTCAACGGCATCGATCCGGCGAAGGCAGGCGATGCCTGGCGCACCATCCCGCAATTGATGGAGCAGGCCACAGCCGCCGGCACTCACACATTCCCGCGCAAGAGCGCGATCGTACGGCCGCAAAAGTCCGGCACCGAATGGCGGGTGAATTTTACGCAAGTGGCGCGCGAGGACGGCCATGCCATCAACGGCATCGTGCCTGACGATCTCACCCGCGGCGAGATCGAGGGCCGTAAGCAAGCGCTGGCTGCGTTCGAATTCCTGCGCACCGTGCCGGGCTTTGAAAAATCCTACATCGTCGACCTGCCGCCGCAGCTCGGCATCCGCGAAACCCGCCGCATCAATGGCGGCTATCAGCTCAGCGGTGAGGACGTGCTCGGCTGCGCCTCGTTCGAGGATTCCATCGGGGTCAATGGCTGGCCGATCGAGGCCCATGTCCCCGGCGACGTCGTCTTCACCTTCCCGCCGATCCCGGAATCGCGCGGCTATAACGAGCTGCCTTACCGCATGCTGGTGCCCGAAGGTGTCGACAATCTGCTGGTCGCCGGCCGCTGCGCCTCGATGACCCATGAGGGCCAATCAGCGGCCCGGGTCTCCGGTGCCTGTTTCGTGATGGGGGAGGCGGCCGGTTCCGCCGCCGCGCTGGCGCTCTCCGGAAACCGGATCCCGCGTGACATCCCGGTTGAAAAGCTGCAGGAAACGTTGAAACAACAGGGCGCCTTCATCGGACGGGACCAGCCCGTGCCCGAGGGCCTGTAACCGACTGCAAGATAACGACGGCGAGGAAACGAAATGACCGGGATTGTGCGGCTCGCGCTAGCTAGCCTGATGGCGATCACAGCGATGGGCACGGCCCGAGCCGAGGACGCGCTGAAGGCCAGGATCGGCGTGCTCAGGCTGTCCTCCTCCGCGCCCGTCTTCATCGCGCAGGACAAGGGCTATTTCCGCGAGGCCGGCCTCGACGTCGAGCTGAAATTCTTCGACGCGGCGCAGCCGATCGCGGTGGCAACGACCTCGGGCGACATCGATTTCGGCGTCACCGCCTTCACCGCCGGCCTTTACAATCTCGCCGGCAAGGGCGTGCTGAAGGTGATCGGCGGCATGAGCCGCGAGAAGGCAGGCTATCCCCTGATCGGCTATTTCGCCAGCAACAACGCCTATGCGAGCGGTCTGAAGACGCCGAAGGACCTCGCGGGCAAGCGCGTGGCGATGACGCAGGTTGGCTCGTCCTTTCACTATTCGCTCGGCCTGCTTGCCGACAAATACGGCTTCAAGCTTGCCGACGTGAAGATCGTGCCGCTGCAATCGCTGTCGAATGCCGCGGCCGCGCTGAAGGGCGAGACCGTGGATGCAGCGCTGCTGCCGATCTCCACGGCGCGAAAGCTGATGGACGACGGCGGTGCGAAGTTTCTCGGCTGGGTCGGCGACGAGACACCCTGGCAACTGGGCGCGGTGTTCGCTTCACCGAAGACGCTGACCAACAAGGTGCTGGTGACGAAGCTGCTCAGCGCTTTGGCAAAGGCCGACCGCGAATATCACGACGTCATCCTTGCCGCGATGAAGGACGGTGTCGCCCCGATCAACGACAAGACAAAGCCACTGCTGGAGATCATCGCAAAATATACCAATTTGCCGGTGGAGCAGGTGGTCGGCAACTGCGCCTATATCGATCCTGACGGCAAGCTGGATGTGAAGAACGTCGACAACCAGATCAAATGGCTCCAGGAGCAGGGTTTTGCCGACAAGGGCTTCGACGCGAACGCGATCATCGCAAAGGACTTT
Source organism: Bradyrhizobium canariense (assembly GCF_019402665.1). Taxonomy (GTDB): domain Bacteria; phylum Pseudomonadota; class Alphaproteobacteria; order Rhizobiales; family Xanthobacteraceae; genus Bradyrhizobium; species Bradyrhizobium canariense. The sequence continues at coordinate 20,038 of NZ_VSST01000065.1, forward strand.
GTGAAGGCGGATTGAGAGTAGAACGCAACGCATGGACCTGATCGCCAACCACATCACCCATCGCTTCGGCGAACTCGCCGTGCTCGACGACGTCTCGTTCACCGTCAGCGCGGGCGAGGTGGTGGCGATCGTGGGGCCCTCGGGCTGCGGCAAGAGCACGCTGCTGTCGATCCTCGGAGGCCTGTTGCTGCCGACCTCCGGCGCGCCCGAGCTGCGTGGATCGCCGCCGGCGGACAGTCTCAATCCGCTCACCTTCGTGTTCCAGGACTTTGCGCTGCTGCCCTGGGCCAATGTGGAGGAGAACGTCGAATTCCCGCTGCTGCACACCCAGCTCTCGCCCGTGCAGCGCCGCGCGCTGGTCGACGACGCCTTGCGCCGCACCGGCCTGACCGATTTTCGCAAAACCTATCCAAAGCAGCTGTCCGGCGGCATGCGCCAGCGCGTCGGCATTTCGCGCGCGCTCGCGGTCAGGCCGGCCATTCTCCTGATGGACGAGCCGTTGTCGGCGCTGGATTCGCAGACCCGCGAACTGCTGATGGAGGATTTCGTCCGGCTGCTCGCCGATGGCGGCATGGGCGCGGTCTATGTCACCCACAATCTCGAAGAGGCGGCGCGGCTTGCCGACCGCATCGTGGTGCTGTCGCGGCGTCCTGGCCGCATTCGCGAGGTCGTCAGCGTGCCGATGACGCGCACTGAGCGCGGTGACATTGCAGCCCGTGAAAAGCTGCTCGCGCTTCAGAACCAGATCTGGTCGCTGATCCGCAACGAGGCGATCGATGCCGAGCGCGAGGTTCAGCATGCTTGATCGCGCTCCGGCGGGACCATCTGCGAAGGATGAAGCGGTCCGACGCGTCCGCTTTCGCGGCGCCGGCTTCGTGCCGGCGAGCAGCCGCTTCGGCGGCTGGATCGCGCTCGCGCTGGTCATTGCGATCTGGCAGGCGGCCGGCAGCACCGGCCTGGTCAATCCGCTGTTCCTGCCGCCGCCGTCGGCGATCGCGCGTGCAATTTACCAGCTCGCGATCTCGGGCGCGCTGTGGCAGCACCTTTCCGCGTCGCTCCTGCGCATCGGTGTCGGCTGGCTGCTCGGCACGGCGGCCGGCGTCGCGGTTGGCTTTGCCATCGGCCTGTCGCGGCTGGCGCGCAGCGTCGGCATCACCTTCATCTCGGCGCTGTTCCCGATCCCGAAGATCGCGCTGCTGCCGCTGTTGATCCTCTGGCTCGGCATCGGTGAAGAGCCGAAGATCGCGACCATTGCGCTCGGGGTGTTCTTCTCGACCGCGATCTCGGTCTATAGCGGCGTCGACGCGGTGCCGCGCAACCTGATCCGCATGGCGCAGAGCTTCAACGTGCCGTTCGCCACCATCGTGCGCAAGGTGGTCTGGCCGGGCGCGCTGCCCGCGATCCTCGCCGGCTTCCGCATCACGTCGTCGGTGGCGCTGCTGCTCGTCGTCAGCGCCGAGATGATCGGCGCGCAGTACGGCATCGGCGCGTTCGTGCTTCAGGCCGGCAATTTGATGCAGACGGATCAGCTGCTCGCGGGCGTGGTGATTTTATCGGTGTTTGGGTTGATCGTGGGGCGGGTGATCAACTGGCTGGAGATACGGCTCTTGCACTGGCGATAGCCGCAGTCACTGCAGCCGTAGGGTGGGCAAAGCGAAGCGTGCCCACCAATTGTTTCATCGCTCGCGGAGATGTGGTGGGCACGGCGCGTTGCGCCTTTGCCCACCCTACGAGACCGGTGTCGTCACGCGTTCCCGCGATCCTCCCGGAACAAATCCAGCTTCTGCTGCACGGGTCGATCCGAGAAGCTGAACAGCACTGCATCCAGGTCGGCCTCGTGCGTGACCCATTGCCAGCTCGGCACCACGAACAAATCGCGCGGGCCCCATTCGAAGGTCGAGTCCCCGATGCGGGTACGGCCGTGGCCTTCGATCGGACAGAACACCGTTGCGTCCGTCGAACGATAGCGCGCGGTCTTGAAGCCCTTCGGCAGCAACTGGACGAACGTGCCGATGGTCGGCATCGCGAAGTCGCCGGTCTCGGGGTTGCTGAATTTCAGCTTCAGCCCGTGACAGGCGTCCCACTCCTGGCTCGTGCGGGCTTTCTCCAGTGCCTCGCGCGTGTAGGCATAGGGATAGCTGAAGATCGGCGACGTCTTCGAGCTCCGCTTTACGTCGACCGGCAGTAAATTGTGGCCGTAGCGCGCAAAACTGTCGCCGGCGGGCCTTGTGATCTTCTGCTGGTCCTCGTTGGAGCCTTCCGCGAAAGAGCAGTCGAAGAACTGCACCAGCGGAATGTCGAGACCGTCGAGCCAGAACATCGGCTGGTCGGTCTCGTTGGAATGATCGTGCCAGGTCATCGACGGCGTGATGATGAAGTCGCCTTGCTCCATCGCGGTGCGCTCGCCGTCGACCGCGGTGTGGGCGCCCTTGCCTTCGAGCACGAAGCGCAGCGCCGATTGGCTGTGCCGGTGCGCGGGCGCGACGTCGCCGGGCACCACCATCTGCACGCCGGCATAGAGCGACGTGGTGATTTTCGACTGCCCGCGCAGGCCGGGATTTTCCAGCACCAGCACGCGCCGCTCGGCTTCTTTCGCCGTGATCAGCTTGCCGGCCTCGGTCATGTAGTCGCGGATGATGTCGAACTTCCACAGATGCGGCCGGCAGGCGCTCTTCGGCTCCGGCGTGATCAAATCGCTCATGACGGTCCAGAGCGCGGTGAGATTCTCGCCGTCGATCTTCTTGTAGAACGCCTCGCGTTCCGGCGTCTTGGTCACGGCTTCCATGGTGCGGCTCCCGTCGTTTTGTTGATTGACAGTATACTTACGATCTAGGTAGCGTCAACGTGCGAACAAGAACGAAACGGGAGGGTTCCGATGAAGCTGCACGGCTATTTCCGCTCCAGCGCCGCCTACCGGGTACGGATCGCACTGAACCTGAAGGGTCTTGGTGCCGAGCACCTGCCGCATCACCTTCGTAAGGGCGAGCAATGCGCGCCGGCCTATCTCGCCATCAATCCGCAGGGCCTGGTGCCCGCGCTCGAGAACGATGCGGGCGCAGTGCTGACCCAGTCGGTCGCCATCATCGAATGGCTCGACGAGACCCATCCCAACCCGCCGCTGTTGCCGGGGGATGCGTTGCAGCGCGCCAAGGTGAGGGCGTTTGCGCTGGCGATCGCCTGCGACACTCACCCCGTACAGAATCTGAAGGTGCTGGCGCGGCTGCGCGAGCTTGGCCTTGCCGAGGAGAAGGTTCAGGACTGGGCGGCCTGGGTCAACCGCGAGGGCCTCGCGGCCTGCGAGACGCTGATCAGGGCCGAGCCGGGCCCGTTCTGCTTCGGGGATGCGCCGACGCTCGCCGATCTCTGCCTGGTGCCGCAGCTCGCCAATGCCCGCCGCTTCGGCGTCGACGTCTCGGCCTATCCGCGCCTGCTTAAGGCGGAAGCCGCGGCCAAGGCGCTGCCGGCGTTCGTCAATGCCGCGCCGGAGAACCAGCCCGATGCCGAGTAAGCCGCCTCCGATCACGATAGACGCAGTCTATGCCGCGCCGGGCTATCTGTTCCGGCGGATGCAGCAGATCGCGGTCTCGATCTTCATGGAGGAGTGCAAGGCGTTCGACCTCACGCCGGTGCAATACGCGGCGCTGATCGCGATCCACACCCACCCCGGCATCGACGCGACGCGACTGTCCGCGGTGATCGCCTTCGACCGCTCCACGCTCGGCAGCGTGATCGAGCGGCTTCAGGCCAAGGATTTCGTCGAGCGCAGGCCGGCGCCGGAAGACAAGCGGATCAAGCTGCTCTATTTGACCAAATCAGGCGCGGCGATCCTGCGTGACATCATTCCCGCCGTCGAACGCGCCCAGATGCGGATGCTGGAGCCGCTCAAGCCGGCGGACCGCAAGGCACTGATGGGGCTCCTGGCGCAGCTCGTCGATCTCAACAACGAGGCGTCGCGGGTGCCGCTCCGGGCGGAGGACGCGCTGGAGCATCTGGGGAAGGCGCCTTAATCATGGTTGTCATTCCCCGCGAAGGCGGGGAATCCAGTACGCCGAGGCTTCTCGGCTCGATCACTACCGTCTCTGGAATACTGGATCGCCCGCCTTCGCGGGCGATGACGGCGGAGGCTCACATCCGCAACAGCGCCTGCCGGTCGATCTTCCCCGTGCCGGTCTTCGGCAGCTCGTCGATGAAGATCACCTCGCGCGGATATTTGTAAGGAAGCAGCTTGCCCTTCACGTAATCCTGCAGCCGCCGGGTCGCCTCGCTTTGGTCCGCCGCGCGGGTGTTCATCACCACGACCGCCTTCAGCGTCATGCGCCGGTCCGGCAGCTCGGCGGCGAAGACCGCGCATTCGCGGATGTCCGGGTGGTCGGCGAGGCACAGCTCGACCTCGAGCGGGTAGACCCACTGGCCGGAGATCTTGATGAGATCGTCGGCGCGGCCGCGGAAGAAGTGAAAGCCGTCGGCATCGCGGACGAAGCGGTCGCCGGTGTAGATCCAGCCGCCTTCGCGGATGGTCTCGGCGGATTTGTCCGGCCGGTTCCAGTATAGCGGCGTGTTGGAATCGCCGCGCACCCACAAGATGCCTTCCTCGTCGCCGGCGACATCGCGGCCGTCCTTGTCGCGCAGCGCGACCTCGTAGCCGGGCACGCGCAGGCCGGCGGCGCCAAGCTTCTTCCGCTCGGGACGGTTGGAGAGATAGATGTGCAGCACCTCGGTCGAGCCGAGGCCTTCGACGATCTCGAGACCGGTGAGCGTCTTCCAGCCATTGAAGACGTCGGCCGAGAGCACCTCGGCGGCCGAGAGCGCCATGCGCAGCGACGAGAAGTCGGTCCTGTCGGCACCCTCGGCCTTGGTCAGCGCTGTATAAAGCGTCGGCAGGCCGAAGAAGACCGTCGGCTTGTACTGCTCGATCGCCGAAAAGATCGCCGCGGGCTTGGGCTGGCCCGGCAACAGCAGCGTCGTCGCGCCCGCCGAGAACGGGAAGGTGATCGCGTTGCCAAAGCCATAGGCGAAGAAGATTTTCGGCACCGAGAAGCAGATGTCATCCGGCGTCAGCTTCAAGACGTTCTGCGCAAAGGCGGCCTCACTATAGGCCATGTCGTGCTGGAGATGCACGATGCCCTTGGGCCGGCCGGTCGATCCGGACGAGTACATCCAGAACGCCATCTCGTTGCGATGCGTGTCGGCTTCCGCGAGCTCAGTCGGCAATTGCGGGAGCCAGCCGGCGGCAGAGACGGCGTTCGGTGCGGCGTGATCGCCCACAGCGCCATTGACGACGACCAGGGTGTGCAGGGCCGTGTCCTTGCACGCCTCGGCGTTGAACCGTGCACAGAACTCGGCATCCGCCACCGCAACAGAAGCGCCGGAATCGGCGAGATAGAATTGCAGCAGATCCGGCGGCGTCAACGTGTTGATCAGCAATGGCACGAAGCCGGCGCGCACCGCGCCGAAGAACGCGGCCGGATAGGCCGGGGTGTCGTCGAGGAACAGCAGCACGCGGTCGCCGCGCTCGAGGCCGAGCGAGGCAAAGCCGTTGCCCCAGCGCCCGGCTTCCGCGCAGAGCTCCGCGTAGCTGCGCGTCCCCGCGGGGCCAATGAGTGCGAGCTTGTCGCCGCATCCTCTTGCGAGATTGTCGAATAGAACGCGGCTGGCATTGTAGACCTGCGGAACGGAAAAGCCGATCTCGCGCGCGCCCGCGCAGTCGGCGGGCACCTGATCGTTAATCTGCCCGCTCATGCCTCGTCCCCACCATTCTTGGCGGCTTCGTAGCGCGCCATGAAAGCCGGCGACATCGCGCGCAGGCGGGAGTCGTCGATGCGGCCCGAACGGGTGATGTAGCTGTAGGCAAAGTCCATCAGGCCCTGCTGCATGTGCTGAGCAAAGTGCTCGTACCAGAAAGCGCTGGTCCGCGCGGCGTTGACGAGCTTCTGCACCACCGGCTTTCGCGCGGCCTGGTAGCGATGCAGAGCAGTGGACAGGTGCGCATCCGATTCCAGCGCCTTGACCAGCGCAATGGCGTCCTCGATCGCGAGCCGCGTGCCCGAGCCGATCGAGAAATGCGCCGAGTGCAGCGCGTCGCCAAGCAGCACCATGTTCTTGAACGACCAGTGCTCGTTCCAGACCCAGGGGAAGTTGCGCCAGACCGATTTGTTGGAGACCAGCGAGCGGCCGCCGAGCGTGTCGGCGAACACCTCCTCGCAGACGCCTTTGGACTGCTCCACGTCCTTGTAGGCGAAACCATAGGCCTGCCAGGTCGCATGATCGCATTCGACCAGGAACGTGCTCATCGTCGGCGAGTAACGGTAGTGGTGGGCGTTGAAGGCGCCGCGGTCGGTCTTCACGAAGGTCTGCGACAGCGTGTCGAAGCGCTTCGAGGTGCCGTACCAGACGAACTTGTTCGAGGAGTAGGACAGCGAGGTGCCGAAATCGCCCTCGAAGGCGCGGCGCACCAGCGAGTTCAGCCCGTCGGCGGCGACGATCAGATCATGGCCGTTGAGCTGATCGATCGCATGAATCGGCGTGTCGAAGCGCGGGGTGACGCCGGCATCGAGCGCGCGCTGCTGCAGGAACCGCAACAGCTCGAGCCGGCCGATCGAGGAGAAGCCGACGCCGTCGATGGCGACGCTGTCACCGCTCAGGTTCAGGGTGATGTTCTCCCAGCTCTCCATATGCGGCGCGATGGCGTCGACCGTCTCGGGGTCGTCGGCGCGCAGGAATTCCAGCGCCTGGTCAGAAAACACCACGCCAAAGCCCCAGGTCGCGTCGGCCGGGTTCTGTTCGAACAGGTCGACTTGATCCTCGGGGTGACGCTTCTTCCAGAGATAGGCGAAGTAGAGCCCACCGGGCCCCCCGCCGATCACGGCGATCCGCAACGTCTGTCCTCCCTGATTGACAGTATACTTACTATCTAGGGGTAGACTAATGTGCTCGGGTCGCCCGCGCCAGCGGAATTATCGGCAAGGCGCGGGGCACGCCGAAGCTCACGTCCGGACGCGCGTTTGGCGCGTGTCCGAAGCAGTGACCTTGCGAAGCATAGCCAAACCGTGGCGGCTTGGCCATCCGCCCCGTCAGACGCAGCGCTTCACGTAGACCCCGTCCACCAGCACCCCTGGTAAAGCGGACCACCGGATGGCACGCTTCTCTAGCGCGCAGCGAACGGCGCCAGCACGTCCTTGCAGGCGGGCGACAGCGACGCGGCGTTGCTGGCAATGCATTGGATGATCCGACCGCCACCTGGCGCCACGCTGCCGCACAGCGTGCGGACATCCTCGCGACATGCGGACTGGACGATGAACAGCTCTTCGCGTGGTCGCAGCGGGCGCAGCACGATCACGGCAGGCGCGGCTGCCGGTGCAGCTGCCGCCGGTGCTGCCGTGCCACCGCCGCCGGCCGCGGCGCTCACGGCCTTCTCGCACGCCGGCGAAACCTTTGCCTTGTTCTTCTCCAGGCATTCGAGCGCAGGCGCGCCGCCCGGTGGCACGCTGGCGCACACCTTGGGATAATCGGCGCGGCACGCGCTCTTGACGGCAGCGACCTGCGCGCTGCTCGGCTGTTTGGCTGCACCGGCGGCTGCAGCAGCCTTGGGCGCGGCCGCCGCAGCCGGCTTTGCGGCGGGAGCGGTTTCAGCCTTCGGCGCGGCAGGCGCGGCCTCCGCCTTGGGTGCGGCCTCCTTGGGTGCAGCCTCGGTCTTCGGCGCGGCTTCGGTCTTCGGCGCCGCAGCAGGCTCGACCGCGCGAACCGCGGTTTGGCATCCCGATGACAAGCTGGACATGTTCTTCTGCAGGCATTGATAAGCTTCCACGCCGCCGGGCGTGACGCTCGAACAGTGCGCCATGAAGTCCGAGCGGCATGCGGAGCGGATCGCGCTCTTCTGCGCCTCGGTCGGTGCTTGTGCGAATGCGCCTGCTGCAGTTGCGAAGAGAGCCGCCGCCAGCAACGCCCCGCGTGCCGGCGCATGTTTCAACATGTTGAACATCTGAGTGAATTCCTGCCCTGTCGGTAACGCCGACAATTTTTTCAAATGTGATGCAAACAATCGTCGCGGGTGACGCCGCGCGCGGCATCATTGGCCGCCGCGACCTCTACCGCAAGTAGATATTGGCGTTGCAATTGCGACGTAACTAGGTCGTCAGAGCTTGACCATCCGCTTGCCGCGGTTCTCGCCCGCCAGCAATCCGATCAGCGCCTTCGGCGTGTTCTCGAGGCCGTCGATGATGTCCTCCTGCACCTTCAGTTTGCCGGACGTGACCCAGGCCTGGAGATCGGCGAGCGCACGCTGGCTTTCCTTCATGTAGTCCATCACGATGAAGCCCTGCATGACGAGCCGCTTCACCACGATCAGGCCGGGCACGCCGCGCGGGCCGTGTGCCGAGGGCGCGCCGTCATATTGCGAGATCGCGCCGCAGCAGGCGATGCGGCCGTAATTGTTCATCTGCGGCAGGCAGGCTTCGAGAATGTCGCCGCCGACATTGTCGAAATAGACGTCGATGCCCTTCGGAGCCGCCGCGCGCAGCGTCTTGAACACCGCGCCGTCCTTGTAGTCGACGGCGGCATCGAAGCCGAGCTCGGAGGTCAGCCAGTTGCATTTGTCGGCGCCGCCGGCGATGCCGACCACGCGGCATCCCTTGATCTTCGCGATCTGCCCGACAATCGAGCCGACCGAGCCCGCGGCCGCGGAGACTACGACCGTCTCGCCCTCTTTGGGCTTGCCGATCTCCAGCAGGCCGAAATAGGCTGTGAGGCCGGCGATGCCGAACACGCTGAGCAGATGCGTCATCGGCTCGAGCTTCGGCATCTTGGTGAGATGTTTGGCGGGCACTGCCGCCAACTCCTGCCAGCCGGTGTCGCCGAACACGATGTCGCCCGGCGCAAGCCCCGACGCCTTCGAGCTGATGACCTCGGCGATGGCGCCGCCGGCCATCACGCTGTTGGCTTCGACGGCTGAGCGATAGGTTGCGCCGTGCATCCAGGCGCGGTTGGCCGCGTCGAGCGAGATGTATCGCACGCGCAGCAAGGCCTCGCCGTCCTTCGGCTCAGGCACCGCACCTTCGACCAGCTTGAAGTGCTCGGGGCCGAGCTTGCCGCTGGGCTTTTCCACCAGAAGAATCTGACGATTGACGCTGCCGCTCATGATGTTTCCCCTCGGTCGCTTGACGATTATTGATGCAGCTGCCGCAAGAAAAACGTGCAAGCCGCTTTCGTTGTGCGCTGCATGCAGGCTAGATCGCGGGCGCCAGTTTCGCAACGGGAACATCCGCCCCGACGGTCGCACGCCAAGCGTGTTGCGCAGCCGTCATATCTGCGACATCATGAAGCGATCGGTGTAGCGGGGGTGTTCAATGTCGAACAGGTTTACGCAATTCATTCTGGTGGCGATGGTGCTGGGCATCATCATGGGCGCGGCGATCTACAATTTCCTGCCCGACACGCGGGGCGACTGGGCCTCGTCCATCAACCTGATCGCCGTGATCTTCCTGCGCCTGATCAAGATGATCATCGCGCCGCTGGTGTTTGCGACCCTGGTCGGCGGCATTGCTCATATGGGCTCGGGCTCCAAGCTCGGCCGCATCTTCGCCAAGACCATGGGCTGGTTCGTCAGCGCCTCTTTCGTCTCGCTGATGCTTGGCCTCGTGATGGTCAATCTGCTCCAGCCCGGCGCGAACTTCCCCGGTACGCTGCCTGACAAGGCGCAGTCGACCGGCCTGCCGGTTTCCGCCTTCTCGATCGAAAAATTCCTGACCCATCTGATCCCGACCTCGATCGCGGATGCGATGGCGCAGAACGAGATCCTGCAGATCGTGATCTTCGCCGTGTTCTTCTCGGTGGCGATGGGCTCGATGCCCGAGCGCTCCAAGCCGATCCTGGCGCTGATCGACGACATCGGCCACATCATGCTCAAGGTGACGGGCTATGTGATGCTGTTCGCGCCGTTCGCGGTCTGGGCCGCCATCACCGCGACGGTTGCCAAGAACGGCCTGCTGGTGCTCTGGAAGCTCATCGTCTTCATGGGTGGCTTCTATCTCTCGCTCGCGCTGCTGTGGGGCATCCTGGTGGTCGTGGGCTTCATCGTGATCGGGCCGCGCTACGCCCATCTGCTGAAGCTGATCCGCGAACCGCTGATGATCGCGTTCTCCACTGCGAGCTCTGAAGCGGCCTATCCGAAAACCCTGGAGGGGCTGAACAAGTTCGGCGCCTCGTCGCGGATATCGAGCTTCGTGCTGCCGCTCGGCTATTCCTTCAATCTCGACGGCACGATGATGTACTGCACCTTCGCGAGCATCTTCATCGCGCAGAGCTATCACATCGACATGCCGCTCGGCACGCAGCTCGCGATGCTGGCGACCCTGATGATCACCTCGAAGGGCGTCGCCGGCGTGCCGCGCGCCTCCCTCGTGGTGATCGCCTCGACGCTGTCGCAGTTCGGCATCCCCGAGGCGGGGCTGTTGATGATCATGGGCATCGACACCTTCCTCGACATGGGCCGCAGCGCCACCAACGTGATCGGCAACACGCTCGCGACCTCGGTCGTGGCCAAGTGGGAGGGCGAGCTCGGGCCCGAGCACGAGCTTGGAGCGGGCGATGCCGTGCCGGGGGACATGATTCCCGGCGAAGTGCCCGCGATGGCCGGCCATTGATCGGAGTGCATCATGCGCCTTTCAATGGCGATATCGGGCGGCCTCTTGCTGGCAGCGTGCCAGCTGGCCACGGGTGCCTCCGCCCAGACGACCGGCGGCAGCGAAGGGCTTAGCCCGACGCTGTCAGCCATCAAGACCGCGCACACCGTGCGGCTCGGCTATCGCGAGAGCTCGCCGCCGTTCTCCTTCCTCGACCAGGCCAACCGGCCGATCGGATACAGCCTCGAGCTCTGCGAGGCTGTCGTCGAGGAGATCGGCGTCGAGGTGGATGATCCCAATCTGAAGATCGCCTACGTCAAGGTCACCTCCGATGACCGCATCGACGCCGTGCTCCAGAACAAGATCGATCTGGAATGCGGCTCGACCACGGCCAATGCCGAGCGCGCCAAGCGTGTCGCCTTCTCGCCGCTGATGTTCGTCGCCGGCACCAAGCTGATGGTGCCGAAGGCCTCCAGCGTCCAGTCACTGACTGATCTGAAGGGCAAGACCATCGTGGTGACGAAGGGCACCACCAACGAGCAGGCGATCCAGGCGGCCGACAAGAAGTCCTCGTTGGGACTGACCATCGTTGTCGGTGCCGATCACGAACAGTCGTACCAGATGCTCGTCGACGGCAAAGCCGATGCGTTCGCGACCGACGACATCCTGCTGTCCAGCCTGATCGTGCGCCACAAGGCACAGGACAAGTTCCGCGTCACCGGCGATTACCTGTCCTACGACCCCTACGGCATCATGTTCCGCAAGGGCGAACCGCAACTGGCGGCGGCGGTCGACCGTACCTTCCGCAAGCTCGGCTCCAACCACGACCTCGTTCCGCTCTACAACAAATGGTTCACCGCACGGCTTCCGACCGGCGAGCGGCTGAACGTGCCGATCTCGCTGCAGTTGGAGGAAGCCTTCAAGGCGATGGACGATTCCGCGAGCGCGAATAACTAGCGCTTGTGCGATGAGCGCCGCTGCGCCCTCTCTCCTTACAAGGCAGGGCAATTGCATATCGCGTGCACGATGCGGCCCCATCGGCAGTGGGCTCCCTCTCCCGCTTGCGGGGGAGGGCTGGGGTGGGGGTGTCTCCGCGTCGGGATTGCTGAGAATTGCGCAGGATGTCCCTGTGTGGTGAGAGCCCTCACCCGCCGCGCGCGGGACGATGCTGCGCATCGCCCGGGGCGCGTCGGCCTCTCCCGCAAGCGGGAGAGGCGGAGCAAGCCCGCGGTCCTCGTGAAATCCATATGCGATTGCCCTGCCTTACCAGCGGAGAGGGCGCAGCAACGATCAGCGCGCGCTCACGCGCCGGCGGGCACCTGGTCCAGAAATCCCGTGATGCTCCTGATGCGGCCGTCCTTCAGCACGGCGAAATCCGTCCCCTTGATCGGGCTGTCGATGCCATCAGGACCAAGGCCCCAACTGAAGCGGACATGGTCGCCGTAGCCGTTGGGCTCGCCGATCAGCTTGAACCTGAAATCGGGAAAGCGCTGCTGCACGCCTGCGATCAGCGCATCGACGCCGTCATGGCCGTCGCCCTTCATCAGGGGATCGACATAGCTCGCATCCGCCGTCCAGTTCTGGCTCAGCAGTTCGCGCCGGCGATCGGCTGCACGTTCGTTCCAGAGGTCGATATAGCGGCGGGCGATTGTGATGGGGTCGGTCATTGTCGTCTCCTTCGATGGCGCCGTGTCGTTCGGCTGACCTGACTATCGAAGGTTCACGCGCGCTGATCGATTACCTCGGAGGTCATGCGCATGATCCGGGAAAGTGTGAAGCGGTTTCCCGATCGGATCATGCGCCGACAAGCGCGCGCAAATGTTTGTCGCGAACTTACTTGGCCGCAGTGACCATGATTTCGACGGTGTATTGTGCTGCCGCGAGCTTGGCTTCGACGGTGGCGCGCGCCGGCGTGTTGCCGGGCGAGACCCAGGCGTCCCACACCGCGTTCATCTCGCCAAACGTCTTCATGTCGGTGATGTAGATCGTGGCCGAGAGCAGTTTCGACTTGTCGGTGCCGGCCTTGGCGAGATGGCTGTCGATGGTCGCCAGGATGTCCTGGGTCTGCTTCGTCACGCTTTCGCCGGCGGCGTTGTTGGCGACGACACCGGCGAGATAGACGGTGTTGCCGTGCACGACGACCTGGCTCATGCGCGGGCCGGTTTCAAGACGCTGAATGCTCATTGGGAGTCTCCTTTGAATGGCGGCCCTGTCTAGCGCAGCGGCTTGCCCTGTGCCACCCCAGGCACGCATGCGTTGCCAGGCACGCATGCGTCGCCGGCTATGCATGCGTTGCACTTCAAGGAAACTGGCCGAAGAACGTCCAGATCGTCTCGGCTGCGTCGATGTCGCCGTTCTGCGTCCCGAGCAAGCTGGTTGCGACCTTCGGGAAGCGGGCATCCGGAGAAAATCCGGGCATGCGATGGCCGCCTTGATTGATCCGATAAAGCACGACCTCGTGCCCCTCAGGACAGCGCGAGGAGATCCGCGTCACCGTCGACTGGTCTGCGGGCGCCCTGTCGGGCAGATCGGTCATGTCGGAATTATCGATCTCGCAGCCGTTGAGCTTGCGCCAGAACGCAAGCGTCTCGTCGGTGGACCAGAAACCGTCTGCGGCATAATAGCTCGATCCGCGGCCGCCCTCGTAGGGGACCAGCGGATCGGCCGTGCCGTTCATCAGCAGCATCGGCAGCGGCCGCGACGGATGGCACGTGACAGCGGCCTCATCGGTGAGATTCATGCTCACGCTCGCGCCGGCAGCAAACAGATCGGCGCGGGCGCAGACGAGCGTCATTGCCATGGCGCCGCCATTGGAAATGCCGGTGACATAGACGCGGCGAGGGTCGGCGGTGCCGTTCGCCACCAGCTTCTCGACCAGCTTTGCGATGAAGGCGACGTCGTCGGTGCCCGCGCGCGGACCACGGAGCGCCGGTCCCGCCTTGGTCCGCGCATCGACCCAGGCGTGGTTGAGGCCATCAGGAAAGACCACCGCAAACCCTTCGCGCTTTGCGACCTGCGGCCACGCCGTCCGCGTCATCATGTCGGCGCCGCGCTGGGTCTTGCCGTGCAGCACGACGACGAGCGGCACCAGCCGCTTCGCCGGCAATTGCACAGCGTAGGACCGCTTCACGCCGTCGATATCGATCGTATCGGCGGACGCAGCCGGGGCGGCGGCCAATGCCGCAACAAGCGCCGCGATGCGCAGCCGCCGCCGCATCATCTAGCCCACGGCTTTCGCCGCGGCCCGGCCTGCATTGCGGCCCGAGAACAGGCAGCCGCCGAGGAACGTGCCTTCCAGCGAACGATAGCCGTGCACGCCGCCGCCGCCGAAGCCGGCAGCTTCGCCCGCTGCATAGAGGCCGGGAATGACGCTGCCCTCCTCGCCGAACACGCGCGAAGAGAGGTCGGTCTCGAAACCGCCCAGCGTCTTGCGGGTGAGGATGTTGAGCTTGACCGCGATCAGCGGCCCTTGCGCGGGATCGAGGATGCGGTGCGGGGAGGCGGTGCGGATCAGCCTGTCGCCGATATAGCGCCGCGCATTGTGAATGTTCATCACCTGCGCATCCTTGACGTAAGGGTTGGCGATCTCACGGTCGCGCGCCTCAATCTGCATCTTGATGTGCTCGAGCTTGAGGAGGTCGCTGCCGGCCAGCTTGTTCATGGCCGCAACGAGATCCTCGATCTTGTCGCGCACGATGAAGTCGACACCATGGCTTTTGAACGCTTCCACCGGCGCCGGTGCGCCCTTGTTGGTGGCGCGCTTGATTGTCATGCGCCAGCTCTTGCCGGTGAGGTCGGGATTCTGCTCCGAGCCCGACAGCGCAAACTCCTTCTTGATGATGCTCTGGGTCAGGATGAACCAGGAATAATCGTAGCCGGTGGACATGATGTATTGGAGCTGGCCGAGCGTGTCGGAGCCGGGGAAGAGCGGCGCCGGCAATCGCGTGCCGGTGGCGTCGAACCACATCGAGGAAGGGCCGGGCAGAATGCGGATACCGTGGCGCGGCCAGATCGGTGACCAGTTCTGGATGCCTTCGACATAATGCCACATGCGGTCGCGGTTGATCAGCCGCGCGCCTGATTTTTCGGTGATGCCGATCATGCGGCCGTCGACATGCTCCGGCACGCCGGAGATCATGAATTTGGGCGGCGCGCCGAGCCGCTTCGGCCAGTTCTGCCGCACCAGCTCGTGATTGCCGCCGATGCCGCCGGACGCCACGATCACGGCTTGCGCCTTCAACGCAAACTCGCCGACGACGTTGCGCGATGAGCTCTTGCCGCGCTCGACATTATCCGGGGCGAGAATGGCGCCGCCGACGCCATCCACCGTGCCGTTGGTGATCGAGAGCGCATCGACGCGATGGCGGAACCTGAAGCTCAGCCGGCCGCTCCTGACGGCCTCGCGCGCGCGGCGCTCGAACGGCTCGACGATGCCGGGCCCGGTGCCCCAGGTGACATGAAAGCGCGGCACCGAATTGCCGTGGCCCATCGCATCATAGCCGCCGCGCTCGGCCCATCCGACCACGGGAAAGATGCGATGGCCCATCGCGCGCAGCCACGCGCGCTTCTCGCCGGCCGCGAACGCCACATAGGCCTCGGCCCATTGCCGTGGCCAGAAATCCTCGTCACGGTCGAAGCCGGCGGTGCCGAGCCAGTCCTGCATCGCCAAGTCGAAGGAGTCCTTGATGCCGAGCCGGCGCTGCTCCGGCGAATTGACCAGGAACAATCCGCCGAACGACCAGAACGCCTGGCCGCCGAGCGACTGCTCGCCCTCCTGGTCGACCACGATCACGCGCTTGCCGGCGTCCGCGATCTCGGTTGCGGCCACGAGGCCCGACAGTCCTGCGCCGACAACGATGACGTCAGTCTCTTCAGCCATCTGTTCGGCCATATGTTGCCCCCTCCATGTGTTCCCCCTCCACAGGTTCCTCCCTGTAGTTGCCCGGATTGAAGCCGGCGGTTGCAACTGAGATCAAGAGTACGGCGCGTAAGACATCGTTAACTTGTTCCACTTCGGGAAAAAGACCGGCTGAGTGCAGCGCCGGCGCAACACTGGATTTGAATTTGTTTTGAGCGAGCCGGCATGCCTAGACAAAACCGCGGTTACGACGGACCCTAGCAGGGCATCACCACCTGACACACAGATTCGAATTCGACTGGGGCGGGGGCCAATGAAGTTTCTGACGGGGTTGCTTGCGGCGGTTCTCCTGATCGCGAGCATGGGCGCTTCTCACGCGGTGGTTCGGATCGCGGATGACCGCGGCGGCCGGATCGGAACCTACGTCGACAAATACCAGGACCTGCGACAGTCGGGCGACACCGTCATCATCGACGGTCTCTGCGCCTCTGCCTGCACCATCGTCCTCGGCGCCATCCCGCCCGACCGCATCTGCGTGACGTCGCACGCGACATTGGGCTTCCACGCAGCGTGGGATTTCGGCAGCAACGGCCGTGCCGTCACCAATACCGAAGCGACCCAGATGCTCTATGCGATGTATCCGTCGCAGGTGAAGCGCTGGATCAATCAGCGCGGCGGGCTCACCCCGCATATGCTGTTCCTGAAGGGCCGGCAGCTCCAGGCCATGTACAAGCCCTGCTACCTCGACGCGCAGGCCTCGGCCAACAAGCCGTCGCGCGCGCCACTCCCGCAAGCGGATCGGCTCGAATCCGCCCGGGGCCAGCTCTTGCACTGACGTCCTCGGCCTGACGGGATTCTTTGCCAGCCGGTGCTGCCTTGCCCGCAGGCGGGGCAAAGCTTATCTGAACGCTCGGGAAACTCACGTTTTCACCCCGATCGTTGTCATGGCTCAACCACTGCACCCCGCCCATCCTGTATCGGACAATTCGCCCACTGCCGGCCGGATGCCGTTCGTGCTGCTGTTGGCGGGTGCCGGCGTCGGCGGCCTGGTCGTGCTCGGTGCGCTCGCGCTCTGGTTCCACTATGGCAGCCAGGTGTTCTTCGAAATGATCAGGACCGGTTTTGCCGCCTGCTTCTGACCCGCGACAGGAAGTTTTCCGCCCATGAGCTCCACCGCCCGTCCGCTGGTGATCGCGACCGCCTTCGCCGCAAGCCTCGTCCTCGGGCTCCTGATCGTATTCTGGGCCATGGGCGGGGTCAGCAAGGTGGCGCAGCCGGCCGCGATCGGCGGCCCGTTCCAGCTCACCGACCAGAACGGCAAGCCCGTCACCGACAAGAACCTGAAGGGCAAGCCGACCTTGATCTTCTTCGGCTACACCCATTGCCCCGATGTCTGCCCAACCTCGCTGTTCGAGATCTCGGAAGTGCTGCGCGCGATGGGCAAGGACGCCGACAAGGTCAACGCCGTCTTCATCTCGGTCGATCCCGAGCGCGATACGCCGGGGACGATGAAGGATTATCTGTCGAGCTTCGACCCGCACCTCGAAGGCCTCAGCGGCGATCCTGCCGAGACCGCCAAGGTGATCACCTCCTACCGGGTCTACGCCAAGAAGGTCCCGACCAAGGACGGCGACTACACCATGGACCACACCGCGCTGATCTATCTGATGGACCGCGACGGTCGCTTCGTCTCGCCGTTCAACCTGAAGCGCACGCCGGAAGAAGCCGCAGTGGACTTGAAGCGGTATCTGTAGGCTCCCTATTCGCCGCAATCCGCGCTCGCGTTCCCGGCCGGATGGGCTATAAGGCCCTCCGATCCCAACGAAAATCGTTCATTTTCAGCCGATGGCTCCATCGCAACAGGCGAAATCGTCCAAATCCGCCCGTGGCTTGCTGACCGGGCTGGTCGTCGGCGTCTGCCTGCTCGCTGCCGCGCCGTGCGCGCAGGCGCAGGCTCCGGCCAAGCAGCCCCCCGTGGCGCCGCAAGCCTCACCTCAGGTCGCGCCGCAAGCCGCACCCCAGGCCGTGCCGGGCTTCTGGGACCCACGGCGGCGGCCGGAGCGGCCGGACCTGTCGCGCCTGACAGTGATCCGTTTCCTGACCGAGACCGACTATCCGCCGTTCAACTATACCGGCGCCGACGGCAATCCGGCCGGCTTCAACGTCGACTTCGCCCGCGCGCTGTGCGAGGAGATCAAGGTCACCTGCACGGTGCAGATGCGCCGCTTCGAGACGCTGGTCGATGCACTCGCCTCCAACCGGGGCGACGCCATCATCGCCTCGATGGCGGTGAGCCCGCAGCTCCGCGCCCGGGTCGACTTCACCGATCCCTATTACCGCGTGCCGGCGCGCTTCGCCTCGCGCAAGGACGCGGTGATGCCGGAGATCCGGCCCGAATATCTCGAAGGCAAGAAGGTCGGCGTCATCGCCGGCTCCGCGCATGAGGCCTATCTCAAGGCGATGTTCACCGACGCCGAACTGCACCCCTATCCCAACGACGATGCCGTGCGCGCCGCCTTGCGCAAGGGCGAGGTCGACTTCATCTTCGGCGACGCCATCGCGCTTGCGTTCTGGATTAACGGCACCGATTCCGGCGATTGTTGCGCCTTCTCCGGCGGTCCCTTCGTCGAAAGCCGTTTCTTCGGCGAAGGCATCGGCATCGCCGTGCGCAAGGGCAACGACGTGCTGCGCCAGGCCCTGAACTGGGCGATGTTCCGCGTCTGGGAAAAGGGCCGCTACACGGATCTGTGGCTGCGGTACTTCTCGGTGAGCCCGTTTTAGTTCGCTGCCTCCTCGTTGTCATTGCGAGGAGCGCAGCGACGAAGCAATCCAGAGTGCTTCTGCGCGAAGATTCTGGATTGCTTCGCTTCGCTCGCAATGACGGTGGGTGCGGTTGCACCGTCTCGCAAAATTGCATTCTGCCCGGAAATCGCTATTTTCCGCGGCCCGGAGGCCCCTTAGATGTCCGTTATCGATCTTGCCGCGAACCCGAGCGATCTTCGCGTCCTCGCCGAACAATCCAACGCCTGGCCGTTCGAGCAGGCGAAGGCCATTGTCGCGCGGCTGAAGAAAAGCCCGAAGGACGAGGTGCTGTTCGAGACCGGCTACGGGCCATCAGGCCTGCCGCATATCGGCACCTTCGGCGAGGTCGCGCGCACCTCGATGGTGCGGCACGCCTTTCATGTGCTGACCGAGAACAAGATCAGGACCCGCCTGCTCGCGTTCTCCGACGACATGGACGGGTTTCGGAAAGTGCCCGACAACGTCCCCAACAAGGAGATGCTGGCCGCGCATCTCGGCAAGCCGCTGACGCGCGTGCCGGACCCGTTCTCCAACGAGTACCCGTCGTTCGGGCACCACAACAATGCGCGGCTGCGCGCCTTCCTCGATCATTTCGGCTTCGACTACGAATTCGCGAGCTCGACCGACTATTACACGTCCGGCCGTTTCGACGCGACGCTGCTTAAAATGCTCGCGGCCTACGACAAGGTGATGGCGATCATCCTGCCGACGCTCGGCCCCGATCGCCGCGCGACCTATTCGCCGTTCCTCCCCATCAGCAAGACCACGGGTGTGGTGCTGCAGGTGCCGATGATCCGCCGCGACGTTGCGGCCGGCACCGTGACCTATCTCGATCCCGATACCAACCAGGAAGTCGAGACGCTGGTCACCGGCGGCAACGTCAAGTGCCAATGGAAGGCCGACTGGGCGATGCGCTGGGTTGCGCTCGGCGTCGATTACGAGATGGCCGGCAAGGATTTGATCGACTCGGTCAAACTCTCCGGCGCGATCGCGAGGGCACTCGGCGCCACGCCGCCGGAGGGCTTCAACTACGAGCTCTTCCTCGACGACAAGGGCCAGAAGATTTCGAAGTCGAAGGGCAACGGGCTGACCATCGACGAATGGCTGCGCTACGCCTCGCCGGAATCGCTGTCGCTGTTCATGTATCGCGAGCCGAAGGCGGCCAAGCGGCTGTATTTCGACGTCATCCCGCGCAACGTCGACGACTACCAGCAGTTCATCGACGGCTTTGCCAAGCAGGACGCCAAGCAGCAGCTCGGCAATCCGGTCTGGCACGTTCACAGCGGCCATCCGCCGAAGTTCGATATGCCCGTCACGTTCCAGCTCTTGCTGACGCTGGTGTCGTCGTCGAATGCGGAGAATGCCGCGACGCTGTGGGGTTTCATTGGCCGCTATCGGCCCGGCGTGAGCCCGCAGACGCATCCCAAGCTCGATGCGATGGTCGGCTATGCCATCAACTATTATCGCGACTTTGTCGCGCCGACGAAGACGTTCCGCGAACCGACCGAGACCGAGCGCGCGGCGCTGCAGGATTTGCGCGATGCATTATCGCAGCTGCCGCAGGATGCCACGGCCGAGGACATCCAGAACGTCGTCTACGAGATCGGCCGCCGCGAGCCGTTCCTCGATCCGGTCAAGAAGGGCAAGGACGGCCGTCCCGGCGTGACACTCGACTGGTTCAACATGCTCTACCAGGTGCTGCTCGGCCAGGAAAAGGGCCCGCGCTTCGGCTCCTTTGTCGCGGTGTATGGCGTGCAGAACGCGGTGAACATGATCGACGGCGCACTGGCGCGGAGTGCGTGAGGCGGTTGTAGCGAACGCGTAGCCCGGATGAGCGAAGCGACATCCGGGGTTTTCGCTAGTTAGCCGCACCAGCGGTCCCGGATGTCGCTTCGCTCATTCGGGCTACGGACCTTCAGCCCCCCGCTCAGGTCGACCGCAGCACGTAGCGCCGGTTATCCTTCTGCACCGGACGCGCGTTCATCGGGTAGAGCTTTGCGAATGCGGCGACGTCGGTGGCCGACACCTGGATGGGGGTCGTCAACAACAGCCACTCGACCACTTCTGAGCAAGGCGGCGTCGTCAGCGAGCCGGGATAGCGGAAGTAGCTGAGCCTCGTGGGCAGCATGGCGTGGGGATCGATGGTCGAATCCGCCTTCACGGCGGGGCCTTCCGCGGCCGGCATGGTCTTGACGATCTTGCCGAAGGCAGGGCTCGGCCTGCCCTCGGCCATCAGCACGCCGACCACGGCGAGCCCGCCGGCATCGTTGCGGTGGACGAAATGCGCCTCCATCGGAAAATTCTTGCCGCCGATCATGTGCTCGCTCGGCCGGTGGAAATGCACCTGGAGCAGCTTGTATTTGACGTCGCCGAGCGTGAGCGTGCTGCCCTCGGTGAAGTTGAGCTGGATCGTGTGCCCGTTGTTGACGATGGTGTCGGCGCTCTTGCCCCAGTTCAGCTTCAGCGCGGGCAGTTGCGATTTGACCGTCGCCTCGATGTCGATCGGCGATTGTTGCAGGCCGACCGCGCAGGCCTTGTTGGCCGCGTCGAGATCGCCCCATTTGGCGCCGGCGCCTTCATAACTCCAATGCGCACCTTCGGCGGCGAAGGCCGGCTTGCAGAGCGGACAAAGCGCAAGACCTGCGAGGGCCTTCAATGCGTGACGGCGATCCATCATATTCCCCCTGACATGAATTTGCTCGGCAATGAGTGGCCGCAACCTATGCGAGAGAGACGCTGAGTCGCAAGGCTGCCTGCGGCGGATGCGGCGCGGCTGAAATCATCGCCCGGTCACGACGCCAAGCGAGACGCGATCACTGGCTTGCCCACACGATCCGCGCGATCCAGCCGACCTCGCTCACCGCCATCCTGCGCTCGGCCTGGGAGGCATCGAGCGGCTGCAAATCCACAGCCTTTGCGGTGCGGCGCTTCAGCGTCGCCACCGTCACCTCGCCCGCCTTAGTCTTCACCACCACGCGATCCCCTTTACGGATCGGCACGCCGGGCGCGACCAGGATGATATCGCCGTCGCGATAGGCGGGCGCAAGCGCGTCGCCGGAAATCTGCAGCGCGAAGCTGTGGTTGTCCTCGGCGGCGGGAAGGGCAAATTCGGTCCAGCTCTTGCCGATGGGAAGGCCGGACTCGTCGAAGGCGCCGCTCGCGCCCGCCAGTGCCAAGCCGAGCAGCGGCACCGAGCGGCCGCCGCCTGCCTCGTCGCCGACCAGCCTGGCAAAAATGTCGATCGAGGAATCTGCCGCCGCCAGCGCTTTCGCGATCGATTCGGTCGAGGGCCAGCGCTCGCGGCCGTCGGAGGTGACGCGCTTGGACTTGTTGAAGGTGGTGGGATCGAGCCCGGCGCGCTTGGCGAGGCCCGACGGCGACAAGCCGGCGCGCGCCGCCAGCCGATCCAGCGCGCCCCAGATCTGGTCGTGAGTGAGGATCCTCTGCGCTTTGGCCTGCCTGACCATGAAAGGTCCAGCCCGTCGCAACTCAGGAAAACTATCCTCGAATCAACCGGTTTTCCGCTTTTTGCGCAAGGGGCGCGCTGAGCGTGTTTTCAAGCGAACCGGTTACCGGTTCGCACCAGGAAACGCGTCAAAGCAGGAAATTGGCGCTCCGCTTCGATTTCATCGGAACGGAAATGGCTCTAAGTCTTGAGTTCGGAGGGGGCGGCCATTACGGTCGCGCCCGGGTTTCAGGGACCCGCACGACCCAAAAACCCCAAAAGACTCAACGAGCAAACAGGGCTGCGTAAGCGGTGGTCAAGATCTACAAAATCTGTCCGGCCTCGGCCTGGCGTGAGGCGGAACGGCAGGGCGTCTACCGCGGCAGCGCGGACGATTCGCGCGACGGATTCATCCATTTCTCGACCGCCGCCCAGGTTCCCGAGACCCTGCACAAGCATTATGTCGGGCAGCGCGCGCTGTTCCTGGTCGAGGTCGACGGCGATGCGCTCGGTAGCGCATTGCGCTGGGAGCGTTCGCGCAATGAGGAGCTGTTTCCGCATCTCTATGGCGAACTCGATCTCGGTGCGGTGATTGCCGTGATGAACCTCAACACGCGCTCCGACGGTGGCCACGATGTTCCGGAGCTTGCCCCGTGATCCGCGCTTTCGACGCTCTCTCGCTGCCGGTGTTGCGTTGGCTCGATCCGGAGGATGCGCATCGCCTCGCGATCCAGGGCCTGCGCTTCCTGCCGCCGGGCAAGCCGCACGCTGACGATCCCAAGCTTGCGGTGCGTGCGTTCGGGCTCAACTTCCCCAATCCGATCGGCATGGCCGCGGGCTTCGACAAGAGCGCCGAAGTGCCAGATGCGCTGCTGCGGCTCGGCTTCGGCTTCGTCGAGATCGGCTCGGTGACGCCGAAGCCGCAAAGCGGCAATCCGCGGCCGCGGCTGTTTCGTCTGGAGCGCGACGAGGCCGTGATCAACCGCATGGGCTTCAACAATGACGGCGCGGAGACAGCGCTGCGCAGGCTCGCGGCGCGCGCGCAGCACGGCGGCATCGTCGGCGTCAATGTCGGCGCCAACAAGGATTCACCCGACCGCGTCAATGACTACGTCAAGCTGATCGAGACATTTGCGCCGGTCGCGAGCTATTTCACCGTCAACGTTTCCTCGCCGAACACGCCGGGCCTGCGCAATCTGCAGGAAGGCGCGCTGCTCGACGATCTCCTCGCCAGGGTGATCGACGCGCGCGAGCGGGTGCGGCAAAAGGCCGGCGACACGCCGGTGCTGCTCAAGATCGCGCCGGATTTGAGCCTCGCCCAGCTCGACGACGTCGTGCAGGTCGCACGCTCGCGCCGGGTCGACGGCATGATCGTGTCGAACACCACGATCGCGCGGCCGAGCACGCTGCGCGAGGAAATGCGCGCCAAGGAGCAGGGCGGCCTGTCCGGCCGGCCGCTGTTCCGGCTGTCGACGCGGATGGTCGCGGAAACCTATGTGCGGGTCGAGGGCGCATTCCCCCTGATCGGCGTCGGCGGTGTGGACTCGGGCGGCGCCGCGCTGACGAAAATCCGCGCCGGCGCGAGCCTGATCCAGCTCTATTCGTCGCTGGTCTACAAGGGCCTCGGCCTCGTCGACGAGATCAAGCGCGATCTCGCCTCGACCCTATTGCGCACCGGGCGGGATTCTCTCTCCGAGATCGTCGGCTCCGACGCCGCCACGTTGACGGCGGAAGCCTGGCCGGGGATGTAGCTCTTCGCCGCGTAGCCCGGATGGAGCGAAGCCCAATCCGGGATTCTATCCGCGGACGCGAAGGTCCCGGATTACGCTTTCGCTCCATCCGGGCTACGCGTTACAGCGACTGCTTCGAAAACGTCTTCCTGTACAGCGCCGGATAGCGCGCGGCCTGCAAGCCGCCGCGCGAGACGTAGGAGGCGATCAGCGCGCTCCACAGCCCGGCATTGCCGAACGATTGCAGCGCCCACCAGGTGGCGAGGAAGATCGCGAGTGAGGCCAGCATCAGATTGCGCATCTCGCGCGCCCAGGTCGCGCCGATATAGATGCCGTCGAAGCCGAAGGCGAACACGCCGGGAATCGGCGCAAGCACGACGAACGGCAGGAATTCCCGGGCGCCGCGACGGACGGCTTCGCTCGTCGTCATGAAATCGATCAAGTTCGGTCCGAACAGCGCAAACAGCGCGGACACGACCAGCGCGAAGCCGAGCCCCCATAGCAGCACCAGCCGGGTCGAATCCGCAAATCCCCTGGCGTCGCGTGCGCCAAGCGTACGGCCGCAAAGCTGCTGGGCTGCGTTGGCAAGACCGTCGAGGAAGAAGGCGCTGACCAGCAGAAAATTGTTGAGCACGGAATTGGCGGCCAGCGTGACGTCGCCAGCCCGCGCGCCCTTGGCGGTGAAAAACAGAAACACCGCGATCAGCGCCGCGGTGCGGATCAGGATGTCGGAATTCACCGCCAGCAGCCGCATCAGCTTGGCCCGGTCGAACAGCTCTGCGTATGACACCGCGAACCCACCGTCCGCATAGCGGCGGCAGACCATCATGCCGAGCCCGAATCCGGCCGCTTCGGACAGCAGCGCGGCGATCGCAGCACCGGCGATGCCGGTGTCGTAGACCAGCACCAGCAGGATCGTCGCGGCCGCGTTGACGAGATTGATGACAATTTGGAGCGCGAGCGCCGGATTGGCGCGGGCCTGGCCGACCAGCCAGCCGAGGATGACGTAATTGGCGAGCGCCAGCGGCGCCGACCAGATCCGGATCACGAAATAGGTCTTCGCCGCGCGCGTGACGCCTTCGCTGCCGCCCATCAGGTCGAACAGCACGGCGGCCAGCGGCAGTTGCAGCGCGATCAGGGCCATGCCGATCAGGCCCGCGACGATGAAGCCGCGCACCAGGATCGCGGTCAGCTCGCGCGTCTCGCCGGCGCCGAGCGCCTGCGCCGTGAAGGCGAGCGTGCTCATGCGCAGGAAGCCGAACAGCCAGAACAGGCAATCGAAGATGACGGACGCGATTGCGACGCCGCCGAGCAGCGCGGCATCGTCGAGCCGTCCGATCGCGGTGGTCGAGACCACCCCGATCAACGGCGTGGTGAGGTTGGCGACCATCGCCGGGCCTGCGATGGCGAAGACCTGACGGGAACCGATCTTCAAGTGAACGGGTGCGTGCATGTCAGAACACGAGCACCATGCCGTCTTCGGCGGCGAGATGGGCGATGTCGTCGAGGCGCGACAGCACGTCTTCGCTCATATGGGTGAGGACGAGGCGTTTTGCGCTAATTTCGGGCAGGTGCTGTTCCAAGGTCTTCAGGCTGAGGTGATTCTTGACCACCTTCTCGTACATATAGGCCTCGACGATGAAAAGGTCCGCGCTATGCGCCAGCGGAATGAGCGTCTCCGTCCATTCGGTATCGGCGCTGTAGGCCAGCGTGCGGCCCTCGGCCTCGATGCGATAGGCGAGGAACGGTCCGCCGGATTCGCCGTGCACGACGGGATAGGGCGTCACCGTCACCGCGCCGAAGCTTTGGCTCTGCCCGGGCGCGAGCTCGACGACCGACAGCTCGAAGCGCCGGTCCGTCTTGGAGGAATGCTCGAACAGAGCCTCCATCACCGTACGCAGCCGCGTCTCGATGCCTTTGGGGCCGGCGATGGTGAGCGGCCGCGTCCGCCGCGAGAATTGCGCGTCGAGCAGGACAAACGGCAGCCCGGCAAAATGGTCGCCGTGGAAATGCGTGATCAGGATGAGATCGATCTCATTGCAGTCGATCTCGAGTCGCTTCAGCGCCGGCAGAGCCGACGCGCCGCAATCGATCAGGAAGTTGGCCTCGCGCCCCGAGACGTGGAAGCAGGTGTTGAGCCTGCCGCCCGATCCGAAGGCGTCGCCGCAGCCGACAAAGCGCAATTGCATCGGCCGCGAGCTCCCTAGAGCATGATCCGGAAAAGTGTGAAGCGGTTTTCCGACAAGATCATGCTCAAAACTAACGACTTACCTGCGCGGCGCACCGAAAACGCGCATCAGCAGCCAGATCGGAATCACGATGACAGCGCCGAGCAGGAAGTAGCGCCACAGCCAGTTCACGGTGTCGAAGCCGAGATCCCACAAACGCTGGAACAGAAGACGAATGCTTAAGATGATATTCCAGGGATCGAAGCCGATCGCCGCCAGCACGACGCCGACAAGGATCGAGAGCAGCACCAGGCGAAACGCGACCGCCAGCGGCGAGCCGCCGAGAAAGCGGTTCAGGCCGTCACCGCGGCCGGCCGGCAAATCTCTGACGTCGTGGGCCATCTCAAACTCCTCAGGGGATTCGACCCTATCATAGGGCAAGGCGGGGGACATGGGGAACCCGCAACGGGGCGTCAATCGGCTTACGGGATTTTAATTCGGGCAGGGCGGGTACGCCTTCGTTGCGAGATGATCGTGCCGCAGGCTCGCTGCAACCTCTCCCGCTTGCGAGGG
>NZ_VSST01000066.1 GCF_019402665.1 Bradyrhizobium canariense
TCCATTATACCTGCGCGGTGGAGCGGGTTGATGGTGGAACGGACGGGTTGTTGGCGGATTCCTCGTTTGCGGTCGGCGAAACGAGGAGCTGTATCATGGCAGGATGGCGGCGAGCGGTCGAGTTGGCAATGAGTGATGAAGAGCTGTCGACCTTGGCGGCTCTTTCGCGGTCGAGAACTGAGCTGGCGAGCCGGGTATCGCGGGCCCAGATGCTGCTGGCGTCTCGGGAAAATCCTTCGTTCTGCGCGGTGGGCCGTGACCTGCCCCTGCAAATTTCCTCCACGGGGAGTTAGAGTCCGGCCTTCTCCAGGACGGACAGATGAAGCGAGCCAGGTTTACTGAGGAACAGATTATCGGCGTGCTGCGGCAACATGAGGCTGGTGCGAAGACCGCCGATCTCGCGCGCAAGCACGGCGTCTCGGAAGCCACGCTGTATAATTGGAAGGCCAAATATGGCGGCATGGACGTTTCCGAGGCCAAGCGGCTGAAGCAGCTTGAGGAGGAGAATGCCAAGCTGAAGAAGCTCCTAGCCGAACAGATGCTGGATGCTGCAGCACTTCGCGAGTTGCTTTAAAAAAATGGTAGGGCCCGCCGCCCAGCGCGAGGCTGTCGCGCATCTGCAGGCCGAACTCGGCGCGTCGGAACGGCGGGCCTGCTCGATCGTCAGCGCCGACCGCAAGATGATCCGATACCGCTCGTGTCGGCGGCCGGATACCGAACTGCGCATCGAGTTGCGTGAGCTCGCGCATGCGCGCAGGGGTTCGGCTACCGGCGGCTGTTCGTGCTGCTGCGGCAGCGCGGCGAGCCGTCCGGGATCAACCGGATCTACCGGCTGTATCGCGAGGAGGGCCTGACCGTACGCAAGCGGCGCGCCCGCCGCCGCGCTGTGGGCGTACGGGCTCCAATCCTGGTCGAGGCCAGGCCGAATGCCCGCTGGTCGCTGGACTTTGTCCATGACCAGTTCGCGTGCGGTCGGCGTTTCCGGATCCTGAACGTCGTCGACGACGTCACCCGGGAATGCCTGGCGGCGATCCCCGATAGCTCGATCTCGGGACGCCGAGTGGCGCGTGAACTGACCGCGCTGCAGCGCGGCAAGCCCGGCATAATTGTTTCCTACAATGGCACCGAGTTTACCTCGAACGCCATGTTGGCGTGGGCCGAGCAGCTGACCTTGCCCCAGGGGCTTAATCCAGTTTGAAGTTCGCTCTGGCCCAAGATGAGGACCAGAGCATGAAGCGCAATCGTTTTACGGAAGAGCAGATCATCGGGATCTTGAAGGAGCACGAGGTCGGGGTTTCGGTGGCCGATCTGTGCCGCAAGCACGGCGTCAGCGACGCCAGCATCTACAAATGGAAGGCCAAGTTCGGCGGGATGGACGTCTCCGAGGCCAAGCGGCTCAGAACGCTGGAGGACGAGAACACGAAGCTGAAGCGGCTCCTGGCCGACGCCATGCTGGACAATGCGGCGCTGAAGGACCTCCTGGGAAAGAATGTATGACCCGCCCCGCCCGCGCAAGGTCGTTTGATGAGGACCATGCAGTCTGCACAAATGTATCGGGCCTCTTGCAAGTGGGCCGCTGTTGCGGCCAGGCCATGATGAGATCCGCGCGTGCCGTTCCCAGATAAATGGTTCGGGCTCGAAGCCCGCTTTTTTGCACAGGGTTTACGGCGCGCCGATCGACTGTTTCGTCATCACCTTCACGAACCTCGCAGTCTGGAACAAACGGGATCAGCTAAAGGCCGGATCCCGCCGTTCATAGCTTGCGCCGGGCTTGGTCATCACCACCCATGCGATCCGCGCAACCTTGGCCGCCAAGGCGACGGTGACCTTGTTAGTGTGCATGCGTGCCTGAAGTCCATCAAGCCACGCGCCAAGGCGGTATCGCGAGCGATCAAGATGAGTCACGCAGGAACGGGCGCCATGGATGATCATCCGGCGCAGATATCGATTGCCGCGCTTGCTTATCCCCAGCAGCTTCGTTTTGCCTCCCGTAGAATATTCTCTCGGGACAAGACCTAGCCAAGCTGCCATATCGCGGGGCCTTTTTGAACTGGCGGGCAGATCAAGCTGCGGCCAAAAGCGCCGTCGCGGCCAGCGGACCAATGCCCGGGATGGTCATCAATCGACGTGCGGTATCGCTTTGAGAGGCAATTGCCTCAATCTCGCGGTTGACCTCGGCAATCCGCAGCTCCAGCTGCCGCAGCTCGTCAAATGTAGATGCAAGAATGCGACGCATCGTCGAGGTTAGATCATTCGACTGATCGGCCAAAACCCTCGGCAGATCAGCCTTGAACTTGCCGGCGCCCTGGTGAATAGCGATCCCATATTCCAGCAAAAAGCGCGCATCTGATTGATGAGGCACGTCCGTTGCGACATCATCCGATCGCGAACACGATGCAGCGCTTGCAGGTCAATGTGCTCAGGCGACCTTAGCTCGACGAAGCGCATCGTGGTCTCGTCACGGCTTCGGCGATCGCCGCGGCATCGATGATGTCATTTTTGTTGGACTTCACATATGGCTTCAGGAATTGAGCTGGGATAATGCGAACGGTGTGCCCCATGGCGGCGATCTTGCGGGCCAACCATTGCGAGCCGGAGCAGGCCTCCATCCCCACCAAAGCCGGTCCTGCACGTTCGAAGAACTGCAAGAGCGTATCGCGCCGAAAGGTCGCCTTCTGGATCGGCATTCCGGCGGCGTCGAGCCCAAGACGTGGAAAAGGTTCTTGCCAATGTCGATCCCAAACACCGTTGCCTGCCTGGGCTTGTTCCGTGTCCTCATTGCTTCCTCCTTTCAAAAGCCAACTCAGTCTGACTGAGAGGACGGGGCGGGTCATCCCATTAGTGGTGACGCCCGCGGGGAAACGGAAAGCTGTTGCTCATCTGGTGGATGCCCACGGGATGAGCGAACGGCGGGCGTGTAAAGCCATCGGCTGCTGCCGCATGACCATGAGATATCAGACGACCCGGGCTGACGATGCCAACCTTCGCCAGCGCATGAGGGCGATTGCCCAGGAACGCCGCCGCTTCGGCTACCGGCGGCTGCATGTTCTGCTCAAGCGGGAGGGATATCTGATCAACCGATCAACCACAAAAAGCTCTTCCGGCTCTATCGGGAAGAGAAGCTGACGGTGCGCCGCCGTGGTGGCCGCAAGCGGGCGATCGGGACCAGGGCGCCGATGCTGGTTCCGATGAAGTCGAACGACCGGTGGTCACTCGACTTCGTGTCGGACCAGCTGACCGACGGCCGCCGCTTCCGCGTCCTGACCGTCGTCGATGATTGTACCCGTGAGTGCTTGGCGCTGGTGGCCGACACCTCGCTCTCCGGCGTTCGCGTGGCGCGGGAACTGGACCGGCTGATGATCGAGCGCGGCAAGCCCAGGATGGTGGTCAGCGACAACGGCAGCGAACTCACCAGCAACGCCATTCTCGCATGGACCGACCAGAGCCGTGTCGCATGGCACTATATCGCGCCGGGCAAACCCATGCAGAACGCCTTCATCGAGAGCTTCAACGGCCGGCTGCGGGATGAGCTGTTGAACGAGACGTTGTTCACGTCACTGGCACAAGCCCGCGTTACACTTGGATGTTGGCGGGTCGATAACAACGACACACGACCACACTCGCAGCTCGGATGGAAGACGCCGTCCGAGTTCGCCATGACCTGCCATCCGCGCCGGGATCTGGCGCTGCGCTATGCCGAAGGCTCCGCGCCAGCTCCCGTCGCTCCCACCGCCCAAGAGGGCAAATCCAACCGCCGGGGCGAACTCAGAACTGGATAAAACTTGGGGGCAAGGTCAGTCAACTCCAGTGAACGCGCTCCAGCGCTCGAGCATATAGTCCATCGCCCCGAGGTCGTTGCGCCGTGAGAGCTTGGCGCGTTGCTTCGCCCTCCGGCGACGGCCCGCCTTCTCAGGTTAAGCTAAGTGCTGTGTAACAGCCCCTGGCGCAAGTTTCGCCGCAAAATAGCACGAGCTGCTGGGCGGTCCGCGCCCTGTCGGCGCGAGGTGAACACCGCGACCGCCGCCAGTCCGTCGCGCCACGTAACGCGGTCACGTTCCAACGCATTCGCCGACTCGAGCTTTGGCGACAATTCTGATGTCAGCCCGCGCCTGTCATGTCAACACTGACAATTTTCTTCAGGCGACCGGTTCTAGCTCTCTTAGATCCCTCAACACCCGCAGCTTGCCATAATCCGAGGTCTTCTCCTTCTTTCCTAGAGGCGCAACAAACTTCGGACCTATAACGCGCCCAGCCCTGATAGCGGTCTCAATGATCTCGATGGACAGAAGTCCCGCTTGCAGAGCCTTTTCGTGCTTCGAGCGAAGCTCATCGCAAATTGCGATCTCGATGATGTCGCGGTTCAACTGATCCCTCCGAATGACTATATTGATCTTATTCTCGTGAACTCCGACCCGCTCCGGCAAGGAGGATAAGATCTTTCCGTCGATTGCCGTCCCTCCAAGTTTTAGAAGGTCGCTCACTCTTCCGAGAACTCGTATTTTCCTTGAAGTTAACCCGCATGAGCACGATCCGTTTGGGTCGGCCCATTCAACATAATCTCCCGTACGAAGCCGAACCACTGGCATTCGGGAGCGATGCAGGTTGGAAACCACGAGTTCCGATACGCCCTCATCTCTCTTTCTTTCGAGCTCCACGTATATTAAGCCTTCATGAAGATGGTACTCACCTTTGCTGCAAAAGGCGCATTCGAAACCTAGCGTCCCATGATCGGACGTCTGAAAAACCGATCCAAATGAAACGTTTTTCCCGAAGCGTTGAACGAGACGCTGTCGAAGCTGCGGAGACAGCGGCTCTCCGCCTGTGACGATGAGCCTAACTTCATCGTGCGTCACATCCATCTTTTCCAAGTAAGATATGAGTGGATAGAGGCCGCTCGGAACTGCAAGGATTGCGGTTGGCCGCAACTCACGCATTATCTCGGCATTCTCCCTGCCTCTCTTATGATCGTTAACTGGTATGATCGTGCATCCAATTTTTGACAAGGCATGGTAAGCGCAATAGTCAGTATCATAGGTCCCATGCCCTCCTAATTCGAACACAGTGTCGTCACTTTTGATGCCCGCAAAATTGTAACCTTTTCCATGAAACCTGGCATTGTACAGCGTTTCTCCATAGGTCCCCATCAGAATCTTTGACTTGCCCGTCGAGCCTCCGGACGAAAATATGATATCGGACGCGGGGTTCGTCCGGGCGACTTTCGGTAAACACGACCGGATGTACGCGGCATGATCGTACGCCTCCCGAATCCTGACCTGTTCCCATGCTTGCTCAATGTTGTGTACCGTCGGTTGGGCCGGTCCGACGGGGAACTGCTCGCAGGTGCTTGGGTGTCGGATTGCTCGCTGCCATAAGTTGAGCAGTGAGTGCCGATGGTAGTCGGCTCGGATGTGGGCGGAAACGCGGTCCATTTCTATCGGGTCAATTTTCGGGTCCATGTGGTTCCTTAGGAAGCCGATTGAAGAATATCTTAGGACGCGAGAGTTTCGATCCGCCACAAACTCCAAAGCACCGCAACGATAATTCCTTTGTCCGGTTCTCTGAGAAGCTGGCCCATTCTGCTGTAGTTCTCCGTTGCCAGAAATCTCCGGCAGTGGAGCTTCACGATCGACTGAAATCGTTCGAACATCTCAGCCATGCAATTGAGCCTGCGCGTAAACTTAAAGAGAAACGGATCAGCTCGGAGCGCATAGTTTTTGAACTGCAGCCAGGCCCTAAGTAGCTCGACCGATTAGCGCGTGCTCCGAGCGCCGCGTTTTAATCCTGTTGTACATGCCTGCTCCGTCACTGCTAATTGCGTCCAGATAACCGCAATTCCGATCGAATTGCACTTTTGTCCGCCGGCGTTTTCCCTAGATTAAATCTTGGCGAGCCGGCCACCTAACATTTAGGCAGTCGTGACCGGCATTAGAACCCCACTTCGCCCAACGTTCATCACAGGATCGCAGCTTGCGCGTGAGTTAAAGCCAACTAGACGCCCGCCAAATACATAGCAGTCAATTCCATACACCATCTTCTTGATTGAGCGGCTTGGGAGGTGCAGAGCTGTAATTTGTCCAGGCCTAAGGTATTCCTGAACAACATACGGACTGCTGGCGGCTCGTTCAATGTATTCCTCCCACTCCTGAGGAGACGCGAAGCGCCCGATCACGACATGTTCGCCCCGCGTAGCGTTCGACGGTTTCAGAACCAGACTCGCCTTGTGGTCCCGGATGTAGCTTATGAGCTCAATCCGGCACCGCTCTGGGTCCGTCGTTTGGCCCGCTCTCACAACGCGTGTCCATGGAATATGGCGCGCAATCAGCTCAATCTGAGCAGCGTCAAAATTCGAACTGAATCGATCGTCGCTGAGAACAGCAAGAATCGCCTTATCAGATAATACCCACTGGGATATCCACGGATTTATCGAAACCACCTCTTGTGCCGCACAGGCATCTAAGTAGTCGCTACATTCGGTAGCCCCTACGAGGTCTCGGACATCGAGTTTGTTATAAACAAGTTCGATTGGTTCGCCGTCCGGTCCAACAACTCCTCCAGGCGCTCGCCTGATTGTGCTTGCATCCAGCAATGTTGCTTTGATTCCTGCTCCTTCCAGACCCTTCACGATCCAATCTAC
The DNA here is from genome assembly GCF_019402665.1 of Bradyrhizobium canariense. Lineage (GTDB taxonomy): Bacteria > Pseudomonadota > Alphaproteobacteria > Rhizobiales > Xanthobacteraceae > Bradyrhizobium > Bradyrhizobium canariense. Next base: position 6,635 of record NZ_VSST01000066.1, read on the forward strand.
TTCGTTTGCAAAGCGACCGCGAAAGTTCGCTACCGCCGCGGCTCTGAGTGTGCATCCAGTGGCGGCATGATAGGTAGACGCGAGCTCCCGGACAAAACAATTCGGATCCTTAATGAGGGGCTGTTTACTCACCTCAAGTGACAAGCCATCTGTCAATATGTTCGGCGTGCGGCTCCAGACTCTGGCGATGACGCCAGTCTGAATGACACCTCCAGGCCCTTCGGTATTCGTCTCGATTATCTTGTAATTGCCATCCTTGCCGAACAAGCCATCCAGTCGGCATATTGTTGCGATCGGCCTATGTTTCGGCAGAGAGGTGATCCAATGTCGCAAATGTTTGTAGGCTGGAAACAGCTTTTGCACTTCTTCATCGCGGCAGTACAGTTCAGCGGCGACATCAAGAAGCTTGATCACGCCCTCAGCGGCAGCGGTTAGGTGGCTCGTCAGACTGGAGTCGATCGTAAGGGGCCGGAGACATACGGGGCAAGCTTGACCCTCAAAGTGGACGCCCGCGTTGGCAATTGCTCCTGACAGTTCGTCTTGAGTCTTCCAGATCGACGTTGAGTCGGAGCTTGCGAACTCGCAGAGGCGACGCTCGACCTGTGCATCCATCTGGCTAATTGCAGGGACGGCCTCGATTGCCGCTGTTCCCGATGTTACCTGAGTTGACATATGACAACGCTCCCATCTTGTGATCTTCGTCAATCTTGGACTTTCGAGCTACTGGATCGCTCATGAGGTAGCACGCCCTTAGCGATCGAATCATCGTGACGGCACCGGGCGTGAAGAACCGGCGCTTCGAGCCGGCCGACCGCGATGGTGCGGCGCCATGCTGCTTCAGTAACCGAGATCATTGCGCCGACGCAGCTCATTCCGTCGATATCAGCCGGCTCGCCCAATAGTTTTACATCCCAATCAAGGTTGTGAAAGCGTGGCAACCACCATGTCTCCATTACCGCTGTAATCGCTGTGATCGAACGACCCAAGCAATACTCCATCATACCGGCAAGCATCGCGTGCAGAACACTACTATTCGGACCGCGATGCTCCGGGACAACGAAAATTCGCGTCCATTCATAAATACCTGGTCCGCGCGGAATCCCTTCTACATTGGCCAAAAAGGGGAAGACATTCGCCAACAGGTGCGGCTGAAGCGTTGGAACAAGCCTCGCGCCACCTATTACATGCCCTCTATCGAGCGCCATGAGGTAGATGGCCTCATCAGTATCGAACTGATCGATCTCGCGGCCGTCGGCTTGTTTGAGCGCAATCCATTTGCGCTCATCAACGTAGATCCGATGTCGCAGCCGGAAGTGCTCCTCGAGCTCGTGTTGATAGAGCAGCTTGTTGTCACTATCGACCGTGTGAATCATTCTGCTGTTCCTAGTCCAACGAGAGTATCGATCTCGGTTACCAAAGTTGGAATCCCGGAATTCCGGGAGTTTCTCAAGCTGGAAGATGATTTTTGGAGATGCAATCGTGAGCCATCGAAACGGCCCACAAACATCCGAATGCGGTTGAGGCTGCGGATCGAAACAACGCTCTCGTCGAACAATTTCCGTTCTTTGGGCAGACGGTGGCGCTCGCTCCAACCCGCCGATCAACCGATCGGTGCACAAGAGCGTTAACAATGACCAAGTGACGAAGATCGACAACACCGGAGTTCTTCGAGATTTTTCGGCGCGACACGATCAGCGAAGTGGTTTGCCGGCGCGCGCATGACCTTGATACCGATGTTGACTCTGGCATCTGCGATGAGCCTTCTGCAACGATTGCCGCATGCCCTAGATCTTCAACACCGGTCAGGCCAGCCATTTCAACTTGTCGGCGTTCATAGGCGTACTCGCCGATAGCAAGCATCGCGGTCAGCATGGACCCAAAGGACTTTCTGCGCCAGAAAGCGTCATCATCACTCTGTCTCACCGCACGGCATCCTAATCCGGCAGAGGCTCCACTTACCAAAGCGAGAATTGGTTCAGGCAACGGAAGCCACCTCTCTTGCGTGAGCTGATCCCGACGCGACGCCTCCGTGAGAGGTCCAATATTCGCACTGACCAACGTGGGAGGTCAGCGTCTCACATGACTGCTAGACGTTGCGGGAGGCGATGGGCCATCAACACAGGGCCGTAGAGGGCGCTTAAATTACTCATCAACGACATTGACTACCAGACTCAACAGGTTGACCGAGCCGGGGCGACGCCGCTTACATGGCATGGGAGCTAGGGGATGAGCATCCGGCGGATTCGGCGCAGGCACGAAGCATCGCGCCCTCCATCAGATATGGCAGAAACTGGTATCGAGCAACGTGTACGCGAGCTGTTCGCCAGACGACAGGAGACTAACCCCCCTGGTCTATGATCAGCTGCAAAGACCCTACTGCCTTCATTGATGGCCATCGTCGGCCGATGCGGTCGGGTCGGACGTGAACCTGAAGTCATCCCAGGCTGTGCCGTAAAACTCTAAACTGGAGCAGCGTACATGAATGCTTGTCGGCAACGAATGAACTACCTGCCAGTTTTGGGTTGCCGCGTCTCATTGGTTCGGAAGCTGGGAGCTTGCTGACCGGCGATCGAGCTAGTTCGAAAACCTCAAGGTTTCTAGAAGGAACGCTGATGACTCGTCGTCAGTAAATACGTCGTGGCGAAAGGTTAACAGTCATGAAAAGCATTTTTGACGCGCTGCAACCCGTGTCGATAGTACACAAGCCGATCTTCGAGCAATACCTTACAGAGTATCCGCCCAAATGCTCTGAAATGACTTTTGCAAATATTCTCTGTTGGTCGGACATAAAGAACCACCGATGCTGTATATATCGCCGCCACCTTCTTGTCTCTTATCAACGCAAATCCGACAGTGTGCCGCAATTCTTTCCTCCGATAGGTGAGCATCCTTACGAGATCATGCGAGAGCCGCTTCCGGGAATACCAGCGTATCAATGGGTTCGAATTCCGAAGAGCCTTGCAAACGACCTTTCGCAAGGCATGTCTACCGTATTTGACCGCGACAACAGCGATTACTACTACAAAGCGGAAGAGTTGATTGCGCTTAAGGGTAAAAAGCTCGAAGACAAAAGAAATCTAGTCAGGAGGTTTGCCGCCCTGAATCCTAGAGTGCGGCTCTTACACCCACACGATGCAACTGCTTGCATCGAGCTTCAAGAAAAATGGTTTAGCGAGCAAGTCGCTGATCGATGTTCGGCAGCAGAGGAAACAGCTGCGGTTAAGGTGGCTTTCCAGCACTTTGGCTCCTTGCCACTGAAAGGAGTAGTGCTGGAGGTAAATCAGAGGCTAGTAGCTTTTGCCGTCGGCGAGCGGCTCAATTCTGAAATGTTTGTGGAACATCATGAGAAGGCCGTACGGGATCTCAAGGGCGCCTACCAATACGTTCTCCATGCATTCGCGGAGATCGTTGCAGCTGAAGCGAGGTTTATTAATCGAGAGCAGGATCTCGGCATCCCGGGCTTACGCCAAGCGAAACTCAGTTGGCAGCCGGCCGGTCTCGTGGAGAAGTACACGGCCCGGGTTCCTGATGCGGTTTACAATGGTCATGATTTGACGCGAGGATGATCTTTCGTTTTGTTTGACGAAAGGGGGCGAGAAGTCGCAAGTCGTTGTGGCGTGTCTCGCCGTGACCCACCAGATCGAGGTGCGGGGCAAAGATGAAGCGGAACGATCATCTAGGCCGAAGCGAACAAAGCGTAAGCCAGCAACGAGCCTGCCTGAACCGCCCCGGGGGTTTGCCGGAGGCTCCAACTCCTGAGAGGATGGAGCCATGACGAGCAAGACGACGAACAAGTTTCCACCCGAGGTCCGGACCCGAGCGGTTCGGATGGTTCTGGATCACGCCAGCGAGCACCCGTCGCGCTGGGCGGCAGTGATGTCGATTGCGGCCAAGATGGGCTGCACGCCGCAGACGCTGCACGATTGGGTCAAGAAGGCCGAGGTCGATAGCGGGCAGCGGGCCGGCATTCCGACCGACACGGCCGAGAAGCTGAAGGCGCTCGAGCGGGAGAACCGCGAGCTTCGGCAGTGCTAACGAGATCCTGCGCAAGGCAAGCGCCTATTTTGCAATGGCGGAGTTCGACCGCCGGTCCAAGCCATGATCGCCTTCATCGACGATCATCGTGGGGCGCATGGGGTCGAGCCGATCTGCAAGTCTTGCCGATCGCCCCCTCGACCTACCACGCCCATGTGGCCAAGCGGCGGGATCCCTCCAGGCTGCCGGCACGCGCCACGCGGGACGCCGCGCTGAAGATCGAGGTTCGGCGCGTCTTCGATCAGAACTTCTCCGTCTACGGCATGCGCAAGGTCTGGCGACAGCTCAAGCGCGAAGGCTTTGACGTTGCCCGTTGCATGGTGTCGCGACTGATGCGGGACATGGGTTTGCAAGGTGTTATCCGCGGCGAATCCGTCAAGACCACGATCAGCGATAAGGCTGCGCCATGCCCGCTGGATCACGTCAACCGTCAGTTCAAGGCGCCACGGCCAAACGTCCTCTGGCTCCGACTTCACCTATGTCGCAACCTGGACCGGCTTCGTCTATGTCGCCTTTGTCATCGACGCATACGCTCGAAGGATCGTGGGCTGGCGGGCCTCCCGCACGGCGCACGCAGGCTTCGTGCTCGATGCGCTGGAGCAGGCCCTGCACGATCGACGACCGGTCCATCGCGGCGGGCTCGTGCATCACAGCGACAGGGGCAGCCAAGGCGGATTCAAACGGTCGTCGCAACACCAATTGTTTTCACTCATGACAGTAATTCGTCAAGCGCTTCTGCCGGCGTTTTCCAGCCCAGTGTCTTTCTCGGTCGGGCATTGAGGACCGCTGCTACAGCGGAGATCTCGTCGGCGCTGTGGATGCTCAGGTCTGTGCCTTTCGGAAAGTACTGCCGCAGCAACCCGTTGGTGTTCTCGTTAGTGCCGCGCTGCCAAGGGCTTTGCGGGTCGCAGAAGTAGACTTGGATGCCCGCATCGATCTTGAGACGGTCGTGCTGAGCCATTTCGGCTCCTTGATCCCAGGTCAGCGTGCGACGTAGTTCTTCGGGCAAAGTGATGATGGTGCGCGAGATCGCGTCACGCACGGCTTCCGCCCCGTGTCCCGCAAGCGCAGGCCCATTCTTCTTGCGCGGAGCTTCGCCGTGCCCCGCCAACCGGGGAAGGTGCAATAGCATTGTGAAGCGCGTCGTGCGTTCGACAGACGTGCCGATCGCCGAGCTGCCAAGACCGAGGATGAGGTCTCCCTCCAATGTCCCGGCACGGCTCGATCGGCCGCCTCAGCGGGGCGCTCACTGATCATGATCTCCGGCGAGACAAAGCCCTTGGCCCGCCTGCGTACGCGCCCCCTGGGCACGCGCAACACGCGGCCGGTTCGCAAGCAGGCCGTCAGTTCGCTGCGTAGTATACCGCGGCCCTGAACGAAGAGAGCCTGATAGATGGCTTCGTGGCTGATGCGCATCGTCTTGTCGTCCGGGAAGTCGATCGGCAAGCGTCGGGCAATCTGCTCAGGGCTCCACGCTTTGGCCCATCGTCGATCCTTTCGCCGGCCATGTCGGCGGCCGTTCCACCGAACGGTGGGGCCAGCAATACAAGCTCCGCTCGGGGCTACGACCCTGCCGGCAAGTCTCTCCTCCACATAAGTCCGCAAGGCTGCGTTGGGCGCAAGCTTGGTCGGCTTGGGCCGGCGGGCAGATCGGTCTGCATGCCAGTTGTTGCCCGATTATCCAACCCGCCGCCGCGGGTGGCCGTGTTCCGCCGCAGTTCACGGGAGACCGTCGAAGCAGCCCGCCCCAAGCGGCGCCCAATCTCCCGTATGGAATGGCCCTGCACCTTTAGAAGGGCGATTTCCTCGCGTTCAGCCAATGAAAGGTAGCGCCCGGAGAGAGGCTTGGCCGAAGATTTGAACATCGCTGGTGGCATGCCGCCTGCCTTTCGGAACAATCTGCTTCCGACAGGTTGCGATAATCCGGCCTCAAACGCAGCATCTTCGCTGCTCTGCCCTGCGGCAATCGCCTTCCAAAATCTATTCTGTTCATCGCGTCCTGCAGCAGAAGGCCGGCCTGGCGATGGCAATGGCGCTCGTCCTGACCTCTCCGAACGTCGACTTACAAATTTCATCGCAACCTCCAACTTCAGGGTGTTGCGACGACCGTTTGAATCCGCCCAATACGTCTCTATCAAATACACTGAGCGCCTGGCTGAAGCCGGCGTGGAGCCTTCTGTCGGCAGCGTCGGAGATTCCTATGACAACGCTCTCGCCGAAACCATCAACGGTCTCTACAAGGCCGAGGTGATCCATCGGCGCGGACCATGGCGCAGCTTCGAGGCCGTCGAGTTCGCGACGCTAGAATGGGTGGACTAGTTCAACAACCGGCGTCTCCTGGAGCCCATCGGCAACATACCGCCGGCCGAAGCCGAGCAACGTTACTACGCCATGCTGGAACAACCCGCCGTGGCGGCATAAGTTTACCAAATGGCCTCCGGCAAACCCGGGAAGGTTCAGCCTTACTCATTCAAGTAACGATTCTTCAAGACCATGTCGGCATAGCCTTCGATTTGTTTAACGCGCTTTAGGAAAGCCTCATCCGAGCGATCGAGCGCTGTTTCAGTGAGCTGCTCCTCCAGCTTTTCGAGACGCATCACCTTCGTGTGGTTTTGATGAAACACCTTCTGGAATACCGGAACCGGCTTGATGCACTCGATGTAAGTCCGGTCATTGCCATCCATAATGCCTTTCGACAGCTTAATTTTCAAAGCCAAGCCGAGTGACAAATGAGGCGCGGGCTCCCAGCCATCGTACGTCAAGCCGCCCAAGGAATACGCAATGACCGCGATGCGATCCGGATCTCTTTTCGGGCGATAATACTCGACGGGTTGAATAACGTGCGGATGGTGGCCAAGTATTAGATCTACGCCGCATTCGACCAAATGGTGAGCGGTTTCGATTTGATGGTGGCGCGGGAAATACTCAAACTCGAACCCCCAATGCATCGAAGCAATGATGAAATCACAGTTTCGTCTTTCGCAGTCTTCGATTTGCTTCTTGAGCAGCCCTAACTCGGGTTCAGCGAATTTCGACACGAGTTTAGCTCTGTGAACTCGATAGTTTTCGCTCGGAGGAACCCGGCGGCCATTCAGTCCGAAGGTGGCCGAGACAAAGCCGATCTTTACTCCAGCTTTTGCGATCACAGTTGCACGAGCGTATTCTTCGGGAGCTTTCGGAATACCGATAGCCGTAATTCGATTTTGGGCAAAAAGCTTTCGCGTGGTTTCAATGCCCTCTACGCCCAAATCAAGTGCGTGATTGTTGGCAAAGTTCAGCGCCGTAAAATAGTTGCCGTTGTGTCCGGCCAAAGCGGAGAACTGAGCTACCGAGCTTCGAAGGAGCGTGCAATTCTCAGGATCCCACCCGGCAATGGCGCAGCTCTTAAACGCCTGTTCCGTTACGGGAGCTTCCAGGTTCGCAAAAGAGAGGTCCACCTCGAAGAGGACGTCTGCGACTTTTTCGAAAATTATATTTCGGGAACATTCTATGCCATCGGACGGCATCAAATCCCCCGCTGCGCCGATTGTAAGGGAGGTACGTTCTTCGAAACCATCTGGCAAATGAACGATAGACTTGTCGTGCATGAACAAAATTTCACACACGTTTTTTTCTGCTTTCAGGACGGGCCTCTCCGCCTTGTAAAGCCAATATGCCCAGTCGACGAACGTCATCTCTTCGGCATCGGTAGCGGCGTCTGCAAGAGGAGAATCCCATTCCCGGGACATCCTGGCTTTTTCCAGGACCTCTTTTGCCTTCGACTCGAAAGAGGACTCCGCGGTTTGGCTCATTTTTTCGGCGCTCGACGGAAGTTCGTTTCTCATGGCGCGGGCTCCTTGTATTGAAGTCACACTTCTTCCGACTTACTTCACCTGAGGTGGGCAATCCTGGGAGCCACTGCAATTCGACAGCACGACGGCTTGACTCCTGTTCGACCGGGAAGCTCTCCGAAACGGCACCGTCGAGCAAAAGCAGAGTTCGAATTGGAAGACGCCATCGCCCTCTCAAAGATAAGCCCAATATTGCCGCGATGGGTCCCGCGAACGGAAAAGAGGCCTTCCGAACCAGGCCATATTTGAACAGTTGCAGCGGTCGCAGTGAGACGACTCTTAAGGGCCTCATGATGCGCCTCTCGCCGATCCGAAAGTTCGGCCCGACGAAGTTGGCAAGATTGTGCGGATGCATCGCACCAGGAGCGCATGGCGGAAACAGAACCGATGAACAGTATCCGATCATCAGGAGGACATAGTTAATCGATAGTCGGCGATGCCTCCCGCATTGCGCCGGATGGCCAATACAGGCGACGCGGCCGTCACGGTCGACCACGAATGCCGGGGGAACCCTCGACAGAAACGCTGGGATCCCTTCAAATCTTGTCCATTTCGTCGGCGCAGTCGAAGCGATCGCGAAGTTCAGATTTGGCAAGGTCTTTGTGAACCAGGAGTCCAAGCTGGCACGCGCTTCGTTGTCCGTCGAAGTTTGTTCGTGGGCCGCGATGCCCAGCACCTGAACTCCGTTGCTCCTGTATTTGTCTTGCAGGGCCACAATATTCCGCATCGAGGCGATACATGGTCCGCACCACCTCGCCCAAAACTCGGTGATGTATACTTTCCCAGGTTCGAACCTTGTAACGGGCTGGCCACGTAGCCAGTCCTCAACTTTGATCGACGGGGCCCGCGAACCGACGCTCAGCACGTTCGCCGCACCGACTTGACTTGCGCTCTCAGTCAGACTGGTCATTACTCAAATTCGCTTTAGCTGGCTCTGCGGAGAAAACTAGCAAGTCGCATGCCAGCCAGCTCTCATTGATATTACGCATTTTTCATATCATTCCTGTCGACCTTGCGACGGATGTCGCATATTCGACCAACTGTTTGGAGCTTCGCAGGCAATCAATCGGCCGGACGTTCTTGACGCGTCGGTAGACGACGAGGCGGGAAGCCGGGCAGCGCGAGGTCGAGTTCACCACTCCACATCCTGATCGGTTTCCAGGATGACCATTTCGGCGCTCGGGATCACGACGTGAACTGACCTGCTTTGGCCCGTCGACTTGCGCTTGAGGGCGCCCTCAGATTTCCAATTCAACTTACCAGACCAGGGTGGCCAGCTGCAGCACAAAGTTGATGCTGAACTCTGTCTGATACGCCTTGAGGGGTGGTGTCCGTCCTTGGCCGGCCATTGCTCGAGAATTAACCCCGTCCCGTACTGGACGAGGAAAGCCCACCCGAAATGCAGAACGTTGAGCACGCCCTTTGCGCGGGCGATCAGTTCGGCCGGAAAGTAATCTCCGATGATCGCGTAGCTGATGGCGATTGCTGATCCGACCACCGCCACAATGATCGGGGTACCGACAGAAAAGTGGATGCAAGATCAGCGCGAATTCGGCTGCAATGAACGTAGCAGCTATGATCGCGAGAAACGTTTCAATGTTTTTGCGGTGCCGTCGCAGCGAATTGGTGACCGCGCCGAGCGGCAATGCGCCGATGCTTAGGGCTGTCGCCATGTCGAGCAATTGTGTGACATGGCCGGTTCGATCCAACCCTTCCACATCGCTCAGCCAAGACGCTGCCCACAACGACTTGTAAGGCCCACGCGGACCCGATACCTGTTGAAGCAATCGGCGCAATTCTTCGGAACCGCCCATCCGTGTAGACGGTCTTCAGACTGACTGTCCCTCGGGGACTCTTTCTACTTGCGTGCTCTGGAACCCAAAAATAGACCGCACCGGCTGCGGTGGCACTGGATGTGGCAAGCACCTCAAACAAGCCGCGCCAGCCTATCCAATTAAGCAATGCATCGGCTGGTGCGGTTGCCGTCACCGCGCCCAGTGCGCCCAGCATGATCACACAACCACCCGGAGAGTACCCGCGGCCTGAACTTTGCGATGTTCAGAAAAGGGATGAACAATCCTTGGAGCTTTAGGGTGTCAATCGCTTCAACGAGGGTAAGGCTGCGGTGCAGGCAGAACCATCCTCCGGTGTGGCGATGCCACTGGAGGTCGAAGCGGTTGCGGCTGTCCAGTCAAGGCGGGGGAAGGGCCCGTCAAACTCTTCGCAAGATTTCTGCCGTGCACGTGATCGACCGTACCAACGTGACAACGGCGTGCGACCGCGCGCGGCATAGGCAGTCATGATCAACGTGACCGTGAACCGCGGCGCGGTCGGCGCCACGGTCGGAACGGGCGAACAGCGAAGAGTTGCGCAAGGGCAAAAGCCGCGCGGGGCCCGCTCCGCTGCTTTGTTGGTGAGGCAGATCCGCCCATCGTCGATGAAGCGGACGAACCGATTCCATCGGTTGAGCCTATAGTCGATGGGCTCGGCGAGCTAGGCCGAGCGCGAAAGGCGGCCACGTTGCTCGCGCAGCCAGGCTTCCAGAGCCTCCAGCAGCGGCGCGCTTTGCGCCTTGCTCGGATGCTCAGCCGCTCAGCCGCTCAGCCGCTCAGCAGCAGCAACGCTCCGTTAATGCCGCTCCTCAATATCGAACAGCGCATCGATGCGCTTGACCGCCTCCAGCGCGATCGGCGAGATCGCCTCCGCATCTTGCCTCGCCTTTCATTGGCGGCGATGTGCGCTAGCTCGAAGAACTACCTTCTGCAATGGACCAGCACCGCGGCGATGTGACCGGTCACTCCGGGCGCAAGGGATCGTACAACTCGTTGTAGCCGTGTAGGCATCCGCCTGCAGGATGCCGCACGGGATCTTCGTGCCGCCGGTCGCGTGAGGCATAATACAGCGCCGCGAGCGGCATCCGAAGGCTAAAGGGGCGGCCGTCGCGGGCATAGGCCAGATATGTCCCTTGATCGTCTTGCCCTTCGCTACGATCGGCACATTGTCGGTCACCATGCAGGCGCTCGGCACCGAGTACATACACCTCCATCCGGGCGTGTAGCGGCTGCAGCACGCTCGTGCAGGCGTCGACCAGGTCGGCCAGCGTCGGCAGGCTCAGATCGACGCGCTCCCGCGCACAGCGGTCGCTCTGCCGCTCCAAGGGCTGATGCTGGCCGGACTTCTCGAACAGGATCATCGCAGCAGGTTCGGCCCGGCGAAGAACAGATAGCCGATCAGCGCATCACGCTTCAGCACCTCCTGCACCAGGAGCGCAAGGTTGGCAAAGCCCTTCCTCAGGTCGGTATGGCCCGTATCAAGCCACACCCGCACCCCGGTCGGCAACGGGATCATCGGGCTCGTCCACCCAACAACGCAGCCAGCGCTGCCGTCAACCTCGCGGCATCGACGGCGCCTGTGATCCGAAGCTGCACCCCGCTTGCAAAGGATCTCGATCGTCCCGCCAGTTCCAGCACGAGCTGTCCATGCCGGCTGCTCCGGCAGAACTGAAATCGCCGCAAATTGCACCTCGTCCTCCTGCCGCAATGCCGCTGCGAGCCCGATGACACCTGTTCGCGCCTGCCGCCGCCAAACCGTGGAGATTGAGATGCACGTCATGCCGACGTGCCACTCCGATTACCTGGCCGACCGCGCCTGGCTGTCCTGAACGATCCGAAGATTCTCGACCGTCGTCCATCGCCGCCGCCGCTCCGCACGCGACAGAACCGAAACCTTGCTCACGTTTGCTCAGTTGGTTGCAAATCAATCAGCAAGCCATCGCAAAAAGATTGTCGCCGGGAAGACGGCCCTCACCGGCTTTCAATTACCCATAACTTTTGATCACTCGGACCAATCCGCTGATCGGCGAATCTTGAATCGAAAGAAGGTGACTCCTTCTGAGCACCTGATTCGCCAGGGGGCTCTATGGGGCTGACATTAAAGGATTGATCGGCAGAAGGCTGTGCGCCATCCTTGGAAGGTGAATGTTGGATTGATCGAGAGATTGGTGGGTGCGAGTTTGGGGACGCACGGCTCGGCGACAGATTCCGCAAACTGCTCACGAAGTGGAAGTGCCATGGGACAAAGCATTCCGCTCGTCTGTGAGGATTGGGCGAATACCTATGCGGGCTACCGCTTCTTCGCTAATGACCGGGTGAGCGATCCGGACATTCTGGTCGGCCATTTCCAAAGGCACGTGATCGTGTCGCCGCATCTGAAGTTTCTGGTTCTTGTGCTGCACGATGCAACCGAATTTAGCTATCATCACGAAAGTTCAGAAGCCAGACGAGATAAGGCGGGCGGCCTCAGATCGCACGCGGTTTCCGCCATCCTGATGCATTCGAGCCTCGCGGTTACAACCGAGGCGCTGCCGTTGGGGTTGGCGGCCGTTAAGTTCTGGACCCGGAAGAACTTTAGGGGGATGGCAGCGCTAACAAGAAGATCAATCCGACCCGGATTCCCATCGAGAAAAAGAAAAGCGCCCGGTGGTCGGAAAATCTCAAGCAGTCTAGCAGCTCTTGGATCATCCGGGTCGACGCATGCATCTCGGTGCTCGCGAGAGTGACCTCTACGAGCTCTTCTGCGGAGCCCAGGGGACCGGAACTAATTTCCTCATCACAACGTGCGTCGGCCGCTTGGCTGGAGACGGGGGGCACACTGCCGACGAAATGGGCGAGGTTGCCGTCGAAGGGCTGCGTGGCATCGAAGTCAGAGATAGCAACGGCGATCCTGACCAGGCCGTTCTTGAGACTCAGGTATCGCAAGAGTCGCGTCCTACCGCCGATCGGAAAGCAGAAGCGCTATCCCGCTTTGACCCTGACGGTCATCCGTGCCGAAGAGCGCGGGACTCGGAAGACGAGGCCTCTCCCACCGACGGCGTGCTTGCAGGTGGGGATTGCCTGTTCTGCCAAGATCGCCATCAACTGGTCACTCGGTGAAAAACGAGCTCAGGCGGCGACGCACGATCGATAGAAGGGTTATCCCGCGCGTGAGCAAAAAAATGTGATAAGCGGCCCAAAGCCCATAATTGCCATACACCCTCGCGAGTGCGAACAACGCAGCTATGTAGACTGCGAAGGAGATCAGCATCCCATTGCGCATGTCACGCGACCAAGTGGCGCCAACGAAGACGCCATTCATCTGGAAGGCCAACACACCGCTCACCGCAGAGAACGCCGCCCAAGGAAGATAAAACAATGCCTCCGCATGCACATCCGGCGCTTTTGTTATCGCGCCTACGAGCTGTTTGCCGAACGCCAAGACTAGCACACTTCCAAATCCGGCGACCGCGAATGCCCAACCCGCCGTGAGTCTGACCGCGCGCAAAAACGCCATCTTGTCTCGCGCACCGATGGCACGGCCGACGAGCTGCTGTGCTGCGATTGCGAATCCGCCGAGGAAGTACTCCGCGAACACCACAAACTGCATCAGCACTGCATTGGCGGCGACAGTCAATGTACCAAACTGCGCACCTTCGCGCGTGAAGGCGAAGTATCCTGCCATCAGCACGAAGGACCGGATCATGATGTCGCCGTTGAGGTGGAGCATCAATCTCATGGCCTTCCGATCAAAGGTATGTTGCGCCGATATTCTCGGCATGCCGCGGAATCGCCTAATGAGGATCAATATGCCGGCGAACATGATGGTGGACTCAGCGTACGTCGTCCCCCACGCGACTCCAGCAATACCCCAGCCAAGATAAACGCTCAAAACGGTCGATAACGCGATATTCACTCCGTTGACGAGCAGTTGAAGGAAAAGTGCGACGGTTACTTCACCACGTCCCACGAAATAGCCGAGAATTGTATAGTTAATGAGCGCTGCAGGCGCCGAGAGAAGGCGAATACGGATGTAAACGCCCATGGCCGCGGTCAGCTTCGGTTCCGCGTTCATGAACCACTCGCAGATTGCGGCAATCTGCGGCGCAAGTAGAGCCAGAACCATGCCGGAAAGGGCAGCAAACAGAAAGGCGCGCAAGAAGACTGCCCTCTCTTCTAGAGCATCACCTCTCCCGAAACATTGGGCGACAAGGCCAGACGTACCAGAGCGCAGAAAATTAAACGACACAACGATGACGTCGAAAACCACCGCTCCGGCCGCTAGACCGCCGAACAAGGCAGCATCGGCGAATCGACCAACTATAACCGCGCCGGCGAGTCCGACCAGCGGCGTCGTGATGGACGCGAGCATCATGGGAATGGCGATCTCTAAGACCTGCCGATTTGTAACCGAGAACGGCTTGGAGTCGAGGATCGGCGTTTGCTGTTTCACATCGCCTCTTGTTGATCGATTGCGTTGATTGATTCCCCGCGGACTTGTGGAGCCCCTCTAAACCAACCTCGTAGATTTCTAGTTTGGACGGGGCTCGCGTACCGCTCTATCCTGCCGCTTGCGAGCAGAGTTACTCGGCCCGCCCATCTTCTTGTCTTGCGTGCTAACCAACCTTCTGATGGAGTGCAGCAGTTTAACCGAGAACCTTGTCACGTACCCCTATCTAACATGGTAGTATCGTCGCAAGGCCTTCGCCGATATTGACCAATTCCAACACGCGCGAAGAGTGAGCACATCTCTGTTCTTCCATGAAGTTTCGCATCAAATATGGAGGCAGCCACTCAATTGTCTCACCGCCCCATTGCTATCTTTCAGCTCAGAAATGGTTCTAGTCCATAAAACACTGCTGCTCGTTTGAGCTTTGACTTTGTTCGGCGGTGAGACGGGTCGATGCGGGATGTGTCTCACCTTTAGGCCGCAGCACTGAATGTACCATTGGAGTCGATATTCAATGTCACGAAGAGCTCTGATTGTGCTTGAAGGTGGAACGATGCGCCGCTGTGCGTCCACGCAGCCAAACGTTTTGGCGTCCACCCTACTTTACTTTGGCCACTGATCCAATCCGGTACGACTAGCTTGCGGCCGGAGAGCGCGAGGCCGATCCGCGTCAACACCGGCAATGTTGATGCGACGATAAATGAATGTTCTAGATTGCCTCCTCCACCGACATCACTGGCATCACTAGCGCCCTGGAGTCAGTCTATGCGGCAGTCGGTAAGCTCAGCCCCGGCATTTCGATCTGCCGAGCCCGGATCCAGGGCGATTGAACGGTGCTGCGACAAATTCGCTCAACGTCAGCTTTCTCGCGAAGGCGGGCGTGCCAGTACCTCCTTATCGCCTAGCTACGAACGCGGCGGACGTAGAGAGCTGTACTGGTCCTGTCCGGCAGCCGTTCGCGCAAGCAATCGAAGGTTCGGCGATAGGCATCGCGCGGGAACAGCCGATCACGGTAGACGAGATTGAGCAGCGCCATTGGCTTGCGCCGCAAGGAACGGATCACGTGCCGATAATCGACGACCTGGTCGTGCTTGCGCAACAGATTGAGGCGCGCGGTGTCGACGAACCGAACGACTCCTTCGCGGCCGCCTCTTGCGGCGAATTGGTTTGACGGAACTTCACGTAGAGCCTCATCTGGTGATCGGTGACATGGCAGCCTGGCAACGGGTGATTCCTCTTTGGCGAGAAGAACCATCCATCACCGGCCAGCCGCGATCACCAGACGGTGCGTCCGCTCGGATCGCGCCGTCGCCGGGCTCGTAACTCCGGTCGGGCTACGCCGTCCCTTCGTCACGAGCCCGGCGAAGCTCTCTCATCCTGATTGACGCTGCACTTCCATCCTGATTGCCGCGCCGCACTTCGTGGTCGCCAAGGAAATCAATTGCCAGCAGCACGTCAAAATAGATCCCATCAACAAAATGCAATGCTCTTTGATGTCCGCGCAGCGCTGTTCGCGCTACTCGGTGCGGAATCCGAGGCAAAGCGGCCACCGATTCCCCCGGAAGGCGGCCAGCGATTC
>NZ_VSST01000067.1 GCF_019402665.1 Bradyrhizobium canariense
CTGAGCATCCACAGCGCCGAAGAGATATCCGCTGTGGCAGCGGCCCTCAATGCCCGACCGCGGAAGACACTAGGCTGGAAAACGCCGGCGGAGGCGCTTGACGATCTTCTGTTATGAGTGAAAGTAACTGGTGTTGCGACGACCGTTTGAATCCGCCCAGTATGCCTCACGCGCCTATCGTGATGCTCTTACCGACGCCGACATCACCGCATCCATGAGCCGCAAGGCCGATTGCTACGACAACGCCCCGATGGAGAGCTTCTTCCATACCTTGAAGACCGAGCTCGTCCATCATCGCGACTACAACACCCGCGCCGAGGCTCAGCGCGATATCTTCGCCTTCATCGAGGGCTTCTACAACCGAACCAGGCTCCATTCCGCCATCGGATATATCGCCCCGATCGAAATGGAGCTAAAAGTCGCTTAAACCCGTCCACTTTTTCGGGGGAAGATCATACTCCGCCGGCTACCGGCATGATGTCATACCGCTTTCCAAGGTAATCCTGACCCAGCTCGGAAGCAATTCGGGTGCCTTTGAAGTCATTGCAACGGAAGACACGTCCGAATTTTCTACCGAAAACCTCGAGCGCTACGCGGCGGTGATGTTCTACACAACCGGAGAACTTCCGATGAGCGCCGCGCAAAAGAGAGCTCTTCTCAAGTTTGTGCGCTCGGGCCGCGGGTTCCTCGGGGTTCATTCGGCGACGGACACATTCTACACTTGGCCGGACTATCTCGATCTGGTCGGCGGCTACTTCAATGGTCATCCTTGACATCAGGCCGTGAAGATCGAGGTGGTTGATCCTGGCGATCCCCTGGTGGCTTTTCTCGGGAATTCGTTGCAAGTCGAGGACGAGATCTACCAAATCAGCGACTTCGACTATCGTGGTTCACGCGTGCTCCTGCGTCTCGACCCAAGCTCGGGGACCTTGGCAAGACCGACGTGCATCAACGTTTCTATGGCTGGCCTCTCACCTGGACCCGATTCTATGGCGAGGGACGAGTATTTTATTCGGCGCTAGGCCACGAGCCGTCAGTTTGGCAGGACGCCCGCTACCAGCGAATCCTCACGAACGCTATCCTCTGGTCTATGCGAAGGTCGCCCTAGGAGACGCCGCCGCACTTCGCATTTGCGCCACCGCCGGATTCGTCGGGTGGTGTCCGTGCCAGAGGTTCGGACGGTCTTGGTCTGCGACCTTCCGTTCCGGGTCATAAGCGGTCCTGGACCGGTTGCTTGTGGCAGGTCGGCAATGGCCAAAAGGCGGCTTAGCAACCCACGTTCGCTCACGCTCCCGGCGCTTCGGGTTTCAGATAGACGGTCAGACAACAACAACAAATGGCAAGTCCAACCAGAGGATATTTAAGCGCAACACCCGCGGCCAGCCCAAAAAGGCATAGAGTTACGATCGGTCGGACAGGCATGAGACCCTGCGCACCTTCGGCGGCGTATCATCGACCGGGGCGCGGTCGATGAGCTCCAAGATCAAAAATATATAGGTCGCGTTCACCAGGAAGAATACTGCCGCGTAGAAGGCAACCGGCTGCGGGGCTAATTCGCTCACGGCCATCCAAGCGGTTGAGAGCGGAAGCAACGATACAGAAAACAAATGCGCGAAATTAAACCACATCAGGCGGGGCGTGGCATCTGTCGCATAGCGCATGAGATGATGGTGATTAGCCCAAACAACGGCGATGAACAGGTAGCTCACAGCATAGCTTAGCCATGTAGGCCAGAGCGCAAGCAACGCTTGGAAGGTCGGCTGCTCCGGCGGCGGAGTTCTAAGACCAATACTGTGATAAGGACAGCGAACACGCCGTCGGAAAACGCGCTCAGTCGCTCCGGGGTCGCTCTAGCGCGGGGCACCGCAGGCCTCCACCGTTCCACTGCCTTGCGATTGCAACAGAAACGATAATCGGGCCAGACCGAAGAAGCAACCCCAAGCTCCGAGGAGGTTGCCACCACTAACGGAGTGGCCTCAACGCATGTCTCCTGCGGGTCAAAATGCGAAGAACTCAGCCTGAGCAAATCTTGTCTTCCATGCCTCAATAAGCGGACCTCTAGAGCGATGCTGCCTCTTCGCTGAGGCCCACAAGCGGCATTCCCAAGCAAGCTCAAACCGGAACAGCGAAGTAGACGGTCCTGCCATTCAGCAGTAGCATTCTGTCGCTTAGGTGGAGGGCGATCCGTGACGTTGAACAGACGAGAGACGCTAAAGATTTCCGCAGGAGCACTTCTCGCACCGGCGCTGGCACCGAGACTCGCGGCGGGACAATCTGCCCGCACGATTGTGTTGTTGGGCACCACCGGCGGTCCGCCCTTGCAGGTTGGGCGAGCTGCACCTTCAAATGCCATTGTAGCCGGGGGCTCCCTTTACGTTATTGTTGTGGCAACGGCGTTGCCCGACAGATCGTGCAAGCTGGTCTTGGGCTAAACGCGTTAAAAAGCATTTTCATTACGCATCAGCATTCGGACCACAATCTAGACTACGGGCCGAGACTTACTTGAAATTTGAATTTAGCGTCGCGTTTGACAGTCAGGTCCGCAATGGGTCTTGGCTGTGTAAAAAATGCAGCGCCGCACAAATTACAGAGAAAAGCATTCCTTCAGAAGCCTGTTCCGGGAGCGTGAGGAGCATACTGAACTGCGACGCCGCTCCATCTGAGAAGCAGATTCTCCGCGCTACGCGAGATTTCACGTTTTCACGCAGCCAGGGTCAAAACGCGAAGCGCAGAGCCCGAGCAGGTCTAGTCGGCTATTCTTACTGAACAGGCAGTCAGCGAAAGACGTAGCTACATCGCCTACGGGCCAGATGCATCGCCGCCCACGGTGACGTGTCGGCGCTGCCGTGCAAGAGCAACCACACGGGGCGAATCCGTGAAGACGGCGGTTGCCGCTTCCCGCTCGATTCCGCCCCCAATCAACAACATCCGAAACACATCGTGACTGAAGTAATTGCATACGCAGCAATTTGACGGCGGCCGGGGCTTGCTTCAGTTCGTTCTGTATCCGGAACGAACTGAAGGAAAGTCGCTGGCGTTGCAGATTTACAACCCGCACAGCCGACCGAAATACTAAGCTCGGCCATTGAGACAACCGAAACATATTTCATTCTTAGTTCAATATGGTCAGCGGGGACGAACGATGTTTGATATCTATCGCAATGACAAGCGCGGCTTGCTCGTTCTAAGTACAGGCTCTGCCGTACCTGCGCTTTACTCTGCACATACCTGGCGCAAGAGCAGAAAACGAGTTCTCAACGTTAGCAACGAAATCAAGTCAGCCGTTCAGGCACAAGGCTATTACATCCGCAGCCTGCGGGCCACTAAGGAACGAATGATCTACGTCAAGTAGGTCGGCGGCCGGTGTTCCCCATTTGCAAATCTCTATGACATCGGCAGGAGCCAATCCGCCAAGATCGCGCTTCGTCCACTGTCGACGCCCGCGCTTCGATGCCACGGGCAAGTCTGTTTGGTTGGCTGGGACTGATCGCCGCTTGCTCGGGTTCGAACAATGACCGCCAACGTGACCGCGCGCTTTCCGACGGAGGTGAACGCCCGAGTCCGGTGATGTCCCAGGGTGGAAGGTCGACGCAGCAGCCAGCGGCCCTTTTCGCCATCCGGACGAATTTAGCGCTAAAACTTCGACACCGGGGCTGGCCCGATATTTTACTTGTCCATTTTGACCCGGTGCTTTTCCACCGCGTGGACCGGCGGCCTCGCTTAGAAGTCTCAGATAACCTGCCGACGGTTTGCAGTGATCGCTCACGATTGCGTAGCTCACCCTCACGTGCTGCCCAGCTGCTGAAGTCCTCCACGGCGGAAATGTACTCCGCCGTCCCCCTTGCTGTTTGAACCAACTCACAGACGCACACCTCCCGCTGCAAAATGCAGTCGCGAACTTGCCAGGGCGTAGCGAGGACGAGACGGCGTCGAGCTGGGGTTCGGTGACATTTTCGAAGTGAGAAGCCGGCAGCGCCACATCGGGTTGACTATCCCCTTCACTCGGCCAGTTCGCATGATCCGCGTTAACCCTGTCTTTGATCTTCTCCCATAGCAGCGCTTCCCGGTTCACCTCTGCCGCTAAGGGGCCTTATTGGACCTTTGCAATCCGTCCTTGATTTCTGGAGCTCATTTCTAAGAGGATTTGAGTGAGGTTTCTCGTTCGGAGGGCGTGAAATCAGATGAGAGTAGCTCTCTTCCTAATTGGCCTCGGTACACTCGCCGTGATGGAGCTCGAGGCGCCCCCGCGCATCACAGAGCCTGTGAACGAGCCGCCGGCTCTCGCAACGGTCGGATTACGTCCCTCACACGATACACTGACCAAGGCAGACCGGCTCGAAACTCCGCAACTCCAAGCGCCACCGCAGCCACTTTCCTCGAGCGAACTAAAGGATCCGCCGGACCACATTGCGATCGTTGCACCAGCACATTCGAAGATCATCGAGCAGAAAGGCAACGCAAGCGGAAAATCCGCGATCATGCTGCCCAGGCCTCGGCCCCGCCACGGAATTTCCAAGGCAAGCGCAGGCGCCAGTCGCGCCAAACCAATCGCGGAGGCAAAGCCGTGCCTGTCAGGTGCCTTCGATGGCGTTTTGAAAGCATTAAACCTGCAGACGCGATGCCAGACCTAGAGCACGGATTCCTCTACGTTGGGACGACAGCTGATGGCAACCCGCGGCTCCCGCCGCATGTGTCAGAGCAAATACGCCGCGACGAGGAAATCCGACCGCCTCGCCCCGACGAGCGTGGATCCGTTGTCGCCGCGCGGAAGTGGTTGTCCGCGGAATTCATCACGCTCGTTGTTGGACTGGCAATCGGCCTGGCTTTCGTCGCAAGTTTCGTCCTGTTTCGCGATGCTCAATTGAAGGGGAAATCGATCGACAGAGCGGCTGCGAAGGCATTGGTCGAGCGCATTATCATAGCCGAGTCCAACGGTGACCCGAATGCAAGGAACAAGCGGTCGAGCGCCACCGGCGCCGCCCAGTTTCTCGATGATACGTGGCTCGAAGCCGTTCGAAGGCACCGACGCGATCTGATCAAGGGCCGCAGCGACAAGGAAGTCTTGGACTTGCGCGGAGATGCCGAGCTTACGCGCGACGTTGCCGCACGGCTGGTCGAGCAACATGCCGCGATGCTGACCAAGCGCAGTCTGCCGGCCACGCCCGGTTCTCTCTACCTCGCCCATTTCGCGGGACCGGCGGGAGCCGTGGCGCTATTTTCCGGCGCAGAAACTGCCGATGCTGCTTCAGTTATGGCCGCCGCTGACATAACGGGTCGAACCACACGCGAAAAGCTGGTCAAGGCGAACGCGTTCCTCAAGGCGACGACCGTCGGCGATGTTAAGAGCTGGGCCGATCGCAAAATGGCAGTAGGCACTCGGCCTGGCCGTTAGCGGCTCAGATAACTACGCGATTTGCGGTCGCGAAGCTCTCGGCTGGAAGCCAGCTCGGTAGCCGATCCATAGCGTTCAGGACGGCGCTTGCCAGATCTCACCTGACGCAACCTCATCGATGAGGGAACCGGCGGCAGCGCCGCGGCTTGCCCGTCGCGATAACCACCATGTCCCCGTACCGCAGCGCCGGCGATGGCGTCCGCCGCTCCGCTTTCTGAGGAGACCCACTTTTGCCGATCAAGATGAAGGTCAGTGAGGTCTTCGGCGAACTGTGATTGTTGTGCAAAGGGGCAGCCGATGAACTGATCTGATTGCCGGCACGATCAGAGGCCCTTCAGTTCACGCTGGCGCGCCTCCTGCACACGGCTGTGATGCGCATTGTGTGAAGTAGTTCACAAGCGGCAAGTATCACCGAGCGTAGCGTGTACGCTTCCACTGGAGGGAAGCGCAATGAAGTGGAAATTGGCAACCTATCGAATGCTCGCGCTGACCGCCGTTGTTTTGATGGCGGCTGGTACTACTATGGCGATCGGTACTCCTCGTGGAGTCTATGAACCGATGTTGGGAACCGATTGGCAATGCACCCGGACCATGCTGCTCGTGACCACCTGTGCTCACTCAAGCAGTAGATCGGAATAAACTCCGGATGCTTGCAGGCGCACGCAGGGCGACGCTCATACCTATTTAGAAGGGAGACTGAGCGTGTTTGCAGACCACAGAACGGTCCAGGTAGTCCTCAGCCTCAGCTCTGTCGGGTCCCTCAGGGCTCTTTGACACCCCTCCTTACCAGGTTGTCACTGGAGGTGCGGCGGTACGGCAGAGACATTAAAGCATTATAGGAACAGACATTGAAAGGTGAAGAACCGTAGCCCCGGCGATGGCGCCTGGCTGTCACGGCGGCTGCATTAGTCAAGACAGCTTTGCTGACCGATTCTTCAAAGCCGAGCGACTAAATACCAGTAGCTTTTATTCCACGAGAACTCCAAATTTCGTGAATTAGATGGCTCGCTTTTTATTGGGGGACATTGCGATGGCAAACCTATCGTTTCCCGTGAAGCTTTTCGTGGCTTGTTTGCTTTTTATGCAGCGAAGGCGCATCAGGACCACAACCACGATGGCGAACATCGCTTACTGAACCTGTTTGGAATCTATGAAAGACATTCCCGCGAATTTGCTTCAGCTATGGGCAGACCGCGCTTGAACTGCTCGGTCCCGAAATCGTTGGCGCCCTACTTGGCCCGCGCGCCCAGCAGATCGTAGATGGCAGCGCACAATATGACCATGCAAGCGACTTTCTCCGCTCCTCAGAGACATAGAGCGAAGGGACGCACTGACGATTGGTAGCCTGTCGGCGAACCAATGACGTGAGGAGGCCAGTCGCTCCGCACCGGTCTCGATCCACTAGCGGATAACCGCGCCGATGGCGTGAACCGCAGGGCCTCTCGCTCAGGCCGGATCTACGAATCCCCCTAGATGCGATGTGCCTTCGCAGGCTTGTATCTCCGCCCGAGGGTATTGAATTGCGGCTCTGTGATCTACCTCCAATTGCAACTTTTTCCCAAATGGTGCAGTATTGGGTTTTCATCCCGGCCCGCATTTTAGGAATCCAATGGGTGTCAAATTTGTACTGGCGAAGCTCCTCGAAGCGGAGCTTAACGCACGACGCGTGAGATCCATACCGTCATCAGACTGCGTCGACATCGTGCATCGTTTGTTGGAACAGCTCACCGAAATAGAGCTTACCTTGGCCGCGCGCGAGGTAGATGAACAGTCTCGACGCTAGGCTCTTGATCGGAGCGCATCTTCATAAGGTGGCGCGATCAGCGCTTATGCGTTTTTTTTTGCGGAAAGAACATTGATTAATGACTAAGCCAGATTGCGTAATAGTTCGGGCCTATGGACGACAGTTGGATCAGCTCCGCTCAGAGGCGGCCCGGATATCAAAAGGAAGGAAGATCGACTGGTGGGTAGAACGTGCGGACTCCGGGACCCGATTCTGTTTCGAGGACACCGACACAACGAAAGCGTTCGCTTCTATCTGCGAGAGCTTAGCGATCCCCTGCCGCGACGTCTAACTCGCGTCGCTCGGGGTCTCGGATCAACCACCACGGCTCCCGCGCATCGTTCTGCCAAAGTCCGGCCAACGGAGAGTCCGAACGCTTTTCAATAGGCATGAAAACTACTAGTCTTCCGCGGCAGTGAAATTCGATCGGAGCATAACCACACAAGAGTCAACGGAGGATGCCATGGCGAAGAGAGCAATAACGCTCGGGGGTGGTGGACCGGCGGCAGGGCTGCACATCGGGGTTCTGGAAGCTCTCACCGCACACAACATAACGTTCGATGTCTGGGCACTGTCCTGCATCGGCGCATGGGTCGGGATCGTCTACAACCAATGGGACGATCATGAAGACAAAGTCGAAAAGACTCACCAATTCTTCAGGAATGGCGTCTTTCGGGACGACGAAAGCTATAAGCGTTTTCCCATAAACACAGTCTTCGGTCCGGATTGGCGCAGCAACATAAAGGCGCTGAACAACTTCGTCAGCGATTCCGACAACTATAAGGACTTCCTATGGGATCCATACCGGATGATGGACGTCTTCCAGGACTCGATGGAGATTTTGTTCAATCAGCTGCCTGACAGAGACAGAAAAAAGAAGTTCACAAGATTGGATGAAGGGGATTTCAATAGATGGATTCTCAATCAAGCGATGGCAACCAATCCCTTCATCCGTTATTTGACGTCCTTAATGTACCTTTCCAAAGTCAACGGCCTGTCAAGGATCAACTATCCAGATAGCGAGTTCATGAAGGGGATAGATTTCGAACAGCTGAAAAAGCCTGGAAAACCAGTAATCTTCCATAACGCCTGGAACCTTGATCAGCAGAAGCTCGCATTATTTTCCAATCGTCCCATGAAAAGGGCGAGCGGAAAGTTTATGTTTGAGGGCCCTATCGACGCAAGCACCTTGTGTGCGTGTTCAGCTCTTCCCTTCGTCGAAGGTACCGTAGAGATTGGCGGAGTGACCTACTGCGAAGGGGCGCTTGTCGATACCGTCAACTTCGAAAGTTTGCTGGAGGAGCACCCGGAGCTGGAAGAGATATGGGTGAGCCGGATTGTCGATTCAAAGCAAATCCGCAAGCCGGAGAATCTTCATGACGCGCTGGCAAATCTTTGCCAATTGTTCGCCTCGACGGTTGGCGAAGATGACGTCAAGCTTTTCAAATACCACATCCGGTGTGACAAAAAATCGAAACAGGAGGAGGCAAGGGACAAGAAACTCAAGATCATAGAGATTCACGTTCCGGGTCACATCAATTTCAAATGGAATCACAGCAATCTCGATAATGGACGCAAGCTGGGAAAGGCCGCTGCGGAGCAGGCGCTCGAGGCATTCGGAAAGCATGAGGCGCGACCTGCGCACAACGGGCCGCATTTCATCAACGAGAAGCCAGAGGGGTCAGCTTGGCAAAGCGTGTGCGAATATCACAAGGAGCTGAAGCGAGCCGCTGCATAAAGGCTCGAGCATCATTGGAAGGGCGGAAGTCTTCCGAACGGAAATCCTCGACCTCGAATAATGATTTGAGGCCAATCATCCGGGCCTGACGCAACGAACCGGCGTTTTGCGATAGTCACCGCAGCTTGTCGAGCAGCGCCTTCGCCTGCTTCATATCTCTCGTGTCGAAGCCCTCGGTGAAGGAGTCATAGATCGGCGCAAGTAAATCGAGCGCCTGCTCGCGTTGTTGCTGATCGATGCATAGCGCGGCAAGGTCTGTCGCGGCCCGAAGCTCAAGGGCCTTGGCGCGTTGCCCCCTTGCCATGGCCAATGCCTGTTCGATCAGTGACTGTGCCACAGCCTCGACATCTGGTCCGCCGCGGCCTATTAGCACCCGTGCTTTGAGTCGGTACAACTCGGCTTCCAAAATTCGTTCGCTGTTGCGGGTACTTATAGCGAGGCCCGACTCGATCAACTCCAGCGCGGGCTCGTAGTCTCGATCAATCAACAGGCGCTGACACAAAAGTACCAAGAGCGCGGTAATGGCCAACTGATAACCTGCGTGACGATACTCGTCCAACGCAGGACGGATTTCTCCGAGCGCGTTGGGTGAGGGATCGAGCGATGCCATGCATATGCCGCGAACGGCGCGGGCCAAACGCCACTGCCGGAATCCATGCTCCTCTGATAAGGCGATACAGCGCTCGGCATAACTTTGCGCTATCAGGAATTCGCCGCGGAGAGCTTGGAGAATGCAGGCATAATAAAAAGCGTATGCCTGCGAATGCGGATGGCCAATGGCATCCGCGCGCTGAATTGCAGCGTCCATTCGCATAATGGCCGTATCGTCGCGGCCAAGTAGCCACAGTGGCCACGACATCAGCGCAAGGTCGGCCACGCCGGCATCCTGGCCGGCCACACGCGCTGCCAGTCTATCCTCCTCGCTGCTCGCCTCGAAGGCTTCGAAAGCCCGTTCGATCGCTTCCTGGGCTCCGGTGATCTGTCCCATGAACAGGCGGATCATCGCCTGCCCGCGCATCGCATTGAGCAAGGCTGGCCGGTCGCCGCGCGTTTGGGAGAGATGAAGCAAAGCGGCGATCGTTTCCTGGGCCAGCGGCAGCTCACCGCGAATGACGCTCGCAGTGGTTAGCCAGAACATGACCTGAAGTTGCTCGGGAGGATCTCGCAGGCGCTCGCACAGCTCTCGCGCGCGGGTAAAGGTAGCCATCGCCTTGTTGGAGGCCGGCCCTTGGGTAGCGATCAGGCAGGGGCCTAAAGCGAACTGGAGGTCAAGTTCAAGCCTGTCGTTTCGTGCGTCATCGGGCCGATGGCTCGTGGCCTCGATCCCTCGTTGCAAGTGCGCAATGGCCTCAAGATTGGCGGAGCGCGTGGCTGCCTTCTTGCCGGCTTGCAACCAGTATGCCTCCGCTTTTTCGAACAGTCCGGCCTCAGTGAGATGGTGCGCGAGCGTTTCGGGCTGAGCATCCACAATTTCCGGGAACCGTTGCTCGAAGGCCTGCGCGATCGTGGCATGCAGCGCTGCGCGTCGGCTCTTCAGGAGCCCTGAATAGGCAGCGTCCCGCACAAGTGCATGCTTGAAGGTATACACCGCCTGCGGTAACTCGCCGCGGCGGAAGATCAACTCCGATCGGACCAACTGGGCAAGAGCCTCCTCCAGTCTCTCTCTTGGCAACCCGGCCACCGTGCTCAGCAGTTCGTACGAAAACTCGCGACCCACCACGGCGCCGACCTGAGCTACCTCCCTTACCGGGGCCAATCGATCGAGTCTGGCCATTAGCGATGCCTGTAACGTGGTCGGAATCGCCATCGCTGGCAGAGGGCGGCTTAGGGTGTAATGATCGTCCTGCTCTTGCAAGAACCCGGTTTCGAGCACGGTCTTGGTCAGCTCCTCTACGAACAGAGGCACGCCATCAGTGCGGGCGAGTATCTGATCCAAAACCTCCTTCGGGAGCGCCTTGCCGGCGGTGACCCGCTCGATCAACGCCGCTCCGTTGCGACGGTTAAGTCGCGTCAAAGAGAGCGTCGTAACATGCGCATGACCAGGCCAAGGCGGCGTGAATTCCGGTCTCGCGGTGATGAGCAGCAGCACCCGAAGCCGCGGTACTTGTTCCAAGGTCATCGTCAGGAGCTCGAGAGAAGTCGGATCCGCCCAATGGACATCCTCAACAATGACGAACACTGGTTGCAGTGCTGCCAGGCTTTTCAGCTGAGCCAATAGCGCCCCTAATGTCATTTCTTTGCGCTTTTGCGGGCTCAGCTCCTGCAGTCGGTAACGCTCACCGAGTGGCAAGGACAAAAGATTGGCCAGAGGCACTACGCGATCTGCGTCAGCTCCGGATCGACCGAGCAGGACCTCAAGCTTGGCGAATTTAGCCGTCGGCGAATCACTCCGCTCGAACCGGGCGGCTCGTTCGAGTTGCCGGATAAACGGGTACAACGCACTATTAGTATGATGCGCCGAGCAGAATTGGCGCACCGTGATGTGCTCCTCTCCTTGCAGCCGCTCGTCGAGCGCCAAGGCGATATGCGATTTACCGATGCCCGCCTCTCCGGTAAGCATTACTGCGCAACCCTCGCCGCTCATGGCGCGCTGCCAGCGACGCAACAGCAACTCGATCTCCTCCTCGCGTCCAATTGGCTGCGTCAACTGAGTTTTGTGCTGGGCCTCGAAGCGGCTGTCGATGCCGGTAGTGCCCAGCACCTGCCATGCTTGTGTTGGCTCCGCCCAACCTTTCAGGATGACCGGGCCAAGATTCCGGAATTCAAAATGTCCTTCGGTTAGCCGGTGAGTACTCTCGCAGATCAGGACGGCGCCCGAATCGGCGAGCGTCTGCAAGCGCGCAGCTAAATTTGGTGTTTCGCCAATAACCGCCTGCTCTTTCGCCGCACCTTCTCCCGTCAAATCGCCTACGACCACCATCCCGGTAGCAATCCCGACGCGGACTCGAAGTTGCGTGGACGGGAATGTCTGGAGGTTGGCCACGGCATCGACCAGCGCCAGCCCGGCGCGCGCCGCTTGCTCGGCATCATCCTCGTGGGCATGTGGATAACCGAAATAGGCGAGCACTCCGTCGCCCATGTATCGCGCGATGATACCCTCATTCCGAGCGATCACCTCCGCAATGCAGCTGTGGTAGGCGCCAACAACCCCTCGCAAATCTTCGGGATCAAGACGGGCCGAGAGCGCCGACGAGCCGACCAGATCACAAAACATAACCGTGAGTTGACGCCGCTCGGCTCCGTCCCGCGCCGCCTTGCCGCCCGCTTGAGGCGTGCGCGCAATGTCGCCCTTGAGCTCCGTGATAGCACGCAACATCTTGCGGCGATGGCCGAGCAGGACACCGAGGTCCTTCAGGTCCTGCTCGGTGAGATCCCCAACAACTGATAGGTCAATGGCGTTCTCGCCAAAGCGCTGAGCGTACTCTCCCAAACCGATCGATGATAGCCATTCTGCAATACCGGACATGGCACACCTATTGGCTGTTATAATTAGCATAGCACGTCAAGAACGTAAGCGTAGGCACATCTGAGACGAAGGCATGAAGCCCGGATCTTCCCGCAACGCAAAACCGGCACTCCTCCTGGCTCAGGGTCGGCGCGGTCAAGCACGGTCTCTGAAGGTCCATCGTGGCGTTCGCTTGATGCCGATCACCTTCCGCTCTTCCACGTCTGAGGCGCCAGAAGCGGAAGCCGTAGCGCCGGAGATGCAGGCATTTGAAGGCACTGGCCATCGAAATCGATGGCGCCCGGGATCAATGGCGAGCGTCGTCGTTCCCCGAAATGCGATGCTTGCCAAAAATAAGGCAGTGCTTGCGGCGGCTCATCTGTTCGCCGTGAGGAACGATTGCATCAGCCCCGCTTTAGCCGTCCGCACCTTCAAGAGTTTGATCGGGGATTTGCGATACCCGGCCGTCGATCGAAGGACCGGTCCAATACGTATCCTTCTCGTTGTGCCCACGGTTTCCGAACCACGTCTCGAGCCTGTCTCACCACGATGAGATCAACGACGCCAAGGCTTGAGATGACCCACTACTGTGGAGGCGCTGTTCTCTTACCGGAGGGCAGCTTAACTCCCCGACCTCGCGCCCTGATAGCCCGCCATCTTGGTCGTTTGATGTTTTGACGATACGAGAGGAAGAGCAAGTCCAGGTTGAGCCATGCGCCAGCATCAGCGTAGTTTTAATCGGTCGAACCGCTCCCCAGCGTGTTTTGTTGGAGCAGGACAGCTTCACGCTCGTCGAAATGCTCGTCGTGATTACCATCATAGGTCTCGTCGTCGGTCTGGTGGGCCCGCGTGTGCTCAACCATCTGTCGGAATCGAAAACCAAAGCGGCCAGGATTCAGATCGAGAGCTTTGCGCAAGCGCTCGACCTGTACTATCTCGACAATGGCTCATATCCGGCGACGGGTGTTGGATTGGCCGTGCTCGTGCAGAAGCCAAACAACGTCGAACGCTGGAACGGGCCTTACTTGAAAGGCAGCGTGGTTCCGAACGATCCTTGGGGCAAGCCATATGAGTATGCATCTCCGGGGACGCATGGGCTAGCCTACGACCTGGCGTCCTTTGGAGCCGACGGTCGCGAAGGAGGCACCGAGCAGGCAGCCGATATCGCTAACTGGCAGAAATAGTGAGCGCCGCACCGTGGCCGCGAGCGCGTCCTCTGCGTCCAGGACGACATCGTCCGCGTTACGCGTCCTTGCGAACTTCATCCGGCCGGGATAGTCCCCGAGCCGACTAGCCGAGCGAGTTGATGATTTCCCGATAGGCGGCTTCGGGAAACGCCTTCAACGTGCGCGTCCGAACGTTTCCCTGCATCCCCAGCTGCAGGCTGAAACGCGCCGCGACCGCGTCGTCCGGGGCTTCCAGGATCACGACCATGTCATAGTCACCCATGGTCAGGAAGAAGGATTTGATCTCGCCGCTCATATCCTTGAGAGCCTTCTTCGCAGCGTCCAGACGGCGTGGCGAGTCCTTCGCCTTCTGGATGCCTTGCTCGGTCCAATTTGCAAGCATGACATAGGTGGTCATTGCCGTCCTCCTTCTGGCACGAAAGCAATGCTAGCTATGCCGTTGAGGCGAAAAACAAGACCCGGAGCAGATGCGTGTAGTCGGATTCGAGCACCATGATCGTCACGAAGACCAGCACCAGCACCGGCGGCAGCAGGATCGCGTAGGCCAAAGCCAGCCGCTCCCAGGCCATGTGCATGAAGACCGCAACGATCAGGCCAGCCTTCAACACCATGAACAGCAGGATCAGCGACCATCGGAGATGGCCGTGGAGGCCAAAATAGTCGACGAGATAGGAGCAGGTGCTGAGAACGAACAACCATCCCCAGACCACGAGGTAAAGCTTGATCGGATGCTGCTGGCCCTTTGTGTGCGTGGCTCCTGATGCAGATGCGTCATGCATGTGAGCTTGCAGCGGGTGTTGCTTTGCTTCCAGATGTACCGCGACGTTTGTCATGCTGCGACCTCACCAGAGATAAAAAAGTGCAAAGATGAACACCCACACGAGATCGACGAAGTGCCAGTAGAGGCCGGTGATCTCGACGATCTCGTAATGCCCTTTTCTGCTCGTAAAGAAACCGCGCCTCTCGACATCGAAGTCTCCCCGTAAAACCTTTCGCGCAATGGCGATCAGGAAAATCACGCCGATCGTCACATGGGTGCCGTGGAAGCCGGTGATCATGAAGAAGCTCGAACCAAACTGCGCCGCACCCCAGGGATTGCCCCAGGGCCGGACGCCTTCCACGATCAGCTTGGTCCATTCAAAGGCTTGCATTCCGACGAACGTTGCGCCGAATGCTGCTGTGGCCAACATCAAGGCCGCCGTCTTCACGCGGTCGCGGCGATAACCGAAGTTGACGGCCATCGCCATCGTCCCGCTGCTGCTGATCAGGATGAAGGTCATGATCGCAATCAGGATGAGCGGGATTTTCTTTTCCCCGATCGTGAGGGCGAAGACCTCGCTGGGATTGGGCCACGGCACGGTCGTGGACATTCGCGCCGTCATGTACGACAACAGGAAACAACTGAAGATGAAGGTGTCGCTGAGGAGGAAGATCCACATCATGGCCTTCCCCCAGGAAACGTTCTTGAAGGCGCGCTGATCCGAGGACCAATCGGCGGCGATGCCTCGCCAACCTGCAGGCCGCGCCGGCGGTTCTACGTTGTTTATCAGCGCCGTTTCTGCCATCTGGTCCTTGCCTCCCTAGCTCAGCAACTGGCGACAGATGTCGACGAAATTGTCTGTCCAGCCCGTCAGCAGGCCGGCCAGGACCAGCCAGACCAACAGCAGGAAGTGCCAGTAGATAGTGCAGAGTTCCACGCTCAGACGAATTTGGCTCGCCTCGGCGCCACGCAATACCTTGGCAGCCGTTCTACCGAGCGCCACCAGACCGCCCATCAGATGCAGCCCGTGCACAGCGGTGATCAGGTAGAAGAACGAATTGGCTGGATTGGACGCCAGGAAGTACCCGGCGCCACTCAGCTGGCGCCACGCCAGCAGTTGCCCGACAAGGAATGTAATGGCGGACGCTCCACCCGCGCACAGGCCGATGCTTATGCCGTCGATGTCGTCGCGGCGCGCGGCCATATACGCCCATTGCAGTGCCACACTGCTCAAGACTAGGACGCCGGTGTTGAACCACAACAGCGCTGGCACTGGCAGCGTCCGCCAGTCCACCATGTTCATGCGCATCGAGTAGGCGCTGATGAAGAGTGCGAATAGCGAGCCGACGACCGCGAGAAATACGCCCAATCCGAGCTTCGCCGCCGGCAGGGACGAGGTACTCTCCTCGCGAAGATCGACCATCACGCCTTCCTCCAGCCATGGCTTGGCTGCCAGCCGCTGTTGCGAGAGCCACCATCCCGCAATTGCGGCTATTCCAGCCATGAACAGGATGATGGCGCTCATGCGTGGGGCCCTTGCGCCGACAATCCTGCCGGCGGTTCATTTTGCGGCACGAAATCCATGGCGGCGCCGGGGACGCTGTAATCGTAGGCCCAGCGATGGACGATCGGGAGCTCCTTGCCCCAGTTGCCATGCCCCGGCGGGGTCTCTGGCGTTTGCCATTCCAGCGACGCGGCGCCCCAGGGATTGCCGCCGGCCTCTTTTCCTTTGAACAGGCTCCAGATCAGATTGAACAGGAACACGAGCTGGGCGAAGCCGACGATCAGGGCCGCGACGCTCATGAACGCATTGAGGTCATGGGCGGATGCCGGAACGAATGCCGTTTCGCCGATGTCGTGATAGCGGCGGGGCATACCCAACAGGCCCAGATAGTGCATGGGGAAGAAAATCGCATAGGCGCCGAGGAACGAGACCCAGAAGTGGAATCGTCCAAGCGCCTCATTGAGCATTCGTCCGGTGACTTTCGGGTACCAATGATAGATTCCGCCGAACACCGCCATGATCGGCGCAATACCCATCACCATGTGAAAATGAGCGACAACGAACATCGTGTCGGACAACGGAACGTCTACGACCACGTTGCCGAGAAACAGGCCAGTCAGGCCGCCGTTTACGAAGGTGACGATGAACGCCAGCGCGAACAGCATCGGGATGGTGAGATGAATGTCGCCGCGCCAAAGGGTCAGCACCCAATTGTAAACCTTGATCGCAGTCGGGATGGCGATGATGAGCGTCGTGGTGGCGAAGAAGAACCCGAAATACGGGTGCATGCCGCTCACATACATGTGGTGCGCCCACACGACGAAGCTGAGGGCGCCAATCGCGACGATCGCCCAGACCATCATGCGATAGCCGAAGATGTTCTTCCGGGCATGGACGCTGATCAGATCGGAAATGATGCCGAAGGCCGGCAAGGCGACGATGTAGACCTCGGGATGACCGAAGAACCAGAACAGATGCTGGAACAGGATCGGGCTGCCACCCCCGTATTTCGTCAGCGTGCCCATCTCGACTAGCGTCGGCATGAAGAAGCTGGTTCCCAGCAGGCGGTCGAGCAGCAACATCACCGAAGCGACGAACAGCGCCGGGAAGGCCAGCAGCGCCATGACGGTGGCCGTGAAGATGCCCCACACCGTCAAGGGTAAACGCATCAACGTCATGCCGCGCGTGCGCGCCTGCAGCACTGTCACCACGTAATTCAGCCCGCCCATGGTGAAGCCGATGATGAACAGGATCAGGGAGGCCAGCATGAGAACGATGCCCCAATCCTGCCCGGGAGTACCGGAGAGAATCGCCTGCGGCGGGTACAGCGTCCAGCCGGCGCCGGTGGGCCCGCCGGGTACGAAAAAGGTCGAGGCCAGCACCACGACCGCGAGCAGGTAGACCCAGTAGCTCAGCATGTTCACATAGGGAAACACCATGTCCCGGGCGCCGACCATCAGCGGGATAAGGTAGTTGCCGAAGCCACCAAGGAACAGCGCGGTGAGAAGATAGATCACCATGATCATGCCGTGCATGGTGATAAACTGGAGATATTGGTTCGGATCGATGAACGAAAACGTGCCGGGGAATCCGAGTTGCAGCCGCATCAGCCATGACAGCACCAGCGCAACCATCCCAATGGACATCGCCGTGATCGAGTACTGGATGGCGATGACCTTGGCGTCCTGCGAAAAGACGTATCTCGTCCACCAGCTTCTCGGATGATAGAGCTCGACCTCGCCCACTTCGGCGGGCGGGACGCCTGCGACTGTGTCAAACGGGACATCGACCATCGGAATCCCCTCCTTGGTCTCTCTCTTCAACGAAGAGTTCGCCCTCTGCTATGCGGCGCTCCTCGCCGATGTTTTCATTCGCTCTCTCTCGTGTAAGCCGCTTTCGCGACATCCCGCTGCCCGGAAAGCTCGGCGAACGTCCGCTGCTTGTCCAGCCACGCGTGATAGTCTTTCTCTTCCTCTACGACGACCTTGCTCCGCATCTGCGCGTGCGCGGCACCGCAGAGTTCCGCGCAGAGAACCTCGAATGTTCCGGTGCGCGTGGGCGTGAACCAGTAA
Source organism: Bradyrhizobium canariense (assembly GCF_019402665.1). GTDB lineage: Bacteria > Pseudomonadota > Alphaproteobacteria > Rhizobiales > Xanthobacteraceae > Bradyrhizobium > Bradyrhizobium canariense. The sequence goes on from NZ_VSST01000067.1 coordinate 17,882, forward strand.
TATGTGACCGAGCCCGGTATCATATCCATCTTCGCCCGAAACTCGGGCACATAGAAATCATGCAGGACGTCAATCGAGCGGAGCAACACCTTCACCGGTTTCCCGAGCGGCAGGTGCAAGTCGTCATTTTGAATGACGACATCGTCTTGGCCGGCGGGATCGTCGGGATTCAACCCCATGGGATTTTCGGCACTGACATAGCGGGCATCGGAAGTCCCGAGCCGGCCGTCCTTTCCGGGAAGCCGATAGCTCCATTGCCATTGCTGTCCCATGACCTCGACCTCGGTCGCATTGGCCGGCACTGTGACGAACTGGTGCCAGACGACCAGGCCGGGTGCCAGCATGGCTGCGACGCCGATTGCAGTACCGACGCTGAGCCACCATTCGAGCTTCTTGTTTTCGGGATTGTAGGCTGCGCGCCTTCCCTCCGTGTGTCGAAAGCGGAAGACGCAATAGGCCATGAACGCGACGACCGCGAAGAAAACCGCCCCGGTTATCCAGAATGTCAGGGTGATCGTGTCGTCGATGTAGCGCCAGTTTGAGGCGAGCGGCGTCCACCACCACGGGCTGAAAATGTGAAACAGCACCGAGGCGATTGCGACCAACAGCAGAATGATTGCTACAGCCATCCCTCATGCATCCTTGCCGCTAAAGGCTGCGGATACGAACCAGAGGGCGGAGCTCACGTCTGCTGCGATGGCGGAATCACATCCGCCGCCGTCATGCCTCTTGCCTCGCCCATTCAACCGGTCGCGACGCCGAGTGCACGTTACGACCGCACAAGTCTCAACGGAGCTGGGGGCGTTGGATTCAACATGGTACGCGTCGAGCCGGGCGTCAATAGTGGAGTGTGTCGCACCGCGAGGTCTCCGGCATCATTTCAAGCCGGCGGTGGAGGCCGGCAGCGATCGCTTGGTGACGCAACGCAACAAAACGAACTGTGCAGATGCACAATTCACCCAGCCGCAAGCGCTGTCTTGTTTCTTCCACCCATCGCGCTAAGCTGGGTGCACCGGTCGCGACGGGTGTCGTCCGGCAAAGCTCCTTCTCGTTGAATCTGGTTTGCCGGGCTCAATCGCGATTTTCGCGCATGAGGCGAATGTGCGCGACTTGAAGGCGCGCCATTTCCCCTGCGATCAGAAGCAAGGAGACCGGCGCCATGACCACCGTATTCGCAAGACCCAGACTGCAAGTGTTTGGCGTCTCCACCCCGTTTGTCGTACGCAAGATCAGCCTTTCCGATTTGGGCAACGCGTTGCGACTGGGCTGGGAAGACTTCAACGCCATCCCATCTCACGCCATCGTCCTCTGCGTGATTTATCCCGTCCTCGGAATTGTCCTATTTAGACTTGTCATCGGCTATTCGGTGCTGCCGCTGCTGTTTCCGCTGGCTGCGGGCTTTACGCTGATCGGTCCCTTTGCCGCGCTCGGCCTGTACGAGCTCAGCCGCCGCCGCGAGCGCGGAGAGGAAGCAGCGGCTTGGGATGCCATGCAGGTGCTGCGCGCACCGTCTTTCGGCGCCATGCTCGAACTCGGCATCCTCCTGCTGGTTCTGTTCGGGGTGTGGATCGGCGCCGCTAACGCGATCTACGTTGCAACCTTTGGCCACGCCCCGGCTGCAAGCATCCCTGACTTCGCAACGCGTGTTTTGACGACGCCGGAAGGATGGTCGCTTATCATCGTCGGCTGTGGCGCCGGCTTCCTGTTCGCCGTCGTGGCCCTGTGCGTCAGTGTCGTGTCGTTTCCGCTGATGCTCGACCGGCATGCGACTGCGATCGACGCAATCCGGACGTCGCTGCGGGCCGTGAGGGAAAATCCAATTGAGATGGCGGTATGGGGTCTGGTTGTTGCGGCACTGCTGGCGATCGGTTCGCTACCGTTCTTCGTCGGTCTCGCCGTCGTTCTGCCGGTGCTCGGTCATGCCACCTGGCATCTTTATCGGAAGGTCATCGAGCCTGACCCGAACCCGCCGGAAGAACAGCCGCGCCCGCCGATTGGTCACCGCTATGCGGCGGATTTCCCGGCCTCACTCTTCCCGTGGAGCCGCGAACGCTAGCCGGAGGCAGCAACGAACGGTCGCACCATCACTGTGTTCGGCGGAACCGGCTTTCTCGGCAGCCGCATCGCTCGCCATCTGTGCAGTCATAAATTTCCCGTCCGGATCGCGTCACGGCATCCGGACGTGCAACTTCAATCCGTAGCGGCCAACGTTCATGACGAGCGATCCGTCGCGAATGCGTTGGTCGGCGCCTACGGCGCCGTGAACGCGGTCAGCCTTTATCGCGAGCGCGGAGGGGAGACATTTCACTCTGTTCACGTCGAGGCGGCCCAACTTGTAGCAGCCCAGGCCCGCCGGGCGGGAGTCGAGCGGCTTGTTCACGTTTCGGGGATCGGGGCCGACGCCGCCTCGCCATCCCTCTACATCAGAAAGCGCGGTGAAGGTGAACGGGCGGTCCGCGCGGAATTCGCCGGTGCGTTTATCGTCCGCCCAGCTGTGATGTTCGGACCGGATGACGCGTTTCTCGGCACCGTCCTCAAGCTCCTTCGTCGGCTTCCGATCTATCCAATGTTCGGCCGCGGCCGCACCAGATTGCAACCGGCCCATGTCGAAGATGTTGCGGAGGCGGTTGTCCGAATCATCGAGCGAGCCGAGCCCCACCCGACGGTCTTTGAGTTCGGCGGCCCGACCCGCTATTCCTACGAGCAACTGCTCAGAGCGATCGCGCAACAGGCTGGCCTCTCGCCACGCCTGATTCCAATCCCGTTTGCCGTTTGGCACGCGCTGGCCTGGGCCTCCGAGATACTCCCTGGCCTGCCCATTACGCGTAACCAAGTGGAGCTGATGCGGATCGACTCGGTGTCATCACCGGAGATGTCTGGATTTGCTGAGCTTGGCATCTCGCCACATTCGATCGAGGAAATCCTTCAGGGGATGCTATCGAATCGAAGATGAGAGAAGCGTCCCGGCTAATCCAGCTTTAACGGCGCGTGGCGCGCGTCTGCACGGGCGCATTCACGCTCGCGGCAGCTGGGCTGTTGGATGGACGTCGAGCGACGACGCACTGGCGATTTGCGGCTCGCCTTCAGCGAGACTATCCATCCATCCGGGTCGAGGCGGATCGCATCTACTGTCGGGACGCCAACATATCAACTTCGGCAGGCACTACGGCCGGAATCGATCTCGCGCTGGCCTTGATCGAGGAGGACCATGGTTTCGCCATCGCCAAGTGCGTTGCACAGCACCTCGTCGTCTACCATCGTCGCTATGGCGGACATCACAATTCGCAGCCTCGGTCGATCTGGCACCCGAGAACGACCGTATTGCGCTGCCCTCGGCTATGCCTGTGATCACATATTCGAAGCACTGACACTCGAGCATCTGGCGGAAGCGGCCGGCATGAGCCGCCGCCAGTTCGGCCGGCCGCGCATTCCGGGCGCGGACCGGCGCCACACCCGCGCGCATGGTTGAACGCCTCCGCGCCGATCTGGCGCGAGGCCACATAGAGACAACTGCAGAACCGGTCGAACGCGTCGCGGAGGCGGTCGACTTCGGTGATGCGGAAAACATGAGACGGGCACGTGTTTGGGAAAATGGCGCGCCACCCAGAACAAAACTGCGAACTCTTATGCGATTGAAATCACGCCATGATTTCGAGCAGAGCCCAAGCGCGGCGTCGCGTTCGTCATTTCCGGCGCCAAAGGAGCCGCGGCGCTAATGGCCCGTGGAGTGCCGGCTCATGTCCTCCAGAAGCTCGCGCATCGCGTCGAACCGCGTGCCAAAGCCTTTCCAGTCGCCGGACTTCAATCGTTCAACGGCCTGATTGTAGCGATCGAGCGCCTCCCGGGCCTGACTTGCCGACGGGCGTGTGACAAGCATTTCCTCCTTCGAGCTAGACACCGGCCGCATCGCGCCAGGCTCGATGAACAGCGCTGACAAGGCCTCGTCGAGCGTCTCCTTCATCACCACATGTTCACCGTAGGCTGCGATCACGCGTTTCAGCTCAGGCAGGTGTCCTTGCTGTGCCCGCAGATAGAGCGGCGATACGTAAAGGATCGAGTTCTCGATCGGAATCGCAAGCAAATTGGCACCGCGGATCACCCGCGAGCCCATCTGATTCCACAGCGTGAGCTGTTGCGAGATCTCCGTATTCTGATTGATCCGCGCCTCGATCTGGAACGGTCCGTAGACGAGCTTCTCCTTGGGGAATTCGTAGACAATCAATTTGCCATAGTCGGGCGCGTCGCAGCGCGCGGCGAGCCACGCGATCATGTTGTCGCGGCGGCTCGGTACCATGGGAAGCATGAGGAAAAATTCGGCCTGCGGTTCGCCGGGCAAGCGCATGATGATGTAATAGGGTGTCATCGTCGAGATGCCGTCGCCGCCCGGCTGGCGCGGGAATTGCCAGAGATCCTCGCGGTTGTAAAAAACGTCGGCCGCCTCCATGTGGTAGGCTTGGTACAGTCGGGCCTGAATCATGAACAGGTCTTCCGGATAGCGAACGTGCTTACGTAAGTCCGGCGGCATCGTCGTGAACGGCTTGAACAAGTTCGGAAAGATGCGCTGGTAGGTCGCTGCAATCGGGTCGCCTGAATCAATAAGGTAGAAGTCGACAGTCCCATTATAAGCATCAATGACAACCTTCACGGAATTGCGAATGTAGTTGAGATCGAGCCCCTGTGCGGGCTCTGCATACGGGAAATAGGCGTTCGTCGTGTAGGCGTCCTGCATCCAGAACATGCGCCCACTGCTGACGACCAGATAAGGATCATGATCGAGCCTGAGGAAGGGCGCGATCGTGCTCACCCGCTCCTTGATATTGCGCCGGATCATGATCCGGCTGTCGATCGTAATGTAGCCTGAGAGAAGCAGGTTCGGATCGTTGAAATAGTAAGCAAACAGCATTCGCGTGGCCATTGCCCCGATCGAGATGCCACCGGTGCCGCCATAGGCCGCATAGGCGTTCTCTTTCCCCTTCGGATAATCGAACTCCGGGATGCTGCTCTTGACGACGACGTAGTCGTCGGTCTGCTCGCCGAAGTAGATGCGCGGCTCGTCGATCCTGGGGCCGACGTCTGCGACAGGAGGAATATTCCGCAGATAGAAGATCGGCAGTCCTTCGGCGCTCTTGCGTGTGACCGGACTCATCACCGCGCCATTGCCGTGGGTGAACAGCACGTGGCGATTGACCCAAGTCTGGGCGTTCGGCGGCAGCAGGGAGGACCGCAGTTCGCGGGCCGAGAGCATCACGCTCTGGTAGGAGCCATCGAGCCAGTAACGATCGACGTCGAGGTCATGGAATTTGTAGTAGGTGCGGATTTCCTGCAGTTGCGCGTAGGTATCCGACAGCGGCAGCCAGTCCCACAGCCTGATATTTTCAATTGTCGCCTTGTTGGCTTCGAGCGCCTCGGGGGTAAGCTTCTGCTCGGCGGTAAACGGCCTGGCTGCGATCTGATCGAGATTGTATGCCTGCCGGGTGAGCGCGATGTTGTGTTCAATGTAGGGCTTCTCCAGCTCCAACTCGCTTGGTTTGACGAAGAACTGCCGGAACAGCCCAGGGACGACGCTGGACAGCACGAACGTACCGGCGCTGACGAGCACAATCGCCACGGCCGGAAGCCGGTAGGTGCGAACCCGGATGTTCGCCCAGGCGGTAAGCGCCGCGATGATCGAAAGTCCGATCATTAGCCACAACGCCGGCAGCCCCACATGCACGTCGGTGTAACTTGCGCCGACGACGACGCTATTGTCGCCGTAGAGCAGCAGATAGCGGTCGAGAACACAGGACCAGGCTTTTACCGCGAAGAGAAAACCAAGCAGAGCGGAACCATGAGCGATCGCTGTCGGCGATATTGATCGACGGTGAACGTCGTATTCGATGTCGCCGTGCACCCAGTAGATCGCCGCGGCGAAAAGCCCGCTCAGAACGAGCGCGAGGATCATCCAGTTCTTGATGAGGATATAGGCGGGCAGTGAGAAGAGGTAGAAGCCGATGTCCTTGTTGTAGAGCGGATCGTCTGCGCCGTAGGGCACCTGATAGACAAATCGCAGGAAGACGCCCCAGTTGCCGGCCTGGGCTGCCGCAACAAGAAGAGCGAGCAAAGCCGCAACGCCTGTGATCAACCAGGGCCACGACAATCGATCGCGCGCAAGCACAAGCAGATCCGGCGGCGCGTTGCCCGCGGCGCTCCACGACGGAGCGGCGACGAACTGCGTCGGCCGCTGTCGGGCAGAGCGTAGCGCGAGCCATCCGTTCAGCCAGAGGATGACGGTGGTTCCGATCCAGACTGCAAGAAAGACGACGGCTTCGGCGCCGATTGTGGTCCAAAAGACCTGGAGATAACCGATCGAGGCAAACCACAGCCAGCCGACCAGGAGGTCGCTCGCGAGCGCAAGCAGGACGAGGCAAATCCCAATGACGACGGCCGCAACAATCAACCCGACCATGGCACTTTGCCTCGGTATCTTGCCTCCGGGTCCGGTAATCCCGATCGTCATGGTTTCATTATAGCGGAAATGAGAGACGCCCGCCCGCCCGATTCGGGATTAGCGCCTCGAGGCGACGACAGGGCTGCCAGAACCTGCATCGCCGCCATCGCGGCAGCGCAAAGGGGCGAGGTCGGCTGAAGCAGCCGGCGCTGCCAGTCGGTCGTCAGGCAACATGGCGCTCTCGAAGCCGCGCCGCACCGCATCATATCGTGAAATAGCGCAACTTGGTTCGCCACCCTGTATAAAATTGCGAACCCGTATATAATTGCGGATGGAAGACCCGTGTTGGGTCTATAGGCAGCCGCCCATCCTATGGCGAGAGTCTGCCGGGGGTGGATGGTTTGCATCCTGCATCGGAGGTGATGTCATGGCCATTGCTCCCACGCTCCAGAAATACCTGGCCGCTGAAAACATCCAATACGAGCTGATCCCGCACGAACTCAGCATGACGTCCACGCGAACGGCTGAGACCTGCCATATCTCGGGCGACCGCCTCGCCAAAGGCATCGTGTTGCGGCGCAACGGCGAATACATCCTGGCCATCTTGCCCGCATCGCATCACCTTCGCCTGTCGGACCTGAGGACAAGTCTCGGCGACAATGTCCACATGGCCGATGCAAGCGAGATCAATCGGCTGTTCAGTGACTGTGCACACGGTGCCGTTCCTGCCGTCGGCAAATGCTACGGGTTGGATATCATCGTCGACGACAGCATCGAGGCACAGCCGGACATCTATATGGAAGCCGGCGATCATGAGACGCTGCTTCATATGGGTCACGCGCAGTTTGCGCGCCTGACGAGCAACGCACCGCACGGGCGTTTTAGCGCGCACGACTGAGGAATTTGCGCACCGCCCAATGCCTTTGCAATCCTGGGCGGGAACGCGGCTCGCGACGTCGCTGTTAAATCGTTGGGAAGGGTGACGGCGACAGCGTCGGCGTTTGTCTGCCGGATCGCCAAGGAGTGATGCTTTCTCCTGCGACACCGCACCCGATCGGTTGTACAGTTCAGAAAATGGGGGCGCTGCTGCATTGCATCAACGCACCTGAAACCCAGGAACGGAGACTCGCCATGAAGGTCAAAGACGTGATGCACAAGGGTGTCGACTGGGTCAGCCCTGACACCCCTATCACCGAACTTGCCAAATTAATGCGGGCGCACGACATCGGCTGCATTCCGGTTGGCGAGGACGACAAGCTGGTCGGGATGGTGACCGACCGCGACATCGTCTGCAAAGGGCTCGCAAGCCACAACTTCGATGCCGGCCGCGCGACAGCGCGCGATGTGATGACCGAAGGCATCCATTGCTGCCGGGAGGACGATGACCTCGCGAAGGCGATGCATCATATGGAGAAGCTGCAGGTCCGCAGGCTGCCGGTGATCAACAAGAGCAAGCGGATGGTCGGCATCATCAGTCTGGGTGACGCCAGCCATTCCGCGTCCGGTGATGTGCTGACCGACACCGTCAGGAGTGTTGCGGCGCATCACTGAAGTAGGGCCAGGGCTCCTCTCGCGATCACCGCTCGGTCCGACGTTGAGCTGAGCCCGAGCCATGCGTTTAACAAGGACCCATCGCGCGGCGCGAAAGCGGCGGCCCGACGTGCTCTACTTTGCGTCGGTGTGACCGCAAAATGATAATAATGCGGACACGGCGCGGCAAATGGAGGACGCGATGGCGTGGCGTGACGACAAGGCCCGCGCAACCCTGATCCGCGACGCAGCAGGCAGCGTGCCGCCGGGAAAGAGCTCCCGGGCCTTTGCCGAGCCTCTGTTCGGCTACAGCAATATCGAGGATCTCGACAATTACGATGCCGCCTCGCTCGCCCTCCTGGCGGAGCACGCCTGGGAGCATGTACAGCGGCGCACGTCGGGCTGCGCCGATATCCGCGTGGTCAATCCGACGTTGCCGAACGGGCGCGAGATTTCCGTGCTCGAGATTCTCAACGACAACATGCCTTTCCTGTACGACTCCACGATGGCAGAGCTCGCCGAGCAGGGTATCGAAGTCACACTCGTCGCCCACCCGATCATCGCAGTGGAGCGCGATGCTGAGGGCAAGCTGCTGCGCTTCTACGGCGAAGCACTGCCAGAGGGAGCAAGGGGCGCACGCGAAAGCCTGATTCACCTCCATATCACCCGCCTGGACGCCGACGCCGATCGCCAGAAGCTGATCGACGGACTCGCCAGGGCGTTGAACAACGTCCGCGCCTGCGTCACCGACTGGCGCGCCATGCGTGACCGCGTCGAGGAAGCGATCAAGACGTTCTCTTCCAATCCGCCGCCGCTGCCGATCGACGAGGTCGCCGAAGCCAACCAGTTCCTGCAATGGCTCTGCGCGGACAATTTCACTTTCCTCGGCGTGCGCGAATATCGCTTCTCGCCCGACAGCGATGCGTCGGACGACATCACGACCGGCGAAGGCCTCGGCATCCTCCGCGATCCGGATACGAAGGTCCTGCGACGCGGCAACGAAATGGTGGTGATGACATCGGAAATTCGCGAGTTCATGCACGAGCCGACGCTGCTGATCGTCATCAAGGCCAATGTCTCAAGCCTCGTCCATCGCCGCATCCGGATGGATTATGTCGGCATCAAGCTCTATGCACCCGACGGCCGGCTCGAGGGCGAATTGCGCGTCGTCGGCCTGTTTACATCAGGGGCCTATACCCGCTCGGTGCGGCAGATCCCTTATGTGCGCCACAAGGTTTCGCGGGTGCTGCAGCGCGCCGGCTTCGACCCGAACGGCCATTCGGGCAAGGCGCTCATGCATATCCTCGAAGATTATCCGCGTGACGAGCTGTTCCAGATCGACGTCGACTCGCTCTACAATTTCGTCATCGAGGTCCTGATTCTCTACGAGCGCCCACGCGTCCGGGCGCTAGCGCGCGTAGACAAGTTCGATCGCTTCGTCTCCATCCTCACCTTCATTCCGCGCGACAAATACGACACCGACGTCCGCACGCGCGTCGGAGCCTTCCTGTCGCAGGTCTACAAGGGGACCCTGTCGGCTTCCTACGTATCGTTCCCTGAAGGCGCGCTTGCGCGCGTCCACTTCATCATCGGGCGCTATGAAGGCAAGACGCCCGTCGTCGAGCGCGCCACGCTCGAAGCCGGGATCAGCGCCATTGCCGCGACCTGGGCCGACAAGCTGAAAGCCGCGCTCACCGCGTCGACCGACGGCATGCGGGCGCGCATGCTCGCCAACCGCTATGCCCAATCCTTTAGCGGCGGTTATACCGAGGTTTTCACAGCGGAGCAGGCCATCGCCGATATCGCGACCATCGAAAGGCTGACCCCAGCCCGCCCGGTGACGATTTCGGTGCACCGGGACAAGGGCGAGGACGATCCCAGGCGCTTCGGGCTGAAGGTGTTCTCCGACGCCGCACCGCTATCGCTATCCTATCGCGTACCGGTGATCGAAAACCACGGCCTGCGCGTGGTCAACGAACGCACTTATCAGATCGTGCCCGGTAACAGGCCCGAGCCGGTCTGGCTGCACGACATGACGATCGAGACCAGCGACGGCGAGCCGATCGAGATCAGCCCGGACTTCAGCCATCGCCTGGAAGCCTCGATCATGGCGGTGGTCGCTGATCGCGCCGAATCCGACGGATACAACGCCCTGATACTGCGCACGCCCCTCGGCTGGCGGGAAGTCTCGACCATCCGGGCACTGTCGCGCTATTTGCACCAGATCCGCGCCCCCTTCACCCAGGACTATATGTGGGAGACCTTGCGCAAGAACGCCGGGATCACAGCCAACCTCGTCGCGCTGTTCCAGTCCCGCTGCGATCCGCGCCTTGACCTTACCGATCGCGAGCGTTCGGCGCGCGAGACAACTCTCCTTGCCGAGATCGAGGAGCAGCTCAAATCCGTCGCCTCGCTCGACGAAGACCGCATCCTGCGCCGTTTCACCAATCTGGTGCAGTCGACCATCCGCACCAATCTGTGGCAGATCGGCGAGGATGGGCATCCGCGTCCGGTAATCTCCTTCAAGTTCGACGCGCGGCGGATCGACGATTTGCCGGCGCCGCGACCTCTCTACGAGATCTTCGTCTATTCGCCTCGTGTCGAAGGCATTCACCTGCGCTTCGGCAAGGTTGCGCGCGGTGGCTTGCGCTGGTCCGATCGGCCGCAGGATTTCCGCACCGAGATCCTCGGCCTGGTCAAGGCCCAGCAGGTCAAGAACGCCGTGATCGTGCCGGTCGGCGCCAAGGGCGGCTTCGTGCCCAAGCGCCTGCCGCCGCCTTCCAATCGCGACGCCTGGCTCGCGGAGGGCACCGAAGCCTATCGCATCTTCGTTCGCTCGCTGCTCGAACTCACCGACAATCTCGACGGCGACATCATCGTGCCGCCCGGTTCGACCGTGCGGCATGACGGCGACGACCCCTATCTGGTCGTCGCCGCCGACAAAGGCACCGCGACCTTCTCCGACATCGCCAATGCGATTTCGGCCGAAAAGAACCATTGGCTCGGCGATGCCTTCGCCTCCGGCGGCAGCCAGGGCTACGACCACAAGAAGATGGGGATCACAGCGCGCGGCGCTTGGGAAGCGGTCAAGCGCCACTTCCGCGAGCTCGGCACCGATATTCAGACCATGCCTTTCACCGTGGTCGGCGTCGGCGACATGTCCGGCGATGTCTTCGGCAATGGCATGCTGCTCTCGCCGGCGACAAAGCTCGTGGCGGCTTTCGATCACCGCGACATCTTCATCGATCCCTCCCCCGATCCGACGATCAGCTTCGCCGAACGCAAGCGCCTGTTCGACCTGACGCGATCAAGCTGGCAGGACTACAACAAGTCGCTGATCTCGCAAGGCGGCGGCGTGTTCTCGCGCACGCTCAAGGCGGTCCCGCTCGCACCGGAAGTGCGGAGCCTGCTCGATCTCGACAAGCCGCAGGCTACGCCGTTCGAGGTGATGACCGCGATCCTGAAAGCGCGCGCCGACCTTCTATGGTTTGGCGGCATCGGCACCTATATACGCGCATCGGGAGAGAGCGACGATCAGGCCGGTGACCGCGCCAACGATCCGATCCGCATCGCGGGCGCCGATGTTCGCGCCCGGGTGATCGGCGAAGGCGCCAATCTCGGCGTCACCCAGCGCGGCCGCATCGAAGCGGCGCAGAAGGGCGTCAAGCTCAACACCGACGCCATCGACAACTCGGCCGGTGTGAACACGTCCGACCTCGAGGTCAATATCAAGATCGCGCTGGCGCGCCCCGAACGCGAGGGACGCCTCAGCCCCGCCGACCGCAACAGCCTGCTAGCTACGATGACCGACGAGGTCGGCACGCTGGTGCTGCGCAACAACTACCTGCAGACGCTGGCGCTCTCGCTCGCCGAGCGCAAAGGCGTGGCCGAGACCGGCTTCCTCACCCGCCTGATGCAGTCGCTCGAGCAGCGCGGTTTGCTGAGCCGCTCCGTCGAGTTCTTGCCGGACGACGCAGCGCTCACCGAGCGCACGCGGCGCGGCCAAGCCCTGACACGGCCGGAGCTTGCCGTATTGCTCGCCTACGCCAAGCTGACGCTCTACGAGGACCTGCTCCTCACCAGCGTGCCGGACGATCCTTATCTCGCCCGCAGACTGACCCTTTACTTCCCGCGCGAGGTTCCCGACAAGTTCCCGAGCGCGGTCGAGCTCCATCGTCTCCGACGCGAGATCATCGCAACCAGTCTCGTCAATGCCGTGATCAACCGCGGGGGCCCGGCCTGCGTCGTGCGCCTGACCGACGAGACCGACGCCGATATCTGGACCATCGTCATGGCGCAGGTGGCGGTGGACGCGATCTACGAGCTCAGGCGGCTCAATGACGAGATCGACGCGCTCGACACACGTATCGACGGGCAGTTGCAGCTCAGCCTCTACGCGGCGATCCAGGACCTCCTGCTCTCCCGCATGGTCTGGTACGTGCGCAATGTCGATTTCAAGGACGGGCTGGAGGCCGTTGTCGCGCGCTTCGGCCAAGCTATCCGCCAGATCGTCGCCGGGCTCGACACCACCCTGCCGACGGACTTGCAGCCCGCACGTGCCAAGCGTCGGCAGGACCTGACTGATGCCGGCGTCCCGGCCGGCCTCGCCTGCGAACTCGCCGATCTCGACTTCCTGGTCTCGGCACCGGATATCGTGACCGTGGCGGAGCGCACCAGCCGCAGCATCAGCGATGCCGCCGCGACATTCTTTGCCGCCGAGGCGAATTTCCGGCTCGACCGGATCATTGCCGCCGCGCGCAGCGTGCTGGCAAACGATTATTTCGAACGTATGGCCATCGATCGCGCCGTTGAGCAGATCGCTTGCGCCGAAAGAAGACTGGCAGCGCATATGCTGGCAACCGGCCAGTCCGGCCAGCAGGCCGTCGAGACCTGGCTCGCGGCTCACCCCGAAGCGACGCGCATCCGCCGCTCGGTCGAGGAAATTGCCGCCACCGGACTGACGCTCGCCAAGCTGACTGTGGCCGCGAACTTGCTGGGGGATCTGGTCAAAGCCTGAGGGCGTGCGAGGCAGGGATGTGAAATTTGGCCGGCGAAACGGAGGACTCCCATGATCCACGCGACTTGCCATACCGCCGATAATCTCCGCTGCATCGAGTTCGATGCCACAACTTGGTTCAACGAGGCTGACGCTCCGAGCATTATCGATTTGGCCCAACGAGGATGGGTCAGCACGGCGATTGCAGAGTCCCTTGAGCGCCGACGAGGATACGAACGCTTGCACGACCTCGTTGAGTATGCAGCAAAGCGACTGCAACCGGAATCCCAGGAGCACCCAACCTGGGAAACTTTCGAATGCGTCGTCGATGGACCCGACGCCGTGGCCTGGCTCGAGAAGAACCGGCTCGAAATTGTGGCGAGTATCCGCTAAGCCACGGGAAGCGCAGCAATGGCGATGATCGATTGGCGACGTCGTCAGCGAAACGGCAATGGCGCTCCCTAGCTAGAGCAACCGGCCAAGCCGTGCTACGCAGCATCCTGTCAGTCGTGGCTTAACCCACTCACAGGGCCTGGCATAGCCCCGCGCCCCGCATGCGCCGATGCACGCTCGGGAACCTTATGCTCGAATCGGGCCGCTGTTAGATTCAATCTGCTGTCGCAGCGATCTCATTCTGTTCTCTTAGGACGAAATACCTTGATCCACCGCATGGTATTACTATCCACCACAAGCACGGAGTAAGAACCCAACGCATGACGCAAGAAATATTTTGGCGCGTCACGGCCTCCCGTTTGGCGGTGCCAAATCGGTGCCACGCGGTTTCGGTTTTAGGAGGAAAGCGTGCTTGCGGGCCAATCGCTTGAGAGTGGTCGGCGCACCAGGGCTCGAACCTGGGACCCGCTGATTAAGAGGCGTATGATTTATCTGTAAGATCAATGGCCATTCCGACAAAAGACTCGTTGAACGTGCATTAAATCCACAATTGGATTTCCATTTGTCGGAATGTCCCGGTACCAAATACGCGCAGCACGCGACAGGACGAGGCGTCGGGGGTTCGAGTCAGGAGACCGCTACATGGCTGGGCCCACTACTGTGGAGGCGCTGTTCTCTTACCGGAGGGCAGCTTAACTCCCGGCCTCGCACCTTGATAGCCCGCCAGAAGCCGCCGTTCTCGCGCGGTCCACGCACGTCCATGCGTCCACGTGAAATTCACGATTCCGACGGAGCCGCAGCCGGTCGCTCTCGTCGAACGACAGGTTGAGTAGGTGGCGACGCGGTCGAACTGGCGCGCTTTTTCGAAATACTGGCCTCCGATAGATTGTCTGCCGAGTCATCGATTGCCTCCTCCGAAATCCGAAGGGACTCGCGATGAAGGCGTTCAATACGAGGCTGCACCGGCGCAAACTGCCGAACATCGTGGCATTTCGGCATTGGTGTCTTCGGAACCGCGACCGAACGGCAAACAATGCCGCACAAACGCGCGAAAATGATCCGATAACGCCCATTGGAAGCTGAAGCATGTCTCAGTCGGTACACGTTCACGCCTTTCGCGATCTTCTGGACGACAGGGGCGTCGTTGACGATCCAGCGCGGATCGCGGCCTACACAACGGATCAGCGCCAGCTCTTCACGGGCTCGACGTTTGCCGTGCTGAAGCCGGCGACGACAAAGCAGGTCGCCGACATTGTACGGCTGGCGGCGCACCACGGTATCGGAATTGTTCCACAAGGCGGCAACACCAGCTATTGCGGCGGCGCGACGCCGGATGCCTCCGGGCGCCAGATTGTCGTGAGCCTCGAGCGGATGGACCGGATCCGCGAAATCGATCCCGTCTCCATGAGCATCTCTGTCGATGCCGGCGTCATCCTGAAGAACATACAGGACGCCGCGGCGGCTGCCGGACTTCTGTTGCCGCTCAGCCTCGGCGCGGAAGGCAGTTGCAGGATCGGCGGCAACATCGGCACGAACGCGGGCGGGCTGTCGGTCGTCAGGTACGGGATGACGCGCGATCTGCTGCTCGGAATCGAGGCGGTGCTGCCGGACGGGACGGTGGTGTCCGACATGCGCAAGCTGCGGAAGAACAATACCGGCTATGACGTCAAACAGTGCTTCGTCGGAAGCGAGGGGACTCTCGGCATCGTCACCGGCGCAGTGTTGCGTCTCGCGCCCTTGCCGACCCGCCGCGCTACTGCCTGGCTGAAGCTCGCGAGCGGCGCGCCGCTCGCTGAGCTTCTCGCCCTGGTCCGTCGCGAGTCCGCGGATCTGCTGACCACTTTCGAATTCATGGCGGCCCGATCCATCGCGCTCGCAACCGCAGCAATGACCGCCCCCCCCTCGCTTGGAGCGGGCCCAGCAGGCGCCGTCCTCGTCGAGTTCGCCTCTTCCTCACGTCATCTCGATCTCGACGAACTGATGGAAGCCGTTCTGGCCGAGGCGATAGAGTCCGGATGGATCGAGGACGCATTGCTGGCGCAGAGCGGATCGCAGCGGACCGCGATGTGGCGGCTCCGCGAGACCATCCCCGAGGGCGAGAAATGCCGGAACGGATCGGTCAAGCACGACATCTCGGTGCCGCTTTCGTCTATTCAACACTTTCTGGATTTGGCCGGTTCGCAGGTGCGATCGTATGACGCCGACCTTGAGCTGTCCGTCTATGGCCATGTCGGCGACGGTAATCTGCACTATAACGTGCTCGTTCCTCCCGATGTCGACCGACTGGAGTTCACCGAGCGGATCGAAGGCAGCCTGTCGCTGCAACTCTACGACACGGCCGCGGCGCTCGGCGGCACGTTCAGCGCGGAGCACGGCGTCGGTCGTTTCAAAAAGCACCTTCTGGAGCGATACGGCGATGTTGGGCGTATCGCGGCGATGCGCCGGATCAAGACCGCCTTTGATCCGGCTGATATCATGAACGCCGGCGCAATCGTTCGTCCGCTGGGCGAGACGTCTGCCTCTTGAATCATCGGCGGCGCGCTGGCGATCTTTCGTCGCGGGTCGAACGGTGCATCGTCGGCTGGGGTACCTCGATTGCCCAAATCGCCTTGTCCTTAAAGAAAGAGCCACTCCGAAGGAGTGGCTCAGGTTGGGGAGGAATTCCTGATGCCGTCGCGTGAGCAGCTTGAGGTTTCTTCGTAGAACCTGACGAACTCGACCAACTCCTACCGTTTTGCGTCCATAAGCCGGCGGACTTGACGGCGCGGAAACATGGAGTCCCGCTCACTCGTCTGCCGGAACCTTGGCTTCGCTCGGTACGCGTCAGGCCTGACTTCCGGCTCGATCTTCAGATGGCGGAGATGTTCAGCTTCGAGCCGTCGGTCAGACGCGACAGCCGGAACGGTGCGGGATCGACGCAAGGCGTGTCGTTGACGAGAAGCTGTGCGGCCAGATAGCCGAGCCCCGGGCCCAAACCGAAGCCGTGACCCGAGCAGCCCGCCGCGAGGACGAGGCCTTCCACCCCGTCCACCTTCGACACGACAGGCACTGCATCAGGCGTGCAATCGACGAAGCCGCCCCAGGCGCTATCGATCTTGATTTCGCCGAGTTGGGGGAAGGTTTTCCGGACACTCTTCACCACTTGGTTCACCAGCCATTTCAAGGGCGGAGGATCCAGCACGCGATTCTGCTCGAAGATCCGATCGTTGGTCAGCAACGCCGCCATTGAATCCGGCCCCGAAACGAACGATTGGCCGACACCAATCCTGACGTTCTTCAGGCGACGCAAGAACTGCGGCATGAATTCCCGGCTGTACCTGATCGCCTGGGGCGTGATTTCGAGGTTCGCCTTGCCGCTGATCGCAAGCGTATAGCTGCCGTCCAGTCGGCGCGTGATCGTGCAGTAGGGTGTCGAGACCGCCTCGCCGATGTTGATTGTCGGGGTAGAACGCAGCGCGGTCTGCCGGATGCTCGCTTGGGGGAAACTGATTCCGAGCGGCCGAAGGAAGCGCGAGGACCAGGCGCCGGCGGCGCACAGCACCGCGCTGGTTCTGATATAGCCCTTCTCCGTGTGCACGCCTGCAATCTTGCCATTGGCCAAGTCGAGCGCCCGCGCGGCGCATCCCTGGTGGATCGTGGCGCCCAGAGTTCTGGCCCCCTCGGCGATAGCCGGCGCGGCCAGCGCAGGTTCGGCCTTGCCGTCCCGCTCCGAATAGGTCCCACCGACCCATTTGCCGCGCGCTTCGGGGACGCGCTCGGCCACCTCCGCCCGGCTCAGCACCCGGGTATCGACGTCGTACTCCCTGGCGAGCTCGCGCCACTTTTCCCAGCCCGCGAGCACAGCCTCGTCGTGGGTCGCATAGACGAGACCGCAGCGCCGAAATCCTAGGTCCCGATTGATATCGCGCGTGAGCTCGTCCCACAGCCGCATGGAGAGCACCGAGAGCGGCAGTTCGCGCCGGTCGCGGTTCTGCTGGCGGCACCAACCCCAGTTTCGGCTCGATTGTTCACAGGCGACGTGGCCCTTCTCGAGCAGCGCCACAGAGAGGCCACGCTTCGCCAGGTAATAGGCGGCCGTAGAGCCGAGGATGCCGCCGCCGACGATGACGACGTCGGCCTCGACCGGGAGACGCTCATCGCTGTGAATGCGCTCGACTTGGGGCGACATGTTCCAACGAACCTCAGCTGCCAAGAATGCGGAAGCAAAGTTCCGATCAGCCCTTCATCGCATCGTGCGCGCGATAGAATGTGCTGAAATCACCTAGAACTTCGCAAGATGTTCGGGTTTTTGAGCGCTTGTGCGATACGAGCTGCTCAAGCGCGATCGTCCCAGTTCGGCGCAATGGCGACGCGACCTGCTTGTCCACGGAGACCGGACCGCTTTTCGATGCCCCAGCAAAATGGACCCAGACCGTCGCGATTGGGTCGGCGACACCGGGACGAGTGATGTCCTGAACCACGAGCGTCGGGCGTTTGTTCCGATCGCAGGCAGACGGTCTAGCCTTCGAGGTCGTGAGCGGTGCCGGCATCCATGGATGTGCCGGGTTCGAGCAGCACGACCTCGCAGATGTCGTCCAGCGCGACAGGGCAATGCTCTACCCCATGCGGGACCACGATGAACTCGCCTTGCTCGATGATCTCGTCCCGATCACGGAACTTCATCAGCAGGCGGCCCTTGTGCACGAGGAAGAGTTCGTCACCGCTCCTGTGAAAGCGCCAGGCGAACTCGCCCGCGAACTTGGCGAGCTTGATCTGCATGTCGTTAATCTGACCCGCGATCCAAGTCTCCTTGAGCTGCCCGAACGAGTTGGCCAGGTTCCTCTTGTGGAGTGGGGAGAGATGTCGGTTCAGGGAGGCCACGTCACGAATGATGGCCCCAAGCTGGCGAGCGACGTCCTTGTCGTCGGCCGGATACTTGCCGTCCAACGCGGCCGTGCCGATAGTGAAGCCGGCGGCTCCTGCGTCCTTCAGGATGGCGATCCGCTCAGGCGTATCAATCGAGCCGGCCACATAGACGGGCTTGGGCACCGCCGCGCACACCGCTTTGATGAGGGCCGGGACGTCTTCCTTGGAGCGATAGGCGAGCAGGTCGAGGCCATACACGCCCTCCCGCAGGGCGAGCGCCTTGGCGCTCTCAACGATCTCCTCGATGCTCCCTTCGAGCACGCTCGGGTGACCGGTAATGCGACCCGGGAAGGGGCAGTATTGAATGCCGGTGCCAGCAAGGATCGGCAGCACGTCGTCAAGACGTGTGCCGCCGAGCAAGACGTCGACGCCGATTTCAACCGCCGCTTTCGCCGAAACGATCTCACTTTGCCGGTCGAGTGAGACGACTTCGAGATAGGAGGTGGCGCCGTCTGCCTTGATGACCTGGTTGAGAACTTTGAGTCGATCGATCGGCAGGCCGATGTCCTTGAAACCGATGTGGCGAACGCCAAGGCTGAGGGCGGTCTTGAGTTGTTCAGAGGCGTCCTCGACGGTGCGATCGTTGCGCGTGAGCATGAAGATGAAGCGAAGGCCCATTAGACTACCCCTTCTTTGGTCTTAATTTGCGCGGCGACGAGCCTTCGCGCGTAAGTCAGGGCGGTCTCGAGACTGCCGGTGTCGGCGATGCCTCGGCCTGCAATGTCGAATGCCGTGCCGTGATCAGGGCTTGTACGGACGAACGGCAGGCCGAGCGTGATGTTCACACCCTTTTCGAGGCCGAGATATTTCACCGGGATCAGGCCCTGATCGTGATATTGGGCCACGACCACATCGAAGCGGCCCTTGCGGGCCTGCATGTAGACAGTGTCCCCGGGCCAGGGGCCACTGGCGTCGACGCCCTCGGCGCGGGCTGCTTCGATCGCAGGCCGTATGATCTGGATTTCTTCGTCGCCGAAGAGACCACCTTCGCCGGCATGGGGGTTGAGCCCTGCGACCGCAATGCGCGGCGCCGCGATCCCGAGGGCCTTGCCGCCCTCATTTGCGAGCCGGATCGCTGACATCTGGGCATCGAAATCCGCTTGGTCGATGGCCTTGCGCAGCGACGTGTGGATGGTGACGAGAACCGTGCGGATATCGTCGTTCGCCAGCATCATCGCAACGCGCTTCGCACCACCATAGTCGGCGAGGATTTCGGTGTGCCCGGGATAGCGAATGCCCGCGTTTGCCATCGCTTCCTTGTTGATCGGTGCGGTGACGATGCCGCTGACCTTGCCGGCCTTGGCTGCCGCGACGGCGGCGACGATGGCATCGAAGGAAGCTTGGCCGGACATGGCGCTGACGCTCCCGAGCGGAGGCGGCGCGATGATTTGCGTCGCCTCGACAACCTCAATGGACCGCGGCTCAGAGCGCGCCTCTTCAGGTCCGGCGATACGCCTGACCGTCAGCTCGAGGCCCAGACGGTGGACGATATTCTCCATCACGACGTAGCTGCCGAATACGACCGTGCCTTCGCCGGCTTTGGCCAATGTCTTCGCCACGATCTCCGGGCCGATGCCGGAGGCATCGCCCATTGTGATGGCGAGGGGAGCGGATTGGGTCATGATACAACCAGTTCTGATACCGAGGTGCCGAGGCGGAGCTGCGTGATCGCACGACGCAGCGTATCGTCGTCGCCAAAGCCGCCTGCCTTCATGGCGATCAGTAGCTCTCGTCCATCTCCGAGGGACGTGCGGCCAAGCGGAAAGCCCGGCTCGAGCTCTTGCAGGATCTCGAACTCATAAATGTCCAGGCCATCCAGGATCGCCTCCATGGTGTCCCCGCCTGTGGCGATCACCATGTCGAAACGCTCGTCGGCCAACCGTCGAGCCGCAGTTTGGGCAATGTCGTGCAGGACGGATCCGGGATCATTCATCCGTTCGATCGGAGCCCGCAGCAGAGCGATTCCAGGCTCCATTGCAATGCAGTCGGCCTGACGATGGCTGCGCGGATTGGCGCTGCCGATAGCAACAAGAATGTCGCCACAAACCGTGACGGTCACGTTCGACGCCACCGCAAGCGGCGCAAGACGCTTCGCCAGAGCAAGGGCCATGCCCGGAGAGCCCACCCATAGGATCGACTCCGGATCCGGCAGGGCGGCAACTTGTTTGTCGAGATCGGCCTGTGTCGCAGCATCAAGGATGACGACGCTTCCAATGGAGGCCGGAACGAGCTCAGCCAGCCGAGAATGTCGCGCAGGATGGACGGGGTCGCGACCGTATTCGGTCTCCGCGACAGGAATGCCGCCCACAAGCTGAATGCCGCTGACGGTTGTACGCCCAGCGCCGGGGAACGCCGGTGCAAAGACCAGCATCTTGCGGCCGCTTGCCACGAAGGCCGCTTCCATCTCGGCCGTCACATGCCCGCGAAGAGTCGAGTCCACGGTCTTGTAGAGGACATCCCGTGAAGCGAGCTGCTCGGCAAGTTCCGACACCCGCTGTGCCGCTTGCGAAGCTGGTACCGATCGCGATCCGCTATCGACGGCGATGATCTTTGCATCCTCTAGCGGCCTCCGACGTCGGCCGACAACGGCTCGCAGGCACCGCTCGACAAACGGACCGGCCCCATCGGCGGCGCTGGTCAGGTCATCGGCCAGAATACCGATTGTGTATTCGCCATTGGTTCGCATGGATCAATTATGCCAAGCTAATCTAGCATGAAAAGCGATAGTTTTTGCGCTACATCAGTGATATCAGGTCACCAATGAGGCGATCAGAAATACCTTCGTTGGACGACTTACGTGCGTTCGAGACCACTGCGCGGCTGGGGTCGGTTCGGCTTGCCGCGAACAGCCTTGCCTTGACCCATGGGGCTGTGAGCCGCCGTATCACCAAACTCTCGGAAGACCTTGGCTTCAAACTCTTTGAAAAAAGCGGACGTGGCTTGCGCCTCACGGCTTCTGGAGAAGTGCTCAACCTCACCCTCGGCCGTTTCTTCACCGAGCTGGCGACAACCGTTGAGAGCTTGCGTGCTGCCAACGCACAGCAGAATTCCCTCGTTCTCTCATGCGAGCCTTCAGTCGCTATGCGCTGGCTTATTCCACGGCTTGCAAACTTTCAGGCCGTCCATCCTAACATCGCTCTACATCTCTCAGTCGCCGGCGGCCCCGTCGAGTTTCGCCGCGATCGGATCGATCTTGCTATACGTCGGCTCGACTTTGCGTTCCCAGAGGCGTGGCACGTCCGGCGCCTTTTTCCTGAAAGGGTAGGACCGGTCATGAGCCCTCAGCTCGCGCCGGTGTTTGCCTCAGGAAACTACATCGCCCTAGGTTCGAAGACTCGGGCGGACGCTTGGTCGCGGTGGCTTTCCACCCACCCGTCGGTGCGGCGCCCCACGGAGATACGCTTCTACGATCACCACTTCCTCATCGTTGAAGCAGCATTGGCCGGATTGGGCGTTGCCCTCAGCCCGCGGGTCCTTGCAACGGACGACGTAGATAGAGGGCGGCTCATCGCACCTGCCGGTTTCGATCCTGACGAAAGCCACTATGGCCTTATCTGGGCGGGAGAAACTGAACTGTCTGGGAAAGCGAACTATCTTGCTTCATGGCTGCAGGAACAGTGCAATCTGATCTAATGATTTAACTTCGCCCTCCTCAAGGGCTCGGCGCTACCTTGCATGCAGCATCTTAGTTTTGAACGGCTCGCCCTAGAGGTAGCGTTTCATTGATAAAATCCGAGAACGGCCTTGGTCTCGAGATATTCTTCCATGCCTTCGCAGCCGTATTCCCTGCCGTTCCCGGAACGCTTGTATCCGCCAAAAGGTGCGTTCGGATCCCAGTCGGGATAGTTGAGATGGACCTGACCGGACTGGATCTGCCCAGCCACTTTCCTCGCGGTGTCCATATCAGTGCCCTGCACATGCGCGCCGAGGCCGTAGACCGTGTCGTTGGCGATCTCGATCGCCTCGTCAACCGAATCGTATGGAATGATAGACAACACCGGGCCGAAGATCTCCTCCTGAGCTATCCTCATGTCGCGACGGACGTTCGAGAAGATCGTCGGCCGCGCATAGAGGCCGATCTGAAGGTCGTCGGGCCGCCCCGGCCCGCCAATGACAAGCTTGGCGCGTTCCTCCAGGCCGACGTCGATCATAGTCTGGACGCGCTCGAACTGCGGCCGGTTGGCGATCGGACCATGGGTCGTGCATTCCGAAAGCGGATCGCCGACCACTATTTCGGAAGCAGCCGCCGCGGCGAGAGCCTCAACCTCCGCCATCTGCGAGCGGGACACAAGCATGCGCGTCGGCGCGCTGCAGGATTGGCCGAGATTGCGGAAAGCGGCGCCGACGCCGAGTGGAACGGCCCGGCTCAGCTCGGCATCCGGCAGAATGATATTTGGCGACTTGCCACCGAGTTCCTGGGCAACCCGCTTGACGGTGGGCGCAGCCGCCTGCGCAACGAGAACTCCGGCACGGGTCGAGCCGGTGATCGAGACCATGTCGACCTGCGGATGCGACGCCAGACCGGTGCCCACGACGGGACCGGTCCCATTGACGAGGTTGAATACGCCGGGCGGACAACCGGCATCGTCGATCACCTCGGCGAACATCAAGGCGCTCAGGGGCGACAATTCGCTTGGCTTCAACACCACCGTGCAGCCCGCCGCGAGCGCCGGACCGACCTTGGCTGTGATCTGGTAGAGAGGCCAATTCCAAGGGGTGATGAGACCACAGACGCCGATCGCCTCGCGCATGAGGGCGGTGCTGCCGCGCGGGCTGATGAAAGAATAGGTCGCGAGATTGTCACGCGCGACGCGGATATGTTCGGCGGCCAGCGGCACCTGGGCGCGGCGCGCATAGGTGATAGCGGCCCCCATCTCGCTCGTGATCGCCTGCGCGAACAGCTCGAGCCGCTCCAGGAGCAAACCATGGATCCGGTCGAGCAGCGCTGCACGCTCCGGAGCCGGCTTGCAAGACCAGCCCGCGAAGGCTCGTCTGGCCGCGGCGACCGCGTATTCCACGTCCTCGTCGTTTCCGAGCGCGACTTCGGCGATTGGCTGCTCGGCCGCCGGGTTGACGACGACCGCCATCGCCGATCCGCTGGGCTTGCGCCATTCTCCGTCGATGTAGAATTTGCCGAGGAAGCCGGCTTCCGTCAGGTGTCGAACGGCCGAGGTCATTGGAAGCGATCCTTGATCCGGTAATAGGCGCCGACCAGCGGAAGCTGGGCATGCGCAAATCGCCGCCCGATTCTGTTTCAGGTTTACCAGCCGCGCATCCGCGGCCACTGAGCTTCGATTGCGTCACTTCCCGCCGAGATGACATTGTACAGTTCGTGCTGTGACGCCATCGCGCAGGCATGATTGGGCAGAATCCTGACCTTCGCGCCGATCGGGATATGCGGGAGGGCTGCAGCCGATCCGGACCTGACGGCGAGGATGCCGTGCTCCTGGCTCGCCTGCGCGACGATCAGGTTCGGATAGAGTTGGCCGGACAGATCGCAGACGAGACCGTAACCTTGGTCAACCCGCTGCGCCGCGGTGCCGCGATCGCGTGACAGTGCCATCCAGCCCGCATCGACCAAGATCCATCCCTTCTCCGGCTTCGTGCCGATGATGGTGGCGAGAACCGAGATCGCGATGTCGTCGGTCGTGCAAACACCGACGCCGTGCATCACCAGATCGAAGAACATGTAGACGCCGGCCCGCATCTCCGTGACACCGGTCAGGTCATCGGCGAAATGGGCGGTCGGCGTCGAACCGACACTCACGACCGGGCATTCATGCCCCGCCGCCCGCAATGTCTCCGCGGCCGCCACGGCCACGGCCCTTTCGTTCTCTGCTGCCGCGACGAGAGCATCGGACGTGTAAAGGCTGTAAGATTCGCCGGCATGGGTGAGAATGCCGGCGAGCGTGACGCCGGCCTCGGCCAGGGCCGCCGCGACGGCGATGAGTTTGGGATCGGTGGCGGTCAGCCCCCCGCGATGGCCGTCGCAGTCGATCTCGATGAAGGCGGAGGGCGTCACGCCGGCGGCGTGCGCGGCCGCGCCCAACATCGCCGCCTGTTCAGGGGAATCGAGCAGCACCTTAAGGTCAACGCCGGCTTTGCGGAGACGGATCGCCCTTTCAGCGGTGTGCGGTGCCACGCCGACGGCATATGTCACGTCACGGAAACCGTACTGCGCGAAGTACTCAGCCTCCGCCAAGGTGGAGACGGTGATCGGCCCGGGCCCGGAGGGATAGGCGCGCCGGGCGACCTCAATGGATTTCGCGGTTTTCATATGGGGGCGCAGCACGACGCCAGCCGCGGCCATACGAGAGGACAGACGGGCGAGATTGCGATCCAGCCGGTCTTTGTCGAGCAGGAGGGCCGGCGTCGCCAACGCGCCGACCGTCGCGGCTATTTCGCATGGCGCGGCGTTGTGGACATCGATCCCGCGCATATCCCAGCGTTGCATCTCAAGGTCTCCTAGCCGAACGACTGGTTGGCGACCGCGAACCTGCGCGCTGGCCCGGTCGATGGCGTCTGCGCCCCCATGACCATGGTGGTGGCGTCGCTGACCTGCTGCAGCCCGATGCTTTCGAGCCAGTCCCCGAGCTGCGAGGAGGCAGAGGTGTCGATCCGGACGAAGACACTCCCGAGGGGCGCGAGCGCGGCCTCGATCAATGCGCGCGCATCAGTCGGGCTCTCGGCAACCACAGGGCCGATGACATGCCCGCGGCCGAAGAGACGGGAAATGGCGTAGCCGCGGGGCGTGCCGTCACGCAAGAGGACGTAGCCGTCGCCGACCTCGATCAGCCGGTTCAGCATCTCGCGCCTCGTCCAGCCGGAGGCCTCGTGATCGAGCTCCACGATCGCCCCGAAGTCCGATGGAACCATCAATCTGACGTTTGCGAGCGGCGGCGTGTCGCGGCGCTGGCGAGGAACGCCATGATGCTGGTGCAGCATGCCGATGCTCGCGAAGCCGCGGCGTGCGTAAAGCGCAAGGCCCTCTGCCGTCGAATTCAGCGTGATGATCCGTGGTCGTGCCGCCGCGAGCAGCGCGTCCATCAGCCGGGCCCCGTAACCCCGTCCCTGAACGGCTTTCGAGACGATGATCATTCCGGCGGAAGCATGGGTGTCGCCGTAAGGCCACCACAGCGCGGTCCCTACCACAGCACCCGCACTCGTCACCACGAAACCGCGGCCAAGCTGCAGCGCAAATTCCCAATCCTTGAGCAGATACGGCCAAGACATCTCCTGCGAGAGCTTCAGCGCACCTTTCAGGTGCGCTCTCGCGAAAGGGATCAGGGCCACGTCTTCGTTCGCGCGATCTCCGGCCTGGGTAGCTGCGGTTGCCATGATGCGTCGACGTCTCTCGCTTCGGTTACCGGACTAATCGTCAGTGCCTGACACGGCGAGGTCCGTCTGACGATGTTCACACGAATTGCAGCGTACCTTGGCTCCGACAGCATTACGCGATCAGACTGACGCAAAGTTCGGCAGGGTATTGCATTGATGATACGGTAGAAGAGACAATCTGCTGTCAGCGGCTCGTGCGCCAAGGTCAGCTTCGCGCCAAGACCCGCCGAACCCGTGAGGGCCGACCGCAACTTTACTCGCGTCCGCTGACACCGGTCGCCATCCTCAGGCGTGCTTGCAACGTCGCGGTCGCTTTTGCGTTGCGAACCTCGTCGCATGACAACTCCGGCCGAGGCTGAAACACTCCTCGATCCGAAACCGACCCTTCAGCACGTCGCACCCTGCACGACGTCGGCGATGTAGTTCTTCACGGCCCGTCCATCCGGGGGAAGGACTTTGACTCGCCTCGGCAGCCCTTCTAGTCCATCGAACCGTTGCGGACGATCTGGCTGCCGGCCTAACGCTTCCTTGATCGTCGAAGCGAATTTGATTGGCTGTGCAGTTTCGAGCACAAGCATCGGCGTCTCGGGGTTCGCATGCATGCGCCCGACCGTCACACCATCCGCAGTGTGAGGATCGATCATTGTGTTGTAGCGGTCCCACGTGTCACGGATCGTCGCCAGTCGATCGGCATGGGTGCTCCTGCCGCTGCGGAATCCAAAACGCGCCGCCGCCGTTACGAAGCTGGGATCACCGCTGAGGTCGAACGAACCGCATTTCCGAAGTTGGTTCTCAAACAGCGATTTCGTCCGACTGGCGTTGCGACCGAGTAAATCGAAGATGAACCGCTCGAGATTTGACGCCTTGGAAATATCCATGGAAGGGCTCGATGTTTCAAGCGTGTCAGCTCGGCTTCTGGCGCGATAAACGCCGGTGCGGAAAAACTCGTCGAGCACGTCGTTTTCGTTGGTCGCAAGAACGAGACGGGATATTGGAAGTCCCATCATGCGCGCAACATGACCAGCGCAGATGTTTCCGAAGTTTCCTGAAGGCACGGAAAAGTCAACGCCTGCTGACCTCCCTTCGGAGACTTGAAAATAGCCGGAGAAATAATAGACGACCTGCGCGACCAGTCGGGCCCAGTTGATCGAATTCACTGCACCTATCTTATATCGTCGTTTGAATTCCAGATCGCTGGACACACATTTGACGATGTCTTGGCAATCGTCGAACACGCCATCTATGGCGATGTTGTGGATGTTGGCGTCCTGCAGGCTGAACATCTGAGCTTGCTGAAAGGAGCTCATCCGTCCGAGGGGCGACATCATGAAGATCCGCACCCCCTTCTTGCCGCGCATTGCGTATTCCGCAGCGCTCCCGGTGTCGCCACTGGTGGCCCCAAGAATGTTCAATTCGTCGTGCCGGCGTGCCAGTTCGTACTCGAGCAGATTGCCGAGCAACTGCATGGCCATGTCCTTGAACGCCAGCGTAGGACCGTTCGACAATTCCTGGAGGTAAAGCCGCGTCTCCAGCTTTCGAAGCAAAACGATGCTCGAAGCTCCAAATATCTCGGGCGTGTAGGTCTTTTCGCAGATTGCCTTCAGGTCAGCGGGCGGAATATCGCTGACGTAGAGCGACAGGACCTCGAAGGCGAGGCTGGGATAGGACAAGGAACGCCATGCATCCAATGTAGCGGCGTCCACACGCGGGTAGGTCTCAGGTACGTACAGCCCGCCGTCCTCGGCGAGGCCTTCAAGCAATGTCTCGCAGAACTGTCTGCGACCTGAATGTCCGCGCGTGGATACGTAGTGCATCGATGCTCTTCTTTCGAGAGGCGGCAGTGCCGCCAGCTCCATGACCCGGGTTGTACCTTTGAGAATGCCCGATGGAGCTTCCAGCCGTCAGCGGCGGTCGCGCCACAGCGCGAAATGATCCTGCATCCGATATCCCCAGATCATGGCGGGCATGAACCAGGGATCGCCACGATAGAGCGGGATGGAGTCCGGCGGACGGAAGTCAAAGGCGGTGCGCGCCCGTTCGTGGTTTCCCATCAGCTTGTGGGCCGCGTGCATCCCGATCCAAGGCGCCCAGACGACGCCTGAACCGCAGAAGCCAGTGGCATAAACCACACCGTCCTCTTCGAAGATGCGCGGGAGCATGTCGCGATTCATCGCCACATTGCCGAACCAGCTGTGCGAAAGGCGAACATTCTCGAGTTCGGGGAAAAGGTTCACCAGCCCCTTGCGCAGCAGGAGCTTTGGAGCCACCGGGTTACCGACACGAGAGCTGTCGCGCCCCCCTAACAGGATACGTTTGCCGTCGGGCGATGGGCGGTAATAGAACCCGATCTGGCGGTTCTCGGTCATCATCATGCGTTTGGGCATCAGCCGCGCTATGACGTCAGGTGCGAGCTCCTCGGTTGCAATGATCCGGCTGCGAACCGGGACCAGCCTGCGGCGCAGGAAGGGAACGGCGCTATCAGTATAGCCATTCGTGCAAACCAGAACCTGACGCGCCTGCACCGAACCGGCCGAGGTCACGATGCGGAATCCGGAGCCGTCCCTCTCAATTGAGATGACGGGCGTGTCCGCATGAACCGCGACGCCCGAAGCGAGCGCCACGCGAAGCAGTTCAGCGTGAAACTTCGCCGGTTGTAGCCCACCGATATCCATCCGGACTGTTCCACCCCGGTAGACATCGGTGCCGATGTAACTGCGCTGCTCGGCATAGGGTACGGCGTGAGACTCGATCCGCAGCCTCTTCGCTAATACTTCCGCGCTACGCGCCATCGTGTCGTACTGCTCATATCCGAACGCGCCCTTGAACTGCCCGACCAGTCGGAAATCACAGGCGAGCCCTTCAGTCTTGATGAAATCGTAAAGGAATTCGCGGGCGATCTTGCCTTCGGCCTCGATTGCCAACGCCTTGTCTTCGCCGAAGCGTCGGGAGATCGCCGCGTAATCCGGCCGTATGCTTGCGCTGGTTATTCCACCGTTGCGCGTCGAGGCGCCCTCGCCCGGAGTCATCGCGTCAAAGGCCGCAACCGAGCGTCCCTCGCGCGCCAGCACCAGCCCGGCCGAAAGAGAGGCATAGCCAGCGCCCACGATCAGTACGTCAAGTTTCTTGGGAAGAGTCTGTTGAGGCAGCGACCTAAGTGGTGCGGCTTCCCACCAATAGGGCGTGTCCTTCTCTGCGGCTCTGGGCTCGTGCATGTCGCTGACTTCTCGGGTGTTAAAGGTGGCCTTGGATTACTGACAAGACGGATTCTGATCAGCCAACGCGGTGCTTGCGACGTCTACGCTATCAGGAGGTTCTGCCGGATAGCCTTCAACGCTGTCCGCTGCCTGCCACCTGGGCTCAAGCCGTCAAATGTGGTCATCTCTAACGTCAAGCGCATCGCGCAACCCGTCGCCGATGAAGTTGAAGCTGGTCACTGCGATCGTAATCGCCGCGCCTGGAATGATGGCAAGCCAGGGAGCGCTGGCCAGATATTGCTGGGCGCCGTTGAGCAGATTGCCCCAGCTGGGCAGCGGTGGTTGGATGCCGTAACCGAGGAAACTGATATAGGCCTCCAGAAGAATCGCACGGGCGACGGTGAGGCTTGCGGCCACAATGATCGGACCGGTGGCATTGGGCAGAATTTCGCGAAGCATGATATGCCTGCCGCTCAGACCGACCATGCGCGCGGCCTGGACAAACTCGCGCTCGCGCAGCGAACGGACCTCGGCTTCGACGATCCTGGCAACCTCCATCCAGCTCGTGACAGCGATGATGACAGTGATCATCATCGGACTGGGCCGGAGCGTCGCCGCCAACGCCAGCACGAGGAAAATCGAGGGGAAGGAAAGAAAGCCATCCACCGTGCGCATCAGCGCCGCTCCGATCCAGCCGCCGCGATAGCCTGCGGTCACGCCAACGAGCGTTCCGATCAGCGTTGACAACAACATCGCGGAGAATCCCACCAGCAGTGAGACGCGCCCAGCCATCAACAGCCGCACAGCCAAGTCTCGCCCCAACGGGTCAGTGCCGAAATAATGATGACCACTCAACGGAGGAGCAAAACGGGCGCGCATATCTATGTGGAGCGAGTCGTAAGGCAAGGCGTAGGGGCCCAAGACGCACGCCAACACGAGCAGGGCGATCATCGCGAATCCGAGCAGCGCCAGATGGTGTCGCATGAAGCGGCGCACACCGCGGCTGTGCCACCAGCGAATTGGAGGGAGGTGGGCGGCGATGTCAGTCATAATTGGGACTCCTGTTGACGGCACGAACCTGCGTCTTCAGCTGAGACGAATGCGCGGATCGACGAGTGCGACAAGGATGTCTGCGACGAGATTGCCCAGCACGACAAGGATGGCTGAGAATATCAACAGCCCCATGACCATCGGATAATCACTGTAGCCGAGGCTGTCGAGAAACAGCCGCCCCATTCCCGGCCAGGTAAAGATGGTCTCAGTGACCAACGCGCCAGTCAGAATGCTCGGCAACTGCACCCCAGCCAGCGTGATCATCGGCAACAGCGCATTGCCGACGACATGCTTCAGCAGGATGCGGCGCTCACTCAGGCCCTTGGCGCGAGCCGTCTTGACGAAATCCTGGCTCAGTGCATCGAGTGTCGCGGTGCGCATGTAGCGACTCCAGACCGCGACGTGGACCAGCGACAGCACCAAACTTGGCAGGATCAGGTGATGCAAGTAGTCCGGCACCGAGCCGTCACCGATCGTGTACATGTTCCCTGCAGGCACCCAACCGAGCTTCAGCGTGAAGATATAGATGCCGACGAGACCGAACCAAAAGGTCGGGACCGACAGCGCGACCATGGCGCCGATCGTCGCGCAATAATCGAACAGGGAATAGCGGTGGGTGGCACCGCGGATTCCGATCCAGGAACCAATGGCGATGGCCAGTGCCGTGGAGGTGCCCATGAGCAGCAACGTCGCGAAAAGGTGACGCCCAATCACCGCCAGCACCGGCGTGCCGTCGCGGAAAGAGTGTCCCCAGTCGCCTTGAACCAGCCGCCAAGCCCAATCAAAATACTGAATCCACAGCGGCCGGTTCAGCCCGAGCTGCTCTGCCAGTCGCTCAATGTCCTTCTGAGTCATGCCGGGATCCAGACCGAACTGCGCGAGAGGACCGCCCGGCATGAAGTTGAGCACCGTGAAGCCGATGATCGAGACGATCACCAACAGCACGATGCTCTGCGAAAAACGATTGAGCAGGAACCCGGGCATTCGAGTCTCCATATTAACTTGACAGCGGCTAGTCGGTCGCCGCCCTGCGCCTATCCGGGCCCCGGGCGGCGATACGTCAACTCGCCCAAGACCAAGCCAGCGCGTTCCAAGATTCAGTGCGCGTGTTGACGTTCGGCGCGACCCCGGAAATGCCTTTCTTGTTACCCTGGACCGCATTGATCTGGTACAGCGGAAGGAAGGGCAGGTCGCGACGAACAAGCTCTTGTACCCGACGGTAGATCGTGCGCCGCGCGTCCGGATCGAAGCTGCGAACCCCTTGATCGAGCAAGGCATCGACCTCTAGATTTGAATACTGCGCATTATTCGAACCACGCCCGCCCTTCGTTCTAATCGAACGCGAGTGCAAGCGATTGGTCACGTCCGGGTCAGCACCGATCAGATACGTGCTACCGACGATCACGGAATCGAATTGCGATTGCTGCCAGAACTCGCCCCACATCACGGCGGCGGGCAAGTTCGATATCTTCATCTCGACGCCCAACTGAGAAAATGTCTGCTGCAAGAACTGCTGCACCTGCTCGCGAAGCGGATCGCCTGAAGTGGTCGAGCTGGCAAAGGACAGGCGGACGCCGCTTTTGGCCCGAATGCCATCCCGCCCGGGCATCCAGCCGGCTTGGTCGAGGATCTGGCGCGCGCGGTCCAGATTGTATGCGTGCGCTGGAAGATTGGGGTTATAGTAGATGGCCTGCCTCGGCATGAAGGTCTCCGTCGGAGTCGGCACGCCGTAATAGAGCCCCTGGATAATCGATTCCTTGTCGATGGCTGCATAGAGCGCCTCACGGACTGCAAGCTCCCTGAACTGTGGACGCTCCAGATTCAGGTAAAAGGACTCGAATGAGGCCTTTGGGACCAGTGTCACAACTCGGTTCGCCAGCGCCTTGGCTTCCTCGTAATGGTCAGCTGTGATGTACGGCTGCCCCATCAGGTCCACGTCGCCGCTCTTGAACTGAGTGTAGAGGACGGTGAGGTCGGGAATGTATTTGAAGATCAGCTTCTCGATGTGAGGGCCTTCTCCGAAATATTCGGAGTTAGCCACGAGCTCGAGATGATCGCCTGCGACCCGCTGGCCCCACTTGAACGCGCCGGTGCCAACAGGCGCCTGGTTGAAGGCAGCGTTGTTTGGATTGGCCTCCTTCTCGAGGATGTGCTTGGGCACGATGAAGGTTTCGGTGAGGAACGACAGATAAGGCGCAAAAACCTGTTCCATTCGCCACGAGATCTCCGTGGGCGAGATCACCGTGATGTCGCGCACGAGGGCATGGCCGGCGGTGCGCCAACTCCGGAAGTCCGGGTTGGTGATCAGTTCGAGGGTGAACTTCACATCCTCGGCCGTGAAGGGTTTGCCGTCGTGCCAGCGGACATCATCACGCAAACGAAGGTGCCATTTGAGACCGTCCTCCGAAATGCCGCCGTTCTTCTGGTTCGGTACTTCGACGGCAAGGTTGGGCTGAATCTCGCCTTTTGGGTCGATCCGGAACAGCGCGTCAAAAACCGAGAAATGGACACCATCATCGACTTCAATGTGTACCATCAGCGGATTGAAGACTGTCGGCTCTTGTCCAAGTCCGACGACGATGCGACCGCTCGGTTTGGCGGGAGCCTTCTGAGCGAAGGCGGGCGTACCCAACAGGCCTGGTGCAGCGAGGCCGGCAGCCCCGGCCACCATCAATCGAAGTGCATTGCGCCGTGAATAGCTCGAGTCAAAATAAGCTTCCGTCATGACCTCTCCTCGTTCTTGGCTGTGTCCCGCCGGTGTTCATTGACTCCCGCGAGCGCGCGAGCGCCCCTTGGCTGCTCGCCGGGGATGGCAGCGACGAGCTCGCGCGTGTAGGCGGATTTCGGGTCCAGGAAGATCTGCGACGGCGGTCCGCGTTCGATGATCTGTCCTCGATGCATAACCGCAATTTCATCGCAGATCTGGCTGGCGACGCGCAGATCATGCGTGATGAAGATCATCGAGACGCCAGTCTCCCGCTGAATCTGGTCCAGCAGCTTCAGGATCTGGGCCTGGATTGACACGTCAAGCGCGGAGACGGCTTCGTCGGCGATCAGCAATTTTGGTTTGAACATCAGCGCCCGGGCGATGCCGACGCGCTGGCGCTGCCCGCCGGAGAATTCGTGCGGATAGCGT
Source organism: Bradyrhizobium canariense (assembly GCF_019402665.1). GTDB lineage: Bacteria > Pseudomonadota > Alphaproteobacteria > Rhizobiales > Xanthobacteraceae > Bradyrhizobium > Bradyrhizobium canariense. Next base: position 50,854 of record NZ_VSST01000067.1, read on the forward strand.
TCAAAGGCGCCTGAATCCAGGCCCACATGGGACAGAAGCTCACGCGCCCGCTCACCAGCCTCTCTGTGCGGCACGCCGTGCGCGACCGGCCCTACTGTGAGAATTTGCCCGACCGTCGAGCGCGGGTTGAGCGACGCAAAAGGATCCTGGAAGATCATCTGGATTTTTGGCCGCAGCGGCCGAAACTCGGCCTCGGTAAGCCCGGCGACGTCGCGGCCTTCGAACAGAATCGAGCCACCGTCGCTCTCCATGAGCTTGATCAGCAGCCGGCCGAGCGACGATTTGCCCGAACCGCTTTCTCCGACAACGCCTAGCGTGCGGCCCTGCGTGAGATCGAACGAGACACCATTGACCGCAGTCACGATGCGCTGCGTGCGGAAAAGCGCACTGCCGCTGCGATAGGTCTTGACCAGACACTCGACCTTCAGGATTGACGCCCTGTCGGCGGCTTCCAACGGATTGCGGTCCTTGCCGGTCAGGTGCGGCACGGCCGCGATCAGGCGGCGCGTATAGAGGTGACTGGGCGACTTGAGCACTTGCTCGGCACTGCCTTGCTCCACGCAATGGCCCTTCTCCATCACCACAACGGAATCGGCAATCTCCGCCACGACTCCAAAGTCATGGGTGATGAACATCACGCTCATTCCCTTGCGGCGCTGAATGTCGCGGATCAGTTTGAGGATCTGCGCCTGCGTCGTCACGTCGAGTGCGGTCGTCGGCTCGTCCGCAATCAGGATCGCGGGCTCAAGAGCCAGGGCCATGGCGATCATCACCCGCTGCCGTTGCCCGCCCGAAAGCCGGAATGGATACTGGTGATACATGAGTTGCGGATCGGGAAGACCGACTTCAACCAACAAGTCTATGGCGCGGCTGCGACGGGATTTCGCGGTCCCAACGTCGTGCGCTGCCATCACTTCCTCGATCTGCGCGCCCACGGTCATCAGCGGATTGAGCGCTGAGAGCGGATCTTGAAAGATCATCGAGACGACGCGGCCGCGAAGGTTGCGGAGCTTATCGGGCGAAATGGCTACGATGTTGGTCCCATTCAGGTCGATCGAACCCGAGGTAACACGTATCGCCTTGGGCAGAAGCCCCATGATCGCATTGGCTGTGACCGACTTGCCCGATCCGGACTCTCCAATGATGCACAGTATCTGACCACGCTTCAGATCAAAGGAGACGTTCTCGACGGCGTGAGCCCGCTCCATCCCGGCCGGCAAGCTCACGGTCAGGTCACGCACCGAGAGTGCCACATCTTCCGAAGCTACAGCCTGAGAGGCAGAGGCCATTTGAACAGTCTCCCCTTTCAACGGCGTTGGGTCGTTCTGCTGCGGATTGGCTCTTCGGCCATTGTTGGCGCCGCGACGATCGGACAGGTCGAAAATTCGCCGCTCATTTTGCCATTCCCTGTTCGGAGAGTGCGACATGATTCAAAGCTTGGTGCTCAACAGCAAAAAAAGCTGTCGCTCAAGCCAAAACATCGGACGAGCGGCCAACTCGATCACTGAATCGAAGTTCTTGGAGCTAACAATCCCATCCAGCTTGATTGCTCTTGTGGAGGTCTGTTCCTGGACAAGGCTCATCCAGCTTCCCTTTAGAACTTCTGCCATTGATCGACATTGACCCGGCATTCGCGAGTTTGACTGCTTCAATCACCCCAGAGTCGCCGAAACGCGCCGTATGGGCAGCAGGAAGTTCTGAAAACGAAGTGCCATCTGGCATTTCAGTCTGCGCCGCCAAACGTCGGAGATCAATTACCGAACCGGACTAGATTGAGATTGCCGCCGCGACGAGAGAACTCTCAGGCGGCCTGTCTTTTACGCACAAGCGCACTATCGTTGTGCACGGCACGGCCGCACGCGCTCAAAGCTTGATGCCCTGGTGCTTTGGCGAATGAGGTGGGCGCCAGCGACGTGTTCTCACAATAATAGCTTGAACAGAAGTCGGCAAACCGCAGAATATTCCGTCTAATCACAAATTCCCGCAGAGCACCTGCCGCGAATGCTCAGCTACGATAGGTCAAACGCCGGGAGTCCTCGCTTCATGAGTGCGCCGCTCATCCATATTGAATCAAGCCCGTCTCTGCCTCAAGAGGCTGACGTCGTCGTCATTGGCGGCGGCGTGGTGGGCGTGTTCACGGCGTACTATCTCGCCCGCCGCGGCGTTAAGGTCGCCTTGCTCGAAAAGGGGCGTGTCGCCGCCGAGCAGTCCAGTCGCAATTGGGGATGGTGTCGTCAACAGAATCGCGACGCGCGCGAGCTACCGATTGCCACCAAGAGTCTCGATCTTTGGGAGACAGTAGCACAGGAGACCGGGGAAGACACGGGGTTCCGCCGCTGCGGGCTTCTCTATCTGTCGAATGACGAAAATGAGCTGACCGGCTGGGCGAAGTGGCGCGATTTTGCAAAGACGGTCGGCGTTACGACACAGATGTTGAGCACGAACGAAGCGAGCGAGAGGGGCAAAGCGACGGGCCGCAAATGGAAAGGCGGCGTATTCTCTCCAACCGACGGAACGGCAGACCCTTCGAAGGCTGTGCCCGTGGTCGCGCGTGCGATCATGACGGCTGGCGGCACGGTGCACCAGCACTGCGCCGCTCGCGGCATAGAGCTCCGTGCCGGCCGGGTGAGCGGCGTAGTGACCGAAACAGGCACAATCCGGACCAACACGGTGGTCATGGCAGGAGGGGCCTGGGCCTCTTCGTTCTGCAACCAGCTCGGCATTCGCTTCCCGCAGGCGTCCGTGCGCCAGTCCATTCTCGCCGTGGCTCCTGGCGCAGCCGGCCTGCCTGATGCCCTGCACACCGCACTCGTGTCGCTTACGCGACGTAGCAACGGCGGATACACTGCGGCGATCGGCGGGCGTGCGCGCGTCGATCCAACGCCGCAGCAATTCAGGTTCGCTCGCGAATTCGTGCCTATGTTCGCGCGACGCTGGCGCAGTCTCGCCCCTGGAGCATTCGAGGGCATGCGCCAAGGTCATGAATCCTTGGCGAAGTGGGCGCTCGATGAGACGACCCCGATGGAGCTGAACCGGACACTTAGTCCCCGTCCCGACATGCGGCAGATTCGGCTGACACATCAACGAGCTTGCGAATTGCTGCCTGAACTCCGTCGCGTCGCAATCTCCAATGTCTGGGCCGGTTATATTGACAGCACACCGGATGGCGTTCCCGCAATCGGTGAGGTGGGGGCGATTCCAGGCTTTATCCTTGCGGCAGGGTTCAGCGGCCACGGTTTCGGGATTGGCCCCGGCGCGGGGCACCTAATCGCCGACATCATTACGGGTACTGCGCCGATCGTCGACCCGCGTCCATACAGGCCGGAGCGGCTGAAAACGGGTGCCTGGGGCAAGGTCGCCGAGTTCTGAAAAGCAATCTCTCCGCCCGGTGGGAAAGGAAGCTGGTTGGTGCTATGACAGTGCGTATGACGCTGAAGCCTCAAAGCCTTGACGCCGCTATGGCTCCCATCTCATGGCATTGCTTATGAAGCTCGATAAGATCGACATCAGGATTTTATGCGAACTGCAGAAGAACGGGCGGACTTCCAACGTCGAGCTCGCAGAGCTTATAAACCTTTCCCCGAGCCCCTGCCTGATGCGCGTCAAGAGACTCCAGACGGAGGGCTTCATCACCGGCTATTCCGCCCAGATCGACGTCTCCAAGCTCGGACAAACTCTGACTGTGTTCGCCGAGATCACGCTCAAAAATCATCGCCAGATCGATTTCGCGCGCTTTCTCACGACTATCGAAAAGATAGATTCAGTCGTCGAATGCCATCTGGTTTCGGGCGGATATGACTACCTCGTGAAGTTTATCACAGCGGGAATCAGCGAATATCAGGCGCTGATGGAACGTCTCGTCGAGATGGATATCGGAATCGACAAATACTTCAGTTTTGTCGTGCTGAAGTCCCCGATCGTGAAATCCCATCTGCCTCTCGAAAGCATATTCAATAGCTGAAGAACAATCCTCCACCTCGGGGGGCATGGACAGATCGTCGCGTCGCGCTACGGCTCAGGCTTTTGCTGGCCTCGGAATGACAGGCGCAGTGATCATCATTTCATCGCCGCGCGGACGTCGCTGTCTTCGAGGGTTTGGTCGAGCGTCATGCGAGTTCGTTCGATGATGCCGTCGATGTCCCCATCCGTGCAGCAGAGCGGGGGCGCAAAACCCAGCACGCCCTGGGCAAAGGCGCGGATGACGAGACCGTTGTCCCATGCGCGGTCGAAGATGCGGCGCGCCGCGTCGGCTTCCGCCGGCAGGGGCGTCTTGCGCTCCTTGTCCGTGACGAGCTCGATTGCGGCCAGCATGCCGCGACCACGGACATCGCCGACAAGTGGATGATCTGCAAGCGCGCGAAGGCCCTCCATCAGGCGGTGCCCGGCCTTCCGGCCGTTTGCCAACAAGCCGCTTTCGTAAAGATCCAGGCACGCGAGTCCGACCGCTGCACTGACGGGATGTGCGGAATAGGTGTAGCCGTGGCCGACCGCCGTCCTGCCGGCTCCGTCCGCAATCGTATTGTAGACGCGGTCGGACATGAAAACGGCTCCCATCGGCACATAGCCCGACGTCAGACCCTTTGCGGTGGTCATGAAATCCGGCACGACGTCGTCTTCTTCGCATGCGAAAAATGGGCCGACACGACCAAAGCCAGTGATGACCTCATCGGCAACGAACAAAATATCGTTCTCCCGGCAAACAGCGTGCATGGCTTTCAGCCAAGACGGCGGTGGCACGAGGACACCCCCTGATCCCTGAATTGGCTCGACGTAAAAAGCCGCAACGCGGTCTGCGCCCAGTTCGGCGATCTTGGCTCGCAGGGCCGCAACCGACGCAGCAATGATAGCCTGAGGATGGGAACCGACAGGATTACGATAGGCATAGTGCGACGGAATTTTGTGCTGCCAGCTATAAGGTACCCCAAAGCCCGCATGAAAGGCAGGGATCGCGGTCAAGCCGGACCCTGCCGTCGACGATCCATGGTAGCCATGCTCGACGGAAATGAACTGATCCTTCTCCGGCGTACCCTTGGCATGATAATAGTACCGAATAAATCGGATCGTGCTGTCGACGGCATCGGAGCCACCCAGCGTGAAGTAAACATGGTTCAAATCGCCAGGCGCTAATTCGGCCAACCTGGCGGCCAGCCGGATGGCTGGATCGGAGCCCAACCCGAAATAGCCCGTCGCATAGGGCAGTTCGCGCAGTTGTCTCGTGGCTGCATCAACGATGCTGTCTTGTCCGTACCCGGCATTGACACACCACAGGCCGGCGAAGCCGTCGAGCAATTGATGGCCCGAGACGTCGGTCAGCGTCGCGCCCTTCGCCGATCTTAACACCCGCACACCCAAGGCCTCGTGAGTGCGATAGGATGAGACCGGGTGAACCAGATGCGCACGATCCAGCTCGATCAGCGAATTGCTCAACATGTCGTCCTCCATATCAACCCGAAGGCAGATTAGGATATCCAGGACGGCAGTTCCTCCCAAGCCGCGCCCGGATCGGAGGAGTTTTGACTTTCGTTGGTGATCGATGCCGCAGCTTATGCCGGAGCAGGCCCGGCGCATGACGGTGCTGCTCAACGCGAGCGGTTGCTTGGCGCAACTCTCTGCCAAAGCTTCGATCCGGTACGACACAATCTGCTTCCGGCTTCAGCGAAAGCGGCGCTTTATCTTACGAGATGCTCCTTATGATGCTTGTCGTACCGGCGCGCGGTGCCGAGAAGATTGGAGGATTCCACGTCATGACCAAGTTCCGACCGAAATATATCACTTTCGATTGCTATGGCACGCTGACGAATTTCGACATGGCCGGTGCGGCAAGGCGAGTCTACGGCTCCCGGCTTTCTGCCACGACGATGGCAAGTTTCATCAAGGATTTCGCTGCCTATCGCCTGGACGAGGTTCTTGGCGCGTGGAAGTCATACTTCGAGGTCGTGCACAACTCGGTGGAGCGCGCGTGCAAGCGCAACGGTGTCGTATTTCGGCCGGAGGATGCCCAGCGCATCAATGAAGAGATCCACACATGGGGTCCACATCCCGACGTCCCGGCCGGTCTGGCCAAAGTCGCCACGGAGTTACCGCTGGTGATCCTGTCGAACTCCATGAAGAACCTCATCATGTCGAACGTCGAAAAGCTCGGCGCGCCCTTCCACATGATCATCACGGCCGAGGAGACCGGCGCCTACAAGCCGCACATGAAGGGCTTCGAGTACATGCTCGACAAGCTGGGCTGCGGCCCGGAAGATATTACCCACGTCTCCTCGTCCTTCCGGTACGACCTGATGACGGCCTACGACCTGGGCATCAAGAGCAAGGTGTGGGTGAACCGCGGTCACGAGCCCGCGAACCCCTTCTATGAATACACTGAGGTCGCGGACATCGGCGGGCTCGCCGCCGCAGTCGGCTTGGAGCCCCTTCGAAGAAGCGCGTGAAGGCGTATCCTTTTCGGGCTCTTTCGCGGCACGTAGACCTTCGAAAATTTCAGTAGAGACTGTTGCGTGATGAATAAAGGGGGCGGTTCAACCGCCCCCTTTTTCTGTGTTTGAACTACTCATCCGACAGAATTGTGTTACTTCGCTGTTGAGGCATCATGCTGTTTATCGCGCGGACGCGGTCCGCCGCAAAATCGAAGAACCCTTCGATTCCTCTCCTGAAACCAGGAATCGTCCCCTTATTCCAATCCGCCGACATGAAGCGTTTTGATCTCGAGATATTCATCTATCCCGAGCTGGGATCCTTCGCGCCCCAGCCCCGATTGTTTTACGCCGCCGAAAGGCGCGACCTCGGTCGAGATCAGGCCGGTGTTCAGGCCTACCATGCCGAATTCCAGCGCCTCGGCAACGCGCCATGAGCGCTTGAGGCTCTCCGTATAGAAATAGGCGGCAAGACCGAAGGGCGTGCCGTTCGCGATCGCGATCGCTTCGTCCTCCGTCTTGAAGCGGAAAAGCGGCGCGACTGGTCCGAACGTCTCTTCTGAGGCCAAGAGCATGTCAGCCGTTGCCTCACCGAGCACGACGGGGCGGGCATATTGCCTACCTTCCGGCATATATTCGCTCTGCGAGATGATCCTCGCGCCCTTGTCCAGAGCGTCTGTGATGTGCCGCTTGATCTTTTCTATCGCCGCGCCATTGATCATTGGTCCGATTTCGACGCCTTCTTCGGTGCCGGCCCCGACCTTCATTTTCGCAACCCGTCTGGCCAGCTTTTCTGCAAAGGCATCGTAAATGCCTGATTGTACCAAAATGCGATTGCAGCAAACGCAGGTCTGTCCGCCATTACGAAACTTCGACGCAATCGCGCCCTCAACGGCCCGGTCGAGATCGGCATCATCAAAGACGATGAACGGCGCGTTGCCGCCGAGCTCGAGGCTGAGCTTCTTGATGTTGTCGGCGGCGCCTTTCATCAGCAATGCGCCGACGCGAGTCGACCCGGTAAACGAGATCTTGCGAACAGTTTCATTGGCCATCAATTCCTGGCCGATTTCCGCGGGCATGCCCGTCACTATATTAATGACGCCCGCCGGGATCCCTGCCTGCTCCGCAAGTACGCCGATCGCGAGCGCCGAAAACGGCGTAAATTCAGATGGCTTGATGACCACGGTGCAGCCCGCAGCAAGCGCAGGTGCCACCTTGCGCGTGATCATGGCGTTAGGAAAGTTCCAGGGCGTGATAATCCCGCAGACGCCGACCGGCTCTTTCAGCACCAGAATGCGGCGATCGGCAGTAGGTGACGGGATGGTCGATCCGTTGATCCGGCGAGCCTCTTCCGCAAACCATTTTACGAAGGATGCCCCATAGCGGATTTCTCCGAGCGATTCAGCAAGCGGTTTGCCCTGTTCCAAAGTCAGCAAGAGCGCCAGATCCTGCTCATGCTGCCGCATGAGCTCATACCAACGCTCCAAAAGTGCCGCGCGTTCTGCGTGAGTAGTCTTCTTCCAACGTTTGAACGCATCAGCCGCAGCGTTGATTGCAGCCGCAGTCTCGTCACGCCCCATGTCGGGGATAGTGCCAAGGACGTTCTGGCTGGCAGGATCGATGACATCAACGGTCGATTTCGCGTTCGCATCCCGCCAGTTGCCGCCGATCAACGCCTGCTGGCGAAACAGATCCTTGTCCTTCAATGCGATCATCTTCTTTTCCCTTCGGGGCCAACCCCGCCATCACAGCGATGCGTAATCGGCTCATGTTCCTTGTCCACGAGCGAGTCTGCTCGACGTGAGTTCGACAAGCACGCTGTTGGATTTGCCATCGGTGAGATCGAATCTTCTCATCCGAGCAATACAGGATCGAACGCCGCATTTTTCATCGAGAATTAAGCGCCTGGCGGCGTTGAATCGCATAAGACGCGACTCGAAAAGCGATTATTCTGACAGCGCGCCTATATTAGGAGCGCACTTCGAGCTTTGTGCTCAGTCATAAGCGCAGACGTAGATCTTTCGCACGGTCTCGATCGTGCGCCAGATGCCGACAAAGCCCGGCTTCATCACAAAGCTGTCGCCGGCGCGGTAAGTCTTCGTCTCACCACCCTTTTCCTCAATTTCGATGAGACCCGAGATGATGTGGCAGAACTCGTAAGTGGTGCCCTTAATGGAATGGGTCTCGCCGGGCGTTGCTTCCCAGACGCCGGTCAGCACCTTCTCGGCTTTGGAGGCGTCCTGCGCCCAGGTCTTGAAGGATGGATTGCCCGAAATGAGCCGTTCCGGAACAGGCAAGGCGTTCTTTGGTGCGAAGTCCGGATCGGGATCGATAGAAATCAGAAGGGACATGACATCATCCTTGGTTAATAGCCGAGTGTTCGATCGACAAGCCCGATCGGATTTTTTCCAGCGCGGTGGCGCCGGATGTTTTCTACGACGGATTGTGCCGCCGAATGCGGTTGCGTCACGGATGCGATGTGCGGAGTTATCATCACCTTCGGGTGCGACCAGAGCGCATGGCCTTCCGGCAGCGGCTCGGGGTCGGTGACATCGAGCATAGCTGCTGCAAGGCGGCCGCCGTCGAGCGCCTCGATGAGTGCGGCCTGGTCGAGCTGCGGGCCGCGGCCGACATGCAGCAGTCGCGCTCCCATCGGCAAAAACGAGAAGAGTTTTGAGTTCAGGAGGCCGCGGGTTTGCTCCGTCAGGGGCAGAAGACAGACGAGAATATCCGTTCCTCTCAGGAAACTGCCCAGCTGATCGTCGCCATGAAAGCAGGTGACGCCCTCGACCACATTTTTGCTGCGGCTCCATGCGGCAAGGGGAAATCCAAAGGGCTTGAGGCGATCGATTGCCGCTTGCGCCAGCATCCCAACGCCCAGGAAACCCACGCGGCGTTCGGTCGCCTGTGGGGTGACAAGATCTTGCCACCTGCCCCTTCTCTGCTGCTCCCGATATGCGAGCATCTCGCGATGGAGCGCCAGCACGCCGAGCACGACGTATTCCTGCATCATGCGTATGATGCCATCCTCGACCATACGCACCAGCATCACATGGTCGGGTATGATCTCGGGCACGAACTGGTCGACTCCGGCACCGATGGAAAAGAGCACCTCCAAATTGCGATAACGCGAGACGTCGTCCGGCACTTTCCAGGTCAGCAGATACCGCACCTTTTCCGGGTCGATGCTTTTCCTCCCCTGGTAGAATTCCAGATCGGGGAGCTCGCGCGCAAATATCTGGCGGAATATTGCGCCCCGAGCGGCATCGGAATTGAAAAGAAACCCCATCGAGGGACCCTTCGTGTCACGCGGCGAGATGCTCAATGACTTGTTGGCGCGCAGCGAGCTCGCCGGACATCTACAGCCTAGCGGCAAGCAGAAGCTTTCTCTGCCGAATCTCGGTGCGCTATATGCCGAACATTTCGAACACTTGTACCAAAACAGGTGAAACCTGCTGGCCTTCCGTGCAATGCTGCGGCAAACACGTTTGCTGTCGCAACTGGGCAGCAGGTTCATAAAGCACGCCAAGCCATAGACTTTGGCATTCCGCGAAGGAATGAACTGAGATGGGACGATCCGTACGCCTGAAGTCCTTCGAATTGGTCGCGCGCGACATTCGAGACGTTGATGTGAAGCTGCTCCACGCGCTCTCGATTGCGGTCGGCTGGCCGCATCGGCCAAAGGACTGGGATTTCCTGCGCCGCGCCGGTCAAGGCATCGTCGCTGTTGACGGCATCGGGCGCGTTTTCGGAAGCGCGATGTGGTTCCCGCACGGAAGCGAATTCGCCACCATCGGCTTGGTACTCACATCGCCGCGCACCCAAGCACAAGGTACCGGCCGATGGCTTATGGAACAGGTATTCGAACGGTGTGGGGATCGGAATCTTACCCTGAACTCGACCGATGCTGCCTATCATCTTTATCTGTCGCTGGGCTTCACCAAGGAAGCGGTCGTGTATCAGTGGCAGGGAGAGGTCGTATCACCCCTTCCACCGATATCAGTTCTGGATGGCGAATTGAGATCGGCGTCAGCCGAAACACTCAATGAGATTGCAGCGCTGGATGAGCGTGCGTTCGGCACGAGCCGCCGGGAGCTGCTTGCTCTGCTTTCGGAAGGTGCGTCAATCTGTGTACTGCGCCGCGACGGCAAGACAGTCGGCTACTCCATGAAGCGCGAGTTCGGGCGTGGTCACGTGATCGGTCCCATTGTCGCCAGCAATGATTATGACGCGATCCATCTCACGGCCGTGCATCTTAAGGATCTCACCGGCCGTTTCGCCCGCGTCGATACTCGGGAGCAGACGGGCCTATTTGCTGATTATCTTCAGCAGAGCCGCCTCGCTATAAGCGAGACGGTCACAACCATGTCCAAGGGACGGCGATTCCTGAACCGAAAGGAAAACGAGCCGTGGGTCTACGGATTGGCCGCTCACGCGTTGAGCTGAGCTGAGAAGCAAATCGTTGATCGGCGCTGGTTTCCGACGCCGGTGCTCGCCCTTATTCTACAGGCAACGGCTTGGCGCCGATTCACGGAAATGGTTGAGGTCACTAATGTGCTCTCGCCAATTTGGCCATATAGGCTCAACAAAATAGCCGTCGTTTTTGCCGATGTCGCCTCGACCTGAAGAAGCTGACGAGGGTCTCCGCCGGAAAGAGACTCGCCGGCAACGTCCTTAAGCGCGCGAACGTACAAAATTGTAGGTTTGCCCTCATTAATGGATATGGCATTCTCGAGGTTCGTAGGTAGAGCAAAAGCCACTGTTTGACCTGTGGCAGGAAAAATGGGCCGAAGCCTCGGCGGACCACCGGACCGGGGAGCGTCGCGAAGCGCCCCCGATAGATTCACATCGGGGAGGCGCAACAGCCGATACCGACCTTCGCTTCAGGTGCAAACCGAAGCTCCGCGCCTTCTACTGGACATTCATACCGAAGCGCGCAGACCATCGTGAAGCACTGCCGCGCCCGCAATGCGGCTCGCGCCGATTTCGGTATCGATAGGCTTGAATTGCAGGTGCTGAAGGAAGGTATGAAGAGCTGAACGCAGACCGGTAGATTTCGTGTTACAGGTCGAGGGGCTTCGGTCCTAATTATCCGACTCGTCGCACGGCGTGCGACCATCAAAAGCGTCGCACGAGACCCGGCTTGTTCTGCGGAGGAATTTAAAAAAGCCCTTGCGGGCCAATCTCTTAAGGGTGGTGGGCGCACCAGGGCTCGAACCTGGGACCCGCTGATTAAGAGTCAGCTGCTCTACCAACTGAGCTATGCGCCCGAAAGGCGGTTAAAGCCTTGCGAGGCCGGTCGTTTAGCAAAGCGATCCGGGTCTGGCAAGCGATGGCACGTAAGTTTTCCAAGGCTATGACAAGGGTATGCCAAGGGCGTGCCCACATCCCCCAAAAAAGCGAAAAGCCGCTGGATTCCAGCGGCTTCGCCAGGGTTGAGCGGGGCCACCCTTGCAGGCTCAGAGCCGGCCCTCGCGGTCCCCGTCCGGGCCGCCGTCGCGGTCGAAACGGTCACGGTGGAAGTGGTCCATACCGCGCTCCATCATGCGGTCCATGCCACGCTCCATGAAGTGGCGGCGCGGGCCGTCTTCGCCGCCTCCGAACGGGCCGCGGTGGCGGGTCAGCACGGCGAGGCGCCGCTTCTGGCCCTCGTCCAGAGTCTTGTAGAGCGGATCGGCGGCATCGGCGATCTTCTTCAGGGCCGCCGACGTCGCCCCCATGTCCTCGGCGCGCTGGCGCAGGCGGGCGACCGGATCTTCCGGCCTGTCGGCATCCTTGTTGGCGTCCTTATTGGCGTCCTTGCCGGCATCGCCGGGACCGGCATTCATCCGCGCATTGGCGCGGTCCATGCGCAGCTTGGCGAAGTCGCGCACGGCGGCCTCGACCGGCGGCCACAGCTTCTCCTGATCGGCGTTGAGCTTCAGCCCGGCATGGACGGCGGCGATCCGCGCGTCGACCATGGCGGCGCGGTCTTCCGGGTTCATGCGGATGTGGCGCATGTGCTCGTGCATCCACGGGCGATGATAGTGGGCATAGACCGCGCCCGAGCCGGCGATGCTGAGCACGGCGATGGCGGCGATGGTGAATTTCCTCATGCGAACTCTCCTCTGGAAGGATGCCATGAGGATGGGCGCAGCGCGGCTTACGCGCAACTTACAACTTGGACAGGGAGCGCGTTCTTTCGAAGATGTAACGCTCCTGAATTTTAGTTCAGTCGCAATCGGAAATCATTCGCAACAAAAGGGGCTTCCGCGCCCGGCACGGAAGCCCCATTCATGGTCCGTTCAAATCAGTTCGTCGTGCTCTTCGCTTCCTTCTGGAACTCGTCGATCAACGGTTGGCCGATGCGGCCTGCGGCGTCCTTGTAGACCGGCTCCATGGCCTTACGCATCGCCTCATCCTGCTCCGGCGTGAGCTTGATGATCTCGCTCTTGCCGCTCTTCCTGATCGGCGAGCGCGTCCTCGTTCTCCTTCTGCGACTGCGTATTGTTGAAGTCGGTCGCTTCCTTCATCGCCTTCGTCAGCTGGTCGCGGATGTCGGCCGG
>NZ_VSST01000068.1 GCF_019402665.1 Bradyrhizobium canariense
GCAATCCCCGGAATCCGCATGCGGCGGTCGAAGCCGGCCTGTTCGGCTGGGTGACCGCGCGCATTCTCTAGGTCAGATCCAGAAGGCCGGCCGGTCCCGCGCGGAGACCAGCCAGGCGCACGCCGGCCCCTATTCGGCCGCCTCGCTGAAGCAAGGCTCGTCGCCTTGACGCCGCGCCGCAACCGCCTCGAAGGGCTCGCCGGTGGCCTCCAGGACCGCACCTAGTCCGCAGACGGCCTGAAGTCGGCGCAGCGTAACATCGCAGTAGCGCGGATCGATTTCGATGCCGTATCCGATGCGGCCGGTGCGCTCTGCCGCGATCAGCGTTGTGCCCGAGCCGAGAAAGGGATCGAGGATAAGGCCCTTCCTGCGCGAGCAGTCCCCGATTGCGTCCTCGACCATAGCGACAGGTTTGACGGTCGGATGCAGCTGCAGGTCCGCGCGACCCGCGCCGAACGAGCTGACGCCGTCATAATTCCATACGTTGGTCCGGTAGCGCCCGAAGCGACCGAGATCGATATTGTTGATATGCGGCGCTGTGCCCGATTTGAACACGCAGACGAGTTCGTGCTGCGACCGGTAGAAAGAGCCCATGCCTGCATTGTTCTTGGCCCAAACGCAGAGGTTTTTCAGCTCGCTGTAGACACCGTCAGCGGCCGCTAGCATGTGTTGCACATGTCGCCAATCGATGCACTGGAAGTGGATCGCGCCGTTGATGGAATGGCTCGTGAGGTTGCGGAAGACCGAGGCGAGGAAGGCCGTGAACTCGGCATCCGACATTTCGCCGGAAGCCATGGCGAACTCCGGGTGAACGACCTCGCCGTTGCCGGAAACATGACCTGCGATTGGCACGTTGTAGGGCGGGTCGGAGAACACCATCTGGGCTTTCTCACCATCGAGAAGGCGCCGATAAGTCTGTTCCTGAGTCGAATCCCCGCAGATCAGCCGATGCTGACCGATGCACCAGACGTCTCCAACTTGGCTGATGGCGGGGCCGGAGGCGGGCTCGCTCGGCTGATCAGCTGCATCGGTGCTTGTCTTCGTGTCCTGTGCTACCGCCTCGATCAGCAGGTCGATCTCGGGGATCTCGAAGCCGGTGATCGTCATGTCGAGATCAATATCGATCTCCGAGAGATATTGCAGCTCGAGGCCCAGCAGGCGCTTGTCCCAGCCGGCGTTCTCGGCAAGCTTATTGTCCGCAATCACATAAGCGCGGACCTCAGCCTCACTCATGTCGGCGAGCCGGAGCGTCGGGACCTGGGCCATGCCGATCAGCTTGGCCGCGGCCAGCCGGCCGTGGCCGGCGATGACGCCGTTGTCCTGGTCGACCAGGACCGGGTTCGTAAAGCCGAATTGCCGGATGGCTTTGGCGATCTGCTCGACTTGCTTTTTGGAATGGGTGCGCGGGTTGGTGACGCGGGGAGTGAGGGATCCCGTGTCCTTGTAGACGATGGCCAGTTGGTGTCGTTCCGATCGGTCTTCCATTTGAAGCTCCTTGTTGGGTTTAAACAAGGAGGGTCTATCGGTCCGCCGAGCCGGGCTCATTCAGAATAAATCGGGGCTATTTTCGTGAACCAACCTCGTTCAGGAAGGCTCTTACGCTCAGTGAGAGGCACCAGCGCTGTATGACGTTTTCGGCCACTCGCTCATGCGCCGGTTTGTGGAGACGTCCCTTGACTGTCTTGGTTTCGCTGGCCCGCTTACGCTCTGTATGTTCGGCTTGTCGCTCCTCTTCAAGCCTCCAGCAATAGTCAGCCTTGGCCAGCCAGAGGCGCGCTTGTTGGTCTGTATTGCGTGGTGGGCGGCCGCGCTTGCCCTTCAGCGCGCCGCGCAAACCCTTTATGAGGATCGGCCGCAACCAAACAGGTATCGGATGGTCAAGGTTTGCCTCGATCAGGCGGGCAAGTTGCTCAGGAGTGGGCTCTCGTCCCTGTTGCAGCTGCAGCTCCCAATATCGGAACGAGGTCTCATCGAAGCGATCATAGAGCGTTGGTTGGTTCGGCTCAGTCATAATCGATGCCGTGGTTCAGGGCTGGGGGTTATACTTGCGATGGAAGGCAAGAAGGGCAGCACCGTAGACGCTCGCTTTGCCGCTGACTGCTTTCTGGAACTCTTCGGCCTCCAAGTCGATTGCGGCCCCGCCGGGCATGGGAGCATCTTTGGTTCGTGCCTGCTCTTGGGCGATGAATTCCTCGAACGAGCACCGTGCGGGCACCAGCAGAATGCCGCCCTCTGGCCGCTCTGATCGTCCTGCTAAAACATGCGACCGCAGCTCATCGACAAGGCGGATCGCCGTGGGCTTTCCATCTGCGGCCTGCGCCCTAAGAACCTGCAAGGCAATTTCAAGCCGCGACAGGCGCTGTCGTTTGCCGCCGATCGAGATGCTTTCCCCGCGCAGAGCAAATTTGCGGGTTATGGCATCCAAGCTGACCCCACCGCGGGGGCGGCCACGGGGATTGCCTGATGTGCCCTTCGCAAAGCGCTTGATCGCTGGTGGCGGTACTCGCCCCGGTGCGGAGGCGCCCCTAAAAGACGTCTTTGCCATCAGACCTCGCCCTTTTTAGAGCCTCCTCCTTGAGTGCTGCGAGCTTTGCGCATTCCTCGTCATACTCGGCACGATAGGCCCCGTAGACGTCCTCGTCCCATGGCGGCAGCCCAACCTCGCGGATCAGAAGCGCCGCGAGCTCCAGCGGGACCCCTTCGGGCGCTTCAACGACAACGCCCGCCGCTGCAAGGGCCGAAGCCTCGAGCAGGCCTGCGCCACGACAATACTGCAGGAATTTCTTAATAGCCCCGATCTCGCCCTTGAGGACGCGCTTGAAGAGGCCATGCAGGGTGGCCTCATGAAGGTGCATCTTGGTTTTCTTGCCCTTGCTTTTGACCTGCAGGGGCTCATCAAGCAGAGCAGCAATATCGGGAGCAGGACGTGTTGCGGCTCGTCGCCCGACTCGCTCAGGCTGCCTCTCTGCACCAAAGCGGGTCTCGAGAGGTGGCTTCTTGTAGCCGACCTTGTAAGTCGTAGCTTCGAGGCCGTGTTCGGCCTTGGTCCTGTCAGGCACGATCTTGCTCCAGCGTCAGCGCCGCAGACCACGACCTCATCCTGAGCTGAAACGTCCCAGAACAAAGCATGCCGCGACGCGGTTGATCACCACGTTCCGCATTCTGTTGTATCTGCCGGGGTTTCTGGGCACGGCGGTCGGCTTTCGACCGGACCGCTGACGCGTTTTTAGAAGCGAATTTTTCGGTCGTCAAACATAAACAAGCCCTGCAGCCCTGAAGGTTAATGCGTGTGGCTCTTCCCTGAGCCGAAGGTCGACTTGCCGCGACCCAAGAGCGAATTCCCGCAAGCTCCGGCGTGGAAACGGTCAGAATCCAGCAAGCATTTCAACGCGCTTTGTGCTTGGGCCAGCGGTTTAGCCCCCGTATTTGACAGATTTGCCCTGTTTTTTCCCGCGCCCCAGCGCACTGCGAACTTCGTCGCGACGCGGCACCCGGAATTGTACGGTCATTGCACATCTGGGATCTTTGGCATGCAGATAGATTATGACGATCCATTTTCGGACGAGGACGCATGAGTGTCAAAGAAGCGCCGAGTGCTGACTGTGTTGTTCCCCGCACCGGCGGGCCCGGTGCTTAGATACCAACCCCTCCAACCCCATGCGGCAGCCGCCCGATATAGGTGAGGCCCGAGCCCGCCGCTCGACTAGCGCGGCCGTGCAGAGAGATAGCTCGCCGCGCTGATTAAATATTAAGAAATAAATCAGATTAAATGAATTAAATAATGGACGAGATTTAAATTTGGATTAGGATGCGAATGCTTGGCGCCGGACGCACGCGTCAAGGACCTCCTTGGAAGCGGCCCCATCATCCTGCCCCCTGCTCACGCCGTCCAAAGGATGTAGGGGCCGCTTCTTTGGCAAATTGGGAGGGGAATCATGCAGTTCCTGTCATTGGGTGATTTGTTTTTCATCTCCGCGGCAACGGGTACGCTCCTATTGGTCGAGGTCGGAGTTTTGATCATTGTGGGCGTGATCTGAGCCGGACGCCTTCCGGTCAATGCTCCCATCGTCGCGGGCGTGCGCCTGGTGCGTGCCTCGAGTGGGCGGACAACCATCGACGTCATGCCTGCGGTCGCGAATGATAACGCAGGCACCTGGCCTCTACTACCGTTTCCGGATCGCTGGTACGCCACCTGTTGATCTGTGATGCGGCTCGGTCCTGCGGTGCTTAGCACGTCGCAGGCACGAGCGTTTTTCCAAATTCGGTCATTGCGCGGCTGCCGCTTGCTGTCGTTGGTGGTGAAGGCCTGTGCCTGACGTGTATGCCACCAAGGCTAAGTTGTATGCTTGCCAAAGCGTATGCCGGTCGAGATCCGGGAAACACTTCAACACGAGTGGTTCAACGTCAGCGGCTTGATATGCATCCAGGCATTGAAGAATGACGCAGCTGACGTCGGCGATGCTGTGGTGTTGCATTTTCATTGCTCCCGGTTATGGACATCAGCTGGTTCGGGGCCGCGGTCTCTTGGTCTGTTGCCAGGACGACAGGTGCAGCCACAAGCTGAAGCGACCGCCGGCAGACATTGATCGATGGCCCGATCACCGTAGGCGGGGCGCCTCGCTCGCGCGCAGGGTTTGCGGCAAGCGCGACGCCCTTGTCAGAGGCGGTCGCGACCCGACGATGATGCGCGGACATTGAGCTCTGATGAACCGCCCGGTCCATTAGTTTGGTGGAGTTGTTGGAGTCGCCTGTCGAGTTCTTGTTTTTTGGCAACGATCCTCGCGGCGAGAATCTGATCGACATCCGTGTAGAGAGCCCACAACTCATCGAGGGACATCTGCTCAAATTGCGGTTGGTAATCACGAATGTCCACAGTCCGGCCCCCGGCTGGGGCGGGTAGCAGCGAAGTCAGTCTTGAAAGCCCGGACCCTTACGCTGATCAGATGATCGCGTTGCTGGCCGGGCCGACCGCGCTGCCCTCATAAACCGCCTTCCCAGCTCTAGTTTCGCGTGTCGCACCGACGATTCTGCGCTCGGCCTTGGCTACTCGGTCTCTAAGGGTCTCAAGTTCGGATACTTGAGACGCGAGTGCCTCACAATGTTGGTGCAGAGCGAAATGACAACCATCCAGTCGCGCACGAGCGTCCATTGCACGCCCCTCTATGGTACTGCCCCAGAAGACGTGGCCCGCAATTGGGACCACCGCGAGACTAGTCAAATTGACCCATCAGGTCTGTTCGCTTTCGCACATTCGCTGTATGCTTTCCCTCCGCGGATCGCCACGCGTCGAGTTGCTGCGAGGGGCAAGCAAGATATTGCTGCTGGCCTGCCGCTCGGGCCTCACGGTTTTCGAATTCGCAAAATGGACGACTTCCAGGCGACTGCCGCCGCAGACAAGGCCGGGCCTTGGATCTCGCGATCGCACAAAACACCGCCAGCCCGTCTACGGCCCCGGCACCGCCGCGATCTGCGCGCGTTAGCTTGGATCAGCCGGATGTAGTATCCCGCGCCAAGGAAAATCGGCAGATCGCGCGTTTCGGCCGATGACGACGATATCTCTGCTTGGCCTTGGCTACCTAATCTCGAAAGGTCCCGCGGTTCGACAGCTGGAAGCGAGCGCCGCGAAACGCTGGCGCGGGGAAGCGGAGGAGCGTGGATCTCAACACGGGGCTGTCTCCGGCGCGGGATATCGGCTCGCGCGGCTCTTTGCCATCGGGCGGTTGATCGTTTCGCAGGAGGTTAGTTTCAGGGCATCTGCTGAGCATTGCGAATACCGGCCGATCTGCGCGGCTTTCATGCGGTGGTTCTCCCTCTTTCTGGTAGCAGTACTTCGATTGCGTAAGGCGCGAGCCGGATGTCGGTCTCGCTCTCCGGCTGGTGATCCACGGGGTTTCTTCTCTCTTGAGAGAGCAAACTTGGCCGCTAGGCGTCTGAACAATGAACGCTTTGCGACTTGCATAGCTGCGCGAAGGCAGCCTTCGCCTCGTTAGTGCCAAAACAACATGCATTCCTTTGTCTTGCTTCTCGACTCACCAGTCTGCCTCGCCTTGACGAGCGATGCGGGAAGACTCAGCCCTCAGCCGCTCTATTTCGAGCCGGAGCAGCGCTTACGATTAGACAAGTGCGTGATTTTGGTCTTCTTCACGAAAATCCAATTAAATGGCAAGTGATGTCCGGCGATTCAGGAGCGCATCGCGTCGATAGCGTGTGCGATTAAAATGCCCACGCTCAAAATAACTAGAAAAATGAGCAACCAGGTACTCACGTCCACCTCCTGTCTTGGAAGTGAACCTTCCTGTTTATGCACAGTCAAAGGCATCACGTAGGGAACCGCAATTTCAGCGGCCGCTGAGGATTCATTGCCACACGGCGAGCTATCGTCGGAACGCCAGAAAAAGGAGTGTGCCGACGACGGCGGTCGCGAGAAGTGGAAACCAAATGTCCAGCACTTCGGGAACTCCGACTCACTGCGTCGGATTAAATGCGAGCTGCGCCGTCAATTCTTCTGGTTTTCACTATTCTCCACAGCTCAAACAGAAGTGGCCGCAACTCGAGACGAATATTTGCGGTATTATGTTCGTGGTTTGGCGTCGTCAGTATTCGGAGCGGTTCGATCTCGCGTGTTCGTGTAGCTAGCCGGCCTCACGTGCAGATCCATTTCTGGTCAGCAGTTCCAGGATTAACGCATCTCGGTAGCATCAAGCCTAACGAGTGACATTCGTTGCCAACTTGCCGAGACGGAATATCGTCGCGTCGATCGGGCATTTTTGTTCCCGAACCACCAGTTAGCGGGGGTTGCCTGAAAACGGGTTCGATTTCCATGATTCGATATTCGTCGTATGGAAATTCGAACTATCGTGCACCAGCCGCGCAGTTCTCCTATCCCAGCGCGCGAGCGATATCGTCGGGTCGATTTCCTGCGGCGGCCAGAGCGATCAGCCGCTGATGATCTTCCGGCGTCCACCTTCTCACCAGTGGGTAGCGTGACTGTTCCATCGCGCCAGCGGCCCCCAGCCTGTTGCACGCCTATGCCTGCCTATACAGTTCGCAGATTCGCGCCCAACAAGCGAGGTGGGCTGCTGGTCGGCGATCGGCCAGAATGAAAGTGCTGCTGCTGGTCGCGGAGCGAGGCGCGCCGGTGATGTTCGCCCGGCTAGGGTCATGTGCCTGTGAGGGGAAAGCGCCCTGGAGCGCAGGGGGGCTTCAGGAGCGCCCCAGGGCCGCCCACTCCATGCCGGCGACGGCGTAAGGCCGACATGATCGCCTACGGCGTTGCCCAAGGCACCGCCTATCGAAATGCCACTGCCTTAATCGTCATGATGGTGGTGATGGTGGTGATGCTCATGCGAGCTGCCCCCGCCAGACCGCGCAATGGCGTTAGACGTCAGCGATGTTGATAGCAGGAGCGTCATCGCTGGAGGCGTCACGACGGCAAACCTACCGCAGGTCTTTAAGAACTCGCGGCGATCCTCGTCTTCTGTGGCGCTTGGCATGCTGAGCTCCGGTTGGTGGCGTGCGGATATTAAGCCGAACGAAATTTAAAGCAATTAAACAAATTAAGTTCCTTTTATTATTTAAAGGCCGCGAGCCGGCCTCAGGTCAGGTGGGTGTGTCCGCTACCGGACAGACCGGCCGTTGGTTGTATGTTGCCGCCCGACGTCAAGAACTCGCGATTGAATACAAGGCCCTTGCTAAATCATCCGCTATTTCCACCGAACGAGCAATTTGGTTGAAGAGCGTCGCAAGGACCCTCACCGGATTAGCTAATCAATTGGACCGGCTTGCCTCTCTGACGAGAGACGAAGGCGTCACGTACGAGCCGCCGATGATCGCCCCGGGGCCGAGCCGGAAGACGGCCAACGTCTTTAGGATGTCCGCGTCGGCGACGATGCAGCCGAAAGCCACGCCTTCGAGCGCGCCAAGAAGATCGTCAGGAGCGATGGTGCACATTGGGAGACGCAAGACCTCAGACAAGAATTCGCAAGACAGCTCGGCAAAGCAGCAGATGGGGAGTGTCCACGTTGCGCTCAACATGGAACAGCCCGGGCAGTGCATCCGAAATTCAATACCTCCTATTGTTCGCCCTACGCTCAGTTCCAGAATTAACTTGCAACACGAACATCAAGCTTAATTCCAGACCGTGATTGCTGCCGCGCGCTAGAGGACTAGGTTTGCGCACAGGGACATTGTCCTTGTCCGCTCCACCCCAGCGAAGTCGCCGCACCATTATATTCGGTGCAGCGACTTCGACGCTGGACAGTCGCGCGAGCTTCACTTGAGAGAGCAGCCGGACCACGAAACGCTTGATCTCATCGAGATGCGTCGTCGACTTACGGCGCTCCGGTCGAAACACTCGGACAATCTTTTAATTACTTCGCTGTTGAACCGCTTTTTCGTGAAAGTCGCATTTCTGCTGAAGCCAACAGACCTGGCGCACGAGCAATATCTCAAATCCGAATTCGAACGAACGTTGACAAAGGTCAAAGAGATTGCTGCACGGACGAAATCTGACTGAAGGCCGCACCAACGCGTGGCTCTGGACCCGATTGGCCGGGTATCCGCCACTTCTCTATCGGATCAGCCAGTAGCGGTTGTCGGCTTTGGGCACCGGTGTCTGAACAATAATCTCCGCATTCGTCTTCGTCCTCCCTTAAAAAATCGGGTGCTGCTGCTATTCCCGGGGCTTGTCGGCAATCTCTCGCACAGCCAAGCTCAGCTCCAGCTCTCTGAGCTGCTCAATCAGAAGTTCTACGATCTGGTCGTAGTCAGACGCCGTCAGCGAATGCACGCCTCGCAAGGCCAGTTGGTTCTGGAGGATCATCGCCATCATGGCTTTAACGCTCATGGGCCCTCTCGTCGGGAAACAAGATCGTCATAAAAACAATCAGAAGTAGACGTCAAAGCTTTCGGATGCGCAACGTCCGTAAGAGTACGGACAACGTAAGGCGGCAAATCCCTTTGGCGCCGCACAAACGGTAGAATGTGTCGCGTGTGCGCCTTCAGACTAATCCGTTGGCAAAGGAGGCGTCGGGCTGCTGGGACTCCACCGGATCAAGTGTAACGTTTTCGCAGGTAAGGCCAGGTAGGATGGAGCTTTACTCGCCGACAGGCCAGCCACGAGATTGCTAATGACTTCGGATTGCAATGATGAACTAGCGGCTATCGCTCGAGCAATCGCAACCAAGCAGCTTTATATCGAAAGTCAAACCATCTTGATCCAGGTGCTCGAGCGTGACGGACACGACATGCTTGAGCAAAGAAAAGCTCTCGGTAAGGAACGATCAGACCTAGCAACACAGATCGCGCGACAATTTAAGCTGCTAGAGACAAGGTGCACATCGGGCGCAGATGATCTCGTTGCGGCTATAATGAAATGATAGAACGTCGAAAGCTGGAGCGCATCGATGTGGACGAGGTCGCCTACATTTCAGGCGACGGCGCCAGCTTACGCTGCCGCGTGGTCAACATGTCGGAAGAAGGGGCATCAGTTGAGCTTCCGTCGAAGCGGCACGTGGCCTCCACATTCAAACTAATGCTCGAGACAGATCGCATCATCCGAAGTTGCCGCCTAGTCTGGTCGAGTGGAAATCTTATCGGGGTCTCGTTCGAGGATGATCTTTAGGCGGAGAAGAGTCAGTTAGCTCTGCCCTACAATGGAATTCGCGGTTGTTTCGCTGGCATGGATGGGCGATGTCAAACAATAGACCGGAAAATCCGTTCGTGGTCCCCCGAGGAAGAAGCGCAACTTCTTGCGCTATTCGACAGTGGCATGACTGCACGCGGGATCGGCCAGTGGCTAGGCCGCACTCGCCTTGCGGTTTACAGTCGATTGCAACGCTTCCATAAGCAGCAGGGTCGAGTAAGCCGCACTAGCGGACGTGTCTTCGCACAGCGGGCCGGTTAGTCATCCAAATGCCGCATGGATGTGATGTAGAGGCAACCGCCAACCAATTTGTCGAGCCCTCTGCGGGAGGCGAATACACGATCTGAAATAGCGCGGCATCTGCAAACAAAAAGGTCGCGCCCACCGGGCGCGATCTTTCTCGAAGTTCGCCAGAATTCGATCAGGAATTCATTGCTTCTCTTTGATAACGGTCGTGCTGCTGGTGCTGCTACCAACGGTGCCTTCGTCGCAGACTTTGGTCTGCTTGATGCGGTCTTCAGCTTCGACGCGGCTCTTAAAGGCCATCGGACCGATCTGCGTCACGACTTCCTTGTCCGCCGGGCGCGTGGTGGTAATCGTACAGTTGTGGCTAGGTCCTTGCACGACGTAGAACTCGTCAGCAAGTGCTGGAGCAGCCCATCCGACGATGAGCGCGCCAGCAAGAAGGGATGCTTTCATTGTCACCTCTCTGTTGAAGTACTGCCCAATAGAGGACGAACGGATAAACAGAAATCCACCGTGCTACTGGGCGCATGGTTAGATTACCGCTTCTCCGGTTCTGTAACTCACCCGAGATTTCGAGGTTCCACGAGTTCTGGTGCAAACACAGGTCAGCACCAGGTCGAATTTAGATTTGGAGCGCACACGGGTGCCTGATGCGAAAATCCAAGGTGAACAGGGCTACTCGGAACGCTGAACTTGCTCGCGCGTTGTGCGTCATCGAAAGACCTAAAGATTGAAGGAGCGCGTTATGGATCGCGAGCACGTGAAAGGCGTCGCCGATAAGGCCAAGGGCACGATTAAGGAAGGTGCTGGCAAGCTGAGTGGCGACAAGGACCTCCAAAGACAAGGTAGGGCCGACAAGGCCAAGGGCGCCGTGCACAACGCCGCCGGTGACGTTAAGGATGCCGCGCGGGATGCAGCAGACGCCATGAAGAAGTGACTTCCCTTATGTGGGGACTAACACTCGCCGCTTCTTCTGGGCGACGGTTTTGTTTGCGCTATCGAGGAACCGCGCGCCTCTGTGCAGCGGCTTTATCTTCCTTTCCTACCTCTCGCATCACGACCTTGAGCACATGAGCAACGGCTCTTGCAGCGCCTTCGCCTCGTCCATGGGGCGGCGCACCTAACGCCGGTTAAGGGATTGGTTACCGGTCACTGTCACCATTTACATACAGTCGCATTATGCGGCAGCGCATTCTGAGAGCAGTCTATTACTTCGACACGCCCGGTTGGCGGTCTCTTTCAGGAGACGCCCCAATGCTTAAGGGCTTCACGGTCTTCGTTGTTGCGCTGATCAGTACAGCGCAAGTGGATCAATACCTAACCCACGGTCGGTACACCGACGCGGCCATGGCTATGCTGCGGCAGATCGGTCGCGCGTTTGGATTTTAAATAGTTCTTTTGCGACGGAGACCCGTCATGGACGGCATCTCATGTGCCGATCTCCAAAGGGATGAACAACGCGCAATTGCGATATTGGGAGCCGGTCTTCCATTGAATGTGCAGCCCCCTTGCTCTCCTGGCGTTAGGTCGACTCGGGTCTGATCATAGGGTCTCATTTGACGGCTGCTGCACACAATTTGCGAAGAGATGCCGTTTTGAAGTTTTGAAGCGTGTTGCTGGGTAAGCGGTTCGGCGCCGGTCGATCACGACAGGGGGTGGGATGCCAAACGCAATCGAGCTGATTGTGGACGGTTACGTTCGCTTGAACAATCGGAGGGCTCTGGATGATCTCCGCACGCAGCGCCGGAAACTGGCCGTGGACCTAAAGGCACGTACAGGTTTTGATTTCCGGACGACCGTCCAGCAGATCGAGGAGGATATCGCCGTGATCGAGGCTGGGCTGGCGCGGTTGGATGGCGCGGCGGCGAGCTAAGCTGCCAAAGCAGTTCGCGGTTCAAGCCGCCCGATTAGCTTCTTTCTCGGTCCCGCGCATAACGATCTTGAGCACATCATCCGGCAACGGGTCATTGCAGCGCCTTCGCCTACTCCCATGTCGGCGTGGCATCCAGCCATCTGCTACAGGTCAACATCGTCTCGACGCGTTTTACTGGTGCTTAGTAAGGCAATAGTTCGGACGCTTTTGTCCCGGCCAGGCTGTGGAAATTCTTGCAATGACCTATGGCTGTACGGGTGACATGGCGCTCAGCCGAAGGTGTGTAAGACCACAGCATAGTGGTTGCAACAATGAGGAAGGCAACGGCCACGATTGCAGATGAGATCAGACGCTTCATGGGAAACCTCCGGTTTCCGATTGAAGGTTCGTCCGACAGTTCGATTAAAGGTTCAATGGAAAAAAGCCAAAATCTCGGCCCGTTCATGGAGTTCCGTTTGAGACGTAAGGGCGGCCCCCCGTGCTAGGCGGCATGCCCACCCGCAATCGTGACTATCTCGCACCCTGCACCTTCGAAAAGCCCGATCCGAATGGTTCGGAAACACCCCGGCATCGGTGCGAAGTTGCCGACATAGCGGTTGACGACGCGGAACAGCGCGATAATGGCGGCTTGGTTGCTGGTGATCAAACGCGCAAACGAGAACACCCGCTCGCCACCTACTCGACGTCGATCATTCGCTCCTTGGTGATCCGCAGGCTGCGGACGTAATAGCCTTGTGCCTGAACGGCTGACTTGATTTCGTCGCTGACCTTGAGAACTCGTTTCCTGCTCTTCCGCCACTTATGTGCAGAGTAAAGCACGGGCACGGGAGAGCCTGAACTTAGAACGAGCAAGAAGCGCCTGTCATTGCGATAGACATCATACATTTCGCCCCCGCGATCATGTTGAAGTAAGCATGTCTGGTCGTCTCCACAGCTTAGTATCGCGAATGGCTGCGCGGGTTGTAAATCTGCAACGTCCGGGATTTCTTCAGCAACGTTCCAGATTGGGAACGAACTTGGTGCAAGCTCGGCAGCTTCCGCGTAGGCGGTTCATGAGCGCGAGCGCAATCCAGCCTCCTCGGTAGCATCAAGCTTAACGAGTGACATTCGTTGCCAACTTGCCGAGACGGAATATCGTCGCGTCGATCGGGCATTTTTGTTCCCGAACCATCAGTTAGCGGGGGTTGCCTGAAAACGGGTTCGATTTCCATGATTCGATATTCGTCGTATGGAAGTTCGAACTATCGTGCACCAGCCGCGCAGTTCTCCTATCGCGCCCGCTGGAAGCCGAGTACCGTCAGCTCATCGAGTTACGAAAGCGGGTCAGACAGGCCGAAGCCGCGGCCTCAAAGCGGTTTACGATCGCGACAAGGAAAAGAACTCGCCGCAACGAAGATGAGTCCGCTGGCAGGCATCTGCTCGATGCGCGCGGCGGAGTTCGTGGCGTGCAGCGCCAGGGTTGTAACCACTAAAGTCAGGTCGTCGAGAGTGGTCGAGATGCCTTGGTGGCGGGCTTGGGGGAGAAGCGTGCAGTCGGGGGGACTACGACCGTTTTGAATGGGCCCGCGAACCGCGAGGGCCAGCTCCGTCGGATGGCCGGGCGATGCGCCGCCGTCCGTCTTTCCCGAAGATCCTCGACGGATTAGAGGCCTGTGCGCTGTCGCCGAAAATCCGCCCTCCGGTTTTCATCTTGTGGCCTTGCTTTGGTCAAACCGGCGTTGGGGAGTGTGGACTTGCCCGATTTAATGCCCGGCCTCGGTCCGGATGACATCGGGTGCGATGGGGAACGCCGATGCATTCGCCGATTAGACCGATATATCCCGGCTCACAAATTCATAGTCCCGCGCTCTCACCGGAAGACGTCGAGCTTGTTGCGCGCGCGGATGAACGGCTCGTCCACGCCTATGATCAGATCGCACGTGCAGATGAACAGCTGGCGCGTGTCAATGAACAGCTTGCCAAGCTAGATCAGGATGGCACGCGCCATCCTTCTCAGCCGAAGAATTCCGCGAAATGGTTTCGACCACCTGACCGCGGGGCGAGCTCAGCGCGCGGAAGGCCGGCACTGCGCGGCCTGATCGGTCTGCTGTTGGCAAGCGGCATCTGTTTAGCTGCTCTTGCTGCGCAGTCATCTTACGGCGATGCGGTCAGAGCAATGATGTATCGGTGGTCCGCGCATGCCGTTTCACCTTCGTCGTTGCCGCAAGAAAGAGCCGAGATCTCCTCGGCTCTGCCTACCACTCAGACGAGTGCAACCTATGTGGCACTTCAGCAACCGGGGCCGCTGACTACACCGCACGATGCGATCCAGGCAGCCGCTGGCCCCAGTTCGCCGGAGCTAGCGCTCCAGGGATTGTCGGGCGACCTTACGAACCCGCAGCAAGCGATCGAGCAGCTCAAGGCCAGCCAAGATCAAATCGTCCGCGACCTTGGCCAGCTCTCCGACCAGCTTACGGCGGTCCAGGCACAAATGGTGCGAGACAGAGCGGATGCCGGCGAACAGCTCAGAATGGTCCAAGAACGATTGGCCGGCATCACCACTAACGCTTCCGAGCAGATCCTACGCCCCAAGACGCCGGTGCCGTTGCCCAGGCCAGTTGCCGCCACGATCCGCAAACCTGTGCCAACCGTTCGGCGGGCGCAAGACAGGGGGCGGCCACACGCGCCGCTGCAGACCGACCAGGCCGTGCAGGACTAGGGATTAACTGTTTTCCAACGCGTCTGATCGCTGCGAGACCTCGATGCGGAGGGCAGAGGGCGCTGTTGCTTGCTCCGCAGCTGTCGCCATCGCGCGGCTTGCTGCCCATAGTTCACTCGCAACCGGGAGGGAGATAATCGTCCCAATGTGGGGGATGGCGACCGGCGCCTTTTGGCGCTCTCCTTCCCTGTTAGATTGGGGCGGGAGCGCGACTGGCGTTCCCATCACCGGAGCTCTCCGCGGACGCTCAGATGGCACGCTCCTTGCCAATCAGTCGGACCAGTGATTTTCGTTGCGAGGAGACGTCTAGCAATGGGACCAAAAATTCGAATCTTCAAAGGCCCAAAGCCCAATCTGGCACATGTTACCCGCAATCTGATGCAACTACTCGACGCGCTCGAGGATCTTGAGGAGCTGAGAGAGAAGGTCCGGCTAGCAGAAGCAACCCGAGTGTTACATTAAAGCGGCCACCTCCGTCAGACCTGCTGACTAATCTGCCAATGGCACCTTGAATCGGCAATAGTAGCTCGCGCGGTTTTGCGTTTTGCGTGCGACCAATCGAGGGCTCGCGTGCGGTCCAGCACTATGCGGCAGAACCAGCCATGGCGCAGAGGAACCGGGCTCGGGGATCATGGTTAACGGTTTGGCAAAGGAGATCGTCCAATGCCCCATGCCGCCCCTTTGGTGCTCGCCGCCATCGTCGCCAACTCAGCTCTTCTGGTCCTCGCGCCAGGAGGCCCGCAAATTCTGGGTCGGCGGGTGCGGGCACGGGGACAAGCGCGAGCAGCGCCAACGCTGGTCCCTCGGCGCCTGCCGGAATGGGGACGAATGCGGGTAGCGCCGGCGCTGGTCCCTCAGCGCCTGCCGGAATGGGGACGAAAGACACCGCCACCGGCGCAAATCCGAGCACCAACAATCAATTGAACAATCCGAACGTTGAACCCGCCACCCCGACAAAGTCGCGGACGGCCGCACAGGCCGCAAGAAATGCCGGGGTTGGCCACGCGCAAAATGGCCTGCCGATCGGGGCCGTTGGAACGGGTACAAGCAACGAGGACCAGATGATCATCGGCCCCTTACCCGCCCGAAACGCATCAGCCCCGGCAGCACAGGCCAAAGGAAACATCAATGGTGGTCACGCGACAAATGGTCTTCCAGTCGGAACGTTTGGAAAGGGCCCCAGTCTTTCGGACCAGGTGAGCCGGCCGCGCGCCGCGCGAGCTGGCGATAAAGTGCTGGACGCCAAAGCGCAGGTCGAGCGACGAACGACCGTTTCGCCCAAGCGCGTTCCCGGCATCACAAAGCAGGGTTTGTAGCTGCGAGCGACGCGGCGAGCAGACTTGCGACCGAGATCCGGTGGGGGGTGGCAGGGGCTGGCGCCGCAACTCGCCTGCCAGAAGCCGGACAATTGAATCATTCAATATCGCGCCATTTAACTCAAGTCACGGCTACCTGATTTGACCCGCGATTGAACCGGTCCTGCCGCGGCGCGCGGTCGACGCACAGCAGCTTGGTGCCGTAGACCTGATGCGCCGAGGGGGCTTTGACGTCGTGGTCCGTTGATCGTGGCGGATTCCGGCGAATGCGAACAACGGCCGAACCACACGACACCTTGATCCTGGTCGGCTTGCGCGTCGCCTCTCAACTCACGTGGCCCCTATCATGGTTCCGTCCGAAGCGCCGCTTAATGGCTTGGACAAACGGAAACACGAGGACGCGCGCAACTCTTCCCGCACCGAAGCAATAACGCGCTGGCGACGGACCGTCCTATTGATCGGTGCCGGGGACGGAGGCCCTCCGACCGTCTCGGAGGGGAGCGCGGCCTTCGCGCGGGCACGACAGCCATCACAAAGAAAATGTTGATCAGCAGCCATACCCCGAAAATGAGCAGGATAGTACGCACAAGGAAGCGAGCATAAACCGGAGCCCGTCGCGAGGAGCCACCTTTGCGCAGCCGGGCGAAAACGGCCTCGACATCCACCTCACTGGGACGCCGACACCATCGGATCCCAGCGCATCTAGGGACACAAAGAATCAGTCGAGGCCTGGTCCGGTGCAAAACTCGGGTCTGTGCGGTTTCAGACCTTGATGTACCTTTGATGGCACCCTGGGTGGACCTGCGGCAAGGTCGGAATGACGAGGCCTCGCGCCGCGACCACCGGCCCGTCCATCCAAAGTTGGTCCCACGCGCGACCGTGGCTATGCACCGCACGGTGAATACGCGGCTAACTAACAATTAGGAGAACCAATATATTGTTTCCGTGGTTGAATCATCCGTCATCCCGGAAAGCAAGGTTACTGTTTGCGTCGAGGATGGGTTTAGAACCTGAGCCAAGATGATGAAGGACCTCAGGCGACGATTGGAAAAGCTCCGCGCGGACGCCAGAGACTTTGCTCTTATGAGTCAGTCGGCGACGGATGCCGAAAAGCGCGCGCTCTTTCAACGCTTGGCGGATGAACTCGCCTTCGAAGCTCTCGAGCTTGAGGTCATCGTAAAACAACAAGGGCACTCGGATTCCAGCGAGCAGCACGAGGTCGTGGAATTTAAGCCATCCGCTCAGAAGAAGCGCGGCTGATGCGGAAAGAGGCTGGGCGGTCGGCTTGTCTTCCTTATCCGTCCCGCGCCCTGAACGATTTTGAGCATAGCTTCCGCCAATGGCCGCTAAGGCACCTTCGCCTCATCCCATTGCGCGTGGATCCAGACGTCGCGCGGTTCATCAGCTCGGTCAGCTCGACCCGCGGGGCCGGCACGTCCCAGCGGCGTCCTCGCTCAAGCATTTGAGCGCAAGTCGCAGCATCCGGAGCTGCACCTCGCTCAGATCGTGCAAGGTGACGATCGGCATCGCAGCCGCCCAGCAGCTCGGTCTCGGCGAGGTACCAGCGCCCAGCCGGACACCAACCCGTCGCGCGGCATCGACGACAAGGGGAAGAACGAAACCGCACATCGCGATGTTGCATCGGACCGCCTTGGCAAGAACTAGGACGCGGACTCATAAAGACGCAGCCATAGCCTGATCGACGCGAGCTGAACGAAGGCAAGGTAGTTGGCGGCCAGCCTGTCGTACCGCGTCGCCACCCGACGACATTGTTTGATCCGGTTGAAGAACCGCTCAACCCGGTTGCGGGCGCGGTAGAGATATGGGCTGAAGCAGATCGGATCGCTGCGATTGCTCTTCGGCGGGATGTTGGCCCACGCGCGCCCTTCTTCATGGCAAGCTCCCTGATCCAGTCCGCGTCATAGCCACTGGTCCGCAAGCAACATTGACCCGGATTTCAGACGAGACAGCAGTTTTCCGGCAAGTCGAACGTCATTGGTCTCACCGGGGCTCAGCGCCAACCGTACCGGCAGACCATTGCTGTCGACCACCGCATGGATTTTGCTCGTCAAACCGCCGCGGGACCTTCCCATCGATTGGCGCTGGTTCCTTGCGATGCAGGCTCCATGCTGATGTACGCGGACAATGGAGGTGTCGATCATCTGGGTAGCGGCATCATGGGCAGTGGCAAGCGCTTCTATGATGCGGCCCCAGACGCCAGCCCGCCGCCGCCTGACGAAGCGGTTGTAGCAAGTGGTGTATGGCCCAAACGCCGCCGGCAGATCACGCCAGGGTGCTCCTGATCGAAGGATCCAGAAGATGCCATTCAGGACCCGTCTGTCGTTCGCCCGGGGGACGCCACGCGGCTTGTTCGGCAGCATCGGCTTGATGGCGGTCCATTCGTAGTCAGCGAGTTCGTAGCGCATGATTCGAGCTCCAGTTCGGGAGTTTGAATCACGGCCATCCGGCCAAACGAAACGCTCATGGGCAGACACTGGTACGGCGCTTTTGGACAGGAACGGACATCAACCATCCCGCACTCTGTGCCAAGAAAATGACCCAAAGCAGTCGTTGCCGGAAATCAACAGGATTGAATGCTCCACCAACAGGACGGCAATGCCGGGGCAGCCGGGACATCGTCAGAGTGCGATTGTTTCCTCGACTACATGTTTCAGCGCCGTCCCCTCAGCCGACAGGGTCATTCGCAGTTTGAGCTTGCCACCTTTCACCGCGCCGCTGCGCACTAGGTTCTCAATTTCACGCTGCGATGTAACTCCGACATGCTTCAGAAATTTACGGATAGCCATATTGAAGCGGTCTTCATCGAACTCGGCGGTCATGGCTGTTCTCCCTGGTCGGTCAGGCGATGTCTAACACGAGGCGAGCAAAGACCCAACATCGAGGCCCAACTCGCGTCACCGCCGACTTCCTCCTCAACCTGATTGCCTACAACGTCGGCCCGGAGCTGAAGACTACACCCGAGGCGGCGCAAGGTCGGCCGTTTGAGGTGGACCGGGCACGGCTGGCGCTGTCGCCGACCGCCGCTTGTGACCCATGGCGGAAGTCAGTGACCGGTCAAAAAAATATTCCTTCGAAGGCCGCTGAGGTCATCTTCCACTTGTTCGGTTTTTGCAATTACACTGTTGCACTCGTATGGTACCCAATTTTTTTGCACGGAGAGATTTCATGACCTTGTCAGACGTCACCCGCCGCAGATTGATCGGCAGTCTCGCGGCCGGAGTAAGCGCGGTCTCGGTAACTTCATCAAGCATCAGCAGCGCACGTGCTCAATCCGCGCAAAAGACGTTTGTTCTTATTGGCGGAGCCTTTTACGGAGCTTGGTGTTGGCATCGCGTCACCGAGAGGCTCGAAAAGCAGGGCCACAAAGTCTATGCGCTTACGCTTACGGGATTGGCAGAACGCTCGCATCTCCTCAGCAGAGACATAAATCTCGACACGCACATCACGGACATCGCAAATCTCGTCGAATGGGAAGACCTCACAGACATTTGCCTCGTTGCCCATTCGTATGCCGGATGTCCCGCATCGGGCGCGCTTGAGCGCGTCGGAAACCGTGTGTCATCTATCGTCTGGGTTGATGCAATAAAGCCCGCCGACGGGGAGTCATTCCGAGACTTGGTCTCCTTCCCGATAGAGGAGGGTGCAATCAGCCGTCCGGCTCCCAAAGCGCTCCCCCCGACGGCCTTTAGCGACCCCAAAGACGTTGCTTGGGTTCTATCGAAGGTAACTCCTCAACCGATTGGCACATGGCTGCAACCTGTGAAGCTCTCCGGCGCACGCGAAAAGGTCGCGAAGAAAACCTACATCCGCTTACCCAAATTCCAGTTAGCCGCCTTGGACAAAGCGGCAGGGGAGTGCAAGTCCGATAATTCTTGGACCGTCCTCGAAAACGCGACGTCCGGCCACTCCGTTATGATCGCCGAGCCGGATTGGTTGACTGACGTGCTGGTGAAAGCAGCGTGAGATTGATCTGATCAGGAACGACTTCCTGGGCTGCCATAATTAAAATTGTAGCCGAGCGATCCGTCTCGCTCGGCTTGCGAGTAGCCAGTGTACGAACGACTTCCACACATGGCCCGTGACCGACCTCAGTTAGAGCGCTGCGAGGGCCGCTTCCGGGAGATGAGCCGACCCGATCATGCAAGCCGCCGAGGGCTGCCTTTGACCCAATTCAGACATCGGCCTCCCTCTCTCTCTCTCTCCCTCTCTCTCTTCATGTTGCAGTAGTCTTGAATTGAGACGCCCCGACCAATTGTCGCGGCGCTCGTCGATTTCATATCGTCCGCCAACTAGCCCTTAGACGTTTGTCTCGCGTCGGTTGGCGCAGCGACATATCTAGAGTTCGGCGCAACCAGGAAGTCACGTCAGAGGGCAAACCGACGCGATCGGTGCGCCGTCGCGTGCGCCATTCGCAACTACAATCGATTTTTTTGCGAAGAAACGAGCCTTAGGCCTTTAGGTCCGTGATCCGCATAATCGCGACCACGTTCCCATCATTGAACGCCTGCTCCTTTGTGTCCTTGTTGCAGGTCCAGACAAAATTCTTCTTGCCGGTAAAGGTCTTTTCGTCCTGCTCAAGCCGAAGCTCTCCTTCGGTGATATGGCAGACCATGGCATTCATCATCGGGGGCCCCATGGTCTTCGATCCCGGCTGCATGATGATGTCGCGCATTGAGACGGTCTTAAAACCCGGGATCAGCGATGGTGTCTCGCCATCATACTCACGCACCACCACACCTGGCCACGGAGTTGTGTCCTTGTAGCCCGTAGTTTGAGCGGCGGCGGGCTCTATCATGGCCGCCGAAGCCGCTGCCAACCCGAATGTCAATGCAGACCTTCGATCGATCTTGCTCATCGCTTTTCTCCCTAGGTTACTGCAACAAGCCGCCGCAAAAGCTGCGCGCGTGTGGAATGTGAAATCGTGGTGTGAAACCGAAAAGGGGGCGGTCTCTTAGGGTAGCGTACCTGCCGACAGCGCTAGTACTGCTCGTTCGTCCCGAACGGTGACTTCGGCACATCCCGCTTCAAGGGCAACCACATTCTACGAGAACGGACGCGCCCTAGAAATGGGTGTTTCGCCCAAGAGGCATAATGCCTCAGTTTGCTTAGGCCTGAAGTTCGGACCCGGCGTCAGCAACTTCACACTGCGACCAACTGAATACGCAAGTCAGTGTCACTGACTGGTCCTGTGGCGGGTCGCAGTAAGTGTGCGGCCACGAGGCGATGATGCTGCTCCCGCAAGACCGCCCGGAGTTAGCCCATCAGCGAAGTGGCGGCACGCCTCAGTTTTATCGGACAAAGGGCAAGCGTCCGATGGCATCAGTGCAACCCGGAAATGAAATAGCTCCAAGCAGTGGCCGGTATTATACTGGTGCTACTGGAAGTGCTGTTTCAAGCGTTCGTGGAAAGATTGCTACGACCAGTCTGGGAGGAACATCTGATGACGACTATGTTTGTTAGACACACGGTTTCCGACTACAAGACCTGGCGGAAAGTTTACGACGATTTTGCTCCTGTTCAGAAGGCGAAGGGCGTAGCAGCCGAGGCTGTCTACCGAGCAGTCGAAAATCCCAATGACATCACAGTAACTCACGAGTTTGCCACGATTGAAGCTGCGCAAGCCTTTGCGGAGAGTGCTGAATTGAAGAATGCCATGCAGAAAGCGGGAGTGGCGAAAGCTCCAACGATTTGGTTTACCAAAAAGGCGTGAAGTATCGATCCCGGCCAAGTGCCGGGATTTTTTGCTGTGGTGGTACCATGTCGCCTGTTGGCCTATTGAGACATGCCGAGGCGGTCTGACGATATCCGTTCACAGGGGTAGACCGGTAGAGAACGGCACGCGGCCAAAGTGACGCGATTGACCCTGGCTGTGTAAAAACGCAAAAGATCGAAACGCGACGAGAATGACATTCTGGCTTTGCGGGCCCGCCGACCTAGAATTGCGGCGATCAGGATGGGCGAAATGCAGTATGTTTGCGACGCGCCGAAGGGTAAGACCTGGTTCCGTATCGAGACGGAAGGTGAAGCGGTGCAAGAGTCGCGCCTGATGCGCCACACAGTCGAGAAATATTTCTGCCGCGAGCGAGAGAAGGCAGTCCAATCCTGGCGTCCGGAGCAGCCCAACGCGATCGAGCGCGACATCGGCCTCGAGGCCCATGTACAGCGAGAGATGCCGCTTTTCCTCACGTTGCGTGACAGGGAGGGTAATCCACTGGCTACAGCGATGCTGCCACCGGGTGGCAAGGATCGCGGCGGGTTCCGGATCATCATCGTTGCCGCATGCAATGCCGATCCTTATCCTGAGCAGGATGCGGCCATCGCTGCGCTAGGAGCGCATTTCGGTCTCACGCTCGATCGCCACCGCTGCTTCCCCTACGGCCGCTAAGGAGCCTGACAAGTATCGCTGCTTGGAGCGATGTCGGCTCATGGCCCGAAGGCGAAGATCGCCATCGTGTCCGGCACGTCGGCAGTCGGGGCCAGAGCGGACATCGAGAAGACGCGGGCAAAATCGACGCGAATGGCCCAACTCCGACTCCGCCGAACGATTGCGTTGATTTACGCGACGCGATCCTTGTCGGACTGTTCCTCGACTGCCGTCACGGTTTCTTCGAATCCCTTTTCGTAATTGCCCGCAAACCTTTCGATGCTGTCGGCCCACATCCTCAGAATTGAGACCTGAAAATGCATAATTGGCTTCAAGGCAATCATACCGATTTCTGTCGCTGCGGTTGTGCGCTTTTGGGCGTCGCGCGCGAAACGGCCTGAATTAGAGATGTTGTCTACCATGGCTGCTTGCTCCTTCTGCTCGGGTGATTAAGCCCAAAGCGACCTGCCAGGTTGTGCACTACGTGATGCTAACCCCTCGGCTAAAGCCTGATCTGCGGCGAGTCTCGCATGTCGGTGTCATGCAGTTCGTCCAGCTTTTTCAGGTAAGCGACCGCTGCTTCTGCAAGAGATCGAAATCATATTCGCCAGCATCGCGAAGATTGGTGACGTAGCGAAAGAGGGCGGAACGCCTGTTATCGTTCTCACTAATACCACTATGGCGCAGCAAGTAGTTCCGCCAGGCGAACGCACATGCGCCTTCTATGGCTTGAGAAGTCATGGGCACCTCCCGAAGGTCAGAGAAAGACTGATGAGCCGTTTCGTTCCGCGAAGTTCTCCGATGTAATGCTGTTCCGTAGGTGCGCCGCAAGGTGTTTCGCGAAGAGGTCAGTGCTGTGGTAGTGGCGGTGTGCACGTCATCGTGCGCTCTGTTGCGCCTAAAGCCGGCGATCTCCTTGTCGATTTT
>NZ_VSST01000007.1 GCF_019402665.1 Bradyrhizobium canariense
TCGTCGATCTCGACGTCGATAGCGAGCGCAGTGGAGCAGCAGGGCGCGGCGACGCAGGAAATCGCGCGCAGCGTCCAGACCGTCGCGCAGGGCACTCAGACCGCTGCCACCGACATCGGCCAGGTCAACCGCGGTGCCGCCGAAACCGGCTCGGCTTCGGAAGAGGTGCTGCATTCGGCCAAGACGCTGTCGTCCGAAAGCACCCGCCTGCGCGCCGAGCTCGACCGCTTCATGGGGAATATCCGCGCGGCGTAAGGCCCGAAGCGCGCCACGCACTCCGCCGTCGTCCTGGCGAAAGCCAGGACCCATTACCCCAAGGAGGAGTTGTCGGGCGAACTGCTAACCCCGAGTCATCGCCAACTGCTCACTGGGGTAATAGGTCCTGGATCGGCGCTGCGCTTGTCCAGGATGACCTGGCGCTCACTCCCTCCCGAACGCCCGCTTCAGCTCCACCTTTGCCCGCTCCAGCCGGGTGCGCTGCGTCTGCGGCAGCGTCTTGCCGGCGCGGTTGATGTAGAACGTCAGCATCGACAGCGCCGAGCGGTAGGCGCCGGTCTTGCGGCGCGCGCTGTGCTCGGCCGAGCGCTTCAACGAAGTCGCGATTTTCTTCGCGCTGGTCAGCTTGAACACGCCTTGTTTGAGGTCGAGCGCGTCGCTCTCCTTCGTCACGCGCTGTGACCAGCGCTTCGGTGCGGCGCGTCTGGTGCTCTTGCGCGCCGATGTTTTGCGAGAATGTGTCGTCTTTCTGGCATGAGCCATGCGTCAACTCCTTGCGGCTCCACCGAAAACCAGCGGCGCCAACGGTCGTTCCACCGGGAACCTGCCCTCGCCGCAGACGTTGTCGCAGGTGGCAGGCGGAATGCCGCACCCCCTTGATCGGATCGCCCCTGTCCACGCCATGTGAACCGGGGCCATGTCCATTGGTCAGATGCAACAACGCGATGGAATTGCAGCGAAGCCTAGCGCCGGACGATGGACCTGTGGTCTCCAAGGCGGTCGCGAAGGCGGCCGCGGGCGACCGCATCATCGAAACCAGCATTCCCGCGCGACTTGACGTGCTGCCGTGGAGCGGGTTTCACACCCGCGTCGTGCTCGCGCTCGGCATCACCTGGATTCTGGATGGCCTCGAGGTGACGTTGGCCGGCGCGCTCTCCGGCGCGCTGAAGCAGAGTCCCTCGCTGCATTTCTCCAATCTCGATCTCGGCATTGCCAATTCCGCCTATCTCGCAGGCGCGGTGCTCGGCGCGCTCGGCTTCGGCTGGCTCACCGACCGCATCGGTCGCAAGAAGCTGTTCTTCATCACACTCGCGCTCTATCTCTCGGCGACGGCCGCGACGGCTCTGTCATGGAATGTCGCGAGCTACGCACTGTTTCGCTTTCTCACCGGCGCCGGCATCGGCGGCGAATATACCGCGATCAACTCGACCATCCAGGAACTGGTGCCGGCGCGCTATCGCGGCTGGACTGATCTCGTCATCAACGGCAGCTTCTGGATCGGTGCCGCGATGGGTGCCGTAGCGGCCATTGTGCTGCTCGATCCCGCAGTGATCGGCCCTGATCTCGGCTGGCGCCTCGCTTATCTCATCGGCGCGGCCATCGGCCTCGTCGTGCTCTTGATGCGGATGTGGATTCCGGAGAGTCCGCGCTGGCTGATGATCCACGGCCGTCCCGACCAGGCCCACGCCATCGTCGACGAGATCGAACGCTCGGTGCTCGGACACGACCAGGATACGACCGACGGCCGCTTCGCCAGGATCCGCCTGAAAATGCGGAGCCACACGCCGATCCGCGAGGTCGTGCACACGCTGTTCTCGGTCTATCGCCAGCGGGCGATGGTCGGCCTCGTGCTGATGATCGCGCAGGCCTTCTTCTACAACGCCATCTTCTTCACCTTTGCGCTGGTGTTGACCGATTTTTACGGCATCAGCGCCGATCATGTCGGCTGGTATCTGCTCCCCTTCGCCGCCGGCAATTTCCTCGGCCCGCTGCTGCTCGGCCGCCTGTTCGATACGCTCGGCCGCCGGACCATGATCATGTTCACCTATGGCGCGTCGGGCCTGTTGCTGGCGCTGTCGGGCTATCTGTTCTCGATTGGCGCCTTGAGCGCGCAGGGGCAGACCATCGCCTGGATGGTGATCTTCTTCTTTGCCTCGCCCGCCGCGAGCGCCGCCTATCTCACCGTCAGCGAGACGTTTCCCTTGGAAGTCCGCGCGCTCGCGATCGCCGTGTTCTACGCGGTCGGCACCGGTATCGGCGGCGTGATCGGCCCCGCGCTGTTCGGTGCGCTGATCGACACAGGGTCACGCACCAGCGTGTTCGCAGGCTATTTGCTGGGGGCCTTCCTGATGATCGCAGCCGCGATCGTGGCGTGGCGCTATGCCATCTCGGCGGAACGCAGATCGCTCGAAGAAATCGCGCGGCCGCTTGCTTCCATGGAGTAGACTATGAAATCGGAACTGGCTGAATTGGATCAAGAGCGCACCATGGTCGACGATGAAGCGCCCGATGCGGTGCCGGTGCCCCACGCGCTCGTGCCGCATCTCAATGAAACAGCGATCCTGCTCGACATCGACGGGACGCTGCTCGACCTGATGCCGACGCCGCGCGAGGTGTGGGTGCCGCCCGGCCTGTCGGAAACGCTGAACCGGTTGACGGAGCGCACCTCGGGCGCACTGGCGATGGTCAGCGGCCGTTCGCTCAACGACATCGACCTGATCTTCGCGCCCGATGTCTTTCGCGCCGTCGCCGGCCACGGCGCGGAGATGCGGCTTTCGGTGGACAACGAAGCCGATGCCGTCAGCGCGCCGCCGCTGGACAAGGAATTGAAGCGGCGGCTCGCGGCGGTCGCCAAGCTCAGTCCAGGCATTCTGCTTGAGGACAAGGGCTATTCGCTGGCGCTGCACTACCGTCTTGCGCCGCATGCGGAGAAAGCGATCTATGAATCCGTCTCGTTGATCCGCGCCGACCTGCCCAATGCACCGATCGAGGTGCTGCCGGGCAAGTTCGTTTGCGAGATCAAGCATTCCGGTTTCACCAAGGCGACCGGCGTGCGCGAGTTGATGAAGCACGAACCTTTCAAGGGACGCCGTCCGATTTTCATCGGCGATGACGTCACCGACGAGACCGTATTCGCGATCATGCCCGACATGAACGGGCTCGCTTTCTCGGTCGGCCGCCGCGCTATGGGTGTCAACGGGCACTTCGACGCGCCGAACGACGTGCGCACGTTCCTCGCGCGGCTGCTCGACGACTCAAGGTTGGAATAAGGCACCGACATCTCGGAGCCACATATCGCGCGCGTAATTCCCCAGCGCGCCCGTTTCATGCTGTGCGCGCCACGGTAACCCAAACCGACTTTGTGTAGCGAAATCGTCGGGTTCCCTGGAGGTAAACCGGTTCCAACGCGCACGCCCGATTTTGGTTTCAATTGGTGCAAAGGATGATCAGGAACCATATTGATGAACGGCAGTTAAACGGGTGGAATGAAACAGGAGGGGACGACCTGTGAACTTAGTCGTCGTTTCGAATCGCGTCGCACGCGGCAAACCCAACGAGCCCATGACGGGCGGTCTCGCGGCGGCCTTGTTACCCGTCGTGGAACATTCGGGCGCGATCTGGGTGGGTTCCTCGGGCCGTGTGCGTGACGGTCATCAAAAGGAGCCGTTCGCCGAAATCGAAGCATTAGGTTCGGGCGCGATCGCGACGCTGGATCTGCCGGCGGCACACTATGGCGGGTATTACGAGGGTTTTGCCAATTCGGCGCTGTGGCCGGCGCTGCACTCGCGCAGCGATCTGATCCGCGTCTCGCGTGACGACTATGTCAGCTATCGCGAGGTCAACGCCTTCATGGCGCGCGCCTTGATGCGCTTCCGGAAAGCACAAACCGCGTTCTGGGTGCAGGATTATCATTTCCTCGCACTCGGCGCGGAGCTGCGGGATCTGGGCGTCGACGATCCGATCGGCTTCTTCCTCCATACGCCATGGCCTGTCGCCGCGGTGATGCAGGGCGTGCCCAATCATCGCGAGCTGATCACGGCGATGCTGGCCTACGATCTGATCGGCTTCCAGACCCATGACGACTGCCAGAATTTTCTCGGCTATGTCGCGGGCGAACTCGGCCTCGCCGTCGAAGACGGCGTTGCGATCTCGCAGCATGGCCGAACGCGCTGCGAGGTGTTTCCGATCGGCATCGACGCCGAGAAGTTCGCGCAATACGCGGCGAAGTCGGCGTCGCATCCGGACGTGTCGCGGCTGCGCCGCAGCCTCAACGGTGAGCGACTCGCGATCGGCGTCGACCGGCTCGACTATTCCAAGGGCCTCGTCAACCGCATCAGCGCGTTCGATCGACTCTGGACCGAGCATCCGCAGTTCTCGCGCAGCATTTCGCTGTTGCAGATCGCAAATCCCTCGCGCGGCGCCATCGAAGCCTATGGCAATTTGCAGAACGAGGTCGCGCGGCTCGTGTCCGATGTCAACGGCCGCCACGGTGAGGCCGACTGGACACCGATCCGCTATCTCAACAAGGGCTTTAGCCAGGCCGTGCTCGCGGGACTCTACCGCACCGCGCAGATCGGCGTGGTGACGCCGCTGCACGACGGCATGAACCTGGTCGCCAAGGAATATGTCGCCGCACAAAACCCGGCCGATCCCGGCGTGCTGGTGTTGTCGAAATTCGCCGGCGCGGCCAACGAACTCGACGCCGCGCTGCTGGTCAATCCGCACGACATCGACGGCATGGCGCGCGCGATCGCGGTCGCGGCCGCGATGCCGCTCACCGAGCGCAAGATGCGCTGGGATGCGATGATGAAGAAGCTGCGCGGCCACACCATCCAGCAATGGTCGGCGGATTTCGTCGCAGAACTGGAGAAGTGCCGGACGGAGAAGGCCGCGGTTG
Source organism: Bradyrhizobium canariense (assembly GCF_019402665.1). Classification (GTDB taxonomy): domain Bacteria; phylum Pseudomonadota; class Alphaproteobacteria; order Rhizobiales; family Xanthobacteraceae; genus Bradyrhizobium; species Bradyrhizobium canariense. The sequence continues at coordinate 4,895 of NZ_VSST01000007.1, forward strand.
CGCCGCTCGCCAACCAGCCGCCGCAAGCGCTGCGCTGGCTCAAGTCGGCGATATCGGGCGTGCGGCTGATCTAGTCTCCTTCCCCGTTCATTTCGGGGAGGGCAGGGGCGAAGACGAGAGCCTCAATAGCAATACGACACGCCTTCCAGAATCGCGCACTGCCGCTTGTTCGGCGCGTTCGGATCGTCGAGCGGCACCATGCCCTTGCCCTGGCCGACGAACACGCCGGGCCCGACATGCACCGAGCTCTTGTTACCGATGATGACGCTCTGATGCGGCGTCGCGCTCGAACGCGTGCCGTCCGGCCAGAGGATGGCATCGCCCGAAAGCATCCCGCGCCGTCCGTCGTCACAGCTGACGTCGCCCCCTTGCCGGGTGCAGACCTGTGCGGCGGCGGGCCCCGCGAAGGCGGCGGCAAGGGCCGAAACCAGGCTCAGCACGGCGATGGTGTTGCGGACGGTCATGGTGCCCCCGGACGTGTTTGACGGTCTTGAGTGAATCGTCGCACCAAACCCGCCGCCGGTTCAGCCAGCAGGCGGTTCCGAGCGTTAGCGTTGCGCCTGATATTGTCTATAAAATACAATATCTTACGGAAAAATCACCCGATTTCCCCGCGATCCCTTGCAAAATCATCGGCGCCCCTTCAAGAGAGTGCGCTCCGGAGAGATGGCCGAGTGGCTTAAGGCGCACGCTTGGAAAGCGTGTGTGCGGGAAACCGTACCGTGGGTTCGAATCCCACTCTCTCCGCCATTGCACGATTTTGTACGCCAATCTTCGATATTGGACTTTTCTGCGCACCATCGTGCGCTGTTGCCCCGGTCAGGCGCCCCAGAGTAGCTGACAATTACATTAGCCGGCGCAGATTTGCGGTGATGACAACAACGGCTAAGTAATTTCTCGCCGTCTTTCCTAGACGACAAAACCGGAATCGCGCACGCCCTTGCGGTGGCCTGTCCGGTGCCGGACGAGGTTTCCGTGACGATCGCGGTCCTGCGAATGTCTCCCGTTTGCTGGCTTGTCACAGACACTCTCTGTTTCATGTCGGCCGACCCGCGTGCTTGTCGGCGCGTGGCGTCTGACATCCGTGTGGAGTCCCGTTGCTGCACCAAGCAACCCCGCCCAAGCCCGCAGGCCGCCTCCGCGAGCGGCATTACCGCTCGATGTCCTGATCGCTTAACGCGCATGACGTCCGTCCCTTTGATCCGCCAGTATCATCGCTGCCAGCGGTGCTGCGACGTAGTGGCCAAGTTCGATCACCTTGACACCCGCGAGTGGACGATCGGTCGTCCCGGTGATGCGAAACCTCGTAAGGTCCTTTGAAGGCAGCAATTTGGTAAATGCAGCGACTGCTAGTCTTGTTTTCGCGGAGCGAAAATCACGCAAGTCGTTGTGCCGTGCGCAAGAAGCTTGCCCGTGTCATCGACGATGCGACCCTCGGCAGTAGCGCCTTGTCTGCCGCGGTGAACTACGACGCCCGAGGCGATAACAGGGCCCGGTCCCGGCTTTAGCGGACGGGTGAGATTCACAGTAAAGTTCGTTGTCGTATAACCCTCGCCTTCATCAAGTGTCGTATGGACGGCACAGGACATCGCCGAGCTCAAAATCACGGCGAGGTAACCACCGTGCACAACCCCTCCTGGGTTTGCGAACTGTGGTCCGGGCCAACCAGTAAACTCTGTGCTGCCGTGCTCTGCCGCGGACAACTGGAAATTCAGTGGCATGCAGATGGGAGCGGCTGGCGCGCCTGTGCGCAAAAGCTCGCGGAAGAGCGCTAGCCCTCCATTCTCTCGCGATGCGGGACGCTCGTCGCTCATCGTCATGGTTTCCTCCCTTTTCAAGACAGCCGGCCTGCCATCTTCGGTTCCGACATATCGGCGGCGTGCTGCGTGCCGCCGTTGATACATGGCGCTGCTTAGCTCAAGGGGCGGTCAGCGACGGCTTGAGCACGTATTTTCCCGTCGCCTGCCGCGCTTCCATGATGCGGTGAGCTTCGGTGGCCCCTTCGAGTGGCAGCCGCCCGGCAACCTCCACATGAAGGCGCTGTTCGATCACGAATCCTGCAACGGTGTCGAAGGCCTTCTGCGCTTGATCCGGCCGAGCCTTGAACCAGTGGCTGACGTAGTAGCCAATCACGGCTTGGTTCATCGGCATCAGGCGTTGGGCGATGAAAGAAGAGGGCTTCCTGCTGGCGGTCCCATAGACGACGAGGCGCCCGAATGGTGCGAGCGCGGCCAGAGCCTGGTCGAAAAATGCGCCTCCGACCATATCGAGAACCACATCGGCCCCGCGTCCGCCGGTGAGCCGCTTCACCTCGCGCGGCCAATCATCGGTGGTAGAGTCGATGGCGTGGTCGGCGCCCCGCGCCAAGGCTTGCTGCCGGCGTTCGGGTGTGCTGGCGCCGGCAATGACGCAGCCGGCGCCCAAAATCTTGGCGAGCTGAATTGCGTAGTTGCCAACGCCTCCGGCGCCGCCGGGAATGAAGACAGATTCGCCGGGCTTGAGCCGTCCAGCGTCCTTGAGCATTTGAAAAGCAGTCACGCCGGCAACGACAAGCGTGGAAGCGACGTCAAAATCGAGTCTTGGGTCCAGTTTGATGACGTTGTCGACGCCGGCGAGGGCGTACTCAGCGTAGCCGCCAAGACCGTCTCCGCCGAAAAACGCGAACACCCGATCACCGGGATGCAGCGTTGTGACACCCTCGCCAACGGCGTCGACGACACCGGCGGCTTCGCTGCCGAGGATCGCCGGCAAAGGTGTCCGCAGTGGATAGGGATCACCGCGCCGACGCACGATGTCGGCGTAGTTGACGCTCGCCGCTTCGATCCGGATGAGCACTTCGTCAGCCCCGGGCTGCGGTTTCAAAACCTCTTCCACCCGAAGCGCCTCAGCATCGCCGTAGGCATGCAACAATACCGCCTTCATAGATCCCCACCCTCTATTATGACACTTGTCCTAACGTCTCTACGTCTATAGATAAGACGATCGTCCTAGTCAAACGCCCATGACAGCCCATTCACCGCGCGAACAGATGATTTTGGCCGCCATGTCTCTCTTTCAGAGAGAGGGCTATGCCGCGGCCTCATGGCGGCGGCTGGTCCAGGAGTCGGGAGCGCCCTGGGGTTCCGCCTATCACTATTTTCCGGATGGTAAGGAGCAGGTTGGAGTCGCCGCTCTCGAATGGGCTGCACAAAATGTCGCTGGGGGCATCGCGCAGTGCTTCCCCGAAGGCGGCCGCGCTGCGGAGGGTGTCCGCAAGTTGTTTGCGGGGAGCGCGGCACAGTTGGCAAAGTCCGGGTTCACCGCTGGCTGCCCCGTGTGCACCGTTGCATTGGAAACTGCACCCCAATCTCAGGCGCTCACCAAGGCATGCAAGAACGCTTTCGGTCTCTGGCACCAAACGATTGCTGATGGTTTGATCCGATGCGGAATGGCCCCGAAGAATGCGGAGACGCTCGCGCCAGTAATCTTGGCCGCCTTTGAAGGTGCTCTCATTCAGGCGCGCGTGGCGCAATCGCAGGAGCCTATGCGCGCGTGTGGAGCTCAGATTGCCCGGCTTTGCAATTGAGAGCTTCGACTGAAGCTCTACGTCCGTCGAGGGTCACGGCCGGGGAGGGCTGCTTCTTGCGCGAAGGGGAGACGAGTGCTCTGATGGCAAAGTTTTCCGATGTATTTCCAGTGTTGACGCACGGGACCGTTTGACCTTCTGGTCTCGATTAGGGCTTTCTCCAACTCTTCTGCCCGTCTCCAGCCCTTGGTAAGGCAATTGGTCCGTGGTAGCGCTCCCGCTACCACCTCCCGTCCCTCGCGCACGCCCGCGACGCCCCCTTCCATCGGCGATCGCCACCGACATGGGATGCTGTGTGGCTGTAGGCAAACGTCCCAATTTGTCACTCTCCAAACGGCGACGTCAAAAACCCGCTCGCGATGCCGCAATCTGGCGGCAGTTCATTCCATCATTCAACCGATACATGCGTCACGGGAGACGACCTCATGAGCGTCTCGCGCGCCTTCGGCCGCCACAACGCGCCCCGACGCCGCGCCATGCAGAAACGCGCCTGCACACGGTCGTGTGAGCTCCATAACTTCGGCAGCGCAATTTGAGGAGATGCGACGTGGCGAAGAAGACGGCGACCAGGAAGAAAAGTGCTGCAAAGAAAGCAGCGAAGACCTCCAGCAAGAAAAGCGCCGTTCGCAAGAGCAAGGTCGCGAAGGCTGCAACGAAGCCGGTGAAGCGGGCCCCCCAGCGCAAATCATCAGCACCACGCCGCCCAAAAGGCCCGGCCTGGCAATGGTCGGCGGTCGAGACCGCAGCCGCAATCCGCTCCGGCGCCATCTCCGCGGTCGAGACTGCCGAGGCGCATCTGGAGCGCATGCGTGCAGTCAACCCGAGGCTGAACGCCGTCGTCGTCGATCTCTCGGAGGAGGCGCTGGCTGCGGCCCATGCGGCCGACAAGCGGCGCGCCAAGGGCGGCGAGCTCGGCCTTCTGCACGGCGTACCGATCACGATCAAGGAGAATGTCGATTACGAAGGCCGTCCCAATTTCAACGGCGTGCCGGCCAACAAGGATCTCATCGCGCCGTCGGATTCGCCCGTGGTGCGCAACCTGAAGAAGGCCGGCGCGATCGTTATCGGCCTCACCAACACGCCGGAATTCTCCTTCCGCGGCTTCACCGACAATCCCTTGCACGGGCTGACGCTCAATCCCTGGGATCCTGATATCACCTGCGGCGGCTCCTCGGGCGGTGCGGGTTCGGCCGTCGCGGCTGGCATCGGCACCATCGCGCACGGCAACGACATCGGCGGCTCGCTGCGCTGGCCGGCGCATTGCAACGGTGTTGCAACCATCAAGCCGACGCAGGGGCGTATTCCTGCGTTCAACGCGAGCGCAACCGCCGAGCGGCCGATGCTGGCGCATCTGATGTCGGCGCAGGGGCCGCTCGCCCGCCACGTCGCCGACGTCAGGCTCGCGCTCGAGGTGATGAGCCAGCGCGATCCGCGCGATCCCTGGTGGGTGCCGGCGCCGCTGGTCGGGCCGAAGCCGAAGGGGCCGATCAAGGTCGCGCTCGCCAGGATTCCTGAAGACATGGACGTCGATCCGCACGTCGCGGCGGCGTTGCGCCAGGCCGCCGATCATCTGGAGCGTTCCGGCTATCGTGTCAGCGAGGTCGACGTGCCCGACATCGACGGCGTCTGGCAGACCTGGTGCGACATCATCACCAACGAGACGATGGTGATGCAGGAAGCCGGCATGCTGAAGGTGACGTCCGAAGACTTCCACAAGGCGTGGGGCGGCATGAAAGCCAAGGCCAACGTGCTCGACCTCAAGGCCTGGATGCAGGCGACCGCCGCGCGCAACGGCCACATCCGCGCCTGGCAATTGTTCTTCGAGGAATATCCGGTGGTACTGGCACCGACCACGGTGAAGTCGATTCCAGGCCCGCGCGAGGACACGGTTAGCCCCGAGCGCGTGCGCGAGATTTTCTGGGGCGAGATCCGCTTCATCTCCGCGATCAACGTGCTGGGCCTGCCTGGCGCCGTGGTGCCGGTGATGCTGCACGATGGCAAGCCGATCGGCGTGCAGCTCATTGCCGGGCGCTATCGCGAGGACCTCGCGCTCGATGCAGCGGCTGCGATCGAGAAGCGGGCTGGTGTGCTCGCTCGTCGGCTATGGGAACAGATGGACTGATAGGGCAGCGAAGTTTGTTTCCCTCTCCCTTTGTGGGAGAGGGTGGCGCGCCGCGCAGCGGCGAGACGGGTGAGGAGTCTCTCTCCGCTAACGCAAGCTTGGCCGTATGGATAGAGACCCCTCATCCGGCGCTTCGCGCCACCTTCTCCCACAAGGGGGAAGGGAGTGCAGCGTGGTTGCCGCCGCAAACCACAAAACTTCATTAATCCAATTTGACTTGAATTTTAGCCAATTCCCCAACAAGCGTTAGGGTTACTTCCTCGATCTCTAGACGAATTATTGTCCGCTTTACCACCCGCCTCTAACAGAGGGACGGCGGACAACGCACATGCCTCATACAGGCCAATAAGTGCGGCCCGCTCCACGCGGAGGTGGCACGATGCGCAACGAGACGATCGCTATTCACGCCGGCTACGAGCCCGAAGCCACCACGCACGCTGTTGCCGTGCCGATCTACCAGACCGCGGCCTACGCCTTCGACAGCGCCGATCACGGCGCGGCGCTCTTCAATCTCGAGACCGAAGGCTATCGCTACAGCCGCATCGCCAATCCGACCAGCGCGGTGTTGGAGAAACGTATCGCCGAGCTCGAGGGCGGCGTCGGCGCGCTTGCGGTCGCGACCGGGCAGGCCGCGCTGCATTTCGCCTTCGTCAACGTCGCCGATCACGGCGGCAACATCGTTTCCGTGCCGCAGCTCTACGGCACCACGCATACGCTGCTCTCGCACATCCTGCCGCGGCAGGGCATCACCGGCCGCTTCGCCGAGAGCGACAAGCCCGAGGCGATCGAAAAGCTGATCGACGAGAACACCCGCGCCGTGTTCGCCGAAACCATCGGCAATCCCGCCGGCAATGTCTGCGACATCGAGGCACTGGCGAAGATCGCCCATGCCCATGGCGTGCCGCTGATCGTCGACAATACCGTTGCAACCCCCATCCTGCTCAAGCCGTTCGATTACGGCGCCGACATCGCCGTGCATTCGCTGACGAAATTCCTGGGTGGCCATGGTACCACGCTCGGCGGCGCCATCGTCGATTCCGGAAATTTCCCCTGGGCCAAGCACGTCGATCGCTTCCCCGGCTACAACAAGCCGGACGCCTCCTATCACGGCCTCGTCTATGCCGAGCGCTTCGGCAAGACGGCGTACATTGAGCGCGCGCGCAGCATCTATCAGCGCACCATGGGTTCGGTGCTGTCGCCGTTCAACGCCTTCCTGCTGCTCCAGGGCATCGAGACCGTCGCGCTGCGCATGGAGCGCCACTGCGAGAATGCCCGCAAGGTCGCCGAATTCCTGCGCAAGGATCCGCGCGTGGCCTGGGTCAATTACACCGGTTTCCCGGACAGTCCTTATTATCCGCTGGTCCAGAAATATCTCGACGGCAACGCCTCGTCGCTGTTCACCTTCGGCATCAAGGGCGGCATGGAAGCCGGCAAGTCCTTCTACGATGCGTTGAAGCTGATCACGCGCCTCGTCAATATCGGCGATGCCAAGTCGCTGGCCTGCCATCCGGCCTCGACGACGCACCGGCAGATGTCTGCCGAGCAGCAGCGGGTCGCCGGCGTTTTGCCGGAAACGATCCGCTTGTCGATCGGCATCGAGCATTGCCAGGACATCATCGAGGACCTCGACCAGGCCCTGGAAAAGGCCTGCCGGTCCGCGCGCCTCCAGGCCGCGGAGTAGGCGGCGGCGCCGATGACGATCCTGATCGACAGGGATCAAGGCATATCGAGCCCGGCGCTGGTGCCGGGGGCGGGCGATCTGGCGCGCGAGCACGGCGACACAGAGCTCACCATCGGATTGATCAACAACATGCCGGATCCGGCGCTGAAGGCGACCGAGCGGCAGTTCATGAAGCTGCTGCAAGCCGCAGCAGGTCCGCGCCGCATCCGCTTTCACTGCTTCTCGCTGCCCTCGGTCAAGCGCTCGCCGGAAGCGAAGTGGCATGTCGAGAGCGAATATTCGGAACTCACCGAGCTCAGGCGCCACAGGTTCGACGGCCTGATCGTGACCGGCGCCGAGCCGATCGCGCCCGAGCTCGACCAGGAACCGTACTGGCGCGACCTCACCGAGCTGATCGACTGGGCCAAGGTCAACACGCGCTCGACGATCTGGTCGTGCCTCGCTGCGCACGCCGCGGTGCTGCATCTCGACCGCATCGAACGGCGGCCGCTCGCCGCCAAATGTCACGGCATTTTCGACTGCGAAGCCGTGACCGGCGATCCGCTGACGCGGGCCGCGCCTGCGCCGCTCAAGGTCTCGCATTCGCGCCTGAACGAGATCGCCGAGAGCGACCTCGCGCAGGCCGGCTACCAGGTGCTGACGCGTTCGGCAAAGGCCGGCGTCGACATCTTCGTCCGGCAATATGCCAGCCGCTTCGTGTTCTTCCAGGGCCATCCGGAATATGACGCGCTGTCGCTTCAGCGTGAATATCTGCGCGACATCGGCCGTTATCTCGCGCGTGAGCGCGACAATTATCCGCATTTGCCCGTGAGCTATTTTGACGCTGCGACGGAAGAGAAGCTGGTCCGCTTCGAGAAGCAGGCAAGGCACCAGCGCCACCCCGCGCTCAGCAACGAGCTGCCCGCGCTGAATTTGCGCACCGATATCGCCGCTGGCAGCGCCGCGGCGGCATTGTTCCGGAACTGGCTGCAATATCTCGGCGCGGGGACCGATGCGTCGGTGCTTGCGCGTTAGGTCGGGACGACGAGCTCGACGTTAGGACTAACGAAGTGTGAAGCTTGCCTCGAGCAGCGTACGAATGCTTCAGTGAGGGGCGGGACAGACAGGAAATGCGAGTCGTGTGGTCGGCACTCCAGGGACGCGTGAGCAATCGGCTGGCCCGGCATTTCCGCGTCGCGCCGCATCGGCTGCCCGCGAATGCGCCCATGGTGAGCTTCACCTTCGACGATGCCCCCGATAGCGCCGCAGGCGAGGGCGCCGGGCTTCTGGAGCAGCATGGCGGTCGCGGTACCTTCTATCTCGCCGGCAGCCTGGTCGATCGTCCCTCGGACCACTGGCACGGCCTGTCGAACGACGCCATCGTGCGGCTTCACCGGGCCGGACACGAGATTGCCTGCCACACCTTCTCGCACCAGAGCGCGGTCGGTCTCGACGAGACCGCCATGGCCCGGGAGATCGAGCGAAACCGCAGCCATTTTCGCGGCATTGATTCCTCGATCACGCTGGAAAATTTCGCTTACCCCTACGGCATCGCGTCGGTGTGGCGCAAGCCGCAGCTCGCCAAGACCTTCCGCTCGGCGCGCGGCATCCTTCCCGGAGTCAATCGCGACGTCATCGACCTCCAGTTCCTGCGCGCCTCGCCCCTGGTCGATCGCGAGATCAATACGACGGGTGTCGATCGCTATTTCGACGAGGCGGTCGAGAGCGGCGGATGGCTGATCTTCTACGGTCATGACGTCGCCGACGCGCCGAGCCCATATGGCTGCACGCCGCACCTGATGCGCCATGCGCTGCAGGCCGCCGGGAAGCGCGACATGCCGATCGTGACGGTCGCGGAAGCGCTGCGACGGATCGGCGCGTAAGAAAGTTTTCTTCCCACAAAGGGTGGGGGAAGGCGGCGTCCGGCGGAGCAAACGGTCTTGCCACGCCTGCGCGGTCATGCGACTGGCCTTGGGACGAATCTCACGGCCTCACCCCGACATGCCCATGTCCTCTCCTTCCACCGCTCCGCTGTCCGCGCCGGCCCAGGGCCGCGATGCGTTGTCGGTGCTGCGTTCGGTGTTCGGCCTGCCCGGGTTCCGCGGCGCGCAGGGTGAGATCATCCGGCACGTCACGGACGGCGGCAATTGCCTGGTGTTGATGCCGACCGGCGGCGGCAAGTCGCTGTGCTATCAATTGCCGGCACTGCTGCGCGAAGGCTGCGGTGTCGTGGTGTCGCCCTTGATTGCGCTGATGCGCGATCAGGTCGCCGCCATGCTCGAAGCAGGAGTCAACGCCGCCGCGCTGAACTCGTCGCTGACCCCGCAGGAAGCGTCCGACATCGAGCGGCGCCTGATCGCGGGTGATCTCGACCTGCTCTATGTCGCGCCGGAACGGCTGCTGACGCCGCGCTGCCTGGCGCTGCTGGCGCGGGCGAAGGTGGCGCTGTTCGCTATCGACGAGGCGCATTGCGTCTCGCAATGGGGCCATGATTTCCGCCCCGAATATGTCGGCCTGTCGGTCATCGCCGAGCGTTTTCCCGACGTTCCCCGCATCGCGCTGACCGCGACTGCCGACGAATTGACCCGCAAGGAGATCGTCGAGCGGCTTGCGCTTGCAGACAGTCCGCACTTCGTCTCCAGCTTCGATCGTCCCAACATCCGTTACGAGATCGTCGACAAGCGCAACGCGGTGTCGCAGCTCAAGGATTTCATCCGGGAGCGTCACGCGGGAGATGCGGGCGTCGTCTATTGCCTGTCCCGCAAACGGGTCGAGGAGGTCGCCGCCGCGTTCGACGACGCCGGCATTGCCGCGTTGCCTTATCACGCCGGGCTCGACAGCAGCGTGCGCTCGCGCAACCAGGACCGCTTCCTCAACGAGGACGGCATCGTCATCGTCGCGACCATCGCTTTTGGCATGGGCATCGACAAGGCCGACGTGCGCTTCGTCGCGCATCTCGATCTGCCCAAGAGCATCGAGGCCTATTACCAGGAGACAGGACGCGCCGGCCGTGACGGCAAGCCGTCGGCGGCCTGGATGGCCTACGGTCTCTCGGACATCGTGCAGCAGCGCCGTATGATCGACGAGTCGAGCGGCTCCGACGAATTCAAGCGGGTCTCGATCGGCAAGCTCGATGCGCTTGTTGGCCTGGCCGAAACGCCGCACTGCCGGCGCCGGCGGCTGCTCGCCTATTTCGGCGAGATCGTGATGGGCGAGGGCTGCGGCAATTGCGACAATTGCCTGATGCCGCCGAAAATGCGCGACGGCAAGGTGCTGGCGCAAAAACTGCTATCCTGTGCCTATCGCACCGGGCAGCGCTTCGGCGCGATGCACCTCATCGACGTGCTGATCGGACGGCTCACCGAGAAGGTGACGCAGTTCGGTCACGACAAGCTCACCGTCTTCGGCATCGGACGCGAGCTCAACGAGAAGCAGTGGCGCACGGTGCTGCGGCAGCTCGTGGCGATGGGACATTTGCTGAGTGACAGCGAAGCGTTCGGCGCGCTTAAGCTGACGGATTCGTCGCGCGGCGTGCTGCGGGGCGAAACGGAAGTGTGGCTGCGCGAAGAAGCGCCCGGCGCCCGGATCCGTTCAAGCCGCGCCAAGTCCCGCCGCGGTGATCTTGCGCCTGCGGCCGGCGCGGCGCAGGGCGATGTCGATCCTGAATTGCGCGCGCGGCTACGAGCATGGCGCTCGGAGATTGCCCGCGCACGTGGCGTGCCGGCCTACGTCGTGCTGCACGACGCCACCATCGACGGCATCGTTCGCGCATGGCCGACCACGCTGGACGAGCTGCGCAATGTGCCCGGCATCGGCGACAAGAAGCTCGAGCATTACGGCGACGAGCTGCTGCAGATTGTCAGGACGCGGTAGGGCGCGCCACACCCCCGCCGTCATCCCGGACAAGCGCAGCGAAGCGGAGCGCCGATCCGGGATCCATAGCCACAGGCCGTAGGAAAAGGCACGCTGACTGCCTCAGCGTGTTTCAACAATTGGCAGTCGGGGTAATGGGTCCTGGCTTTCGCCAGGACGACACTCGTGGGGAGGTGCGCGCCGCCTCACATCACCGACGCGCTAGCCGTTCCGGAACGCATACCCATAGCCGTTCAGCGCCGGCGCGCCGCCGAGATGGGCGTAGAGGATCTTCGCGCCTTTCTCGAAATAGCCCTTTTGCGTAAGGTCGATCAGGCCCTGCATCGACTTGCCCTCGTAGACGGGATCGGTGATCATGGCTTCGAGACGCGCGCTGAGGCGGATCGCCTCCTTGGTCTCTTCCGACGGCACGCCGTAGGCTGGATAAGCGTAATCCTCGATCAGCACGACGTCGTCGGCGACGAGATCCTGGCCGAGTTCGACAAGCTTGGCCGTGTTCTGCGCGATCGAGAGCACCTGCGCCTTGGTCTGCGCCGGGGTGAACGACGCGTCGATGCCGATCACCTTTCGCGCGCGGCCATCGGCGGCGAAGCCGACCAGCATGCCGGCATGGGTGGAGCCGGTGACGGTGCAGACCACGATGTAGTCGAACTTGAAGCCGAGCTCGGCTTCCTGCTTGCGCACTTCTTCGGCGAAGCCGACATAGCCGAGCCCGCCGAATTTGTGCACGGAGGCGCCGGCGGGAATCGCGTAGGGCTTGCCGCCCGCCGCCTTCACCTCCTCGATCGCTTCCTCCCAGCTCTTGCGGATGCCGATGTCGAAGCCGTCGTCCACCAGGCGCACGTCGGCGCCCATGATGCGCGACAGCATGATGTTGCCGACGCGGTCATAGACGGCGTCCTCGTGCGGCACCCAGGCTTCCTGCACCAGGCGGCACTTCATGCCGATCTTGGCAGCGACCGCCGCGATCATGCGGGTGTGGTTGGACTGCACGCCGCCGATCGAGACCAGCGTGTCGGCGTTCGAGGCGATCGCGTCGGGGATGATGTATTCGAGCTTGCGCAGCTTGTTGCCGCCATAGGCGAGCCCGGAATTGCAGTCCTCGCGCTTGGCGTAGACCTCGACATTGCCGCCGAGATGCTTCGAGAGCCGCTCCAGCTTCTCGATGGGCGTCGGACCAAAGGTCAGCGGATAGCGCGCGAATTTTTCGAGCATCGTCAGGTCATCCCGATTGGCGTTAAATGTCTGCGAAAACACTAACATCGCGCCGCAAAAAGGTGCTTTCAAATATTGCGCGTTTATTGCGCTCGATCTTGCGATAAGGGCGCCAATATGTGCTATTCCTTCCGGAATAGACGCTCGCAACGGAAGCTTCTTCCATGTCCGCCCGCCTCGACCGTATCGACCTTAAGATGTTGCGATTGCTGCAAAATAACGGCCGGCTCAGCAACGCCGAGCTGGCCGAAACCGTCGCCATCAGTCCCGCCACCTGTCATCGCCGCACCCAACGCCTGTTCGAGCACGGCTTCATCGCCGCCGTCCGCGCCATGGTCGCGCCGAAGAAGGTGGCAAAGGGCACGCTGGTGATGGTCGGCGTCGTGCTCGACCGTTCGACGCCGGAGAGCTTTGCGATCTTCGAGCAGGCGATCACCAGGCTGAAATTCGTGCTCGACTGCCACCTCGTCGCCGGCGACTTCGACTATTTCCTCAAGATCCGCGTCGGCGACATGGAGGACTTCAACCGTATCCATGGCGAGCAGCTGATCGCGCTGCCCGGCGTGCGCCAGACCCGCACCTTTTTCGTGATGAAGGAAGTCGTCGACAACGCACCGCTGGAGTTTTGAACGGCCTCACAACGCCTGTTCGACGATGCCGTCCGCGACCTGCTCCCGTCCGGCGTCCTCCGGTCGCATCGCGATCACCGCGATCAGCCCGAGGCCGACGCCGATCATCACATAGAAGATCGGCGCCAGCGGGGAGCCGGTGAGCGCGATCAGCCATGTCACGAAGAACTGGGCAAAGCCGCCGAATACCAGCACCGCGACATTGTTGACGATGGCAAGCGCGGTCGAGCGGACGCGGATCGGGAACAGCTCGACCAGCGTGGTGCAGTAGACGCCGAGGAAGAAGGCGCTGAAGAAGCCGATGACGACCTGGGCGACCAGGAGCCTTGCGATCGACGGCTCGGAGATCACCCAGCTATAGAGCGGATACAGCGAGACGAAATAGCCAATGAGCGAGACCAGCAGCAGCGGCCTGCGCGGGTAGCGGTCGGAGACGGCGCCGGCAACGGGAACGACGATCACCATCACGATCGCCGCGATCATCTGAACCAGGAAGCTCTGCATCAGCGGCAGCTTCAGCACCTCCTTGGCGTAGGTCACGGTGTAGCCGAAGGTGACGTAGAACGACACGGCGCTTGCCACCACCATGCCCATGCCGATCAGGAAATTGCGGCCGGGATTCTTCAGCGCGGCGATGAAATCTTCCTTGTGCACCGTCGCCATGCTGCGCCGGGACGCTTCGGGCTCGATGACGCTGGCGCGCATATAAAGCAGGATCGGAACGATCACGAGGCCGACGAAGAAGGGGATACGCCAGGCGCCGGCGGCAAGCTGCTCCTGCGTGAAGGTCAGCGTCAGGGCGGCGCCCAGCACTGCGCCGAGCACGTTGGCCATGAGCTGGCCGGCGATTTGCCACGAGCCATAGAAGCCGGTGCGGCCGGGAGGCGCCGCTTCGATCAGATAGGCGGTCGAGGTACCGAACTCGCCGCCGACCGAAAAGCCCTGTAACAGCCGCGCCAGCAGCACGATCAGGGGTGCCCCAATGCCGGCTGTCGCGTAGGTCGGCGTCAATGCCAACAGCGCGACCGACAGCGCCATGATGCCCATGCCGAGCGTCATCGCCGCCTTCCGCCCCTTGCGATCGCCGAAATAGCCGAGCACGAGGCCGCCGATCGGCCGCATGAAGAAACCGGTGCCGAACAGCGCGGTCGTCAGCAGCAGCGCGTTGATCTCACTGCCCGGAATTTTGGGGTCGACCGGAAAGAACAGGTTCTTGATGACCGGTGTCATCAGCGCGAACACGGTGAAGTCGTACCACTCCATTGCGTTGCCGGCGACCGCGGCCACGATGGCCTTCCTGTTCGTCTGCATCTCTCGCTTGCCTGTCCGGTTGTGCCTATTCGGCGGGTTGATGGGTGGCGTCGGCATCCTGCCATTCGTCGCCGGCGAGTTCCGGCGTTGCGAAGGCCTTGAGGTTGGCGAAATGAATCTCGCGATCCTCGACGAAGAGGCGGCGGACGATGCCGCGCGCGAGCCGGTCGGCGCCCTCGCTGATCGCGGGAATATCGCCGGAAAGCTTTCCGTGGCTCAGCGTCGCCGGATAGTTGAAACAGTGCAGCCGTGCCAGCATCGGGCAGGCGCCTGACTGCTTCTCCAGGAACTGAAAGCTGTCGCCGAGGTCGGGCGAGTTTTCCAGCTCTGCATTGTTCATGCCGTCAGGCGTCGGGAAGCGGTCGCTCCAGAAGCGGATATGCGGCGCGAACGCGGCAAGCTCGTCGCGCAACGCGAGGTCGACCTTGAAGCCGGTGCCGAAGATGATGAAGTCGGTCGCATAGCGGCCCTTCGGTGTCGTCACCATGAGATGATCCTCTTTGACGACGAGATCATCGATCGGGCTTGCGAGATGGAAATGAGCCTGCGGATAGGCGGAGACGCGCAGCACGCTCTGCCGCGGCGGCGGCGTCTGCGCTTTCAGCGTGTGATCGAGGAAGCGCCATTTCCAGTCGTCCGTCAGGCCGGCAAAGCCGTGCACGACCCCCTGGCTGCCGATGCCGGTGAATTTGTTGACGCGCGGGATGTCTGCGCGCCGGATGAAGAGATCGAGGCGCGCGGCGCCCGCCTCCAGCGCCATCGCCGCGTTGTCCATCGCGGATGCGCCCGCGCCGACGACGGCCACGCGCCTGCCGCGAATCTTTTCGAAGTCGATCGGGTCGGAGGAATGGGCCCAGAAGCGCCGGTCGATGCCGTCGGCGAGCGGCGGCACGTAAGCGCCGCCGAGGCCGTCGCGCCCCGTCGCCAGCACGACATGCCGCGCGAGAATGTGTCGCGACGTGCCACCTTCGCTGATTTCGAGCGCGAACAATTCATCGGGGCGCGCGTGGATACGCTCAACCGAGACCCCGTTGCGGACTGGAAGGCCCAGCACTTTGCGGTACCATATCAAGTAATCCATCCATACCGTGCGCGGCGCGCGGTCGAGCGCCTGCCAGGCTGGCTCGCCATATTGCGCCTCGTAGAAGGCGCGGAAGGTCAGCGCCGGCATGCCCATCGCGGGGCCGGTCAATTCCTTGGGTGAGCGCAGCGTCCGCATCCGCGCGAACGTGACCCAGGGACCTTCCTCGCCTGCGCACGCGCGGTCGAGCACGAGCTGGTTGTCGACGCCGAGACGCTTGAGCATGGCGGAGGCGACGAGGCCGGCCATGCCGGCACCGACGATGACGACGTCGACGACGCCCTCGCCATCGACGACGCGGCGGGGCACCCATGACTTGGCCGGCAGTTCGAGCCAGGCCAGATCCTGCTTCAGGCGCGCTTCAAGTGCCCCGAGGCCCGCCGCACCAGGTGTCATCGTCATGAGGAAGCTTTCTCGAATTTAGTGGTTTCGTCGCCGGCCTCGGCTAGCGCGGTGGCGCCGCTATGGAGCCTTGCGCCAGGCATCAGCGCGACCGCGGCGCGCAGAGCGCCGTTGAGCGCGGCAACCGTCGGCGTCAGCTCGCGCCCGGTCGGCGCAATCGCGGCGAACAGGAACGAAATGGACACATCCAACGGCCGGGTGACGACGCCTTCAACCGGCAGGCTGGAAGTCAGCACCGGCTCGACCACGGCGATGCCGAGCGTCTGCTTGGCCATGGCAATCGCCGTCAGTGAAGCGTTGGTGTCGATGACCTCAGCGGGCACGACACCTTCACGCTCCAGCGCCTCCTCCACGCGGCGGCGAAGCCGGTAGGGGTTGGCCATCGTCAGCAGCCGGACGCCACTAAGATCCTTCAGGCGAATGACCTTCTTCTTCGCCAGCGGGTGATCCATCGCGAGGCACGCAACGCACGGCACCTCGCAGACCCACTGCACATCGAGTCCGGGATGCTGGATCGGCAGGCTCGCAAGACCGAAATCGACCGACTGCGACAGCACCGATTGAACCACATTCTCGGCCGAGAGCGCCTGCACGTGGATCTGGCTTGGTAGCAACTCGCGTTCGAGCGCTGCGAGCGCAGCCGGGACGAAGCCGGCCGCCAGCGCCGGGATCGCCGCCAGGCTGAGCACGGGAAGCGCACCCGCGCCGATCGCGTTGGCACGCTGGCGGATGTGCTTCAGGCCCATCAGAAGCCGCTCGACCTCAGCATGAAACAGGAGGCCTTTCGGTGTCGGGCTGATGCGCGGGCCATTCCGGGTGAACAGGAGATAGCCGACGTCAGCCTCGAGATCCTGGATCTGACGCGTCGTGACCGGCTGCGAACGGCCGAGCAACCGCGCCGCACCGGTGATGCTGCCGGCCGACATCACGGCGGCGAAGGCCTCGAGAAGGCGAATGTCGATAACGTCCTGGTTCATGGTCTGGTTGTCCGAATTATGCGAATATAGAATGAACAATATTTCTTGATGTGCAATAGGTATTATGAGAAGTTGAGGTCATGTCGATGGAGCCAAACCCCTTGCGCCACCACAATCCGGCCGGACCGGCTTATCGGCGCGGCTGGGTCGATGAGGCCGTGGCGGCGATCGAAGCCGACCAGTGCCGCACGGCCGACACGCATCTGATCCGGCTGATCGTGCCGGCGCTATCAGGCATCGACATCTATCTGAAGGACGAGTCCACGCATCCGACCGGCAGCCTGAAGCACCGGCTCGCGCGCTCGCTCTTCCTTTACGCGCTCTGCAACGGCCACATCCGCGAAGGCACGCCCGTCGTCGAAGCCTCGTCGGGATCGACCGCGGTGTCGGAAGCCTATTTCGCACAGATGATCGGCGTGCCCTTCTATGCCGTGATGCCGCGCACGACCTCGGCAGAGAAGATCGCCGCGATCGAGCATTACGGCGGCAACTGCCATCTGATCGATGACGGCCGTGCACTCTATGCGGAAGCGGCGGCGCTCGCCGCCCGGCTGAACGGCCACTATATGGACCAGTTCACTTTCGCCGAGCGCGCCACCGACTGGCGCGGCAACAACAACATCGCCGAATCGATCTTTACGCAATTGAAGGGCGAGACGCGTCCGTTGCCGGACTGGATCGTGATGGGGGCGGGCACCGGTGGCACCTCGGCCACGCTCGGACGCTATCTGCGCTATCGCCAGTACCCGACGCGGCTGTGCGTTGCCGATGTCGAGCATTCCGCCTTCTTCGACTGCTTCCGCTCGCAGGACCGCTCCCATGTCTGCGAGCGGCCTTCGCTGATCGAAGGCGTCGGTCGGCCCCGCTGCGAACCCTCCTTCGTGCCGGGCGTCGTCGATCGCATGATGAAGATCCCGGATGTCGCAACGATCGCAGCGATGAACGTGCTGTCGCGCCGGCTGCGCCGGCCAGTTGGCGGCTCGACCGGCACCAATTTCCTGGCGCTCTGCCGCATTGCCTCGGAGATGAGCACCGCCGGCAAAACCGGATCGTTGGTCACGCTGATCTGCGATTCCGGCGAGCGCTACCGGCAGACCTATTATGATCCCACGTGGCTAAAAGCTCGCGGCCTTGATCCGATGCCGATCGAGGCTGCCCTGTCGGCGTTTCTCGATACGGCGCAGCCGCCGGCGCTCGCCGTCGAGGACGTCGCCAATCCACAGAGCTTGCGGAGCAGTGCTTGACCACGCTGATCGAAACCATTGTCGGGGTGCCCGCGGCGTCGCGGCTCGGCCACGCTCTGAACGCCCGCACCGAGATTTTGCGCCTCAGCGAAGCAGCCCATGACGCGGTGCTGCTGCCGCGCGAGCCCGGCGGTCTGAGCCACGGCTTGCGGGCGGCACTCGCGGCGCGGATGTGCCGGCATGTCGGCGACGAGGCGCTGACCGCGCACTACGACTCCTATCTGGCGCATTCGAGCGATCTTGACTTCGCCGTGCTCGCCCGGCCCGGCGGTGTGTGTGGCGATCCCCTGCACGATGCCATGGCCCGCCACGCCGATCTGCTGACGCTTTCGCCGCGCGAGTCGACGCGACAGGACATCGCGGCGCTGAAGGCGGCCGGCGTCAGCGAGGCCGATATCGTGCGGCTGTCCGAGCTTGGCGCCTTCGTGAACTACCAGCTGCGGGTCCTTGCCGGCCTCAGGCTCCTGAAAGAGATCGAAGCCTGATGAGCGAGGTCGTCCACAACTTCACTAGCACGATCCCGACCTGGTCGCCTTATGTCACGCCGGTCGAGCTCGCCTCGGCGACGCCCGAGCAGCTCGCGGCGATGAAGGTCACCCCCTCCAACAAGGGCGTCTCGCCTTACGTGCTGACGCTGGCGCATGACCCGGAGTCGCTCGCGGTGCGCTCGCCGCTGTTCAACCTCATTATGTATGGCAAGGACGGACTGTCCCCGGCGGAGCGCGAGCTCGGCGCGCTGAGTGCCTCGGTCGTCAACCGCTGCATCTATTGCGCCGCCGTGCACGCCTCACGCTTCATCAATTACTCCGGGCGCAAAGAGGTCGTCGAGGAGATCTTTACCGACGAGCGCGATTCCACGCTGGAGGCACGCGAGCAGGCCCTGTTCAATTTCGCTACAAAACTCTCGACGACTCCGATCGAAGCGAGCGCAGACGATGCGCGCGCACTTGGCGAGGCCGGGCTCAGCGAGCTTGAGCAGCTCGACCTGGTGCTGTCGGCCGCGATCTTCGGCTGGGCCAACCGGCTGATGCATACGCTGGGCGAGCCGCTGGTGCGGCCGGAGGCATCGTAACCGACGCCATCGGGTCGCTCGCCCCGAACCGAATGTCACGGCAACTTCACTTGCCTTGCGCGTGCGTGCGGGCGAGTTTCGCGGCTTCTCAACGAGGAGACCTGCCGTGCGCCTTCCCATTCTCGATCCGAAAGACCTGAGTGCCGAACAGAAGCCGCTCTACGACGACATGCGAGCCGGCATCAAGGACCACTTCAAGGGCTTTGTGAACATGCGCGACGATGGCGCGCTGCTCGGGCCCTGGAATCCATGGATCCGCGAGCCGCGGTTCGGCAAGCCAGTGTGGGAGCTGGTCAAGGCGATCGCGGCGAACCCGCTGCTGCCGGCGCCGGTGCGTGAGGTCGCGATCCTTGTCACCGGCTCGCATTTCCGCTCCGGCTACGAGCTCTATGCGCATGTGCTGGTCGCCGAGCAGCGCGGCCTCTCCGACGAGAAGCTCGCGACCATCGTCGCCGGACAGCGGCCGGTCGATCTCACCAAGCAGGAGGCGGTCGCCTACGATGTGGCGTCCGCATTGGTCAGCGGCGGCGTGCTGCCGGAACTGACTTATCGGGCCGCCGTCAAGGAATTCGGCGAGCACGGCGCGGCCGAACTGTCCTATCTCGTCGGCATTTACTGCATGGTGTCGGTGACGCTCAACACGTTCGACGTGCCGGTGCCAGACTGACCACGCTGGCCCAGCTGCTGGACTGGACGGAGGCGTCACGGTACCCTGCCGCCGCCATGGCGACGCATCGCCGGTCACGATCGAAGTGCAATGAAGAGGGAACGACAGCCATGGACACGTCACGCCGCATCCTGCTCGCCGGACTGGCGGGACTCGCCGTTGCGCCGACCGCCGCAGGAGCCGCGTCCTCGGCCGCGTCCGACGACGTGACGGTCGCCGAAGAGCGCTTTGCGCGCATGATCGCGGCTGCGCATGCGCCCGACGTCACCTGCGCGCGACAGGCCGAGCGTTATGCGGATGCGCATTGGCCAAACTACGTCGCGGCGGCGCGTTCCGTCATCGAGGCGAGAGCGTGAGGCATTCTCTTTCCTCTTCCGTTGCGGGAGACGGCAACACGAGGTGCTTCACGTCCCCACCGCCCGCCTGACCTGCTCACCGATCTGCGACAGCACAAGCTGCGCCTGCGGCAGGATTGCGCCCATGGCGTGGAAATTGTGGACCATGCCCTCGTGGCAGACGTGCTCGACCGTGACGCCCGCAGCGAGCAGCTTGCGGGCATAGGCATTGCCCTCGTCGCGCATCGGGTCGAACTCGGCGGTGTGGATGATGGCGGTCGGCAGGCCCGCAAGCCGTGTCGCGCGCAAGGGCGAGATGCGCGGATCGGCAGCATCAAGGTCCTCGGGCAGATAATCGGCGAGATCGGCTTCGATCGTGACGCGGTCGATCAGGTGCCCCTCGGCGAACGCCTGCCGCGACGGCGAGGCCTCCTCGAAATCCAGCACCGGGCAGATCAGGCATTGCGCGACGATGGAAAGGCCAGCTGTCTGCGCCGCCTCCTGACACACGATCGCGGCGAGCGTTGCACCGGCGGAATCGCCGCCGAGCACCAGACGTCCGGCGTCGATGCCGAGCGATGCGGCCTCGCGCGCCACCCATTCGGTGGCAGCAACCGCATCGTCCACGGCGGCGGGGAATTTGTGCTCGGGCGCCAGCCGGTAATCGACCGAGACGAGGCGGCAGCCGGTCGCATGTGCCAGCGCCGCCGCGATGCGGTCATGCGTGGCAATGCTGCCGGCAACGAGCCCGCCGCCGTGAAAGAACACGAAGCCGGGCGCGCGATCATCGGCGCCTGCCGGTGAATAGAGGCGATAGGGCAGCGCGCCGCCGGGACCAGGCAGCATGCCGTCGGACGTCGTCACGTCAGGCGCATCGGCGCGCGCAAACTGCATCAGCTTTGCCAATGATTGCCGCCGTGCCTCCACGCTGGGCCGGCTCCGTGCCTGCGGCGCAGCCGCAGCCATCATGGTCAACAAACGCTTTGCGAGCGGATCGAGCGGCATGGTGCTTCCTTTCCCCGTCCGGGAGGGTAACTCACCATTTTCCCGCAGGGAATCATTTAGAAATTGCGCCCAATAGTGGCGCTATAATGCGGCACCACGCCAAGGGAGAGGCCGGTCATGGCCGAGATCAAAAAGCCCATTGCATATTCGCCAAGTTGGACCTTCTTCGAGGGCAAATGGCATGACGGCAATGTGCCGATCATGGGTCCGCGCACGCATGCGGCCTGGCTCGGCTCGGTCGTGTTCGACGGCGCGCGGGTGTTCGAAGGCGTCGCGCCCGATCTCGACCGCCACGTTGCCCGCGCCAATCAGTCCGCCATCAACTTTGGGCTGAAGCCGGTGGTCGATACCGGAACCTGGATGACACTCGCAAATGAGGGCATCGCGCGCTTCGCGCCGAATGCCGAGCTCTACGTCCGTCCGATGTATTGGGCGCAGAACGGCTCGGGCGGCGGCGTGCTGTTCGATCCCGAGACCACTGATTGGTGCCTATGCATCTACGAGGCGCCAATGCCGAAACCCGTCGGCAATGCGATCACGCTGTCGCCGTTCCGCAGGCCCACCGCCGAGTGCGCGCCGGTCGAGGCCAAGGCCGCCTGTCTCTATCCGAACAATTCGCGCGCGCTTGCCGAGGCCGCCTCGCGCGGCTTCCAGAACGCGCTGATGCTCGACATGCTCGGCAACGTCGCGGAGTTCGGCAATTCCAACGTGTTCATGGCCAAGGACGGCGTGGTCTACACACCGGCGCCGAACGGCACTTTTCTCAACGGCGTCACCCGCCAGCGCGTCATCAGCCTGCTTCGCGCCGACGGCGTCACCGTGGTCGAGAAGACGCTGCGCTATGCCGACTTCCTCGCCGCCGACGAGATCTTTTCCACCGGCAATTTCGCAAAAGTCGCGCCGGTGATCCGCATTGACGATCGCGAGCTGCAGCCGGGCCCGCTCTACATTCGCGCGCGCAAGCTCTATTGGGACTTTGCCCATGCCGTGAAGCTGGCGGCTTGAATAGCACTGTCCTAGCTGCGTCGCTTGAACCGGCTGAACTGAAACGCCTGCATCGAATTCCACGGCGTCTGGTGCGCCTCGTTGCGCGTTTCGACGAGCTCGAATCCCGGCCCGAGCTCCGCCGCAAGACTCGCGCTGTCATGACGCTGCACCGGCAGGCCGCTGCATTTCTCGGGGCCGTCGAGTGCAAACGTCGCAATGATGACGTGGCCGCCGGGCGCAACCGCCGACCGCAGCCGCTCGATGTATGCGGTCCTGTCGCGGGAGTCGGTCAGGAAGTGAAACGCCGCCCGATCGTGCCATAGATCGTAGGTCTTTGCCGGGCGCCATGTCGTGGCGTCGGCAACGATCCAGTCGACCGTCGACGCGGCTGCGCCGATTCGCTTCTTTGCAGCGTCAAGCGCATTGGCAGAGAGATCCAGCACGGCGACGTCGCGATATCCGTCCAGCAGGAGAGCATCGACAAGTCGCGATGCGCCGCCGCCGATGTCGAGGATGGCGGCCGCGCGGTCCGGATTGGCCGCCCGGATCATTGCAAGCGAAGTCGCCGGACTGCTCTGAAACCAGCTGACCTCGGCTTCGCCCCTGGTGGCGTAAACATTGTCCCAATGGGTGCTTCGGTCGGACATGCGCGTCCTCCGGCTTGCCGGGAGCCGGCGCAGAGGGACGATCTACTCGTCCTTCTTCGACATCCGCTCGAGGCGTTCCTGCATGTCCTTCATCTGCTGGCGCAGATCGTCGATGTTGCTGTCCTTCGGCGCTTCGGCAGTCGCCTCGGGGGCCGGCTCCGCGGAGCCCGCGGGGCGGGCTGCGCCGGGCGCGAAAGGCTTGAACATCGAGAAGGTCTGCTGGAACAGCTCCATGTTGCGGCGGACCTGTTCCTCCAGCGGCGCAAACGGGGTTCCGGACAGGGAGGTGGCGATCTGTTTGCGGAACTTCTCCTGCTCCTGCGTCAGCGACGCGATGGCCTGCTCCAGATATTTCGGCACCACCATCTGCATGCTGTCGCCGTAGAAGCGGATCAGCTGGCGCAGGAAGGTGGTCGGGAGCAGGTTCTGGCCGGCCTTGTTCTCCTGCTCGAAGATGATCTGGGCAAGCACGGAGCGGGTGATGTCGTCGCCGGTCTTGGCGTCGTAGACCAGGAAATCTTCGCCGTCCTTGACCATGGAGGCGAGGTCTTCCAGCGTCACGTAAGTGCTCGTTCCGGTGTTATAGAGCCGGCGGTTCGCGTATTTCTTGATGGTGGTGGGTTGGTCTGATTTCGCCATGGGCTCTCACTTGCAAGCGCGGAGAACGGGAACCTGTCGGGCTATGCCGCAGGGCGGGAAGAGTACGCAACGCAACAAAATAAGCATTTTCAAAGGGGTCACGCTACCGTTTTGTGCGCCACGGTTAATCGGGCAGCAAAAACGTGCTTGCGAAAGCGCCAAGAACGCTATTTTGAATGCGCTGCGGGATGAATTCGGCCGCCGGCCGATTGACATGCCTCAACGACGTTAACAGGATGCCGTCCGAGACTGGCGAGCCGTTTCCCCAGCCCCCTCTGCCCCCATTCAACCCAGGAGATGCCCATGTCAGACGATGTCGTCATCGTCAGCGCCGCCCGCACCCCGGTCGGAAGCTTCAACGGAGCGTTCGCAACCCTTCCCGCCCATGATCTCGGGGCCATCGCCATCAAGGCCGCGCTGGAGCGCGGCGGCATCGAGCCCGGCCGGGTCTCCGAAGTCATCATGGGCCAGATCCTGACCGCCGCCCAAGGCCAGAACCCGGCTCGCCAGGCTTCGATCAATGCCGGCATTCCGGTCGAGAGCCCGGCCTGGGGCGTCAACCAGCTCTGCGGTTCGGGCCTGCGCACTGTTGCGCTCGGCTATCAGGCGCTGCTCAACGGCGATTCCGAGATCGTGGTGGCCGGCGGCCAGGAATCCATGAGCATGGCTCCGCACGCCCAGTATCTGCGCGGCGGCGTCAAGATGGGCGCGGTCGAATTCATCGACACCATGATCAAGGACGGCCTGTGGGACGCCTTCAACGGCTATCACATGGGCAACACCGCCGAGAACGTCGCGCGGCAGTGGCAGATCACCCGCGCCCAGCAGGACGAGTTCGCGGTCGCCTCGCAGCAGAAGGCCGAGGCCGCGCAGAAGGCCGGTAGATTCAACGACGAAATCGTTCCCGTCACCATCAAGGGACGCAAGGGCGATGTCGTCGTCAGCGCCGACGAATATCCGCGCCATGGCGCAACGGTCGACGCGATGGCGAAGCTCCGTCCCGCCTTCGAGAAGGACGGCACGGTCACCGCGGGTTCGGCCTCCGGCATCAATGACGGCGCCGCCGTCGTGGTGCTGATGACCGCCAAACAGGCCGCCAAGGAAGGCAAGACGCCGCTCGCGCGCATCGTGTCCTGGGCGCAGGCGGGCGTCGATCCGAAGATCATGGGCTCGGGCCCGATCCCGGCCTCGCGCGCCGCGCTGAAGAAGGCCGGCTGGAACGTCGGCGATCTCGACCTGATCGAAGCTAACGAAGCCTTCGCGGCGCAGGCTTGTGCCGTCAACAAGGATCTCGGCTGGGATACCTCGAAGGTCAATGTCAACGGCGGCGCGATCGCGATCGGCCATCCGGTCGGTGCCTCCGGCGCCCGCGTGCTGGTGACGCTGCTCCACGAAATGCAGAAGCGGGATTCGAAGAAGGGTCTCGCCACGCTGTGCATCGGCGGCGGCATGGGTATCGCGATGTGTGTGGCGCGCGACTGAGATAGTTGACGCGTCATTTGCGCGTGCGTTGCACACGTGACTGAGTGCGTTGCACGCGATTAAAAAAGCAGCGGTTGCAAATCAAATATTCTTCGCAACCGTACAAGCCTCGACTAAAGAGAAACGCCCGGCTCGATGCCGGGCGTTTTGTTCTTGATGTCCGTCAAACCAACCGCATAATCCACCGTTAAAAACGATCACACAGAAACGTCCGAAGAGTCCAAGGGAAGGAAATACGATATGGCACGTGTTGCATTGGTGACGGGTGGTACGCGGGGCATCGGAGCTGCCATCGGCAAGGCGCTGAAGGCGGCCGGCTACAAGGTTGCGGCGAGCTATGCCGGCAACGACGCGGCGGCGGAGAAGTTCAAGGCCGAGACCGGCATCGCCGTCTACAAATGGGACGTCAGCAGTTTCGATGCCTGCGCCGAGGGCGTGAAGAAGGTCGAGGCCGAGGTTGGCCCAATCGACGTGCTCGTCAACAATGCCGGCATTACCAAGGACGGCGCCTTCCACAAGATGAGCCTCGAGCAATGGAACGCCGTGATCGGCACCAATCTCGGCTCGCTGTTCAACATGTCGCGCCAGGTCATCGAGGGCATGCGTGGACGCAAGTTCGGCCGCATCATCAACATCTCCTCGATCAACGGGCAGAAGGGTCAGTTCGGTCAGGTGAACTATTCGGCGGCGAAGGCGGGCGAGATCGGCTTCACCAAGGCGCTGGCGATCGAGAACGCCAAGGGCGGTATCACCGTGAATGCGATCTGCCCCGGCTACATCAACACCGAGATGGTGCAGGCGGTGCCGAAGGACGTGCTGGAAAAGGCCATCTTGCCGCTGATCCCGATCGGCCGTCTCGGTGAGCCCGAGGAAATCGCGCGCGCGGTCGTGTTCCTTGCCGCCGACGAGGCCGGCGCCATCACCGGCTCGACGCTGACCGTCAACGGCGGCCAATACATGGTGTGATGCGCAGGCATCACGTTCGATCATATCGGTAACTTCGGCATGCCCGGGCTTGTCCCGGGCATCCACGGCCTTACAACATCCGTCGCCACGAAAGAACGTGGATGGCCGGGACAAGCCCGCCATGACGAGAGTATGTGGCCGATGACTCCCCGCACTGCGACGCTGATCGGATTGACCGCGATCCTGATGTGGTCGTTACTGTCGGTGATGACGGTGGCGACCGGAAAGATCCCGGCGTTCCAGCTGGCCGCGATGACGTTCGCGATCGGCGGTCTCGTCGGCCTGCTCACCTGGATCGGCCGCGGCTCGGCGGCCAAAAGCCTGCGTCAGCCGCTGGCCGTGTGGATCGTCGGTGTCGGCGGACTGTTTGGCTATCACGCGCTTTATTTCCTCGCGCTGCGCTTCGCGCCGCCGGCTGAAGCCGGCTTGCTGAATTATCTGTGGCCGCTTCTGATCGTGCTGTTCTCGTCGTTTCTGCCGGGCGAGCGGCTGGCCGTGCATCACGTCGTCGGCGCCGTGCTCGGTCTCGTCGGCACCGTGCTGCTGTTCGCCGGGAACACCTCGGGCTTCACGCAGGGACAATTGCCGGGTCTGGCCGCGGCCTTCATCGCAGCCTTCGTGTGGGCGATCTATTCGGTGTTGTCGCGGCGATTGAAGGCGGTGCCGACCGATGCGGTCGCGGGATTCTGCCTCGCCACGGCGTTGCTTGCCGCGCTGATGCATGGCCTGCTTGAAGCCACGGTATGGCCGGACACGACGCTGCAATGGCTCTCCGTCATCGCGCTCGGCATCGGTCCGGTCGGTGCTGCGTTCTACGCCTGGGACATCGGCATGAAGCGCGGCGACATCCGCGTGCTCGGCGCCGCATCCTACGCGACGCCGCTACTCTCGACTGGCTTCCTCATCGCCGCTGGCTTTGCGAAGGCGAGCGCCAACATCGCCATCGCCGCGATCCTGATCGCCGGCGGCGGCTTGATCGCGGCCAGGGACATGGTGTCGAGGAAACGGTGAGGGCGCCGCTAAAGCGCCGGCTGCCAACCCGGCGGCCGATACATCGCCTCCGGAATCTGTCCGAGTTCGGAGCGCTGCAAGCGTTGCGGCGTCAGGCCGTAGAATTCCTGAAAACTGAGAATCAGCGGCCGCCATTTGTCCGGATCGATGCGGTTGCTTGCACCGTCCATCATGATGTTGGGATGCGCATGCACGCGGGTGATGCGGACCTCGATCGCAGCGAGATTGCCGCGCCAAACCGCGTCGTCTTGTGCCATCTCATGGACATGGGCGACCTTGG
Organism: Bradyrhizobium canariense; assembly: GCF_019402665.1. Lineage (GTDB taxonomy): Bacteria > Pseudomonadota > Alphaproteobacteria > Rhizobiales > Xanthobacteraceae > Bradyrhizobium > Bradyrhizobium canariense. Next base: position 32,065 of record NZ_VSST01000007.1, read on the forward strand.
CTTCCATCTGCACGGGACACTCGGCCGCACGCGGTGCGGCGACTGTTTCGCCCGGCAGCACGGTTAGTCCGCCACGACCGAACTTGTCCTTCTCGTGCCGATAGCCGCGATAGAGTTTGCCGGGCGGCACCGGATCCGATCCTGTGGTCCGTGCGAGGCGATCGACCACGGCGACGAGATCGGCGGACGGCAGATTGAGCACGCATTCGCCGGTGCGAATCATGTTCTCGGTGGTCTTGGAATTCCGGGCCAGTCCCAGCATGCAGCGCCACCCGACCCACCATGCCGACGACATCGGCGCGAGATTGGAAGTGCCGTCTTCATTGGTTGAGCCGATGAGGACGACGGGCGTGCCGAAATACAAAATGGCCGGGTCGATCTGGACGGCGGTGGGGCCGAGTGTTCCGTGCATCGTGCGCTCCTGTTCGCTGGAAGCGCTGTCCTAAGGCGTGACGCGAACCGAACCCACCCGATTCCAGATTAAGATTCAGGGCTCCCATCCCTTCGGCGCGAGCTCGAATTTTGCGAACTCGAAGGCCGGCGCCACGGTGCAGCCGACCAGGGTCCACTCGCCGGTGGTCTCCGCCGTCTGCCACGCATCCGCCGGCACGATCGCCTGTGGCCGCTCGCCGTTCAACAGGTCCGTACCGAGCCGTACCTCGTGCTGGGAGCAGCCGTCATGGGCGATACGCAGCGTCAGCGGGCTGCCGGCGTAATAGTGCCAGCTTTCGACAGCATCGATGCGATGCCAGTGCGAACGCTCGCCGCGCGCCAGCAGGAAATAGATCAGGGTCGAACGTGACCGGCCGTTGGCGTCCGTGGTCTGGTCGCGAAACGTCTCGCGGTAATGCCCGCCCTCGGGATGCGGGCGGAGTTCGAGGCGCGCGATGATCTCGGCTGCGGTCGGCATCGATTCCCGTCAGGGTTTGATCGTCAGGATTTGTTCTTCAAGATTTATTCTTGCGCTCGCGCAGCTCGCCGAACACCGCGGTGGCATCCGCGCCCTTCATGTGCAGCCTGGCTGCGACCGATGGTTCGTCGGCGCGCAGGAACACGTTTGTGCGCTTCTCGTCACCAAGTAGCGAGGGAATGGTCGGCTTGTTCTCGGCCCGCAGCTTCGCCACCTCCGCCGCGCGCGCCTGCAGCGCCGCATTGTCGGGATCGACGGTCAGCGCGAACTTGACGTTGGAAGCCGTGTATTCATGGCCGCAATAGAGCTTGAAGTCGTCGGGCAGGGCGCGCAGCTTCAGAAGCGAATCCCACATCATCGGATAGGTGCCCTCGAACACGCGGCCGCAGCCGATCGAGAACAGCGTGTCGGCGGCGAACAGCGCTTTCTCGGTGTCGAACACGTAGGAGATGTGGTCGAGCGTGTGGCCCGGCGTCTCCAATACGCGCCCCAGCAAGCTGCCGACCTTGACGATTTCGGCATTGGCGACGCGCAGGTCGACGTCTGCGATTTTGGTCGTCTTGTCATGCGGCGCGACGACGCGGCAATTGTATTTCTGCTTGAGTTCGGCGACCCCGCCGACATGATCGCCATGATGATGGGTGATCAGGATATCGGTGAGCTGCCAACCCTCGCGCTCGAGCGCCCTCACGATGGGGCCGGCCTCCGGCGCGTCGATCGACGCCGTCGCCTTGGTTTCCACATCATGGATCAGATAACCGAAATTGTCGTTTAAACAGGTGAAAGTACGAATTTCGGCGGCCATGTCATCTCCGATCGCGCTCAGCTCCGTCAGACAAATATGGCGTTAACGTTGCGCAGGCAATGCAATATTCCGCGCGCGGGGGCCACCTCGTGCATGTTACATTGCGATCATGACCATTGATGTCGTCGACCTCCGCGAGTTCTACTCCCGTCGCCTCGGGATTGTGGCGCGGCAAATGATCAATCGCGGCATTCGGGAGCGCTGGCCGCGCGTCGACGGCCAGCGGGTGCTCGGCTTCGGCTATCCCACGCCCTATCTCGGGTTGTTCCGCGAGGATGCGGAGCGCTGCATCGCCTTCATGCCGTCGGCCCAGGGCGTCCTGAAATGGCCGACGGGACGGCCGGCGCTCGCCTCGCTGGTGGATGAGTTCTCGCTGCCGCTTCCCGACGCCGCGGTGGATCGCATCCTGCTGGTCCACGCACTGGAAATGTCGGACGATCCGGCCGCGCTGCTGCGCGAGGCGTGGCGCGTGCTGTCGCCGTCCGGTCGTGTGATTGCGGTCATCCCGAACCGGCGCGGGGTCTGGACCCGCACCGACAGCACGCCGTTCGGTCACGGTCGGCCCTATTCGCGCTCGCAGATCACCGACCTGTTGCGCCAGACCTGGTTCACGCCGACCGCCTGGGGCGAGGCGCTGTTCATGCCGCCTTATGCCGGCGGCTGGGTGCTGAAATCCGCACAGATGTGGGAGCGGGCCGGCGCGGCGCTGTCGCTGCCTTTCGCCGGCGTGCACATCGTCGAGGCGACCAAGCAGGTCTACCGCGCGATCCCCGCCAAGCGCGAGCGGGCGCGACTGATTCCCTCGCTGGCGAAGCCGGTGCTGGTGCCGTCCTCGACGACGGCGACGCGCGGCTAAAAACAATCGTCCCGGACATGCCGGGACGATTCAGGTCAGGGTATCTGGCGCAAGATAACGTGTGAATGCGGCTTACTCGCCGGGAGCCACTTCGTCGCTCGAGGCGGCCGGCGCGGCTTCGCGCTCGGGGCGCGGGCCATTCGGCCGGCGGCGTCGTCGCGGAAAGCGCTCGCCACCACCACCCTCGAAGCCGGCCTGGCCGGGCGCGCCACCGCTCACCTGCGGCTGCGGGCCGGTGATGAAGGAGGGCAGACGATCGACGCTGACGGCCTCGGTGACGACGGGCTGGGGCTGGTTCAGCGGCAGCGGTTGCGGCTGGGGCTGGGGCTGATATTGCGGCTGCGGACGATGGTCGCGTTCGCGATGCTCGCGCGGCTGCTGGTTGTCGCGCTGATAGTGGTTGTCGCGGGGCTGATGATCACGCGGTTGATGATCGCGCTGGCCGTCGCGGTCGCGCGTGAAGGGCGGCGGGGGCGGCTGTGGGACAAAACCCGGCTCCTGGCCGAAGTTCGAGAAATTCTCGCCATCGTCCTCGCCGTCGTCGCCGCTGCTGTTGCTGATGGGCTCGTCGCCGCGTGGCTGCTGGTTCTGCCGGAACTGTTCCTGAGCCGTCGCGATCAGGCGAAAATAATGCTCGGCATGCTGGTAGTAGTTCTCGGCCGCAACGGGGTCTCCGGAGGAGCGCGCGTCGCGCGCAAGCTGGAGATACTTTTCAGCAATATGCGAAGCCGTGCCGCGGATCTTGATGTCGGGTCCGTTGGACTCGTAGACCCGGGTCATCGGGTTCTGGCCGCGCCGGTTATTATTGTTGTTATTGTTATTATTATTGTTGTTGCGGTTGCGCATCCGCTGCTTGTTCTGACCGTTTCTCATGTCCTGCCTTTAATTCCAGCCCTAAAGGTTGCACGCATTACTGATTGCCGAGAGTGACCTGATGACAGCGGTTCACATCGCTTGCGCGCAACCGCACGCAAGAGCGGATTGATCCCTGCCGATGTTCGTCGACCGTCGCGTTCAACAAAAGACGCGTTCCCCACCGCCAGCATCCATCGCCAGCGAACCCATTCATATCGCCTGCCGAAACAAGCCCTGCTTTGTTGCGTAAGTCTTCAAGCGCAATATCAGGCTTTCGTTCACGTTGCGGTCGGTAAGCAGCGCAGCTCAAATGGCCATCGCGCTCAACAGGACCTGCGGCTTGGAACCATTATCAGTAAGCTCTCGCCCGAGAGCCCGGCTTTCGCCCGTAGGTCTACGGGGCCGGCACCGATGTGTTGATCGGAAGGTAGTCGTTCCCAAGGGATATTCCAAGAGGTTTTTTGCAGCCCAATCCGGCTTTTATGGGGGCATTTTCCGGGCCGAAACCGCCCGGGGAATGCCCGCCAGATCGGCCTTGGGCGGCCTGTCCACGACTAACGCGGCAGCAATCATCAAGGTTTCAATATTTCGGGCCTGGCCCTGTCCGGCCTCGACGATCAGTGCTCCGCCGGGGGCGAGACGTTCGCTCGCCTGCGGGATCAGGGCGCGATAGGCGTCGTAACCGTCATTGCCGCCGTCGAGCGCCAGATGCGGATCGTGCTCGCGCACCTCGATGCTCAGTTTCGGAATTTCCGCCGACGGGATGTAGGGCGGGTTCGACACGACGAGGTCGAACGGGCCGCGGAGCGCCGCTGCATAGGAGCAGGCGACGAAGCTGGCGCGGTCGGCGAGGCCCAGAGCCGCGGCGTTGTCTCTGGCGGTCTTGAGCGCGGTCAGACTGAGATCGGTGCCGACGCCGAAGGCGCCGGGAATTTCGTGCAGCAACGCGAGCAGGATGGCGCCGGATCCGGTGCCGATATCGGCGATGCGCATCTGATGGGAGGCTTGCCGCTCGCGAAAGATTTCGAGTGCCAGCTCGACGACGGTCTCGGTGTCCGGCCGCGGCACCAGGGTGGCCTCGGACAGCTGGAACGGCAGGCCCCAGAATTCCCGGGCGCCGAGAATGCGGGCGACCGGCTCATGCGCGAGCCGGCGTTGCGCATATGCTTCCAGCCGCGCAGCCTCTTCAGGTGCGAGTTGCCGGGCCGCCTGCGTCACCATGCCGGTCAGATCAAGCCTCAGCGCAGCCCCGACGAGCAGGCGCGCATCGAGGGCGGGCTGCTCGATGCCGGCCGATTGCAGCCGTGCCGCAAGCGCGCGCCGCGCACTCTCGATGCTATGTCCGGGATCGAAATCTGTCGCCAATGGAACCATCCTGCCTGGCATCGTGGATAGATCGGCTGGCTTGCTTGCGTCAACGGAAAGGAGCGCGTCAGATCCCGCCTCGCAATGAAGGAGGGTCCATGACGCCCTACGACGATCAGAACGTCTTCGCAAAGATCCTGCGCGGCGAGGTCCCCTGCTTCGAGGTTTTCCGGGACGACCACAGCCTCGCCTTCCTCGATATCATGCCGCGTTCGCCCGGGCACACGCTGGTCGTTCCCCGGGCGCCGGCCCGCGGCATCCTCGACATCGCGGATGACGACCTCGCCGCGGTCGCCCGAACCGCCAAGCGAATCGCGATTGCCGCGATGAAGGCGTTCGACGCCGAGGGCATCATCCTTCAGCAGTTCAGCGAGCCCGCCAGCGGTCAGGTGATCTTTCACCTGCACATGCACGTCATGCCTGTCAGGGCCGGAATCGAGCTGCTGCCAGCGCAGACGCACAAGGAGGACATGACGGTGCTCGCCGCTCACGCCAGGCGAATGATCGCCGCACTCTAGACGCCGAGATAGCGCTGGAGCAGCTCCGGCTGGGCCTTAAGCTCCCGCGCCGGCCCCTCGTGCACGATGTGTCCGTTGTTGATGATGTAGATCCGCGTCGCCAGCGCCAGCGTCGCCGCCAAATTCTGCTCGACCAGTACGATGGTCTGGCCGGCGGCGGCGAGCTCGCGGCAGGCCTTGACGAGATCGTGGACGATGACGGGCGCGAGTCCTTCGAACGGCTCGTCCAGCAGCACGATCTTGGGATCGCGCACCAGCGCCCGCGCGATAGCGAGCATCTGCTGTTCGCCGCCGGACAGCTCGGTGCCGCGGTTGCTGCGCCGCTCCTTTAGCCGCGGAAACATCTCGTAAATGCGGTCGAGCGGCCAGCGTTTCGGCGCAGTGATGCCGGCGAGCAGGATATTCTCTTCCACCGACAGGCTGCCGAAGATGCGGCGTTCCTCGTGCACGAGCTGCATGCCGGCCTGGGCGATTCTGTGGCTCTTTCGCCCGGCGATATCAATGCCGTCGAACTTCACGCTGCCGCTACGCGGCGTCACGACGCCCATCAGGCTCTTCAGCGTCGTGCTCTTGCCGGCGCCGTTGCGGCCGAGCAGCGCCACCACCTCATGACGCTCGACGCGCATAGCGACGTCGAACAGGATGTGGGAGTCGCCGTAATAGCTGTTCAGGCCGTTGACCTCGATCAGGCTCATGCGGCGATCTCTCCGTGAACTCCGCCGAGATAGGCTTCCTGCACGGCAGCGTTGGCCTTGATTTCCTCCGGCGTGCCGTCAAGTAGCACCTTGCCTTCCTGGAGCACCGTCACGCGCTCGACCAGCTCGAACAGCGAATCCATGTCGTGGTCGATGATGATCATGGTGCGCCCGCGCGCGATCGATTTGAGCAGCTTGACAGTCTCGACGCGCTCGCGTGGGCTCATGCCCGCAAGCGGTTCGTCGAGCAGCAGCAGGCGCGGCGAGGTGGCGAGCGCGAGCCCGATTTCCAGTCTGCGCTTCTCGCCATAGGCGAGCTCGGATACCGGCGTGTCGGCCCGGCGGCTCAAATTGACGAGGGCAAGCGTGTGCTCCACCTGCTCCGTCAAGCCTTTGACGCTGGAGAGCTTGCGGAACAGGTCGAGCCGGAATTTTCCACGCAGCTCGGCCAGCGCGGCGATCGTCAGGTTCTGCCGCACCGTCAACCCGGTGAAGAGCTGGTTGACCTGGTAGCTCTTGGTGAGGCCGAGCTGGCAGACCTCGGTGATCTTTAATCCCGTGATGTCGCGCCCCTCGAACACGATCTGGCCGGAGCTCGGCGCGATCTCGCAGGTCAGCATTTTGAAGAAGGTCGATTTGCCGGCGCCGTTGGGGCCGATAATCCCGCGCAGCTCGCCCTGATTGACGCTGAAATCGATGTCGCTGTTGGCGACGAGGCCGCCATAGCGTTTGGTCAGGCCGGTGGCCTTCAGGATCGGCCCGGAATAGGCGGGATGCTCGACTTCCTTGGCCTGCATCGGAGCCGGTGGGGGTTGCAGCGCGGCCGCGGCGTCAGCGGCCTCCTGGTCCATCTCCGCGTCCGTCTGCTTTCGCTTTCCCGAGACGAGGCGGTAGAGATCGGCAAGACCGCCGATGATGCCGCCGCGCAGGAAGCAGACCAGCAGCACGAAAACGACGCCGAGCACCAGCTTCCAGGCCGCGCCGAGGCCGAGCGCCGACTGGAGGAAGTCCTGAAGGAAGAGCCAAACGGTTGCGCCGACCAGCGGTCCGAACAACGTTCCCCTGCCGCCGATGGCCGTCTGCATCACGAGCTGGCCCGAGGTGTCGAAGGTGAAGGCGTCGGGCGGCATGAAAGCTTGGAGCACGCCGAGCAGTCCGCCGGCGAAGCCCGCATAAGCGGCTGCGATCACGAAGGCGGTCAGCTTGTAGCCATGGATGTTGTGGCCGACGGCCGTGGCGCGCAGCGGATTGTCGCGGATCGCACTCAGAATCGCGCCGACCGGCGAGCGCACGATCCTGAGGGCGATGACGACGCCGACGAAGTAGCACAGCGCGATGAACTGATAGAGCGACCAGCCATCGGTGAAGTGGATGGTGGTCAAGCCGAGATCGAAGCTCGGCGTCGGCACGCCGGGCAGGCCGTTTTCGCCGCCGGTGAAATCGGAAAGCGGATTGAACTCGACGAAGAAGAACACTTCCGCGATCGCCACGGTGATCATCGCGAAGTAGATGCCGGTGCGGCGCAACGCGATCAGGCCGATCAGATAGCCGGTCGCGGCGGCCGCGATCATGCCGATGACCAGCGCACCCAGCACGTTGCCGAAGCCCGCGCGCGTCAGCAGGTAGGCGGCGACGAAGCCGCCGGTGCCGTAGAAGGCGGACTGGCCGAACGAGAGCAGGCCGGTGAAACCGAACAGGATGTCGAAGCCGAGCCCGAACAGGCCCCAGACCAGGATCCTGTTCACGGTGTTCGGCGCGAAGCCGAGATGAGGCAGCACGAAGGGGGCTGCGATCAAGCCGATCGCAGTCAGGGCTTCGATCAGGAACGGGCGTTGCTTGAGCATCAGGTGATCGCTTACTCGCGGCCCTGGACGCCGAGCAGGCCATGCGGTCGTACCACGAGTACGAGCGTCATCGCCGCAAACAGCATCACATAGGCATAGCCGGGGTTGAACATGGAGGTGACGCTGATGATCTCGCCGGCGATCAGGCCGCCGAGAATTGCGCCCGGGAACGAACCGACGCCGCCGATCACCACCACCACGAAGGTCTGGACCAGGATGTCGTCACCGATGCCCGGTGTCAGCGACACCACCGGCGCGTTGACGATGCCGGCAAAACCGGCGGCCATTGCGCCGATGCCGAACACCACCATGAAGACGCGATAGACATTGATGCCGAGCGAATCGACCATCACCGAATCCTCGATGCCGGCGCGCACAATCATGCCCAGCCGGGTCCGGTAGAGGACGATGAACAGTGCGCCGAGCGCGACCGCGACGATGCCGACGACGGCCAGGCGGTAGGTCGGATAGAACATGAAGCCGAGATTGGTGATGCCCTGGAATAGCGCCGGCGGCGGCACCAGCTGCGACTGGCTCGAGAAGATCAGGCGCACGAGCTCGACGAAACAGATGCCGAGCCCGAACGTCACGAGCAGCTGATCCTCGTGCGGACGATGATAGAAATGGCGGATGATGACGCGTTCCATGAGAACGCCGAGCAGCATCACGAACAGCGAGCCCGCGATCACCGCAAGGATGAACGATTCCGTGTACTGATAAGCGACGAAGCCGGCATAGCCGCCGATCATGAACATCGCGCCGTGCGCGAGGTTGAGCACGCCGAGCGTGCCGTAAATGATGGTCAGGCCGGAGCTGATCAGCGCGAGCAGGGCGCCGAGCGCGAGCCCGTTGAAAAGCTGTGAAACGAGGTTGGGCCAACTTATCATGCGACAATCGCTGCTGTGGCGCGCGAGGGTGCGCGTCCAAAAAGGGTGACGCCGCAGGACCGGAGTGCAGTCCGCGGCGTCACAGGAATTAGCGAGGTCTCAGCTGTAGTCGCCGAGATGGCAGCCGAAGGCGTCGGGCTTCTGCATCAGGCCCTCACCCGGGACAATCTCGACGACATCGTACCAGTCTTCCTTGTTCTTCATGTCCTTTTGCTGCTTGCCCTTGACGATGATCACCGGGCGAACGCACTGATGGTCCTCGGGACGGTAATGCACGTCGCCGACGAGAGAGGGGATCGTCTCGCCTTTCTCGTAGGCCTTGATCACGTCGGGCGGACTGAAGCTGCCGGCCTGCTCGCACATGTGCGCCCAATGCGCGAAGCTGACATAGGCGTTCTCCGCGCCCCATTCGGGCTTGTAGCCGTACTTCTTCTCGAAGGCTTCGTTGAAAATCTTGGCCAGCGGGAATTTGTCTTCGATGGTCCACCAATAGTCGGTGGCGGCGTAGACGCCTTGCATCAGGCCGCCGGTCTCGCGCGCAATGAAAGGCACCTGGTAGGGGACGACCAGCTTCATCTTGTCGAGCACGCCGAACTGCTTGGCTTGCTGGGTCGACAGCACGGCGTCGTGGCCCCAGTTGACGTTGATGAGCACGTCGGCGCCGGAATTCGCGACGTTCAGCAGGTACGAGGAGTAGTCGGGGGCGCCGAGCGGGGCGACCTGGTTGGTCACGGTGGTCCAGCCGGCCGTCGCGAGGAAGTCCTGCATCGACTTGGTAACGGTGTGGCCGTAGGTGTAGTCGGGCGTCAGATACGCCGCCTTCTTGCCCTTGCCGAACTCACGTACCATCACCGGGCCGATCGCTGCAGCCGCAGTCTGGCCGTAGAAGTTCTGGCGAAAGCCGTAGCGGACGCAATCCTTGCCAGTGGTGTCGTTCGAGCCGGAAATGCCGCATACGAAAATCACATGTTCGCGCTGGGCGAGCTTGTTCAGCGCCACCGCAACGGCGCTCGACGTGCCGCCGGTGATCATGATCGCCTTGTTCTCGCTGATGAAGCGCTGCTGCGCCTGCACCGCCTCGTTCGGCTTGGCCGCGGAATCGGCGACGCCGAACTTCAGCTCCTTGCCGAGCACGCCCTTGCTGGTCTTGGGCGAGATCTTCTTGATCAGCTCATGGCCGTCATTGATGTGCTCGATCGCGAGCTGGTAGCCCTTGAGCTCGTCTTCACCCTGCACGGCATAGGTGCCGGTGCGCGGCACTGAGATGCCGATGAAGGCGGTGGAGCCCGAAACCCCCGCGGGGTAGGAGCCGATCGCCGGCTTGTCCTCGGCAAACGCCGGCATTCCCGGCAGTACCGCGCCGCCGATGAGGCCCGCGGTGGTCTGAAGCAGGCCACGGCGCGAGAGGCCGCGGCGGACGAGATTGTCAGTCATGATCGTTTCCTCCGAACATCGTTGTTGTTTGCAGGCAAAGCACGACCTGTCCGGCGGCGGCCGGCCTCGAGGGCCTGCCCGCGCCGGGCACGTCACATCCGCGTGTAGCTCCTGGGCGCAAGCATTGCTTGTGAACGCCTTCTGTCAATTTCGCCTTTGGTCGAACGCCGAAAATTATCTCGTGAAAACATATCGTATCACGATATATATTAGCCTTTGTGAGTACGAGGCTGGCGGGTTCGGCGAGAAAAATGGCGCGGCAGACGACAGTGGCGGGTACCCGGAAGCGACGGTCATGGCCGCAAGGTGCGGGGCGGCAGGAGGCGGCGTGGCCGGTGGAAGAGGCGAACGGGCAGCGGGCGACACCGCAATCCGGCGATGCGTCGCGCATGCCGGATCCGCGTAATTGGCCGGCCGGCCGGCGCGGGCCCGCCGTCGGCCCCGCTCAGGCGAAGCGCGCACCCGGTCCGATGCAGAAGCTGAGCGTGCGCGCCCAGAACGTCCTCAAGGAGCTCGCGGTCGAGCTCACTGCCGAGCAGCCGCCGAAGGGGAATTGGTCGCCCTCGCGCGAGTTGCTGCTTGCGCTGACGGCCGAACGCCTCGCGACCGCGCGCAATTGCGGTCCTCACACGATGAGGGAAATCATCGACTGGGCGCAGGGCTGTGGCGTGACGATCAAGCCGGTGATCCCGCCCGGAGGCTCGCTGTCGCAGATGTGGGCGAGTTGATTGGCAATGCATCCGCGGGTGCCTTGACCAGCGCCGAGATTGCCGGCGCGCTGCAGCGCTCGATCCGGCGGAAAAGCGTCCGCATCCCGATCGCGTTCCAGGTCATCCTGGTGAAGATCCTGCTGTCCAGCTTCGAATAGATCGACGGATAGCTGTGTATCCGGAGTTCCCGCTGGTTGGTCCCGGCGCTGCTGCTTGCTACTTTTGGCTGGGCTGCCCGCGTTGCCGAGTGGCAAGAACGGAGGGGCACGGCATGGTTCAGGCGAAGAAGGCGCAACGGTCGACGGCGGCGATACCTGCGCGGGCTTCACGCCGCCGCACGATGCGCGACTCCGACTATGCTGGGCTGGCGCAGTTCCGCTACCAGATCCGAAGCTTTCTGGCGTTCAGCGAGGCAGCCGCAGCACAGCAGGGATTGACGCCGACGCAACATCAGGCGCTGCTTGGGATCAAGGGCTTCGTGCGTCCGGGTCCCGCGAGCATCGGTGATGTCGCGCGGTTTCTGCTGATCCGGCATCACTCCGCCGTGGAACTGATCAACCGCCTCGCGAAGCTTGGGCTGGTCAGCCGCATTGCCGACCCTGAAGACGCCAGACGCGTTCATCTCAAGCTGACGAAAAAGGGTGAGCAAAAGCTCCAGGCGCTCTCGCGCAAGAACCTCGAGGAGCTCCGCCGCGCCGCGAGCCCGGCATTGAGCCGGCTCCTGAAGTCGTTCCGCGCCTCCAGCGGGGCCTGACGCGACGTCAGATCCTCACGCCGCCGCGCCCTGGGCGGCGAGCTGCGCGGCCTGGTGCTCGGTGGTCAGCGCGTCGGTCAATTCGCCCAGCGCTTCGCCCGCCATCACCTGCGGCAGCTTGTAGAGCGTCAAATTGATGCGGTGATCGGTGACGCGTCCTTGCGGGAAATTATAGGTGCGGATGCGCTCGCTGCGGTCGCCGGAGCCGACCTTCTCCTTGCGCTCGGCCGAGCGCGCCGCGTCGAGGCGTTGCTGCTCGGCGTCGTAGATGCGCGAACGCAGGATGTTCATGGCAGAAGCGCGATTCTTGTGCTGCGAGCGGCTGTCCTGCATCATCACCACGATGCCGGTCGGGATGTGGGTGATGCGGATCGCCGATTCGGTCTTGTTGACGTGCTGGCCGCCGGCGCCCCCGGCGCGCATGGTCTCGATACGCAAATCATCGTTCCGGATCTCGACATCGACCTCCTCGACCTCGGGCATTACGGCGACCGTGGCGGCGGATGTGTGGATGCGCCCCTGCGTCTCGGTGTCCGGCACGCGCTGCACCCGGTGCACGCCGGACTCGAACTTCAGCTTCGAGAACGCGCCGCGGCCCTGCACCTCGGCGATGATTTCCTTGTAGCCGCCGACGCTGCCTTCGCTCGCCGAGATCACCTCGACCTTCCAGCCCTGCAGGGCCGCGAAGCGCTCGTACATCCGGAACAAATCTCCGGCGAACAGCGAAGCCTCGTCGCCGCCGGTGCCGGCGCGGATTTCCAGCACCACGTTGCGGTCGTCCATGGCGTCCTTCGGCAGCAGCGCGACGCGGATTTTCTGGACCAGATCCTCGATCTTCGGCGTCAGCTCGTCGCGCTCGGCTTCCGCCATGGCGCGCATCTCGGCATCGGTCGCGGGATCGGCGATCAGCGCCTCGGTGTCGGCGAGCTCCTTGACGGCCGAACGATAGGTTTTGACCGCTTCGATCAATGGCGTGAGCTCGGCGAGCTCACGCGTGATCTGCACATAGCGTTCGGAGGCGAGCTGACCGAGCGATTCGGCTTCGAGCGAGGCGTGATGCGCGAGCAGGACGTCCAGTTTGGCTTCGGGGAGTGACGACATCGGTTCAGTCTCAAAATGCGGGAAAGGGCGAGGCGGCAGGAAGGGGCGACAGGCCCGCTACAACGCCAGGCCTTCAGCCTCGGCAAATTCCGTCAGCTTCTGCCGGATCGAGACGCTGCCGGCGGGCGCGTCCAGCAACGGGCCGAGCATCGCTTCGGCCTTCTTGGCGTCGAGATCGATCACCATCGCCTTGACCGGGCCGAGCGCGGTGGCCGAGAGCGACAGCGAGCGATAGCCCATCGCGATCAGGGCCAGTGCGCCGATCGGCTTCGAGGCCATCTCGCCGCAGAGTGACAGCGATTTCTTCGCCTCCTGCGACTTGCGCGCGATGTCGCGCAGCGCACGCAGGATCGGCGCCGACATGGTGTCGAAGCGTTCGGAGACCTTTGCATTGCCGCGGTCGACCGCGAACAGGAACTGGAACAGATCGTTGGAGCCGACCGAGATGAAGTCGACCTTCTTGAGAAGCTCGTCGAGCTGATAGAGCAGCGCCGGCACCTCGACCATGGTGCCGATGTCGATCCGCTCCGGCAGTGTGTGGCCGTGCTGGCGCAGATAGGTCAGCTCGCGTTCGACCAGCGCCTTCGCCGAATCGAATTCACCCACCTCCGAGATCATCGGGAACATGATGCGCAACGCGCGGCCGCCGCCGGCGCGCAGCAGGGCGCGGATCTGGCCGCGCAACAGCCCGGGACGGTCGAGCCCGAGCCGGATCGCGCGCCATCCGAGCGCGGGATTCTCCTCGATCACCGCCTCCATGTAAGGCAGCGCCTTGTCGCCGCCGATGTCGAGGGTGCGGAAGGTGACGGGCTTCGTGCCGGCGGCATCCAGCACGGTGCGATAGAGCGCGAGCTGGTCGCTGGTGCGCGGCAGGCTCTGGCCGACCATGAATTGCAGCTCTGTGCGGAACAGGCCGATGCCGGCGCTGCCGGTGTCCTCGATGTGCGGCAGGTCGATCGCGAGACCCGCATTGATCATCAGCTCGACCTTCTGGCCGTCTTTGGTGACGCAGGGCAGGTCGCGCAGCGCCAGATACTGCGCCTGGCGGCGGGCGCGGAAGCGCACGCGCTCCGCGAAGGCCGCTTCGACCTCCTGCGATGGGCGCACATAGATCATGCCGGAGGTACCGTCGACGATGACGGCGTCGCCGGGATCGGCGATACCAGGCGCGTTCGGGACTTCGCCGACCGCGGGAATGCCAAGCGCGCGCGCCACGATCGAGACGTGGGAATTGGCGGTGCCTTCTTCCAATATGATGCCGCGCAGGCGCTTGCGGTCGTAGTCGAGCAGCGCCGCCGGGCCCATCGCGCGCGCGATGACGATGGCATTGTCGGGCAATTGTTCGCGTGACGGCGCGTGATCCTGGCCGACCAGTTGCCGCATCAGGCGATAGCCGAGATCCTCGAGATCATGCAGCCGGTCGCGCAAATAGGGATCGGTCGAGCGCAGCATGCGCGCGCGGGTGTCGGATTGCACACGCTCGACGGCGGCTTCCGCCGTCAGGCCGGTGGCGACCGCCTCGTGCAGCTTGTGCGACCAGCCCTGGTCGTTGGCGAACATGCGGTAGGCTTCCAGCACCTCGCGATGCTCGCCGCCTTCCGCGACGTCGCCGCGCTCCAGCATGCGATCGAGATCGGCGCGCAGCTTGGCGAGCGCGGTGTCGAGCCGCTTGATCTCCTTCGGCAGGTCCTCGGCGATGTAGTCCTTGATGACGACGCGCGGCTCGTGCAGCACGACGTGGCCGAGCGCGATGCCTTCCGACAGGATGGCGCCGACCTTCTGCGCCGAATGGCGCGCGGCGGGCTCATGGCCCGGCTGGGCCAGCGCGGACAGCTCGCCTGAGGCGATCAGCTCCGCCAGCACCATCGCCGTGGTCTGAAGCGCCTCGAGTTCCTCCTCGACATAGTTGCGCTTGGCGCGGTTCTGCACCACCAGCACGCCGAGCGTGTTGCCGGCGCGCAGGATCGGCACGCCGAGGAAGGAGTGGTAGATCTCTTCGCCGGTCTCCGGGCGGAACGAGAAGGCCGGATGGCTCTGCGCGTCGTTCAAGTTGAGAGGGGTTGCCTCGCTGGCGACCAGGCCGACAAGGCCCTCATGGGCGCTGAGCACGGTGTGGTGCACCGCCTCGCGGTTGAGGCCTTCGGTGGCATAGAGCTCGAGCGTGTTGTCGACGCGCAGCACATAGACCGAGCACACCTCGGCCACCATGTTGGCGGCGATCAGCACCACGATCTTGTCCAGCCGCTCCTGGGCCGAGACCTGCTCCGCCATGGTTTCGCGGAGCCGTCTCAACAAGACGCGGGGACCTCCCGACGCGCTCCGCATGAACCGTCAATCTCCTTCGTCAGCCGGGGCCGAAAGGGCCCGCGGCGGCTCGCCCAGAAATCCAGAAAAACAACAAATTTGCTCGTCCGGCGCCGGCCCCGGCGGTTGCCTGGGCCGAATCAGCACCGCCTCAACTGGGGCACAGTTTCTGGCAGCCCACCCTGTTCGCCGTATAGCGAATTGGGGCTTGTTTTGCCAAGCAAAACGCCTGCCAAACGCGAAAGTGTGGAGACCTCAGCGTTTGCTGCGACCGCTAAGAGAAAATTAGCCTACGCCTGATCGAGACCGTAGAGCGTGTGCAGCGTGCGCACCGCAAGCTCGGTATAGGCGGTGTCGATCAGAACCGAGAACTTGATCTCGGAGGTTGTAATGGCCCGGATGTTGATATTCCGTCCTGCGAGGGCCGAGAACGCCTGGGCGGCGACGCCGGCATGGCTGCGCATTCCGCTGCCGATCACCGAGATCTTGGCAACGTCGGTCGCGGTGTCGAGCCGGGCATAATTGATCTGGCTTTTGGCCGCGGTGATCGTCTCCTTGGCCCTGGTATAGTCGGCGGCCGGGACCGTGAAGGTGAGGTCGGTGGTCTTGCCGTCTTCGGAGACGTTCTGCACGATCATGTCGACGTTGATGTTAGCATCGGCGAGCGGGCCGAAGATCGACGCGGCCACGCCGGGCTTGTCCTCGATCTGGCGTACCGAGATCTGGGCCTCGTCCTTCGAAAAGGCGATGCCGGTGACGACGTGGCTTTCCATGATCTCCTCCTCGCTGCAGATCAGCGTGCCGGGCGGCTGGTTGGCATGCGGGTCGATATCCTCGGGCTTGTCGAAGCTCGAGCGGACGAAAATCGGCATGTTGTGGACCATGCCGAGTTCCACTGAGCGGACCTGGAGCACCTTGGCGCCCTGGGAGGCCAGCTCCAGCATGTCTTCGAACGCGATCTTGTCGAGCCGGCGCGCCTTCGGCACGATTCGCGGATCGGTTGTGTAGACACCGTCGACGTCGGTGTAGATGTCGCAGCGGTCCGCCTTGACGGCGGCGGCGATCGCCACGGCCGAGGTGTCGGAGCCGCCGCGGCCAAGCGTGGTGATGCGGTTGGTCTCTGGGTTGATGCCCTGGAAGCCGGCGATCACGGCGACTTCCTTGCGCTCCCTGAAGCGCTTGATGATCTCGCTGCCGTCGATGCCCTCGATCCGGGCCGAAGCATGGGCGTCGCTGGTCGTGATCGGGATCTGCCAGCCCTGCCAGGAGCGGGCCTGGATACCCATGCCCTGAAGCACGATGGCAAGCAGGCCGGACGTCACCTGTTCGCCCGAGGCGACCACGGCGTCGTATTCGCGTGCGTCGTGCATCGGCGAGGCCTCGGTGCACCAGGCCACCAGCTCGTTGGTTTTACCGGACATCGCCGAGACGACCACGGCCACTTCATGGCCGGCGTCGACCTCACGCTTCACATGGCGTGCGACGTTGCGGATACGTTCGATGTTGGCGACGGATGTGCCGCCGAATTTCATCACGAGGCGGCTCATGACGACGCGTGCATTCCCTCATAAGGATAAGTATGGTGACCCGCGCTGGACGGGTGCCTGCGATACCGACCGCGCGTATACAGAGGGGCGGGGCCGGGGGCAAGCAGGTTCCTGCGCGGGCCAATCCGGGCAATGGGTTATTCGAGGTCATGGCGCGTTACATCGACGAGATCCTGCAACCGGGCGAGCGGGTGCTGTATTCGACCAATGCGCACTGGATCTTCTATTTTCCGGCGATCCTGGCCTGGATCGTGGCGCTGGTCCTGTTCGTCCTGTCCCGGCAAACCATCGTCGAGGGGCTCGTCCTGCTCTGTCTGGTCGCGGCCGGCCTAGTGGCTCTGGCGGCGCTGTACTGGACCGTGAAGGGCTGGTTCCATCGCTTTACCACCGAGACCGACGTGACCAATTTGCGGGTCGTGCACAAGACCGGCTTCATCAAGCGCCGCACCTTCGAGATGGCGCTGGATAAGGTCGAGAGCGTCGATGTGAATCAGACCATTCTCGGACGTATTCTCAACTATGGCGACGTGACCATCAATGGCGTTGGGGAAGGTCGCGAAACCATCCGGACCATCGCCTCGCCGCTCGCCTTCCGCAGTTCGATCACCACGCGGTAGGACCGCGCGCAACCCATGAGCATGCAGCAAAATACTTCCGCTACCGCAAGCCCGCAGCCGGGCTCGACCGTCGACGCCGCCGAGATCGCGAAATTCTCAAAACTTTCGGCCGAGTGGTGGGACCCCAACGGCAAGATGGCGCCGCTGCACCGGATCAACCCGCTGCGGCTCGGCTACATCCGCGATGCCGCCTGCCGCAAGTTCGAGCGCAATTTGCGCAGCCTCAACTGCCTCGGCGGTCTGCGCGTGCTCGATATCGGCTGCGGCGCCGGCCTGCTCTGCGAGCCGCTGTCGCGCCTGGGTGCGCAGGTCATCGGCGTCGATCCGTCGGTCAGCAACATCGCGGCCGCGAAGCTGCATGCCGACAAGGCGCATCTCGCGATCGACTATCGCTGCACCACGGTTGAGGAGATCGACCCGCGCGAGCGCTTTGACATCGTGCTGGCGATGGAGGTGGTCGAGCACGTGGTCGACGTCGGCGTTTTCCTGAAGCGCTGCGCCGCGATGCTGAAGCCGAACGGGTTGATGGTGGTCTCGACGCTGAACAGGAACTGGAAGAGTTTTGCGCTCGCCATCGTCGGCGCCGAATATGTGCTGCGATGGCTGCCGCGCGGCACCCACGAGTGGAACAAATTCGTCACCCCCGACGAACTGACGAAATACCTGCTCGACAACCGCCTGGTCATCACCGAGCAGACGGGCGTCGTCTACTCACCCTTCGCCGACAAATGGACCCTCTCGTCAGACATGGACGTGAACTACATGGTGGTGGCGGAAGGCATGGTGTGAGGCGTTGCTGCTTCCAAACATTCGGCGTCGTCCTGGCGAAAGCCAGGACCCATTACCCCTGGGAGAAGTTGTGGCGCGAGACAGATAATCTCGAGTCTTCGCCAAACCACTCCCAGGGGTAATGGGTCCTGGATCTGCGCTTCGCTTGTCCAGGACGACGATGAATTTGGCGATAGCATCGCTCCCATGACGTTCGTGTGGTTGACCCATTGAACAGCTAGCGGCAGGTTGGCCGCAATCATTGGCCCTCCCACCCATTTCCCCATGTTCACCATCGCCAGCCTCTGGATTCCCTTCACCGTCATTGCCGCGCTCGGCCAGGTCGCGCGCAATGCGATGCAGCGGTCACTGACAAAGCCGCTGGGGACTTGGGGCGCGACCAATATCCGCTTCCTATTCGGCTTTCCGTTCTCGCTCCTGTTCCTGGCAGTGGTGCTGGTTGCCACCGGCGATCATCTCGGCATGCCGCCCGGTGTGTTCTGGCCGTGGCTGCTGCTCGGCGCGCTCAGCCAGATCGTCGCGACCGGCCTGATGCTGCTCGCCATGAACGACCGCTCCTTCGTGGTGACGACGGCCTATCTGAAAACCGAGGCGATCCAGACCGCCATCTTCGGCTTCGTCTTCCTCGGCGATCATCTGACATGGCTCAAGGTTCTGGCGATCGTGATCGCGACAATCGGCGTCGTCATCACCGCGCTACGGCCCGGTGGCGAGAAGAGTTTTGCCGAATTGAAGCCGACCATCACCGGTCTCGTCGCGGCGGCGGCGTTCGCGTTGTCAGCGGTCGGCTTCCGCGGCGCCATCATCAACGTGCCTGATGTCTCGTTCGTGACGGCGGCATCGTTCACGCTGGTGCTCGGCCTGTTCGTGCAGACGTTGATCCTGACGATCTATCTGCTCTGGCGCGCGCCAAAGGTGCTTCAGGGCATCCTTTCAATGTGGCGGCCCTCAATGCTGGCCGGCTTCACCGGCGCCTTCGCCTCGCAGTTCTGGTTCCTGGCGTTCGCGCTGACCGCCGCCGCCAATGTCCGCACGCTGGCCTTGATCGAGGTGCTGTTCGCGCAAGGCGTGGCCTATTACTCGTTCAAGCAGCCGATCGCGCCGCGCGAAATTATCGGCATCGCGCTGATCGTGCTCGGCGTGGCGGTGCTGGTGGGAGTCTAATTCCGATCTTCCGGCAGCGTCGGCAGCGGCGACACCTCGATGCCTTCGTCGATCAGCGACTTGGCCTCGTCGGGCGAGGCTTCGCCGTAGATCGGACGGTGCTCCTTGTCGCCGTAATGCATCGCGCGGGCTTCATTGGCGAATCGCTCACCGACATTGTCGGCGTTCTTCACGATGTGATCGCGCAGCTCTTTGAGCTTGGCGCGCAGCTCGCGCTCCTGCGCCATCAACAGCGAGGTCGGTGCGGATTGCGCAGCCTCGGGCGCGGTCGTCGTGGCGGTGGGCTCAGGCGGCGGCGTGGCGCGTCCGCGGCCCTTCTTGCCGACGATGCGCGGCGCCATGATCGCCTTGTCGACCTTGGCCGAGCCGCAGATCGGACAAGTCACGAGCCTGCGCTTCACCTGAGAATCGTACGCGGCCGAGCTCTGGAACCAACTCTCGAAGTCGTGGCTCCGGTCGCAGCGGAGCGCGTAGCGGATCATGCCGATCCCCGCACCAGATGCAGGTGGTCCGGCCCGGCCTTGGGGTCGGCGACGCCGAAGCGGCGGCCGTGCTGGAGCGAGGGGATCGCGCGGCGCGCGGTCTCGACCTTGGCCGGATCGATTTGTGCCATGATGATGCCGGGCTCGACATCGCCTTCGGCGAGGATCTCGCCCCAGGGATCGATGATCAGCGAATGGCCATAGGTCTCCCGCTTGTTCTCATGCAGCCCTGCCTGCGCCGCGGCGAAGATGAAGCAACCGGTCTCGATCGCGCGCGCACGCAACAGCACGTGCCAATGCGCTTCACCGGTCTTGCGGGTGAAGGCCGAGGGCACCGTGATGAAGTACGCGCCGCTTTCGGCCAGCGCGCGGTAGAGCGCGGGGAAGCGGACATCGTAGCAAATCGTCAGCCCGACGCGGCCCCAGGGCAGGTCGGAGATCACGGCCGTCTCGCCCGGCTGGTAATTGGCGGATTCGCGATAGCTCTCGCCGTCAGGGAGCTCGATGTCGAACATGTGGATCTTGTCGTAGCTCGCGAGCACATTGCCCTCGGGCCCGATCAGGAACGAGCGGTTGACCGCTTTTTCGTCCGAAAAGCGCAGCGCCAGCGAGCCGACATGGATGTGGATCTTCAGTTCGGCCGCGAGCGCCCGGTACGCCCTCAGCGAGTTGTCGTCGTCTTGGCTCTGGAGGTGCTCGAACAGGGCCTTGCGGTTGAGCTGCATCATATTGCTGACTTCGGGCGTCTGCACGTAGTCGGCGCCATTGGCCGCAGCCTGGCGGATCAGCCTGGTGGCCTGCGCGAGGCTTGGCTCGGGCATCAGGCCGGTGCGCATCTGCACCATCGCTGCCGTGAAGGTCCTGTTGTCGCTCATGACTCCGCCTTGACGCTTTCGAGCATGGCGTCGAGCTTGCCTTCACGATCGAGCGCGTAGAGTTCGTCGCAGCCTCCGACATGGGTTCCGCCGATCCAGATCTGCGGGAAGGTCGAGCCCTCGCCGGAGCGATGGTACATCTCCTGGCGCCAGGACGGGTTCTTGGCGATATCCAACTCCGTGAACGTCGCCTTCTTGCGGGTCAGCAGCGACTTGGCGGCGGAACAATAGCCGCAGCCCGGCCTGGTGTAGATCTCGACAGCAGCGGTCATCTTGTCTGGCGCTTTCATGTCATGAATTCATTGAATTATATGGGACTTCACCGGCTCTCGACAACCCGGGCAAACACCAGCACGTCCACTTGCGCCGCCTTGGCCCGGAGCAGGGCTCGCGCGCAGGCATCCAGCGTCGCACCCGACGTCAGGACGTCGTCGATGAGGACAATGCGCCGACCCTGGACGTCCGCCTGACGGTCCGGGGATACCTGGAATGCGCCCTGCACATTGGTGGCGCGCTGGGCCCGCGACAGGCCGATCTGCTGCTCGGTGGCGCGTACCCGGCGCAGCACCTCAGCTTTCACTTTCACCCCGCTCTGCCGCTCGATGATGCGTGCCAGGGCGCCGGATTGGTTGTAGCGGCGGCGCCAGGCCCGCCGCCAATGCAGGGGCACCGGCACCAGCATGTCGGCGCCGGCGAGCAACTCGCCGCCCGCCCGCGCCATCCAGCGCCCCATGGCCGGCGCGAGATCAGTGCGGTCCTGGTATTTCAGCGCATGCACCAGGGTGCGCGCGACGTCGTCATAGCGCACCGCAGCGCGCGCCCGTTGGTAGGCCGGCGGGCTCGCAATGGCCTCCATCGATAGCATGTCGGGGCCGGGGTCATAGACGAAGGGAATGCCGAGCCGTGGGCAGTAGGGCCGTTCGATGAACGACAGCCGCGCCCAGCACGAAGCGCACACGCCCTCGCCATCGACCGGCTCGCGGCAGGACACGCACAGCGTCGGCAGCGCGATGTCGAGCGCGAGCCGTGGCAGATGGGCCAATACCCCGCGGCAGGCCTCGAGCGCGCCGCGCAGATGGCTGGAAATGGAGCGTGGTGGTGATGCCTCGGCGCCCATTGGGCAAGGCTAGCGCCGTCCTGCGCCACGCTCAAGCCAATGGGCTGTTCTCGTCCGCGCCCGGCCTACGGCTCTTTCGGCAGCACGGGCCGGAAGAACGATCGCTCATAACGGCGAAAGCAGCGCGTTTGCCTTGCGAATTCGATCGCTTTCTGGACGTCCGGATCTTCGGCGCTGTCCTTCCGATATTGTTCGTACGCCGCGAAGCTCGGGAAGCTGAACATTGCGAGGGCGACGTCGCTCGCGCCTTCCGATGGCAGGAAGTACCCGTGGTGGATGCCGCCGAATCTTGGCACCAGTTCCAGCCACATCCTGCCATAGGCTTCGAATTCGGCGAGCTTGTCCGGGGGGATCTCGTATCGCAGATAACAGGTGATCATCGTTTGACGCTCCGGCGCCGCGGACCTGGTGCGCATTGCTAGTTTGGAACACGGGGGCCGGCGTCGGCCTCCACGAGGCAAGGCTAGCGCCGCGCGCAGTGGATTGCCAGAACCAGCATGATCGGCGTAACCAGCGCCATGGCCACAACCCCGCAAACCGCGCCCGCTCTGTTCGACCGTGCTTTGCTGCACGCGCGACAGCGCCGCGCGCAGGCGCAAGGTGCCGTGAGCTTCCTGCTGGATCGGGTCGCCGAGGACATGTCCGACCGGCTGGCCGCAGTGATGCGGGAGTTTCGTACAGCGGCCGATCTCTGGACGCCCGGCGAGGGTCTCGCCGTGTTGCGCGCGCGACTGCCCTCGATCGAGCGCATTGAGCTCGATACGTCGGGTGCGGAGAAGCTGCCCTTTGCGCCCGAGGGCCTCGACCTCGTGGTCTCGGCGCTGGCGCTGCAATTCGTCAACGATCTGCCGGGGGTGCTCGCGCAAATCCGTCGCGCGCTGAGGCCGGACGGCCTTCTGCTGGCGGCGATGATCGGCGGCGACAGCCTGACCGAGCTGCGCCAGGCTTTTGCCGCCGCCGAGGCCGAATGCGAGGGCGGTGTTTCGCCGCGTGTGGCGCCGTTTGCCGATTTACGCGACGTTGGCGCGCTGTTGCAGCGGGCAGGATTTGCGCTGCCGGTCACCGATGTCGACCGCGTCGTGGTGCGCTATGGCAATGCCTTCGCGCTGATGCAGGATATCAGGCGCATGGGCGCCGCCAATGTGCTGATCGAACGGCGACGCACGCCCAGCCGGCGATCGACGCTGCTGCGGATGGCTGAAATCTACGCGGAACGCTTTGCCGATGCCGACGGCCGCATCCGTGCGACATTCGACATCATCTGGCTCTCAGGCTGGGCCCCGCATGCGAGCCAGCAGCAGCCGCTCAAGCCCGGATCAGCGAAGGCGAGCCTGGCGGAGGCGGTGAAGAAGGCGGGAGGGACGTAACTCCTCATGGTGAGGAGGCGCGTCGGCGCCATCTCGAACCATGCAGGCCCGGCTCTCATCCGCAGCCATCCTTCGAGACGACCGCTGCGCGGTCTCCTCAGGATGAGGTCCGAGCTCACATCAGTAAATCGATCAAATGCGGGATCAGCGGAATGTCCGCGGGCGGCATGGGATAGTCGCGCAGCTTGTTGGCGCGAACCCAGGCCAGGGTCTGGCCTTCGCGTGGCGTGACCTGTCCCTCCCAGCGCCGGCAGATGTAGAGCGGCATCAGGAGGTGAAAGGTCTCGTAGCCGTAGCTCGCGAATGTCAGCGGCGCCAGGCAGGGCTCCGCGACGCTGATGCCGAGCTCCTCGTGGAGTTCGCGGATCAGGCTCTGTTCCGGCCGCTCGCCGGGCTCACACTTGCCGCCGGGAAATTCCCAGAGGCCGGCCAGCGTCTTGCCCTCGGGGCGCTGCGCGATCAGGACGCGCTTGTCGGCGTCGACCAGCGCGCAAGCCACCACGAGCGTCAGTTTGAGATCAGCCATCCCTGGAATTCCGCTCGCTGAAGGATCATCCGCAACGGTTCGTTAACCCTGTGACGGCCCGTGTTTCCGAGGTCTCCATAAGTCATATTTAATCCACGGTTCCTAGAGTGGAAACGCTGAAACCATTCCGGGCCAGATCCATGCGCGTTGAGTTTCGTCCCATCTTCCGTCGGTTTCTCCGCGATCGCCGCGGCAATGTCGCGGTGATCTTCGCAATCTGCTGCGTCCCCCTGATCACGTTCATCGGTTGCGCCGTCGACTATTCGATGGCGACCAGGATGAAGGCAAAGCTGCAAGCTGCTGCCGATGGCGCCGCTGTCGCCGCCGTCTCACAGAAGGCCCCCGGCTTTATCGCTGCCGCAGCCATGACGGGCAATGGCTCCGTCACGGAGGGCGTGAACGACGCCAATAACGTGTTCGACGCCAACATGAGCAATGTCACGGCACCGCCCAACTTGTCTCGCAACAGCACGGTGACGAAGACTGGGATCGCCGTGGCCGCCAGCGTCCAGTTCAGTGCCGACGTCCCCGTCACCTTCCTGAAGATTCTCGGCTACCAAAAGCTCAGCGTCTCCGGCACCTCGAATGCCTCCGCGTCGCTGCCGCCCTATCTCGATTTCTATCTCACGCTCGACGTCTCCGGATCCATGGGCCTGCCGTCGACCTCGGCCGAGGCCGTCCGAATGCAATCGATCAACCCGGACAACTTCAGGCAATACCCCACAGGCTGCACCTTGGCCTGCCATTTCGCGCCCCAGAACAGTGCGTGCACCGATAGCGGAACGCAGGGATATCCTACCAACAATTACTGTCTGGGCTATGCGATCTCGCGCGTCAGTCAAAGCGGCTATGCCGGTCTGCTTTCGACGACGACTGTGAATTCAACGTATCCAAAGGGCAAGAAGCTGTCGTCTTCAGTCGTGTCCGGTCTACCGGGCTCACTGTATTCGACCCTTCCGACCGTTGCGAACTGCCCCACCGCCGGAACCGATAACTGCATTCAGCTCCGGCTGGATGCGGTCGGCTACGCCGTGAACCAGCTGTTTATCACCGCCAACAGCAGCATGAAGGTCGCTAATCAATTCCGGATTGGTATCTATCCGTTCATTCAGTACCTCGATAAGAACTATTTTCCGCTGACGTCCAGCATCAACGGTTCTTCGACGAATCCGTCGACAATCAACTACGCAGCCGCCAACCTCGCTTCGTTGCTCGACACCAACATGAATACGGCTCTCGGATCGGGCGGCACCCATATCGACAACGCGTTGAGTTCGCTCAACAGCTTGATCGTCAGCGCCGGCGACGGCAGCGCCTCGAGCAACGCGCGACCCTATGTATTCCTCGTCACCGACGGCGCACAAGATCCGCAAGTCAAAGGCGTTCCGAATGGAGGCTGGTCGGGCAGTAACCATGCCACGGTCATCAATCCGGCGACCGTCTGCAAACCCTTGAAGGACAAGGGTATCATCATCTCGGTGCTCTACATTCCTTACCAGGTGATCGATCCGGTGAACGCGTCTTTTGCCAATGACGAGGACGATTACGCCAATTGGAACATACCGCTCATTCCGGCGAGCCTGCAGGGCTGCGCGACGCCGGGCTACTTCTATACGGCGAATACCCCGGCGGACATCACGGCCGCCCTGAACGCCATGTTCAATCAGGCGCTGATCACTGCGCACATCACGAAATAGCCGCCGGTCGGGACGCTTACGACCTGTAATCCCCGTTGATCGCGACATACTCCTTGGTGAGGTCGCAGGTCAGCACGCGGTCGCGGCCCTTGCCGAGGCCGAGCGAGACCTTGATCGCGATCTCCGGCGCTTTCATCGCTTCCGACACCTGCGCCTCGTCATAGGACGGATCGCGCGCGCCGCTCTTGGCGACGCGGATGCCGTTGAAGGAGATCGAGAGCTTGTCGCGGTCGGCCGGCTCGCCGGCCTTGCCGACCGCCATCACCACGCGGCCCCAATTGGCGTCCTCGCCGGCGATTGCGGTCTTCACCAGCGGCGAGTTCGCGATCGACATCGCGATCTTGCGCGCCGAGGCCTTGGTCTTGGCGCCCTCGACGGTGATCTCGACCAGCTTGCGGGCGCCTTCGCCGTCGCGGGCCACCTGCTCGGAAAGATTGGCGAGCACCTGGTTGAAGGCCTTGACGAAGGCTTTCAGGCGGGGGTCGCTGGCGCGGCTGATCTTCGGCGCGCCGTGTTCTGCGGCAGCACCGGTGGCAAACGCCAGCAGCGTATCCGAGGTCGAGGTGTCGCCGTCGATCGTCACCGCGTTGAACGTGTCCTCGACGCCGCTCTTGAGCAGCGCCTGCAGCGCGGCCGGCGCGATCGGTGCGTCGGTGAAGATGAAGGACAGCATCGTCGCCATATCGGGGGCGATCATGCCGGCACCTTTGGCCATGCCGTTGATGGTGACCTTGGCCTTGCCGAGCTTCACGGTCGCGGTCGCGACCTTCGGGAAGGTGTCGGTGGTCATGATCGCCTTGGCGGCGGCGAGATAATCGCCGGCCTCGGCGGTTTCCGCGAGCCGCCCGAGCACGCCGTCGAACTTGGTCGCATCCAGCGGCTCGCCGATCACGCCGGTCGAGGCCAGGAAGATCTCGCCCTCGGTGCATCCGACGGCCTTGGCCGCGATCTTCGCGGTCAGTGCCGTGGAGCTGCGACCGGTCTTGCCGGTAAAGGCATTGGCGTTGCCGGAATTGACCACCAGCGCGCGCGCCTTGCCGCCCTTCAGCTTGGCGCGGCACCATTCCACCGGTGCGGAGGGGCATTTCGACTTGGTGAAGACGCCTGCGACCGCGGTGCCCTTGTCCATCACCGCGAGCAGCACGTCGGTGCGGTTCTTGTAGCGGATGCCGGCCTCGGCCGTCGCGAGACGGACCCCCGCGATCACGGGCATGTCGGGAACGTGTTTCGGGGCGAGGGGAGAGACGGAGGAGGACATCGCGGGCGCCTTGATGGGATCTGGATATGCAGATGCCCGGCGCGGGGGCCGGGCATCACGGAGGGTTAGATACTCTTCACGTCACCGAAGTGACAGCGAATTCTTACTTCTTCGCAGGCGGCGCCATCTTGCTGTCGGACGGCTTCGCATCCGAAGGCTTGGCATCAGCCGGCTTGGCGTCCTTGGCCGCATCCGCCGGCTGGTCCAGCCGCTCGACCTTGGCTTCCGCGCGCAGCTTGGCGACGTAGTCGGCCTGGGCCTTGCGGGTGACATACTGCTCGATCTGCGCCTTGACCTGCTCGAAATCAGGCGCCTTGCGGCTGCGCTTTTCCTCGACCTTGATGACGTGCCAGCCGAACTGCGATTTCACGGGGTCGGAGATCTTGCCCGGCTCGAGCGCGAAGGCGACCGCCGAGAATTCCGGCACCATCTGCTCCTTGGTGAAGAAGCCGAGGTCGCCGCCGTCGGCCGAGCCCGGATCCTTGGACTTCTTCTTGGCGAGCTCGGCGAAATCCGCGCCCTTGTCGAGCTCGGCCTTGACCGCCTTGGCCTCGTCCTCGGTCTCGACCAGGATGTGGCGGGCGTGCACTTCCTGCTCGCCGGTGATCTGCTTGGAGGCCTCCTCATAGACCTTCTTCATGGCATCCGGGGTGGTGGCGGCCTTGCCCTCGCCGGCGAGCAGACTGTCCATCAGCAGGCGGTTGCGGGCGAACGCGAGCCGCTTCTTGAACTCCTCGCCGTCTGCGAGCTTCTTGTCTTCGGCGGCCTTGCCGACGATCTTCATGTCGATCAGGAAGGACAGGACGTTCTCGTCCTTGGTCGCCGGGTCCATCTGGGCAAGGCTCGGCCCGAGTTCCTCTTCGGCCATGGCGACGTCGCTCTTCTTGATTTCCGCGCCATTGACCTTCGCCAGCACCGGATCGTCGGCAGCCCGGCCGGGACCTGCGATCAGCGCCAGCGCAAGGCAGCCCACGAGGGCGGTGGCGAGGCCGAAGCGCAGGCCGGTTTTGGTTACCGGGAACGAGGTGGTCATGGAAAATCCTTTTGTTGAAGCAGGGGGCTGCTCGAGCGGGGCGGACACTCGCCCAATTCAGGGGGCCTTGGCAACGCGAAAAGTCTGTCAAAATGATGAATTAGCCGCAATGCACCCGCCGTTGACAAGGCCCTGACCGGGCCATATCTCTGCCCGGTCGCGTCCATGCGATGGCGTTTATTTTGCTGCGTTTTTGGCCGTTGAACCCAGACTTGCCCAACTCCCACCCATATGGCGGATGGACCCCCCGCAGTCCGGGCTCCGGCGCCCAGCAGGCGTCACGGTGAGTTGATAGGCAGGCGGGTGACAACCTCTTGGCTGCAACGCGAACGCGGTTGAATCGCGAACACAGGAACTAAGCATGATCGGCGCGCTCGCCCGCAAGTTTTTCGGCTCCGCCAACGACCGGCGGGTGAAGGGATATCAGTCCCGCGTCAACGCGATCAACGCGCTGGAGCCCGAGGTCTCGAAACTCTCCGACGAAGCCCTCAAGGCCCGCACCGTCGAATTCAGGCAGCAGCTCGCCGAGGGCAAGACCCTGGACGACCTTCTGGTCCCCGCTTTCGCCACGGTCCGCGAAGCCGCCAAGCGCACGCTCGGCCAGCGCCATTTCGATGTCCAGCTGATCGGCGGCATGGTGCTGCACGAGGGCGACATTGCCGAGATGAAGACCGGCGAAGGCAAGACCCTGGTCGCAACGCTCGCGGTCTACCTCAACGCGCTCGCCGGCAAGGGCGTCCACGTCGTCACCGTCAACGACTACCTCGCCCGCCGCGACTCCGCCTGGATGGGCCAGATCTACGGCTTCCTCGGCCTGACCACCGGCGTGATCGTGCACGGCCTCGACGATTCCGAGCGCAAGACGGCCTATGCCTGCGACATCACCTACGGCACCAACAACGAATACGGCTTCGACTATCTGCGCGACAACATGAAGTACCGGCTCGAGGACATGGTCCAGCGGCCGCACTTCTACGCCATCGTCGACGAAGTCGATTCCATCCTGATCGACGAAGCGCGTACGCCGCTGATCATCTCCGGCCCGCTCGACGACCGCTCCGATTTCTACAACACCATCGACGGCTTCCTGCCCAAGCTCGACAAGTCCGACTACGACGTCGACGAGAAGCAGCGCACGGTGACGTTGACCGAAGCCGGCATGGAGAAGATCGAGACGCTGCTGCGCGATGCCGGCCAGCTCAAGGGCGAGTCGCTCTACGACGTCGAGAACGTCTCCGTCGTGCACCACATCAACCAGGCGCTGCGCGCCCACACGCTGTTCACGCGCGACAAGGACTACATCGTCCGCGACGACGAGGTCGTCATCATCGACGAGTTCACCGGTCGCATGATGCAGGGCCGCCGCTATTCGGAAGGCCTGCATCAGGCGCTGGAAGCCAAGGAGCACGTGCAGGTTCAGCCCGAGAACCAGACGCTGGCCTCGATCACCTTCCAGAACTATTTCCGGATGTACGAAAAGCTCGCCGGCATGACCGGCACGGCGCTGACCGAAGCCGACGAATTGTTCGACATCTACAAGCTCGAGGTCGTGGAAATCCCGACCAATTTGCCGGTCGCCCGTCTCGACGAGGACGACGAGGTCTATCGCACCCAGAACGAGAAATACGCCGCGATCCTGGCCGAGATCGAGCGCGCCAACGCGCGGCTGCAGCCGGTGCTGGTCGGCACCGCCTCGATCGAAAAATCGGAAGTGATCGCCGAATATCTCAAGAAGCACGGCTATCGGCAGATCGATTTCGGCAGCGAAAATTCGATGCAGAAGCTGTACGCCGCGGCCCGCGCCGGCAAGCCGGCAAAGCTGTTCGCGGTGCTGAACGCGCGCTTCCACGAGCAGGAAGCCTACATCGTCGCGGAAGCCGGCGTCCCCGGCGCGATCACGATCGCGACCAACATGGCCGGCCGCGGCACCGACATCAAGCTCGGCGGCTCGCTGGAAATGCGCATCCAGCAGGAGGCCGCTTCGATCGAGGACGAGGCCGAGAAGGCCTTGAAGATCGAGCAGATCAAGGCCGACATCGAGCACTTCCGCGACATCGTGCTGAAGGCCGAAGAAGAGGTCGAGATCGAGCCGGCGAAGGGTTCGAAGCCCGCCAAGACCGTGAAGAAGCCCGGCGGCCTCTACATCATGGGCTCCGAACGCCACGAATCCCGCCGCATCGACAACCAGCTCCGCGGTCGTTCCGGCCGTCAGGGCGACCCGGGCCGCTCGAAATTCTTCCTGTCGCTGGAAGACGATTTGATGCGCATCTTCGGCTCGGATCGCCTCGACAGCATGCTGCAGCGTCTCGGCCTGCAGGAGGGCGAGGCCATCATCCATCCCTGGATCAACAAGGCGCTCGAGAAGGCGCAGCAGAAGGTCGAGGCGCGCAACTTCGACATCCGCAAGAATTTGCTCAAGTTCGACAACGTCCAGAACGACCAGCGCAAGGTGATCTTCGACCAGCGCGTCGACCTGATGAAGGACGACAGCGTCGCCGAGACCGTCGCCGACATGCGCCACGCCTTCATCGACGACCTCGTCGCCAAGCACGTGCCCGAGCACGCCTATGCCGAGCAGTGGGACGTCGCGGGCCTGAAGGAAGAGCTCAAGCGCGTGCTCGATCTCGACCTGCCGGTCGAGGACTGGGCCAAGGAAGAGGGCATCGCCGACGAGGAGCTGCTCACGCGCATCGAGACCCGCGCCGACGAGCACATGGCCGCCAAGGTCGGGCAATGGGGTCCCGACGTGATGCGTTACGTCGAGAAGACCATTCTGCTGCAGACGCTCGACCATCTCTGGCGCGAGCACCTGATCATGCTCGACCATCTGCGCCAGGTCATCGGCCTGCGCGGCTACGGCCAGCGCGATCCGCTGCAGGAGTACAAGACCGAGGCGTTCAACCTTTTCCAGGAGATGAGCGCGCATCTGCGCGAGGCCGTCACGGCGCAGCTGATGCGGGTCGAGATCGTGCCGCCGGAGCAGGAAGCCCCGGTGCTGCCTCAGATGGAAGCGCACAAATTCGACCCGAACACCGGCGAGGACGAAATGGCGCTCGCCAGCGTCACGCTCGGAGCGCAGGCCACCGACGCCGCGTTGCGCGATCCCAAGAACCCGGCAAGCTGGGGCAAGATCGGCCGCAACGAGGATTGTCCGTGCGGTTCAGGCAAGAAGTACAAGCACTGCCACGGGCGGTATGCGTAAGGCTTGAATGTCAAGCGCCGACGTCGGCGCCTCACACTCCAGTCGTCGCCCGGTTTAACCGGGCGACCCAGTACGCCGCGGCTTCTCGGTCCAAATCACATGCGTCTCTGGAATACTGGATCGCCCGATTAAATCGGGCGATGACAGCGAGTATGTGGCGCGCAGCTCCATCTCCATCGTCGTCCTGGCGAAAGCCAGGACGACGAATTCTCAATTCGAACTATCGATCAAGCTCTCCAGCAGCCGCTTCAATTCGCTCGTCGATTTGTCGCCGTAGCTCTCCAGGATGTGCTCTTCCTGGTCGACCGCGAGCGAGTTGAGCTTCTTGCTCAGCACCTTGCCGCGATCGGAGATGAACATCAGGACCTTGCGGCGATCGTTCGGGTCCTGCACGCGGTAGACCAGCGTGTCCGAGACCATGCGGTCGATCATCTTGGTCAGCGTCGGATGGTTGAGCAGCACGGCATCCGCGAGTTCGCCCATCGAATGGCCGTTGCCATCCGACAGCACTTTCAGGATGCGCCACTGCTCGACGGGCACGCCTTCCTTGCTCAACCGCAGTTCGAGCTGCCGGTTGATCTCCCGGTTGGCTTGCGCGAGCAGGTAGGCGAGGTGTTCGGTGATCGGGGTGTTTGGTTTTGCCACGGCTAAGACTTTGTCTTGACCCAAATGAGTGAATGTCTTGCAATCGATGCTGCATCTATATGCACTTCAATTCTTGAATATTCAATATTTTCAAAATAGGATATTGCCCAACAATAGGGCGGGTGCCGCGGCCGCCTGCTGAATGAGCTTTCAAGTCTGGTATCAGACAGGAGTTGGCGTGCGCGCGACGGTAAACTTCCCGGCTCACGGCGGTCCGGCGTTACCGCCGTCCTTGCTGTTCAGGAATCTGTCGCCCGCGGCAGCGGATTTCGACCTGTCGCCGGTTGACGCGCATTTCATGAAGCGCCGCGGCGCACACAACAAGCTCCGCGTCGGCGGCTTCATCTGCTGCACCGGCTCGCCCGGCGTTTGGGGTCCGTGCGCGACAAGCAGTGCGCAGCTCGCCGTCGCCGAGATCAACAAGCGCGGCGGCATTCTCGGGCGCGAAATCGAGCTTTCGATCTACGACGCCGGCGGCCCGCTCGACGAGATTCTGAGCCGCGCGGAGCAGGCGATCGCGTCCGATGAGATCGATCTCATCGTCGGCTTACATACCAGCGCGGTGCGTGTGGCGCTGCGCAAGGTCACCACCCGCCACCGCATCCCCTACATCTACACACCCGTTTACGAAGGCGGCGAGCAGACGCCGGGTGTCATGGCGATCGGCGAGACGCCGCGCTGGCAGAGCCGTCCGTCGATCCACTGGCTTGCCGACGTCAAAAAGGCGGCGCGCTGGTACCTGATCGGCAGCGACTATGTCTGGCCCTGGCAGTCGCACCGCGCGGTGAAGCGCTACATCAAGGAGGCCGGCGGCCATGTCGTCGGCGAAGAGTTCGTTCCCCTCGGCGAAGACAACCATGAGCCGCATCTGGAGCGCATCCGTGCCGCGAGGCCGGATGTCGTCCTGATCTCGTTGATCGGCACCGACAGCATCACGTTCAATCGCGCGTTCGGCGAATGCGGTCTCGGCGCCACGACGCTGCGGCTGGCCGGGGCGATGGACGAGACCGTGCTGCTCGGAATCGGCGCCGACAACAGCGAGAATCTGTTCTGCGCCTCCGGCTATTTCCCCGGCATCGGATCGCGGGCCAATGACGACTTCCAGAGCCGCTATCGCGCGATGTTCGGACCGAACGGCCCCCCGATCGGGTCGCTCGGTCAATCCAGCTATGAGGGACTGCGCTTCCTTGAGGCCGTAGCAAACAAGGCGGGCACGTTGGCGATGGCGCCCATGCTCGCGGCCGGCCGCAACATCGTCTATGGCGGCGCGCGCGGCCCCGTCACCGTCAGGAACGGTCATACCCGGATGCAAATGTATCTCGCCGGGGCGGATGGCCTCGATTTCAAGCTGATCAAACCGATCTGATGCCGGCGCGGCCATCCGCAAACGCCCGAATCCAAAATAATACTTGAAAAGGAAAATATTTCCGTCTGTAATATCGAGGTGAAGCCGATGGGCCCGCGCGGTGCACGCGCGCCCATGAGGCTCCAATGCCAGGGATTCCAATTCCAGGGATCAAGAAGCCTTGAGGAGAGCGCCGTGACAGTTGTCCTTCCCACGCCAGCCCAATTGCGCAGTGTCGCCGACCAGTGCGGCCTTTCGCTGACCGACGACGATGTCGCCTCGTTCCGCGGCCTGATGCAGGGCTCGATCGAGGCCTACAATCTCGTCGGCGCCATGCCGGACGAGGTGCCGGAGGTCAAATATCCGCGCACCCCGGGCTATCGGCCCTCGCCGGAAGAAAACCTGCGCAACGCCTGGTATCGCAAGTCGACGGTGAAGGGTGCGGCGAGCGGCAAGCTCAAGGGCAAGACGGTTGCTCTCAAGGACAACATCATGCTCGCCGGCGTTCCCATGATGAACGGCTCGGCGACGCTCGAAGGCTACGTCCCGGATTTCGACGCCACCATCGTCACCCGCATGCTCGATGCCGGCGCCGAGATCGCCGGAAAAGTCCATTGCGAATCCTTCTGCATGTCCGGCGGCAGCCACACCAATGCGGTCGGCGCCGTCCACAATCCGCACAAGATGGGCTATTCGGCCGGCGGCTCGTCGTCCGGCAGCGGCGTCGTCGTCGCGCTCGGCGAGGTCGACATGGCGATCGGCGGCGACCAGGGTGGTTCGATCCGCATGCCGTCCTCCTTCTGCGGCACTTATGGCATGAAGCCGACCTGGGGCCTCGTGCCCTACACCGGCATCATGCCGATCGAGGTGTTCGTCGATCACACCGGCCCGATGACGGCGACCGTCGCCGACAACGCGCTGCTGCTCGAAGTGCTGGCCGGCGACGACGGCTACGATCCCCGCATCAAGGCGCCCAAGGTCGAGGAGTACACCAAGGCGCTCGGCCAGGGCGTCAAGGGCATGAAGATCGGGATCCTCAAGGAAGGCTTTGAGCAGGCGAATGCCGAAGCCGCCGTGAACGAGAGCGTGCGGGAGGCGGCAAAGCGTTTTAGGGATCTCGGCGCCACGGTCGAGACCGTTTCGATTCCGATGCATCTCATGGGCCCCGCGATCTGGACGCCGATCGGCACCGAGGGCATGACCCAGACCATGATGTATGGCGACGGCTATGGTCTGTCCCGCTCCGACCTCTATTCGACCACGTTGATGGACTTCCATCGCGGCTGGCGCCGGCAGGCGGATTCCCTGTCCGAGACCACAAAGCTGTTCCTGCTGCTCGGCACCTACATCAACAACACTTTCGGTCCGCGCTATTACGGCAAGGCGCTCAACATCTCCCGACGCCTGACCGCGGCCTACGACAAGGCCTTCAAAGACTACGATTTGCTGCTGCTGCCGACCACGCCCATGAAGGCGACGAAGCTGCCGGAAGCCACGGCCAGCCGTGAGGACTATGTCGCGCGTGCGCTGGAGATGATCTCCAACACCGCGCCGTTCGACATCACTCATCATCCGGCGATGTCGCTGCCCTGCGGCATGGTCGATGGCCTGCCCGTCGGCCTGATGCTGGTCGGCCGCATGTTCGAGGAATCCACCATCTACCGGGCCGCCCACGCCTTCGAGCAGATCGGCGACTGGAAGAAGATGTGAGCGAGGCATTGATGCGGGCCAACGGAACAGGGAAGCGTTTTCGGACGCGTCAAGACAACAAGCCGGAGCCCCGTTCCGATCCCGTCGGAACGGGAAAGGCTCTGGCGCATGGCTAACGCGTTCGTCGCGGCTTTCGAGATCCTGAGCTTTGGCGCGATCATCGTCCTGATCGTGCTGGGGCTCGGGATCATCGCCAGCATGATGGGCATCTTCAACTTCGCGCAGGGCGAGTTCGTCCTGCTCGGGGCCTACATCACTTATCTCGCCTACGCCAAGGGCCTGCCGATCTGGGCCGGCATGGTCGCCGCGCCCTTCGTCGTCGGCGCGCTCGGCTTCGTGCTGGAGGCACTGATCATCCGACGCTTCTACGCAGCCCCCATCGTCGCGATGCTCGGGACCTATGCGCTCGGCCTGATCATCCGCGAATCCGTGCGCGGCCTGATCGGCGGCTTCTATCTCACCGTACCGGAGCCGATCGGCGGCTCGATCGACATCGGCGCCATGCACATCTCGGCCTGGCGCTTCACCATCATCGTCATCACGGCGCTGGTGATGGGCGGCTGCTATCTGTTGCTGGCGCGCACCAGCTTCGGCCTGCGCGTGCGCGCTACGCTGGAAAATCCGTCGCTGGCCCGCGCCTCCGGAATTTCCACGCCGCTGATCTACGGCGCCACCTTCGCCTTCGGCGCGGCGCTTGCCGGCCTTGCCGGCGCTCTGATCGTGCCGGTGTTCAGCCTGTTCGCCGATCTCGGCCTGCGCTTCCTGATCCAGGGCTTTGTCGCGGTCATGGTCGGCGGCGTCGGCTCCTTCATCGGGCCGGTCGCGGGCGCCGGCGTCATCGGCACGCTCAGTGCCGCGCTCCCTTGGGTAATGGCGCCCGTCGTGGCCGATGTTCTCGTCTTCGTACTCGCCATCGTTTTCATCAAATTCCGGCCGCAGGGCCTCATCGCTGGAAAAGGGGTTTAGTCACATGTCCGATCGCACTCAGCTCTCCCGCCGCCGCTTCCTCTCGAATTTCGCCTTTGCCTCCGGCGCGGTCGCAACCGGCGTCGGCAGTTGGGTGATCCCCGCGCCCTGGGCCAATGCGGCCGAAGCCCCGATCAAAGTCGGCATCGCCACCGACCTCACCGGGCCGATCGCCTACGCCGGCAATGCCGACGCCAACGTCGCCAAGATGGTGATCAAGGAGATCAACGCCGGTGGCGGTCTGCTCGGCCGTCCGCTCGAGCTCTATATCGAGGACACCGCCTCGAACGAATCCGTCGCGGTCGGCAATGTTCGCAAGCTGATCCAGCGCGACAAGGTCGATATGGTGCTCGGCGGCATCACCTCGTCGATGCGCAATGCGATCAAGGACCCGATCGTCGCGCGCGGCAAGACGCTCTACATCTATCCGCAGCTCTACGAAGGCAAGGAGTGCACGCCCTATCTGTTCTGCACCGGGCCGACGCCCGCGCAGCAGTGCGACGAGTTCATTCCCTGGCTGATCAAGAACGGCGGCAAGAAGTTCGCGCTGCCGAGCGCCAACTACGTCTGGCCGCACACGCTCAACGTCTACGCCCGCAAGGTGATCGAGGCCAATGGCGGCGAGGTCGTGTTCGAGGAATATTATCCGCTCGACCAGGTCGACTTCTCCTCGACCGTCAACCGCATCATCTCCAACAAGGTCGACGTCGTCTTCAATACCGTCATCCCGCCCGGCGTCGGTCCGTTCTTCAAGCAGCTCTATGAGGCCGGCTTCCTCAAGAATGGCGGACGGCTGGCCTGCGTCTACTATGACGAGAACACGCTCAACATCAATCAGGCCGCCGAGATCGAGGGTCTCGCCAGCTGCCTCGATTATTTCAAGGTGCTGACCAAGGAGAACCCGTTCGACGCGAAAATCCAGGCGGCCTACGAGAAGGATTTCCCGGGCAACTTCCTGTTCGCCGCCGGCAGCGCCGCCACCGGCACCTATCGCGGCCTGAAGCTGTGGGAAGCCGCCGTCAAGGAAGCCGGCAAGATCGACCGCGAGTCGGTCGCCGCGACGCTCGACCACGCCAAGATCGCCGAAGGCCCCGGCGGACCGGCCGAGATGGTACCGGGCAAGCGGCATTGCAAGATGAAGATGTACACCGCGGTCGCCAAGGGCGGGAATTACGAGATCGTCGGACGCAGCGACGGGCTCGTCGATCCCAAGGAATGCTGAGGCGGAATGCCGAAGTCGATGAGTGTGGTAAGAGAGGCCATCGCCGGCGACGAAGCGGACGATGCGATGGCTGAGCGCGCGGTAGCGGAACAGGTCGCGGCAGGACGAAAAGTCCTGCCGATCGTGGAGGGCGTCGTGCTCGTTGCGGCGCTGGTCGCGCCGCTGGTGCTGCAGGACTACCTCACGGTGTTCGCGACGCGGGTGATCATCCTCGCGCTGTTCGCGCTCTCGTTCGACCTGGTGTGGGGCTATGCCGGCATCATGAGCTTTGGCCAGGCGCTGTTCTTCGGCTCGGCCGGCTATGGCGTGGCGTTGCTCGCGCGCGACCTCGACATCACCAACATCTTCCTGGTGCTGCCCGCGGGAACGCTGATCGGGCTCACGTTCGCGCTGTTGCTCGGCGGCTTCCTGCTGCTGGGACGACATCCCTCCAGCGTGATCTTCGTCTCGCTGGGCACGCTGACCGGCTCCTACGCGGCCGATCGGCTGGCGCGCGGCTGGTACTATCTCGGTGGCCAGAACGGCATCCCGTCGATTTCGTCGATGACGCTCGGCAGTTACGAATTCTCGGAAGGGCCGCCGTTCTACTATCTCGTGCTTGGCCTTCTTGTCGTGGTCTATCTCCTCTGCCGTTTTCTGGTGCGCTCGCAGTTCGGGTTGGCGCTCGCGGGCTTGCGCGAGAACGAGCAGCGCATCGCCTTCTTCGGCTACAAGACGCAGCACCTGAAGGCGATCATCTTTGCGATCGGCGGCGCGGTGGCGGGTCTTGCCGGCAGCCTTTACGCCTTCCACGAGGGTTTCGTCTGGCCCAACATGGTCGGCGTCGTGGTCTCGACGCAAGTCGTGCTCTACGTCCTGTTCGGCGGTTCCGGCACGCTGATCGGCGCCGTCATCGGCGCCGTCATCGTCGAGGGCGTCAGCTTCTGGCTCTCGGACAATTACCGCGAGGTCTGGCCGATCATCCTTGGCGTGCTGCTGTTGCTCGTGATCCTGTTCCGGCCGCTCGGTCTGATCAGTTTTGTGCTCGGCGAGCGCGAGCGGGTCGGCAGCTTTGGTGGCAAGTCCAGGAAAACCGGGAAGGAGAAGCGCGATGCCGCTCCTTGAAGCCACCGGCGTCAAGAAGATTTTCGGGAAGCTCACCGCGCTCGACGGCGCCGCGCTCACTGTCGGCGAGAACGAGTTTCACGGCCTGATCGGACCGAACGGCTCCGGCAAGAGCACGCTGATGAAGTGCATCGCTGGCGCCGAGGTGCCGACGCAGGGCAAGGTGAGTTTCATCAACACCGACATCACCGCGTTCACGCCGACCGAGCGTGCCCGCGCCGGCATGAGCCTGAAATTCCAGATCACATCCGTGCTGCCGACGCTGACGCTCTACGACAACATCCTGCTCGCGCTGCAGGCGCAATCTTCGCTGTTCGATCTCGTGTTCTCGCGCACGCGCGGGCTCCTGCACGATCAGGTCATGACCATGCTGACGCAGTTCCGCCTCGCCGACCGAGCTTTCGATGCGGCCGCAGCGCTGTCGCACGGTCAGCAGCAATGGCTGGAGATCGCGATGGCGCTGGCCGGCAAGCCGAAACTCCTGCTGCTGGACGAGCCGACCGGCGGCATGAGCCTGGAGGAGCGCCGCGTTACCGGCGAATTGCTGCAGCCGATCAAAAAGCATTGCTCGCTTGTCATCGTCGAGCACGACCTCGATTTCATCCGCGACATCTGCGATCGTCTCACCGTGCTCGACCAGGGCAAGGTGCTGGCGTCCGGCACGGTGTCGGAGATCCAGGCCAACAAGGCCGTCCAGGAGATCTATTTGCGCCGTGCCTGAATTTTTGGACATCAAGCATCTCGACGCCGGCTATGGCCGCAGCCAGGTCCTGTTCGACGTCAACCTCGGCATTCCCTGGCGCGGCGGTGTCGCCGTGCTCGGCCGCAACGGCGCCGGCAAGACCACGTTGATGAAGACCATCGTCGGCGAGTTGCCGGCGTGGAAGGGCGAGGTC
Source organism: Bradyrhizobium canariense (assembly GCF_019402665.1). Taxonomy (GTDB): domain Bacteria; phylum Pseudomonadota; class Alphaproteobacteria; order Rhizobiales; family Xanthobacteraceae; genus Bradyrhizobium; species Bradyrhizobium canariense. The sequence continues at coordinate 70,665 of NZ_VSST01000007.1, forward strand.
GCCTTCGATGGCCGCGACATCAGCCGCCGCGCGACCCAGGAGCGCGTGCGCGCCGGCATCGGCTACGTGCCGCAGGAGCATTCGGTGTTCGCGCGTCTGTCGGTGCGCGACAATCTCGCGGTCGGCTCGCTCGCGAGCAGGAAGGCGGACGCGGTCGACCACGTGCTGACCATCTTCCCAAAACTCGGCCAGCGCCTCGACCAGCCCGCCGGCACGCTGTCCGGCGGCGAGCGCAAGATGCTCGCCATCGGCCGCGCGATGCTGGGCGATCCCAAGCTGTTGCTGCTCGACGAGCCGACCGAAGGCGTCTGGATCGGCGTGATCGAGGAGATCACCGAGCGCCTGATCGAGCTCGCGAAAACCATCGCCGTGATCATCGTCGAGCAGCACCTCGACCTCGCGCTTCGCGTCGCGGACTACGCCTACGTGCTCGACCGCGGACGAGTCGCGCTGCAAGGCGAGGCAGGCGAGGTGAGAGGCAATCCGGAGCTGCTGCGGTATCTGGCGCCGTAGGGCGCCCTGCCAGTCCGGTCATCCCCGCGCAATGGCGAAGCTGGAGGCGCTCGCGCAGCGAGCCTCGAAGGATGCACGGCCGCGCGGCCAAGCGGGCCGTCGGCCTTCGAGGGTAGCTGAAGAAGCGGACACCTCAGGGTGACGGTGAAGTGCTTCCGAAAAATGGATTGACGATGGACAGCCCGCCGATGCTGCGTCCGTGCTGCATGTCCTCGCTATACAGGGTCTCGCAGCCAGCCTCGATTGCGGTCGCTACGATCAGAGCATCGTAAAAGGCAAGCGTATGGTCGCGCGCAAGCGCAAGCGCCGTAGCGTGCGTGTCGGCAGTGAGATGACGCCGCCGCCGGCAATTGTGGTCAGCGCGCGCTCGCGCCGGATGTCGGCCGAAAAGGCATAGACCAGGATGTTGCTGTCGAAGAACGGGCTTATCTCTCGTTCGCTTCGTCCCGGTCGAATTTGTAACCCTCGGGCAGGGGAATCCGGAACTGGTCGGCTTGCCTGAGAAATTCCGCTCGTCTGTCGACCTTCTCTACTGCGATCTGGCCTGTCGAAGTCTCTACGACATTGAGCTCGTCACCGGGGGAGAGGTTCAAAGCCTCAACGAGTGCCTTAGGCAGGCGGACTGCGAGGCTGTTACCCCATTTGGAGACCAGCATGGAATGATATGCCCTGATCATTCGGGACCGCCGTCAGCTCGGTAAAAATCGGGATAGGGCGAGAGGTTCCCGCCCGCTTACTTCACCGCCCCGAACCGGCTGTCGAACGAGTTCGACTGGACCACCGGCGCGGCGCCCATGATCTGGGTCGCTTCACCCGCGCCATCGGACACCGACGGCTTCAGCGTCGGGCGGGTCGCCGCGAGGCGGGTGTCGGGCTTCGCTGGTTCGGCGGGCTTGGCGACGGCAACGGCTGGCTTCGGCGCATCCTTCCCTGCATCCTTGGACTTGTCGTGTCCCGGCACGAACCGGGTTACCGCGGCCTTCAGCCGGGACGCCGCGGTAGGCGGCGTCGTGGAAGTCGCAGCCGGGGCGACGGATGCCGTGGCCTGCGGCGGCGGCGTGGTCGCCGTGGCGTCGGCGTTGCCGATGCCCATCTTGCGGCCGAGGTTGGAGAAGAAGCCGGATTTCTCCGCCGGAGCAGCGGTGGCGACACGCGTGTTGGCGGCGGGCGCGCTGACGGCGACGACCGGCTCTTCCTGCGGCGAGGGCGCGGCCGCATCGAGATTCGGCTTCGGCGGATTGACGTGTCCAGGAATCGTGCCCGGCGCCTTCGCCATCGCCAGCATCTGGAGCGTGGTGCCTTCGGCGCCTTCCGACAGGCCGGTCGAGCCCTCCGGAATCTTCGCGGCAAAGATCTTGTTCATGCCGCCGTCGATGCCGGTGTTCATGCGCGCAACGGGCGTGCCGCGCGAGACCAGCTTGTTGTACTCGGCCTGGTCGCGTGCATCCTTCTCGCGCACGGCGCTGGCGATCTCCTCGGGGATCACATAGGCCGGGCACTTTGCGGACGCGTCGAACACCGGATCACGCTTGGCGTCGGGCGGCTTCGCCGCGTCGAACACGTACTTCTTTTCGCAGAAATCGACCTTCGGCTCCTGCCGCGTCACCTCGAAATGATCATAGCCTTCCTTGATCATCTTCCAGAACGGCATGTTCGGATTGTTCCGGTGCTTGGCCATGTTCACCGGCGTCATCTTGAACGGATAGGCCTGCAGCTGGAACGCCTTCTGGCCGCCGAAGAAGGACTCGCGCCCGAGCGAATAGATCTCGGCGATCTGCTCGTCCGTCATCGCGTAGCAGCCGCGCGAGGAACAATCGCCATGCACCATCAGCTGCGAGCCGCTGCGGCCCAAAGCCTTGTCGAACGCGTTCGGATAGCCCGTGTTGAACGACAAATAGTACGCCGACTGCGGATTCATCTGGCCCGGATTGATCGAGTAGAATCCTTCCGGCGCCTGGCGGTCGCCTTCGCGCACCTTCGGGCCGAGATCGCCGGACCAGCGACAGATCGGATAGGTCTTGAGCAGCGCGAACTGGCCGTTGCGGGTCTGCTTCCAGACCTCAAGCTCGGCCTCCTGCTTGAACAGGCGCACCAAAATCGGTGATTGCAGATCCATGTCCTTCTCGACCATCGCGGCGAGAAGTTTCGGCGGGACCGGCTGGTTGGCCTTGGCATTGGTCGCAAGCGAAACCTGGTCGGTGTCGCAACCGGCCAGCACGAAGCTGGCGGCAAGCGCCACCGAGACCAGAAACGCGCGAGCAAGCGAACGAGAAATCAAGATGGACCCCACACCGTCCAGGGCATCGCGCGCAAACCCCAATCTTGAAGCATGATCCGACCGGAGACCCGGACCCGTCGCGACGGGCTTTTTCGCAATCACGCTCCAGCGCTTATGCCCTGAAGCCATTGATTAAAATTCTAACCTCTGGGTCATGTGGTCGCAACCCGAACGGGGATCACGAGCCCGTTGGCCCAAAGGCGTGGTCAACGAAGACTTAAACTGGGCCGTAACTTGGGCCTCGCGGCCAAACCGGTACAGAGATCGCTGATTTGGGCAAAAAAAGGGTTAACGCGGGGTTACCGGGGGCTCTTCACCTCCCCCGCTGGCAGGGGAGGCCGGGAGAGGGCTCGTGCCGCATCGGGAGTATCGCGAGAGGAAATACCCTCTCCCCGACCCTCCCCCGCAAGCGGGGGGAGGGAGCGCACCGCCGCTGCGGTCCCAAACCGCCCGAATCAGCCCAGTTTCCGGCCGATATCGAGGAATTTCTGCCGCCGATGCTTGCGGATGGCGTCGCCGTCCAGGCCCCGCAGCTCGTCAAAAGCCTTGGCGATGGCGTCGCCCGTGGTGGCGATCATGGCGGCGGGGTCGCGATGGGCGCCGCCGACCGGCTCCTTCAGGATGCTGTCGATCACGCCGAAGCGGAGCATGTCCTGGGCGGTGATCTTCATGTTGTTAGCGGCTTCCTGCGCCTTGGAGCCGTCGCGCCAGAGGATCGAGGACGCCGCCTCGGGCGAGATCACGCTGTAGATCGCGTGCTCCAGCATCAGGACCTTGTTGGCGGTGGTGATGGCGATGGCGCCGCCCGACATACCCTCGCCGGTGATGATGGCGACGTTCGGCACGGTCAGCGCCATGCAGGCATCGGTCGAACGCGCGATCGCCTCGGCCTGGCCGCGCTCTTCCGCGCCGATGCCGGGATAGGCGCCGGCGGAATCGGCGAGCGACAGCACCGGCAGGCCGAACCGCTCCGCCATCTCCATCAGCCGCACGCATTTGCGATAGCCCTCGGGCCGCGCCATGCCGAAATTATGCTTGATGCGGCTCTCGGTGGAATCGCCCTTTTCCTGGCCCATCACGCAGATGGCCTCGCCGCGGAAGCGGCCGAAGCCGGCCACCAGCGCCTCGTCCTCGCCGAACTTGCGGTCGCCGGCGAGCGGGGTGAACTCGGTGATCAGGCCCTTGATGAAGTCGTTGAAATGCGGCCGCTGCGGATGTCGCGCGACCAGCGTCTTCTGCCACGGCGTCAGGTTCAGATAGAGGTCGGCCATCGCCTGCGCCGCCTTGTCCTCGATCCGCCCGATCTCCTCGGCGATGTCGCTGCCGGAGGCCGCAAGCGTCCGCAATTCGTCGAGCTTGGAATCGAGCTCGGCGACGGGCTTTTCGAAATCGAGATAGCTGCGCATCTGGTCTGGCATCAACTCAATATAGGGAGAACGGGGCGAGGCGGCGAAGCGGATTCGATGTCGTGGAAAGAAATGTAGGTTCGTCAATGAGTTGGCTTGTGTGCTCGCAACGAGCGCAGGCCAAATCATCGTGAGGCCCCGGCTCTTTCTGCGGAGATGTGGCCGAAGTCAAGGCGGTTTCGGGCTCCGACCCGTACCGTAGCCCGGATGAGCGAAGCGATATCCGGGGCAGGTCGCCCCAATCGTCAATCCCGGATGTCGCTTCGCTCATCCGGGCTACTGCAGCTAGGGCAGCAACTACTTCTCCGCCAGCGGGTGCAGGTCGCGGACCAGGCTCTTCAGCCGCTCCTCGACCACGTGGGTGTAGATCTGGGTAGTCGAGATGTCGGTATGGCCGAGCAGCGTCTGCACGATGCGCAAATCGGCCCCGTTGTGCAGCAGGTGGCTGGCGAAGGCGTGGCGCAGCACGTGGGGGGAAACCAGCCGGGCCTGCAGCCCTGAAGCGACCGCGAGCTCCTTCAAGTCGCGGGCAAAATGCTGCCGCGTCAGATGTCCGCTCTCGCCGAACGAGGGGAACAACCATTTCGAGGCCGCCACGCTGTTCTTCTTGTCTGCCTTGTTGTCCTTGGCCGCCTCTGTCGCCGCGAGATAATCGGCCATCGCCTGGCGCGAGGCCTCGTTGAGCGGCACCAGCCGTTCCTTGTTGCCCTTGCCGCGCACCACGATCATGCGGGCGTCGCGCTTCGCCGCCGTGCGCGGCAGCGCCACCAGCTCGGAGACGCGCAGGCCGGTGGCGTAGAGGACCTCGAGTAGACAATAGAGTCTCAGGGCGCGCAGCCGTTTCGACGGCGAGGCATCCTCAGCCTCGCTCAATTCCTTGGCGCGGCGGAGCATGCGATCGACATCCGCGATCGACAGCACCTTCGGCAGCCCGCGGCCGCGCTTGGGGCCGGACAGGATCGCCGCGGGATCGTCGGTTCTGATGCGTTCGTTCAGGAGGAAGCGATAGAGATGCCGCAGCGCCGACAGCCGTCGCGCGACGCTGGTGGACTTGAAGCCGCGCGTGTCGAGATCGGCGAGATAGTCGCGCAGCGTCTGTGTTTCCGCGTCCGCGAATGCATGCCCGACGCGGCCGAGAAACTCGGAGAAGTCGGTGAGGTCGCGGCGGTAGGCATCGAGCGTATTGGGGCCGGCGCCCTGTTCCGCCGCGAGCATGTCGAGGAACAGGCCGGTGAGTTTTGTATCTGAGGGCTTGTTATCGGAAGATCTGGCACGCATGCCCGGCAGGCTAGCCCCTATTTCTTGAGAAACTTATCCGGCGGGATCGTCACCGTCATTTCCCGCGGCTTTGGATTGACGAAGTTCGCCAGCGCGAAGACCACGCCGTAGACGATGCCGGCGATCACGGCGACGACCGTCAGGAAGCGGAACAGGCTGGGCATCGGCAGGATCTCGGAGAGGGTCTCGGTCAGGGGCTTGGCGGGCAAATTAACCAATGAAATCATCCAACACGTTCGCCGTTTCGTGGCAAGAGTCCTCTGGCGAGGGCCCCTGCGGGGTCGTATAGGTGGCCAAAGGATGCCGCCTTTGGCGGCAGATCGAGCGAGACCCATTCGAGCGAGACAAATGCCCGACGCCGCGTTGCCGATCCAAGCCTCGCCCGAGGCCGACATCCTGTCGGCGCTGGGGACGCGCTCGATCGTGCTCGTCGGCATGATGGGGGTGGGCAAATCCACCATCGGCCGCCGCATGGCTCTCAGGCTCAAGCTGCCCTTCGTCGATGCCGACACCGAGATCGAGGCGGCGGCCGGCATGACCATACCGGAAATCTTCGAGTGCCACGGCGAGCCGCATTTCCGCGACGGCGAGGCCCGCGTGATCGCACGTCTGCTCGACGGCGGTCCCATCGTGCTGGCGACCGGCGGCGGCGCCTTCATGCGCGAGGAGACGCGGACCCGGATCGCGGCGAAGGCGATCTCGATCTGGCTCAAGGCCGATCATGATGTCATCATGCGCCGCGTGCGCCGGCGCGCCGACCGTCCGCTGCTCCAGACCGCCGATCCTGAAGGAACCGTGACGCGCCTGCTCACCGAGCGCGAGCCGGTCTACGGCCATGCCGACCTCACCATCGCCTCCCGCGACGTGCCGCACGACAGAATCGTCGATGAGACCATCGAGACGCTACGCGCGCATCTTTGCGGCGAACGGGCGTCCCCGCCATCAGCCGACATCGCGAGTGCCGCACGATGACCGCGCCTTTGAAACATTCCGATCCCGTCAACGTCGAGGTCGCGCTGGAGAATCGCGCCTATGACATCGTCATCGGCCGCGGCGTGCTGGCCTCGCTCGGCGAACGGGTCGCGCGCCTGCGCCCCGGCGTACGCACCGCGATCGTGACGGATCGCACCGTCGCGAAATACTGGCTCGAACCCGCCGAGGCATCGCTGGCCGCCGCGGGCATTCCGACATCGCACATCGTCGTCGAGGAAGGCGAGATCTCCAAGACCTATGCCGGTCTCGAAAAGGTCAGCGAAGCCCTGATCGCCGCGAAGATCGAGCGCAACGATCTCGTCATCGCGCTTGGCGGCGGCGTGGTCGGCGATCTCGCCGGCTTCGCCGCGGCGATCCTGCGCCGCGGCGTCGACTTCGTGCAGGTGCCGACCTCGCTGTTGGCGCAGGTCGATTCCTCCGTCGGCGGCAAGACCGGCATCAACTCGCCGCAGGGCAAGAATCTGCTCGGCGCCTTCCACCAGCCGGTGCTTGTGATCGCCGACACCGCCGTGCTCGATACGCTGTCGCCGCGGCAGTTCCGCGCCGGCTACGCCGAGGTGGCCAAATACGGCGTGCTCGGCGACGAGGCGTTCTTCGCCTGGCTCGAGAAAAACCATTCCGACATCTCCAAAGGCGGTTCGGCGCGCGAGCATGCGATCGCGACCTCCTGCCGCGCCAAGGCCGGCGTCGTCTCGCGCGACGAGCGCGAGACTGGGGAGCGCGCGCTGCTCAATCTCGGCCACACGTTCGGTCACGCGCTGGAAGCCGCGACCGGTTTCTCCGACCGCCTGTTTCACGGCGAGGGTGTTTCGATCGGCATGACGCTGGCGGCGCAGTTTTCCGCGAAGCTCGGCATGATCGGCGACGCGGACGCCGCGCGCGTCGAGCGCCACCTGATCGAAGCCGGCCTGCCGACGCGCTTGCAGGACATCGCGGGCTTCGCGCAGGAGGGGCTTGCTGATGCCGACGCGCTGTTGGCGCTGATGGCGCAGGACAAGAAGGTCGAGCGCGGCAGGCTCACCTTCATCCTGCTGGAAGCCGTCGGGCGGGCCCTCGTCGTGAAGAACGTCGAGCCGGCTCCGGTGCGCGACTTCCTGAAGGACAAGCTCGCGCAAAAGGCATGACGCGCGGTTGAACGGCGCTAAAGCGTTTTCAAGCGAAATGGGTACCGGTTCGCGTCAAGAAAACGCGTCAAAACAAGAAACCAGAGTGGTTCATGGATTGGCTCGGCTTCACCATCGTCATTCTCTGCCTGCTCGTCTCCGGCTTCTTCGCCGCGAGCGAGACCGCACTGACCGGCGCTTCGCGCGCCAGCATGCTGCGGCTCTCCAAGCAGGGTAATCGCGACGCCGACGTGGTCTCGCAACTGCTCGACATGCGCGAGCGCCTGATCGGCGCGCTGCTGCTCGGCAACAACATCGCCAATATCAGTGCATCCGCACTGGCCACCAGCATCTTCACGGCCTGGTTCGGCGACGTCGGCGTGCTCTATGCCACCGGCTTGATGACCGCACTGGTCGTGATCTTCGCCGAGGTGCTGCCCAAGACCATCGCGATCAACGCGCCCGACCGCATGGCGCTCGCGGTCGCGCGCCCGATGCGGCTGACGATGTACGTGCTGGGGCCGCTGCTGCGGATCGTGGAAGTCATCGTGCGGCTGTTGATGCGCCTGTTTGGCCTTGCCGGCGAGCACCAGGCGATCCTGTCGCCGACCGAGCGCCTCCGCGGCGCGGTCGACCTGCTGCATCATGAAGGCAAGTTCGAGAAGCACGACCGCGACATGCTCGGAGGGCTGCTCGATCTGCGCGAGCTCCAGGTCTCCGACGTCATGATCCATCGCACCGAGATGACGATGATCAACGCCGACCTGCCGCCGGAGGATCTGGTGCGCGAGGTGCTGGCGGCCGAATACACCCGCATCCCGCTGTGGCGCGAGAAGCCGGAAAACATCATCGGCGTGCTCCACGCCAAGGATTTGCTGCGCGCGATCCGCGCGGCCGACGGCGAGACCTCGCGCATCGACGTCTCCACCATCGCGCTGCCGCCCTGGTTCGTGCCGGAGATGCGGCCCGTCTCCGAGCAGCTCAAGGCGTTCCGCCGCCGCAAGACCCATTTCGCCCTGGTCGTCGACGAGTACGGCGAAGTTGAAGGTCTCGTGACGCTGGAAGACATTCTGGAAGAGATCGTCGGCGACATCTCCGACGAGCATGACGTCGTGGTCGCGGGCGTGCGCGCCCAGCCGGACGGCTCGGTCGTCGTCGACGGCTCGGTGCCGATCCGCGACCTCAACCGCGCCATGGACTGGCACCTGCCCGACGAAGAGGCAACGACGGTCGCCGGCCTCGTCATTCACGAGGCGCGCTCGATCCCCGACCGCGGCCAGAGTTTCACCTTTCACGGCTTCCGCTTCCGCGTCCTCCGCCGCGAACGCAACCGCATCACCGCACTCCGTATTTCACCGGTGCCGCGCGAGACGGAAATGGAGGAAGCCAAGCGGCGGCGGGCGGGGACGTCGTTTTAGGATTCGCATGACCCTGTTGCCCCTCATGGTGAGGAGCGCCGAAAGGCGCGTCTCGAACCATGCAGGCCAGGATGCCGCCGCGGGGGCCTGTATCCTTCGAGACGCGCGCAACTGCGCGCTCCTCAGGATGAGGAGAAATGGCGCCGTCCGACGCTTGAACTGGCGAGCTAGCTCCCGCCTTCCCCCGGCGCTTGCGCGTGGATCGCCAGCGCGTGCACGCTGCCGGAGAGTTCCGCGGCCAGCGCCGAATTTATCATGCGGTGGCGATCGACCCGGCTCTTCCCTTTGAAGGCGGAAGACACAATATAAACGCGGAAGTGCGTCTCGCCGCTCGGCCGATGGCCGGCGTGGCCCTCATGCAAATGTGACTCGTCGACGACTTGCAGGCTTTCCGGCGTGAAAGCTTCCTGCAACTTGTTGCTGATAGTGTCTCTGATGGCCATCTGGGTCATTACGGTGCGAGATCGCTCTCCGTATTGCATAGGCCGCCTCTGGCGGCCGTTCAAGGACGCCTCAGCATAGCTTCGGCTATGCTTTTCAGCTAATTGCAATGTCAAGACTTGAAGGTTTTTGCATTGCGTAGTCAAAGTCAGCCATGCCGATCGATTCATCAAAGTTCTTCGACTCCATCCGGGTCAAGCCGAAAGGCAAGCAACCGGAAGTGAAGCCGCGCGACGCCGTGGTCAATTGCGAATGGACCGGGTGCCAGAACAAGGGCGCGCATCGTGCGCCCAAGGGTCGCGACAACCAGCGTGAGTACTGGCACTTTTGTCTGAACCATGTGCGCGAGTACAACCAGAACTACAATTTCTTCTCCGGCATGAATGCCGACGCTGTCGCGCGCTATCAGAAGGATGCGCTGACCGGCCATCGTCCGACCTGGAAGATGGGCGCCAATGGCGGCGTCAAGAAAGGCGCGGAAGCCGAGATCGACGGCGCCTTCGATCCGTTCAGCATGTTCCAGGAGCTCAACGGCCGCACCGGCTGGCGCGCTGGCCCGCAGGCCGCGCCCAAGGCCGAGACGCGCAAGATCATGAATGCCGAGCGCAAGGCGCTCCAGGTGATGGGCCTCGGCCCCGAGTCCACGCTCGCCGACGTCAAGTCCAAGTACAAGGCGCTGGTGAAGCAGCACCACCCCGACGCCAACGGCGGCGACCGCTCCACCGAGGACCGCCTGATCGAGATCATCAAGGCGTATAATTACCTAAAGACCGTGGTGCGCGAGGCGTAGGCCTCTCCCCGCGCCGTAGTATCGTAGGGTGGGCAAAGCGAAGCGTGCCCACCACTTCTGTTGCGGTGTTGGATCGATGGTGGGCACGGCGCAAGTGCGCCTTTGCCCACCCTACGATTCCCGGCTTGCGGAGATATCCGCGGTCCCTCACGCCTCCGGCATCGCCCCCACATATGACGAGCTCGGCCGGATCAACCGCCCGGTCCGCTGCTGCTCGCGCGCATGCGCCGTCCAACCGGCGGCGCGCGCCACCGCGAAGATGGGCGTGAAGGCCTGCCTCGGGATCGCCAGCGCATCGAGCAGGATCGCGGTGAAGAACTCCACATTGGTCTCCAGCGGCCGCTCCGGATTCTTCTTGCGCAGCGCGCTGCGGATATAGGCCTCGACCTCGCCGGCAAAGGGCAGGCCGGCGCCGTCCGATGCCAGCGCCTCGATCGCGGTCTTGAGCACATCTGCGCGGGGGTCGCGCACGCGATAGACGCGGTGGCCAAAACCCATCATCCGCTCGCCGCGGGCGAGTGCAGCGTCCACCCAGGGCTGGATGCGCTCGCGCGAACCGATCGCGTCGAGCATTTCCAGCACCGGCTCCGGCGCGCCGCCATGCAGCGGACCCGTCAGCGCGCAATAGCCGGCGGTGACGGCGGCAAACAGATCAGCCTGCGTTGAGGCCACCACGCGCGCGGTGAAGGTCGAGGCGTTCATGCCGTGGTCGCTGGCGGTGACGAGATAGGCGTCCAGCGCCGTGACCTCGCGTGGTTCAGGCGCGCGCCCGTGCAGCATGCGAAGCGTATCGGCAGCATGGCTCACGTTCGGATCGGGCGCCACGGGATCGAGACCCCTGGCGCGGCGGACGAGCGCGCCCGCAATCACCGGGAATGCGCCGACGATTGTCGCCTCATGGGCAAGGCCGTGCTCGGCGCGAAGTCCCGCGACCGCCGCGCGAAACCCGTCGATGATGCCCATGCCGCGCGTTGCTGGCAGCAACTCATCCAGCCGCGCGAAGGCGCGCTCGCGTGCGGCGCCCAGGCTCGCGCGCACATTAGCTTCGCTCAGCGTGGTCGTGCTGGCGCCGTTCCAGAGCCGGGCGGTGACGCCCTCAAAACTCGACTGGCTCGCCAGTCGGCCAACATGCTCCCCGGCGATGATCAACTCGCCGCGCTCGCCGTCGACATGGCTCAGCACGGTTTCGGCTGCAGGAACGCCGTCCAGCCCGATCTGGCTTTTGGTGAGGTGGATGTTCATGGCCCAAATCTCCTTTGCACCAGCCAAAGGTCGGGCCTCTCGACAGATTGATCAATCTTGATTACATAAATCAATATGAAAAATTCGGAAGGTCTCTACCTCTCCGCCCGGGAAGCCGCCGCCGAGCTCGCGATCTCGCCGGCCACGCTCTACGCCTATGTCAGCCGCGGCCTGATCCGCTCCGAGCCGACGCCGGACTCGCGCAAGAACCGCTATCGCGCCGAGGACGTCCGGGCGCTGAAGGAGCGCCGGGTGCCGTCGCCGGAGCCGCGCGGCCTGCGCAGCTTCGATGCCGATCTGCCGGTCATGGACACCGAGATCTCCACCATCACCGAGGAGGGCGCGATCTATCGCGGCGTCAACTGCGTCGATCTCGCCGAAAACGATACGCTGGAGCACACGGCGACGCTGCTGTGGGACGTCTCCGGCGTCGATCCGTTCGCCCCGGATAATCAGCCTGCGATGTCCGACGAGATGCGCCTGATCGCGCAGGCCGCGCGCCGGGCGGCACCGATCGATCGCGCCATTGCCGTGCTGGCGCTCGCATCGAGCGCCGATCCCCGCGCGTTCACGCGTGCGCCGGATGGCCGCGCCATGGTCGGTGCGCGCATCGTCCGGCTTCTGGTCGCGACCATGCTCAACACGGATCCGTCCGCCGAGCCGCTGCACCAGCAGATCGCGAGGGCCTGGGCGCCCGACAACAAGCACGCGGCCGATCTCATCCGCCGCGCGCTGGTTCTGCTCGCCGAGCATGAATTGAACGCGTCCACCTTCACCGCGCGCTGCGCGGCCTCGACCGGCCTCAATCTTTATGATTCCGTCATCGCCGGCCTCGCCGCGCTGAAGGGACCGAAGCACGGTGGCGCCGGCGTGCTCGCCTCGCAACTCGTCAAGGCGCTGGTGGATCGTGACGTCGAGCCGATGGTCCGCGAACGCGTCGCGCTCGGCGAACGCTTTGCGGGCTTCGGTCACGGTGTCTACAAGCGGGGCGATCGGCGCGCGCAGTCGCTGCTGAATGCCCTGGCCCGCGCCGGCGCACCGCGCAAATTCACCAAAGAGGTGCCGGAGCGCATCGCGGAGGCGACCGGCGAACTCGTCAATATCGACTACGCGCTCGCGGTGCTCGTGCACGCGCTGCGCCTGCCGGGAGGCAGCGAGCTCGCGTTGTTTGCGATGGCCCGCAGCGTCGGCTGGGTCGCCCATGCCAGCGAGCAATTGCAGTTCGGCAAGCTGATCAGGCCAAGGGCAAGGTATGTGGGACCGGCACCGGGACGAAGGGCGGGGGTTGCGGATTCCAGGGGATAATCAAAAACCCTCATGGTGAGGAGCGCGGAACGCGCGTCTCGAACCATGCAGGCCCGGCTTTCGCCCGCGGCCATCCTTCGAGACGCCCGCCGTTGGCGGGCCCTCAGGATGAGGGCGGTGCGCCTGGATACACTCTATCACCCCCGCGGCTTCGCCACCGCGACACCGCCGCCGTTCCGGCGGCGATAGATCCAAACCGCCGCGCCTACGACGATTGCCACGCCGACCACGGTCAAAATCCACATGTGCTTGTACGGATGCCCATGGTGCGGCAGCCCGGCATATTCGTGCAGGGCCGACACCGCCAAAACACCCGGCAGCACATGCGCCGGCGCCCAGACCAGGATTGCGGGGATGTTGATGGCGTAGAAGCGGGCCGGGGGCATGCCCAGCGCGCCCGCGGTGACCGGGACGAAGGCCCGGATCGGCGGCACGAAGCGGGCGAAGAACACCGCCCAGGTGCCGAAGCGGTGGAAGAAAGCCTCGCTCTGCTCGACCACACGCGGATAATTGGTCAGCGGCCAGGTGTTGAGGATCTCCCGCTGCTGCCGGTGCCCGATCCAGTAAGCCGAACCATCGCCGAGCACTGCGCCGAGCGCTGCCGCCAGCAACACCCATTGCAGCCTGAGCTCGCCGCCTGGGACCAGGGCGCTCAGCGCCAGGATGATGGTCGAGCCGGGGATGACCGAGCCCACCACCGGAACCGCCTCCAGCAGGGCCGCCAGGAAGAGGGTCAGATAGGCCAGCCACGGATGGGCCGAGACGAATGAAATGAGGGGATCGAGAAAGGACGTCACATCGTCTCTGTGGTGGGATTGGGCCTTGGGGTTCGAACCCTACATTCGGACCCTACATAAGTAACGAGCGCCGGTAAAAGTGCCACCCGCGTGAGCAGGACCGTGCCCTCGGCACGAAATTCAGGCGTGATTCGCAGGGCAGCCTTCCAAAAATCGCGTTCCTTGCCTATCTAAATGAAAAGACAACGGAACTTTGATTGGGGGGCGGGCTTCTGCCCGCGGGTTGTCTCTGATAGGTTCGCGATCGCACCCAGCCGCAGCCAACGTGCAATAACTGGTCTCGGGATCGCCCGGGACCTCGGAGGATTGATGACGACCGCCGCGATGTCCAAAGTTGAGGAAGTTTCCGGTTTGCCCGACATGAAGGTGTCGGTGCGCCAGGTGTTCGGGATCGACAGCGATCTCGAAGTCCCCGCTTATTCCGAAGTCGATCCTCACGTCCCCGAAGTCGATTCCGATTACCGCTTCGATCGCGCCACCACGCTCGCCATTCTCGCCGGCTTCGCCCACAACCGCCGCGTCATGGTCACGGGCTATCACGGCACCGGCAAATCCACCCATATCGAGCAGGTCGCCGCGCGACTGAACTGGCCCTGCGTGCGCGTCAACCTCGACAGCCACATCAGCCGTATCGACCTCGTCGGCAAGGACTCGATCGTGGTCCGCGACGGCAAGCAGGTCACCGAATTCCGCGACGGCATCCTGCCCTGGGCGCTCCAGCATAACGTCGCCCTGGTGTTCGACGAATACGACGCCGGCCGCCCAGACGTGATGTTCGTGATCCAGCGCGTGCTGGAAGTCTCCGGCCGGCTGACGCTGCTCGACCAGAACAAGGTGATCAAGCCGCACCCGGCATTCCGCATGTTCTCGACCGCCAACACCGTCGGCCTCGGCGACACCTCGGGCCTCTATCACGGCACCCAGCAGATCAACCAGGGCCAGATGGACCGCTGGTCGATCGTCACCACGCTGAACTACCTCAGCCATGACGAGGAAGTGGAGATCGTGCTGGCCAAGGCCAAGCACTATCGCACCACGGAGGGCCGCGACATCGTCAACAAGATGGTTCGCCTCGCCGATCTCACCCGCAACGCTTTCGCCAATGGCGATCTGTCGACGGTGATGAGCCCGCGCACGGTGATCACCTGGGCGGAAAACGCCGACATCTTTAGCGACATCGGTTTTGCGTTCCGGGTCACCTTCCTCAACAAGTGCGACGAGCTCGAACGTCCCCTCGTCGCCGAGTTCTACCAGCGCTGCTTCAACGCGGAGCTGCCGGAATCGGCGGTGAACGTGGCGCTCAGCTGATTTCACGCGATATGTCGTCCCGGCGAACGCCGGGACCCATACCGCGTGATGTCTCGAGTGAAGCGCCGCCGATAATTTCTCCTGACGCAATGATCGCCGGTGGTTATGGGTCCCGGCCTTCGCCGGGACGACGGGTAAGGGCGAGATGAGCACCACCTCCAACTCCAAATTCCGCAACACCAAGGAAGCTCCGACCGAGCCGTTCAAGCGCTCGGTGGCCTCCTGCCTGAAGGCGATCGCCAAGGCGCCCGAGCTCGACGTCAGCTTCGCCGCCGAGCGTCCCGGGCTCGCACCGGGCAAGGCGCGGCTGCCCGAACCCGCGCGAAAAATGACCAGGCGCGATGCCGCGATCGTGCGCGGCCATGCCGACTCGATCGCGCTCAAGCTCGCCTGTCACGATCCGAAGCTGCATCGCAAGCTGATGCCCGGCAATCCGCAGGCGCGCGGCGTGTTCGAGGCGGTGGAGCAGGCCCGTGTCGAGGCGATCGGTGCGCGGCGCATGGCGGGCGTTGCGAAGAACCTCACCGCGATGCTCGACGACCATTTCCATCGCGGCAAGTTCGACGAGATCACCGATCGCGCCGACGCGCCGCTCGCCGACGCGCTGGCGATGCTGGTGCGCGAACGCCTGACCGGCATGGCGCCGCCGACGGCCGCCAAGAAGATGGTCGATCTCTGGCGTCCCATCCTCGAAGACAAGATCGGCAGGCGGCTCGATCGGCTCGATACCGTGGTCGAGGACCAGACCAGGTTCGGCGATGCCGTGCATGATCTCCTGACGGCGCTCGAGATCGGCGACGAGCGCAGCGCCGACAGCGAAGACAATGACGAGAACGACGAGAACCAGGACGGCGACAACGATCAGTCCGGCGCCGAGGGCTCGCCCGATTCCGACGCCGCGCAGGAGATGAGCGCTGATCAAGCCCAGGCGTCGAGCGAGGAGATGAGCGAGAGCGCGATGGAAAGCGCGCAGGCCTCGACCTCCGACACCTTCGACGACGGCGAGCTCGGCGACGACGAGACGCCGGGCGAGGCGACGCGACCGAATTCGCACGGCAAGAACGAGCCGCGCGGGCCGGAATATCACGCCTTCGCGCCGAAGTTCGATGAGATCATCGCCGCCGAAGACCTCTGCGACCATGACGAGCTGGAGCGCCTGCGCGCCTATCTCGACAAGCAGCTCGCACATCTGCAGGGCATCGTCGCCCGTCTCGCCAACCGCCTCCAGCGGCGCTTGATGGCGCAGCAGAACCGCGCCTGGGAGTTCGATCTCGAAGAGGGCATTCTGGACCCCGCGCGGCTGTCGCGCGTGGTGACCGATCCCTATCACCCGCTGTCCTTCATGCACGAGAAGGAGGCGACGTTCCGCGACACCGTGGTGACGCTGCTCTTAGACAATTCCGGTTCGATGCGCGGCAGGCCGATCACGGTCGCGGCGACTTGCGCCGACATCCTCGCCCGCACGCTGGAGCGTTGCGGCGTCAAGGTCGAGATTCTCGGCTTCACCACGCGCGCCTGGAAGGGCGGGCAATCGCGCGAGGCGTGGCTTGCCGCCGGCAAGCCGGCCAGTCCCGGCCGTCTCAACGATCTCCGCCACATCATCTACAAGTCGGCCGATGCCCCGTGGCGTCGTGCGCGAAAGAATCTCGGCCTGATGATGCGCGAGGGGCTGTTGAAGGAGAACATCGACGGCGAGGCGCTCGACTGGGCGCACAAGCGCCTGCTCGGCCGGCCCGAACAGCGCAAGATCCTGATGATGATCTCGGACGGCGCGCCGGTCGACGATTCCACGCTGTCGGTCAATCCCGGCAACTATCTGGAGCGGCACCTGCGCCACATCATCGAGGAGATCGAGACCCGCTCGCCGGTCGAGCTGATCGCGATCGGCATCGGCCATGACGTGACGCGCTATTACCGCCGCGCGGTGACGATCGTGGACGCCGAAGAGCTCGGCGGCGCCATCACCGAAAAACTCGCCGAACTCTTCAGCGAGACCAACACCGCGCCCACGCAGCCGGCCAACCGCCCGCGACGCAAATTGCATTCGTGAGCAAGCATCGATCCCGCCGCAGCTTTATCGGCCACGCGGCGGCGGGATTTTCCACTCTCGCACTGTCTCGTCTGGCGCAGGCACAGCCCGCGCCGAAGCCGGCGCTCATCGAGCACGCCGTCGCCGCGCCCGTTGGCATCGAGGTCAACGCGCGGCCGATTCCCAATTTCGAGCCGCGCGACCGCGCGCGCACGCGGTTTGGTTCGCTGGACTATCGCGGCGGCCTGGTGCTGACCTCGCCGCATCGCGGCTTCGGCGGCCTGTCCGGCTTCCGCTTCCTCGACACCAAAGGCGAGCGCTTTCTCGCGATCTCCGACCAGGGCACCTGGTTCACCGGTCGCATCCGCTATTCCGGGCGGAGCATGACCGGTCTCGACGACGTCGAGGCTGCGCCGGTGCTCAATGCGGAGGGGCGGCCGATCACGGAGAAGCGGCTGTGGTACGACACCGAATCGCTCGCGCGCGACGGCGACCTCGTCTATGTCGGGCTCGAGCGTGTCAACCAGATCATGCGGTTCGATTTCTCGAAGGGCGGCACACGCGCCCGCGGCGAGGTGCTGCAGACGCCGCCGGCGGTGCGAAAGTTGCCCTATAATAAAGGGCTCGAGGCGCTGGTGTTTGTCCCCAAGGACATACCAAAGGGGCAGCCGCTCGCGGGGACCTTGATCGCGCTGTCGGAGGGCGGCTTCGATGCCGACGGCAATCTGATCGGATTCTTGCTCGGCGGCCCGACGCCCGGCCAGTTCAGCATTCGCCGCACCGAGCAGCAGCTGATCAGCGATGCGGTGCTGCTGCCCTCGGGCGATCTCCTGATTCTCGAACGCAAATTCTCCTGGTTCACCGGCGTCGATATCCGCATCCGCGCGATCCCCCTGAAATCGATCGCGCCGGGCGCATTGGTCGACGGCCCCGTGCTGTTCAAGGCAGATCTCGGCCACGAGATCGACAACATGGAAGGCATCGACGCGCACGTCACGCCCGACGGCGAGACCGTGCTGACGCTGGTGTCCGACGACAATTTCTCGATGCTCCAGCGCACCCTGCTGCTGCAGTTCGCGCTGGTGGAGTAGAGGCTATCTCTTGTCGTCCTGGACAAGCGAGCAGAGCGAGCGCTGATCCAGGACCCATTACCCCAGGGAGAAGTTTGGCGAAGGCTCGTGGTTATCAATCCGCGCAACACTGCTAACTGGGGTAATGGGTCCTGGCTTTCGCCAGGACGACGACCGCGGTGCAATGCGTGGCCGAACGAGCCGCCATGCCCGCCGCGCGGCTGGCAATCGGCGCATCGCTCACTACACTCTCCCCAACTCCCCGCCCCATCCCGGAACTCCCCCGCATGAGCGTCCTGTTTTCCCCGATCAAGCTGCGCGGCCTGAATTTGAAGAACCGCATCGTGGTGTCGCCGATGTGCCAATATTCGGCCGAGGACGGCGTTCCCACCGACTGGCACTTCACCCACATCAACAATCTCAGCCTGTCCGGCGCGGCGATGTTCTGCATCGAGGCGACCCATGTCGAGGCGATCGGCCGCATCACGCCGGGCTGCCTCGGGCTCTACAGCGATGCCGCCGAGGCCGCGCTGAAGCAGATCCTCACCTCGGTGTGGAAACATTCCTCGACCGCGGTCGCAATGCAGCTCGCGCATGCGGGCCGCAAAGCGAGCAGCGCGCGGCCTTGGGACGGCGGCCAGCTGATCTCGCAGGACCAGGGCGGCTGGCAGACCGTGGCGCCGTCGGCGCTGCCGCACAAGGAGGGCGAAGCCGCGCCGCTGGCGCTCGACGCCGCCGGCCTCAAGCGCATTCGCGATGCCTTCGTCGATGCGGCGAAGCGCGCCGATCGCATCGGCATCGACGCGATCGAGCTGCACGGCGCGCACGGCTATCTCCTGCATCAGTTCCTGTCGCCGATCTCGAACAAACGCACCGACGAATATGGCGGCTCGCTCGAGAACCGCATGCGCTTCCCGCTGGAGGTCTATGACGCGGTCCGCGCGGCATTCCCGCACGACAAGCCGGTCGGCATGCGGGTGTCGTCGACCGACTGGGTCGAGAGCGGCTGGGACCTGGCGCAGACGATTGAGTTCGCCAAGGCGCTGAAGGCGCGCGGCGTCGACTGGATCGATGCCTCCTCCGGCGGCGTCTCGCCGCTGCAGAAGATCGCGCTCGGCCCCGGCTATCAGGTGCAGTTTGCAGACAGCATCAAGCGCGAGACGGGTTTGCCCACCATCGCCGTCGGCCTGATCACCGAGCCGAACCAGGCCGAAGACATCGTCGCCTCCGGCAAAGCCGACATGGTCGCGCTCGCCCGCGGCATGCTCTACGATCCCCGCTGGGCCTGGCACGCCGCAGCGGAGCTCGGCGGCGAGGTCGAAGCCCCGCCGCAATACTGGCGCTCGCAGCCCTCGACGCAGAAGGCGCTGTTCGGCAAGACCAATTTCGGGGCGCGGTGAGGGGGGCGAATGTGGCGCGACGACCGCGCCGCAAACTCGTCATTGCGAGGAGCCCTTGCGACGAAGCAATCCAGACTGCGTCCGCGGAAAGAGCCTGGATTGCTTCGCTGCGCTCGCAATGACGGTCGGGGAGGCATGCGCCCACGCAAAGGTCGCCGCGCTTGCGTCCTTTGGTCCTAAACCATCCCACCTCACGCATCCGTAAACCCTCTCACCTTCCACCTCCGCCAAATCTGGCCTAACCTCGCGTGCGTCCAACGCCTCGCGGAGGCCTGCCATGCGGTTTCGTATCCGGAAAGCTGCCCACGTCATCGAGCGCGTGGGGCTTGCGATGGCGGGCGCGGCGTGCGGGCTGTTCGTCGGCGCTTACGTGGGATCCGCGATTCCCGCGCTCACCACGGAAGGCTTCCTGCTGCTGATGATGGTGCTGGGCTTCGTCGGCTTCTATCTTGGCATCGACACACCGCAGCTGCCCTTCGACGAGGCCCACGGCGACATCGACGCCGCGGAACTGTTGAGCTCCGCCGGCACGCTCTGCGCCACATTCACTGCGCTCGCCTCCGTCGCCATCATCGTGCTCCGCCTCGAACCGCATATTGCGTGGAGCTGGTTTGCTTTGTTCGGCTGGATCGCCGGCGTCGCGATGCAGATCGTCGCGGGGGCAAAGGCGCGGATGCGGAAGTCGTGAATTTGTTGTGTTGGGAGAGATCGCGCCGCAAGCACAGTGCGTTCCCTCCCCCCTTGTGGGGGAGGGCTAGGGAGAGGGGTAGCCACACGGCGTGCTCTGTCGAATGAAGCGAGACTCTGTTGCCGTCACTTCGCAGGTCGCCGACACCTTTTGCTGGGCCACCCCTCTCCCCAACCCTCCCCCACAAGGGGGGAGGGAGCCGAGCGGAGTGTGGAGCGCGGCCTTGTTCAGCAGCTGGAAGGACTCAAAACACCACGCCCACTTTCGTGCCGCGCTTCCACGCCACGCGGCAGCGCTTCTTGGTGTTGACATGCAGCAGCTCGAAGCGATCGGGAATCTTCACCTGGCCGCCGAGATCGACGCAGGCGCCGCCCGGCGAATAGTCGATCAGCGTGCAGGGGATCACCGGCGCGCGCGGGTCGGTGATGATCTTGGCCTGGCGGGACACGAGGCCTGCGGGTTTGACGCGGGCATGTCGGCGCGGATGCATTGGCACTCTCCTCCAATTTCCGCGGATGGCGCGGGTGGTTTGTCGATGATGCCAAGGAGTTGATTCGATCCGGCTAAGGCGGGGCGGAGAATTTTAATGAAAAGTATTGGCGAATGGAGAAAGCGGCGGTAGCGGGGTGCGGCTGCCATCAAAGCCCGTCCGTCATTGCGAGCGCAGCGAAGCAATCCAGACTTCCTCTGCGGAAAGATTCTGGATTGCTTCGCTGCGCTCGC
>NZ_VSST01000069.1 GCF_019402665.1 Bradyrhizobium canariense
CCTTCTCCCGCAAGGGGAGAGGGGAAGATGGCACTGTGCTTCCGGCGAGTGCAGTGTTTTACGCGTTCGAATATTTCTTCAGCTCGAACCGCGCGATCTGGTTCCTGTGGACCTCGTCCGGGCCGTCGGCGAGACGCAGCAAGCGCGCGGTCGCGTAGGCCTGCGTCAATCCGAAATCGTTCGACGTGCCGCCGCCGCCATGGGCCTGGATCGCCCAGTCGATGATCTGGCAGGCCATGTTGGGCACAGCGACCTTGATCATCGCGATCTCGGCTTTCGCCACCTTGTTGCCGACGGTGTCCATCGCGTGGGCGGCGTTGAGCGTCAGCAACCGGGCCTGCTCGATCATGATGCGGGCTTCAGCGATTCGCTCCTGCGTCACCGTCTGCTCGGAAACCGGCCTGCCGAAGGCGACGCGGCTGCGCACCCGGCGGCACATCTTCTCCAGTGTGCGCTCGGAGAGCCCGATCAGCCGCATGCAATGGTGGATGCGGCCGGGGCCGAGGCGTCCCTGCGCGATTTCGAAACCGCGGCCCTCGCCGAGCAGCATGTTCTCCTTGGGCACGCGCACATCGGTGAAGACGACCTCGGAGGCACGGTCGGGCACGCCGTAGAAGCCGAACACGGGCAGGGGACGCTTGACCTCGACGCCCGCTGTGTCCATCGGCACCAGGATCATGGATTGCTGCTTGTGGCGGTCCGCATTGTCAGGATCGGTCTTGCCCATGAAGATGCAGATCTTGCAGCGCGGGTCGGTCGCGTTGGTGGTGTACCATTTGCGGCCGTTGATGACGTAATGGTCGCCGTCGCGGACGATCGAGCTTTCGATGTTGGTCGCATCGGACGATGCGACGGCGGGCTCGGTCATGGCGAAGCAGGAGCGGATTTCGCCAGCGAGCAGCGGCTTCAGCCAGCGCTCCTTGTCGTTCTCCGTGCCATAGCGCTCCAGCACCTCCATGTTGCCGGTATCGGGCGCCGAACAGTTGAAGACTTCGGGCGCGAGATGCGAGCGGCCCATGACTTCGCAGAGCGGGGCATATTCGAGGTTGGTGAGGCCCGCACCGTAGCCGGAGTCCGGCAGGAACAGATTCCAGAGGCCTTCAGCGCGCGCCAGCGGCTTCAGCTCCTCGACGACCGGATAGACCTTCCAGGGGCCCAGCTCCTCCGCCTCGCGATAAAAACGTTCCTCGTTCGGATAGATGTGCCGGTCCATGAAACTTTCGAGCCTGCGCTTGAGCTCAACGATTTTGGGGGACATCGGGTAGAGCATCTTTGGTCTCCTCAATCGATGGACAGGCCGGTGCGCAATCGGCTCAGGCGACGCGATACTCTTTGAATTTCTCGCGCAGCGCGGATTTGAGCACCTTGCCGGTGCCGGTCATCGGGAACTCGTCCATGAACTCGACGGCGTCGGGCATCCACCAGCTCGCGATCTTGGGGCGCATGTGGTCGAGCAGCGTCTTGCCGTCGACGGTCGTGCCCTTCTTGCGGACGACGAGGAGCAGAGGCCGCTCCTGCCATTTCTCATGGTTGATCGCGACCACGGCGGCTTGCAGCACATCGGGGTGAGACAAGGCGACGTCCTCGAGCTGGATCGAGGAGATCCATTCGCCTCCGGACTTGATGACATCCTTGGAGCGGTCGGTCAGCGTGACGTGGCCCTGGGGGTCGATCACGGCCATGTCGCCGGTGATCAGCCAGCTGTCGCGGTCGAGGCCTTCGTCGAGTTTCATGTAGCCGGACGCAACCCACGGTCCCCGCGCGCGCAGATGGCCGACGCTCTTGCCGTCGCGCGGCAGCTCGTTGCCGCCGTCGTCGACGATGCGCAAGGCGGTGCCGAAACAGGCGCGGCCGGACACCTGGCGGCGGTCGAACCTCTCCTTGTCGTCGAGATGCTCGGAGCCCGGCCGCAGGCCAGGCATCGAGCAGCCCAAGGCTTCGGTCATGCCCCAGGCCTGGACGTAGTCGACGTCGTACTCGCGCTTGAGCTTCTCGACCATTGCGCGCGGCGGTGCCGAGCCTGACGACAATGTTGCACGAAGTGTCGAGAACCTGTTGCCGGTGCGCCCTAACCAGTCGAGCAGGATCAGCCAGAAGCTTGGCACGCCCGCCGACAGCGTCACCTTCTCGCCTTCGAGCAATTCGTAGAGCTTGTCCGGCTCGTAATTGCGGCCGGGCAGCACCAGCTTCGAGCCGGTATAGGGCGCGGTGAACGGCATGTTCCAACCGTTGCCGTGGAACAGCGGCGCCATCGGCATCATCACCTCGCGCACGCCTTCCAGGTGCCCGGGCAGGAAGTCGAAATTGCAGGAGACCATGGTCTGCAGGATCGCGGCGCGGTGCGAATAGATTACGCCCTTCGGATTGCCGGTGGTGCCGGAGGTGTAGCAGATCGTGGACGCCGACTTTTCGTCGAACTCCGGCCAGACGAAGCCGTCGTCGTGCTCGTTCTCCAGCAGGTCCTCGTAGCAATGGACGTTGGCAAGCCTGGTCTCCGGCATCCGCTCGCGCGAGGACATCACGACATAGGCTTCGATCGATGTGAGCTGCGGCGCGATTGCCTCCACGATCGGCAGCGTGGCGCGGTCGATGAACAGCAGGCGGTCCTCGGCGTGATTGACGATGTAGACGAGTTGTTCGGGAAACAGCCGCGGGTTGACGGTGTGCAACACGTAGCCCATGCCCGGCGCGGCATAGAACATCTCGAAGTGACGGTGCGTATTCCAGGCCAGCGTGCCGACCCTGTCGCCGGGCATCATGCCGAGCCTCTTGAGGGCCAATGCCATGCGCTTGATGCGCGGATGGGCGTCGGCATAGGTGTAGCGATGGATGTCGCCCTCGATCTCGCGGGCGACGACCTCGGCCTCGCCGTGATAATCGGCCGCATACTGGATCAGGCCGCTGATCAGGAGCGGCATGTCCATCATCAATCCCTGCATCGTCTCCTCCGGACCGCCATGTCGTTGCATGGCGTGCGCTTGTGATGTGCGCTTGAGGTTAGCGGAACGCCACGCGACGTTCACGTAAAAAGCGAGGGACGTGATTGCATGCGTCTCTTTTTCAGGGCTAAGTGATGCGAGCTGCCGGCGAAGCAGTTTCCGCCCGGGAGGAAATGAATGTCAGCGGAAAGACACAAGACCGGTGCAGCCGGCGAATCTACACTCGACATTGACGCACTCCGTGCGCGCTATCGCGACGAGCGCGATCGGCGCCTGCGCGCCGAAGGCAAGGCGCAATATGTCGAGATGACCGGCGAGTTCGGGCGCTATCTCGACGATCCCTGGGCCAATTCCGGATTCGCGCGCGAGGCCGTCAGCGAACAGAACGAGGTGCTCATCGTCGGCGGCGGCTTCGGCGGCCTTCTGTGTGGCGCGCGACTGCGCGAAGCCGGCATCGATGATTTCCGGGTCGTGGAAAAGGCCGCCGATTTCGGCGGCACCTGGTACTGGAATCGCTACCCTGGTGCGGCCTGCGATACCGAGAGCTACATTTACCTGCCGTTGCTGGAAGAGACCGGCTACATGCCGGTGCGCAAATATGCGCGAGCACCCGAGATCTACGAACATTCGCGCCGCATCGGCCGTCACTTCGGCCTCTATGAGCGCGCTCTGTTTCAGACCGTCATCACGCGCATGGAATGGCAGGAGTACGAGGCACGCTGGCTGGTCGAGACCGATCGCGGTGATTGCATCCGCGCGCGCTTCGTCATCCTCGCTGGCAGCCCGTTGAGCCGTCCGAAGCTGCCGGGTATTCCCGGCATCGAAAGCTTCAGAGGACACAGCTTCCACACCAGCCGCTGGGATTACGCCTACACCGGAGGCACGGCCGAAGGTGGTCTGACCGGTCTTGGCAACAAGCGCGTCGGGATCATTGGCACCGGCGCCACCGCCGTGCAATGCGTGCCGCATCTCGGCCGCTCGGCCAAGGAGCTCTACGTCTTCCAACGTACGCCGTCGGCGATCGGCGTGCGCGACGACCGCCCGACGGATCAGTGCTGGGCGCAGGGGCTCAGGCCTGGCTGGCAGCGCGAACGCATGGACAATTTCACCGCCGTGATCTCGGGCGAGCCATTCGAACAGGATCTGGTGCAGGACGGCTGGACCGGCCTGCTCGGCGAGATCCTGCTGGCGCCGCGCCGCCAGCCCCAGCCGGTGACCTCGATCGAGGAGGCGCTCAAGGTCATCGAGCAGGCTGATTATCGCAAGATGGAAGAGATCCGGGCGCGCGTCGATGCGATCGTCAAGGATGAGATGACTGCTTCGGCGTTAAAGCCCTGGTACAAGGCCTTCTGCAAGCGGCCGTGTTTCCACGACGAATATCTCGACACGTTCAATCGTCCCAATGTGCATCTCGTCGATACCAGGGGACAGGGCGTCGATCGCATCACCGAGAATGCCGTCGTGGTCGACGGCCACGCCTACGAACTCGACTGCCTGATCTATGCCAGCGGTTTCGAAGTCGGTACCGATTACGCCCGTCGTATGGGCTTCGAGATTTATGGACGCGATGGCACGAGCCTGTCCGAGCGCTGGCGCGACGGCGTCAAGACGATGCATGGCTTCTACAGCCGCGGCTTCCCGAACTGCTTCCTGATCGTCATGGTGCAGGCCGGCCAGAGCGCCAACTTTCCGCACATCATCGACGAGCAGTCGCAGCACATCGCCTATGTGATCGCCGAGGCGCGCAAGCGCAAAGCGCGGACGCTGGAGCCGACGCTCGATGCCGAGAACGCCTGGGTCGAGGAGGTGGTCAAAGCCGCGCTCGGCCGCCAGACCTATCTCGCTGAATGCACGCCCGGCTACTACAACAATGAAGGCGTGTTCGATCCGATCGCGGCGAGAAACAGCCAGTATTGGCGCGGGCCGGTGGCATTCCTGCGGCTGCTCGACAAGTGGCGCAAGGAGGGCAATTTGGATGGACTGGAACTGTCGTATGATCACGCCATGGAGTCGGCGCCTTCGTCCGGGTAAACTCGGGCATTGGATCGCGCCAGAGAGAGGACATTAGACATGATCAGGGGCAGAACTGTAGCTGCGGCGGTTTTCGGGGCGATGACGCTGCTCGGCTGCCTGGCGCCCGCCGCCCAAGCCGCGCAATGCGGCAGTTCGTCGGCCGGCTTCGAGGCCTGGAAGCGCGAGTTCGGTGCGGAAGCGCAGGGCAAGGGCGTCGGCCAGACTGCGCTCTCGGCGCTGATGCAGACCAATTACGCGAGTGCCACCATCGCGGCCGACCGCGGCCAGCGCAGCTTCTCGCTGTCGCTCGACCAGTTCCTCGCCAAGCGCGGCGCCACCACCATCGTCGCCAAGGGGCGTCAGCTCAAGAACTCGCAGGCCGCCTTGTTCGCCTCGATCCAGCAGCGCTATGGCGTCCCGCCGGGGCCGCTGATCGCGATCTGGGGCATGGAGACCGGATTCGGCAGCCAGCGCGGCAACCAGAACATGCTCTCCTCGATTGCGACGCTCGCCTATGACTGCCGCCGTCCCGAATTCTTCACCGAGCAGCTCTATGCGGCGCTGAAGCTGATCGATCGCGGCACGCTGTCGGGGGCAACCCGCGGCTCGATGCACGGCGAAGTCGGTCAGACCCAGTTCATGCCCAAGAACATCCTGGCCTACGGCACCGGCAATCTCGAAGTTGCCGCCAATGCGCTGAACTCGACAGCGAATTTCCTGAAAGCCCATGGCTGGCGTGCCGGAGCGGGTTACCAGCCGGGCGAGCCGAATTTCGCCGCCATCGAAGCCTGGAATGCCGCCGGCGTTTATCAGAAGGCGATCGCCCTGATGGGACGGCAGATCGATGAGGGCGGAGGTACGGCCGCCTCGCGCTGACCAGAGCCCCGTTTCGAACGGGGCTCTGGCTCCTTGTTTTGGCGCGTTTTCCTTAGGCGAACCGGCATCCACTTCGCTTGGACACGCTCCTGCTCAGCAAGGCGTGATGCGCGGGCAAGAGAAAGTTGTTGCCAACTGGAACCGACGGCACGAGGTTTGCTTTGATCGAACAGGGCTGGGCATGAGGAGACTCAACATGGCAACCCAGATCGTGATGGACCAGACTGGCGACACGCGCCACGAGTTTGATCCTGGCAATGCCGAAGCGCTGGCGCGGGCCGAACGGCGCTTTCGGGAGCTGACCGGAGCGGGCTTCACCGCCGCGCTGCGAACCGGACCTGGCGAAGTCACCCGGATCCGATCGTTTGACCCGACCGCGCAGGAAACGCTGTTCTATCCCCGCCTGGTCGGCGGTTGATCTGAGCTGCTCATGATCGCGGCAGTCTGGCTCCGCGCGCCGGCGCGTGCGCGTTTGCATGCGCTACGCGAACTCTATCG
The DNA here is from genome assembly GCF_019402665.1 of Bradyrhizobium canariense. Lineage (GTDB taxonomy): Bacteria > Pseudomonadota > Alphaproteobacteria > Rhizobiales > Xanthobacteraceae > Bradyrhizobium > Bradyrhizobium canariense. Next base: position 6,327 of record NZ_VSST01000069.1, read on the forward strand.
GCGCTTCTTCGGCGAGAACACGCCGGATGCCCGGGGTCGCCGGCTCCTGGCCGAATGGCTGTCACCGGCGCAGCGCGCGCAATTCGAGCAGTACCGGCATTTCGATGTCGTCGGCTGCGATACCGGCAAGACGTATCGCATCCATTATGGCACCGCCGCAAATGTCCATGAGATCGACGCGGCCGGAAATGCGACGATGGGGTGGTGCTTCGTCCCGTCAGGCTTTCTCGTCCCCGGCGACGTCATGCTCGCACAGAAGATCGCGCTCGAGACCGACGAAAGGGGAGCTCTCGCGCTCGCTAACAGGTTTCCGCCGGCAACACATTCGGAGCACTTCTACCGGCGGCCGTTCTAGGGTGGGCCTATCAGTGCCTATCAGTAATGTGTGGTGCGATAGGCATCTACCGCGTGCGCTGCAAAAACGCCGACGCTGCAAAGCGCAAGCAAGGCCGAGATCAGTTCGATCATAGCTCGTCCTCCTGCAGCGGTAGGGCGACGAGGTGCTGACAGCAGGAGTAATCCCAGATCAGGTCGAGGAAGAATTGCATGATGGCCGTCCCTGTATGATTTTGACAACTAGATAACCGACCATCTGTTTCAGGCGTGTTTCGTCGCATCTGGAAACGGGTTTCTTGGGGGAGTCCCAGGCTAGTTTGTGCGCTGCGGAGCCGCTACATCCCGCTCTTGCTCAACCCTGTTAGCCGCGAGGCGGCGCATCACATTGCGAGGCGAAATCATGGCGCAGGTCGAGTGGTTCGACGATCTCACCATTGGAATGCAGTTCAAATCCCCCGAAGTTCACGTCACCGAGGCCGACATCAAGCGGTTCGCGGTCGAGTTCGATCCGCAGCCGATGCATCTCGACCATGAAGCCGCCAAGCGGACCCTGTTCAGGGGTCTCGCTGCCTCGGGATGGCACACCGCCGCGATTGCCATGAGCCTCGCGATCCAGACCCGCCCCTTCGGCCCGCATCCGCTGATCGGCGCCGGCGTCGACGGGCTGCGCTGGACCATCCCGGTACGGCCCGATGACCGCCTGCATCTGGTCGGGGAGGTCATCAGCCTCACGCCGTCGAAGTCGAAGCCGCAGGGCATCGCGCTGGTGAAATGGACCATGTTCAACCAGAACGGCGAGGAGGTTTACACCTTCACCCCGATCGCGATCGTGCCGCGGCGGGAGTAGGGCAGGGTCGGCGCCCTACGCAGCCGCCAGAAGCCCTTGCGGGTCACCGGCAGAGGTGGTCATCTCGGTCCGGGGAACACGCTGGAGGCTGACATGAAACGATCTCTTCTCGCCGCCGGGTTGCTGACCGGCGCCTTGAGCGCAGTCGCTTTGACCGCAAGACCGGTGCAGGCGCAACAATCCAAAGTCGGCGACTGGACCATCGAGAAGCGCACGCAGGACGCACATTGCAATGCGAGCCGCGGCTACAAGGACAAGGAAGACGAGAACCGGGACTACGTCATCGTCATCACCTATTCCGAGAAGGCGATCGTCATCGTCATGATCTATGACGGCTGGGAGTGGGACAAGGTGGGCGAGATCCTCCGAGCCGATGTCGGAACCGATGACGCCGATATCATGAAGAAGGCCAAGTGGGAGGTCATGGACAAGACCACCGTGCGCGGCATTTTCGAATACGATCAGTCCATGATGGACCGGCTGTCCAGGGCCAAGCGTCTCTCGCTCGATTTCGAGGACGATGACGACGACAGCATCGAGATACAGGTGCCGCGTGCCGGTGAAGCGCTGGCGGCGCTGAAATTCTGCGAGGAGAATCGCAAGTAGGTTGCCGGAGCCGGATGCGAGGCCGGCGGGATCGGTGGCGAAAGGGTTCTGCAGCGCGACCGGCGCCTGACGTATCGCACACGTGACTCATCGCACACAGTCCGCGCGCTGTTCGCATTTATCCTAGTCTTTGGCGAAAACGTCCAAGCCGCATTCTGCGGTTGACGTTACGCAAGGACGATGTTCGATATTCCAGCATTTCGTTGCAACGTTTTCTCCGCGTCGAAGGCGGCGATTGACCGGCCCGTCTCCTCCGGCTGGCCCCGGATCGCGATCTCTCTCTCGCGCGCGAGCCATACGCAGATTGCATCGTCCGGCCGATGACAATCCTCCACGCAAATCGATTTTCGTCCCTCGTCGGCGAGATCTACGACGCGGCGGTCGATCCCGCGCTGCGCAGCGGGGTGCTGGAACAGGTTTCGCATTTCGTCGGTGGATGTGCCGCGACCATCCTGTCCAGGGACAGAGCCCGGCTCTCGATCGAGATCCACGAGCATTTTGGCACCGAATCCCGCTTCCGCCAGCTTTATCGCGACCGATATGTGGAACTGGACCCTCTGCTCGATCGTCATCTCACGCTCGCGGCGGAGCAGACGATCGGCGTCGCCGACATCATGACTCAGGCGGATTTCCTGGCAACGAGCTTCTATCGCGAGTGGGTGGAACCACAAGGAGCGATTGACCTTGCAACCGTCGCGCTCGAGAAGTCGGAGACACGCACCACGATCCTGCAGGTGTTGCGCCACCGCTCGCGCGGACTCGTTGACGAGCCGATGCGCGAGCGCATGCGGCTGCTCGCTCCGCACCTCCAGCGTTCCAGAATCATGGGCCGGCAGATCAGGGCACGCTCGCATACCGTGGACGACCTTGCCGATGTCCTCGATGGGCTGAGCACGGCGATCTGCCTGCTCGACGCAGATGGCCGGGTCGTGCATGCCAACGCAGCATCCCGCGGGCTGTTCGCCGATGCCAGCCTGCTCGCAATGGTCGGTGACCGGATCGTGGCCCGCAACACCCAGACGGACAAAATATTCCGCGGCCTGTGCGAAATCGATGCGGGCAACGAAACTCGTTCCGCTGCCCGCCGTCAGATCGAGCTTGCGACATCAGTTGATGGGCAGCACTATCTGCTCCACGCTTTTCCCTTGAAGCGCGATCGCACTCCATCGCGAGATGCTGCAGCCACGGTGCTGTTCGTTCAGAAGGCATCGGCGGCGACATGGCTCGCAGCCGATGCGATCGCTGCGGCCTTCAGGCTGACACCGTCCGAATTGCGCGTATTGATGGCAATTATCGAGATTGGCGGCGTTCCCGACATTGCGGCAAAGCTCGGCATCGCCGAAACGACCGTGAAGACGCATCTCGGCCGCCTGTTCGAGAAGACTGGCGCCGGCAGGCAGGCCGACTTGGTCAAGATTGCCACCGGCTTTGCCGTTCCATTCGCGCGTCGCACGAACGACGGTGACGATGCCTTGTGATTTATTTCACATGGTTCGCCGGCTATGTGCCGCAATCTCAATCCATTGTGATGAGCCGAGCTCCGGTGTCCTCCGAATGCAGGACGCGAGTCATTTGAGACTTTCGTATATCGCGTTCTAGAAAAGTGAAGAGCAGCGAGCGCCGGCGAAGAGATGCCGCGACGGCGTCGAACGCGAGTGTGAGGAAACGACAGCGCGCGGCCGGACCTGCTCGTCGGTTGGAGGATTGCAGTGACCCAGTTTGATTTTTCCGTTATCAATGTTTCAACGAACGAAATTCCCGAAAACGAGCGTATCCCGCTGCTTCGCGATTTCTACTGTCGCGGGGTGTTGAAGGCGGAGGTCGAGGTGAGGGAAGGAAAGCCGTTCGCGGCGAGCTTCACGTCCCACGTCTTGCCGGAAGCCCAATTGCTGATCGGAGGATTGTGCGGAGCGCGGATCATTCGCACCAAGCACCTGATTGCCGATGGCGATGATAGTCTGGCCCTGATCGTGAATCGATCCGGCGTGCTTGGGATATCCGAGCGAGGGCACGATCTGAGCCTCCGTGCCGGAGAGGCTGTCCTGACGAGCGCGGAGGACGTCACGACGTTCGAGCGATTGTCGCTGGGTAGCTGTTTCTCGCTGCGTGTGCCGAGACGCGTGCTGGCGCCGATGATCGTGGATGTCGATGACGCCGTGATGCGGGTCATGCCGGAGAGTTCAACGGGACTTCGGCTGCTGGTCGATTACGCGGTGACGCTGGTGCGGGAGAAGGCATTCGCGATGCCCAATTTGCGCAAGCTCGGGGTCGGGCATCTGCACGATCTTCTGGCAATCGTCCTCGGTGCCACCAATGAGCCGCGGGAGATGGCCGGTCGGCGCGGCCTAAAGGCGGCACGGCTGCAGAAGGCCAAAGTCTCCATCGCCAACAATTGCTGGCGGCAGGACCTGTCGGTTGCCACGGTCGCCCAGGAGCTCGGCGTGACGCCGCGTTATCTCCAACGCCTGTTCGAGGCCGACGGCAAGACGTTCTCGTCGTTCCTGATCGAACAACGCGTCAAGCGTGCGCATCGCATGTTGCGCGAACCCGGATACGCCGAGCGGACGGTGAGCTCGATCGCCTACGATGTCGGCTTCGGCGATCTCTCCTATTTCAACCGCTGCTTCCGGCGGACTTATGGCGCCACGCCCAGTGACGTCAGGAGCGGCGAGATGTCGTGAACGCGCGCGGCTGAATTTCAGGTCAAATGCCGATGGAGATGGCACGGGCGTGCGCCGCCCGCAGTTGGAGTATTGCATGCGTCGTTTTTTCTTTGATCTTATCGTCGGCAATATCGTGAAGATCGATCCGGGCGGCATGGTGTTCGAATGCCCCGAAGCGACGCTCGTGGTGGCCAACGAGATGGCAAGCCACCTGTTCGTCTGGCGCGACGATTTGCGCGACCGCGATGCCTGCATCCGGGTCAGAGACGCCGTCGGGCGCGAGATCTATCGTGCCGCGGTGTGGTCGGAGAATGCGGACAAGGTCGGTTGGGATCAGGTGTGAGCGGCCCGGTGCGCTATCGCGACTCTGCATCAGTAGCGCCCGAAACGGATGTCCGTTCGTTGCCCGGCCGGCGCCTCCTCCGATCGGAGGATGCCGCATAGTGCGGTTGTGGTATGCTTGGTGATATTGATCACATAGGCCATTTATAGCCATGCACGGACCGCGGAAGCTGCCCGATCTCGTCGAAGCCATCTACGATGCCGGACTCGATCCTTCGCTGTGGAACAATGTCGTCACCGGCATTCGTGACTTCGTCGGCGGCCAGGCCTGCGGACTGTTTTCCAAGGATTCCATCAGCAAATTCGGCGTCACGCACTATTATTGCGGGGCGGACCCGCACTACATCAAGCTCTATTCCGAGACGCATTCGAAGTTCGATCCGCTGACGGTCCTGCCGCCGCACGGCCAGATCGTCAGCATTCCGGATCTCGTCAATTTCGATGATTACCGGGGTGGACGCTTTTACCAGGAATGGATGCGGCCGCAGGGTTGCAGCGATGCGGCCAACGTCGTGCTCGAGAATTCGAATGCGAGCTGCCCCGTGATGATGACGGTGCTGTCGGGCCGCCGGATGGTGGATCCGGTGATGAAGCACCGCCTCTCGCTGATCGTGCCGCACGCCAGCCGTGCGTTGCTGATCAACCGTGCCATGACCTCGCAACTGACGTTGGCGACGGCGTTGGCGGAGGTCCTGGACAATCTTGCCTGCGGCATCTTCCTGCTTGATGGCTTCTGCCGGCTGGTGCACGCGAATTCCGCGGGGCACGACTTGCTTGCGGCCGACGATCTGGTTCGGTCCGTTGCCGGGCAACTGGTGACCGGCAGTGCGGAGGCCAATCAGACGCTGCGGGAAGCGTTCGCGACCCGCAATGAAATTGCCCAGCTTGCCGCGAAGGGGCAGGCGTTTTCGCTGCTTTCGCCCTCGGGCGAGCGCTACGTCGCGCACATCCTGCCGCTCTCCTCGGTCCTGCGGCACGGCAGCGAGCGGGTGGTCGATGCCGTCGGTGCGCTGCTCCTGCGCAAGGTATCGCTCGGCGGACAGTCCTACGGCGAATTGATCGCGCGGACTTTCGACCTTACACCGGCCGAGCTGCGCGTCTTCCTGTCGATCGTCGAGGTTGGCGGCGTCCCGGAGACGGCGGTCGCGCTCGGTATCGCAGAAACGACGGCGAAGACGCATCTGCATCGCGTGTTCGCCAAGACGGGCGTTTCGCGTCAGGCCGATCTCGTCAAGCTCGCGGCAGGATTCTCCAATCCGCTGGTCAACTTAGCGGCTCATTGCGCCCTCAGGATTGAACCTTTCCCTCCCTCGCCAGACTCACAGAAGCCGCCGGGCATGAAGAACATGTCGCCATCTCCATGTGTCACCATTGGCTCTTCCGATGCCCCGACTTCCAAAACCGTCCGAGTTGATTGAGACTATCTATGACGCAGGTCTCCACCCGGAGTTGTGGAGCGAGGTCGTTGTCAAGCTCAATGCCTTCATCGGCAGCCAGGCCTGTGGTCTGATTTCGAAGGACCCGGTCAGCAAATCAGGCGCGACGCATTATTATTGCGGGGTCGATCCGCACTACATTCAGCTCTATGCGGAGACCTACTCCCGGTACGACCCGCTTGCTCGGCTTCCGCGCTATGGCGAGGTGCGCAACATCCCCGATCTCGTGGATTTCGACGAATATCGCCGCGGCCGCTTCTACCAGGAATGGCTGCGCCCCCAGGGCTGCGTCGACGTCGCCAACGTGGTGCTGGAGCAGTCGAAGTCGCCGTCTCCGATGCTGATGACCGTGATCCCGGGCAGGGAGATGCTCGATGCCGAGCAACGGGCGCGGATGCAGTTCCTGGCTCCGCATGCGAGCCGGGCGCTGTTGATCAACCGGGCGATCGAGCGGAAGCAGCAGCGCGCGATCGCGCTCGCCGACGTCGTGGACCAACTGAATGCCGGTGTCATCCTGCTCGATTCGACCTGTCATATCGTCCACAGCAATCCGGCCGCGGCGACGATCCTGGCCGTCGACGATGTCCTGCGGTCTGTCTCGGGCCGGCTGGTGGCAAGATCCTCCGCTGCTAATTCGGCCCTGCGCGATATTTTCCGTGACACAAGCGAGGTCGCGTTGGCGGCATCTTCGGGACGGAAAATTCCGCTGATGTCGCATGACGGTTCTTACTACGTCGCGCAAATCATCGCGCTGCCATCACTGCTGCGCGAGGGTAGGGCCGAGCGCAGTTCGGCCGTCGGAGCCTTGTTCATCTGGAAAGCGGAGCTCGACGGCCGCTCGTGTGCCGGTCTCATTGACCGCACCTTCGAACTCACGCCTGCGGAACTGAGGGTCTTGCAGTCGATCGTCGATGTCGGCGGCGTGCCGGAGACGGCGGTTGCGCTCGGTATCGCGGAGACGACGGTGAAGACGCATCTGCATCGCGTGTTCGCCAAGACCGGCGTTTCTCGTCAGGCCGATCTCGTCAAGCTCGCAGCTGGATTTTCCAATCTGCTCGTGCACTGAGACGCCTTCAAAAACACACGCGAGTCGCTGCAGCTCGCAATAGGTTCAATCAGAAGCATCATTAGAAAGTTATCGCACGTCGTTCGATCGAATGACGCGATTTTCCACGCGCTATTCTACTGAACATCACACGGTCTGTTGTTCGACGCGTCAGGCATTTGTGTGAAGCAACTCACTGTAGGCGGAAGTGGATCCCGTCAATCTCTCGAACAGGTTGAGAGGAGATTGTCATGCGAACGACGTCACCGGTTCTGACAGGCAGGTTCCGCGATATCGTCGCCCGCATAGGCGCGATACTCCGCGCGCAGCGGGAAATCGACGCGCAGCGCGTGTTGCAACGCTATCGCCACCTGCTGGACCAGCCGCACGAAGCGCCGTGTTTGAATGAAATTATTCCCGTCTCCCGTGAAGAGGATGCTTTTGAAAATGCCAACGGAGTTGATCCGCGCGAGCGCACGACCGGCCACCCCAAATTCGAACGTGCGTAACGTCAGCATCGTCGCCATTGCGCTGACCGCGGCGCTCGTTGCTCTCCAACTGGTCGGCCTCGCGATGCTGGAGCGATCGCACGCTTACGCGCATCCGTCGGCTCCACTCGAGCCGGCCGCTTGCACGGAGAGCGCCGATATCTCTGTCTCGCAAATTCCCTACGACTGACCGGAGGGCGGATTGTGCCTGATGTCACGACTCTGATGCTGCTCAGCGTTGCCGTGTTCGCCGGTGCCTTTGTCTCCGGGCTCTCGGGATTTGCCTTTTCCGCAGTGGCGGGCGCCATCCTGCTCCGGGTGTTTCAGCCGCTCGAAGCCGTGCCGCTGATGATGGCGTGCAGCATCGGCGTGCAGGCCACCAATCTGTGGGCGCTTCGGCGCAATATTCGCTGGGAAGGCAGTCTGCTGCTGATCGTCGGTGGCTTGATCGGCGTTCCCATCGCGGTATCGCTGCTCCAGAGCACTGATACGCATCTGCTCCGGCGCGGCTTCGGCATTATCGTTGCACTCTATGCGGCCTACATGCTGCTGCGGCCGACTCTGATGACGGCCGGCGAGGCGGTCGGGCGGCACTGGGTCGCGTTGATCGGGTTCGGGGGAGGGCTGGTCGGCGGGCTGACCGCGATGCCCGGCGCGATCCCGACGATTTGGTGCGACATGCGCGGCATGCCCAAGAGCGAGCAGCGCGGCCTGGTGCAGCCATTCATCGCCGCGATGCAGGTGTTCGCGATCGCGCTGCTGGTCGGACATCAGGATCTGTCGTCGAAAGTCTTCGTCGATCTCGCGGTCAGCCTGCCGGCGCTGTTCGCAGGATCCGCGCTCGGCGTGATCGCCTTCCACAGGGTCAACGAGACGGTCTTCCGCAAGACCGTGCTCGTTCTGTTGTTGCTGTCGGGGATTTCCCTGATCTAGTGCCCGGCGCCCTGAACCGGTGCCGCGCTGATGTCGCTGCCGTGATGGACCAGCGGCTTCATGCCGGTAACGGTCCGCAGCAGCACGTAGAACACCGGCGTCAGGAACAGGCCGAACACGGTGACGCCGATCATGCCGGAGAACACGGCAACGCCCATGGCGCGCCGCATCTCCGAGCCGGCACCGGTCGAGAGCACCAGCGGCAGCACGCCCATGATGAACGCCATCGAGGTCATCAGGATTGGACGAAGCCGTAAGCGGCTCGCCTCGATCGCAGCCCGGATCGGCGTGCGTCCCGCAAATTCGAGCTCGCGCGCGAATTCGACGATCAGGATCGCGTTCTTGGCCGAGAGGCCCACCAGCACGATCAAGCCGATCTGGGTGAAGACGTTGTTGTCGCCCTTGGAGATCCAGACGCCGAACATCGCAGCCAGCAGGCCCATCGGCACGATCATGATGATCGAGAGCGGCAGGGTCAGGCTCTCATAGAGCGCGGCCAGCACCAAGAACACCAGGAGGATCGCCAGCGGGAACACCCACAGTCCGGAATTGCCGGCGATGAACTCCTGATAGGTCAAGTCGGTCCATTCGAAGGCAAAGCCGGGCGGTAGCGTTTCCGCCGCGATCCGCGTCGCGACCTCCTGCGCCTGACCGGAGGAGAAGCCGGGCGCAGCCGCCGCGTTGATGTCGGAGGACAGGAAGCCGTTGTAGCGGATCGCGCGCTCGGGACCTGCGCTCTGGCGAACGCTCAACAGCGCCGAGAGCGGCACCATGTCGCCCGAGGACGAGCGCACCTTCAACTGCCGGATGTCGTCGGCGCGGGCGCGGAACGGCGCGTCGGCCTGCACCCGGACCGAATAGGTGCGGCCAAACTTGTTGAAGTCGTTGACGTAGTAGGAGCCCAGGTAAATCTGCAGCGTGTTGAACACCTCCGTCACGGGCACGCCCAATTGGAGCGCCTTGGTGCGGTCGATGTCGGCGAACAGCTGGGGCACGTTGACCTGGAAGCTCGAGAACACGCCGGCGATCTCCGGCGCCTTCTGCATCGCCGCCATGAACGCCTTGGTCGCCTCGTTCAGCGCCTCATAGCCGAGACCGGCACGGTCCTCGATCTGCAGCTTGAAGCCGCCGATGGTGCCGAGGCCGTTGACCGGCGGCGGCGGGAACATGGCGATGAAGGCTTCCTGGATGCCGGCATATTTCTTGTTCAGCTCGGCCGCGAGCGCGGGGCCGCTGAGCGAAGGATCCTTGCGCTCGTCGAACGGCTTGAGCGTGGAGAACACGATGCCAGCATTGGAGGAGTTGGTGAAGCCGGCGATCGACAGGCCCGGAAAGGCGACCGAACTCTCGACACCGGGCTGGGTCAGCGCGATGTCGCTCATCTTGCGGATCACCTCTTCAGTGCGATCGAGCGCTGCACCGTCAGGCAGCCGCGAGAAGCCGACCAGATATTGCTTGTCCTGGCCCGGCACGAAGCCACTCGGCACCTGCTGGAACAGGAGCGCGGTCACGCCGACCAACACCACATAGAGCCCCATCACCGCAGCCTTGCCCGAGATCACCTTGGTGACGGTGCCGCTGTAATTCTCTGACGAGCGTGTGAACACCTTGTTGAATCCGCGGAAGAACCAGCCGAGGCCCTTTTCCATGATGATCGTCAGCCGGTCCTTAGGCTCATTGTGTCCCTTGAGCAGCAGCGCCGACAGCGCCGGCGACAGCGTCAGCGAATTGATGGCGGAGATCACGGTTGAGATCGCGATCGTCAGCGCGAACTGCTTGTAGAACTGCCCGGTGAGGCCGGAGATGAAGGCGAGGGGCACGAAGACCGCGATCAGCACCATCGCGATCGCGATGATCGGGCCGGAAACTTCACGCATCGCCTGATAGGTCGCATCGCGCGGCGACAGCCCGCCCTCGATATTGCGCTCGACGTTCTCGACCACGACGATGGCGTCGTCGACCACGATACCGATCGCGAGCACGAGCCCGAACAGGCTGAGCGCGTTGATCGAGAAGCCGAACACGTGCATCACCGCGAAAGTGCCGACGATCGATACCGGCACCGCGAGCAGGGGAATGATCGAAGCGCGCCAGGTCTGCAGGAACAGGATCACCACCAGCACCACCAGCGCGATCGCCTCCAGCAGCGTGTGGATGACGGCCTCGATCGAGGAGCGCACGAACTGGGTGGGATCGTAGACGATCTGGTAGGACACGCCTTCCGGCATGTTCTTCTTGATCTCGGCCATGGTGGCACGGACGTGATCGGAGATCTCCAGCGCGTTGGAACCGGGCGCCTGGAAGATCGGGATCGCCACCGCCTGCTTGTTGTCGAGCAGCGAGCGCAGGCCGTATTCGGACGCGCCGAGCTCGATGCGGGCGACGTCGCGCAAGCGCACGACTTCGCCACGCGTACCGGTCTTGACCACGATGTCGCCGAATTGCTCTTCGTTCGCGAGCCGCCCTTCCGCATTGACGGACAGCTGCAGGTCGATGCCCTTGACGTTCGGGGAGGAGCCGACCACGCCGGCAGCCGCCTCGACGTTCTGCGCCTGGATTGCCTTGACGATGTCGCTCGCAGTCAGTCCGTGTTCGGCGGCCTTCTGCGGATCGACCCAGACCCGCATCGAATAGTCGCCGGCGCCATAGAGCTGGACATCGCCGACGCCGTCGATCCGTGCAAGGCGGTCCTTGACGTTGAGCACGGCGTAATTGCGCAAATAGGTCATGTCGTAGCGCCCGTTGGGCGACAACAGATGCACGACCATGGTGAGGTCGGGCGACGACTTCTTGGTGATGATGCCGAGCTGGCGCACCACAGCGGGCAGGCGCGGCTCGGCCTGCTGCACGCGGTTCTGCACCAGCTGCGTCGCCTTATCGGGGTCGGTGCCGAGCCGGAACGTCACCGTCAGCGTCATCGCGCCGTCGGTGGTGGCCTGGCTCGACATGTAGAGCATGCCTTCGACGCCGTTGATCTGCTCCTCGATGGGAGTCGCCACCGTCTCGGCGATCACCTTGGGATTGGCGCCGGGATAGGTCGCGCGCACGAGGACGGAGGGCGGCACGACGTCGGGATATTCCGAGATCGGCATCGCGAACAGCGAGATCAGGCCGGCGAGGAAGATCAGGACCGACAAGACGCCGGCAAAAATCGGACGATCAATGAAGAACTTCGAGAGATTCATGGCTTTGCCCCTGCGCGAGAGACAGCTCTCCCGTCATTCCCGGGCGCGGGCAAAGCCCGCAAACCTGGAAATCCAGAAGTGATGTCTTGGTAGTTCAACCAATTCGACAATCCGGCTCGCGCTGCCCGCGCGTTCCGGCATGGCGGAGACGCTAACGCTGCACGACGTCCTGATTACTGTGGTTGGAGGCCTGCTGCGGCCCGCGCGCGCCCATTGCCGCGATCTCCGTCTTAAGCAGGGCGCCCGGGCGCACGCGCTGGAGGCCGTTAACGACGATGCGGTCGCCGGACTTCAGGCCCGCGGTGACGATGCGCAAGCCATCGACCGCGCCCCCGAGCGTGATCGGCCGATAGACCGCGCGGCTGTCGTCGCCGACCGCCATCACGAACTTCTTGTCCTGGTCGGTGCCGATCGCGCGCTCGTCGATCATGACCAGCGCCTGCTGCTTTGGCTGGCCCATGCGCACGCGGGCGAACTGACCGGGGATGAGACGCCCGTCCTCGTTTCTGAACACCGCGCGGACACGGATGGTGCCGCTCTGGCCGTTGACCTGGTTGTCGATGAGCTGGATGTGGCCCTTGGCCGAGAGGCCGCCTGAGGTCGTCATCTCCACCGGGATCTGGTCGAGATTGCCGCGCTTGCCGGTGCTATCTGCGATCGAGTTCAGCGCCCGCAGCACCACCTCCTCATCCGCATCGAACGACGCGTAGATCGGATTGACCGAGACCAGCGAGGTCAGCACGGGGGAGGCGGTGCCGGCGGCGACGAGATTGCCGACGGTGATCTCGATCTTGCCGACGCGGCCGTCCACGGGCGCGCGCACCTCGGTGTAGTCGAGATTGAGCTTTGCGGTCTGGAGCGTCGCCTCGGCCGCCTTCACGTTGGCGATGGCCTCGCGGTAGGCATTGTCGCGCTGGTCGTAGTCGCGCCGCGTCACCACGGCGTTGCCGACCAGCTGCGCGCCGCGCTCGAGCTCGCTCTGCGTGAACACCACGCGCGCTTTCGCCGCTTCGACCTGGGCGGCGGCCTTGTCGACCTCGGCCGCGTAAGGCGCCGGATCGATCTTGAACAGAACGTCATCGGCCTTCACCAGCGCGCCTTCGGTGAAGTTGGCCGACAGGATCGCGCCAGCCACGCGCGGGCGAAGCTCGACGCGTTGGATCGCCTCGAGCCGGCCGGAGAAATCGTCCCACAGCACCGTCTGCTTTGGTTCGATCAGCGCGACAGTGACGGGGACGGCTTGCTCGGCCGCGGCGGTCGCGGTCGCCTGCGCGGCACGAAAGTAATGGCCGGTCGCGATCGAGCCGGCTACGACGAGAGCGCCCACGATGGCGACACCGCCGAGAAGGCGGCGGACACGGCCAGGGCGAGAGGTATTTTGGGAGGGGGGCATTTGCGCGCTCCAGATATGTAGTGTTCACTACAGATGTGGAGCTGGATACCGCAGCGCAAGATACTTATGTACCGTCCGCTAAGAAAATTGTACCCGCTTACCGCAAGAGTTGGCAAGTGGAAGAGAAAATAAAGCGAGAACAAATAGATAGGATCAGGCGTTAGGTCAGGGACGACGCCGATTTCGAGGAGAACAGGCACATGGGCATGGGACGCCCCCGCGAATTCGACGCCGAAACGGCGTTGGATCAGGCGATGGAAGTGTTTTGGCGCCATGGCTATGAGGGTGCCACGATCGCTCAGTTGACCGAAGCCATGGGGATCAATCCGCCCAGCCTCTATGCCTGTTTCGGCAACAAGGAAGGGCTGCTGAAGGCCGCGCTCGACCGCTATACAAAACTGCGCAACGTCTGGATGGACGAGGTGGTGGCCGCGCCCACCGCCCGCGACGTCGCCGAACGGATGCTGATGGGCATCGCCGACAAGCAGACCGATCCCGCCAACCCACCCGGCTGCCTTCTGGTGCAAGGCGGCATCGCCTGCGGCACCGGATCAGAGAGCGTCCCCTTCGAGCTCGCCGCCCGCCGCGCGGAGAACGAGGACCAGCTTCGCGATCGTTTTGTTCGCGCCAAGGCCGAAGGCGATCTCAAGCCGACCTCGGATCCCGCGGCACTCGCGCGCTACGTCTCGGCCGTCTCGGTCGGCATGGGCGTGATGGCGTCCTCAGGCTCCGATCGCGAGGCATTGCAGCAGGTCGCGAGCGTGGCCGTGCAGGCGGTCGAGGCCCAGTCGGCCGACAGAACTTAATCGCCCTCGATCAGCTCGCGATTACTTTGCAGCCAACAACGGTGGCGGGACGAAGCCGCCGAACGCGCGTTCGATCAATCCGGCGAGCGCAATCGTAGTGCGATCCTCGAGATAAGGCCCGATGATCTGGACGCCGATTGGCAGGCCCGATGGCGTGCGCTCGATCGGAACGGCCGTCGCAGGCAGTCCGCAGGTCGAAGCGGGGTCTGCCCAGATGAAGCACGCATCGGCATAGGGATACAGCTGTCTATCGATATCGAGTTGCCGCGCGTCGAACGGCTCGGACTGGTCCTGTGGAAAGGCCGGCACGGCGGCGGCCGGGTAGATCACTGCGTCGAAATCGCGGAACAGCTCCTGCCACCGTTGTTGCAGCCGCAAGCGCGCCGCATCGGTCGCCAGCCATTCACGATGGATCATCGCCCAGCCGCGCGCGCGCTCGGCCTGCAGGCTGCGGTCGTCGGGCGAGAGTGCCGCGGCAAGGCCTTGCGCCTCTGCGAGGGCGGCCGGTGTCAGGCGCGGACTTCGCGCCGCGTTCAACAGCTTCATGTAGAGCCGCGCGGATTCGGCGAGATCGGGCAGTGACGCACTCGAGCGCGCGACCCGTGCGCCTGATCGTTCGAGCCGTTCCGACAGCCGCCCGATGGCGGAACGCACGGCATCGCCCGTCGGCATCAACGGATGCGTATCGATCACGAGGATCCTGAAATCCCTGAGCTGGTCGTGTCGCGGGGCCGGCAGCGCAAGACGATAGCCGATCCCGTCGCGCGTCTCATCCGGCCCCGCGATCACGTCGAGCGCGAGTGCGAGATCCGAGGCGGTGCGCGTCATCGGCCCGACGACAGCCAGATCGCCCTGGCCAGGCACGGGCGGCGCCGGCGGCAGGTTGTATCCGCGCAGCGGGACCAGGCCGTGGCTCGGCTTGTGTCCGAACACACCGCAGAAATGTGCCGGCACCCGGATCGAGCCGCCGATATCCGAGCCGATCGAGAGCGGACCGAACCCTGCGGCCAGCGCCGCGCCCGATCCGCCTGAGGAGCCGCCGGGCGATCGGCCGAGATCCCACGGATTGTTCGTCGTCCCGTAGATCTCATTGTAGCTCTGAAAATCCCGCAGACCGATCGGGATATTGGTCTTGCCGATGATGACAGCACCCGCCGCCTTCAACCGCGAGACGACAAGGGCGTCCTCCGCCGGTTGGAAATCTTTGAAATGCGGAAAGCCCCATGTCGTCGGCAGGCCGGCGACGTTGAACGGTTCTTTCAACGTCACGGGGATGCCGAGCAATGGCTGCCGCTCGCCGCGGCCAAGCGCGGCATCGGCGGCGCGCGCGGCGTCTCGTGCGTGATCGAAATCGCGAACGATGACGGCATTGATCCGCCCGTCCAGCGCCTCGATGCGCGCGATCGTATGCTCGATCAACTCCGACGCAGAAATGTTGCGCGCGTGTAGGGCGCTCAGCAATGTGCTGATCGAACCATAGTCCCAGTCAGTGGCGGTCGATCCGGGCGGCATCACGATCTCCATTGTCTTGCATCGCCGCGTCGATGTCGCTCGGCTGCAAATCGATCCGAGTATCGAGCATGCAATTTGGCAGATGGGATGAGGAGGCCGCGCAACGGGAACCAGATCTGTCCGCCGGTCGGGGGCCGAAGGCGGCGCCCGGCCATCAGATCGCGGGATACGCACTTCTTGCCCCGCTCTATGCGCGATCGATGGGCTCTGTACGCGCTGCTACTCACGTGGCATTGGGGGCGGTGAAGCCTGGATACTGACGAGCATGTTCGCCCTGACATTCCTTGGGACCTCCGCCAGCGTTCCGTCGGCGGAGCGCAACCATCCGGCTCTCCTGGTGGGGGCGGCGGGCAAGCGCGTCCTCATCGATTGCGGCGAGGGTACGCAGCGCCAGTTGCTGCGCAGCGGCGCGGGCTTTCGACGGCTTGACCGCATCCTGCTGACGCATGCCCATCTCGATCACGTGCTCGGCATCCCCGGTCTCTTCTCGACGCTGGGGTTGCGCCAGCAATCGGACGTGATGACCGTCCATGGAGGGCAGGGCACGCTCGACATCGTCACCCGCATGCTTGCCGGCCTGTGGGGCGCGGGCAGGGCGCCGATCCCCGTGGAGTTCGCACCGCTAGCCGAAGGACAGGTTATCGACGCCGGCGACTTCACCATCGACTGCTTTCCGGTTCGCCACCGCGACACCGACAGCTTTGGTTTTTGCTTCCAGAGTCCCGCACGTCGCCATCTTGAGCGGGAGCGCCTCGCCGAACTCGGTGTTCCCGATGGGCCGCTACGTGGAGAACTGGCCGCGGGACGACCAGTCGTGATCGCCGGCCGTACGATCGATTCGGAAGACGTTCTGGGGCCGCCGAGCGGCGGCAGGAAGCTCGTGGTCATCGGCGACACCGAAACTACCGACGGGCTGTCCGAACATGTCGCCAACGCCGATCTGCTGGTGATCGAGGCGACCTTCCTCGATCGAGACGCCGCGACCGCACGGGATTATGGCCATCTCACCGCACGCGAGGCGGCTTCATTTGCCGCTGCGAACAATGTCGGGCAACTCGTGCTGAATCACATGTCGGGGCGTTATCGGGACGAAGAGATTTTGGCCGAAGCGACCATGATTTTTCCGAACACGCGGATCGCCGCCGACTTCGATCGCATCGTGATTTAGCGGCCGCTCAAATAGAGCGCAACCTCTGACGATCTGATTGTGAGCTGCCTATCTGGAGTGGCTGGGGAACTAGGATTCGAACCTAGACAAACAGAGTCAGAGTCTGTTGTGCTACCGTTACACCATTCCCCAACGGAATAGACGAACAAATTCAATGACTTGTTGATTTGTCCGGCTGCGGCCGATGGCGCTTATCGCGCAAATCACGGCTCAGGCGTGGAGGGTTTCTACCCGCTCGGCTGTGGGCTGGCAAGCGCTGCGAGGCAGGGTGTTTTGCGGTCCACTTGGGGCGTGCGGGCCGTGGGATCGCGGACTCCGGCGGCGCGCCCCGGCGGCGCGCGACCGTTTGCCTCATCCGAAAATCACGCTTCCTGGTCGGATCGTCAGGCGCCGCATCGTCCTTCGGACACACACACCAAGGAGATCCGTGATGCCCTATGTCGATGGTTTCGTGCTGGCCGTGCCGAAGGACAAGATCGAGGCTTACAAGGCGCTGGCGAAAACGGCCTGCGCGATCTGGATGGAGCACGGTGCGCTCGATTACGTCGAATGCATCGGCGACGACGTGCCCTATGGCGAGCTCACCTCGTTTCCGCGTGCCGTGATGGCGAAGGAGAACGAGATCGTGGTGTTTTCCTGGATCGTCTATCGCGACCGGGAGACTCGCGACGCCGTCAACAAGAAGGTGATGGCGGACCCGCGGCTGAAGTTGGACGGCATGCCGTTCGACGGCAAACGCATGATCTATGGCGGCTTCACGACGCTGCTGAGGGCGAGCGACCCCGTGTGGTGAGGGCGCTGACCAGGCCCACACGTCGCTGCTTGTCAATGCAGCCTCGTGGCAAGCCGTCACTTGCCGATATAGCCTTTACGTCAAGGCCGGCCATCTCGTGCACGACCTCAACATCGGCGGCAGTCATCAGATCGTCCGCTCGGAGCGCAAGATGCCGTCGGCCGCGACCGAGGCAGCCCGGTGTCGCATTGCGTGACGCCGTTCGAATTCGAAGGACGGCTCTCGCGCGTCACCGTCACCATGCACGACGACCAGAAGCTCGACGGCGACGCCGTCGGCAACGCGCAGATGGCGCGGCAGTGAACGCGCGAAAGAGCTACTTGATCTTGTCGTAGGCCGCCGCGAAATCGCCGAGCGGCATCGGGATCGCGATCGTTTCCTTGGCCATGTTCTGGAAGGAGACCTTGAGCTGTTTGCCAGACCGCAAGGTCGCAAGCAGGTCCGGTGCGATCGGCGTCGAGGCGTAGCAGCCGCGGTTCTCGCAGGTCTGGATCTGGAGATCGATCGTCTTGCCGTCGTCGACCTGGAGCTTGGCGCCGATGGGAAGGTTGAGGCCGAGCGGCAATTGCAGCAGCGCCACCGGTGTGCGGGTGTCGGGCGCGATGCGGATGTTGATCAGGACGATGGTCTGGCCGGTCTTGGTCAGGACCGCGTTCTGCTCCATCGCGCATTCGAGCGGTGCGTCGCGGCTGACGCTGGTGCAGCGCACGACCCAGCCGGGCTGCTGCGCCGGAGCGCCGTCAGCCTGCGGTTGCGCCGGAGCCGGTGCGGGCTGTACCGCCGGGGCAGAGGGAGCCGCGTTCTTCTTGGCGCCTTGCTGGGCATGCGCGGCACCCGCCGACAACAGGACAGCGGCGATAAGGGCGACAAGTCTGGATTGCATGGGCATGGCAAAACCGCGTTGACGTGAAGCGAGGGCCTCGCTGTAACGTCGTGAGGCGCGCGGTGCAAGCTGCTACTACTCGGCAGCTTCCTTAACGGTGCCGTGCTCGACCGTCTCGTCGCCTTCGCCGTCACCCTTACGGCCCCAGCCCGAGAACCAGTTGTTGAGCTCGTCGAGATAGAGATAGACGACCGGGGTGGTGAACAGCGTCAGCGCCTGGCTGACGATCAGACCGCCGACCATGGCGTAGCCGAGCGGCTGGCGAATCTCGGCGCCGGTACCGTGGCCGAGCATCAGCGGCACGCCGCCGAGCAGGGCAGCCATCGTCGTCATCATGATCGGACGGAAGCGCAACAGCGCCGCCTGCCGGATCGATTCCGCCGGTGTCTTGTGCTCGTCGCGCTCCGCAGCGATGGCGAAGTCCACCATCATGATGCCGTTCTTCTTCACGATGCCGATCAGCAGAATGACTCCGATCAGAGCAATGAGGCTGAACTCGAAACCGGCCGCCATCAGGATCGCGAGCGCGCCGACGCCGGCCGAGGGCAGGGTCGACAGAATCGTGATCGGATGGATGTAGCTCTCGTAGAGGATGCCGAGGATCAGATAGACCACGACCAGCGCGGCGAGGATGAGGAGCGGCACGGTGCCCAGCGACTGCTGGAACGCCTGTGCCGTGCCCTGGAAGCTCGAATTGAGCGTCGGCGGCGCGCCGAGGTCGGCCATCGCCTTCTGCACGGCCTCCGTGGCCTGGCCGAGCGCGACGCCCTGGGCGAGGTTGAAGCTGATCGTGATCGCCGGGAACTGGCCCTGGTGGCTGATCGAGAGCGGGCGGACCGGATCGGTGCTCCAGGTCGCAAATGTCGACAGCGGCACCTGGTCGCCGGTCAGCGGAGATTTCAGGTAGAGCTTGTTCAGGCTCTCGAGGCTGCCCTGCATCTCCGGCAGGATCTCGAGGATCACCTTGTAGGTGTTGAGCTGGGTAAAATACTGCGTGACCTGACGCTGTCCGAAGGCGTCGTACAGCGTGTCGTCGATCAGCTGCGGCTGGATTCCATAACGCGCTGCGGTATCACGATTGATCTTGAGCTGAACCGTGGTGCCCTGGGTTTGCTGGTCTGTCGCGACGTCGCGCAGTTGCGGCAAGGTCTGCATCTTGGCGAGGATCTTCGGCGCCCAGTCGTTGAGCTCAGTGAGATCGGCGTCCTGTAGAGTGAACTCGAACTGCGTACGCGTCGGGCGGCCGCCGAGCCGAACGTCCTGAGCCGCCTGCATGTAAAGGCGGGCGCCGGACACCTTCTCGAGCTTGGGACGCAGCCGGGCGATGATCTGCTGCGCGGAGGCTTCGCGTTCGTTGCGCGGCTTCAGCGTGATGAACATGTTGCCGTTGTTGCCGGCGCGGCCGCTGCCGCCGATGTTCATCGCGATGGATGCGATGTCGGGATCGTCCATCACGATCTTGCCGAGCTCGACCTGGCGGCGCTGCATCTCCGCGAACGAGATGTCCTGGGAGGCTTCCGAGGTCGCGGTGATCAGGCCGACGTCCTGTTGCGGGAAGAACCCTTTCGGGATCAGGACGAACAGATAGACCGACAGGGCAAGAGTCGCGAAGAAGATCGTGAGCGTGGTGCGGCGCCAGGCCAGGGCATGGTCGAGCACCCATTCGTAGCCGCGCAACATCGCATCGAAGCCGCGCTCGCTCCACTGGTAGAATTTGCCGTGGGTGACCTCGCCATGGGCGCGTAGGAAGCGTGAGGCCATCATCGGGGTCAGGGTCAACGACACGAACATCGAGACGAAGATCGTCATCGCCAGCACGACGGCGAATTCGCGGAACAGGCGCCCGATGATCCCGCCCATCAGCAGCAGCGGAATCAGCACCGCGACCAGCGAGATGCTGATCGACACGATGGTGAAGCCGATTTCCTTCGAGCCCTTGAAGGCCGCCGCCATCGGCGATTCGCCTTCCTCGATGTAGCGCGTGATGTTCTCCAGCATCACGATGGCGTCGTCGACGACGAATCCGACCGCGATGGTGAGCGCCATCAGCGACAGATTGTCGAGCGAATAGCCGAACACCCACATCAGCGCGCAGGCGCCCAGCAGCGCCAGCGGCACCGTGATGGTGGGAATGACGGTCGCCCAGAAGCTGCGCAGGAAGGTGAAGATGACCATGACCACCAGCGCAATGGTCAGCAGCAGCGTGAACTGGACGTCTTCGACCGCGGCGCGGATTGTCGTGGTGCGGTCGCTGATGACCTCGATCTTGATCGCGGGCGGGATCGCTGCGACGAGGCGAGGCAATGTCGCCTTGATCCGGTCGACGGTCTCGATGACGTTGGCGCCGGGCTGCTTGAACACCACCAGGAACACGCCGCGTTTGCCGTTGGCCCAGGCCGCCTGCTTGGCGTCCTCGGGGCCGCTGACCGCCTGGCCGATGTCGCGGATCCGCAACGGACCGCCGTTGCGATAGGCGATGATGACGTCGTTCCAGTCCTTGGACTGGGTCAGCTGGTCGTTGGCGTAGATCGTGTAGGCGCGTTTGTCGCCGTCGATGTTGCCCTTCGGACTGTCGACCGTGGTGATCGCGATCTGGCTGCGCACGTCCTCCATCGACAGGCCCTTGGCGACGAGTTTCGCCGGGTCGATCTGGATGCGGATAGACGGCTTCTGCTGGCCGCCGATGAAGACCTGCGCCACGCCGGAAAGCTGGCTGATCTGCTGGGCGAGCTGGGCATCGACCGCGTCGCTGACGCTGGTCAGCGGCATTGTCTCGGAGGTTGCCGACAACAGCAGGATCGGCGCGTCGGCCGGGTTAACCTTGCGGTAGGTCGGCGGCGAGGGCAGGTTCTTCGGCAGCTGACCGCTCGCGGCGTTGATGGCGCCCTGCACGTCGTTGGCGGCGCCGTCGATGCTGCGGTTGAGGTCGAACTGGATGGTGATCGACGCGGTGCCCAGATAGCTCGTCGAGGTCATCTGGGCGATGCCGGGAATCTGGGCGAATTGCCGTTCGAGCGGCTGGGCCACCGACGAGGCCATGGTCTCTGGGCTGCCGCCCGGCAGATTGGCGGTGATCTGGATGGTCGGGAAGTCCACCTGCGGCAGGGGCGCGACGGGCAGCAGGGGATAGGCGACGAGACCGACGAAGAGAATGCCGGCCATCAGCAGCGAGGTGCCGATGGGATAACGGATGAAAGGTGCCGAAATCCCGCCCGCGTTCATTCCCGTCGAACCTTGTTCTGGGCCGGATCCGTACTCGCCACGGCCGTGGAGACGAGGCTTCCGGGCTGGACTTTGAATTGGCCGCCGGTGATCACCTGCTGTCCGGGCGTGAGCCCTTCGTCGACGACCGAACGTCCGTCGATGGCGTAGCTGACCTTGATCTTGTGCACCTCAGCCTTGTTGTCCTGATTGACAGTATAAGCGTAGAGGCCGTTGGTGGAGTGCTGGACCGCGTCATCCGGGACAACGGTCGCATCCTTCAGGGTGCGCACCAGCAGGCGCGTCGACACCGATTGACCGGGCCAAAGCGCGTGGTCCTTGTTCTCGAACACCGCCTTGAGCCGGATCGTGCCGCTGCTCGTGTCGACCTGGTTGTTGATGACCGCGAGCTTGCCCTCGGCCAGCGTCTTCTTGCCGTCGGTGGTGAAGGCGATCACCCTGAGCGCGCCAGTTTTCTGGCCCTCGCTGATATAGGGCAACTGATCTTCCGGCGCGGTGAAGATCACCGAGATCGGCTCGACCTGCGAGATCGTGACGATGCCGGTCTGCGTCGAGGAATTGACGATGTTGCCGACGTCGACCTGACGCAGGCCCGCGACGCCGGTGATCGGCGCCTTGACCTGGGTGTAGTCGAGCTGCGTCTGCGCGTTGGAGATCGAAGCTTCGTCGGCGGCGATCTGCGCGGTGAGCTGGGCGACCGTGGAGCGCTGGGTGTCGACCCGCTGTGCGGTGGCGAATTCGCCGAGTTTCATGGCGCGCTGGAGCTCGAGATTGGCGTTGGCCAGATTTGCCTCGTCCTGGGCCTTCTTGGCCTTGGCCTGGTCGAGCGTGGCCTGATAGGGGCGGGGATCGATCGAGGCGAGGAGCTCGCCCTCCTTGACGATCTGGCCTTCGGTGAAGGCGATCTTGTCGATTTGGCCGTCCACCCTGGTCCGGACTTGGACGGTGTTGAAGCCCGCAACCGTGCCGAGACCGGTCAGGTAAACCGGAAAGTCCACCTTCTGGACCGGCGAAACGCTCACGGGGACGGCGGGCGGGCGCTGCGGCCCCTTCTGTGCGGTCTGGGTTTTTCCGGCGTCGGGCGAGCCGAATTTCTGCCAACCATAGTAACCCGCGGAGGCCACGGCCGCGACGATCAGAATCCAGAGGATCGGCCGGGACTTTTTCATTTCGTCTCGTGTCGGCTGGTATGCCCTGAGTTACGAATTTTGGGGCAATCATAGGGTTCCAGCGCGCTTGTATAATACACGCCAAGTTCCAGTGTAAACAGCACTATCGGCTGAGAATCCTAAACAATTGGAAAGCTTTGCACTGCTTAGGCAGCTCCGTGTCACTACGGTGTGCAGTGCTGCATTCCCCCGCGACGAACGATCCGCGAGTAAATCTTGTGCAATGCTCGGAAGCGGTGTGCGCGGGATAGGGATGCGCTGCGCGGGGCGGCTCGCAAGAACGGTTCTAAGTCGCGCGGAGGCCGTTTCGGTTGTCAGGCAAACCGGCATCAGTCATATCGGCGCGCCACAACGGGAGCGCAGCATGGACGAACTGAACGGCAAGCTGATCGCGTGTCAAATCCTGATCACGGGACTGATCGCACGCGTCGCCAACGAGCAGCGTGATCCCTTGCGCTTTCTCACCGACTTCCGCGACGAGATCAGAGCCGTCGTCGGCGGCGTCAACATTGCCGGCATGGACAACAGCGATCGCGTGCGCGCCGTGGCGCAGAAGACCGTCGACGAATTGTTCTCGCTGATGAAGCCGCCAAGTAGCGATTGACGATGCGCGCGCGACCGCCGATCTCGCGGCATTTTCGTGCGCTCTTTAGAACGAATCCAATCGTGCTTTAGAACGATTTCAAACTGCAGTTTAGAATCGCTTTGATCTGGACTTATTCAAGGGTTCTCGCGGCTTACTCGCATTGACCCGCTATTTTGCGGTCGATACCAACACTCCAATCGCTCGTCGAAGTGAATGGGCGAACAGGAATATGGGGCGTGTTGGTAATGGGGCAGGTGGTCGCACCGAAGTCGTTGCGTTCGGTCGCAGCATTCGATGAGAAGTTGACGAGCGTTTCCGGCAAGAAGGTCTCCGCAGTCGCCGGCCTGATCGCAGCAGCATCGGTGTCGAGCGGTGCCGAGGCGCAGCAGTCGAACCTGCCGCCGGTAACGGTCGATGCGCCGGTCGCGCGTCCGCGCCCGGTGGCTTCGAAGCCGACGGCGGACCAGGTCCGCGCGCGCAATGCGCTTCGCCGCGCCGCGCAGCGTCAGCAGGCGGCGCAGCAGACCGCTCCCACCACGCCGTCCGGCGAAGTCGACCGTAATCCGTATTCCGATCCGGCGGCGCCCTACAAGGTTGACCACGTCCAGGCCTCCGGCAAGTTTCCGGAGCCGATGCTGAACACGCCGAAGACCATCACCGTGCTCAGCAAGGAAGTGCTCGAGGACAAGAACGCCACGACGCTGAAGGAGATCGGGCGCTCGACCGCCGGCGTGACGCTGGGATCTGGGGAAGGCGGCAACGCGTTCGGGGATCGCTTCTTCATCCGCGGCTTCGATGCGCGCAACGACGTCTTCATCGACGGTATCCGCGATCCCGCGGTCTCGATCCGCGAGAACTTCTTCACCGAGCAGATTGAGATTCTGCGTGGGCCGGCCTCGTCCTACGCCGGCCGCGGCACCGCCGGCGGTGCCATCAACATCGTTACCAAGCAGGCTGGCGACGTCAATTTCAAGCGAATGGACACCGAGTTCGGCACCGACCGGACCAAGCGGGTCACGCTCGACGTCAACCAGGTCATCGATCCCACGTTCTCGGTGCGCGCCGGCGGCCTGTTCCAGGACGCCAACGTCGCCGGCCGCGATTACGTCACCGACAATCGCTGGGGTTCGTTCATCTCGACCAGGTATACCCCGACCAACGACATCAAGATCACGACGAACTACGTCCACACCGACCTCAGCGGCTATCCTGATTTCGGCGTGCCCTACTACAAGCAGGGCAACGTCCCAGTGACGTCGGCGGGCATTCCGCGTGGCAACTGGTACGGCTTCCTCAACCGCGACTTCCAGACCGCGCGGCAAGATTTCGGCACCGGCACGATCGAGTACAAGGTCAACGAGGCCATCACGCTGAGCAGCAAGGTGCGCGGCGAGCACTCGCTGCTGAATTATATCGGCACGCTGCCGCAGAACCCGGTTACGACGAGCCCCAATCCGCTGCTCTGGACGACGACGGCGAGCGCGCAGAGCCGCTACCAGAACGTGGACGTGTGGGCCAACCAGAACGAGGCCACCTTCAAGCTCGACACGGGCGGGGTCAAGCACACGGCGGTGTTCGGCGTCGAATATTCGAACGAGAATATCTCGATCGACCGTTACACCGGCCTCTCGTCGGAACTGTTCGGCGGCGGCTCGACCAGCAGCGGGGCGGTCACGGGGGTGAACCTTTACTCGCCGCAGTACACCTACATTCCCTTCAGCAACACGCCGTCGCTGGTTGGAAATCCGACGCGCTATGGCGTCAACACCAGCAGCGTCTACGTCATGGACACCGCGAACTGGCAGGACACGATCATCGTCAATGGTGGCGTGCGCTACGATGGCTACAGCCAGAGTTCGTCGACCAACGCGGACCATCTCAAGCAGAACGCCGATCTCGTCAATTACAACGTCGGCCTGGTCTACAAGCCGATGTCGATCGGCAGCCTCTATGCGGCCTATGCGACCTCCGCCAATCCGTTCGGATCGGAGCTTGATGCGACCGCCACCGATTACGGCGGCATTCCTGCCAACACGGCTATCTTGCTCGGGCCGGAGCGCAATAAGGCAGCCGAGCTCGGCACCAAATGGGAGCTAGCTGATCGCCATTTGCTGGTCAGCGCCGCGCTGTTCCAGACCACGAAGGACAATGCGCGCGAAACCGTCAGCGGCCTGCTGACTTCGGGCGCTGCCTACAGGATCCAGGGCATCGATATCGAGGCCGAAGGCAAGATCACCGATCGCTGGAGCATCTTCGGCGGCCTGGTGTTGATGCAATCGAAGGTCACGCAGAGCGGTGTCGCCTCAAATCTCGGCCTGCAGCTTGCCAACGTGGCTCATCAATCGTTCAGCATGCTGACCAAGTACAAGTTCGACGACGGCTGGGAGCTGGGCGGTCAGGCGGTGTACCGTTCGAAGGTGTATGGCGGCACGTTCGCCGCCAACACCGGCAACGAGCTGCCGAGCTACTGGCGCTTCGACGCGTTCGTCGAGAAGAAGATCGACAAGAACTGGACGATGAAGTTCTACGCCCAGAATCTCACCAACAAGCTCTACTACGACACGCTCTATCGCAGCGCGGTTCCCTTCGTCGCGGTCGCGCCGGGGCGGGCGTTCTACCTCATCACGACGGCGAAGTTCTGATCATGTTGACCTGCCTTCCTGGCGTCCTGAGCAAAGATGATGTGGCGGATTTCCGCCGCATCATGGATGCCAGCGAATGGGAGGACGGCCGTTCCACCGCCGGCTCGCAATCGGCCATGGTCAAGCGCAACGAGCAACTGCCGCCCGATAGCGAGATCGCGCGAAAACTCGGCAACCGCATCATCTCGGCGCTGACGTCGAATCCGCGCTTCATCGCGGCGGCGATCCCGCTCCAGATCTTCCCACCGCTGTTCAACCGCTATGCGGCCAGCAGCGGCCACCATTTTGGCCTGCATGTCGATAATGCCATCCGAGGCGACCGCCTGACCGGCCTTCGCATCCGCACAGACCTCTCGGTGACGCTGTTCCTGGCCGAGCCGGAGGAGTACGACGGTGGCGAACTTGTGATCGAGGACAGCTACGGTTCGCACGAAGTCAAGTTGCAAGCCGGGGACTGCGTGCTCTATCCCTCGACCAGCCTCCATCTCGTGACCCCGGTGACCAGGGGAACGCGGGTTGCATCTTTCTTCTGGCTTCAGAGCATGATACGGGACGATCAAGCCCGGAGCATGATCTTTGACCTCGACACCGCGATACAGGCGCTGGTGGAACGGCTCGGGCGTGACGATCCCGAAACGGTCAAATTGACGGGTATCTATCACAACCTCATTCGCTACTGGGCCGAAGTATGAAGATCATGTCCTTCCAAGCAAGCCTTGCCGCAGCTCTGGTGCTGGCGGCCGCCTGGCTTGCATCCCCTGTTTCTGCCCAGACGCAAGCCGCGCCCGCGGCACCGGTTCAATCGACGGCTCAGCCGTCAGCGGTCAGCCCGGCCCCGGTTGTTGCTGCACCTGCGGCGCCCCAAGCTGCCGTGCCCGCGGCTGCAAAGTCCGATTTGGCAGCCGGCATCGCGCCCGCCATGAAGGAATTGTCGCCCTGGGTGATGTTCATGTCGGCGGACATCATCGTGAAGGCGGTGATGATCGGGCTGGCCTTTGCATCGCTGATGACCTGGACGGTGCTGATCGCGAAGTCGATCGAATTGTCGATCGCCGCGACCAAGCTTCGTTCGGCGCTGAAGAAGATCGCAGAGGCGCGCTCGCTCGCGGAAGCGCAGATGGCGCTCGGCGCCAAGGCGGGCATCCTGCCGTCCTTCCTGGCGGCGGCGCTGCGGGAGGCGCGGATGTCGGCCGGCCTCTCCAGCGACACCGGCATCAAGGAGCGGGCGGCTTCGAGCTTCTCCGAGATCATGCGGGCGGAGGCGCGGCGCATCCGCGTCGGTATGGGCGTGCTCGCCACCATCGGCTCGACCTCGCCCTTCGTCGGTCTGTTCGGCACGGTGTGGGGCATCATGAACAGCTTCATCGGCATCTCGAAGTCGCAGACCACGAACCTCGCCGTCGTCGCGCCCGGTATCGCCGAGGCGCTGCTCGCCACCGCCATCGGTCTGGTCGCCGCCATTCCCGCCGTCATCATCTACAATTACTTCTCGCGCGTGACGAAGAGCTATCTCGAACTCGTCAGCCGTGCCTCGGGCGCTGCGGGGCGGTTGCTCTCGCGCGATCTCGACCGCAGCCACGGCAGCGTGCATTCGCGCGCGGCGGAGTGAACCATGGGCGTTTCGCTCGCAGACAATGATGACGACGACGATTTCGGCGAAACGCATGAAATCAACGTCACGCCGTTCATCGACGTCATCCTGGTGCTGCTGATCATCTTCATGGTCGCAGCGCCGCTCTCGACCGTCGACCTGCCGATCGATCTGCCGACGTCGAGCGCGACGCCGCAGAAGAAGCCGGACAAGCCGACCTATCTCAGCATCAAGCCCGATTTGACGCTTGCCATCGGAGAGAACCCGGTCCACCGCGCCGAGTTGATCGGCACGCTCGATGGTCTGTCCGACATGAGCAAGGACAAGTACGTCTTCCTGCGCGCCGATCGCTCGGTGCCGTATGGCGAGTTGATGGGCGTCATGGAGCTGTTGCGCTCCGGCGGCTATTCGCGGGTGAAGCTGGTTGCGCTGGAAGGCGCTCCGGGAGCGCCTGCGGCAGGCGCCGCTCAGCCTTAGAGGCCCGCGATGTCGGATGAGTCCAGACCAGCCCGGACGCTTTGGATTTTCGCAGCGCTGGCGGCGCTCGCGCTGCATCTCGGTGGTGCCGCGCTCGCGCTGGCGCACCTGCGGGCCGACGACGGCGACGATGGCCTCGGCGCGGCCGGCGCGGAGTTCGCTGTCGAGATGGCCTCGCCGAAGGCGCCTGACACCGACCTTCCGCCGGGACCGGATAGTGAGGCGATGCAGGAGCAGCAGGCGCTTCCCGAGCAAAAGGCCGAGACCAAGGAAACCGAGCTTCCAAAGGATCAGTCGCAACAGGTCGACGATCCCGATCGGGTCGTCACCGAGAACATCTCGAAGAAGCCGCAGGACGAGGATCCGAAGATTGCGGCGGTCGAAACGCCCGCTGCGGAAGCTTCGCCGAAGTCCGTTGCGACGGCGCGGCAGACGCTCGACGAGGACGCGCGCGAGGCCGAGAAGGCGCTGGCGCCTGTGCTCGGCATCGGTAAGGATATTCTGAAGCTCACGGCAGACTGGAATCGCAAGATCAGCGCGCATCTCACGGCCCACAAGGTCAACCCGGAGGGCAAGGAGCCCAACAATCAGAAGGTCAAGGTCAGCTTCGCGATCAACCGACGGGGTAACGTGCTTTCAGTCGACGTTGTCGAGTCGTCCGGGGATGCAGCTTACGATGCGGCTGCGATCTCGATTGTCCGCAAGTCCGATCCCATCCCGCAGCCGCCTGCCAGCCTGACCGACGACCGGTTCGAGCGCACCGTCGACATCATCTTCACCCCGCCGGACGCAAAGAAAAAGAAGAAGACGGCTCAGCGCCAGTAGAACCTGATCCCGACATAGACCACGACCAGGCAGGCGAAGATCAGCGCCACCGGGAGCGGCCGTTTCTGGCTTGCGCCCGCGGTCGCTGCCCCGAAGAAACTGGCCTTCTTCGGTTTCGGGTCTGGGCGACGGAAAGCGGTAACATTGTCCGCCGCCGGTTCGGCCGGACGGGGGCGGACGTCAGGCGGGGTTCCCGCGCCGCCCATCTCGGCATAGTAGGCCTTGTAGATGGCGCCGATGGTGGCCTCGGTCGCCTCACCCTCGTTCATCTGCGCCTGCAGGTTCTTGTAGCTCACCAGGAACTCCTGCGCCCCAGGAGGCAGCGCGGACGACCCGTTGAGCTTGGCCATCATCTTCCAGGTGGCGAAATCCGCGCGGGCGCGGGTATCGGCGCGTCGCGCGATCAGCATATCGGCAGCTTTGACCAAGTCGGCCTCGAGCCCTTCGGCTTGTGTTCGGGTGTGTCGCTGTTCAACTACGCATTGCCGGTCAGAATGAGAACACCCTGAATCACATAACCGGTCAACGTTCGCAGTATTGCTGAAATAACATCAAGATTTAGACCGAACTGGGAGCCCGCCAGCGGTAGCAGGATCAGCAGACCGATCAGGATCAGCATCCCGAACGGCTCGAGCCGCGCCAGGGGCAGGGCGAGCGGCCGGGGCAGCAGCCCGACCGCGACGCGTCCGCCGTCGAGCGGCGGGATCGGCATCATGTTGAACACCGCCAGCACCGCGTTGATCAGCAGTGCGTTCTTGAGATTGTCGAAGATCCATTGCGCCGAGTTGGCTGGAGCCCAGGGAAGGGCGTGCAGGGCAAGAGCTGCGGCCAGCGCCAGCAGGATGTTGGTGGCGGGCCCGGCCAGCGCCACCCACACCATGCCGAGCCTGGGGTCGTTGAGCTTGCGGAAATTCACCGGCACAGGCTTGGCATAGCCAAACAGGAACGGCGAATGCGCGAACAGCAGCATCGCCGGCAATATCAGCGTGCCGAACGGGTCGATGTGCCTGATAGGGTTGAAGCTGACACGGCCGAGCTGCCATGCCGTGTCGTCACCGAGACGATATGCGACGAAGGCGTGCGCAGCCTCGTGGAAGGTGATGGCGAGCACCAGCGGCAGCACCCACACCGAGAGGTCATACAAAGAAATGTTCACGGCTCGTCCGTCCCGATTTGCCTGCGGTCTTGCAGCCGACCCAGCCAACCGGTGGTGCAGCAACGCTTCACCTCAACATAGGGTGGCCGGTTCCGAAATGCCACGCCGCAAATAATCGGCGAGACCGGCGGCCATGACGTCGAGCCTTGGCGCCGGATGAACTACGTCGGGATCGTCCCCTCATATCGGATCATGCCGTCCTCGATCGTCACCCAGCCCATCTTTTCGCTGACCCAGATGTGCTCGGTCGGCACAAACGCGTTGCGATCGTCGAAGGTCGCCAGTGCGACGCCAGCCAGCGTGCCGTTGCGCCGCCAGGCGAACAGGCGCGTGCCGCAGCGCTTGCAGAACACGCGGTCGATGTGCTCGGACGACGCATAGCGCTGGGTGTCGCCCTCGACGGTCAACGCGCGCTGGTCGAATTGCGCACGGGCGAAATAGGGCGAGCCCATCGCCTTCTGGCAGAGGCGGCAATGGCAGATGCGGACGTTGAGCGGCTCGCCCTCGGCCTTGAATCGCACCGCGCCGCACAGGCATCCGCCTTCCCGGATCATGCGACCCGCCACTCGGCGACCTGACGCGCCATGCTCCAGTTTAGCTTGTCGAGTTCGCCATCCATGTCGGAACTCCTGCGTCTGGTGTTGGTGAAGGCGGCCCAGCAGAAGCCGCCATGGGTCCGTACCGCAATCGTGCTGGTGCCCGGCAGGCTGCCATTGTGCCACCAATTGTCTGACTTGTTGACGCAGAAGCCTTTGGCGTAGTTGGGGCTGTCAGCGGGTGCGGTGGTCATGATCTCTATGGTGCGCAGCCGTAGGATGTTCACGGGCTTCGTGTAGCCGTCGACATGCATCAGAAACTGAACCAGGTCCGCCGGCGTCGCGATCCAGCCGCCGTGGGAATCCATCCGCGGGACGTTCATGCCGTAGGGATTTTCGCCCTGGCCGTAATAGACGACTTCGCCGTCCTGGCGCTGCTCGCGCGTGTCGCGCGCGATGGTCATGTCGGTGACGCCGCAGCGTGCGAGCACCTCGCTGCGGACATGCTCGGCATAGGATTGGCCAGTGAGCTTCTCGATGACGCGCCCCAGCACGCAATAGCCGAAATTCGAGTAGGCGTAGCGTTGGCCCGGCAAGAGGTCCAGCGGCCGGTTGGCGAGCGTCCAGGTGATCAGCCCGGCATGATCCATCCGGGTATGCGTGAACATGGGATCGCGGTTGTCGTTGCTCCAGCCGCCGGCGGTGTGCGTCAGGAGATGCTCGAGCGTGATCTGGTCGATACCGGCAGAGTAGGGTGGCGGCCCGTATTCGGTGCCGAGCAGCGCGCCGGGGCCGAACACCCGGTCCGTCAGCTTGAGGCGGCCCGCCTCGATCAGGCGGAAGATCGTGACCGACGTGATCATCTTGCTGACGCTGGCAATCCGGAACAGATGCCGCGGCGTCAGGGCCTCGTTCCGCTCGATATCGGCAACACCGAAGGCGTCCTCGTGGATAACAGTGCCGGCATAGCCGATCGCAAAGGACAGCGCCGACACGCCATATCTGTCCATGAAGCCGTGCGCGAGCCGTGCCATGGCGTCGCGCTCGGCCGGCGACGGCGGGCGGATGCTCGCCGGGTTGGGCGTGAGTTGCGCGAGCGTGGTCGATGACAGCAGCGGCAGCGCGCCTGCGCTCGCTGCGAGCTTCACGCAATCCCGACGTCCTAGCATGGTCCGCCCCGCGGGCGGCCAATGACTCAGTACGTCGCCCGTCCGCCGGAGATATCAAACACCGCGCCGGTGGAGAAGGCACAATCTTCGGATGCGAGCCAGCTCACCATCGCGGCTAGCTCTTCCACCAGCACAAAGCGCGCTTTCGGAATCTTCGACAGCATGAAGTCGATATGCTGCTGCGTCATCTGGTCGAAGATCGCGGTCTTCGCAGCCGCGGGCGTGACCGCATTGACGAGGATGTCATGTGCGGCCAATTCCTTGCCGAGCGACTTGGTCAGCGCGATCAGGCCGGCCTTGGAGGCCGAATAGTGCGAGGCGTTCGGGTTGCCTTCCTTGCCGGCGATCGAGGCGATGTTGACGATGCGCCCGTATTTCTGCTTGAGCATCGCGGGCACGATCGCCTTGCAGCAGATGAAGGGGCCGTCGAGGTTGATGCGCAGAACTTTGCGCCATTCCTCGAGGTCGGTCTCCCAGACCGGCTTATTGACCCCGGCAATGCCGGCATTGTTGACGAGGATGTCGATCTTGCCGAAGGCGGCAAGCGTCGCGTCGCGAGCCTGCTCGACGGCCGCGGTATCGGTGACGTCGACCTTGAAGACTTTTGTTTCGCCGCCAATTTCCTTTGACGTCTTCTCGGCCAGCGCGGCGTCGAAATCCCAGATCGCGACCTTGGCGCCGGAGGCGACGAAGCGCTGAACGATGGCGCGGCCGAAGCCCTGCGCGCCGCCGGTGACGATGGCGACACGGCCGTTGAGATCGATCTTGTTCATGCCAAATCCCCTTATCTATCCCCATGGTGAGGAGCGCGCACTTGCGCGCGTCTCGAACCATAGAGCCCGTGGCCTATCCCTCGAGACGCCGCTGACGCGCCTCCTCGGGATGAGGAGTGATCAGAGCATGTAGCCGCCGTCGACGACGAGGTCGACGCCGGTGGTGAAGGCGCTTTCGTCACTGCCGAGATAGACCGCCATCGACGCGATCTCGTCGGCGGTGCCGAGCCGGCCCATCTTCTGGCGGGAGACGAACATCTCCTTGCCCTGCGGCCCCTGCGCTGCGGCGCGGTCGAGCATCGAAGGCGTCTCGACGGTGCCCGGGCAGATGCTGTTGCAGCGGATGCCCTTGGTGATGAAGTCGAGTGCGACCGCGCGCGTCAGCAGCGACACCGCGGCCTTCGAGGCGCTGTAGACGTAGCGGTTGGCCGGCGGCCGCAGCGCAGCGCAGGAGGAGATGTTGACGATACTGCCGCCGCCGCCCGCGAGCATGTCCGGCAGGAAGGCTCTGATGGTCCGGTGCATCGACTTGACGTTGAGGTCGAACGAGAAATCAAAATCCTCTTCCGAACACTCCAGGATGGTGCCGTGGTGCACGAAGCCCGCTGCGTTGAGCAGGATGTCGACCTTGCCGACGCGCTTGGCGAAGGCGTTGACGTCGGCGGTGCTGCGCACGTCGAGCTTGGCGACCTCGGCGATGCCTTCCTTGGTCAGGCCCGCGATGCCGCTCTCGTTGATGTCGGTGGCGATGACGGTTGCGCCTTCACGCGCGAAGGCGACGGCGCATGCGCGTCCGATGCCTGCCGCTGCAGCCGTGACGACGGCGCGCTTTCCCTTGAGGCGGTCTGCCATTTTCTTCTTTCTCCTCGATGTGCTCAGTGCCGTAGCCCGGATGAGCGCGCGAGCGCGATATCCGGGAGCCGATGTCCCGGGTGTCGCTTCGCTCACCCGGGCTAAGTGTTCCTAATTCAGTGATTATCCCGCGCCACACCAAAGCTGCCGGCGACGTTCTGGTAGCGCGTGGCGAGCTCCATGCAGGCGCCGGTCGCGTGCTGGCCGACGGTGTTGCGATAAAGCTCCTGCCACGGCGTCTGGTTCGGCGGATGCTTGAAGCCGCCATTGGCCTTGAGCTCGGCGTGGCGCTTCTTCACCTCGTCGTCCGAGATGAGAATGTTGGCGCTGCCCTTGTTCAGATCGACGCGCACCTTGTCGCCGTTCCTGAGGATCGCGAGCCCGCCATTGGCGGCGGCTTCCGGCGAAGCATTGAGAATCGAAGGTGAGCCCGAGGTGCCTGACTGCCGGCCGTCGCCGATGCAGGGCAGGGACATGATGCCGCGCTTGATCAGCGCCGCAGGCGGCTGCATGTTCACGACCTCGGCGCCGCCGGGATAGCCGATCGGGCCGGTGCCGCGGATGAACAGCACGCAGCGCGCGTCGATCTCGAGCGAGGGATCGTCGATCCGCTCGTGATAGTCCTCAGGCCCCTCGAACACGACGGCGCGGCCCTCGAAGGCATTGAGATCGGTCGGATTGCTGAGGTAGCGATCGCGGAATTCCTTGGAGATCACGCTGGTCTTCATGATCGCGGAATCGAACAGATTGCCCTTCAGCACCAGGAAGCCGGCGTCCTTCACCAGCGGCTTGTCGTAAGCCCAGATCACGTCGTTGTCGGGCTTTGGTGCATTGGCGCAATTCTCGCCGATGCCGCGTCCGTTGACCGTGACCGCGTCCTCGTGGATGCGCTTGTGCTTCATCAACTCGCGCACCACGGCCGGCACGCCGCCGGCGCGGTGGAATTCCTCGCCGAGATAGAAGCCGGCCGGCTGCATGTTGACCAGCAGCGGCACGTCGTGACCGACCTTCTGCCAATCGTCGATGGAGAGCTCAACGCCGATGTGGCGCGCCAGCGCGTTGATGTGGATCGGTGCGTTGGTCGAGCCGCCGATCGCCGAATTGATCACGATACAGTTCTCGAACGCCTTGCGGGTCAGGATGTCCGAAGGCTTGAGGTCTTCCCAGACCATGTCGACGATGCGTTTTCCCGTCTCGTAGGCGATCTGGCCGCGCTCGCGATAGGGGGCGGGGATCGCCGCACAGCCCGGAAGCGAGAAGCCGAGCGCTTCGGCGAGCCCGTTCATGGTGGAGGCGGTGCCCATGGTGTTGCAATGGCCGACCGAGGGCGCCGATGACGCCACGATCTCCATGAATTCTTCATAGTCGATCTCGCCGGCGGCGAGCCGCTCGCGCGATTTCCAGACGATGGTGCCAGAGCCGGTGCGTTCGCCATTGTGCCAGCCGTTCAGCATC
The DNA here is from genome assembly GCF_019402665.1 of Bradyrhizobium canariense. Lineage (GTDB taxonomy): Bacteria > Pseudomonadota > Alphaproteobacteria > Rhizobiales > Xanthobacteraceae > Bradyrhizobium > Bradyrhizobium canariense. The sequence continues at coordinate 41,216 of NZ_VSST01000069.1, forward strand.
GGCCCGCCCGACAGCACGATCGCAGGCAGGTTGACGGTCGCCGCCGCCATCATGCAGGCTGGCGTAGTCTTGTCGCAGCCGGTGGTTAGCACCACGCCGTCAAGCGGATAGCCGTAGAGGATTTCGACGAGGCCGAGATAAGCGAGGTTGCGGTCGAGCGCCGCGGTCGGGCGCTTGCCGGTCTCCTGGATCGGATGGGTCGGGAATTCCATCGCAATGCCGCCGGCCTCGCGGATGCCTTCGCGGACGCGGTGGGCAAGCTCGATATGGTGGCGGTTGCAAGGGGAGAGGTCGTTGCCGGTCTGCGCGATGCCGATGATCGGTTTGCCGGACTGGAGCTCGGTGCGGGTGAGACCATAGTTCAGATAGCGCTCCATATAGAGCGCGGTCATGCCCGGATTATGCGGATTGTTGAACCATTCCTGCGAGCGGAGGTGGCGGCGAGCGCCGTTGCCGGCGGGGGCATGCCCATTGGTTGGTCTTTTTGTCATTGGTTTCTCCTGCAATGCAAACGCACTGGCGTCCGTTTTATGGTATCGGCTTGTGCGATGCCCAACGGCGCGAGCGACGATTTGCCTGCCCGCTGGCGGGTCGTTTCCTCACAAATCCGATACTAGTCATGGCCGCTTGGTAACGCTACCATTTTGTTCGCAGCGCCTGTGCCTGAAGCGGCTGGCCGGTTGTCCGACCGCCGGGCCGACGAGCTTTGCCGCTCGATCACCTTGAAGCCGAGATCGAGCACCGGATGTTCCGGGCGCCGTCCGTCGATCGCGTCGATCAGCATGCTGGCGGCCGTGTTGCCCATCTCGTAGCGGTTGGTGCGCACGCTCGTCAGAGTCGGGACCGCGGAGGCCATGAATTCCAGATCGTTGAAGCCGACGATCGCGATCTGTTCGGGGATGGCGATCTCGCGGCGCCTGCATTCGAACAGCACACCCAGCGCGAGGTCGTCATTGGCGCAGAACACCGCATCCATGCCTGGCTCCCGCGCCAGGAGATCGGTGAACAGGGCGCCTCCGAGCGTCACCGAGGTCGGAGTCGCCGTCGTGACGACGAGGCGTTGCTCGAATAGTCCTGCGTCCTTCATGGCCGAGACGTATCCGTCGAGCCGCCGCTGTACCCGCGGATCCATCCGCGCGCCGACGAAGCCGATCTTGCGGTGACCTTGCGCGAACAGATGTGCAACCGCCGCACGGGCTGCGTCATAGTGCGAAAAGCCGATCATCATGTCGACCGGATGGGGCCCGATCTCCATGATTTGCACGATCGGGCAGTCGGCGGCATCGAGCATCGCGCGCGATTCCGTGGTCTGGTCGATGCCGGTGACGATCAGCCCGGCCGGCTTCTGCGCGAGAAACAGGCGCAGCAGCTTCTCCTCCTGGAGAATACTGTAGCGTGTGTTGGACAACTGGATCGAGTAACGGCTGTTTTCGGAGGCGTCGTAGATGCCGCGCAGCACGTCGGAGAACACATTATTGGTCAGTGACGGAATCAAGACACCGATCACCTCGGTGCGCTGCGAAGCCAACGCGCGCGCCGCCAGGTTCGGCACATAGCCGAGCTCCCTGGCCGCGCTCTCGACCCGTGTCCGTTTGGCGAGCGACAGCGCCTCGGGATTGCGGAAGAAGCGGGACGCTGTGATCGGGCTTACGCCGGCGAGCTCGGCGACTTCCGCCAGCCGGATTTTGCCTGACTTGGTGCGGTTTCGACCCATTTGCTGCTCTTAACACACTCACTGTCGCAAACAAAGGAACGTTGACAGCGCTACCAGCACGGACTAACCAAAGACAAATTGCCAAAACCGCACAAACTGCCGACAATGTCGCCCGCTAAGGTTGGGCTTCGTTCGGTGAAGTCTGAAAAAACAAGACGGTCGCGGCGCGAGATGCGTCGTGGACTTTCGAGGAGGGAGCTAGATGTCGTCTGTGCAAATCCGCGACGTGCGGAAATCGTTCGGCAATTTTGAAGTCCTGCACGGCGTTTCGATTCCGATCGAGGACGGCCAGTTCGTTGTCCTGGTTGGTCCCTCCGGCTGCGGCAAGTCGACGCTTCTGCGCATGCTTGCCGGTCTCGAGAACATCACCTCTGGCACGATCTCGATCGGCGACCGCGTCGTCAACAATGTCCAGCCCAAGGAGCGGGACATTGCGATGGTGTTCCAGAACTACGCGCTCTATCCGCACATGACGGTCGGCGAGAACATGGGCTTCTCGATGAAGCTGCGGGGCGAAAGCACCGAAGAGATCAACAAGCGCGTCAAGCGCGCCGCCGAGATCCTGGCACTGTCGCCGCTGCTCGAACGCTATCCGCGCCAGCTCTCCGGCGGCCAGCGCCAGCGCGTCGCCATGGGCCGCGCCATCGTGCGCGACCCGCAGGTCTTCCTGTTCGACGAGCCCTTGTCGAACCTCGACGCCAAGCTGCGCGTCGCGATGCGCACCGAGATCAAGGAGCTGCACCAGCGGCTGAAGACCACGACGGTCTACGTCACCCACGATCAGATCGAGGCCATGACCATGGCCGACAAGATCGTCGTCATGCATGACGGCATCGTCGAGCAGATGGGTACGCCGCTCGAGCTCTACGACAAGCCCGAGAACCAGTTCGTCGCCGGCTTTATCGGCTCGCCGTCCATGAACTTCCTGAAGGGGCATGTGCGCGTCAACGGCGTTGCGACCTTCGAGGGGCCGAATGGCGTGAAGCTGCCGCTCAGGAACGCGCCGGCGGCGTCCGACGGGCGTCCTGTCGTTTACGGCGTGCGCCCAGAGCATTTCACCATCGCTGACGACGGCGCCGATGCCGAGATCGTCGTGGTCGAGCCGACCGGCTCGGAAACGCAGGTGTTTGCGAAGCTCGGTGGTGAGCAGGTCGTCGCGGTCTTCCGCGAACGTCACCAGTTCAACCCGGGTGACAAGGTCAAGCTGAAGCCCGATCCTTCCGTAATTCATCTGTTCGACGAGGCGACGGGCAAACGCGTGTAGCGACGCCGAAGAACTGCCCAATACAAGACGACCCAATACAAATATAAAATTTAGGGAGAGAACGATGAGCGATTTCGACAGGCGAAGTGTGCTTAAAGTCGGTCTGGGCGGCGCGGCGCTGCTGGCCGGCCCGGGCATCGTCCCGGTGCGCGCGGCGGAGTGGACCAACACGCCCGAGGCGAACGCCTCCATCCGCGTGCTGCGCTGGAAGCAGTTCATTCAGGCCGAGTTCGACAAATTCGCCGAGCAGACCAAGGCGTTTTCCGAGAAGACCGGCGTCAAGGTCAAGCTCGAGGCCGAGAGCTGGGAGGACATCCGCCCGAAAGCCGCGGTCGCCGCCAATGTCGGCGCCGGTCCCGACCTGATCATCGGCACGCTCGATGATCCCCACAAGTTCCCGGAAAAGCTGATCGACATGACTGACGTCGCCGACTATCTCGGCGCGCAGTATGGCGGCTGGTACCCGGTCGCCGAACGCTACGGCAAGAAGGGCAACAGCTGGATCGCCATTCCCCAGGGCGCGACCGGCGGCTGCCTCAACTACCGCGTCAGTCACGTGAAGGCCGCCGGCTTCGATGAATTTCCCAAGGACACTGCCGGCTTCCTCAAGCTCTGCCAGGCGCTGAAGAAGAACAACACGCCGGCCGGCTTCGCGCTCGGCCACGCCACGGGTGACGCCAACGGTTGGTGCCAGTGGGCGCTGTGGGCCTTCGGCGGCAAGGTCGTCAACGAGAAGAACGAGGTCGTGATCGACTCGCCGGAGACGATCGCCGCGCTCGAATACGTCAAGCAGCTCTACGAGACCTTCATCCCCGGCGTGCTGTCGTGGAATGACTCGAACAACAACAAGGCGTTCCTCAACGGCGAGCTTAGCCTGACGCTGAACGGCATCTCGATCTGGACCGTCGGAAAGAACTCGACCGATCCGAAGCAGCAGGAGATCGCCAAGGACATGAACCACGCGCCGATGCCGATCGGGCCCGTGGGCGTGTCGACCGAGCAGCAGAACGTACTCGTCTATTACGGCTACAAGCACTCGAAGTATCCGAAGGCGGTCAAGGAATACATCAAGTTCATGATGGACAAGCCGAACTACGACGCCTGGGAGGTCTCCTCCAACGGCTACGTGTCGCCGCCGCTTCCGGCCTACAACGACAACCCGGTGTGGACCTCCGATCCCAAGATCACGCCGTATCGCGACTGCCTGAAGCGCTGCCGCGACAACGGCTATGCCGGCGATCTCGGCTATGCCTCCGCCGCCGTGATGGGCGACTTCGTCGTCGTCGACATGTTCGCCGAGGCGGCGTCGGGCTCCGTGACGCCGAAGGCGGCAGCCGCACGCGCAGCCGAGCGCGCCAAGCGCTACTACCAGGTCTGATCAGCTCCAATCTGCACGGCGTCCGGTTCGCCGGACGCCGCGACTTTTCGTCGAGGGGAATCCGACATGGCAGTTATGGCCGAGTCCACTGTCGCGCAGGCCAAGCGCAGCAGCTTGTGGACCAGAGCATTCGAGAGCCGGCATTTCCTCGGCGCGATGTTCATGGTGCCGGCGATCGCCATCCTCATTCTGTTTCTGGCTTACCCGCTGGCGCTCGGCTTCTGGCTCGGCATGACCGACACCAAGATCGGCGGTGCCGGACGCTACATCGGCTTCCAGAATTTCGTCTCGCTGGCGAAGGACTCGGTGTTCTGGCTGTCGGTGTTCAACACCATCTTCTACACGGTCGCCGCCAGCGCGGTGAAATTCGCCATCGGCCTTTACCTGGCGCTTCTGCTGAACGAGCGGCTGCCGATGAAGTCGATGATCCGGGCAATCGTGCTGTTGCCCTTCGTCGTGCCCACGGTGCTCTCTGCGATCGCGTTCTGGTGGATCTATGACAGCCAGTTCTCGATCATCTCCTGGGTGTTGATCAAGGCCGGCCTGATCACACGCTATATCGATTTCCTTGGCGATCCCTGGAATGCGCGCTGGTCGGTGGTCGCCGCCAATATCTGGCGCGGCGTTCCTTTCGTGGCGATCACGCTGCTGGCGGGACTTCAGACCATCTCGCCCTCGCTCTATGAGGCCGCCAATCTCGACGGCGCCACCAATCTGCAGCGCTTCCGCCACATCACGCTGCCGATGCTGTCGCCGATCATCGCGGTCGTGATGACGTTCTCGGTGCTGATGACCTTCACGGACTTCCAGCTCATCTACACCATCACGCGGGGCGGGCCGATCAACTCCACCCATCTGATGGCGACGCTGTCGTTCCAGCGCGCCATCACCGGCGGCAATCTGGGCGAGGGCGCGGCGATCTCGAACGCGATGATTCCGTTCCTGGTCGCGGCGATCCTGCTCAGCTTTTTCGGGCTTCAGCGTTCCCGCTGGCAGCAGGGCGGGAGGGACTGACCATGACCACAGCGGACGACCAAAGCGTCGGAATGGACTATCTGGAAAGTTTTCCGCGGAAGTTTTTTCGCGTCTACCTTCCGCTCGGCCTGATCATCTTCTTCCTGCTATTCCCGTTCTACTGGATGGCGGTCGCGACGTTCAAGCCGGACGCGGAGATGTACGACTATGAAAAGTACAATCCGTTCTGGATCGTGCATCCGACGCTTGAGCACATCAAGAAGCTGTTCTTCGACACCGACTATCCGCTCTGGATGTGGAACACCGTGATCGTCTCGGTGTCCTCGACCTTCATCTCCCTGTTCGCCAGCGTCTGCGCTGCCTATGCGATCGAGCGCCTGCGCTACAAGGGCTCGCGCTATGTCGGCCTTGCGATCTTCCTCGGCTATCTCGTGCCGCCCTCGATCCTGTTCATTCCGCTGGCGGCGATCGTGTTTCAGCTCGGGCTGTTCGACGGCAACCTGGCGCTGATCCTGACCTATCCGACCTTCCTGATCCCGTTCTGCACCTGGCTCCTGATGGGTTATTTCCGCACCATTCCCTATGAGCTGGAGGAGTGTGCGCTGATCGACGGGGCGACGCGGCTGCAGATTCTGATGAAGATCACGCTGCCGCTGTCGCTGCCGGGCGTGATCTCGGCGGGCATCTTCGCCTTCACGTTGTCCTGGAACGAGTTCATCTACGCGCTGACCTTCATCTCCTCGTCCGAGAACAAGACGATCCCCGTCGGTGCGATCACCGAGCTCGTCAATGGCGACGTCTATCATTGGGGCGCGCTGATGGCGGCGGCTCTGACCGGCTCGGTCCCCGTAGTTATCCTTTATTCCTTCTTCGTGGAGTATTATGTGTCGGCGATGACCGGCGCCGTGAAGGAATGATCGCGGGGCCCGCCTTGAGAGCGCGCCAGGACGAATCGCCGAAATCGGCGCGTTCCGGCCAATAAAAAGGAGTAGGCTCTTGCACATTCTGGTTCTGGGCGCCGCCGGCATGGTCGGCCGCAAATTGTGCGAACGGTTGTTGCGCGACGGCCGGCTTGGCAAGAGCGACATCACCAAGCTGACCATGCATGACGTGGTCGAGCCGAAGGCGCCGGAAAAAGCCGGTTTTGCCGTCGAGACGGTGTCGAGCGATTTCGCCATGCCGGGTGCGGCCGAAAAGCTGATCGCCGGCCGTCCGGATGTGATCTTTCACCTCGCCGCGATCGTCTCAGGCGAAGCCGAACTCGATTTCGACAAGGGCTACCGCATCAATCTCGACGGCACGCGGATGCTGCTCGATGCCGTCAGGCTCGCCGGCGGCGGCTACAAGCCGCGCGTGGTCTTCACGTCCTCGATCGCGGTGTTCGGCGCGCCGTTCCCCGATGCGATCGGCGACGAGTTCTTCCACACGCCGCTTCTGAGCTACGGCACGCAGAAGGCGATTGGCGAACTGCTGCTGGCCGACTATTCCCGCCGCGGCTTCCTCGACGGCATCGGCATCCGCCTGCCGACCATCTGCATTCGGCCCGGCCTGCCCAACAAGGCGGCATCGGGGTTCTTCTCCAATATTCTGCGCGAGCCGCTGGCCGGCAAGGAAGCGGTCCTTCCCGTGTCCGAGGACGTCCGCCATTGGCATGCCACGCCGCGCTCAGCCGTCGGCTTCCTGCTGCATGCCGGCACCATGGACCTCGCCGCGGTGGGGCCGCGCCGTAATTTGACCATGCCGGGCCTGTCGGCGACGGTTGGCGAGCAGATCGCTGCGCTGAAACGCGTCGCCGGCGACAAGGTCGCCGCCCGCATCAAGCGGGAACCCGATCCCTTCATCGTCGGCATCGTCGGCGGCTGGCCGCGCAACTTCAATGCAAAGCGGTCGCTCGAGCTCGGCTTCACCACCGCTGAGAAGACTTTCGACGACATCATCCGCATTCACATCGAAGACGAGCTCGGCGGCAATTTCGTCGCGTGATCTCTGACTGAGCGGGTAAAGTGATGGCGAGCGTTGCTTGCATCGGCGAATGCATGGTCGAGCTCCGGCAGGCCCAGGGTGGACAATCCGGCGGGCAGGGTGGCGGCCTCTACTCGCGTGGATTCGGCGGCGACACTCTCAACACGGCCGTGTACCTCGCGCGGCTCGAGGTCAAGGTCGACTATTTCACCGCGCTTGGCGACGATGCCCTGAGCGATGAGATGATCGCGGCCTGGACAGCCGAGGGCGTCGGCACGAGGCGCGTCGCGCGGCTGCCGGGCAAGCTGCCCGGCCTCTACATGATCCAGCTGGACGCGAAGGGCGAGCGCCAGTTCTTCCACTGGCGCGACAGTGCGGCGGCGCGCCAGCTGATGAATCTGCCGGAGACGGACGATCTCCTCAACTCGCTGATGAGCTACGACATCATCTATCTCTCTGCGATCACGCTCTCGATCTACGACGCGGCCGGGCGCGAGCGCCTGTTCGCGGCGATCAAGCGCGCGCGCCTGCTCGGCACCCGCTTCGTGTTCGACACCAATTTCCGCGCGCGGGGATGGCCGGATCGCGACGTCGCGCGCGAGGTGTTTTCAGCCGCCTTCGCGGCTGCCGACATCGTGCTGACCTCGACCGAGGATCTGCTCGCCCTCTATCCCGGCGAAAGCCACGAACAGTTGATGGCGCGCATCCCGACCCCCGAGCTGGTGTTCCGGCTCGCGGAGCCGGTCAGCCTGCTGCGCTTTCCCGGGGGCCCCTACGAGGTCCGCGCCGAGCCCATGACCAAGCCCGTGGTCGACACCACCGCGGCCGGCGACAGCTTTGCGGCGGCCTATATCGCCGCACGGCTCGCCGGTTCCGACCCGGTCGAGTCCGCCCAGGCCGGGCACCGCCTCGCCAGCCTCGTGATCTGCTATTCCGGCGCCATCATTCCGGGTTATGCCATGCCGCCGAAGAAACGGCACCGGCCGGCGACCACGCGTCAAGCGACCAAGTGAAACGAAAGCCAAGATGACCACGACTGCCCAACAGAACCAACTCGCCGCGCTGTTCAAGGCCGCGACCGTCATTCCCGTCCTCACCATCGAGCGTATCCAGGATGCTGTGCCGCTGGCGCGTGCGCTGGTCGCCGGCGGCGTCCGCACGCTGGAGGTGACCATGCGTACCCCCGTTGCGATCGAGGCGGCGAGGGCGATGATGGCCGAGGTGCCCGAGGCGATCGTCGGCATCGGCACGATTCTCAATCCGGCCGACTTCACGCGTGTCGAGAAGCTCGGTGTTGCGTTCGGCATCAGCCCCGGCTTGACCCCGGACCTGTTGAAGGCCGCCACCCATAGCTCCTTGCCGTTTGCGCCCGGTATCGCCACGGCGTCCGAGCTGATGATGGCGCTGTCCTACGGCTTCGACATCGCAAAATTTTTCCCGGCCGAGCAGGCTGGCGGCATCAAGGGGCTGCGCTCTCTGGGTGGGCCGTTCCCGAACGTGCGGTTCTGCCCCACTGGCGGGGTCGGCGAGGCCAATGCGGCAACCTGGCTCGCGGAGCCCAATGTGGTCGCTGTCGGCGGTTCCTGGCTGTGCCCGACGTCGGAGATCAGGGCCGGGAACTGGGCCGGCATAACTGCCATCTGCCAGCGCACCCTCCAGGCGCTTAAACCCGCGTGAAGTCTTGCCATCCCTGAGCTAAGACTTAGGTCAGCAAGAGACCGCCAGGGAGAAAGACCATGACCGCCAGCATCGTCGGATGGGCGCATACGCCGTTCGGCAAGTTCGACACCGAGACCGTGGAAAGCCTCGTGGTGAAGGTCGCCAATGAGGCGCTGGCGGATGCCGGCATTTCGGCTGGCGATGTCGACGAGATCGTGCTCGGCCATTTCAACGCCGGCTTCTCGCCCCAGGATTTTACCGCCTCGCTGGTGCTCCAGGCCGACCCGCAGCTGCGTTTCAAGCCGGCGACCCGGGTCGAGAACGCCTGCGCCACCGGCTCCGCCGCCGTCCATCAGGGCGTGCGCGCGATCGCGGCCGGCGCGGCCAGGATTGTCCTCGTTGTCGGCGTCGAACAGATGACGCGCACGCCGGGGCCGGAGATCGGCAAGAATCTGCTCAAGGCGTCCTATCTGCCCGAGGACGGCGACACCGTCGGCGGCTTCGCCGGCGTGTTCGGCAAGATCGCCAGCTCCTATTTCCAGAAATACGGCGACCAGTCCGACGCACTGGCGCTGATCGCGGCCAAGAACCACAAGAACGGTGTCGCCAATCCCTTCGCCCAGATGCGCAAGGACTTTGGCTTCGAGTTCTGCCGCGCCGAGAGCGAGAAGAACCCCTACGTTGCCGGTCCCCTGAAGCGCACCGATTGCTCGCTGGTCTCGGACGGTGCCGCTGCCCTGGTGCTGGCCGACGCGGAAACCGCCAAGGGCATGAGCAAGTCGATCGGCTTCCGCGCCACCGCGCACGCCCAGGATTTCCTGCCGATGTCCAAGCGCGACATCCTCCAGTTCGAGGGCTGCACGGTCGCCTGGCAGCGCGCGCTGGAGAAGGCGGGCGTTACATTGTCGGATCTCTCCTTCGTCGAGACCCATGACTGCTTCACCGTCGCCGAGCTGATCGAGTACGAAGCGATGGGGCTGACGCCGAGGGGGCAGGGCGCCCGCGCCATCAAGGAAGGCTGGACGCTCAAGGACGGTAAGCTCCCGGTCAATCCGTCCGGCGGCCTGAAGGCCAAGGGCCATCCGATCGGCGCCACCGGCGTCTCCATGCACGTGATGACCGCGATGCAGCTCGCCGGCCAAGCGCCCGAGGGCATGCAGCTCAAGAATGCAAAACTCGGCGGCATCTTCAACATGGGCGGTGCGGCGGTTGCCAACTACGTCTCCGTGCTGGAGCCGCTGAAGTAAGCTCCGACCTTGTAGGGTGGGCAAAGGCGCAGCCAGCGCCGTGCCCACCATCTTGTTTGCGCTAGATCATGGTGGGCACGCTTCGCTTTGCCCACCCTACGGCACTGATTGATTCGCGGGACATGCATCATGAGCAATGACTACGAAGATTCGCTGTCGATGGACGCACTCAACGATCGCATCGCGATTCTCGAGGACAATATCCGCCAGCTCATCGAGCAGGCCGCGGCCGCCTCGGGTGAGCAGAACGAGTCGCGGATCGCAGACCGCATCAACCAGCAGAACGAGGAGCTCGACCGTCTCCTCAAGGTTCGCGAATCCCGTCAGAAGAAATAGCCCTTAGCGGCCGGCGCATGCGGCCATACGCCGGCCGCCCTTGCGCATGCGCCGCCGCTGCCGTTAGCTGGACCGAAATCGCAGGGCTCGCTTGAGCCCGCGCAATCGGGAGTGAACGATGGGGCCGCTGAAGGGCATCAAGGTCGTCGACATGACCACCGTGTTGATGGGTCCCTATGCGACCCAGATGCTCGGCGACTATGGCGCAGACGTCATCAAGGTGGAGTCTCTGGACGGTGACGTCACCCGCCTGATCGGTCCGATGCGGCACGCCGGCATGGGCCCGGTGTTCCTCAACACCAACCGCAGCAAACGCTCGATCTGCCTCGACCTGAAGAAGCCCGCCGGCCGCGAGGCCGTGCTGCGCTTGCTGAAAGACGCCGACGTTCTCGTCTACAACGTCCGCCCGCAGGCGATGGCGCGGCTTCAACTGGGCTATGACGTTGTTTCCAAGATCAATCCGCGTCTGGTCTATGCCGGCGTGTTCGGCTTCGGCCAGGACGGGCCGTATGCTGCAAAACCCGCCTATGACGACCTGATCCAGGGCGCCACCGCGCTGCCGGCCTTGATGGCGCAGACGGGCGACGGCGTGCCGCGCTATGTGCCGAACGCACTGGTCGATCGCATCGTCGGCCTCACCGCCGTGGGCGCGATCTGCGCCAGCCTCGTGCATCGCGACCGCACCGGACGCGGCCAGCGCGTCGACATCCCGATGTTCGAGACCATGGCCGGCTTCGTCATGGGCGACCACATGGGCGGGCTCACCTACGAGCCCCCGCTCGACAAGGGCGGTTACGCCCGCCACCTCTCGCGCGATCGCCGGCCCTACAAGACCTCGGACGGTTATCTCAGCGTCATCGTCTACAACGACAAGCAGTGGGAGAACTTCTTCAAGGCGACGGGACGCGACGACCTGCGGGCCGACGCGATGTTCGCGACATTCGCCGGCCGCGCCGCCAATATCGACGTCGTCTATGCCGAGCTCGCGCGCATCTTCGAGACGCGCAGCACCGAGGAATGGATCGACCTGCTGACCAAGGCCGATGTGCCCGTGATGCCGATGCACGACCTCGCGTCGATGCTGCACGATGAGCATCTGGAGGCGACCAACTTTTTCCCGGTGGTGAACCATCCAACTGAAGGGCCGATCCGGAGCATGAGGGTGACGGCGACCTGGTCCGAGACCGGGGCCGAACCGGTGCGGCTCGCGCCACAGCTCAACGAGCACGGCGCGGAAATCCTGCGTGAGATCGGCTATTCCGCCGACGAGATCGACGCCATGGTCCGCGATGGCGTCACCCGTTCGCCGCCCCGGAATGACGATGCACTGGTGCGCCCATGAGCTTTATCACCGGCGTCGGCCTCACGCCTTTCGGCAAGCACGAAGGCTCGTCCTCGCTGGACCTGATGAGTAAGGCCGCGCAGGCCGCGCTCGACGATGCCGGGCTCGAGCGCGCCGAGATCGACGGCATCCTCTGCGGCTACTCCACCGTTTCGCCGCACATCATGCTGGCGACCGTCTTTGCCGAGCATTTTGGCATCCGCCCCAGTTACGCCCATGCCGTCCAGGTCGGCGGCGCGACCGGGCTCGCGATGACCATGCTCGCCCATCATCTCGTCGAAGCAGGCGTCGCCCGCAATGTGCTCGTCGTCGCAGGCGAGAACCGTCTCACCGGGCAGAGCCGCGATGCCTCGATCCAGGCGCTGGCGCAGGTCGGCCATCCCGATTACGAAGTGCCGCTCGGACCGACGATTCCCGCCTATTACGGCCTGGTCGCGAACAGGTACATGCACGAATACGGCGTGACGGAAGAAGACCTTGCCGAATTCGCGGTGCTGATGCGCACCCACGCCTGCACTCATCCCGGTGCGCAATTCCAAGATCGCATCGAGGTCGCCGACGTCATGGCCTCGAAGCCGGTGGCGATGCCGCTGAAGCTGCTCGATTGCTGCCCGGTGTCCGACGGCGGCGCAGCCTTCGTCGTTAGCCGCGAGCGGACCGGAGAGGCCGGCGTGCGCATTCGCGGCTGTGCCCAGGCCCATACCCATCAGCACGTCACTGCAGCGCCCGCCCTGAGCGAGCTCGGCGCGGAGATCTCCGTCGGCCGCGCCAAGGAGGCGACCGGCCTTGCGATCTCCGACGTGCGCTACGCCGCGATCTATGACAGCTTTACGATCACGCTCGCGATGCTGCTGGAAGACCTTGGCCTTGCTGGCCGGGGCGAGGCAGCCGCGCGCGTGCGCGCAGGCCATTTCAGCCGCGACGGCGCGATGCCGCTGAACACCCATGGCGGCCTGCTCAGCTACGGTCATTGCGGCGTCGGTGGCGCGATGGCGCATCTTGTCGAAACGCATCTGCAGATGACGGGGCGGGCGACGAATCGTCAAGTGCGTGACGCCTCGATCGCGCTCCTGCACGGCGACGGCGGCGTGCTGTCGTCTCACGTCAGCATGTTCCTGGAGCGGGTGCGATGAGCGAGCGAATCGCGGATTGGACCCAAGGTGTGCAAGTCATCACCTTTCAGACCTGCACCTCCTGCAGCCATGTGCAGTATTTCCATCGCGCCTTCTGCGCCGCCTGCGGTGCGCCCGATCCGCGCGAGCAGCGTGCCAGCGGCAAGGGCAGGGTCTACGCGACGTCGCTGGTCTGCCGCGCCGCGACGCCTGAGACGCGGCCGCACGTGCCCTTCAACATCCTGCTGGTCGATTGCGCCGAGGGTTTTCGCATGATGGCGCATGGTGAGAATGATCTCGCCATCGGCGATGAGGTCAGTGCGAGCTTCAAACCGTTCGCTGGCAGGCTGGTGCCGTTCTTCGCCAAAGATGGATAGTGAAATTTGGATGCTCGAATGTAGCCCGGATGGAGCGCAGCGAAATCCGGAATTTTCACCTCACCGATAGACTTTCCCGATTGCGCTTCGCTCCATCCGGGCTACTGCAAAGCCAGCGGTGGGATTCGTCATTCGGGGGCGGTCCTGAGAGACCGAGCCTGGAACGGGAATTCTGGGCCTGGCCTGTGCGAGGGCCACCCCGGAATGACGAAAGCTCTCACCCGACTCTTAACTAGCGCCCGTAGAACAGGATGCTGGCGATGACGAGCATCGCCATCACCGCCAGCATATGCGCGAGCGCCTCCGAGGCCGCCCCCTTGGTGGCTTCCTTCATGCCATTTTCTCCCTAGACTTGGGCGTGACTCATCGATGCGCGGTTAGCGCCCAACGGCCAATTGTTTTTACTCGGAACACCCCTTGCGAGTATCCGCCGCGATCAAGTCCCCACGCGGCGAATATCGACTGTACCAAGGTCGTTCAGCAATGCGGCGGCATTTTGACTCGATGTTGTTGCTCCTGCGGACGCGCAAGAATACAGTTTCGTGGAACTTTCGCCGCTAACGACAAAAAGCATTAAAGGCTTAGGGAAAAACTTCAGGAAAATCATGGCCCGCATCAACTACAGCGACCCGTCCAAGGCATCCGACCGCACCCGCGAGATCCTCGACAAGAACCGCAACGCCAACATCTTCCGGATGATGTCGCATTCGCCGAGCTATTTCGAGCAGTACTGCCGGCTCGGCGGCGCCATCCGTCACAAGGGCGAGCTCGATCCGATCGTGCGCGAACTCGCGATCACCCGCACCGGAATTTTGTGCGAGGCGCCGTACGAGATCGTCGCGCACAAGCGCATCGGCAAGAATGTCGGCGTCACCGACGAGCAGAACGAAGCGCTCGAGAACTGGCAGGACGCCAAGTGCTTCGACGAGGTGCAGCGTGCCGCGCTCGCCTTCACCGACGAGATCGTGAAATTGAACAAGCCGACCGCGGCGATCTTCAACGCGATCGCATCGAAGCTGACACCCGCCGCACTCGTCGAGTTGCAGCTTTCGGTCGGCTTCTACATCATGACGTCAAAGTTTTTGGAGACGTTTGAGATCGATCTTCAGCCGGTCACGGAAGTGGTTGGCTGATCCAAAGCCGCGGCGAGGGATGCCGATGACGATCGATGAATATGCGGCCTGGGCCGCCACCGTTGCAAAAGTCGATGAGCATCCGTCCAACGAACGGCTGTCCTATCTGGGCCTCGGTCTCGCCGGCGAATCCGGCGAGGTCGCCGAGCACATCAAGAAGCTGCTGCGCGATGACTGGCTCGACCAGGCAGGCCTCGTCGAAGAGCTCGGCGATGTCATCTATTACTGGGCCTGCCTATGCGCAGCGACCGGCCAGCAGCCGTCCGAATTGCTCAAGGCGAGTGCGGCCAAGATTAATCGGCGGATCAGTGAGGCGGCGGGCCGCTAGGCCGCTCAGGTCGAGGTCAAGATATCCACCCTGGCGTTGGCGACGATCAGACGGTCGGCGAGAAGCTGCGCAAGATTGCGCATGATGCGTTCGCTGGCGTGCGGGTGCTGCTTGCGGAAGCGCTCGAACGCTTTCAGGGGCGCTTCGAACGCGGTCGCTGCCATGTCCACGAACACGTCGGCGGAGCGAGTGGTCTCGATCAGGGCCATTTCGCCGAAGGCCATGCCGGCGGTGAGCGTCGCCAGCCGCACGCCGTCGGGCAGCGTGACATGCACGGCGCCGCTGCGCAGGAAGAACAGAGCATCGGCGGGATCGCCCGTGGTGAGGATCTTTGTCCCGGATTGATAGGTCCGGATCGTGCAGATCGAGGCGAGGTCGGTCAGCTCTTCCTCGCTCATGCCGGCCAGCAGCGGCTGTTCGGCAAGCTCGGTGGTCTCGTGGAAATCGATCGAGCCTCCGTACCGATAGATGATCTGGTCTTCGGCCCATTCGATCGCGGTGTCGAGCAAATAGAAGTCGCGGACGTTCTTGAGCTCGGCGGTCCATTCCCGCAGGCTGTCCCATTCCTTGGAGGCGCGCCTGACGCCGGACAGTACGACGGTCACATTCAGCGCCGCCAGCTCCTCGAACGCTTCGGCTACCAGCCGCGCCCCGGCGCGGGTGGTGGAGGTGACGCGGTGGAGATCGAAGATCACGAATTGCGGCCGCGGCCGGCCCGCAAGGCGGCGCGAGACATAGTCGACCGCCGACAGCGACAGTGTGCCGACCAGCTCGATGATCCGCACCTCCTGCTCATGCGCCGCGAGAATATCGCGCTCCTGTGGGCGGCGCACGCGCCGCGACGGGCTCTTGCCGATGTCGTAATCGGCGATGACGGCATTGCGCGCATCGTCACTGCGGTTGAGCATGTGCAAATCGTAGTGCGAGGACAGCGCCTCGCAGACCTTGATGCCGCGCACGCTGTTGCCATGCTTGTCGAGCCTTGGCGAATAGCTGCCGAGCCCGAGGCGCGCGGGGAGGGCTGCGAGAATTCCGCCGCCGACGCCGCTCTTGGCGGGGATGCCGATCCGGTAGATCCATTCGCCGGCATAGTCGTACATGCCCGACGACGTCATCACCGACAGCGTGCGCGAGATTGCGTAAGGCGTCAGCACCTGCTCGCCTGTGACCGGGTTGACGCCGCGGTTGGCGAGTGTTGCCGCCATCACCGCGATGTCGCGCGCGGTGACCAGCACCGCGCATTGCCGGAAATAGACGTCGAGCACGGCAGCGACATTGTCCGAGATCACCGCGTTGGTCTTGAGGAGATAGCCGATGGCGCGGTTGCGGTCGCCGGTCTGGCTTTCGGAAGCGTAGACGGCCTCGTCGACGGCGAGGCCGCGGCCGGCAAAACGACTGAGCGCGAGGCGAATTTGCTCGAAGGCGTCCGTACCCTTGCTGTCGTGGATCAGCCCCGTGCAGGCGATCGCGCCGGCATTGACCATCGGGTTGAACGGATGGTTCTCCGAGTTGAGCCGGATCGAGTTGAAGGGATCGCCTGAAGGCTCGACGCCGATCGCGCTCTCGACCCTGTTTGCGCCGAGCAGGTCCAGCGCGAGTGCGAACACGAACGGCTTTGACATCGAGTGGATGGTGAAGGGCGCCCTGGAGTCGCCGACCTCGTAGACATGACCGTCCAGGGTCGCGAGGCTGATGCCGAAACAGGCAGGATCGGCCTTGCCGAGCTCGGGAATGTAGTCGGCGACCGCGCCCGAGGTCTCCGCCGAGAATTCGCTGAGGCAATTGTCCAGAAACCGCAGCAAAGGCGGCTTGGAGCGGGTCCAGGCGGTGGCGAGAGGCGAAAGCTGTTTCATCGCCTCTCTTTGTGCAACGCAATCAGGGCACGCGCAACCCGTCCGGCACCATGGTCTGCCGCCGGACCAGCAGCAGGGCGAGCAAAACCGTGGGGACGAGGATGGCGAGGCCGAGCAGCGTCACCTGCATCTGCGACAGCGGCATGATGCCGCCGCCGGGGGTGGCCACCACGAACCCGCCGATCACCAGCAGTACGCGGATCGGCCATTCCAGCGCACCGGCGCCGCGGAGATCGCCAACGAAGGGCTGGTAGCCCTGAATGCCGCCGCAGATGAACAGCGTGCCGAACGCCGCGAGCGCCATCAGCCCGAGACCGGCGAGATAGGGGCTCGGCCCCTGCAGCACCAGCGCGGGATTGAGCACGAAGAAGAACGGGATGAAATAGATGATGCTGCCGACCCACATCGATTCCCAGCCCGTCTTCATCGCCGGCGAACCGGCAATGCCTGCGGCCGCGAACGAGGCGATCGCGACCGGCGGGGTGATCGACGACAGCATGCCCCAGTAGAAGATGAACATGTGCACGGCCATCTTGTTCAGCCCGAGTTTCTCCAGCGCCGGTGCGACCAGGATGGCGAGGAAGATGTAGCAGGCCGTCGTGGTCAACCCGAGGCCGAGGATCAGGCTGGTGAGGGCGCACATGCCGAGCAGCAGGAACGGATTGTCACCCGCAATGCGCAGCAGGTCGTTGGCAAGGCTCGACACCACGCCTGTCATCGAGAAGGCGCCGATCAGCAGGCCGCAGCCGGCGAGGATGCCGACAAGCTCGACGAAGGTGCGGCCGTTGACCTCGAGGAATTTGCCGATGGTCGCGACAGTCCAGCGCGTGTCCTTCGAGAACAGCTGGTTGAGGACCAGAAGCAGGGCGGTAGCGTAGAACGGCGCATGGCTCTCGCGCTTGAAGTAGAGCAGCATCACGATCAGCAGCGCGATGACGAAGACGTAGTACCAGCCGTCCTTGATTGTATCCATGACCCGCGGCAGCTCCGCGCGCGGAATGCCCTTCAGCCCGTGTCGTGCGGCGTAGGAATCGACCTGCATGAACAAGCCGACGTAATAGAGCGCGGCGGGAATGATGGCCGCAATCGCGACGTCGGCGTAGCTGACATTGAGGAACTGCGCGATCACGAACGCGGTCGCACCCATCACCGGCGGAGCCAGCACCGCGCCGGTCGAGGCACACGCCTCGATCGCGCCGGCGTAGGAGGCGCGGAAGCCGCTCTTCTTCATCACCGGAATGGTCATGGTGCCGGCGGTGAGCACGTTGGAGATGATCGAGCCCGACATCATGCCGAGCAGGCCGCTGGCGAAGATGCAGACCTTCGCCGCGCCGCCGCGGAAGGTGCCGCACAGCGCGAAGGCGAGATTGATGAAGAACTTTCCGGCGCCGGTCATCATCAGCGCCGTGCCGAATACCAGGAAGCCGATCACGGTGTCGGCAAACGCCTGGATGGGAATGCCGAGGCTCTCGCCCGACAGCACGTGATAGGCGGTCGCCTGCTCCAGCGTCGATTGTGTGCCGCGGAACGGCCCGAGCCAGCTGGATTCCGCGAACAGCGGATAGACGGTGAAGGGGAGCACGCTCAGCAGCAGGCTCCAGCCCCCGGTCCGCCGCAGCGCCTCCATCAGCATCACCCACATCACGAGACCCGCCGCGGTCACGCTGTTCGGCGCGCCGCCGAATTCCCAGCCGGCCTCCGCGGCTTTGCGCACGTTCAACATCAGCAGCAGCGCCGCGGCAAAAGTTACGACGAAGCAGAGAAGGTCGTACCAGGGAATGCGGTCGAGCGGCGCGCGCGGGGTTCCCGGGAAGATCAGGAACGTGAACGGCAGCATCAGGGCGATCAGGAGATAGAAATACTCCGTGTTGAGCTGGGTGTAGCCGACGAAGAAGCGCAGCGAGAATTGCTGGTTGATGCAGAGCAGGATGGTCGCGGCGGTCGCGACGACGAGCGTCCAGCGCCACGCGCCGCGCAAGCTTCGCACGCGCGTGACCTCCGCTTCCTGCATGTTGGCGGCGGCGCCATGCGGGTCCTCGAACACGATCCGCTTGCCCTCGTCCTGCGGAGCGGTGGATTCTGAAGCAGACGACATGATCGACCCCGCGCGTGGGTTGCTAAGTGCTGACGAATGCGAATGGGTTGAAGCGGTCGGGCCGTGGGCTCCTCAACCTCTCCCGCTTGCTTTGCGGGAGAGGTTGCGCCGAAGGCGGGTGAGGGCTCTCTCCTCTGGGGGAATCCCAACGTTGAGGCACCCTCTCCCCAACCCTCTCCCGCAAGCG
>NZ_VSST01000070.1 GCF_019402665.1 Bradyrhizobium canariense
CACATATGAGTCAGAGCCAAAATTGGACGCCGATCAGGGGTCAATTTGTAAACGATGACGCAATTGCGGTCGGCGCTCGTGGCAGACAACCTCCGTTATCGTTGAGCGCTCGCAATCGAATGATTCGAAGGAGCTCCCATGAAGCAGTACGTCGGGCTGGACGTCTCACAGAGAGAAACCGCTGTGTGCGTTGTCAGCGAGACTGGTCAAGTAATCTTCGAAGGGAAAGCCAAGTCTAATCCTGGTGCCTTGACTGACCTGCTTAACAAACATGCGCCTCATGCCGAGCGTATCGGCTTCGAGACCGGTGCGATGGCGAGTTGGCTATGGCATGAGGCGCCCGATCCGGAGATCATCATGAGGCGCTCGCGACCTCGGAAGAACCATGACCCCAGCTACGACATCAACCCAACCCGACGAAGCCGCCAACGACGTCGATTGCCAAGCCCGCTAGGCAATCGTCTCGCCATCCGCGATCGCTCCGTCTCCGCGACCTGACCAGCTCCGACGGAGCAATCGCTACCGGCGTGTCACCGGAGAGAGGAAGAATGGTAGCTTGACAACAAACCGCAGTTAAAGGGCCGATTGACAAGCTGGAATGCCTATCTGTCGCTTTGTTGCATAACGAGATGCCTGCCCCTAGGCGGGTGGCTTTTGGGCATCTCACTGTCGGCGCTGCATGTCGACGACGCGGAACCACAGCTGGCGTTGCCGATGTAACCGCGTCAGGTCATTTCGTGTCGGTCCATGGGATCGATCCGTCCCAATGGAATGAAAGGCAAGCGATCATAACGGCTGCTCCTCGACATGGTGGGCGACCGCGACAGATTGGAACGCTTCGTGGATGTCGCGAGACCTCTTTGGAAAGAAGGCCCTCATTTCTCCCTCGTCCAGCGGCAGTTTTTTCAAATTGAACGTCCCGTGTATTTCGTTCATCTCATAGAAGCGCACAGGTCGTCTCCTGCCATCCAGGGCGGTGATGATGGCGTATTTCACGGCCTCTTTGCAGCGCATTCCGAAGATTACCTCTTCGAGCTCCAGCGGGGAGTCTCGTAGCCTGCGCTGCCCGATCAAACGCCATTCTCGCTCGTACCGCCAACTTGTCGCTTTTCGCAAAAAGAACAGCCTCGTCTACGTGACGACGAGCGTCGTTGTCGCCATCTAGCATCCGCAGGACCTTGCTGGCATCAACCAACCGCTTGCCACCATATTTCACCCTATGGAGATTATCGTACACCTCGCACGGCACTGAGTAACCGATGCAGACACCGTGATGTTGGTCGCCATAGTGGCTCCACATCAACGGGCAATTGGCGCGTTCGGCCAACGACACGATACCCTTTTCGTATTCCAGCAGTAGTTCCTTCTCCAGATAGCGACCAAGCAGAAACTGATGCGGATTATCCATTTCATAGCTTGGGTCGTTAGCATTATAGCTAATTTCCGAAATGACCTGATCTGCCTGCAGACGTCTAAGCCGATCAATATGATCTCGGGTTTTCGGACCCTTGTATCTAATGGTCCTGGCCGCAGCCTTCATTTCTGCGTTGATGCGCTGTTCGATAAGTTGGCGGATTGCGCGTTCGAGATCGTGGACAGGAAGATCGTTGTTGAGCGAAGGCCGCGTATCGAGCGGATCATTGAACGTGCTGGGATCGGCATAATAGAGATTGTCCGCAATGATTATATCTAATGTGAGATTGTTGAACGCGCGGTATTTAAGGAGCCGCCGCGGAACGCTTTGCTTTTTGGTCATTGCTCCTCCTAGACCGGCTATTCGGATCCAGATCCCAGAATCATCGAGAGTTAGTTCTCCACGTGGTAGTGCATCAGCACCATCTTGGTCGACCCAGTCAATATTCACAGCAACTTGCCAGTTGCTGGATGCATGTCGTCCGGGTCAAAGTCGGCTACGAAAATGGCAGCGAAGCGGATAAGGCTTGACGATTTGGACTACCAGCGCTTCTTCCTCGGTCTTCTCAGGTATTCTGCTCAGTCGAAACTTCGATCGAGCGAGTACCCAATTCGGTAGATTCAGCCGTTGTCAGCTACGGTGAGGCCGATCGCATCTCCCGGAAGCCTGTCTTGCGAAAGACCGGCGAGGAAGTTGCGCAACTTTCCACGACCTCTCCTCGGTCCTCGATCTCTTATCCTACCTTCCAGGCGGAGAGATCCGGTTACATGGTACTCGGCTGTCGACGTCTCGACCGCGACGATCCACCGCGTTGCAGCAGAACCTTTGGGACAAGGTCGTGATGTGCAGGGGCTGCGCCGCTCGTTCGAACGTCGCGGCGTCTTGCCAGGAGGGCTAGCGCATCTCGCGCCACCACTATGATCTGCACCCCACGCTCTGAAGGTACGGTTTACGCGGTGAGCAAGGGTGGCTGGTCACGTTCGGAGTGCTATTCGTTGACCCAAGTGGTCAGCGATCCTCAGCAGCCTACCTGGCCCGCGCCTAAGGCGGCCTGAATAGGCGCCTCACCGTCGGTTCGCCGGCGGCGGTGACAAGCTCGAAGTCGCTGCGGGAAGGGCGCGTTCCAACACGCGCCATCGGGCGCGTCACTGCAAGTTCGAACCCAGCCGGGTCAAGCCAAGCCGTTCCGTCATCCCGTCTCACCGGTATAACGGCGTAGCTCCCGCGCGCCCCGGTGGTACCGGTGAGGGCTGCGCGCATTTGGGACGCGGCGCCGGCAGCGCCCTCGGCTCGCGGTATGGATGCCTGCCAACGCAGGAAGAGCTGCGGGTCGATCCGGTCCTCACTCTCAGGGTCATCTTGCTCATCGTGCAGCCATGCGTCGAACTCCCGACGCCTCGCACCGGCCGCCTCCCGGGTATGAGCCAAACCTTGTGCAAGGCAGAAGGCCACGAACGGGTCGTGGGTACCCCAGCGCAGCAGCTCGCGCGCCCAGAACCCGATCCAAGGTAGGCCCGTGGTTTCTTTCCAAGCCGCGAGACTGGGCAACGTCAGCGCATCTTCTGCACCGTCGGCCCAGGCTTCCGCGACGACGGCGCCGATGGCTACACCTAGGCGGAACTCCAGGTTGTCGGCGACAAAGCGTTGCCATGACCGAAGGTCCTCGGGGGATGGGCCGGCCACATCGGGCTCGTTCATCCACCAACCGAGGACATCAGACCACCGCTCCAGAATCGCCTCGTCGGTGTCCGTGCGGCGGACTCGAAAGCCGAAGCCACGGTCCCCAGAGACCAGGTCGCCCAGGGCCTCAAATAGATCGATCCTCGTCGTCGGGTCGGCCGAGCCGTAGTTGTCCGCTGCGACCAACAGCTCCCGTATTCGTCGTGCTACGGCCTCGAAGCGCCGCCCCACCACCGGCGGAAGACCGTACCGATAGAGGCGAAGGCGCTCGTCCGCGTCCGGATAGATGTGTTCGATGATGCCCGCGCCTCGGCGCACAAAGGCTTTTTCAAGCCATGTTTCCTGCGCGGTAGCGACGGCGGTGAAGGTTGTTCTCCAAAGCACCGCAAGCTGCGCTTCGGCGCGAGCGCGTGTCATGGCGGCCTCATCGACGCGGGCAATCTCTTCGAGTGATGTGAGAAGGAGTGCATCCAGCTCGTCCATGGCGTCGGCCAACCTCGCCGTCCCGTCGCTTGCGCCCGTACCAGCGTCCGCGCTGACGACAGTCGGCGCCGTCCTCTCGAGCCAATCAAGGAAAGCGTCTGGAGCCACGCCGAGCAGTCGGTTAGCGCGCTCCCAGATGTGGTTGAGGAGCAGCGCGAGCGGGCTGGGCACGTCGTTGGCATCCCGTTCCTCGATCACCAGTGACGCACGCAGCCGGTCATAGTCCGCCGCCAATTCCGCGCGCTGTCGGCGCTGGGTCGCCCTCCCCGCCGTCCCTGTGGTGGAAATCTGAGTCGGGAGGGCGACAAGCGTCATGCCTTCGATGCCGCGTGCCGCGCCCGGCCGCCCAGCGCGTCCCGCGAGGTTCCGAAACTCGGCCGTGGTAAGCGGCGCAATCACTTGCTGCTCCTCAACCGGGTCCCATGAACGACGCTTGAGTGAAGTCAGGAAGATGAGATCGAACGGTAGATTGACGCCTTCGGTGAGCGTCGCCGTCGCGACCGTGATCGGACAGATCTTGCGATCGATGAGATCGACCATGAGACGGCGCAGGCGCTGCGGCATCTGGCCATGGCTCGTGGCAATCCCGCGATCGAGCAGGAAGAGTTCGAAGGAGTCGGCGCCGCAATAGTCCAGACAGGCCGCCCGAGCCTCGTCGAACCGCGCCTTGAGCGGACCGTCGGGCGGCTCAAAGCCCACCACGCCTTGCCAGTCTGTCCGTTCAAGCGCCTCCTTAAACCAGCGCATGGTTTGTTCAGGCTCTTGCGCCACCGAGATGAGGACGCGTTGATCCTCGTCGGCGAGGTGCAAGGCGGTCCAGAGGACGTTAAGGCAGTTGAATCGATTGAGGCTATTCCTCCATCGCGGGGGCAGCTGAGGCATCACCTCTATCTGCAGCCGCAGATAGACAGGGTCCTCTTCGCCGCGCAGGTAGAGGGGCAATCCATTCATCAGATCGAGCAGGATCACCCCTTGGGTGTTGGGCGCCGTCTCGAGCACGCCGATGACCTGGCGGGTGCTGCGATAGCGTACGCCGACCGGGGCGGCGTTGGGTCGGCCCTCGACCCAACGCGCAACAGGTCCCGCGGCGCCGCCGGCTACGGCGGTGAGCGCGATCCGAACGACGTCCGCGCGATGAGACAGAATTCGTGACGCAAGTCCTTCGAGGCGAATGGATCGATTGCTGTGGTCCGAGAAGCTCAGTCGCGTAGCCTCGTTCGCCTCAGGGACGACCTGGTGGGCTTCGTCGATGATGAGAAGGCGCAGACGCGCCATCAGGATTTTGCCGAGATAGCGCATCAGCGCATCCGCTTTCTCGACGGTGACGATCAGCACGACGGGCCGCTCGCTGGTCAGCCAGAAGTCGGTAATGCCCCAGTCCGCCCCGCCGTAAAGACCAGTGACGGTGATGTCATGGCCGAGTTCTGAGGTGAGTTTTGCCTCGACTTCCCCGGCGAGGGCCCGGGAAGGCACGATGTAAAGGGCCAACAGCCCCTGCAATCCCTCGTCCTCCCGCAGCAGCAGTTCCTTAATAAGGGCGAGATTCGCAACCAGCGTCTTTCCCGAACCGGTGGGAGTGCAAAGCGCAAAGGAGCTTTCTTCGAGCAGGCGTTGGAGGCCGTGCTGTTGTGAAGTCCAGAGGATCCCGCGGCCGCGGCTGAATTGGTCGCGGGCATAAGCCAGCAGCCGCGAGCTCCGCTCAGGCCGCAGGGCGCCGAGCGCCCGTAGCGGCCGGTAGATAGTAGCTGCAACGAAGCTGTCGGCGACGGCCCGCATGATGGCAATAACCAGCGAGGCGTCGTCGCTGAAGGTGCGAGTTGCCATGGCGTCGAGCGCACCGAGCTTGCCCATCGCGACCGCGAGCCGTTCGTCATCACCGCGGCGCAGACAGTCGGCGAGCAGCCCGAGACTCCTGACCAGCTCCACGCTGAACGCCCATCCCACCGTCGGGCCAGCTTCCCCATCGGGCGTCTCACCGCGCATGGCGATCAGCAGCAACGCGCTGGCGTCGGCTGTCGTGAGGTCAGGGTAGCGGCGCCAGAACAAGGCGGCGCGACGCAACACTCCGTCGAAGTCCGCTCTCAGAAAGGCGCTGTAGAGTCGAACGCCGTCGTGATCCGAGCGCACTTGCGACAATAGCCCAGACGCCATCGCGGGCAGCCCTCCGAGCTGATAGGCCCCTGCCGCCATCAGCTCGACAGGAACCACACTCCGGATGGTGTCGGCGGCGCGTGAGAGCCACTCAAGAATTTCGCCGGTCCGGCGATAGCAGTCGATAGCGCGCTGCGACGCTGCACCTTCTATTGAGCGAAAGATGTGCGCAGCATGCAGAAGCCGGCGTGCGTCGGCGAGCTGGCGCGCGGAATCGCGCTCGGTCCACAGGATCGTGGGCACCTGCCAAGTCGCCTGCAGGCAACGGACATAGGTTCTGGCCTGAGCCCGGCTCAACTGGTTCTCGATGGCCAGTTCGCGCCGTACGCGCTCGGCGGCCTCGAGCCGGTCTTGGTCGCGTTCCGGCATCAGGCGTCCTCCCATAAGGTAGCGTAGAGTTCGTCGATAAGCCCGTCGCCGCACTCGAGGATAATCTCTACAACTTGCAGGTCGTGTGCCGCCGTGTACTCCGCCGGAGCTTCTTCCCAGGGGATCAGGCAGCTCAAAGCCTCGCGTCGTCTCGCCCCGTTCCCAATAAGAAGCACCAAGTTGGTTCGACCGGGCAGCGGGCCCTGACCGAACACCGCGCGGTCGATCGAGAGGATTGCATTGGCATGCCCGTCTGGATCTCGCTGCTCCAATAGCTTTTGCAACTGCCGAAGGCCGTGCGGGACCGGCGTATCGCGGTTCACCTCGAACCAGATTCCCCGTCCGTTGTGCACCATTTCACCGGTGTCCTCGTCCTCCTCCTTCGGGCCGAGAAGCAAACTCTTCACGACAGAATGCGTCAGCGACGTGCGCCATTTGGCTTCACCGGCGATTACGCGCGCAACTTCGCCCTGAGCGTTGAGGGCGATGCCGATGAAATCAGAGCCGTGACGGCCATAGATTTCGCGCGTGCGGCTCGGATCGAACCGGAGCGCCCAGAGATATTTCTCGACGTCATCGTGCTCGCGAAAGAGGAAGATCGGTACGCGCCATTCGTGACCGCCGACGAACTCGTCCTGGTAGGCCTCGGTTACCAGGCCGGCCACCACCTCTCCGAAGAGGCCGCGATGTGCTTTTGAGGGCAAGCAGTTGGGATAGCTGATCGGAAGCGGTTGGCCCGCCGCGTCGGGATGAAGAGATATTCCGATCTGTTCATGGAAATATTCGCGCGCGTCGAGGTGGGCCGACTCAAAGTACGGACGCAACGCGTCGATGAGGTCCTGGTCGATCGTGCCCTTCTGTTCGAGAAGCAGGTGCCCGTAGTTCCGCTCTACCGTCCCATTGGGTTCAAGCCATTGGTCCAGGGCGTTGATCGGCGGTGGGCATGTATGCATTGCTTAAGCTTAATCGAAATCGGTCAGATCGCCGGCTGGGCCTTCTCACAACCCACAAAGCATTAGCGAAGCCACGTCATCGGAACGAGCTTTATGCCGTCGCGCCAGCGTTGAACCGTTGAAGTTCGGAACCACGCCTGGAGAAGGTCGACGTGGTCCGCAACGATGACCTGCATGTTGGGACCCATGGCCATGCAATATTCGAACAGCAGCCTGTACAAGCGGGCAACCGCCAGTTGATCCTCGTCTTCAGCGCCGGAAATTTCACCGAGGTCCTTGTCCTTCGGATAGTGAGCTTGGGAGGGCTGGTCGAGCATTAGAAAAGCCGGCACCGGCCGATCGAGTGTGCGAAAGAGCTTGTGGAGAGCCAAGTGCGCCGCCACGTGATACCCGACCCAGTTCTCCCCACTGCCGATTTGGGGCAGAGACAGCGGCCCGTGCACGGTGTCAGCGACGACGGTCAGGTTCTTTCGGTCCAAACGGAGGCTGTTCTCGCCGTGCTCCAGCTGAAGCCGGCTAGCGTATTCGGTGAGATCGCGTCCGACCAAGCTGAGAGCGGTCGTTAAGCGCTCCTCCATCGCCTCCTGGTCCAGGGCGCCTTCCAACTCGACCACTTCGGCTCTCACCCTCGCGATCTGCAGGCGAAGCCCCTCTCCATCCGACAGGGTGCGTGCATTCTCGAGGTAGTAGCCGATGCGGCCCGCCACACGGGCCTGCTCGGTGAACAGGTCTTGCTCGATGCGAAGCCGCTCGTTGTCGGCGATCCGCGTCGTGATGTCTCGCTGGACCATCGTCAACTCCTCTTCCAGAGTCGTTCGTTTGGTTTCGAGCTCCGCGATCTGGCCCTGCAGACGCGGATTGTCCCGTCGCACGGTACTAAGCTGACGGTCCAGTCGATCGAGCGAACGCCTAATCTCGTCCACCGAGGGCACGGCCACAGCCAACTGGGTGTCGCAGAGCGGACAAGTCTCATGCCCGTCCGCGCCATGCCCAACCAGGCCGATCGATGCTAGTCGCGCCTGCTGCTCGCTTGCCTCGCCTTCGAAGTCCGATGCCTCTCGCGTCAATCGTTGCAGATCCTTGATCTCGTCCCGCAACTCCTGCAGCTCAGAGCGAATGCGGCGGCGCCGATCCTCCAGATCCGTCAAGTCAGCCGCCGGGTCGTCCGTCTTCGCGTAGTCTAAAGACCGCGGTGCGGCCGCTTGACCCAGGAGGCTCCGAACCCCCTCGAGGGAGTCGGACGAGACGTCGAGCGGCAGCAAGCCGATGCGCTTGGCCTCCTGTAGGAGGTTGCGAGCCGTCCCGGATGCTTCGTCGGCCAGTGCCCGAGCGTCAGCATAATCACGCTCCAAGCTCCTCAGTCGACGGCGAGCGTCTTCGTAGCGCTTTTGCTTCAGGTAGTGATCTTCGCCCATGGCGCCCACGAAGTACGGAAGCGTGTCCTTGATGGCCTGCGGAATCCGCTCTTCGCCTTGCCGGTGGAAGAGCAGACGGCGATTGGCGATTTCGTCCTGGTTTTGAAGGCAAAAGAAGATTGCCTGACTGGCAGATGCCTCAAGCGGACGACGCGTTGCGCCAG
The DNA here is from genome assembly GCF_019402665.1 of Bradyrhizobium canariense. Taxonomy (GTDB): domain Bacteria; phylum Pseudomonadota; class Alphaproteobacteria; order Rhizobiales; family Xanthobacteraceae; genus Bradyrhizobium; species Bradyrhizobium canariense. The sequence continues at coordinate 8,630 of NZ_VSST01000070.1, forward strand.
GCTCTGGCATGTAGAGGTTTTCCGCCACCCCAAGGATAGCCGAAAGCCTTTGCCGCAACCCGTCGGCGGTCGAATTTTTCACAAGCGATGCGCTAGTTTCGGGAAAGTTATCAACATTGCGCGCGAAGTGAATTTCATCGCTGGCCTTGCCGGCTGGGCCGGGATTTCGCCTCGCGATCATGATGCCTTCGCCGTCGCGGTCGAAGAGCACTGCAAACCAGGAAACGCCTCGCCTAATCTCACCCTCGGCGATCGTGCACTCTGAACGGCCCCAGCAATAATCGACAATATCCAAAAGGGCCGACTTCCCCGTCTTGGACGCGCCGGTGATGATGTTTAGCGTGCCAAGATTGAATCGCACGTCCCGGCGCTCACCGTCCTGCGAATAGATCGCGATGGCTCTGATCTGAACGGTCAAATTCGCACTCCCAAGGTTTGCAGGACGGCAGCGGAATCCGACTGGTTGCCAAACCAGCGTCCCAGCAAACCGGCGGCCCGCCGTATTGCATCAACCTCGTCCGTTGTCGCCGAAGGCTTGGTACCCAATTTAATGGGTCGCTTCCCAACCATCACGCCGTCCGAACTGACCTTGATCGCGTCGAGCTGCGCCAGAAACAGGAGCGCCTCCCGCGTCACGGGCCTAAGCCGCAGAGTCCGGTCGGGAAGCGTGCTGAGCGTGGTCGTGTTTTCGCCGGCCCAGGAAGCGAACGCCGTGTTGGCCCTGCCGGGGAGCGCCTTCCGGGCTCCGGGATGGAGGACCAACGGCAAGGCAACGAATGCGTAGGCGAATGGCATCGCGCCGCCTGCCCGCTTCTGAAACTCGTTGATCATCCTAACCAGCAATTCACCGCAGAACGCCGGGTTGAAGTGAGCCGCTTCTTCTTGCGGTCTATCCCGCCAAGCCAGCTCGAAGCGCGTGAGCCCGGCCATCTCACTTCTCCTCCGCGCAAATTGAGACGTAGTCCCGGTGCCAGCCAACCCGAAGGTCATTGGCTAGGATGTGGTAGGACCCCACGTTCAAGAACCGGGCAGTCAAGGAGCGGAACGGGAACCGAGCGTCATTTTCGACCCATTGGTAGAGTGCCTGCCCATCTTGCTTGAGCGTTGGTTCCCCGGGGGGTGTAGAGCCGTGAACGTCGCACATAGCCTCAAATCGCGGCTCCCATTCCTCGAGCAAGCGTTGCTCGAACTGCTCAACCTCTTCGTCGAGCACGACATGCTCTCGCGTCCACTTGGACCGCTGCGCAAAGGCTCGATAGAAATCGCGCTTCGCAAAGCGTAGTCGATTGCCCCCGAGTCCGATGACGTGCAACTGATGTACGAAGCGAAATCCATCATACTCGGCGTATTCCGCTTCACCAGGCTCGGCATGTTCGAAATCCGCGACTAAGGCATCTCGCTTCAACGCGTCCCGTATGTCGTCAAGCTTCGCCTCCACCAGGCCAATCGGAATGGGCTCAGAAGGGCTCTTCACCAGTGCGGCGCAGACCCGAGGCCACCACCACCCCTCGAGTGCTTCACGCGCGGCGGCCGCTTTGCCGACGGGGGCGACCAACCTAAGAGCAAGCTCCAGTTTGTCATCCAACTCGGCAACCAACGGTTGGTTGTCAAGGACCTCCACCGCACTGAGGAGCGCAGACCGCATTGGCTCGGCCAGCGCGAGGAAAGCCGCGAACGCTGGCGCTAGCGCCTCGTTCGCTGAGGTCTGCGCGACTTCCGTCAGGATTTCGTTGGCAGATTTCGGATTGCGCTTTGCCCCAGTCGGATAGGCGCCCGGCGGCCGAAGCAAAGCGGCCGCCGATTCGGGGCTGGCAGCTGCAGTGGTAACAAGGGCCAATTTCGCGCGCGACGGCAGCGACGGATCATCCTTGGCCGCTTCGGCCCAGATCCGAATGGTTTTCCAGAGATCCGGGCTTGCATTGCTGAGGCTCGCGACGCGATCAATGTGATGTTTGGTTTGAAGAAGCTCGAAGGCGGTGCCGTCCTTCTCGAAGGAAATGTCATCGAGGCGCTCGATCGAAACCTCAACTTCCGCACCACTGTTCACGTGAGGAATACACAACAGCAACGCAAGTCGAGCTTGATAAAGATACCCGACAGCTGATGCGGCAGCCGTGAACTGATTTCCCCCGTCGCTCAATTCGCCCCCCAAATATGGGTTAGCTTTACCGGCATCACAATCAAAAACAAGGAGCGACACGACCGTGGCCAGCAATTGTTTCCGATTCGCCCTGTATGGGCGCGACACAGCTGCGCTTCTTTGAGTCCTGCACTAAGCGGACGGTCGAGACGCTTTTGGCTGCAGCCAGCCCCCAAGACATCACACAAACCAATGCTTTTGCTTCGCTATTTCTCATAGCCGCTCAGCACGATTTCCTCGTTGAGATCACTAATCTCGCCGCTCCTGCGAAGGCTTGAGCATGGTGCGGACCGCCAGGGCGGCGCTTAGCGCCGGCTTGCCAAGGCTGCCATCTCTCCTTGAATTTGCGCCTCTGTTGCAAGGGGTCCGACAAGGATCGACGCTCGAAGATCGGCGGCCGTAACATTGCATCTATTTTACATCCCTGATCGCATGTGATTAGCGCAATGGACCGCATGTTCTCGCTTAAAACCTGCGTTTAGCGGCGTTCTTCGACGAACTTCACCGCAGAAGTGCTCGATCTGCTCCCGAGTGCTCGTTATGGGCGATGACGGGTACAATATCACGGCGCAGAACGAATGAGTTGCCAGCCTGAGAAGTGGCGCAATGGACCGCCGAGAATTCCGTCCATGTTCGAACGAGCAAAGGCACCGATGGCCGGCTTGTCGACCTTAGCGCGGAAGCTGTCCGGGGCTGGGCATATCCGCCCTACCAAGGTCCCATAGCCGCATTCATTGCTGACGCCGCCCGGCCATCTGTTCGCATAACGGTATGTCGCCCTTGCTTCGCGGTCCGATACCGTAGGGCTTACTGAGAAAAACTCCCGATAGGCCCGCCACGCGAGCAAAGTCGCTGCCGTTACGTCTTAGCTCGGGCTTCTGCCTTGTCGACGGGACAATTAAGCTTTAGCAGCACTTCGCGATCGCTGTCCGAACCTTGTACGATGAGAGAACCGCCCATTCGTTCCGCCACTTCCTTGCAGTAGCTCAAGTTGAAGGAGGTAACTGCGTCTTGGCCCGCAGGTCGCACGGCCTTCAAAGTGGCGAAAAACTTTTTCCCCGATATGCCGGCATCCACTAGCTGCCCACCGTGACTGGCCCCTACCAATATGAGATGACCCATAGCAACTCGCATGGACGACACTGGGCCATGAATAGATTGAGCGTCCAGAATATTGTCCCCTTTATACTTCATCTCTCCAGCGCACATCACGTTAGCGGCATTGACGCTCTGCCGTATAGTCAGACCGACATTCATCCACCCAACGTGGAGGCCTTCACGCCTAACGATGTCGACTGGCGCCATAACGTTGCCAACTGCATACTGGATTGCGTCAAGGCTCCGTCCGACCTCTTGCAGCTCCTGTGGCACCCTCGCCTGGCCCGGTGAATGCGCAAAGTTCTGCAGCAGATTGCGAATTCGCTCATTCGATGATGCCGCTACCTTGACCAACCCTTCCTTGATCTCTTGCGTCGCTGATCGGAATGCCTGCAATCTTCGCTCGGAATCGGTGAGTTCCTGCTGCAGGCTTGCCTGTGCTCCGGCTGCTATCCTGAGCTGGTGTTCCAGGCTGCGTACGAGCTCCATCTCGGCGGAAATATCCTCTGCGAGAGTGCAGTACTTGCCGTCTGCCGTCACCTTCTGGACGAACTGGAGCCACTTGCCTTCGCCAACCTCCACCTGCCACGTGTTGCCAGAGATTCGTCGCTCGTCTCTCGCCGTCTTGGCGAGATCGAGGCGCCAATCCGAAAGAGGCGGGAGATCCTCGGCATTCTGAGTGGTCAATGATCGGAATGCTTCATTCGCTCCTACCGGAGAGCCGTCGGTGTCCCAGACAGCAAGCGGAAACGGGCTCTTGAGCCACCAAGCATCGCTGCTGGTACTGCCCGACTCAACATGGAGATTGGACTTTCGCACCCATCGTTCACCGAGTTCAGTCAGGAGGAAGCTTGCCTCCTTCCCGGACGATGAACGTTCGATCAATCCACTGCCCTGAAGAGCGCCCGTCACGCGAGAGAGATTTGCATCTTCGAGACCAAGCAAGTTCTTCAGTGCACTCTTCTTGAGCGCCTTACCTGCGGTGCCTAGTGCTTTCAAAACGGACTTGGAGTGCTTTCGCCCAAGAACCTCCTCCAGAGGCTGATACTCGGAAAATCTCGATGACTGCGACAGCAGGTCTGCCAATGCTCGAATCTTCTCTGCGACGGCCGATCCGTCGCCAATAAGCGCGGAGGCGTGTCGAAAGAGCTCGAACCAATCTCGAAGTTCGTCGCCGAACGATCGGGACGTCAGGGTGCGCCAAGTTACATCGCGCAACGCGTCATAAACCCGATGGACGAGCGGAGGCTCGATAGCGAGCGCACGTCGAACGGTGGCCGCGGCCTCTGACGGGGTCGCATCGCCGCGCGCGATTTCATCGAGGGCGCTCTCAAGCGCCTTGCGGCTGGGGGGCGGCATTCGAGTTATCCAGGGACATCGTTTGTTGTCCTTTTACATTGGCATCGATTAGTAACAAGTCAATGGTTGTAAAATGACTAGGCGCTGAAGGTGGACCAGGACTTGGCTACTTTGAGCTTGTTGACCGGCACTTCGCCGGGCTTTCCATCCGGCGCCAAGACGAAGCCGGCCGCTCGGGAGATCGCGGGATAGGCCTGTTGGACCACGAAAGTACGCGTTTTTCGGCGAAAGTTGAGGTCTTTGGCCGCGTCCATGTGGCTGGTCATAGTTTTGGCGTCCCCGCAGGAGGGAACGACCACAAAATCGACGTCGAGCTCTCCGTAAGGGGTATCATAGCACCTGTTGCAGAGGTCGAGACAGATACCGAAGCCGTAGAGCGCATCGCCGAGAATGAGGATCACGAACTCATTGCCAGGTTGGATATCCTCGGCCCGTCCTTCGGGATCCTTGTAGACCAAGCGCTTCCGCTGCGTGAACAGCTGGACACCGTGACCATCGAAAACCGTGGCGACGTTGTATCGATGACTTCCTTCGAACTGGTGCCATGAGCCGGCGACCACGAAATGAGGGCTGGGTGGCAGGGCACCCTTCGCCCACGGCTTCTTCCGAAGTTGCTGCTGTATGAAATCGCGAGATCCGTGGTCGATCGTCAGCTCCGGGAACACCACGGCTCGACAGCACTGCTGGTGCGCCCCCTCGCATGCAGTCGCGATAATCTGACGCCCTTTGGGAAGCTCGACCGCCTCGATGAAGAATGTCGACGTCGTCTCTTTGGAGTCGAACTTCGCGCCTGGAAACAGCACGGCACCAAAGTTTGCAGCGTCGGGCGACAGAAGATGGTCCGGGCGTTCGAGACGAACAGTGGCACCATCGACAATGGTCGGAATTATTCGAACTCGGAGCAAACCCCGCTGGTCGAACGGCCGTCGATCTCCAGCTGGATCCTTGGGTGGACGCCAGCCCAAACGCCCCATCGGAATGAAATGAGCAGCTCCGCCTCCGACTTTCCAATCGTTGGGATCGCTTCGCCAACCATGCGCGCCCAAGTGCTCCGCCACAAATTCGTTCTCGAGCGCCCGAAGGCATCCCCCAAGCTTTCGAACAAGATCGGCGTCTCCTTCACTCCCGTCGAAAGCAAGTCCAAAGTTCGGAAAATTGACGTCGCACGCCGCGGCAGTCGCCGAGATATCGGACTCCGGTATATTGGAGTATAAGTGCTTAATGGGCGAAGGCGCGCAGGCTAGTGATTTCCACACCGCGAAAATTCCTTCGCAGATCCTGTCCTCTCCGCCGGAGCGGTCGATCCTATCCAGTTGGGCGGGAAGACGAACAATTGCTCTCTTCCATTGCGGGTGCGTCGTCAACAATTTGTCCTCGCGTACATTCTCTGGTTTTCACACGCGGGGAAACGCTCCGTCGTCTCCCAGGACTGAGTGTTCGTCAACCCGATCCGCCAGCCGCGAATGACACTGTTTGTGGCGTCGCAATACGCCTTTTGCGCTCAACATGCATCCACTTGTTGCTATTTTAGGTCGTACTATGCTCAAAATGCCAACTGATTTTGATACAGATTTTTTTTTGCGAGGCCTCATGTCCGCGAGCATCTTCTGTTGCCAGTGGCTCTGACGGCTTTTCTGAGCGGATGCGGCACCTACGTTCCGGAGATCGCACAGTTTCCAGCTAACGCTGTTGATAGCGACGAGCTGGTCGCCTCGATATTGATCAACATCAAGTGCGAAGTCAGAGATGCTGTCGCGCACTTTTACAGAACGACGGGTAAAGGACCGACCTATCTCGACCACTGGGGAGTGGACACGCTTCTCAATCTGCAGGTATCCAAGAAAAGCTCTGTGGCGCCGAGCGCGGATCTGATGCCCGCCAGTCCAGCAACTGCGATCTTTACGGCCAGTCTGGGCGTCAATGGCTCCGCCGAGGCGACCCGCACCGACTCCATTGAATCCTTCAAAACCGTTGCCGAATTCAGAGCTGACGGCCGGCGCCGATCTTGCGGAATGGCTCGTGCGGGTGCGCTCGCTTTCGACTGGCCTCGCGAGTCCAAAGACGAATACGACAGCGCGCAACGCGAAGTCAGATCACGCGCGACGTGGAGTATGGGCGGGCAGTTACGTTGTGCCTTGGGTGTATCGGGCTTGCGTCAAGCAAGGCGGCAAGCCGGACAGCTGTTCGGACGATGCGAACGCGCATCCTTGAGAGACTGCCAGCTCGGTTCTATCATGCGCAGATCAACAGGAACGGCAGGAGGAAGCGTGGCTGATCCATTCACAATTCGCATTTTCGTTCCAGACGGCAATCCCGAGGGTTTGCGTATCATCGACCGGATGAACTGGACTGGACTCGGCATCGCATTCCCACGCGAAGATTGGCCAAAGATCAAAACCCGGGCCGACTTTTCGCGCTCTGGAGTTTATATCCTGATTGGTCGCGTTACGGACGACGATTTGCCAACAATTTACATCGGTCAGGGTGATGTCGTTCGCAACCGAATTGACAGCCATTATGCCAGCAAGGACTTCTGGGGTTCGGTGGCAGTTTTCGTATCCAACGCGACTGGTGGCCTAAATCGCGCTCACGCGACATGGTTGGAATATGCGCTGATCCAGCGTGCCCAGCAAATTGACCAAAGCCATCTCGAAAATGGCGTGGAGCCGCAGGCACCGCAGCTTTCCGAAGCGGAGCGCGCCGACACTCAAGCATTCCTGCGGGAGATGCTCCAAATCCTGCCTCTGATCGGCTTGACTTGTTTCGAACAGCCGAAGGCCGTCGCCCTGCCGAAGGCGCATGCAGATAGTGCGGCTGCACCGCCCGTTGCTAATGAACCTGATACGATCATCGTACCGGCTCAACAGGAGGGTTTTGAGAAGGTCTTCGTTGGCCAGAATGCCTGGTATGCAATTCGCATCTCGGGCGGGATGCTGCAAAAGATCAAATACATCGCCGCCTATCAAGCGCAGCCTGTGTCAGCCATCACGCATCTTGCGCCTGTCGAGCGGATCGAACCTTACGGCGAAAATGGAAAGTACAAGCTGGTATTTTCCGAGCCCGCAAAGCCAATCGGGCCGATTCCGTTCGGGAGTGCACAATCGGGAGCGATGCAGGGGCCGCGCTATACGACGAGGGCAAAGCTGCTTTCCGCGAAGTCAATCAGCGATATTACAGCAAAAGACTAGCGTGCCGTCTGTTGCGCAGATTTCGGGGAGAAGAATTAGTGCCGCAGTTCATCTTAATTCTTGCTGTTCTAGCGTTGATGATTGTCAACGCTCGTGCAGACGACAACGCCCTCATTGATAAGGTGAAGTCAAGTTGGCGAGCGCAAAGCGGCGAGACCGCCGAACAAATCTTCGCCAAGGTCTCGAAGGTAGCGCACTTCGTTCCGAGGGGATGGGAGGTCGGTCAAAAGACTGACACGAGCGAACCGGTTTTCTTTTCGTGGGTCAAACACCGCCAAGATAAGACGGACGACGAATATACTATCGGTTGGGATGTTGCATCGGACGGCAAAATGACGCTAGGGCCGCCGTACGCTAAGCCGATGGAACTGGGCTGGCAGGCATTCGCGCTTTCGCTCATCGCTGACGAAGCAACAAACGACGAAAAGGGCGTGAACCTTCGCTTTCTGCATGATCTCGCTAACTTCAACTTCGTGGCTACTGCCCAAGGCAAGCTTGGCGACCTACTGCGGCAAGGCCGTTGCGCAATCGGCGATCCGGTTGGGGTGGACTACTTGCCGAAGTTAGATGAGAAGCAGACCGCGAAGGGTGACCTGTGGCGCGTTCAGATTTCAGTCGAATGTAAGATTCCGGGGCCTGCCTATTTCACCCGTGATGGAATCATCGTTTTCGAGAAACGCGAAGGGCAAGATTGGGAGCCGCAATCGTTCTTTGCGAAGCGCATCGCGACGCATGCTCCCGGGTCTTGGTTTGATCGTGCTGACCCGAAAGAGCAGGAGATATTCGAGGCTGGCCGAAAGGCTCTACAGGGCGCTGGCATTCCGCCGCGCGGGGTGCAATCACCCTTTCAAAGATAGTAGATGGCTTCACCGATATTCAAGCGGTAGCTTCGAGACGGCTCGACGGAGCATGATTTCGATGCACCGAACGCAGATAGACTCGCCGTTCCCGGCCGGTGGGTCAATGACGGTCAACTCTTCTGGCGCGAACTCTTCGTCGCAGTGATCGCAGTGGACGCTTTCGTGCATGCTGCATTGCCTAGGCGAGCGTGGGCGGGAAAGAAAGCAGGCGCGCGCAGTGGTGCGAGCCTGTGTGCTTGCGTGCCCGAACAGTTTGACAGCTTCATGGCGTGCAGGCTGAAGCTTCGGCTGTTCCCGGCTTTCACCCGAACATGGGCAGTAGCGCAGTCTCGATTGCTAACACGGCTTCGTGCTTCTCTTCGAACATATGCCAGCGCGCGTACATATACTCTGTTCGTCATCGTTTCTGCTGATGACACGATTTCGAGCCCAGTGAAGCTGAACGTACAAGCGTGTCTGGTGCCGTAATCCTTCGCAAGGCGGCTTTTCAATCCCGCTCCTCGACCGCGGCAACACACGGACCTTCTCTCCTGACTTCCTGGTCTGGCTCGACAAGGTCGTCTTCGCGCTCGATACTAAAGGCGATCATCTGATCACCGAAGACGCGGGCAGAAAGCTTTTCGACATCGAGCCCATAGAGGACGGCCTCCTTCTCGTCATCCGGCTCATTACGAGGGGCGAATGGACCATCGCGTCGACAGGTGAATTCAGCAAGAAGTCCGGCTCGACCGGCTCACACCGTCTGGCGATTGCGCAATGGCCGCATTCAGCCCACCCATACGGAGACGATCGCGGAAGCAATCGAGGCGTGCCTGCAGAAATAGCGCAGTTCGGACGCAAGTAACGGTAGCCGACCAAATCCGCGTGTGCGACTCTCCGCACATGACACTTGGCACGCAGTTCGCCATTCGTAATATCTACCGGGCCTAGATGTGCTGCGAACCGCTCCGTCGTCGCTGAACCAGACATCATCCTATTGAGCAGTGCAAGTTCGACCTCTGTATGTGGCGCGAAACTGCGTGCCTTCGGGAAAAAGAAGTGCCTTTGAAAATGGCTCCTCCCCTCACCCTTCCTGCGCCGGAGGTTGGTGAGCGTCCTGCACACATGAAAGGGTAGTGGCTTCCTGTCTTTTAGAATATCAGATATTCCCCACAGCATACCTTCGAAACTCAATGAAATGTTTTTACCCAGGGCTTACCCCGACCGTACAATTGAAGCGCCTTCGACATAGCCTTTAGAAATTATAGCATTTTTCGGACGTAACGGCGCCGCAAACGACATCTGGAATGTCGAACACCTGCTTGATCCGGCCCGGGCGCGACGTCATCACTGCCACCCGCTGGCCGAGCACGATCGCCTCGCCGATGCCATGGGTGATGAAAACGATGGTTTTTCCGGTGGCACGCCAGATCCGCAGCAGCTCGCCCTGCAGCGTCTCGCGCGTCTGGGCGTCGAGCGCGGCGAACGGCTCGTCCATCAGCAGCACCTCGGGATCTAGGCGAGGCTTCGCGCGATCGCGACACGCTGCTTCATGCCGCCGGAGAGTTCATGCGGATAGCGGTCGACAAAGCCGGACAACCCGACCAGGTCGAGGAAATGCCGCGCGACGTCGAGCCGCTGCTTGGCCTTGAGCCCGGCGATATCAAGCCCGAACTCGACATTCTGTTCGGCGGTGCGCCAAGGAAACAGCGCATACTGCTGGAAGACGATGCCGCGGTCGCGACCGGGTCCTGCAATCGGCCGCCCATCGAGCAGAATACGGCCGCTGGTCGGCAGCGTGAGCCCGCCCAGCAGATCGAGCAAGGTGGATTTCCCGCAGCCGCTTGGGCCAACTAGGGCGAGGAATTCGCCGGAGCGAACATCCAGCGTGATGTCCTCCAGAGCGGTGAAGTGACGGCCTGGTCCGCCGCCCTCGCCGCGCACGACGAATTCCTTGCGGACATGCTCGAAACGGATCTTCACAGTGGTCATCGGGCCTCCGCCGTCCTTCCAGGACGGAAATAGTTGAACGCATTGGTGTAGGTGTCGGAAGCCTTGACCTGGCCCGGCTTGAACAGGCCGTCCTTCACCAGCCAGTCGATCCACATCTGGATCTCGCTATCCGAGATCAGGCCGCCCTTGGTCACAACGCCGGTGCTCTTCCAGTATTTGATCGAGGAGGCATCCTCGTTGCGCTTGCGCTCGGCGATGATCTTGTCGAACCGGGCCCGGACCTCTTCCGGCGGTGTGGTCTGGGCCCATTCGATGGCCCGCGAAATCCCCTCCACCAGCTTGCGCGAGGCATTGGGATTATCCTCGATGAATTTGTCTCGCAGCACGTAGGCACCGCCGGTGAACTGGCCGAACAGATCGGTGTCATTGAAAAGCGAGCGGATGCCTCCACGCTCGAGGGCTTTGTCGCGCAAGACGCCGCTTAGCGCACTCACCTCGACCTGGCCCTGGCGCAACGCTTGCTCGCTGCTCACCGGTGGGATCGCCACCAGGGTGACCTGCTTGGCCTCGCTCGCGCTGATGCCGGACCTAGCCAGGTACTCGCGCAATACGAATTCCAAATGTGCGCCCAGCGTGTTGACCGCCACCTTCTTGCCAATCAGGTCGCGCGCGGTCTTGATCGGGCTGTCGTCCTTCACGAAGGAGCCATAATAGGTATTGGCATCGGAGCCGTAATAGCCGACCACCGCCTTGACCGGGGCCTTCGCCGCGATCAGCTTGAGGATCGCCCCATAGAACGCGCCGCCGATGTCGATATCGCCGGTGACGACGGTCTGGATGTCTTGCGGCCCGCTGATGGTATTGCCGACCCATTTGAGCTTGAGCGGCGCGAGATAACCAAGGTCCTCGGCCAGCTCGATAAACGTCACCTGCCCGGCCGATCCCTGGTACCGGATCTCGGTCTTCTCGAGCGGCGGCTCGGCGAATGCCGGGGCCGTGAGGCCGAGCGCCACGGCGCCGGCCAACAAAACCCGCAACGTCATGCGGGTGGCACGTCCCAACCGGGCGCGCCTTGCGCGAAGCAATCGAAGTATAGCGTTCATCATTGCGAACTCTCCTGAGCGAATCCGGATCAAGCGGCTTTGGCGGTCTGGGGCTTGGATGTCTTGACGCGCATCACGCTGCGGCGACCATCGACGCTGAGCGGTACATCGCCATCGATGTTGACGCGGCGCACAACGCGGTGCTGGTCGCCATAGTCGTTGACCGCGTAATGTTGCGTGGCGCGATTGTCCCAGATCGCAACGTCGCCGGCCTCCCAGTTCCAGCGTACGGTGTTTTCCGGCGCCGTGATGTGCGACTGAAACAGCTCGAACAGCTTCTGGCCATCATACTTCGGCAGCCCAATGAAACGCTGGACGAAATTGCCGAGCACGAGGGTCCGTTCGCCGGTCTCGGGATGGACACGCACCACCGGATGCTCGGCTTCGTAGATCGTTCCGGTGAACACCTCGTCGAAGTGCTTCCTATCCGCTTCGGTTGCCTGCGTCTTCACGGCGTAGTCGTACGCATTGCTGTGAACTGCCCAGAGCTCGTCGGCGAGCTTGCGCAACGGTGCCGGCAGGTCGAGATAGGCTGCCGCCGTGTTCGACCACAGCGTGTCGCCGCCATAGGGCGGGATCAACACCCCGCGCAGCACCGGGATCTTGGGATAGGCATCGACGAATGTGACATCGGTATGCCATTGGTCCGCGCGGCCAGCGCCTCGAGCGGAATCCAGCTCCGGGATCGACGACATCCCCTTGATCGCCCCGACCGTCGGATGGGGGACCAGCTCGCCAGGCTGATGGCAAAGCGCTCCTGCTCGGCATCGTCGAGATGTTCCTGGTTACGAAAGAAGATGACCTTATGCTCGAGCAGCACCTGGTTGATGGCACGGACGGTCTCGTTCGAGAGATCGCCCGATAGCGCGCCGAGCCGCGCCGCACGCTTCACGATGTCCGCGCGCGGAATGACGTTGTCGATGGTTGTCGTGTTGCTCATGATCGTTTCTCGCGATGCGATCCCCAAGGCAAAGCTCCGCCGATCGCCGGTCGCAAGAGCGACGGCGGAGATAAATCAGGTCATCTCAGGCTGTGGGCCCTATTCGGCCGCAACATGCTCCCGCACACGGCCGGAGCCACAACATCGATCCCAAACCGGATGCAGACGTAGAGTTTCGCTTGCTACAGCTCTCAACATGCGGATCCCAGACATGAGCGAACGAAGGCAGCTTTCTCTCAATTTCTTCATCTATCCTGACGGTCATCATGACGCTGCCTGGCGTCACAGGGATTCAGCATCCGACCGTATTCTCGACGTCACCTACTATCAGGAGCTGGCGCAGCGCGCCGAGGCGCACAAAAATTCGACGCGGTCTTTGCGATGGCCCGGCGCTGGCGACAATGTCCGTTATGCCCAGCGGTTTCGGCTCGAGCCGATCACCCTGCTCACGGCGATCGCATCGGCTACCAGTCGGATCGGCTTGATCGCGACGGCGTCGACGACCTACACCGAGCCGTACAACCTGGCGAGACTGTTCGCCTCGCTCGATCATATCAGCGGTGGCCGATCCGGTTGGAACATCGTGACGACGAGCTCGCCGCAGGCAGCGCAGAACTTTGGTCTGCCCGAGCATCCTCCGCATCACGAGCGCTACGAGCGGGCGCGGGAGTATCTCGACGTGATCACACGCCCTTGGGACAGCTGGGAGGACGACGCCCTCATCAACGATCCCATCTCTGGAGTGTTTGCCGACACCGGCAAGATCCACGCTATCAACCACGTTGGAAAGCATTTTCGTGTACGTGGGCCGCTGAACATCTCGAGGACGCCCCAGGGACGGCCGGTCTATCTCCAGGCAGGGTCGTCCGACGATGGACGTGCAGCACGTTTCGCCGAGGCGATCTTCGCCGCGCATCAGACACTGGCGAGTGCCCAGGATTTTTTACGCCGACATCAAGCGCCAGGCTCGCGCCTTCGATCGCAGCCCGGATCAGATCAAGATCCTGCCCGGCATCAGTCCTTTCATCGGCAGCACGCAGCTCGAGGCCGACCGATTGCAGGAAGAATTCAACGACCTGATCCAACCAGAATATTCGCTGACCCAGCTGCGTCAGATGCTCGGTCTCGACCTTTCAGGGTTTGACCTCGACGATCCCTTTCCCCGTCATTTGATCGATACCGGCAGCGCGCACGGCGTCGCCAGCCGCTTCAAGCTGGTGATCGATATCGTCGATCGCGAGAAGCCGACCCTTCGTCAACTGGTGCAACGAGTGGCCGGTGCGCGCGGTCATTGGGTGATTGCTGGTCCGCCGGAAAAGATCGCCGATAACATCCAAACCTGGTTCGAGAACGGCGCGGCCGATGGTTTCAACGTCATGCCGCCTTGTCTACCGGTGGATTCGACATCTTCGCCGAGCAGGTCGTGCCGATCCTGCGCAAGCGCGGTCTATTCCGGCACGACTACGCAGGCAAAACGCTGCGCGATCACTACGGCTTGGACCGGCCAGCAAGCGTTTTCTCCGATTCCATTCAGGCCATCGCGTAGCTTGCCGGACCTCCTCTCATGTCCTTCAGCGCCGGCTTTCTCGAACTCTCGGGTCGATTGTAGCGGATCGACCTAACGCTTTCGCGGGATCTAATGTCGCAGAGATATTGCGAAATCGCGCATCGGCTTCTTGCGCCACAGCGGAATCGATCTTCATTCTTCGACAGTCGAATTTGCGAACACCTCCAACGCGCGTTTCCAGCCGAAGCAGGTTCTCCTGATTGCGGTCACCCTTGCGGGCCTTGTCAAGCTTGTGCTTGTCGATCGCCTGCGGGATCCGAACCGCGGTGTAGTACGCCAATTCACCACCCTTTCGCGTCCGCCGTGATCGCGAGAATAATGGCATTCGGGAAGCGAACGTCGCTCCCGGCCAGATACTCAGCGATCGCCTTTAAGTGGGCCCTGATCTCCGATCTCTGAGATCCTTCGATGTGGCAGCCGGCCGAATGCCTGATGCGGGCAATATTGCACCGAGACGGGATGATGATGGCGGCCAGCATTCGGCCTGCAAAATTTGCAGGCCGATTGACTCTCTCCGGACCTGTCGCAGCTCATGAACACGTGAAAGCATGTCCTCCTAAGGCATGAAAACACGCGATCGGCAGCGCGAACCCGCCGCGGGCGCCCGCCTACCCAGTGCGAGGGCGCAACGGGCCACCGAGCCTCGTTGGGGTAAACCCGCTGATCGATCGCGATGGCGCGACACGTCGGAATATTGATTCCTTCGCTTAGTCTGACCCTGGCGTTGGAAACGTCCCCCGGAGGGCCGGGGGCCCCCCAACAGTCCACCTTGTCACAAACCGCAGCGCAACTTCCTGCCCGTTCAGTCGAACCAGTTCGCAACGCCGGAATGCCAGCCCCGTCGTGGACAGCAATAGGAAAAACCGACGCGATTGCAGGACATCCGTCGGCCCACTTATTCGCAGTCTCGCGCCAGTTTCAGAAACATCGATGAATACGCAATCGCGCCACCATGTTCCATCAGCCCCCAAGAGAGTGGCTCTGTGCTCATGTTCAAATTGAACACGCCTCGCCTTCCGCTTATCCCAGTTCATACGCTCACGCTGTTCAACAACAGCTTCAATAGCCATTTAAGAAATTAGACAAAAATACTTCGGCTCAGAGCGAGGGCTTCTACAGAGACACAGTCCGTCAGCAGCGGGTAACCAGCTTGAGTCCGCGCCGACAAGATCGGCCTTTAGCTGAATGCAGAGATATCGAATTGAGCAGAGTGAATCCCCGCTGCGGTGAAGGCAAATGACTTTACATAACCGCCTCGAACTTGAGAGCGCTAATTGCTGCCAAGTACGTTGGCTGAACCGAGATTGTCCTTCAAATTGACCGCATAATTACTGCTGTTTCAGCGCAAGAGCGCAATTTGTCAGCGGATTTGCCGAACCGCCCGCCGTTTTGCGGCGGCAACAAAGGATTTCGCGTCTGAGACAGAGAGCGAGAGCCAAGCGGCCCGCGCTTTCCTGATCGCTGCAGGTGGTTGGACCCGCCACTTGGAGCCGGCCGCGTGATGTATTTGCAGCAGCCAGCGAAGCTGGTGGCGACACGGCTGTTCTCGGCGATGCTGGATGAATACCGCCGCCGCGACCGACGGGGCAGCCGCTCGACGGAAAGGTCCTGACGGCTCCGCCTGCTAGAGTGGCCTCGCAAGGCTGCTTCACACTCGCGATCGGGGCCACGCGTGCGATTTACGGTGTAAGTCAAGGTCTATGCAGTGGGAAAGGCGGAATCAAAGAAATGGGTTAGCGGCCAAGCGGTTGTGAAAGCCTCGCCCGCCCGCCAACAAAAACCGCGCTCTGCTCGCCGCGATTGGCTTTCGGACGACGCTGAGCTCGCACCATCGAAGCGCATTTCCAAGTCGTTGCGGAAACTGCGGGCCGCTCCATTGTGCCCCAAAGCAGCGTGTAAAGCGCACGTTGCGGACCGACAGGAGCTGCTACGCGGCTTTGCTTTGGCCACCCTCGACCACGGTAAACCGGGCGCGCCGATCCGCCGGTGACGCCGGTTGCTCGCTCTGCCCGCCAACTTCCTCTACGTCTGATGGTGATGGATCTACTCGGACGGAGTCCGGCGCGGTCGCTTCCCCCGTCGATTCGATATCCCGCACCGTGGCTCTGGCGCTCTCTTCCATCATCTCAAGCGCAATCGCACCCTTCGCGGTCAACCGCCAGCCGAACGAATATCGCTGCACGAAACCGAGCGAGAAGATGTCCAGCGAAGGAAACGCGGCACCAAGGCGCTTGCTATACTCCGCCCAATCCGAGCCGCAGGTCGCGAGAAATGCGAGGTCGCGCTTAATGTCCGGAAGCCTAGCCAACCCGTTCGGGCAGCTGGCAAGCACCTTCATTATGGACGCTTGGAAATTCACAACCGCAACCCACACCAAACAACAAAGCCATTCTGCCAGCGATGCACTGCCCAAAGCAACCACTTCCAAGTCGCTGTGCGGTTGATCCGGCTGTTTTTAGCTATCGGGTCTGGGGTTTGCCCTGAATTCCCGGCGCCCGAAGGTCGAAGAGCGGTTTCTTCCATTCTCGTGAGCACCCGTCCCAAGGATAACGATTCCTCAGGTTCAACAGGCCGACCGCTGGTCAAGCGCCTCATCGTGCCCAATGGCGATCGCACTCCGAATGGTCGACTATCGATCCCGTTTTCGATTTGTTGATCAGGCGTTCAGCCGGATCGGCGCACGCTTTTCTCTGAATGCCGCGGCTCCGTTTGCGGCGTCCTCGATAAGATCAGGGTTCGCAGCAGCTCATCATTTGATGACCGGCGTTGCTCGCGCGACGCCTCGGCAGCGGTCCTTGAATCCCTCTGCAGGCCGCGTCCGCCCCAAGCTCGGCGTCTTAGAGAGTTGGGTGGGCTCGAACCACCAGCCTCCTATTCAAGAGAGAGGGCGCTCCAATTCCGCTTTGGCGATCCAAAGTAAGTTCCTAATGAGCTCTTTGTTAGCCGCAAAATGCTCCAGCTCCTGCCGTAACTTGTCAAATGTTCTCAGGCGCATCGCCGCTGTACTGTTTACCAAAGCGATCATCGATATAGCGCCTGAGTGCCGCAGCCGCGTTCAGCATATGGGCGCGCATCCGCCGCGCTGCCGTATCGCGGTCACCCTCCGCAATCACTTGCATGATGGCCTCATGCTCGTCTCGGGAACGGCGAATGCCAGATGTCGCAGTTCGTAAACTGATGGACTGTGACCTTCGCCACAGGGTTCTCCCGCTGCCTGATCCTCGGGTTTTAGTCTACGATGGGTTCGCCATGCATGACCATCACCCGATCGGGCGATCCTGGCTACTACGCCTAGATCATGCGTGATCTAAATGATGCTTATAAGGGAACGGTCGAGCCGGCTCGCTTTCGAAATCGAACGCTTAAGGGGAACCATTGGTCTGTGTGGCACTTTCGAATAAAACAAATGTCTCCACCGGATGGTCGCCTGCTACCAGTCAGAATTGAACGATACGACTTTGTTGGCCCGCGGCATTCGTCAGCGATCTAGGCTGAGCTCGCACATTTATTTAACTGCGCGTGGAGCGAAACATTATCGAGTTCGCCTTCCCACCAGGACACAAACACCGCGGCAATACCGTTCCCGATGATGTTGGTAAGCGCACGCACCTCGCTCATGAACTTATCGATCGAGAATACGATCGCAATGCCAGGGACAAGTTCAGGACTGACCACAGTCAAGGTCGCGGCCAGGGTGACAAAGCCGGCACCGGTAACACCGCTTGCGCCTTTCGAGGTGAGCATCGCCACAATGAGTATCGTGAGCTGCTGGCCGAAATTGAGATCGACCCCGAGCGCTTGCGCGATGAACAAGGTCGCCAACGTCATGTAAATGTTCGTCCCATCCAAATTGAACGAGTATCCTGTCGGCACCACCAGGCCAACGACCGCCTTCGAACAGCCGAGCCGTTCCAGTTTTTCCATCAACTGCGGCAGCGCGCTTTCGGACGACGATGTTCCGAGCACGATCAGCAGCTCATCCTTGATATACCCGATGAACTTTAGAATAGAAAAGCCTACCAAGCGCGCGATCAGGCCAAGCACAATGATCACGAAGAGCCCGGCTGTCACATAAAACAGGGCAACCAATCCGAGGAGTTTACCGAGCGCGGACGGTCCGAATTCGCCGATAGTGTAGGCCATGGCGCCGAACGCCCCGATTGGCGCTGCCTTCATTACGATCCTGATGACTCCAAACACCGCTTGCGCAGCATCGTCAACCAGACCGCGCATCCGCTCACCCCCCTCCCCAAGCGCCATCAGCGAGAACCCGAATAGGATGGCAAACAGTAGCACCTGGAGCACGTCACCTCGGGCCAAGGCGCCAACTACACTATCCGGAATGATATTGAGGAGGAACTCGACCGTCTTCTGCGCTTCCGCCGTCTTGACGTAGTTGGCTACGGCCGCGGCATCCCCCTTGGGAGCGAGCCCATGACCGACCTGAGCGAGATTGCCCATCACAAGACCCAGGATGAGCGCGAAGGTTGATACGATCTCGAAGTAAAGTAGCGCTTTGACGCCGACTCGGCCGACCTTTCGTGCATCCTGAACATGCGAAATTCCGGAGACAACAGTGCAGAAGATGATCGGCGCGATCACCATCTTGATCAGCTTGATGAACCCATCACCAAGCGCTTTGACCCAGCTACTCGTCCCCACAGCGGGCCATAGCCAGCCAACGAGAATGCCAATCAGGATCGCTATGAGTACCTGGACGTAAAGCACTTTGTACCAGGGCCCAGATTTCCGGAACAGGGCGGCGGCTTTGGCAGAGCGGCGCTGGCGCTGATTGTACATCATGCTCGACCCGGCGCCGTGCTCGCAAAGAGGCTCATTGAAGGTACAGCTTCGCTCAGTGTTCCTTCACCGGAGGGCGCAGGGGAATCTGACGGCTCCGAACAGCACAGTCCAGAGCCACGGACTGGCGCCTCTCCCGAATCGGCTTGCCGTCCAAGCGGAACGAAGTCCTGAACCGCATCCAACAGCAGCGATAGAAACTTGAGAAAGCTTCCTTGAGAGCTAGAAAGCATCAGCGTCACCACCCATTTCTATCTTTTTAGTTGTTCGAAGATGCCATCCAGCATCTTCTAGGACGTCAATCTTAGCAGCCGCCAACCATCTTCACTTCAGCAGGCACTCTCGCCGCTATCGCGTCGGAGCGCGACCAAACTTGAGGAAACATTCGCCATAAAGAACTTATGGTGGTGCGGCCTCGCCTGCGTTCACCGGCTCGCGGCTCCTGTCCTCACTTCATGTGAATGCCCGGACATTCCCAAGAGGCTTCGATTTCGATCGCAAAACCACGAGGCCGAAAAGACATGCCAAGCAGCATTGCTCACGCTGCCTCCCTTGGCGATCTCGGTTCCGGTTTTTCGAGAGCCGTGTTTTGCGGGGCTGAACAGCACTCCTCGTAAGAGAGCTTCTCACTCCTGTAGCTCGCCAACGCCTGGAGAGAGCACTGCACGACGTCCCGTTTCGCTAGATCCGAGGCAGGCGCTGCATCCAGCCATCTCAGCGCCACCTCGACCAATTCGATCGCGCGGTCCCTCTTACCGGTCTCGTAATAGTACTGAGCGACCGCCCCGTACGACAGGAACTTCGCGCCGTCGCTGCCGCGGGGCGGATTCGCCGCCAGGATGTGTTCGGAGAGCTCCTTGCCCATGGCAAAGCGCTCCGCATGTGGAAAATCGGAGTAGTCTTTCGCGGGGTCGAACAGTTGGCGGATCGCGACGCTCATCCAAACCACGGACTTCTTCTCGATCGCGTCGCGAACTAATTGGCGCAGCACCGGCAGGCCAGCCCCCAGGTCGCGTATCTTGTGAAGCAACAATTCCGCGTGAAGCCCACGGAAGGTGACCTCGTCCGGCATCGCGGCGAGGGCCTCCTCGATAGCTGAAAGGGCTGTCGGCCAATCCTTTCTCTTCATGGCGGGCTCAAGTCTGGCAAAGATTGGCTCCACCAGAGCTCTCTTCTGCGATAGTTCACGCTTTCTGCGTCGGCCCGTGTTTATCCTTTCCGCATCCAGCGCTTTGGCTTCGTCGCTCATTGCCCAGGATCCGTTCAGAACTTTGGGCAAGGCATGATCGAGCTGCGTCGGATGGCCAATAAAGGCGATGTGGCCGTCACGGTCAACGACGAATGACGTGGGAATCCCGACAGAAAAGCTTGGATCCAGCCAAAGCTTGTTCATTTCGCCGGCGTAGTCGAATGCGATCGCGTAGTTCAGATTTGACAAGCTTTTTGTCAACCAGGCGTCCAAGCTGGCTCGCGCTTCATTTTCCGTCGAAGCTTGTTCGTGAGCAGCGATGCCCACCACCTCAACTCCGTTGTTCCTGTATTTGTCTTGCAGGACCACCAGATTTGGCATCGAGGCGATACATGGTCCGCACCACGTCGCCCAAAATTCGAGGATATATACTTTCCCACGTTCGAACTTTCTAACGGGCTGGCCGCGTAGCCAGTTCTCCACTTTGATCGAGGGGGCCCGCGAACCGACGCTCAGCAGGTTCGCCGCACCGACTTGACTTGCGCTCTCAGTCAGACTGGTCATTGCTCAAATTCGCTTTACCTGGCTCTGCGGAGAAAATAGCAAGTCGCATGCCAGCCAGCGCTCATTGAAATTACGCATTTTTTGTATCATTCCTGTCGAGCTTGCGACGCATGTCGCATATCCGACCAGTTGCTTGGAGCTTCTCAGGCAATCGGTCGGTCGGAGGTTCTTGACGCGCCTGTTATCCGATGAGGCGGGAAGTCAGGCAGCGCAAGGTCGAGTTCACCACTCCACGTCCTGATCGGCTTCCAGGATGACCATTTCGGCGCTCGGGATCACGACGTGAACTGACCTGCTTTGGCCCGTCGACTTGCGCTTGAGTGCGATCTGACATTTCCAATGTAACTTTTTGAGCCAAGGGGGATTGAGGGATAGTTTCCTTCCTTTGCGGCCATTGCTCGAGAATTCACCCCGTCGCGTACTGGACGAGGAAAGCCCACCCGAAATGCAGAAGTTGAGCACCTGCTCATTCCGATCGATGGCCGCGTAAACAAAAGCAGCCATAGGCGGCCCGATCCAGGAAGCGCTCAAGAGCCGCCTGGGCGACGACGCTCTCGCGCATTCCCGGGCGGTCAGCAAAATGCTGTTCTGAAACTTGAACCGCTATCTTTCTGGTCCGCGGAGCTTCGCTTGGGCTCAGCTGCGCGTCCACCTCAGCGTCATTCCGACTTGAGCTCGGTTTTTTGCGGCGCCCGGCGCCAATCTGCATACTCCAGCTTGCTTCTCTCTGCGAAAGCATGATGGAGCTGCTGCCGTCGATCGCGCTGCGCTTTCTCAACCACTTTGCATTCGAAACGTTTCCGACGATCACGGGCAACACACTGCAGCCCGTCGATAAAGGCTGGGTCTTCGAACAGCCTTGGTACCAATGCGTGGAAAAACCCTGCACATAGGAGAACTATAGTGGACAGGCTAAAGCGCATAACTGAACTCGTCGCTGAAAAAACATCGATAGATAACGAGCTTAAAACGCTGAAGGAGCAGATCACTCAGGAGACTGCGGCACTCAAGAAACCCCGCGCGACGCGCAAGAAGAAAGGGAGCGAGCTCCAACTGGTGAACCAATGAGTAAGGTCGACCTTGAAGGATCGGACAAAAGAGGACTGCCATGAGCGACCTTCTCTGGTGTCCCGAATGCCGTCACTCTCGCATTAGCGAAGAACACTCCTGGCTCTTCGTTCAGCGCTGCGAAAGATGCGGAACCGAGTTGGAGGACGATGCGCCGCCTCTCGAATCGATTTCAGAGAAGTCGATTTCGGCTACAATGTCGAAGAAGAAGAGGACGACGGAGAAGCCGAGCGGGACGAAGCTGAGGGCGACGAAGCCGACCCGCAGTAAGAGGAGGAGCCGCGCGAATGCGGCTCTATTTTTGGTGTCACTTGAGTTACGCCACGGATTTAGCGTCTAAGAATATGCAGCATGTCCAGGCGATCACCGGTCATGCTCATTCGTACCGGCGCGGCCCTGTTTCGGCGGCCTCGTTCGAAGCCACGCAACGTCGGGCCCATTCGATTTGTGCGTCGGTAGCGCGTTGATTACGAGCGTACATCTCGGCCACCGGTGCCGAATATTTCGGGACGTAGTATCTGACCTCGCTGCATGATACCGCGATGTGGGTCTGTAGTGACGCGAAGCGAAGGCTTCGGAGCCCAGGGGCAGCAGCAACGTAACAATGGCCCCCGCGCGTACAATCATTCCCCCGCCGCCTGTCTGCTTCCCACGGAGAGCAGGTCTGAGTCGCGCACACGACGCAAATTAAGAATCGCGCACTGGTCAAAGCGCCGGGAAACTGTTGCTCCAACGCTTCGGTGTTGCAGATAATGGCTGCAGATGCAGGTGTGCGGATTCCGATCGATGT
>NZ_VSST01000071.1 GCF_019402665.1 Bradyrhizobium canariense
AAGCCGCGGCCGGCCTCGCCGGCGCGTGCCGCCTCGATGGTGGCATTGAGCGCCAGCAGGTTGGTCTGGCCGGCGATCGTGTTGATCAGTTCGACCACGTCGCCAATGCGAGCCGCCGCCTTGGACAATTCGCCGACACGGTCGGTCGTGGTTCGGGCTTGTGTTACCGCCTCGCTTGCCACACGTGCGGATTCCTGCACCTGGCGGCTGATCTCGGTGATCGAGGACGACAGCTCTTCGGTCGCAGACGCCACCGATTGCACGTTGGTCGAGGCTTCCTCCGAGGCTGCTGCAACCACGGTCGTGAGCTGTTGCGTGCGCTCGGCGGTCGAGGTCAGCGTCGTGGCCGACGCTTCGAGTTCGGTCGAGGCCGAGGAGACGGTGTCGACAATCTCCCCGACGGCAGCTTCGAAGCCGTTCGCGAGCTTGTGCATCTCTGCCTTGCGTTGCGCGGCTGCGACCTGGTCCTGCCTGATCTTGGCCTCGGCATCCTCGCGCGCCTTTTGCTCGGATACGATCTTGAATTTCTCGACGGACGCGGCGACGCCGCCAACCTCGTCCTTGCGGCCGAGCCCCGGCAGCACCACGGAGAAGTCACCGCCAGCGAGCTTGTCCATGGCAACCGTGAGCGCGCGGATCGGCCGCGCGATGGTCAGGAAGGACGTCAGCCATGAACCCACGAGGACGAGCACGGCGCACGCACCGACCACCATGCCGAGACGCTCGCTCGCGGCCATCTCCTGGGTCGCGGCAGCGATTTCTTCCTCGCCTTTGTGCTTGGCGAAATCGGCGATCTCGCTGGTCAAATTATCCAGTTGCGTCGCAAGCGGCAGCGTCACCTCACGGATCTGGCGCGCGCCTTCCTCGGAAATCTTGGCCGCGCGCGCGGGGTCCGTGGCCGCAACGGCAATGGCCTCGCTGCGAAAAGAGGCGTTCTGCTGTGCGCCCTTCAGGTAATCGGCGGACGTAGACCTGAGCTTCTCCATCCGCGCGCGATTTTCCGGGGAGTGCGTCAATCTGAGCATGGAATCGATGACGCCGTTCAGCGCTTTCGACCGCTCCAGCAGAGTCTCGCTCGCCTTTTGCAAGTCACCCTGATTGTTGGCGAGACGCATGTCGCGTACAGCGAGCTGCATGCCACGTATTCCAAGCTTGGCTTCGGTGGCCTCGCGCACCAATTCCTGCTGCGCAATTGCTGCTTGGTTGGAATGACGCACGGTGTTGTTGCCGATGACCTGGCTCGCGATCATGGCGCCGACGAGAATAACGCCGAACACCGAAGCGAGCGCGAGCTTGGTACCAATTTGTAGATTCTGGATGAGTCTCGACATGAGGGCGTTTCCCGGGATGCGCGGCCAAGTCATTGTCGGCCGCCCTCGGCGTTGATCGCCCTTGCCTAAGAACTGAGCTTCAGGTGTGGTGATCCGGTTAACGGCCACCCCCGGACAAATACCGGCTTCGCCGGGAAATCCCTTGAAAAATGGCACGGTCCGCGCGCTTAACAGGTTAACCACGCGCGGCGGTAGGATGCCCGATTTTTAGCCAGTGCGACCAAGGGCTTTCTGGCTCTCGCCGATCAGGCTGATCCGGAACACCGGCTCCTTGTTCTCGTCGAGCAGCTCCATGCGCCATTCGGCGTCCTGTTTCAGGCCGCGTGAGATGCCGCCGAGCAAATTGGCACAGACTTCGGTCATCTCGGTCCAGGCCGCGGCGCGGTCCTCGAACTCATATGGCTGGTCGGCAGCACCGGAATAGCGGCCCGTGCTGATACGGAAGAAGTACAGCGACATCGTTGAACCCTTTGATCGGGCCGCGCCCCCCGGCCGTACGCAAACTGGGGCGCGAACAGCTACCAACGCATGAAAGCCGCCGTCCGTATGACTACGGCGCGGCGGCTTCGTGTTTGATGGCAGCTCTCAACGACAAAGTGCGCGGACTGTCCTGCGCAGCCAACTCACTGGGTCGAGCGGCGCAGCTCCAGCGGGGCGTCGTCCCTGGCGGGCTCCGATTTAACTTGCGGCTTCACCGGCTCGAGCCGGCTGCTCTCGACGCGTGGGGTCTCGATACGCGCGGCGACTTCGGTGTTGGTCGCGCCGACCGAACCCGTGTGTTCCGAGGTGCGCAGCGAGCGCGGCCGCGCGACGGCGCGCGCCATCAGCATCTGGTTGCCGCCTTGGTGATGGAAGTCGCAATAGGCAAAGCCCATCCCCGACACCGAGCCGCGGAAACTGCGATCGTCGGTCTTTTCAAGATTGAAACAGGGCTCGAACGGAATGCCCTTGATCGAGGCGCAGACGTTCTGGCCGCGGATCTGAAGCGTGTTGCCGGGCAGACGGAGATGTTTCACCGGACCTGCACCCGAGAACTGCACGGCGCCGGCGGCGCCGAGGTCGTCCATGATGCGGCCAGCCCCGCGGGTGCCGTCAAAGCAGGTGAAAGCAAACACCTTCCCGGCGACGAAGCGGCGCGCCTCATCGGCGTTCATGCTTCCAGCAATGGCCGGCGCAAACGTCGCTACCGCCGTGACCGCCCCCAACACAATACGCGCAAGCATGCTCAACTCCGAACCAACCCCGCAGCGGGCTATGCCTTATCTCTTTACCCGCTGCTTACCATACTAACCATGGCGACATTGAAGCAGCATGGTTGGTAAAGTCTGAACGCCGTTAGAGAATTTTTACAACGGTGCGACCGCGGACCTGGCCGGCCAGGATTTTCGCGCCCCACTCCGGAACTTCGGAAAGCGGAATTTCGTGAGTAATTTCAGCTAGTTTTGTCCGATCCAGATCGGACGCCAGGCGCTGCCAGGCGGCTTTCCGCGGCTCGATCGGGCACATCACGGAATCGATGCCGAGAAGGCACACCCCGCGCAAAATGAAGGGCGCGACGGAAGACGGCAGGTCCATGCCGGCCGCCAAGCCGCAGGCCGCGATCGCGCCGCCATACTTTGTCATCGACAGGAGATTTGCGAGCGTGGTCGAGCCGACGCTGTCGACGCCACCCGCCCAGCGCTCCTTGGCGATGGGCTTGGCGGCCGCTGACAATTCGTTGCGGTCGATCACCTCAGTCGCGCCGATCTCTTTCAGATAGTCGGCTTCGGAGGCACGGCCGGTGGACGCGATGACGTGATAGCCGAGCTTCGAGAGCACGGCGGTCGCAACCGAGCCGACGCCGCCCGCCGCGCCCGTCACCACGACCGGACCGCTGTTCGGCGACACTCCGTGCTTCTCCAGCGCCAGCACGGACAGCATCGCGGTGAAGCCGGCGGTGCCGATCGCCATGGCGTCGCGCGCCGACAGGCCCTGCGGAAGAGCGACCAGCCAGTCGCCTTTCACCCGCGCCTTCTCGGCATAGGCGCCGAGATGGGTCTCCCCCATGCCCCAGCCGGTGCAGACGACTTTATCGCCCGCCTTCCATTGCGGATGCGAGGACTGCTCGACGGTGCCGGCGAAATCGATGCCGGCAATCATCGGAAAGCGGCGCACCACCGGCGCCTTGCCGGTGAGCGCAAGGCCGTCCTTGTAGTTCAATGTCGACCATTCCACGCGGACGGTGACGTCGCCCTCCATCAGCTCGGCTTCGTCGAACTGCGTGAGCTGCGCGGTGGTGCCCTTGTCCGCCTTGTCGATCCGGATCGCCTTGAACGTCGCCACAGCAAAACTCCCTGACTTGTTTCAGGGGATGTTTAGCCGATCAGGCAGGCTGCGCAACCGCCCGCTGGACCGGTTTTTCCACGATCGGAAGATTGATCAGCGCCGAGAGCACGCCGAACAGGATCGAGAGCCACCAGATCGGCGTGTAGGAACCGAACCGCTCGAACACAATGCCGCCGAGCCAGACGCCGAGGAAGCCGCCGACCTGATGGCTGACGAAGGCGAAGCCATAGAGGGTGGCGAACCAGCGCGTGCCGAACATGATCGCGACCAGCGCCGAGGTCGGCGGCACGGTCGACAGCCAGGTCAGGCCGGAGACCGCGCCGAACGCAATCGCCGAGAATGGCGTGATCGGGAACGAGATGAAGGCAAACGTCGCAAGCGCGCGGGTGAAATAGATGCTCGAGAGGATGTAGCGCTTGGGAAGTGAGTTCTGGAGATAGCCGACGCTCAGCGATCCCATGATGTTGAACAGGCCGATCGCGGCGATCACCCAGCCGCCGATTTGCGTGGAGATGCCGTTATCGACCAGGAAGGCCGGCAGATGCACCGTGATGAAGGCAAGCTGGAAGCCGCAGGTGAAGAAGCCGAGCACAAGCAGCACGTAGGAGCGATGGCCGAAGGCTTCCGCGAGCGCTTTGGTGAAAGTCTGCTGGTCCGCGGGCGCCGCGTTTGCCGTGCTTGCGACCGGCGGCGTCGAGAGCGCCAGCGCCAGCGGGATGATCAGCAGCATCAGGAAGCCGAACACGGTGAGCGCCTGCTGCCAGCCGAAATTGTCGATCAGGGCCACACCGATCGGCGCGAACAGGAACTGCCCGAACGATCCCGCCGCAGTGCCGGCGCCAAGCGCAAGGCCGCGCTTCTCGGCCGGCAAGAGCTTGGTAAATGCCGAGAGCACCAGATTGAACGAGCAGCCGGCGAGACCGAAGCCAACCATGACGCCAGCGCCGATGTTGAGCGACAGCGGCGTCGAGGAATAGCGCATCAGGAGCAAGCCGCCGGCATAGAGCAGAGCGCCGACGCACATTACCCGGAACAGGCCGAAGCGATCGGCGACCGCGCCGGCGACGGGCTGGCCCAGTCCCCACAGCAAATTCTGAAACGCGATCGCGAGGCCGAACACGTCGCGGCCCCAGGCATATTCATGGCTCATCGGCTGTACGAAGAAACCGAGCGCCGAGCGCGGCCCGAAGCCGAGCATCCCGATCGCGCAGCCGCAGAGAATGATGATCGCCGGCGTACGCCAGGAGGAGGAACGGGAGACCGAACCGAGCTCGCCCATCTGTGTCGACATGCTGTTCCTCGTGCGTCGTCGCGGATTCGCAAATGGCAGCCGCGAGCCAGCTCGTTTAATGCATCTGCATGAAAACCCCAAGTCAAAAACGATTGCATTCCGCGAAGAGCTGGCGCGGGAGCATTGCATTTCCTCGCGACCTTAGCCGACGCGCCGGGCGCCGGACTTGACGGAAATGTGTGCGGCAAGATCTGGCGGCCCGCCGCGCGCCGTGTTATCTTCGATTTACTCAAGTTGAGCATATCGAAGGTCCACCGGCCCCCTTGGCCGGATTTCTCAGGCCACAAATATACTCATATTGAGTACAACTGACATACTCGGGAGGCTTCGATGCCGCTAACTGGAATTTACGGCCCCGACGACTTTGCCAACCGGCCGCAGGGCCACGTCATCGCGCCGGCACGGCCGGGGCAGGCGCGAACCGGACCTCCGCTGCCGATGCCTTCACTGGAATGGACGCCGGAGGTCGAGCGAGCCACCGCACCGCTTTACGAGCGCGTGAAACAGGTGATCCCGCCGATCGAATGGCCGCTGATGGCCCCGACGATCAAGGCGATCAACGAACTGAAGCAGGCGCGCGGCGCGGTGATTCTCGCGCATAATTACCAGGCGCCGGAGATCTTCCACTGCGTCGCCGACATCGGCGGTGATTCGCTCCAGCTCGCGGTCGAAGCCACCAGGGTGAAGGCCGGCATCATCGTCCAGTGCGGCGTGCACTTCATGGCGGAGACGTCGAAACTGCTCAATCCGGACAAGACGGTGCTGATCCCTGATACGCGCGCGGGCTGCTCGCTCGCCGCCAGCATCACTGGCGCCGACGTCCGCCTGCTCCGCGAAAAATTTCCCGGCGTGCCTGTCGTTGCCTATGTCAACACCTCCGCGGAGGTGAAGGCCGAGGTCGATATCTGCTGCACCTCGTCGAACGCGGTTCAGGTGGTCGAGAGCCTCGGCGCGCCCAGCGTGATCTTCCTGCCCGACCGCTATCTCGCCACTTACGTGGCCTCGAAGACCGACGTGAAGATCATTGCCTGGAAGGGCGCCTGCGAGGTGCACGAGCGTTTCACCGGCGCCGAGCTGCGCAGCTACCGCGAGGCCGATCCCTCCGTTCAGATCATCGCCCATCCCGAATGCCCGCCGGACGTGCTGGCCGAGGCCGACTTCACGGGCTCGACCGCGCACATGATCAACTGGGTGCGCGAGCGGCGGCCGCGGCGGCTGGTGATGATCACGGAATGCTCGATGGCCGACAATGTGCGCGCCGAGCTGCCCGATGTGGAGATGCTGCGTCCCTGCAACATCTGCCCGCACATGAAGCGCATCACGCTCGCCAACATTCTGGAGAGCCTGCTGACGCTTCGCGACGAGGTCACGATCGATCCCACGCTTGCGGACCGCGCAAGGCGCTCGGTCGAGCGGATGATCAATCTGAAGAACTAGCAACACACACAGCGGTCGTCCCGGCCTAGTGCGCAATTGCGCACGGGGGGCCGGGACCCATAACCACCGAACGCCGCCGGTTGCAAAGAACAGCGTCAGGCAGCTGAGCCAAACAACAGCTGCTGCGGAGTATGGGTCCCGGCCCCCCGTGCGCAATTGCGCACTAGGCCGGGACGACAGCTGAGAGCTTGGAGAAAGCTATGACAACAAACACCATCCACCCTCTCGCCCGCAGCGCCGACGATGTCGTCATCGTCGGCGGCGGTCTCGCCGGACTCTTTTGCGCATTGAAGCTCGCGCCGCGGCCGGTGACATTGATCTCGGCCGCGCCGCTCGGACAGGGCGCGTCATCCGCATGGGCGCAAGGCGGCATCGCCGCCGCAATAGCTGAAGGCGATACGCCCGAAGCGCACGCCGCGGATACGATCGCCGTTGGCGGCGGCATCGTCGACGAAGCTGTCGCATTGGAAATCGCGCGCGAGGCCGCGCCGCGGATTCACGATCTTCTCGCCTATGGCGTGCCGTTCGACCGCGATCTCGAAGGCAGGCTCGCCGTCGGGCGCGAGGCCGCACATTCGGCGCGGCGTATCGTCCATGTGCGCGGCGACGGCGCGGGCGCCGCCATCATCGCAGCCCTGAGCGAGGCCGTGCGGCGCACACCATCGATCCGGCTGATCGAAGGCTTTGTCGCCGAAGCGCTGTTGACCGAGGACGGCGCTGTCATCGGCCTTCAACTGCGCGAAGTCCGCAATTACGCCGCACGGCCGGTCCTCCTCGCTGCGCGGACGGTGGTGCTCGCCACCGGCGGCATCGGCCATCTCTATGCCGTCACCACCAATCCGCGCGAGGCCAGCGGATCCGGCCTTGCGATCGCCGCACGCGCCGGCGCGGTCATTGCAGATCCCGAATTCGTGCAATTTCACCCGACCGCCATCATGGTCGGCCGCGATCCCGCGCCGCTCGCCACGGAAGCCCTGCGCGGCGAAGGCGCGACGCTGATCAACGGCCGTGGCGAGCGTTTCATGGCGGCGCGCCATCCGCTCGCCGAGCTCGCACCGCGCGACATCGTGGCCCGCGGCGTGTTCGCGGAGATCTCGGCCGGGCGCGGCGCCTTCCTCGATGCGCGGCAGGCGCTGGGCGCACGTTTTGCCGACAGGTTCCCGACCGTTCATGCAAGCTGCATCGCCGCCGGCATCGACCCCGCCACGCAGGCCATCCCGATCGCACCGGCGGCGCACTATCACATGGGCGGCATCGCGGTGGACGATCGCGGCCGCAGCTCGATCGACGGGCTCTGGGCCGGCGGCGAAGTGTCGTCCACCGGCGCGCATGGCGCGAACCGGCTTGCGTCGAATTCGCTGCTGGAGGCCGTGGTCTACGCCGCGCGCATCGCCGACGACATCGCCGGCCGCACCATTCCCTCGCCCGCGCGCCTTGCGGACGTGCCGACGCCGCGGGGCGACGCGCCGGATGCTGCGGACGTGAACCGGCTGCGGACGCTGATGAGCGCGCATGTCGGCGTGATCCGCAATGGTGAGGGGCTTGCGGAGGCGGTCCGCAGCTTCGCCGCGCTCGAATGCGAGGCCGCGAGCATCACGGTCCGCAACATGGCAACGGCAGCCCTGCTCGTGGCGGCGTCGGCCTGGAACCGGCGCGAGAGCCGCGGCGCGCATTTCCGCTCCGACCATTCCGCGGACGTTCCCGCGCTCGCGCAACGCACGATGACGACGCTCGCAGCAGTGCGCGAGATCGCAGATGGCCTAACCGAACGCCCGACACCACGCATCGCGCAACCCATGATCGCTTGACGGAGTCCGCCATGATCACCCCAACCTCTCTGCTCTACCCCGACGCCTTCCTCTCCCCGCTCGCGATCGACGAGGCTGTGCACCGCGCGCTCGATGAGGATCTCGGCCGCGCCGGCGACATCACCTCGCTTGCGACGATCCCCGAGGCAACGAAGGCGCAAGCGATCCTGGTCGCACGGCAATCCGGCGTGATCGCCGGCTTGCCGCTGGCGCTCGCCACCCTGCAAAGGCTTTCGCCCGACATCGAGGTACGCGCACATGTTCGCGACGCCGCGCGCGTCGCCCGCGGGCAGCAGGTGCTGACGATCTCGGGGCCGGCACGCGCCGTCCTCACGGCGGAGCGGACCGCGCTGAATTTCGTCGGCCGCCTGTCAGGCGTTGCGACGCTCACGGCGGACTATGTTGCGCGCACCGAGGGCACCCGGATGCGGATCTGCTGCACGCGAAAAACCACGCCGGGATTACGGGCGTTGGAGAAATACGCGGTACGTTGCGGCGGGGGCTTCAATCACCGCTTCGGGCTCGACGACGCGATCCTGATCAAGGACAACCACGTCGCGGTCGCCGGCGGTATCCGCCCCGTGCTGGAGCGCGCCCGCGCCCATGCCGGCCATCTCGTCAAGATCGAGATCGAGGTCGACACGCTGACGCAGTTGCGCGAGGTGCTCGACACCGGCCTTGCCGACGCCGTGCTGCTCGACAACATGGACATTGCGACGCTGCGCGAGGCCGTTGGGATCAACGAGGGACGCCTCAAGCTGGAGGCATCCGGCGGCGTCACCCTGGGCTCGATCGCAGCCATCGCGGCGACCGGCGTCGACTACGCTTCAGCCGGCGCGCTGACGCATTCGGCACCGAATTTCGACTGCGCGCTGGATATCGAGATGTGAGGCGCTACCTTCGCTCGGTCGTGCCCATCTCGGCGGAGCTCTTGGCTTCCTGGGTGAGTTCGGCGGAGAGCGCGGCGGTCTGCGCCGGCGTGCCCCAGCTCGGTTCCTCGCTGCCGTCGCCCCAGGCGCGTGGGCGATAGAAGGTGTGGACGCCGGTCTTGTACATCTTCTTCATCTCGGCGACCCAGGACGGGCGCACCCAGTAGGCGTGGTAGTGCGTGGACTTGCCGACCTCGGGCAGCCAGATCTGGCCGTCGAGCATGGCCTTCGAGATCTTTTTCGCACGCTCCCACATCTCGGGCTCGCGGATCACGTCGGCATTGTTGTCGCAGGCAAAGGTGAACTGGCAGGCGAAATGCCGGTGCTTGTTCTGATAGACGGCGCCGCACACCGTGTCCGGATATTTGCCGGAGAACACGCGGTTCATCACCACCTGCGCAACCGCCATCTGACCGCGCACGGCTTCGCCGCGGGACTCGAAATAGACGGCCTCCGCGAGGCATTTTTCGGACTTCGCGCGCGACTTGTCGTCGAGCGCGAGCCGTTCCGCCGGCGATCTGGCGCGCTGGTTGTCGACGTTGACCTCACCCTTCGGCGCGACGCTCTCGCCGCTTTCGATATCCTTCGCAATATCCTCCGACGGCGGCGACAGCGAGGCCGTCACCTTCATGTCGGGGTCGGGCATCACGATCAGCGGCTCCGCACCCGGTTGCCAGCTCTCGATGCTCTCGACATTGCCGCCGAGCGAGGAACTGCCGAAGAATAGGTTCGAGGTCTTGACGCGGAACGGATCGCGCGGCGGTGCAGCCGGAATGGTGGCCTGCTTCAGCGCTTCGAGCGGCTGGAGCGCGATCGAGCGCGCGGCGTCGCTGGCCTGTGGCGCATTGGTGTATTGCGGCAGCGGCGGCGCGCGCAGCGCCTCCGCGAGTTCGGGATCGAGCGCGGCCGCGGACTCCGGCGACATCGCCTGTGGCAGCGCGACGGTCTTGGCGCCGAACACCGAGCTGTTCGACGTCGCGGGATCTTCCTGCGTCGGCGCTGCCGTCGGCGCGCCCGCTTCGGGAGCCTGCGTCGGTGTGACCGTTGCGAGGCGGTCACCCTTCATCGAGCGATCGACCTTGGGAAAATCGGCGGCCTGGTAGCGCGGCGGCGCCTGCAGCGCCGGATCGCGGCTGATCGCGCCGGTGACGTCGCGGCCGTCGAGGCTCGCGAGACGAACCATCGCGCTCTGCGGAGCCGAAGTGCCGATCGGCCGGGAAAAACTGTAAGTGGCCAGCTGTATGGAGGACGCAGCAGAGAATACCTGCTTCTGCCAACGCTCCGCGACGCCGGGTTGGCGCGCCAGCAGCGAGGCAATGTCCTGATAGCCGGTCTCTCTCGGCATCAATGCGAAGATGCAGAGACCGATGCCGAAGGACGCGAACCGCGCGCCCTTCGGATGGGTACGCAACAAAAACATCGATACGCTCACGCTACGCTTACGCTAGAAAAATCGAGCCGCAGTACATCCGTGCAATTCGATCTTTATCGTGAGTATCTAATTTAGGTTGCCGGGGCGTTAATCGGCGTTGCGCATGCGGCACACGCAAGCAATCGCAGGTGTTTTCACGGGGCGACGATGCGCATTGGTAAACGCGCCCTCACGCTGCGCGGTAAACAATTGGTCAACGCGAATGGTGAAGGAACTCTTGCTCGCACGTGTCATTACGGGACGCGATAGGTTCGGTCCCATCGCCACATCAACAGTAGCTGTCATGCCCCGCGAAGGCGGGGCATCCAGTACGCCGCGGCTTCTGCGTTCAAGCACTAACGTCTCGGCGTACTGGATCGCCCGGTCAAGCCGGGCGATGACAGCGAGTGTGCGGTGATCGCAATGGCGGCGTGGCGAGAGCATCGCTCCAAACAAAAGAGGCGGGGTTTAGCCCCCGCCTCTTTCGTTCTCAACATTTCAACTCGTCGCTTATGCCTGGCTCGCAACCGCCTTGCCGAGCGCGGCTTGCGCGGCGGCGAGGCGGGCGATCGGGACGCGGTAGGGCGAGCAGGAGACGTAGTCGAGGCCGATCGCGTGACAGAAGGCGACGGAGGCGGGATCGCCGCCGTGCTCGCCGCAGATGCCGACCTTGAGCGAGGCGCGCGTCTTGCGGCCGCGTGCGACGCCGATCTTGACGAGCTCGCCGACGCCTTCCTGGTCGAGCGCGACGAAGGGATCGATCGGCAGGATGCCCTTGGACACGTAGGTGCCGAGGAAGCTCGCGGCATCGTCACGGCTGATGCCGTAGGTCGTCTGCGTGAGGTCGTTGGTACCGAACGAGAAGAACTCGGCGCTCTCCGCGATCTCGGCCGCGAGCAGGCAGGCGCGCGGCAGCTCGATCATGGTGCCGACCTGGTAGGTCAGCTTGGTGTTGGTGTCGCGCATCACCGCCTTCGCGGTGGAATCGATGCGCGCCTTGACGAGGTCGAGCTCCATCTTAGTGGCGATCAGCGGCACCATCACCTCGAGGCCGACGGCCTTGCCGGTGCGCTTCTCGGCCTCGACTGCCGCTTCGAAGATCGCGCGCGCCTGCATCTCGGCGATCTCGGGATAGGCGATCGCGATACGGCAGCCGCGGAAGCCGAGCATCGGGTTGAACTCCGACAGCTCGCGCGCGCGGTCGGCCAGGCGCCGCGGGTCGGTGTTCATGGCGCGCGCCACTTCCTCGACCTCGGCATGGGTGTGCGGCAGGAACTCGTGCAACGGCGGATCAAGCAAGCGGATCGTGACGGGCAGACCCTTCATGATCTCGAACAGCTCGACGAAGTCGGCGCGCTGCATCGGCAGCAGCTTTGCCAGCGCAGCGCGGCGCGACTGCTCGTCCTCGGAGAGGATCATCTCGCGCACCGTGCGGATGCGCGTCTCCTCGAAGAACATGTGCTCGGTACGGCACAGGCCGATGCCTTCCGCGCCGAACTTGATCGCGGTGTGCGCGTCTTCCGGCGTGTCCGCGTTGACGCGCACGCCGATCTTACGGACCTGGTCGGCCCATTTCATTAGCGTGCCGAACTCGCCGGACAGCTCGGGCTCGATCATCGGCATGCGGCCGGCGAGCACCTGACCGAGCGAGCCGTCGATGGTGATCACGTCGCCGGTCTTGAAGGTGCGCGAGCCGATGCTCATGGTGCCGCGGCCGTAATCGACGCGGATGGTGCCGCAGCCGGAGACGCAGGGCTTGCCCATGCCGCGCGCGACCACCGCAGCATGCGAGGTCATGCCGCCACGGGTGGTCAAGATGCCTTCGGCGGCGTGCATGCCGTGGATGTCCTCGGGGCTGGTCTCGATCCGGACCAGAATCACCTTGCGACCGTCGGCCTGAAGCTTGGCCGCCTCGTCCGAGGAGAACACGATCTCGCCGGAGGCCGCACCCGGCGAGGCCGGCAGGCCGGTCGCGATCACGTCGCGCTTGGCATTGGGGTCGATGGTCGGATGCAGCAGCTGATCGAGCGAGGCGGGGTCGATCCGCGTCACCGCTTCCTTCTTGGTGATCAGGCCTTCATTGGCGAGCTCGACCGCGATGCGCAGCGCCGCTTTCGCGGTGCGCTTGCCGCCGCGGGTCTGCAGCATCCAGAGCTTGCCCTGCTCGACCGTGAACTCCATGTCCTGCATGTCGCGGTAGTGCTTCTCGAGCAGCGTGTAGATCCGGGTCAGCTCGTTGAAGGCTTCCGGCATCGCCGATTCCATCGACGCCTTGTCGGAGCCCGAGTCCTTGCGCGCTTCCTCGGTGATGTCCTGCGGCGTGCGGATGCCCGCCACCACGTCCTCGCCTTGCGCGTTGATCAGGAACTCGCCGTAGAGCTTGCTCTCGCCGGTCGAGGGATTGCGCGTGAAGGCAACGCCGGTCGCCGAGGTCTCGCCCATGTTGCCGAACACCATGGCCTGCACGTTGACCGCGGTGCCCCAGGATTCCGGAATGTCGTGCAGCCTGCGGTAGGTCACCGCGCGCGCGTTCATCCAGGATGAAAACACCGCGCCAATCGCGCCCCAGAGCTGGTCGTGCGGATCCTGCGGAAAATCCTTGCCGGTTTCGCGCGCGACCGCGTCCTTGTACTTGCCGACCAGATCGACCCAGTCGTCGGCGGTGAGATCGGTGTCGAGCGTGTAGCCCTGGCTGTCCTTGAAGGTGTCGAGGATTTCCTCGAAATGATGATGCTCGAAGCCGAGCACCACGTCCGAATACATGGTGATGAAGCGGCGATAGCTGTCATAGGCGAAGCGGCGATCGCCCGACAGTTCCGACAGCGCTTCCACGGTCTCGTCGTTGAGGCCGAGATTGAGCACGGTGTCCATCATGCCCGGCATCGAGGCGCGGCCGCCGGAGCGCACGGAAACGAGCAGCGGGTTCCTGGAATCGCCGAAGATCTTGCCGGTCAACTTGCCAACATGATCGAGCGCCTTCTCAACCTGCGACTTCAATTCCTTGGGGTAGGATTTGTCGTGCGCGTAGAAATAGGTGCAGACCGAGGTCGGGATGGTGAAGCCCGGAGGCACCGGCAGGCCGAGATTGGCCATCTCGGCGAGGTTGGCGCCCTTGCCGCCGAGCAGGTCGCGCATCTCCGCTTTGCCCTCGGCCTTGCCGTCCCCGAACGTGAACACCCACTTGCCGGCCTTGGCCGCAACAGGCGCCGCCTTGGTTGAAGCAGCCTTGCTCGGTACCGACTTCGCGGCGACCTTCGGCGCAACCGGCTTCTTCGGCGCCTTCGCAACAGCCTTGGAAACGGCCTTGGCCGCAGGCTTCACAGCCGGCTTGGCAGCAGCCTTGGCCACGGGCTTCGGGGCGCGCTTGGCAAGTGCCTTGCGGGCCGCCGGCGCGGCTTTCGCCTTGGCAGAGGACTTTGATTTCGCTGGCATTTTCGCTGAAGTTTTCGAGGCGGCTTTGGCCATAGCTTGCACACAACCTGCGAGAGGAATGGGTAATCGCGGGCCTTACACCACTTTGGGCAGGTCCGCGCAAGTCGAAGAGTTCCGTAGAATGAAGGCCTAGAGATGGAGCCACTTCAACAATCCGAGCCCGATCGCACCATTTATGATGAGAAAAATCGCGACGATCAGGTTCAGCAGGCGCGGCATGATCAGGATGAGCACACCCGCAAGCAGCGACAGGATCGGCGAGATATGGGCGACGGTGATGTGCATGAACTTTCTTTCCGTGGGGTGGGGGCGAATCGCGGCGGGATCATAGCGGACTAGGTTCCGCGGGTAGAGACGCACTGGGCGGGCGCGAGTTCCCGGCTTCGCGAAAACTGCCCGAAAATGCCGCGAATGCGGCGGCCGTTTTCCGGAACATCGCGAAGACGCATGCATTGGCAACCGGTCGCGCCATTGGCGCTTCCCGAAAACCTTCTCGAAGGAGTTGCCCATGCGGAACAGGATTCTTGCTCTTGCAGCGCTCGCGGCCGCGATCGGCTCGCCCCTTGCGGCGCAGGCGCAAAGCAGCGTCACAGTGGGACGCGCACCCGTCGTCGTCGACAGCGGTCCGACCATTGCGGTCGAGCAGCGGCCGGCGTTCCGCGACTATGTCGTCGAACAACGTGTGCCGGCTTTCCGCATCCCGGATCGCGTGGTGGTCGGTGCCACCTTACCTGAAAGCGGCGTGACCTATTATGACGTGCCGCAACGTTTCGGCGCCACCACCTATCGCTACACCGTCGTGAACGGCGAGACCGTGCTGGTCGAGCCGCGCTCGCGGCGCATCGTCGAGGTGATGGACTAGCGTCTTCAGGGATCGACTAGGTGTCCGGCGCGTCACATCAATCAGGCTGACGCGAGCAGTAGAGTCGGACATCAGGCCCCGCCCGGTCCTCCCCCCGCCGGGCGGGGCTTTTTGTGCTTCGTGTGTGCGTGCTCTCGTGTCCCGGACGCGACGCAGCGCGTAGCGTTGCGGCGCAGAGCCGGGACCCAGAATCTTTTGCGGCGGCATGGGCCCCGCTCTGCAGCGCACCGCTAAGAAGCGCTGCGCCGCGTCCGGGGCACGAGGTCAATCCTGGATCTTCGAGAAATCCGCCACCGCACGCGTGGCGCTGCGGATCTCGTTGAGCAGCTTCAGGCGGTTTTCGCGCACCTTCGCATCCTCGTCGTTGACGCGAACTTTCTCGAAGAACGCATCGACCGGCGGGCGTAGCTTGGCCATCGCACTCATCGCGGCAGCGAAGTCTTCCTTCGCGACAGCAGCGCTGGCTTCCGCCTTCACTTCGCCGATCGCCTTGGCCAGCGCCTTCTCCTCGCCGAGGCCGTAGAGTGCAGCATCGGGCGCCCCGTCGAACGTGCGCTTATCCTTCTTCTCCTCGATGCCGAGGATATTGCTGGCGCGCTTGATACCGGCGAGCAGGTTCTTGCCGTCGTCGGTCTCGAGAAACTTGCCGAGCGCCTCGACGCGGCGAACGATCATCAAGAGATCGTCCTGGCCGCCGAGCGCGAACACGGCATCGACCAGATCGTGCCGCGCGCCCTGCTCGCGGAGTTGAACCTTCAGCCGGTCTGCGAAGAAAGCAAGCAGGTCGCTCGGAAGCTTCTGCGCATCGGCAGGCTTCAAGGACAAGCCGGCGAGTGCGGACGCCGCCATCTTCATGATGGACAGACGCAGTGCGTTCTCAGCGATCAGCCTGATCACACCTAGCGCCGCGCGACGCAACGCATAGGGGTCCTTGCTGCCCGTCGGCTTTTCGTCGATCGCCCAGAAGCCAACCAGCGTGTCGAGCTTGTCCGCGAGCGCCACCGCGACGCTGACCGGATCGGTCGGCACACGATCGGCAGGACCTTGGGGCTTGTAGTGCTCTTCGCAGGCGGCGGCGACGGAGGCGTCCTCGCCCTGGGCCAGCGCGTAGTACTTGCCCATCAGGCCCTGCACCTCGGGGAATTCGCCGACGACTTCGGTCAGCAAATCCGCCTTCGCCAGATGCGCGGCCCGCGTGGCCTTTGCGACATCAGCGCCGACCAGCGGCGCTATCTCGGCGGCGAGACGTTCGATCCGCTTGATGCGTTCAGCCTGTGTGCCGAGCTTCTCGTGAAACACGATCTGCTCGAACTTCGGCAGCCGGTCTTCCAGCTTCGTCTTCAAATCCGTCTCATAGAAAAACTTCGCATCCGACAGGCGCGGACGGATCACGCGTTCATTGCCGGCGACGATGGTCTTGCCGCCGTCGGGCGCCTCGATGTTGGCGGTGAGGACGAACTTGTTGGTCAGCTTGCCCGTCTTGGGATCTTTGACGACGAAGCACTTCTGGTTGTTGCGGATGGTGGCGCGGATCACCTCGTCGGGAATCGCGAGATATTCCGCTTCGAACGATCCCATCATGACGACGGGCCATTCGACCAGGCCCGAAACCTCATCGAGCAGTACCTGGTCCTCGACCAGTTCGAACCCTTGCGCGAAGGTCAGTTCCTTGGCGTCGGCAAAGATGATGTCCTTGCGGGCCTGCGGATCGAGGATGACCTTTGCCGCCTTCAGCTTCGCTTCGTAATCCTCGAAGCGGCGCACGGAAATCGCATCCGGCGCCATGAAGCGATGGCCGTGGGTGGTCTGGCCGGCCTCGATGCCATCGACCGCGAATTTCACGACGTCGGGCTCTTCGGTTTCGAGCCCGAACGTCGCGGTGATCGCGTGCAGCGGGCGCACCCAGCTCAGCGAGCCCGGCTTGCCGGAGCGCGCGCCCCAGCGCATCGATTTCGGCCAGGGGAAAGTGCGGATGATGACGGGAAGGATTTCCGCGAGCACGTCGATGGCGTCGCGGCCGGGCTTCTCGATCAGCGCGATGTAGAAGTCGCCCTTCGGGTCGCGCTGGATCTTGGCCTCGTCCAGCGACGTCAAACCCGTCGCTTTCAGAAACCCCTGCACGGCAGCATCGGCCGCGCCGATCTTCGGTCCACGGCGTTCGGTCTTCAGGTCAGGCTGGCGCGCAGGGATGCCGTGCACGGTGAGCGCGAGGCGGCGCGGCGTCGCGAACGCCTTCGCGCCCTCGTAGACGAGGCCTTCGGCGACGAGCTTGTCGGTGACCATGCGGCGCAGGTCCTCCGCCGCCTTCGCCTGCATGCGCGCGGGGATTTCTTCGGAGAACAGTTCAAGCAACAAATCAGGCATCAGGCCGCTCCACCGGCTTCGGTGTGTATCCAGGCCTCGCCGCAAGCCTTTGCCAATTCGCGCACGCGAAGAATGTAGCTCTGCCGCTCGGTCACCGAGATCACGCCGCGCGCGTCGAGCAGGTTGAACACATGGCTTGCCTTGATGCATTGGTCATAGGCCGGCAGCGACATCAGATGGGCCTCGCGCTTGCCGGACTCCGAATTTTTTTGCCAACCTGCCTCGAGATATTTCCGGCAGGCAGATTCCGCCATCTTGAACTGCTCGAACAGCATCGCGGTGTCGGCCACTTCGAAATTGTGCTTCGAATATTCCCGCTCGGCCTGCAGGAAGACATCGCCATAGGTGACCTTGGCGTCACCTTCGCGGCCGTTGAAGTTCAGGTCGTAGACGCGATCGACGCCCTGCACGTACATCGCGAGCCGCTCGAGCCCGTAGGTAAGCTCGCCCGCGACCGGCGCGCATTCGACACCCGCGACCTGCTGGAAATAGGTGAACTGGCTGACTTCCATGCCGTCGCACCAGCACTCCCAGCCGAGGCCCCAGGCGCCCAGCGTCGGGCTCTCCCAATCGTCCTCGACGAAGCGAATGTCGTGCATGGCGGAATCGATGCCGATCGCGGCGAGCGACTTCAGGTACAGCTCCTGAAGGTTCGGCGGCGACGGTTTCATGATCACTTGGAACTGGTAGTAGTGCTGCATCCGGTTCGGATTCTCGCCGTAGCGGCCGTCCTTGGGACGCCGCGAGGGCTGCACATAGGCCGCATTCCAGGGCTTGGGCCCGAGTGCGCGCAGCGTGGTCGCCGGATGGAAGGTACCCGCACCCATTTCCATGTCGTAGGGTTGCAGGATCACGCAGCCCTGCTCGGCCCAGAACCGCTGGAGCGCGAGGATAAAACCCTGGAACGAGCGTTCCGGGCGCATATGGGCGGGCAAGGAGGCGTCCATCGTCAGATCGGGCTCTCGCGGGGGTGTTGAATCGCGCGGGACCGTATCGACGGCAGGGGTGGGAATCAAGGCAAAGGGGGGTTGAAATGGGCTGTCATTCCGGGGCGCCCGAAGGGCGAACCCGGAATCTCGAGCTTCTCAGGTGCGCAACTGCGCACCCTAGTTCGATGCTTCGCATCGCCCCGGAATGACGGCGTATGGAAAGACGCCAGCTAGCCCGGCCGATAGGCTCCGGTCACGGGATCCTGCTTCAGCGTCTGGACGGCCCCCCTATGGGCGGCCTCGGCGACGCGTGAGAGGCGCATCTCCTCCAGCTCCTGGTTGATCCTGACGGCGGTCTTGTAGGCCCAGCGGACCACGGCAAGCCCGCCCAAGACGCCCGCGAAAGCGACGAACGGCGGCATCGGTCGATCCTTGTTCAATGCTCAGCCCCCACGCGCATTCTTGCGCAGACCGGGCCGCGCCGCAATTGGCTCAGCCTCAAGTCTCCTTGGGACCAAATGGCGCGGAGGGGCTCCGTCTAGAACCCGAATTTCGCCCAGATCGCGCGCGTCTCGACCGCCGAGATCAGGTCGTCCGGCAGGCCGGCTATCGATTCCAGGGCCGAAAGCTGCCCCGCGCCGGGCGATTTCCGGCCCAAAAGGCTGGAGAGCAGACCGGTCGGCTGGGCAATCACGGGGGTGAGAACCTTCTCGCCATAGCGGGCACGAAGAGTTGAGCGGAGATCGCCGATGCTGTCGGCGAGCCCCAGCGCGATCGAACTCTCGCCGGCCCAGTATTCGCCCGTGAACAGGGTGTCGTCGGAGCCCTTCAACCGCGCGCCGCGGCTCTCCTTCACCAGCGCGATGAAGATCTGGTGGATCTCGCGCTGGAGCGCCTTCAGCTTGGCGACGTCGTCGGGGTTTTCAGGGAGAAACGGGTCGAGCATCGCCTTGTGCGCACCGGCGGTGTAGAGGCGCCGCTCGATGCCGAGCCGCTTGATCGCCTCCTGGAAACCAAAACTGCCGCCGACCACGCCGATCGAACCGAGGATCGAGGACGGATCGCAGATGATCTCGTCGCCGGCGCAGGCGATCATGTAGCCGCCGGAGGCCGCGACGTCCTCGACGAACACCAGCACCGGCAGCTTCTTCTCCGCCGCGAGCTGCTTGATGCGCAGGTAGATCTGGCGCGACTGCACCGGCGAGCCGCCGGGCGAATTGATCACCAGCGCCACCGCCTTGGCGTTGCGCGTCGAAAACGCCCGCTCCAGCACCCGCGAAACGGTCGCGAGCGTCATACCCGGACGCAGCGGCGTCACCGCGCCGATCACACCGGACAGCCGCACCACCGGCACCACGGCCGTGCCGGGACGGAAGCGCGCCGGCAGATATTGCATGAGCTTGTCGGCCAGGCCGGAACTCTCACGATCGTTCAATTGTTCGGCCATGCCGTTACCTCTGATTAACCATTTCTTATCACGCGACTGTCATTGGAAGGGCCCGGAACGTGTTTTGCAAAAACCCCGTTGAGAGGCTGCAATGGGCCAGCGGAGAACACCATGAAAATCTATCTGCTGATGCTGCTGATCGGTGCGCTATTCATGGCGATCCGCCTGACGACTCCGCAAGAGCACCAGTCGGAATCGCTTCCGCAATAGCTCAGCACGGTTCCACCAGGGGTAGAATCGCCCTCCCCTCCAGAATATCCATCACCTCTTTTTTAGGCACGCGTGACTCTTCGTTGAGCATGAGGCTCGGCAACAATCGCGCCGGGGCCCTCCCGCCCTTGACCGCGCGCACCAGCACGCGGATCGCGGGCCGCCCGGCTTCACCGTGAACCGGCAGAATCGCGAGACTGCCGAAGCCGCGAGACAGCGCTGCCAAAACCTCCGTGATCCCATCTGCGCGCCAAATCAATGTCAGCGCACCATTCGAGCGGAGGATGCGGCGCGCCGCATGTACCCAGGCATTCAGCGTCTCATCCGTCGCCACATGCGCGATCTGGCGCGCCTGGTCGGGCGAGCCGCGATGGCGAGCGGGATCGTTGAAGGGCGGGTTCGTCAGCACCACGTCGACGCTGTCGGGCGCGAGCCCGCTGGCCGCGAAGGCCTGTGCGTCCGCGGTGACGTCGAGCACGATCGTCTCGGCGGCAATCGCATTCGCTGCCGCATTGACGCGCGCAAGCTCCGCCAGCTCGGGATCGATCTCGACCAGGCCGAGCTTGATCCCGGGAACGCGCCGAGCCAACGCAAGCCCGGCTGTGCCGATGCCGGCGCCGAGATCGACGACGCGGTCGCCCGCCCTCGCCTCCGTCGCCGCCGCGAGCAGAATGGCATCGTGCCCGGCGCGATGGCCGGACCGCTTCTGCTTCAGCCGCAATTGCCCGCCGAGAAAGGCGTCCTCGGTGAGGTCTGCCAGTGCTTCACTCATCGCCGCGCAGTTCGTGGCTGAGGCCGGCCTCGGTCAGAAGCTGCCGGGCCTCGATGGCGTCGTCCTCGTGGACCAGGATCCGCCGCGGCAAAATGCCGAGCGAGCCCTCGATGATGCTCATGTTCTGGTCCAGCACCAGATGATGGATGTTGGCGCCGTCGAGCAGCGCGCCGATCGCCGACACCAGCACCATATCGTTGGTCCGAACCAGTTCTCGCAAAACACAAGCCTCCTGCCTGACGGGGATTAAGCGCCAAATGTCAATGGTTCCACGGCCCTTGCCGCATCCCCGTCCAGTTTCTATTGTCTTTCCATCAGAATAGCCCTTCCGGGGCAAATATTGGAGACCGGCGTGGCCGTCATCGTACCTTTCGAAACTCCCGGCGCGTCGATCGAAGAGCTGGTTGCCCTTGTCGCCGGTGACATGGAGCGCGTCAACGCCACGATCCTGTCGCGGACCGGTTCGGACGTGACCATGATCCCGGAGGTCGCCAACCATTTGATCTCCTCCGGGGGCAAGCGCCTGCGGCCGATGCTGACGCTGGCCATGGCCAACCTCGCCGGCTACACCGGCGACGGCCATATCAAGCTCGCCGCCAGCGTCGAGTTCATGCATACCGCCACCCTGCTCCATGACGACGTCGTCGACGAAAGCGAGATGCGCCGCGGCAAGCTGTCGGCGCGCATGCTCTGGGGCAATGAGGCAAGCGTGCTGGTCGGCGACTTCCTGCTCGGCCAGGCCTTCCGCATGATGGTCGAGGTCGGCTCGCTCCGCGCGCTCGACATTCTCTCCGCGGCCGCCGCCACCATCGCCGAGGGCGAGGTGATGCAGCTTGCCGCCGCCAAGAACACCGCGACCACCGAGGACGAATATCTCGCCGTGATCCGCGGCAAGACCGCCGAGCTGTTCGCGGCCGCCTGCGAGGTCGGCCCCGTGATCGCCAATCGTCCGAAGGCGGAGCAGACCGCCTGCCGCTCGGTCGGCATGAATCTCGGCATCGCCTTCCAGCTCGTCGACGACGTGCTCGACTATGGCGGCAAGAGCGCGAAGCTCGGCAAGAATACCGGCGACGATTTC
The DNA here is from genome assembly GCF_019402665.1 of Bradyrhizobium canariense. Taxonomy (GTDB): domain Bacteria; phylum Pseudomonadota; class Alphaproteobacteria; order Rhizobiales; family Xanthobacteraceae; genus Bradyrhizobium; species Bradyrhizobium canariense. The sequence continues at coordinate 21,627 of NZ_VSST01000071.1, forward strand.
CGCGAGGGCAAGATCACGCTGCCCGTCGTGCTCGCCTTCCGCCGCGGCAACGACACCGAGCGCGCCTTCTGGATCCGCGCGCTCGAGCGCGGCGAAATCGGCGACACCGACCTCGACCACGCCATCGGGCTGATGAACAAGCATCGTGCGCTCGAAGACACGCGCAGCCGCGCCCAGCACTACGGCGCCATGGCGGTGGACGCGCTGGCGCTGTTCCCATCCTCGCCAATGAAGAGCGCGCTGGAGCAGGTCGTGGCGTTCTGTCTGGCACGGTCGCATTAGGGCTCCGCATCCTTAGCGCTTGCTGGTCGCCACACCCTCAGTGTCGTCCCGGCGAAGGCCGGGATCCATTACCCCGGTCAGCGTCGTCTGAGCGCGCTGTGGCCACCATCGTGCCACCACAACAACAGTCGTGGCTATGGGTCCCGGCCTTCGCCGGGACGACATCGTTGAGATAGCCTCACCACTTCATCAACACCGTCATTGCGAGCGCAGCGACAGCTCCAGCTTCGCAGCTGCCTTGGCTCCCTCCACCCGCATCGGCCACTGCTCGCCAAGTAACTTGCATTTTGCAAGCCACTCTCCTACCTTTGCCTCATGCAGCCCAAATCCCCTTCCATCCAGGAATGTCCGGTCGGCCGCGCCGTGGAGACGGTCGGCGAATGGTGGAGCATTTTGATCCTGCGGGATGCGTTCCAGGGCGCAACGAGGTTCGACGAATTTTCGCAAAGCCTCGGGATCGCGCCGAACATCCTGTCGCGGCGGTTGGCCCATCTCACCGAAAGCGGCATGTTCGTCCGCCGCCGCTACAATGAACGGCCGCCGCGCTATGAATATGTGCTGACGGACAAGGCCCGGGACTTCTTCCCCGTGGTCGCGACCCTGCTCGCCTGGGGCAACAAGCATCTCGCACCGAAGGGCGAAGCGATCCTGCTCGCGAACCGGCGCGATCGTCGTCCATTCAATCCGGTGGTGGTCGATGCCGCCGACATGCAGCCGATTACGCTCACCAATGCGGTCATCATCGCCGGTCCCCGCGCCAGCCGTCTCATGCGCAAACGGCTGACCTCGCTCAAAGCCATGAACCCGGCCGTCGCGCCGGCTGGAGACTGACATGCGTCGTATCGTCGTGACGGGAATGGGCGCGGTGTCGCCGCTTGGCTGCGGTGTCGAACTGTCGTGGCGCCGGCTGCTGGCCGGTCAAAGCGGGCTGCGCCCGCTGCCGGAATGGTCGCAGGCGCTGCCGGCACGCATTGCCGGCCTCTTGCCCGACAAGGCCGATGATGCGGACGGCGGCTTCGATCCCGCGCAGGCCGCCGCGCCGAAAGACCAGCGCAAGATGGACCGCTTCATCCTGTTCGCGCTGCTCGCCACTGCAGAAGCTGTGGCGCAGGCCGGCTGGACACCGCAGGACGCGGCAGCACAGGAACGAACCGCGACGATCATCGCCTCCGGCGTCGGCGGTTTTCCGGCGATGGCGGAGGCGGTGCGCATCACCGAACTGCGCGGCCCGCGCCGGCTGTCGCCGTTCACGATCCCCTCTTTCCTCGCCAATCTCGCTGCGGGGCACGTCTCGATCAAATACGGCTACAAGGGAGCGCTGGGCACACCGGTCACGGCGTGCGCCGCCGGCGTTCAGGCGATCGGCGATGCCGCGCGCATGATCCGCGCGAGCGAGGCTGATGTGGCGATCTGCGGCGGCGCGGAAGCCTGCATCGACATCGTCAGCCTCGGCGGCTTCGCTGCGGCCCGCGCACTGTCGAGCGGGTTCAATGACGCACGCGCCTCGCGCCCGTTCGATCGCGACCGCGACGGTTTTGTCATGGGCGAAGGTGCCGGCATCCTGGTGATCGAGGAGCTGGAGCATGCCTTGGCGCGTGGCGCGACGCCGATCGCGGAGATTGTCGGATACGGTACGACCGCGGACGCCTATCACATGACATCGGGTCCGCCTGACGGTGACGGCGCGCGGCGCGCCATGGAGATCGCGCTCCGGCAGGCGAAGCTTGCGCCTGCGGATTTGCAGCACCTGAACGCGCATGCGACGTCGACACCGGCCGGCGACGAGAGCGAGCTTGGCGCGATTGCCGCCCTGTTCGGTCGTCACCGCGGCATCGCCGTGAGCGCGACCAAATCGGCCACCGGCCATCTGCTCGGCGCCGCGGGTGGGCTGGAAGCGGTCTTCACCGTGCTCGCCCTGCGCGACCAGATCGCGCCGCCGACGCTCAATCTCGAAAACCCTGATCCCGCCGCTGACGGCATCGACATCGTCGCCGGTGTGGCGCGCCCGATGCCGATGCAGCACGCGATCTCGAACGGGTTCGGATTCGGCGGGGTGAATGCCAGCGTGATCTTCCGCCGGATGGGCTAAACGCAAGCCTTGTAGACGACGGGGCCTTGCAATCGCGGCAAGCATCGCTACCAAAGCAGGATGATCAACACGAATTTCTGGCTGTTCCTGGCCGCCGCTTGTCTCATCGCCGCCGTTCCCGGCCCCGGTATTTTCTACGTCGCGGCACGGACCTTGTCGGAAGGGCGCGCCAGCGGTTTTGCATCGACCGTGGGCACCGCGCTCGGCGGGCTGGTTCATGTGGTCGCAGGCAGCCTCGGCATCTCCGCCATCATCCTCGCCAGCGCCGAGCTGTTCGCCGCCGTGAAGTTTGTCGGCGCACTCTATCTGGTCTGGCTCGGCATCAGGACCTTTCGCAGCGCCGGCCGCGCGCTGTCATTCGACAGCGAGCCCGTCGGCGACAAGCGCGCCTTTCGCGACGGCGTGCTGGTCGAGGCGCTGAACCCGAAGACCGCCGCCTTCTTCCTCGCCTTCATTCCGCAGTTCCTTGACCCCGCGGGATCGAACCCGACACTGCAATTCATCATGTTGGGTGCGATCTCGGTGACGCTGAACACGCTCGCCGACATCGTGGTGGTGCTGATGGCCTCCGCGACACGCACGCAGTTGATCGGAAGGCCACATCTGATGCGACGTCTCACCCAGGGCTCCGGCGTCTTCATCGCAGGGCTCGGCCTGTCGCTCGCACTGGCGCGGCGACCCGCGAATGGATAGCGCCACCATGCCCGCCCCGCAAAGCCGCACTTACGAGTCTCACGGCCTGCGACTGCACTATGCCGACTGGGGCAACGACGGCGCGCCGGTCGCCATCCTGGTTCATGGCGGCCGCGATCATTGCCGGAGCTGGGACGTCATCGCCCGGTCGCTGCAGCCGCATTTCCACGTGCTCGCACCCGACCTGCGCGGTCACGGCGATTCGGACTGGACCAAAGGCGGCAGCTACGCACTGACGGAGTATGTGTACGATCTGGCCCAGCTCGTCCGTGCCGTCGCAGCGCCTCAAGTCACTCTCATCGGCCATTCCATGGGCGGCATGGTCAGCCTGATCTTTACAGGGGCTTTCCCCGAACAGGTCTCGAAGCTGGTCGTGCTCGACGGTGTGACGATGTTGCCGGATACTCCAAAACCGCCGGTGCATGAGCGGATCGGCAAATGGGTCGGTCAGCTCGACAAGCTGCACGACCGCGCACCGCGCCGTTATTCGACCCTCGAAGACGCGGCGGCGCAGATGGTGCTTCACAACAAGCGGCTGTCCCGCGACCTCGCGCTGCATCTCGCCACCCACGGCGCGCGGCAGAACGAGGACGGCACCTATAGCTGGAAGTTCGATCCCTACCAGCGCGCCTCTGCGCCGCACCGGCTCTGGCCGGACGATCACATCGCGCTGTGGTCCCGTATCACCTGTCCGACGCTGCTCTTGAATGCCGGCGAAAGCTTTCTGGCTGGCGCGAGAGCCGCAGGCCTGGAGCGCTACTTTCCGCAGGCGCGCGTCGAGACCATCGCCGGGGCCGGACACTGGCTGCAACATGACAAGCCGCAGGAGGTGTTAGGTGAGATCCGGGAGTTTCTCGGGCTGGCCTAGCTCAGCGTCCCCGCGTGCACCCACCAGCCGGAATGATCCCTGCGGATCGTCTCGGCGGCGGCATGCGCTTCGGAAGATTCGCCATAGATCGCAAAGCACGTCGCACCCGAGCCGGACATGCGGGCAAGCTTGACGCCGGCGGAGCCACGCAAGGCTTCCAGCACGTCGCCGATGACAGGCTCGATGCGCATCGCGGGGGTTTCGAGATCGTTGGCGACGGTCTCGAGCGTGTCGACCCAATCGGCAATGGAGGCGCCCTCGCCCGGCCAGGCCGGAGCGTCGAGGACGGAGGTGGCGCCGACCAGGAGTTCGCCGTTGCGCAGGCCCAGCGCCTGGAACACATCCTTGGTCGCGACCGGCACGCGCGGATTGACCATCACGCACGGCATGCTCGGCAACGCCAGCGGCAGCAGCTGTTCGCCGACACCGGTCATGTCGCAGGCGCGCGAGAACAGACACACCGGCACGTCGGCACCGGTCGCAAGCGCAACCTTCTGCAGCCGCGGGTCGTCGAGCGAAAGATTGTTGAGATGCGCCAGCAATCGCAGCGCCGCAGCCGCGTCGGCCGAGCCGCCGCCGATGCCGGCGGCGACCGGGAGCACCTTGTCGAGCGCGAAGGCGCCCAGCTTCAGGTTCGGGACGGCTTCGGCCAGGAGCTTGGCCGCCTTGAACACGAGGTTGTCGGCCATATCGCCGCAGGCCGCCGCGAGTGGCCCTGTCGTGGTGAGCTTCAGCTCGCTGCCGGGCTCCAGCGTGAGCCGGTCGGCGCAGTCGGCAAACGCGACCACGCTTTCGAGATCATGATAGCCGTCGGCACGACGGCCGACCACGCGAAGGCTCAGATTGACCTTCGCGCGCCCTTCTTCAATCAACGCCGGCATTGACGACACGCCCCCAGAACTTAGTTCTTCCTACGCATGATCTTGCCGGAAAACCGCTACACACTTTTCCGGATCATGCGCTCAACTCAGCCGCCCTTGCCGTCGTCCTTTTTCTTCTCCTTCTCCGCCTGCGCAGCCGAGGAGTTCGAATTGTCGTCGGTCATTCCGTTGGCAATCTTGGCCTCGATCTTCGGAAGCTCATCCGCTTCGGGCTTGAGATCGCGGGCGTGCGCCCACTGGAACTTGGCTTCCAACGTGCGGCCGACGCGCCAATAGGCGTCGCCAAGGTGATCGTTGATCGTGGGATCCTCGGGCTTGAGGTCAATGGCGCGCTCGAGGTTCTTCACCGCGTCCTCGTAATTGCCGATGCGGTAATAGGCCCAGCCAAGGGAGTCGACGATGTAGCCGTCATCCGGGCGCTGCTCGACCGCCCGCTTGATCATCTTCATGCCTTCGTCGAGATTGATGCCCTGGTCGATCCAGGAATAGCCGAGATAGTTGAGGACGTGGGGCTGGTCGGGCTGCAGCTCCAGCGCCTTCTTCATGTCGGCTTCGGCCTTGCCCCACTGCTTGGAGCGCTCCTCGCAGATGCCGCGATAATAATACCAGACGCTGTTGGCCTTGTCGTTGCCGGCCGGCAGCACGTCGACGCCTTGCGAATAGGTCGCGCCGCATTCGCCGAACTTCTTGCGGCCGCGCTCGATGTTGCCGAGCGCCATGATGGCTTCGAGATCCTTGGAATCCTCAGTGGTGACGCCCTTGAGGATCTTGATCGCCTCGTCGGTGCGGTCGGCGGAATCCAGATCGATGGCGAGCTGAATCTGGGCGTTGCGTTTGAGCGGCGAGGACGCCGGCACCCGCTCATAGACCTTGATCGCCATCTGCGGCCGCTTCACCGATTCATAGAGATCGGCGAGCGAGAGCAGCGCCAGGGGATGGGTGGGCTGGAGGTAGAGCGAGAGCTGGAGGTAGACCAGCGCCAGATCCTCGCCGCCGCGGCGGGTCAGTGTGGCGCCGATGCCGTAGAGTGCTTCTGCGGCGCCGGCTTGCGCGCTATCGACCAGCGGCGGCATCTTCTTGCCGGCCTTGGTGTCGCGCAACCCTTCTACGATCAGCGGATGGCGGGCGAGCTTCTTGTCGAAAGCCTGGTAGACGGTGGTCGCGGCGGCCGAGTCCTTGTTGCGCGACAGCCAGCGCGCATAGGCCTCGGTGACACGCAACATGGAATCGTCGAGCTTGTAGGCACGCTCGAACCGGGCGCCCGCGTCTTTCTCCTTGCCGGCGAGCTCGAGGATCATGCCGGCATGGAGATCCTTGAACAGCGGATACCATTCCGGACCGGCCAGCTTGTCGATGGTGGCGACGCCGCCCTTGGCATCACCCGCACCATAGGCGGCCCAGCCCGACAGCAGCGTGGCGACGAGATCGGTGATCGGACCGCGGATCGACTGGTTGATGTTGGTCTGCGCGGTCGCGTACTTCTTGAACTTGAGATCGTGCACGCCGACGACGAGGCGCGCAACGCGGTTGGTCTTGTCGATGGTCAGGATGCGCTCGGCGAGCTTGACGGCTTCGTCGATGTCACCGTCGGCAACCGAGGAGATGAAGGCGCGGTCGAGCAGCTCGTTGTTCTTGGGATCGGTGCGCAGGGCCGAGCGATAGAACGCGGCGGCGGAGGCCGCGTCGCGCTCGACGCTGGCGTGGCGGGCGGCGAGATAGCTGCCGGAGGTGGTCAGCGCCTTCAGATCGTTTCGGGTCGGAAACTGCGCCGCCGTGTCGGACGGATGGTCCGGCGTCTGCGCCAGGACCGCGCCGGGGACCGTCGCCATCGCTGAGCCCATGAGGGCAATGGCGGCAACAGTCCAGCGGTTGAAACGATTTGAAAACATCAGGGCTCGCCTTGAGTTGGTAGTGCCTGGGTCTGAAGAAGGCCGTATCGCATGCGAACGCGGCCGGTGGCATGGGGACCCGGAACCGTCGGGCCGACAATGCCGCTTTTGGCGCTTCACCGCAAGGATTCGGGCCGGGCGATCCCCTCCGCACGCCCCAAATCGGCCAAGTGACCGGTCAAGAGCGCCCCAAGACGCCGCCAGTATGGCCTTATCGTGACCACGGACCGCGACCGCGGCCGGGTTCTCACGCGAACGTGCGTCGCAGGGCCAAGGTCACGCAATATTGGTCGCCCTTGGGCCTTGGTCACCTGGATCGTGGCTTGCGGACCCCGCCTACATCGCCTCGTAGTTCGGACCGCCGCCGCCCTCGGGGGGAACCCAGGTGATGTTGCCGTTGGGGTCCTTCACGTCGCAGGTTTTGCAGTGAACGCAGTTTTGGGCATTGATCTGGAAGCGCGGGCCGGAACCTTCCTCGATCCACTCATAGACGCCGGCCGGGCAATAGCGATTCGAGGGACCTGCAAACACGTCGTGCTCGGACGTCTTCTGGAGGTTCATGTCCGTGACCTTGAGATGGACCGGCTGGTCCTCCTCATGATTGGTATTGGACAGGAATACCGAGGAGAGCTTGTCGAAGGAAATCTTGCCGTCAGGCTTCGGGTAGGTTCTCGGCGCGTGGGTCTTGGCCGGATCGAGCGTCGCGCGATCGGGCTTCGCGTGCGACTGGGTGCCAAACAGCGAGCCGCCGAACAGCGTGTTGCACCACATGTCGAAGCCGCCGAGCGCAACGCCGAGCACTGTGCCGAACTTCGACCACAGCGGCTTGACGTTGCGGACCAGGAACAAATCCTTGCCGACCGAGGAGGAGCGCCAGGTGTTCTCGTAATCGACGATCTCGTCATTGGCGCGATCGGCGGCAATGGCGGACGCAACGTGCTCGGCGGCGAGCATGCCCGTGCCCATCGCGTTGTGCACGCCCTTGATCCGGGGAACGTTGACGAAGCCGGCCGCGCAGCCGATCAGGGCGCCGCCGGGGAAGCTGAGTTTCGGGACCGACTGATAGCCGCCCTCGGTGATGGCGCGCGCGCCATAGGCGAGCCGCTTGGCACCTTCGAAGGTGGAGCGGATCGACGGATGGGTCTTGAAACGCTGAAACTCGTCGAACGGTGACAGATACGGGTCGTCGTAGTTGAGATGCACGACGAAGCCGACGGCAACGAGGTTGTCGTCGTAGTGATAGAGGAACGAGCCACCGCCGGTCTTCAGATCGAGCGGCCAGCCGAACGAATGCTGGATCATGCCCTTCTGGTGCTTGGCGGGATCGATCTGCCAGACTTCCTTGAGCCCGATGCCAAATTTCGCCGGCTCGCTCGTGGTATCCAGCGCGAACTTCGCGATGAGCTGTTTGGTCAGGCTGCCGCGCGCGCCTTCCGCGAACAGCGTGTACTTGCCGAGCAATTCCATGCCACGGGTAAAGGAGTCCTTCGGCTTGCCGTCCCGGCCGATGCCCATGTCGCCGGTGGCAATGCCCTTCACCGCGCCCTGCTCGTCATAGAGCACCTCGGCCGCGGCAAAGCCCGGATAGATCTCGACGCCGAGGGCCTCTGCCTTGCGCGCCAGCCAGCGGCAGACATTGCCAAGCGAGCCGATATAGCAGTGATGATTGTCCATCAGCGGCGGCATGATGAAGTTAGGCAGCCTGATCGCGCTGCCGCCCGTCATCCAGTAGAAGCGATCGTCCTTCACCTGGGTCTTCAGAGGACAATCGGAATCCTCGCGCCAGTCCGGGATCAGCTTGTCGAGCCCGGCCGGGTCGATCACGGCGCCGGAGAGAATATGCGCACCGACCTCGGAGCCCTTCTCCACAACGACGACATTGAGATCGGCATTGATCTGCTTCAGCCGGATCGCTGCAGCCAGGCCCGAGGGGCCGGCGCCGACGATGACGACGTCGAATTCCATGGATTCGCGCGGGGGAAGTTCTTCGGTGCTCATCTGATCTCAGCCCTTGAGACGGTCCTTGGTCGATTGCGCCCTCTTGTTTCCGATTTTTCCGGGTAGGACAACCTCGGAAATGCGTTTCGCCGGGGTGCAAGGCGCCCCAAACTGGACTAATAGTCAGACTTTCCAATGATCCCAGAACCCGCACCCACGGTCCGAGAGCTTCTCGCCTTCTATCTGGAGGCCGGAGTCGATTGCACGCTCGCAGAGGAACCGATCGACCGCCTGGCGGAATTGGATGCTCCACCTGCGGCCCCGCGCGCCCCACCTCCGCTCGAGGCGCCACGGCCGGCCGCCGCGCCGGCGGTGTTGCGCGGCGAGGCTGCGCCCGCACCCGACATCGCGATCGCCTCGGCGCGCGAGGCCGCACGCACCGCGCCGACCTTGGAGGCGCTGCGCGAGCTGATGCAGGGCTTCGACGGCTGCGCGCTGAAGCACACAGCGACACGGTTGGTTTTCGCCGACGGTAATCCGCAGGCGCGCATCATGTTCGTCGGCGAGGCACCGGGCCGCGACGAGGACATCGAGGGGCTTCCCTTCGTCGGGCGCAGCGGCAAGCTGCTCGATTTGATGATAGGAGCCATAGGCCTCAACCGCACCACCGCGTACATTGCCAACGTGATCCCCTGGCGGCCGCCCGGCAACCGCACGCCGACGCCGCAGGAGACGCAAATCTGCCTGCCGTTCATCCAGCGCCAGATCGAGCTGGTGAATCCGGATGTGCTGGTGACGCTCGGCAATCCCTCGACGCAGACGCTGTTGTCGACCCGCGAAGGCATCATGCGCACCCGCGGCCGCTGGTTCGACTACGAGACGGGCGCGCGCACCATCCGCGCGCTGCCGACCTTCCACCCCGCCTATCTGTTGCGCTCGCCGTCGTACAAGCGGCTGGCGTGGCAGGATCTGCGCGCGATCGCGAAGGCGCTGGCGGGGGCGTGAGGAGCCGTACGACCCTTCCCCGTCATTGCGAGCGCAGCGAGGCAATCCAGAATCTTTCCGCGGACTCTGGATTGCGTCGTCGCAAGCGCTCCTCGCAATGACGAGGGAAAGGGCGAGCGACTAAGTCCCCTTCGGCCGCACGATGGCCCAGCCGATGCGCAGCAGTTGCTGGCGTCCGGTCACCAGCCATTCGAAGGCGCGCGGGACTTCCGGGACGATGCCGGGAAAGCGCGCGAGGATGTCCGGCGGCGGAGTGCCGCCGGTATCAGAGGCGCGCCAGACCACGACGCCGCCGGTCTCGCTGAACTTGGCCTGATTGATCCAAGGCGTCCGCGCGGGCTCGGCATCGATGAAGAGATGCGGCCGGCCGGAATGCAGCGTGATCAGGCTCGCAAGCTGGGTCTCGCCGGCGACCGCGCGCAGGCGATGATTGGTGCGACGGGCAAAGCTCTCGTCGAAGAAGTCCGAAATCGCGCGCGCCGGCATCGAGGTCGCGATCTCGTTGGCACCGGTCCACGGCAGGAGCAGGACGGCGAGCACGACGCCGATTGCGGGCGCGATGACGGCGGCCGCCCAGACCATCCGCAGCATCCTCGCGCGGCGCATCGCGATGAGATCGCCGGCCCCCACGACCACGGCAAGCCCCGACAACACCAGCACGACGCCGGCGCCGCCGACGACGGCGTCGAGGCCCAGCAGGCCGGAGATCAGCACCGCGCCGAGTGGCGGCGCCAGCGCGAAGAAATAGACGAAATTGCGCGCGAGCGGCTCGACCGGCGGGCGGTAGATGATCGGCGCCTCCTCGCTCTTGGGAACGAACAGGCCGGTGTTGAGGACCGTCAGCGCCGGGATCGCCGCCGCACCGAGCAGGAGCCCCCCGAGCAGCCAGGCCGCGTGCAGCGCGCGGGCATTGAGCTGGGCGACCTCAGGCAAGGCCGGCAGGACGAGCACCTCGGCGCGCATCAGCCAGACGGCATAGGGCAATGCCAGCACGGCGACGACCACCAGCGCAAACAGTGGGTCGAATGCGCGCAGCGTGCGGCGGCCGTCCGCGGTTGCGAGCGCGAAGACGACGATCAGCAGCAAGAAGAAGATCGCAGCCGGCGTCGTCAGCAGCAAGAGGCCCGCCTCGATCGACCAGGCGAACCAGGCATTGCCGCGGCGCTGTCCGATGATCTGCCAGGAATGCAGCAGCAGCAGCGCCCAGAGCGGCCGCGCCAGCACCAGGGGGCCGAAGTCGAGTGCGGGCGAGGAGAAGGCCAGCAGCGTCATGGTCAGCAGCACGGCCAGCACTGCCTGCTGGGGGCCGACCACCGCGCGGGACAGATGATAGAGCGCGATGAAGGTCGCGACCCCACAGAGCTCCGCCAGGACGTAGACGCCGAACACGTGGCCGCCGGCGGCGCGATAGGCGATGTCGGCGAGCCAGACCGGCAAGGGCGGGCCCAAATCAGTGCCGACCTGGTATTCGCGGCCGAACGCCAGCAGGGTCGCGAGGCTGCCGGGCGGGCTGCGATAAAACACCAGCGCCACGAACAGCCACATCGCGGCCTGGAGCAGCACGGCGATCCAGACGATCAGCCGCGGCCGCGCGCGAATGAGCTCGATGACCAGGGAGGTAAACCGCATGCAACGTCCGAAAGATGCAGCCAACCCGTGAAGCCGGCCCTATTCGCTCACGACTATTTTGATAGAGGGCGCGGCGCGTCGTGGCAACCGAGTCTCGTCTAGAGATTTGCCGGCGCGTCGACTTCCAGGCTCGTGTCCACCTGCAGCTCGATCTCGGTCACCGCAAACAGATCCTGCGCCGGCTCGACGGTCCAGGGCATGTGCTTGGCGCGGGCGGCGGCGACGGGGGCGAAGAAGCTGCGGTGGTGGACGGTGGGACCGAGGCGGTTGAGCGCGTCGAGGTGCTCGGGAACGGCGTAGCCCTTGTGCTGCTCGAAACCGTAGCCGGGACAGTCCTGCGCCAGCGCGCACATCAGGCGGTCCCGCGTCACCTTGGCGATGATCGAGGCCGCTGCGATCGACAGGACGATGCCGTCGCCGCCGATCACGGCCTCGCAATCGCATTCCGTGTCGAGCCGGTCGCGGCCGTCGACGAAGACGTGCCGGGGCTGCTCGGGCAGCGCCACCACGGCGCGCTTCAGCGCCCACAGCGAGGCGCGCAGGATGTTGTCGCGGTCGATGCGGGCGCGCGAGGCGACGGCCACCGAGACCTGGGCGGTGGCGCAGATCTTGTCGAACAGTCTTTCGCGCTCCTCGGCCGTCAGGCGCTTGGAATCGTCGATGCCGCGCGGGATGCGGTCGGGATCGAGAATCACCGCCGCCGCCACCACAGGACCGGCCAGCGGCCCGCGGCCGGCCTCATCGCAGCCCGCCACCGGCCAGACGCCGCGCTTCATCAGCGCGCGCTCGCGGCGGAAGCTTGGGGCGACGATGATGGCGCTCTTTGTGCCGGCCAGCGCCTTGGCGATTTTTTTGGGCGCAGCTTTCTTGTTTTCAGGCGCAGCCTTCTTGGGCGCACCTTTGGCCGGCTTCTTGGCGGACTGATCCCGAATCATGGCGGGGATCGTGCGCAAGCGGCACGGCCTGCGCAACCGGGAACCTCGGACAATTCCCGCTATTCAAGATTCAAGTCAGCTGCCCTATTCCGCCAGATGCACCCGCCGGTCCTCGCCGACGTCGATGCCGGGTGCGACCACGACTTCCCAGGGATGGCCATCAGGATCGGCGAAATAGCCGGAATAGCCGCCGTAATCGGTCTCATGCGCGGCCTTCAGCAGCGCGGCTCCCTTGCCGATGGCGAAAGCCAGCACCGCATCCACCTCCTCACGCGCGCGGCAGTTCCAAGCGAGCGTCATGCCGCGGAACGTCGATGGCCTCGGATGATCCGGCAATCTGGCGTCGACCGCGAGCTGGTCCCAGGGAAACAGCGCGAGCACCGGACCGCCGGTGTCATAGAACGCAACGGCCTCACCGGTCACCTTGAGCCGGCGCGAAAACCCGAGCGCGTCGTAAAAGGCAATACTGGCGCGGATGTCATTCACGCCCAGCGTGATGACGGTGAGCCGCGGGATTGGAGCTGGCAGTTCCTGACTCATACGACGCCTCTCCCACTTCGTCCCTCAGAACAGGCTGAGCTGATCGCCGTTCCGCTTCGGCTTGGCAAAATGATCCGTCGTCAGCTTGGAGCGCCGCTTGTTCAGCCCGAGCCTGTCGCAGGCGATCTCGAAGCGGCGGCCGATGGTCCAGGCCATCGGACCGGTGCCCTTCATGCGCTCGCCCCATTTCGCGTCGTAGTCGCGGCCGCCGCGCATGTCGCGGATCAGCGTGAAGACGTGGCGATAGCGGTCCGGATAGTTCGCCATCAGCCATTCCCGAAAGAGATCGCGCACCTCGAGCGGCAACCGCAGCAACACGTAGGAGGCTTCCTTGACGCCGGCATGAGCGGCGGCGTCCAGGATGCGCTCGATCTCGGAATCGTTCAGCGCGGGGATGACGGGGGCGACCATGACGGTGGTCGGAATGCCGGCCTCGGAAAGCTGCTTCAGCGCCTCCAGCCGCTTCGGCGGCGTGGACGCCCGCGGCTCCATGGTGCGCGCCAATTTCGGATCGAGCGAGGTCACGGAGATCCCGACCTTGGCGAGGTTGCGCTTGGCCATGCGCGCGAGAATGTCGATGTCGCGGGTCACCAGCGCCGACTTTGTGACGATCCCGACGGGATGGCCGGCGCGCTCCAGCACCTCCAGAATGCCGCGCATGATTTTGCGCTCGCGTTCGATCGGCTGATAGGGATCGGTGTTGGTGCCGATCGCGATCATCCGCGGCTCGTAGCCCGGCGCTGCAAGCTCCTTCTCGAGCAGCGCCGGCGCCTCGGGCTTCACGAACAGCTTCGACTCGAAGTCGAGCCCCGGCGACAGGCCGAGATAGGCATGGGTCGGCCGCGCGAAGCAATAAACGCAGCCGTGCTCGCAGCCGCGGTAGGGATTGATCGAACGATCGAAGCCGATGTCGGGAGAATCGTTGCGGGTAATCACCTTGCGCGAGGTGTCGATCCCGACCGTGGTCTTGAACGGAGGCAGTTCTTCAAGGCTTTGCCAGCCATCGTCGAATGCGACGCGCGCCTCGGCCTCGAACCGGCCGCTGGCGTTGGACTGCGCGCCCCGGCCTCGCCTGCGCTGGCGGTCGATGGCGACCGCCAGCTCAGGGAAGTCAGAAGGCGCACCCGCCGGCTCGGAGGGCGCCGTGACCGGCGGGTGCTTGAGAGCATGAGAGGATGCTGGACTCATGAAGCCAAGATAGCACGCCAAAGGAACAAATCAAGAACACAAACGAAAAACGTGAAAACAACCCCATGCACAGTAGAGCTGCCCAAACTTCGCGCGCCCGCTTTTGACCTCACGCAACAGTGGCGTCACGGCGATCCCGTTTGATGCTGCCGAAGGATCGATCTCGCCGGAACTCGGTTGGTGACGATCCCGGGTGAAGGTCGGCAGGAACATGACAAATCAACAACAATTGGCCGCAGCGAGCAGCGACCTCGATCTGCTCGACCGCTACTGGCGCGCCGCGAACTATCTCTCCGTCGGGCAGATCTACCTGCTCGACAATCCGCTGCTGCGCGAGCCGTTACGGCCCGAGCACATCAAGCCGCGTTTGCTCGGCCATTGGGGCACGACGCCCGGGTTGAACTTCATTTACGCCCATCTCAACCGCGTCATCCGCGCGCTGGACCTGAGCGTGATCTATGTCTGCGGTCCCGGCCACGGCGGCCCCGGCATGGTCGCCAACACCTATCTCGAAGGCAGCTACAGCGAGATCTATCCCGATATCGCGCGCGATGCCGACGGATTGCGCAAGCTGTTCAGACAGTTCTCCTTCCCCGGCGGCATCCCGAGTCACGCGGCGCCGGAAACGCCCGGTTCGATCCACGAAGGCGGCGAGCTCGGCTACGCGCTGGTGCATGCCTATGGCGCGGCCTTCGACAATCCCGACCTGATCGTCGCCTGTGTCGTCGGCGACGGCGAGGCCGAGACCGGCCCGCTCGCCGCGTCCTGGCACTCCAACAAGTTCCTCAATCCCGCCCATGACGGTGCGGTGCTGCCGATCCTGCATCTCAACGGTTACAAGATTGCCAATCCGACCGTGCTCGGGCGGATGCGCGACGACGAGATCCGCAATCTGTTCCGCGGGCTCGGCCACGAGCCGCTGTTCGTCGAGGGCGACGATCCCAAGCCGATGCATCAGGCCATGGCGGACGCGCTGGATGTCGCGTTCGCCAGCATCCGGTCGATCCAGCAGCACGCCCGCGACGGCCGCAAGAGCATCGAACGCCCGCGCTGGCCGATGATCGTGCTGCGCAGCCCGAAGGGCTGGACCGGCCCCAAGGAAGTCGACGGCAAGAAGGTCGAAGGTTTTTGGCGGGCGCATCAGGTGCCGGTCGCGAACTGCCGCGAGAATCCGGCGCATCTGAAGATTCTCGAAGACTGGATGCGCAGCTACGAGCCGGAAAATCTGTTCGACGCCAACGGCGCTCTGATTGCCGAGCTCCAGGCGCTCGCGCCCGAAGGCAATCGCCGCATGGGCGGCAATCCGCACGCCAATGGCGGCCTTCTGAAGAAGGAGCTGAAGCTGCCGGACTTCCGCAGCTTCGCCGTCGAGGTAACTCAGCCGGGCGGCGTCGTGGCGGAGGCAACCCGCGAGCTCGGGAAATTCCTGCGCGACGTCATCCGCCTCAACGCCGAGGCCCGCAACTTCCGCATCATGGGTCCGGACGAGACCGCGTCAAACCGGCTCGATGCGGTGTTCGAGGCCACGGAACGCGTCTGGATGGAGCCGACAAAACCTTACGACGTGCATCTCGCCCAGGACGGACGCGTGATGGAAGTCCTGAGCGAGCATCTCTGCCAGGGCTGGTTAGAGGGCTATCTGCTCACGGGCCGGCACGGCTTCTTCTCCTGCTACGAGGCGTTCATCCACATCGTGGATTCCATGTTCAACCAGCACGCCAAATGGCTGAAGGTGACCCGGCATCTGCCGTGGCGGCGACCGATCGCCTCGCTCAACTATCTGCTCACCTCGCATGTCTGGCGTCAGGACCACAACGGCTTCAGCCATCAGGATCCCGGTTTCGTCGATCTCGTCGCCAACAAGAAGGCCGACATCGTCCGCATCTACTTCCCGCCGGACGCCAACACGCTGCTGTGGATCGCCGATCACTGCCTGCGCACCTATGACCGCGTCAACGTCATCGTCGCCGGCAAGCAGCCGGCGCCGCAATGGCTGTCGGTGCAGGAGGCGGCCACGCATTGCGACGCCGGCATCGGCATCTGGAGCTGGGCCGGCACGGAAGACGCGAATGGCGAGCCCGATGTCGTGATGGCCTGCGCCGGCGACGTGCCGACACTGGAAACACTCGCCGCCGTCGACCTGCTGCGCAAGGCGCTGCCCGAGCTGAAGATCCGCGTCGTCAACGTCGTCGACCTCATGACGCTGCAACCCAGGGAGCAGCACCCGCACGGTTTGTCCGACCGCGACTTCGACGGCCTGTTCACGCGCGACAAGCCGGTGATCTTCGCCTATCACGGCTATCCCTATCTGATCCACCGGCTGACCTATAACCGCACCAACCACGCCGGCATGCACGTCCGCGGCTTTGCCGAGGAAGGCACCACGACGACGCCGTTCGACATGGTCGTGCTCAACGAGCTCGACCGCTATCACCTCGCGATCGAGGCGATCGAGCGCGTGCCGGGACTGGCCACCAAGGCGGCGCAGGTGAAGCAGCAATTCCGCGACAAGCTGATCGAGCATTCGCGCTATGTGCGCGAATACGGCGAGGACATGCCGGAAATCCAGGAATGGGTCTGGCAGAACAGCGCCGGCGGCAACACGCCGGCGCAGGCAGGCGACTGACAGCAGCCATGTCAAACACAGTACTCGTTCTCAACTCGGGATCGTCGAGCATCAAATTCGGCCTGTTCGATATCTCGGCGGCCGAGCCCACCCTGCTCTGCAAGGGCCTGCTCGACGAGCACGAGACGAAGCCGCGGCTCGTCGTGAAGAGCCCCGCGGGCGAGGACCTGTTCGGGAAACGGAGGGAAGCATCGGATGCGGACAGCGATCATCTGTTCGCCGACGTGCTCGGCTTCATCGAGGATCGTTTCGGCGACTATCGCTTGCGCGCCGTCGGCCATCGTGTCGTCCATGGCGGTCCGGACTATTCCGCTCCGGTCGAGCTGACGGATGATGTCACCGCAAAGCTGGAAGCGCTGACGCCGCTGGCGCCGCTGCACCAGCAGCGCTGCCTGGCGTCGGTCCGCACCATCACGGCGATAAGGCCCGACCTGACGCAGATCGCCTGCTTCGACACCGCTTTCCACCACGGCATTGCGCCGCCCGCCAGCCGCTTCGCCATTCCGAGAGGTTATGAAGAGCGCGGCGTCCGGCGCTACGGATTTCATGGCCTCTCGTTCGAATATGTCGCGGGACGGCTCGCCCGAATCGCACCACAGCTCGTGGCGAAGCGCACTGTGATCGCGCATCTCGGCAACGGCGCGAGCCTGTGCGGCGTGCGCGACGGCCGCAGCATCGACACCACGATGGGACTGACGCCGCTCGACGGACTGGTGATGGGCACGCGCTGCGGTAGGATCGACCCGGGCGTGCTGCTCTATCTGCAACAGCACGAGAAAATGTCGGTCGAAGATGTCCAGCACCTGCTCTATCACGAATCGGGCCTGCTCGGCGTCTCCCGCATCGCTTCGGATATGCGCACGCTGCTTGCGAGCAGCGAAGCTGCGGCACGGGAGGCGGTCGAGCTCTTCACCTTCCGCGCCGCGCAGGAGGTGGCGGCGATGGCGACAACGCTTGCCGGGCTGGACTGCCTGATCTTCACCGGCGGCATCGGCGAACACGCCGGGGAAATCCGCAGCGCGATCGGTGAGCGTCTCGACTGGCTCGGTGTGCGCATCGATGCCGCTGCGAATGAGGCGGCGCGCGAGCGCATCAACGATGGCGATAGCGCAGTCGATGTCTTCGTCATTCCAACGAATGAGGAACTGATGATCGCGCGGCATTGTGCGGCGGTGCTGCGGGCCGTCAGCTCGTGATCAACGGCGTACGTCGGCGTCGCTTCCCTTCGCCCGTTGCGGGAGAAGGTGGCGCGAAGCGCCGGATGAGGGGTTCTTTGGTCGCTCACGTATGCATGTGAGTATGCGGAGACATACCCCTCACCCCTGTAAGTTTGTGTCTCCTTGCGGGGCTGCCCTCTCCCGCAAGGGGGCGCGGGCGCAGTCACGAGCATCTCGCTTGCGGGATAAATTGATCCAGCGGCCCGCGCGTTCTAATGCGTCCC
Source organism: Bradyrhizobium canariense (assembly GCF_019402665.1). Lineage (GTDB taxonomy): Bacteria > Pseudomonadota > Alphaproteobacteria > Rhizobiales > Xanthobacteraceae > Bradyrhizobium > Bradyrhizobium canariense. The sequence goes on from NZ_VSST01000071.1 coordinate 39,631, forward strand.
CGACCAAATCTGGAAACACCCGATCGCGACCTCGATCACGATCAGCACCACCACGGCGATTTCGAGGCGGAGCGAGCGCTGGGTATCGATGATGTCGGTAAGTGCGTTGGCGGTCGCGGACACGGCGGCGAGCTTGCGCTCGAGCGTGTCCAGGCGCTCCTTCAGTTCGTACTCGTCTTCAAGGCGGGCATAGAGCCGGTCGAGTTCGGGTTTCTCCCAGAGCACGTCGGGTTTCTCGGCCACCGCAACACGGCCGGCGACGCGCTGCTGGACGAGAAGCGCATTGCCGATCAATTGCAAGATGCCCTTGCGCCGGGGCGGCGTGCGGCCCTGCTCGGCGAGCTTGCGCGCAAATGGCTCGATCACGTCGAAGACGGCGGCGACGCGGCGCTCGTCACGTGCGAGCGAAGTGCTCTTGGCAAGCGCGTCCGCGATCAGCAGCAGCCGGTCGTCGGAGAATTTGGCGAGACAGATCGGGCCGCCCGGCTGGATAGCCTCGGCACTTTCGTCCTTGCAGAGTTGCGCATGCGCGATCTCCTCCTCGTAGGGGCTGAACTCGCCGATCACGCGGGGCTTCAGGCTGTCGATCAGCACTTTCTCCTCCGAAGGGAGGAGACCGATCAGCACCACGACGCCGTAGCGGAAGATGACCGCAAGGCCGGCATGGACGCGGAAGGCGGCCGGCATCGAGGAGACTGTCGCGCCCATTTCGAGTCCGGAGGGATTGATGCGTTCACCCAGCATCACGGCGCGGATCCGCAAGGTCGGCGCGCCGTCCGGCCTGGGAGATGTTGCCGGCGAGTTAACAGCAAGTTGATCGGCGTTCATTCAAAGCCTCGTCAGCAGCACCATTGCACGGTTTTTCCCGTTCTCCCGCTATCGCATCCTCCTCTTGCAGGATTTACGAACGGCCGGCGCGCCTCGCAATGTTGCGGTTCGTCTCCGGACTAATACGGACAGGACAGGCTTGGGGCGACACATTCGGCAATATCGCCGCCCCGTACGGGACACATTTGGATGCGACAGCTGCAGCGGTTTACCATCGTATACCCGAAGCGCGGCCGGAAAGTTGCTCGGCAGCGCCACATGTTTTATGACGCCCTCATAATGAGCTACGCTTCTCCCGAAGTGTGGACACTGAAGCCTCAATCATGCTGAGCGTCATCATTCCGACCGAAGGCGTCGAGCAGACGGCGGTCGCCACTCTGGCCGCGCTGGTACCCGGTGCCGCCGCAGGCATCATCCGGGAAGTGCTCCTGGTCGACGGCACCCGCAATGGCGTCATCGAGCGCGTTGCCGACGTCGCGGGCTGCCGTTTCATCGGCTTCGAAGGATCCACGCAAGGCGCCGCGCTCGCCGCCGGCGCACTCCAGGCCCGTTCGTCCTGGCTGATGTTCCTCCCTGCGGGCGCTGTGCTGGAAACCGGCTGGATCGAGGAAACCACCCAGTTCATCCAGTCCGTCTCGACCAGCGGCCGGGATCGTGCGGCCGTCTTCCGCTATGCCCGCTCGCCCTACGCCGATGCCGGCTTCCGCGATATTCTCTGGGCCCTGATGCGCAAGCTCGTCGGTCCCTTCGGCGATCAGGGACTTTTGATCGCGCGTGATCACTACGACCGCATCGGCGGCTACGCGCCCCAAGCCCGCCGCTCCGAGGCGCGGCTGCTGCGGCGGCTCGGCCGCTCGTCGCGGATCATGCTGCGCAGTCGGATCGTCATGGTCGGCTAACACTCTCGATACTTGCCAAAGTCAAATAATTGCTTGACAATGGCAAGTATCAAGGTGACCCATGTCATTTAACGGTACCGACGACCACATCGCAGCGGTCCGCGCCTTCAACCGCTTTTACACCCGCAAACTTGGCGTGCTCGACCAGCACCTTGGAAAGAGCCCGTTCTCGCTCAGCGAGGCCCGCGTGCTCTACGAGCTCGCACAACGGGACGACCTTGCCGCCAAGGAGATCGGCAACGAGCTTGGCCTCGACCCCGGCTATCTCAGCCGCATAGTCCAAAGCTTCGACGAAAAGGGCCTGATCACCCGCAGGCCCCTGCCCGCGGATCGCAGGCAATACCAGCTCAGCCTCACCGCCAAAGGGCGCCAGGCCTTTGCCAAGCTGAACCTGGGCTCGCAAAATGAGGTCGCCGCTATGCTGGCTCAGCTTTCGGCCAGCGATGCAACGCGGCTCACGCAGGCTATGGCGACCATCGAGGCTGTGCTGGAGCGTCGAAGCCAGCCCGCGGCTTTCATGCTGCGCAGCCATCGCGCCGGCGACATGGGCTGGGTCATCTCCCGGCAGGCCGCCGCCTATGCGGCCGACTACAACTGGGAGATCAGCTACGAGGCCCTGGTCGCCGAGATCTGCGCACAGTTCATCAAGAACTATGACCCCGCGCGCGAGCACTGCTGGATTGCGGAAGTGGATGGCGAGCCGGTCGGCTCGATCTTTCTGGTCAAGGCCACGGACGAGATTGCCAAGCTGCGGCTGTTGCAGGTGGAAAAGAAAGCGCGGGGACTCGGTGTCGGCCGCGCGCTGGTCCAGCAATGTATCCAGGGTGCGCGCGAGAGGGGCTACAGCAAGATGACGCTGTGGACGCAAAGCATTTTGGTCGCCGCGCGTGGCATCTATCAAAGTGCAGGCTTCAAGCTCGTGAAGGAAGAGAAGCACCACAGCTTCGGTGTCGATCTGATCGGCGAGACCTGGGAGCGGGATCTCTGACTATTTCGCAACGAGCGAGATGCGCATGAATGCGCCCTCGCCCCTTGCGGGAGAGGACAGCGCTGCTGGTAGACACTCACTCACTAGGGTGAGGGGTATGTCTCCGAGCACTCCGTGCCGATAGATACCCCTCATCCGGCGCTTCGCGCCACCTTCCCCCGCAAGGGGAGAAGGGAAGCAAGCACTACACCGTCGCGCCCTGGGCCTTCGGCCGACGCAGATGCTCGTCCAGCCGCGGCATGATCTCGACGAAATTGCAGGGACGCGTGCGGTAATCGAGCTGGGCTTTGAGGATGCCGTCCCAGCCGTCGCGGCAGGCACCGGGCGAACCTGGGAGGCAGAAGATGTAGGTTGCGCCCGCGACGCCGGCCGTGGCGCGGCTCTGGATCGTCGACGTGCCGATCTTGGCGTGGCTCAGCATGTGGAATGCGATCGAGAAACCGTCCATGCGCTTCTCGAACAAGGGCTCAACCGCCTCCGGCGTGACGTCGCGCCCGGTGAAGCCGGTGCCGCCGGTGGTGATGACGACGTCGACACTTGCGTCCGCAATCCAGCGGCGGATGACGGTGCGGATCGCCTCGACGTCGTCGGTGACGATCTCGCGCGCGGCGAGATGATGGCCGGCCGCGGTGAGACGGTCGGCCAAGGTCTGGCCGGATTTGTCATCCGCGAACACGCGCGTGTCGGACACGGTGAGCACTGCGATGTTGAGCGGGACGAATTGTTTTGTTTCGTCGATGGAGGTCATTGTACTTCCTCTCGTGTCCCGGACGCGATGCAGCGCGTCAGCGGTGCGTCGCAGAGCCGGGACCCATGCTCGTGAAATCTCAGAGGCGCCGGCGTTATGGGCCCCGGCTCAGCAGCGCAGCATTACATGCTGCGCTGCGTCCGGGGCACGAAACCGTCAGCCTACTGTCCGCCACCAAACGTGTTGCAGGCCTGGACGGTGCCCTGCTGGTAGCCGGTCATGAACCACTGTTTGCGTTGCGCCGCCGAGCCGTGGGTGAAGGAATCGGGCACGACGCGGCCTGTGGACTGGCGCTGCAGCGTGTCGTCGCCGATCGCGCTCGCCGTGGTGAGTGCGGCGTCGATGTCGCCCGGCTCCAGGAAGTTCGGCCGCTTCTTCGCCTCGCGATTGACCCAGACACCGGACAGGCAGTCGGCCTGCAATTCGACCTTCACCTGGAGCGCATTCGACTCCGCCTTGCTGCCGGCCTGCTGCTGCAGGCGCGTCACGCGTGGAATGATGCCGAGCAGGTTCTGGATGTGATGGCCAGCCTCATGGGCGATGATGTAGGCGGTGGTGAAGTTACAAGCGGACTTGCCGGAGCAGCCGCGAAAACGCGTCTCGACCTCGCGGAAGAAACCGGTGTCGAGGAAGATGGTCTTGTCCGGCGGGCAATAGAACGGTCCCATCGCCGACTCGGCCCGGCCGCAACGCCCGCCATTGGTGACGTTGCGGAACAGCACGACCTTCGGACCGGTAAAGGACTGGCCCGAGGCCTGGAAGATCTCGCTCCAGCGATCGTCGATCTCGCCGAGGATGCCGGAGATCATGCTGCCCATCTCGTCGGTCGGCGCGCCGCGCTTGGCGTTGGACGACGACTGGCGATCGGTCTGGTAGGACGGCGCCTGGCCGCCGCCGGTGAGGATCTCGGCGCCGCCGATCAGGATGCGCGGATCGATGCCGAAGGCGTAGCCGACCAGGCCGAGCACGATGATGGTGCCGATCCCGAGCCCGCCGCCGCCCATGGGGAGGCCGAACCCGCCTCCTCCACCGCCCCCGCCACCATCGTCGCGACGATCCTCGATGTCGTCGCTGCGGCGGAAATCATCGTAGCGCATGGCGGCTTCCCTCGGTCCTGGCTGGCATCAATTGGGCGCAAAGGCGGCAAAGCTCAACGCACCATGCACGTAAAATTTCCATTGCGTTAATCAATATCCCGCTCGGCAATTATTGCCTAGTGCGACAGCATGGCAACGCCAGCAATTTTTTCCGGGCATCGAGCAATTTTTTCCGAGAGGAATTTCGAGTCTTTTTGCGCTCCGATCACAGCCGCAACGCGAAGAAACGCGAAATACACTGCAAAACACGGCGAATACGCGGAGCGAACCGCGTGCGAGGCGCGATGCGAGGGCTGCTTACCAAAGCGGCGGGTTAAGTCGATTTTTACTTTGCCGCTTCAATGTAACGGTCAGTCGGTTGTTTGGTCCCGCGTCGCCGACAGCGTCGCCTGAGTCAGAGTTCTTGAGTCATGGTAGAGTCGCGTCGCGGGGCGTCTGCAAGGGCGCCCCGCACAAATTTTGAGTCTCCTTCGCACAGCATCGTCCTCGGCGATTGCGTCGCAGAGATGTCGAAGCTTCAGGCTGGTTCGGTGGACCTGGTGTTCGCCGATCCGCCCTACAATCTTCAGCTCAAGGGCGATCTCAAGCGCCCCGACGAATCCCATGTCGATGCGGTCGACGACGACTGGGACAAGTTCGATTCGTTCTCCGCCTATGACGATTTCACCCGCGCCTGGCTGCTCGCCGCCCGCCGCGCGATGAAGCCGTCGGCGACGATCTGGGTGATCGGCTCCTATCACAACATCTTCCGCGTCGGCGCGATCATGCAGGATCTCGGCTTCTGGCTCCTGAACGACATCGTCTGGCGCAAGACCAACCCGATGCCGAATTTCCGCGGCCGCCGTTTCACCAACGCACACGAAACCATGATCTGGGCCGCGCGCGACGAGAAGGCCAAGGGCTACACTTTCAACTACGAGGCGCTGAAGGCCGCCAACGAGGACGTGCAGGCACGGTCCGACTGGCTGATCCCGCTCTGCACCGGCGAGGAGCGCCTCAAGGGCGCCGATGGCAAGAAAGTGCACCCGACGCAGAAGCCGGAAGGCCTGCTCGCACGCGTGCTGCTGTCGTCCTCCAAACCCGGCGATCTCGTGATCGATCCCTTCAACGGCACCGGTACCACCGGCGCGGTCGCCAAGCGCCTCGGCCGCTCCTATATCGGCTTCGAGCGCGACAAGACCTATGCGAAAGCGGCACAAGCGCGCATCGCCGCGGTCGAGCCGTTGCCGGAGGCAAGCCTCGCCCCGTTCATGACGGCGCGCGAAGCGCCGCGGGTTGCGTTCTCGGAATTGATCGAGCGCGGCATGATCATGCCCGGCACCAAGCTGTTCGACGCCAAGAAGAAGCTCGGCGCGCTGGTCCGCGCCGACGGCGCCATCATGTTCGGCGACAAGGTCGGCTCCATTCACCGCATGGGCGCGGTGGCGCAAGGCGCGCAAGCCTGCAACGGATGGACCTTCTGGCACATCGAGACCAAGAAGGGTCTCAAGCTGATCGACGAGCTCCGCGCCGAGATCCGCGCCGGCATGGCGGCGGGGTAGCCTTCCCGTGATGTTGTAGGGTGGGGCAAAGCGAAGCGTGCCCACCATTCTCGCCGCGATGTTTGGTGGGCACGGCGCTTTGCGCCTTTGCCCACCCTACGGCGTCTTGAATGACGCGACGGCCGGGACTAGATTGACTGTCTACGCCCCGTCTTGACCGGTCGAGCCATGCGACGACAGTCCGAGACATTGCTGCTGGTGCCGCTGCTGCCGATCTTTCTGGTCGGCATGTTTCCGATGTTCCTGATTGCGCTGCTGGGATTTTTCGGCCTCGCCTTGTTCGGCGTGCTCGTGGTCTGTGTCGGGCTCGCCAGCAGCAACGAGGCCCATGACAGTTTCAATCACGACGTCATCGTTCACGGCTATGCGCGCGGATCGGAGCGCAAGGCGCGGGCCTCCGACATGCATATCGCCACGCGGATCGGGCTGCGCCTCGAGGCTGTGGGCGCGGCCATGGTCATTACGGCGGCGATCGGCCTTTGTTACGCCGGCTGATCTGCGTCGCGCGCAGATACCGCCCGGCAAACTCGCCGGTTGCCCTCCCCGACAAGGTTCGGGCAAGACAAGGCCGCTTGCGGACATGTTGCTGCCTCCACTCTCGGCCAACAAACACAGGGGAGATGCCCGATGCTCAAATTCTATTTTAACGGTTCGCCGAACCCGACCAAGGTCGCGCTTTATCTCGAAGAGGCCGGCCTGCCCTTCGAGCCGGTGAAGATCGACACCCGCAAGGGCGAGCAGTTCACGCTGGACTATCTGAAGATCAATCCGAACGGCAAGGTGCCGGCGATCGATGACAACGGCACCATCGTGTTCGATTCCAACGCCATTCTGCTCCATCTGGCCGAGAAGACCGGCAAATTCCTGCCCGCCGCCAATGTTCGCGGTGAGATGCTGTCATGGCTGATGTTCGTCGCCACCGGCGTCGGGCCGTATTCGGGCCAGGCCGTGCACTTCAAGCATTTTGCGCCGAAAGACCAGAACCACGACTACGCGCATAACCGCTACCAGTTCGAGACCGATCGCCATTACAAGATTCTCGACGGTCACCTCAAAGGTCGCCGCTACATGGTCGGCGACAACTATTCGATCGTCGACATGGCGCTGTGGGGTTGGGCGCGGATGGTGCCATTCAAGCTTGGCGACGACGCCTTCGCGCGATATCCGGACGTGAAGCGGCTGGTGGACGAGATCTCGGCCCGGCCCGCGGCGACGCGCGCGATCGCGCTGAAGGACAAGTTCACGTTCAAGGCGGAGATGGACGACGAGGCCCGCAGCAACATGTTCAAGCACATGACGACGAAAGTCGCCTGATCGCACCACGTCACAATGCGAGGCCACGCGCATGCGCGTGGCCTTTTGCTTTTCATGCTCAGGCGGCGTGGACCGAGTTCAGGAAGTTGGCGACTTCCTGCTTCAAGCGGTTGCTGTCGGCCGACAGCGAGCGTGCCGCCGAAAGCACCTGCGAAGAGGCCGAGCCGGTCTCGGAAGCGCCGCGCTGCACGTCGCCGATGTTGGACGACACAAGCTGCGTGCCCTGGGCCGCCTGCTGGACGTTGCGGGAGATCTCCTGCGTCGCCGCACCCTGCTCCTCCACGGCGGCGGCAACCGTCGACGAGATCTCCGACAGCCGCTCGATGGTGCCGCTGATTTCCCTGATCGAGCCGACCGACTCCTCCGTCGCGGCCTGGATGCCCGAGACCTGCTGGGCGATCTCACCGGTGGCCCTCGCGGTCTGCTCCGCGAGCGCCTTGACCTCCGAGGCGACCACGGCAAAGCCGCGGCCGGCTTCACCCGCGCGCGCCGCCTCGATGGTAGCATTCAGCGCCAGAAGGTTGGTCTGGCCGGCGATGGTGCTGATCAGCTCGACCACGTCGCCGATGCGGGCTGCAGCCTTGGAGAGCTCGCTTACGCGCGCGTTGGTCTTGCTCACCTGACCGACGGCTTCGCCCGCGATGCGCGCGGATTCCTGCACCTGGCGCGCGATCTCCGTCACCGAGGAGGACAATTCCTCGGTCGCGGAGGCGACCGCCTGCACATTGGCCGAGGCTTCCTGGGAGGCGGATTGCACTTCGGTGGAGAGATCCTGCGCGCGCCTCGCGGTCGCGGTCAGGGTGCCGGCCGAGCCCTCGAGCTCCTGCGATGCCGAGGATACGGTATCGACGATCTCGCCCACCGCCTGCTCGAACTGACTGGCGAGCCGGGCCATGTCGGCCTTGCGGCCCTCGGCCTGCCGAGCCTCGGTTGCGGTCTGCTCATGGCGCAGCCTTTCGGTCTCGATCATGTTGGTCTTGAAGACGTCGATCGCCTTGGCCATATCGCCGATCTCGTCGGCCTTGCCGCGCGAGGGGATCTCGACGGCGAGATTGCCCCCGGCAAGCAGCCCCATTGCGCGCGTCATCGAGGTCAGCGGCCCCACGATGCTGCGGGCGGTCAGGAAGGCGACGATCAGTCCGAACAGGACGGCGAGGCCGCCCGCGATCTCCTGTAGCGAGGTCGTGCCGTCGATTACGGCATCGGCCGCCATGCGCGAATCGTTGTAATCCGCCTTCAAGGTGGTTTCCGTGACCTTGAGCTTGGCGATGCTCGCGGAGATGAGCGGTGCGAGATCCTTGTGGTAGATCTCGTCGGACCGCAGCATCGCGGCGGAGGTCGTTTCGAACGCGGCTTTGTAGATACCGAGCGCGGTCTTCACAGGCGTCAGAGACGACCGAAGGTCCGCCGCCTGCGGGCTCCTTTCGACGGCTGCCAGCCGCTGTACCGCCCTGTCGACATTGGTTCTGAAGGCGGTGGGGCCGTTGGTGTCGCGCAGAGCGAGGAAGCGCCAGTTCGCGATTCGAACCAGCAGAACCCGGGACTCGAGGTCCGCGACGAGCGACACCGTGTCGTCGTCGGCGGCGGCGCGGGCCACATCGACCAGCTTGGCCATCTTGACGGTCAGCTCTTCGCCACTTGGCAACAGAGTCGCCTTGCCGGTCCGCGCCTCGTTGACGGCGTCGCCGAGACTGTCACGCAGGCTTTTCATTTTGGCGATGTCGGCGATCAGATCGTTGTAGAGCTTCCGCCGCTCCTCCGAGAGGGTGCCCTTTGCTCCGAGCTGCAACAGCCCGGTCGCCGCGGTCTCTCGCTCGGCAGCCTCCCGCATCGCAGGTTCGTTGGCATCGTAAATGTAGCGCAGATTGGCCCGCTGGATGGCCTGAAGATGGGTCGATATCTCCAGGATGTGCGCCGTGCTGTCCGACAATTTGGAGAGTTTTGCGACCTGATCCTGGACGGACCGCAAATTCCAGATGGCGACCACCGCCATCACAAGACCAACCGCCACCAAGGCCATGAAACCAGCGTACAGGCGTCCCCTGATCCGCAAACGAAAACTCGGCATTCCCACTGTCCACTCAGAAGCATGTGAATTCGGGCGGACGAACAACTCCGGCGATTTGTCGCGCCACCCCGGCAGCCGCGGGTCGCGTTGTTCGCGAACCACGCTGCACCGCGACACAATGGGCGACACTCGTTAATTGAACCTTCAGATTTTTCGCGCGCGCATGCGCCAGACGGCACAACATCTGCTGATTTTATCGGCAGGTGAGCAAGGTTTTGGCGCGAAGCCCGCAGCGCCATGCATGCCGCTGCAGCCTACCGGCCTGCGCGACCGACCGCCCCTCGCCGACCGCGGCGGACGGCACCGGTCGGCGGACGCGACGCCGCTCGATCCGCTCAGCTCGCGGCCCTCACGGCCGTTTGCGGAAACGGGCCGAGGGCCTTCTCGGTCAGCACCGAGTCGCAATATTCCCGGATCTCCTTGATCTTGCCGTCCTCGAGCCGAAACACGAGACAATAATCGTTGTCGTAGCGCACCCCCTCGGGCGTAACATTGTCGCCCTTTGCTTCGACGACGACGACATCGCCGTCGGCGATGAAGCGGTGGGCGACCGTCCGTGTCCGGTCGACAAGACGGGTCCGCACATAGCCGTGCAGGTCGTTGAGGATCGCCTGTTTGCCGGAAAAGGTGCGCGACCAGGAGTACTGGCCGGTCACGATCCATTTGGCGTCGTCGGCAAGACTTTCGGTGAACAAACCACGGTCGCGCGCAGCCGGATTGGGGCTGGCGGCGGCTGCAAAGATATCCTGCATCAGTTTCTTGTTGGCGCTCGCGTTCATGGCGGCATCTCCCTCGGTGAGAACACCGAGATCATCGCCGCCGGCTCTAAATTCTTCAAATCGATAGTGGGTATGATATCTATTCGCCTCATGAATTTGAATTCGCTCGACCTCAATCTCCTGACCGCGCTCGACGCACTGCTGCGCGAGGCCAGCGTCAGCCGCGCCGCCTTGCGGATCGGGCTGTCGCAGCCGGCGGCCAGTCATGCGCTCCAGCGTCTGCGCGACATCCTTGGCGATCCGCTCCTGGTACGCACAGGCACGCGGATGGAGCTGACGCCGCGGGCGCAAGCCTTGCGCGCGCCGCTGGCGCAGGCGCTCGACCAGGTGCGCGGGCTGTTCGTATCGGATGAATTCGATGCGGCGCGCAGCGAGCGGCAATTCCGACTGATGATGCCGGACCTCGCGGTCGAGCTGTTGATGCCGCCCTTGATGGAAAAGGTGACGCAGGCCGCTCCCAACGTCCGGATCGACGTGGTGCCGTGGCGGGGACCGGCGATCTTCCACGCCGAGTTCGCCCGCACCATCGATCTCGTAATCTCGATCGGCAACGCCTTCAAGGGCTTTCATCGCCAGCTGCTCTACACCGACAGGGACGCGCTGGCAGTGCGGCGCGGCCATCCCATGGCTGCGAAGCTGAAACGGCGCGAGACGTTCCTGGCGGCGCGCCATGTCGGAGTAATTATCCGCGGCCAGCCCGAGGACCTGATCGACACCTGGCTGCGGACCAAGGGCATCGACCGGCACATCGCTCTCGTGGTCCCGGGTTATCTCGAAGCGCTGCACGTCGCTGCCCGCACCGACCTCGTCGCCTTCGTGCCGCGCCGGCTGATCGCGGCGCTGTCCAAGCAGCTCGGCCTCGTTACGGTGACGCCACCGCTCGACCCTGGGATCGACGAGCAGTTCATGTTCTACCCGACCCGCGCACAGATGGATCCCGGCTCGATCTGGCTCAGGCGGCTGATGCTGGAGACGGGACGGGAATTGGAGAAGCGGAAGGCTTCGTAGGGTGGGCAAAGCGACTTGTCCGCCGTAGCTCGAAGAGCGAGGGCGGAAGCTTGCCCACTACTTCTGTTGAAGTGATCAAAGATGGTGGGCACGGCACTACGCGCCTTTGCCCACCCTACAAGAGCCCTACGCCTTCTGCGCGTCCATCACCTTGCGCACGGCGGGGCGATCGGACATGCGCTTGAAATGATCGGCGATCTTCGGCGTTGCGTTGATGTCGACTCTGTCGCCTTCGAGCCAGGTCGACAGGGTGTAGAGATAAGGATCGCAGATCGTGTACTGCTCGCCCATCACCCAGGGTCCCTTGTACATCTTCTGCTCGATCAGGCCGAAGCAGGCGCCCATGGTCTTCGGAATCATCGCCTTCATGTCGGCGAACGAGCTTTCTTCGCTCGCCCAGCGCGCGCCGCGCATCTTGTGGGCATGGTTGATGTGCACGGTCGAGCAGAGATAGGAGTTGAAGGACTGCACCTGGGCGAAGTCGAAGGGATCGTCGAGCGGCGCGAGCTTCGCCTTGGGAAAGGTCTGCGCGAGATAGGCTAGCATCGCCGGCGTCTCGGTCAGGACGCCACGATCGGTCACCAGCGCGGGCACGCGGCCTTTCGGGTTGATCGCGAGATACTCCGCGCTGTTCTGCTGGTTGGTCTTGAAGCTCAGCCGCTCGGCCGCGTAGTCGGCGCCGGCTTCTTCCAGGGTGATGTAGGTGGCGAGCGCACAGGTGCCGGTGGCGTAGTAGAGCTTGAGCATGTCGGACCTCATGGGAAAGCCGGAAGTTAACGGCTGCCGGCCCCGAGGTCCATAGCACGGCGTTCTCAGTGCCCTTGCTCTTCGCAGTTGCCCACCGGCGCCCGGCTGTGCCAAGACGCCTCTAGTTGGAGGGGCTTTCCCATGACCGTACTCATCGCCGGTGGCGGCATCGGCGGCCTGACGCTTGCGCTCAGCCTGCACGGAATCGGCATTCCCGTGAAAGTGTTCGAGAGCGTCGCCGAGCTGCGGCCGCTCGGCGTCGGCATCAACGTGCTGCCGCATGCGGTGCGCGAGCTGATCGAGCTCGGGCTGATGGACAAGCTCGATGCCAGCGGCGTGCGCACCCGCGAGCTCGCCTATTTCTCCAAGCACGGCAAGCCGATCTGGAGCGAGCCGCGCGGACTGGAGGCCGGCTACAAATGGCCGCAATTCTCGATCCATCGCGGCACGCTCCAGCAGCTCCTGCTCGACACCGCTATCGAGCGGCTCGGCCGCGACAACATCCTCACCAACCATCATCTGACCGGCTGGAGCGAAACCGCAGACGGCGTGCGCGCCGATTTCATCGACAAGGCCACCGGCAAGGCCGCGGGGACTTACGACGGCACGATCCTGATCGCCGCCGACGGCATCCATTCGGCTGCGCGAGAAAAACTCTATCCCGACGAAGGCCCGCCGATCTGGAACGGCCGCATCCTCTGGCGCGGCGTCACGCCTGCAAAGGCGTTCCTCAGCGGCCGTACCATGATCATGGCCGGCCACGAGATCCTGAAATTCGTCTGCTATCCGATCTCGAAGGAACCGGACGCCGCGGGCAACCATCTGATCAACTGGGTTGCCGAGCGCCACATGCCGCCGACCTATCAATGGCGGCGCGAAGACTATAACCGCACCGCGCGGCTGGAAGAGTTTCTGCCCTGGTTCGAGAGCTGGCGGTTCGACTGGCTCGACGTGCCCGGCCTCATCAAGAACTGCCCGCACGCCTATGAATATCCGCTGGTCGATCGCGATCCGGTGTCACAATGGACTTTCGGCCGCGTCACGCTGATGGGCGACGCCGCACATCCGATGTACCCGATCGGATCCAACGGCGCCTCGCAGGCGATCCTCGATGCCCGCACCATCACCCGCGAGATCCTGGCGCACGGCCCGACGCAAGCGGCCCTGCTCGCCTATGAGGCCGAGCGGCGGCCTGCAACCACCAGTCTCGTCCTGCTCAACCGCAAGAACGGCCCCGAGCAGGTGATGCAGCTCGTCGAAGAGCGCGCGCCGGATGGTTACAAGGTCGTCACCGACGTGCTGTCGCAACAGGAGCTGGAGGATGTTGCCGCCAACTACAAGCGCGTCGCCGGCTTCCAGGTGGAAGCGCTGAATGCGAAGCCGCCCATCGTGAGCGCGGGTGCGCGCGCGACGAAATGAGTATTCGCGCGAAGCGAGACGCGCGTTGATGCGCCCTCGCCCCTTGTGAGAGAGGGCAGCGATGCCGGTAGACGCGGACTCACTCAGGTGAGGGGTCTGTCTCCGCGAGCGCATCTCTGACAACTTGACCTCGCCGAGAGATACCCCTCATCCGGCGCTTCGCGCCAGCTTCTCCCGCAAGGGGAGAAGGAAGAAAAAGCTACACCACCTTGCTGCTTCCCTGCGTAATCAGCCGCGCGGCGCGCTGGTCGCGGGCGTAGATCCAGAGCCAGCTCAGGGCGACGCTGAGGCGGTGGCGCAAGCCGATCAGGAAGTAGATGTGGGCGATGCCCCAGATCCACCACGCGATGGTGC
>NZ_VSST01000072.1 GCF_019402665.1 Bradyrhizobium canariense
ACATCCATGGGGCGAGAATACCGAAGTCGAGCCTTATTGCAACTCATTTGCAACTGCATCTAGCCGCATCGGTCCCTCGGCGGCCGCTATGTGCCGCCCCTGTCGGGAAGCGGGTGGGTTTGGCGGCCTTCCGAGGCAGATACTCGGCGCCAACCCGACTTTGCAGGAAATGAGCCATGTCAAATCCGCTTCGCCTCCCCGAGACATTCAACCGCCTCGCCTGGTCGAACCTGGCGGCACAGTCGGCCGAACAGATCGCGCTGGCCGCGGCCCCCATCGTCGCGGTGCTGACGCTCGGCGTCGCCGAAGGCCAGACCGGCCTGCTCCAGACCGCGCTGACCCTGCCCTTCGTCCTCTTCGCCATCCCGGCCGGCCTGCTGGCCGACCGCATCTCCCGCCGTTCGCTGATGGCGGGCGCCGAGGCGCTGCGTGCCGCGGCCCTTGCAGCGATCGTGCTGCTGCTCGCGCTCGGCGCGCTCAACCTGCCGCTGCTTGCGCTACTCGGCTTTGCCGCCGTGTGCGGCACCGTCGTCTACAGCGTGGCCGCGCCGGCACTGGTGCCCTCGCTGGTGAGTTCGGACCTGTTGCCGGCGGCCAATGCGCGGATCGAGCTCGCACGCACCATCGCCTTCGCCAGCGGGCCTGCGCTTGGTGGCGCGCTGGTGGGGTGGTGGGGCGCGAGCCCGGCCTTCGGCTTCGCGGCCGCGCTCTCGGCTATCGCCGCCGTGCTGCTCTCCGGCATCTACGAGCCCGCCCGCACGCCGGCGCCACGGCGGCATCCGCTCCAGGACATCCGCGAGGGCGCGGCCTTCGTGTTTCATCATCCGCTGCTGCGGCCGGTCTTCATCACCCAGTTCATCTTCAACACCGGATGGTTCCTGCAGATCGCGGTGTTCGTGCCCTACGCCGTACGTCACCTCGGCCTAAACGCGGTCGGCGTCGGCACCGTGCTGACGATGTACGGTGTCGGCATGGTGATCGGCGCGCTGTTCGCCACGCGCGTGATGAAGCGCGTCGCGTTCGGCACGGTGGTCGGCCTTGGCCCCGTCACCGGCTTCGTCGCCGCAATGGTGATGGCGCTGACGGTGCTGGTCCCCTCCCCCTGGCTTGCCGCCTTGAGCTTCTTCCTGCTCGGCGTCGGGCCGATCCTGTGGGTGATCTCGACCACAACGCTGCGCCAGTCGGTGACGCCGCCTCGCCTGCTCGGCCGCGTTTCCGCCATCAACATCATGAGCTACGGCGCCCGCCCGGTCGGCTCGGCGCTGGGTGCGATCGTCGGCGGCCTCTGGAGCGCGGAAGCGTGCCTCTATCTCGCCGCCGCCGTGTTCGGCGTGCAGGCGCTGGTGATCTGGCTCTCGCCCGCGGTGGCCCTGGACCGGCAGCCCGACATGGTGGGCGATGAGGCGGTGGCGCGGTGTTAGGCAGTTCCTCCGCCGTCGTCCTGGCGAAAGCCAGGATCCATTACCCCAGGGAGAAGTTTGGCAAAAATCGCCAACTATGAGTCTTCGCAAAACTGCAGGCGGTGGTTATGGGTCCTGGCTTTCGCCAGGACGACATTGGGGGGCACCGCGGAATTTAATTCGCCAGATACCGCTCGTAGCTCCCCGTCACCGGCTCGCTCGCATCCACCTCGGGATCGAGCGTGTAGAGATCCTGCGCGCGGCCGATGCCGCGCAACGCGTAGCGGCCGGTGGAGACGAGATAGCGGCGGCCGGCGGCATCGAGGCCCTTGTAGAACTCCGCCGAGGCCAGCAGCTCGCGATCGACCGAACGGCTCATCGAGGCGATGCGACTGACCTCGTTCACGGTCGGACCGACCACGGTGAAGTCGAGCCGGTCCTCG
This sequence comes from Bradyrhizobium canariense, assembly GCF_019402665.1. Lineage (GTDB taxonomy): Bacteria > Pseudomonadota > Alphaproteobacteria > Rhizobiales > Xanthobacteraceae > Bradyrhizobium > Bradyrhizobium canariense. The sequence goes on from NZ_VSST01000072.1 coordinate 1,844, forward strand.
CTGCCGATATTGCCGTAGAAGACCTCGCCGACATGCAGGCCGATATAGGCGGACGTGGTGGGACGGCCCTCGGCGCCCCGCCGCAGATTGAGCGCTGCAACGTTCTTGCGGAATAGATGCTCGGCGCGCAGCGCCGCGCGCCGGGCATACGCCATGTCTTCGCCGGTGAACATCGCGAGCACGCCGTCGCCGATCAGCTTCAGCACGTCGCCGCCGGCGTCGTGGATGGCATCGATCACGGCCTGCGCATAGTCGTTCAGGAACGGGATGATCTCGTCGGGGCCGATGCTCTCGCTGATTCCGGTCGAGCCGCGCAGATCCGAATACCAGAGCACGGCGTTGATGCGCTCGGTGACGCCGCGCGAGATGCGTCCGCTCAAGACCTGCTCTGACGCATCGCGTCCGAGATAGACGCGGCCGAGCGTGCGCGCGATGTCGACCTGCTGCGCCGACTTGATCGCGAGCCCCAGCACCGGCACGAGATCGCGCAGCGCGGCGAGCTCGCCTTCGGCGAAGCCGCTGTCGCGTCGCGTTGTCCAGGAGGAGTAGAGGCAATCCATCTGCCCGAGCGCTCCGGTCTCCCCGAAGCGATGCACAAAGGCCAGGAAATGGCGGTGACCCGTTTCAGCGAGCTCGCCGATCTGCGAGAAATCGAGCGAGGGCGCGTCGGCGAGATCGATCACCATCTCGTCGTGACCATGCTCGAGCAAATGATAGAACACCGACCGGCGCCAATTGTTGGCCGCGTCGCCCTCGGCCGTCGAGCCGTATTCGACCACGTCGCTCTCGTTGGTCGGCGTATCGCTCCAGCGGAAGGCGCGTCCCTCGTAGATCGGGTGCAGCGTATCGATGACGACAAGCCCACGCGAGAGTTCCAGCCCCTCGGCGCGGCAGCGCTCGCAGAAGCCCCGCAGCAGTTCGGGTTCGGGCAGGCCGGTGAGCCCCTGGCCGGCCAACCAGTTCATCAGCGCAAGGCGCGAGGTCAATTGCATGCGCCATTATGCCGTGCATTCGTGACGAGCGAAAGGCGGCGCGCGGAGCTTGCGCCGCCAAAGCTCCGCTCACGGGCAAGGCTCCCACCGGCGGCAGGTCGCATATGTCGCGGACGCTGTTGACGTCCCCCCGCCTCGGGCGCAAATGCGAATGATGACACGGCCGATCAGAAATACGGGGACATGAGCCAGCGCCAGCTTCCGATCATCCTGGCGCTCGGTACCACGCAGACCCTGGCCTGGGCCTCGAGCTACTATCTGCCGGCGCTGCTTGCCGATCCCATGGCGCGCGATCTCGGCATCTCCTCCAACTGGGTCTTTGGCGCGTTCTCGGCCTCGCTGGTGATCTCTGCGCTGCTCGGGCCACGCATCGGGCGACAGATCGATCTGGTCGGCGGCCGGCAGGTCCTCTCGGTGTCGAACCTGACGATCGCTGCCGGTCTCGTTCTGCTCGGCCTCTCGCAATCGGTGGCGGTGATGGCGATGGCCTGGCTCGTGCTCGGCATCGGCATGGCGATGGGGCTTTACGACGCCGCCTTCGCCGCGCTCGGCCGCATCTACGGCACCGAGGCGCGCAGGCCGATCACCGGCATCACGCTGATGGCGGGCTTCGCATCGACCGTCGGCTGGCCACTCACCGCCTGGGGCCTTGCCCATATCGGCTGGCGCGAGACCTGCTTCGCCTGGGCCGCCGCCAACATCCTGATCGGCCTGCCCCTGAATTTCTTTGTGCTGCCGACGATCAAGGGCGCCAAGCAAGCTAAGGCGGCGGCAGAGAAGCCGCATCTGCCGCTCGACCGCACCATGATCCTGCTCGCGTTCGTCTTCGCCGCAGTCTGGACTGTCACCGGCGCGATGGCCGCGCATTTCCCGCGCATCCTGGAGACCACCGGCGCGACGCCGGTCGAGGCGATCGCGGCCGGTGCGCTGATCGGCCCCGCGCAAGTCGCGGCGCGGGTTCTGGAAGCGGGCTTCCTCAGCCGCTTTCATCCGCTGTGGTCGACGCGGCTCGCCTGCCTCACCCACCCGATCGGCGCCGTGGTCGTGGCGATCTTCGGCGGCGCCGCGGCCAGTGCGTTTGCGCTGTTCCACGGCTCCGGCAACGGCATCCTGACCATCGCGCGCGGCACGCTGCCGCTGTCGATCTTCGGCCCCAAGGATTTCGGCTATCGCCTCGGCATCATCGGCGCGCCGGCACGGATGGCGCAGGCCGTGGCGCCGCTGGCCTTCGGCCTGCTCATCGACGTCATGGGGGCGAAGGTGCTGATCGTCTCCTCTGCGCTCAGCCTCTCGGCGTTGGCCGCGCTGTTCATGATCCGCGCACAACCGCGGCCGGATTGACCCGGCGGGAGCTTTCGCGCACAAGCGGAGCATGACCGAAGACACCCGCCCGCCCCGCACATTCAAAGGCCTCTTGCGCTGGGCGACCACGCCGCCACAGGCCTGGGGTGTCTATCTCCTCGCCATCATCCTGGTCTGGCTGGTCTCCTTCTACGCCGGCTCGCTGAAGCCGAAGAAGACGCTGGACGCGAGCCCGCCCGCCGTGACTGCACCGAAAGGCTAGCCGCGTCAGTCGTAAAACTCCGGCGACATCTTCTGGCTGTCGCGCTGGATCTTGTCGTGGTTGATCCAGAGCTGCGCCTTCTCCTTGCCGAGCGTGTCGGCGATCTTCTGCATCGAGGCCGCGCTCTGGTCCTTGTTGGCGTTCATGCTGGGCACACGGCGGTTGTCCCAATTGTCTTTGAAGTGCACCGCATCGCCCGACAGCACGACGGCGCCGGTCTTCGGCAGCTTCACCAGCAGCGATTGGTGTCCCGGCGTATGGCCGGGCGTCGACAGGATGGTCACGCTGCCGTCGCCGAACACATCCTTGTCGCCCGCAAGCAGCTCTACCGGATGTGACGGCTTGAAGCGCGGCTCGTTGTTGGCGCCGGGCCAGTCATACTCGGCCTTCTGCACGTAGAGCATGGCCTGCGGGAACAGCTCGACATTGCCGGTGTGGTCGGGATGGGTGTGCGAGACCGCCATCATCTTGACGTCATCCGGCTTGAGGCCGAGCTGTTCGAGCTGGGCGGCAAGCGTCTTCGGCCGCCGCCAGGTCACCGCCTTGGGATCCGCGGGCGCAAGACCATTCGGCATCGCGGCGACTGCGTCGGCGATGCCGGTGTCCCACAGGAACCAGCCCTTGGCGTGCTTGACGAGATAGCAGCTGTCGACGAAGTCCATCGTCTTGCCTTCGTTGAGGCCGGGCGTCCACCGCGAGATGTCGCCGGCGGTGCCCTCCCCGCAATTGAGCACGTAGAGCTTTTCGACACCGGTCTTTTCCGATTGCGCCAGCGCCGCATGGCCGGACAGAGCGAGCGCGGCGACGGCGAGAGCGAGCATGATCCTTGGCGTCATTCGTTCCTCCCTTGCAGCCATTGTCGGCTGTGACCGAGGGTCAACCCCGGCCAGTTCGCAGAATTCCCGCAGACCGCTTCAATGCGGGCAGGTCTCGACCTCGACGGTGACATGGCTGAGGCCCTTCAGCCCGGCGAGCCGCTTCTTGTAGACCGCCGGCTGCTTCGGCTTGTCCGAGACCACCGACACCAGCACGGCGCAATGGCCGGGACCGACCTGCCACAGATGCAGATCCGTGACGCGGTCGTCCCCGATCTCCATGCGCGCCCGGATCACACGCTCGAGCTTCTCGTCGGCGCGCACATCGAGCAGCACCGCGCCCGATGTCTTGATCAGGCCGAACGCCCAGCTTGCGATCACGGCACTGCCGATCAGGCCGACCGCCGGATCGGCCCAGGCCCAACCCGAATACATGGCGACCACGAGCGCGGCGATCGCCAGCACCGAGGTCGCTGCGTCCGCCATTACGTGGACATAGGCGGCGCGGAGATTGTTGTCGTGGTGGTGATGATGATGATCATCATGATCATTGTGATCATCATGCGCATGACCGTGATGGTGGTGATCGTGGCTGTCGCGGAGCAGCCAGGCACTGGCGAGGTTGACGCACAGGCCGAGGGCAGCGACCGCGATGGCCTCGCCATAGACGATCGACACCGGCGTGAACAGCCGCAGCACGCTCTCATAGGCGATCTCGACCGCGATCAGGCCGAGGATGACCGCGCTGGCGAAGGCGGCGAGATCGCCGAATTTGCCGGTGCCAAAGCTGAAATGCGAGCTCCCCAGGTGCCGCCGCGCAAAGCGATACGCGAATGCGGCAATCCCCAGCGCCGCCGCATGCGTGCCCATGTGCCAGCCGTCGGCGAGCAGCGCCATCGAGCCGAACAGCGAGCCGGCGACGATCTCGCCGACCATCATGACCAGCGTCAGCACGACCACGAGCCAGGTGCGCCGCTCGTTCTCGTCGTGCTTGTCGCCCAGAAAGGCGTGGTCATGGGTCCATTGTTCGATGGAATGGGAATGCATCGCAAAGTCTCCGAAAGGTCCGGGCCGTTGACCCCTAATATAGACCTGCGAGTCTTCTGGGCAAAATCGCCGGAATGAGCCGATTGACAGGTCGGTGCCGTTTCGGTGTAATGAAGGCCATGGGGATTTGAGCGATCTCCCCACGAGGCGACATGCCCAAGTATCGCGTCCCGTTTCTTCTTACGAGGGCGCATCATGTCTTCCTACACGACGATATCATCTGAAAAAATGGCACGGCTGATCGGCACGGCGAATGCCCCTGTCCTGATCGACGTGCGCACCGACGAGGATTTTGCCGCCGACCGGCGGCTGATCCCCGGCTCGATCAAGCTCAGCCACGAAAATGTTCCCGACTGGGGCGCCAACTTCGCCGGCCGTTCCGCGATCGTCTCGTGCCTGCGCGGCGAAAAGCTCGCGCAGGGCACGGCGGCCTGGCTCAGGCAGCTCGGCGTGCAAGCCGAGACGCTGGAGGGCGGCTTCGAAGGCTGGAAGGCGGCAAAACTGCCGCTGGTCGACACCCGCAAGCTGCCGCCGCGCGACGCCAAGGGGCGAACCGTCTGGGTCACGCGGGCGCGGCCCAAGGTCGACCGCATTGCCTGCCCCTGGCTGATCCGCCGCTTCGTCGACCCTACGGCCGTGTTCCTGTTCGTGGCGCCTTCGGAAGTGGCGGCCGTCGGGCAACGCTTCAACGCAGCCCCCTTTGACATCGAGAACGTGTTTTGGAGCCACCGTGGCGAGCTCTGCACCTTCGACGTGATGATCGAGGAGTTCGGGATTGCCGCGCCGGCGCTGCTCCGGCTGGCAACGCTGGTGCGCGGCGCCGACACCGGGCGGCCCGACCTTGCGCCGGAGGCGCCCGGCCTGCTCGCAGCTTCGCTCGGGCTGTCGCGGATGTATGATGACGACCTCGAACAGCTCGAAGCCGGCATGCTGCTCTACGACGCCTTCTATCGCTGGTGCCGTGACGCTACGTCTGAGACCCACAACTGGCCGACCAACAAGGCGAAGGCTTGATGGATACGCGTACGATCGAAGCAGGAGCTGATGCCGGTCACGGCGTCAGCTTCAGTGAAGCGTTTCGCGTCTGGCTCCGTGTCGCCTGCCTGAGTTTTGGCGGGCCCGCGGGCCAGATCGCGGTCATGCACCGCATCCTGGTCGAGGAGAAGAACTGGATCTCGGAAGCCCGTTTCCTCCACGCGCTCAATTACTGCATGCTGCTGCCGGGCCCGGAAGCGCAGCAGCTCGCGACCTATGTCGGCTGGCTGATGCATCGCACCGCCGGCGGGCTGATGGCTGGCGGTCTGTTCATTCTGCCCGGCATCATCGCCATCATGGGCCTGAGCTACGTCTACGCCGCCTACGGCAATGTCAGCTTCGTGGAGGCGCTGTTCTTCGGCTTGAAAGCCGCCGTGCTCGCCATCGTCGTCGAGGCCGTGGTGCGGGTCGGCAAGCGCGCATTGAAGAACCGCATCATGATCGCGCTCGCCGCGATCGCCTTCGTCGCGATTTTCTTCTTCGCGATCCCCTTCCCGGTCATCATCATCGCCGCCGGCATCATCGGATATATCGGCGCCAAACAGGGCCGTCCGGAATTTGCGCCGGCCGGTCACGGCTCTGCCGGCAGCAGCGCCGTGATCGACAGCATGCTCGGCGACGCTGTGCCCGAACATGTACGCCCCAACACCGCGCGCGCGATTCGCGTCGGCGCGCTCTGGCTTGCGCTCTGGCTGGTGCCGGTGATCGCGCTGTTGCTCGCTGTTGGACAAGACAATGTCTTCAGTCACATCGCGCTGTTCTTCTCGAAGATGGCGCTGGTCACCTTCGGCGGCGCCTACGCAGTGCTGGCCTATGTCGCCCAGCAGGCGGTCGAGCATTATCACTGGCTCAAGCCGCACGAGATGCTCGACGGTCTCGGCATGGCCGAGACCACGCCGGGCCCGCTGATCATGGTGCTTCAGTTCGTGGGCTTCATGGCCGCCTACCGCGACGCCAGCGGCCTGTCGCCGATGCTCGCGGCCACGCTCGGCGGATTGCTCGCGACCTGGGTCACCTTCACGCCCTGCTTCCTCTGGATTTTCGTAGGCGCCCCTTACGTCGAACGGCTGCGCGGCAACAAGGGCCTCGGCGGTGCGCTCAGTGCCATCACCGCTGCCGTCGTCGGCGTGATCCTCAACCTCTCGATCTGGTTCGCGCTGCACACGCTGTTCCGCGACACCGTGCCGGTGCACACCTTCCCGTTTGCCTTCGACATGCCGGTCCTGACCAGCGTCGATATCCCTGCGCTCGTGCTGTCGATCGCGGCCGCAACCGCGATCTTCCGATTCAAGCTGGGGATGTTGACGGTGCTGGCCGGCAGCTGCGCGGCTGGTGTGGCGCTGCGGCTGGCGGGGGTGATTTAGGACGCGGAGTCATTGGTTCGTCGCGTCCGGTTTGCCAATGGAAGGCGTCACTAAGCCGTCAGAGTTGCATGGCGGCTGCTATCGACCACAAGCCGGCATCGCTGCCGCTAACTCCGTGGCCCCGGCTGCGGTGGCGACGGTTTCGTTTCCGGCTGCTGCGATGACGTAGCGGGGGGTTGCTGCTGCTGAGCATTGACCGGCTGCTGATCGCCGCCACCATGCGGGACACACGTCCCAACGTTGCTCAGCAGTCGTTTGGCTTCGACATCGCGAGCTTTCTTGTAGTCCCTGCGCCGGTCGATCCTTGCCGCAGCCATGCGATCCCACGCCTCGAAGGCATCAGCGTAGTGCTGTCGCATTTGCTCTTCTGCGGCGAGACAATCACTGAACTTGTCGAACACAAGATCGGTGTTGACGGGCGAGACGCCGCTTACCAAAACCACCAGCATCCATTTCATAGCTTCTGCCTGCGTTCGCCCCGCTCACGGGAACGACGAGGCCTTGGCAAAGTTCCCAGCGGCTTTGCAAGCCCGCCGGCTGATCCATCGAGGTGGGCAGATGGATCTAGCTACAAACTTCAACACTTTCGTTGACCGAGCCGAACGACTTCCGCTCTGCCCTCAAAAGCTAGCGTCTCTCGGCACGCGCCTCGGGCGAAAGCCGTCACCCTCGCCTCCGCATGCCCGTCGGGCAAAACAGCCGACCACTTCCGCCACACTTCCTGTCAAGCCCACCTCGCAAAATATTCCGCTTTACCGAAATTCGGATTTGACGTACAAGCGACACACCCTGGCCCGAGACGAGGGGCGGATCGCGATCGTCACGAACCGCGGGTTGGGTAGCGATGGACGCGACGGCGTCGAGTACGATCGGCATTGCAGGGCGGCTTCGGCTGTGAGCAATGGCTTTCGTGCCTACGACACGACGCCGAAAGCGTTTTCGCATGGCCTCGGGTGTGAGCACACGCCAGCACTCGAAGTTCCAGCGAAGACGTGCGCGGACGAACAAGTCGTGTGGTCCTGACGCCCGGGGTCTGTGCGTCAAGTCCTGCGGTGATGTGGCGGCCCGACCGGGCGCGCGCATCAGTCATCTGCATGGCGACGGGGGCAATAGTGCATCGCTCCCCGGGGAGAGCACGAAGGACACGTTAAAACCATCGCGCAGGGAAGGCCGGGCGATCCGGCGAACCTGTGATCCACCCCGTGTGCATTTCTATCGCCCACGGATCTGCGGGTGCCAGCCGGCGCCCGGCCTTCCCTGCGCCCTTGTCTCCACGAGGGGCAATGCGCCGACGCAAGACTCGGGCGGAACGCGCCGCGAGATCGCGAACTCTCGTCCGTTGTTTGAAACGTGTATCGGCGCGACGACTAGTCTAGCCCACTCTCCGTGTCATCGTCCGCGAAGGCGGGCGATCCAGTATTCAACGGCGGCATTGTGCGAACCCAGCGGCGCCTCGGAGTACTGGATGCCCGCCTTCGCGGAGCATGACACTGTCGTTTTCGCTCTACCGCATCATCATCCGCGCAATCGCTTCCCCGATCACCACCGTCGTGAAGTGGGTGTTGGCCCGGCAATCCGACGGCATGATCGAGGCGTCGGCGACGCGCAGGCCCGTAATACCCTTCACCGTACCATCAGGATTGACCACACCGTCGGCGTCGTTGACACCAGTCATCCGGCAACTGCCGGCAGCGTGCTGGATATCGCCGGTCTCACGGCGCAGCAGCGTGTCGAGTTCGTGATCGGGCAAGGCCGCAGCCTGGGGCAAGCTCAAATCCGTGTCGGCGAGCCGGATCCAGTCCGCGATGCCTGATAGCGCCGGGTGGGTGGTGATCACGGCCAGCCGCTTCACCGCATCCTTCATGCGCAGCATGTCGCGGGGATCGGCCAGCATGTTTTCCTCGACGACAGGATCGATCGCAGGATCGGTCGAGGCCAGCTTGAGCGTTCCACGCGAATACGCGTTGAACAGCCCGGCGCCGATGGCCCCCGGCACGCCGATGCCGCGATGATTGAAAGCGATCATGATCATGTCGCGCTTGCCGCCGTCGGCGAGGCCCGACGAATAAGTCACGCAGCAATTGGTATGGCGGGTGTCCGGATCGGTCGGCCGCAGGTTTTCGTGGAGCTGGATCGTGGCGCGAAACAGCGGGTGGTCGAAGAAGTGCCGGCCGACCGGCAGGTCGCGCTCGACCGCGATCCCCATCGCCTTCAGCTCATGCGCGGGTCCAATGCCCGAGCGCAGCAGGATCGCCGGACTGTGGATGGCGCCGGCGCACAGCACGATCTGGCGCGCGCTGATCTCGCTGGTGCCCTGCCCCTCGATGTGAACGCGGAGGCCGGTCGCCCTTCCGTCGCTGATCAGGACCCGGTCGACCAGTGCATGCCCGCGAATCTCGAGATTGGCGCGGCCGCGCGCGGGCTCCAGATAACCCTCATTAGTCGTGATGCGGCGGCTGTCGCGGCTATTTATGGGATAGCAGGCGACGCCCTCGCCGTCCGGGCCGTTGACGTCGGCGCACCAGGGATGGCCGCTCGCCAGCGCCGCATCGCGCAAGCCGCGATCGATCGGTCCCCATTTGTCCGGCAGCGCGCGATAGACCGGCAGCGGTCCGCCGCGTCCGTGGCCGGCGGCGTCGCCGAATTCCAGGTCATCCTCGATCACCGAGAACAACGGCATCACGTCCTTCGCCGACCAGCCGGTGCAGCCATTGGCGGCCCATTCGTCGAACGCAGCGGCGACGCCGCGGATGGCGATCTGGCCGTTCATCATCGACGAGCCGCCGAGCCCCTTGCCGCGCCAGTAGAAGCGCGGCTCCTGGCCGGCCACACGGCGCGTCAGAAGATCCGGCCATTGCCATTTCTCCTGGTACTCGCGCTTGTGGATGATCGGGATGGGATTTGGCGTCATCACTTCCCAGGGCGCCTCGTCGGCGCGCCAGTCCAGACCCGCCTCGAGCAGCAGGACGCGCCGCGCGGGATCTTCCGAGAGCCGCGCCGCAACGGCGGCGCCGGCGGAGCCGCCGCCGACAACAATGACATCGTACATCGGGCTACTTCTCAACGTTCCAGAACACCGGGATGGCTGACGGTATCAGACCGCGCAAACTGGCGCGAGAGGCGGCAGGCTGGGCGAATTGGCCCCACGGTATTGCGGGTGCCTGATCGTACATGACGGCCTGGATCTCGCCTGCGATCTTCTTGCGATCCTCCTCGGCGGGCGCCTTGGCAAAGGCCTCCATCAGCGGCGTGATGCGCGCGTCACACTGCCAGCCGGTGAAGTCGGCGCAGTTGAAGGCGACCATGACGTTGGTCAAGGGCGAGCCGAGATCGAAACCGCCGGCGTGGACGCCATAGACGCTCCAGCCCTCCTTCTTGGCGCGGCGTGCCAGCACGCTCGCCCAGTCCATCACTTGGAGATCGACGGTGAAACCGGCCTGCTTCAGCCGCTCGGCCAGCACCTGCGCCGAGACGCGCGGGGCTTCGAGATCGTTCGCCTCCATCACGATAACAGGCTCGCCGGCATATTTCGTCGCCTTCAGTGCCGCCCTCGCCGCCTCGATCGACGGGCTCACCGCGGCCTCGGTGCCGGCCTTGCTGTCATAGGTGGTGCCGCAGGTGAAGTATGTCGCGCAAGGGGCCGCGTATTTGGCGTCCAGGCCGAGTGCGTCCAGCACCTCGCGCTGATCGACCAGCTTCCACAGCACGCGCCTGATGGCGGGATCGTCGAACGGCTTCGATGCGGCGTTGAGGCGATAGGCGCCCGCGAACATGTTGCCGCCGGTGAAATTGACGAGTTTCACGCGAGAGTTCTTCTCAAGCGTCGGCAGCAGATCGAACGGCGCATACTGCATGAAATCGACTTCGCCGGCCTGCAGCGCGGAGGCTGCGGTCGCACCATCTGGAATGACGCGGATCTCGAGTGTGTCGATGTTGACGCGCTTGCCGCCGGCGAGGAAGTCGGCAGGCTCGGGACGCGGCACGTAGTCGGCGAACTTCTTCAGGACCATGCGATCGCCAGTGCGGTGATCGGCCATGCTGTAGACGAACGGGCCGGAGCCGACGATCTCGGTGATGCGTTGGTCGCCGGGCGTTTTGGCAATGCGCTCGGGCATCATGAAGGCGACCGGACTGACGGGATTGCCGAGCGCGTCGATGACGAGACCGGACGGCTCCTTCAGCGTCAGCACGAATGTTTTCGCATCCGTCGGCTCGAGCGAGGCCGTGATTGCAAAAATGCGGCGGCCGAGCGCACTGCGGGTGCCCCAACGGCGCAGCGAGGCGACGCAATCGGCGGCGGTGACCGGCTGACCGTCATGCCATTTCAGGCCGTCGCGCAGCGTGAAACTGTAGGTCAGGCCATCGGCCGAGACCTTCCAGTCCTGCACCATCTGCGGCTTGATCTCGCCTTTGGAATCCTTCGCAAACAGCGTGTCGAACACCATGTAGCCGAACGTGCGCGTAATGTAGGCCGTCGAGAAATGCGGATCGAGCGTGACGATCTCCGCCTCGAGCACCGCAACGAGATTGCCCGCCGCATGCGCCGGCGCCGCGACGATCACGAGCCCGAGCAGCGCCGGAATGAAAGCCTTCAGTTTGGACATTGGTGCCTATTGCCTCTGGCGAGCTGTTGCTGTCGCCAGGAAAAGGCAATGTTCGTGCCCATTCGATGGAAGCACTCATGCGTCCACGGCTATCTGCCGCGCGTTTGCGCGCTACACCCTGGCTGTCATCGCCCGGCTTGACCGGGCGATCCAGTATTCCAGAGAAAGCTATGGTTGAGCCGAGAGGTCGCTGCGTACTGGATGCCCCGCCTACGCGGGGCATGACACTGTCGTTCGGCGACGGCCTGCGCCCTACCCGATCACCCTGCCGAACTTGTTCGACTTCGGGAATCCCTTCGGCGGCAGGCGGCCGGCATCGGCGCGGGTGCCTTGCCACTCGGCGAGCTCCTTCATGGTCGCGGAGAATTCGCGGCCCGCGGAGTCCTTCCAGGTCAGCCCCGCCTTGGCGTCGAACACGACGACGTCCGAGAGGCCGCCGTCCTTGTATTTCTGCAAGCGAACGCCGCGGCCGCGGGCCATCTCCGGCACCTGGTCGAGCGGGAAGACCAGCATCTTGCGGTTCTCGCCGATGACCGCGACGGTGTCGCCGAGCACTTCGGTGACCGTGCGCGCCTCGTTCGGCATATCGACGTTGAGGACCTGCTTGCCCTTCTTGGTGGTGCCGACGCAGTCGTCCTCGTTGACGACAAAGCCCTGGCCCTCGTGGCTCGCGACCAGGAATTTGCGTCCGCCCTTGTTGACGAACAGCACGACGGGAGCGGCCTCCGGCTCCAGGTCGATGAACTGGCGGATCGGCTCGCCATGACCGCGACCGCCCGGCAGCTTTGCGACATCGAGCGAGTAGAATTTGCCGTTGGTGGCGAACAGCAGCAGCTTGGACGTGGTCTCGGCGAAGAAGGCAAAGCCGAGCTTGTCGTCCTGCTTGAAGGCAAGCCCCGAGAGATCCTCGACATGGCCCTTCAAGGTGCGGATCCAGCCCTTGTCCGAGACGACGACGGTCACCGGCTCGCGCTCGACCAAGGCCTCCTCGATGGCGGCGAGATCGTGCTCGGGCGCATCGGCAAAAGTGGTGCGGCGCTTGCCGAGCGGCGTCTTCGGCCCGAACATGTCGCGGACCTTGGCGACCTGCTCACTGACCTTCTTCCACTGCTCGGGCTCGGACGCCAGCAGTCCCTCGATCCCCTTCAGCTCCTTGCGCAGATCCTTGTCCTCGGTGCGGATCTCCATCTCCTCGAGCTTGCGCAGGCTGCGCAGCCGCATGTTGAGGATGGCTTCGGCCTGCACCTCGGTGAGCTTGAACGCCTTGATCAGCGCCGGCTTCGGCTCGTCCTCGTTGCGGATGATCCTGATCACCTCGTCGATGTTCAGATAGGCAATCAGCAAGCCGCCGAGAATCTCCAGCCGGCGCTCGATCTCGGCCTTGCGATGGTTGGTCCGGCGGATCAGCACGTCGCGCAGATGGTCGAGCCATTCGCGCAGGCACTCAGCGAGCCCCACCACCTTGGGGACGCGGCCCTTGATCAGCACGTTCAGGTTCAGCGGAATCTTGTTTTCGAGCTCGGTCAGCCGGAACAGCGATTCCATCATCAGCGCGGGATCGACGTTCTTCGACTTCGGCTCGATCACGATGCGGACGTCTTCGGCCGACTCGTCCCTGATGTCGCCGACCAGCGGCAGCTTCTTCTGGTCGAGCAGCTCGGCGATCTTCTCGATCAACCGCGACTTCTGCACCAGAAAGGGTATCTCGGTGACGACAACGACCCAGGTGCCACGCGCGCCCTCTTCCTGCTCCCATCGGGAGCGGACGCGGAACGAGCCGCGGCCGGTGGTGTAGGCTTCAGCGATCGCCTGCTTGGAATCGACGCAGATGCCGCCGGTTGGGAAATCCGGACCCTTGACCCATTTCAGCAGCGCTTTGGATTTCGCGTCCGGTTTCTCGATCAGATGCAGCGCGGCCTCGCAGAGCTCGGCGGCGTTGTGCGGCGGGATCGAGGTCGCCATGCCGACCGCGATACCCTGCGCACCGTTGGCGAGCAGGTTCGGGAAGCCGCCGGGCAGCACGATCGGCTCTTTCGACTGGCCATCGTAATTGGGACGGAATTCGACCCCGTCCTCATCGATGCCGTCGAGCAGAAGCCGCGCGACGTCGGTCATGCGCGCTTCGGTGTAGCGATAGGCGGCGGGATTATCGCCGTCGATATTGCCGAAATTGCCCTGGCCGTCGACCAGCGGGTAGCGCGAGGAGAAATCCTGAGCGAGACGCACCATGGCGTCGTAGATCGCCTGGTCGCCGTGCGGATGGAACGAGCCCATCACGTCGCCGACGATTTTGGCGGACTTCTTGAAAGCCGTGCCCGGATCGAGCCGGAGCAGGCGCATGCCATAGAGGATGCGCCTATGCACCGGCTTCAGGCCGTCGCGGGCATCGGGCAGTGCGCGGTGCATGATGGTGGAGAGCGCGTACGCAAGATAGCGCTCTTCCAGCGCCTCACGCAGCGGCACCTCGTGAATTTCGGCCGGTTCCTCCGGCGGAATCAATCGTTTTCCCATGCTGCCCGGTTAAACCGTGGAAGCGAATCGGGCAAGGATCGATTGGTTCCCTGTGGGCGGCCTACTGGCCGGCCCAGCCTGCGGTGAAGGTCTGGGTGGGTTGGGCGTTTTTGGCCTGCGTGGTGGCCGGGGTATTGGTCAGGCACCGCCGGGCCGTCTCGATCTCGGCCTCCGTCGCGCCCTTGGACCGGGCCCATGCCTCTGCTGCCACAGCAGAATATTTGGCCACATAGAATCTGACGACGGTACAGGAGGCACGGCGAAAGACGCCCGGCTGCTCACCCGCGAGAGCGTCCGGCGCCAGCGCGATCAGCGCTGCCGATATCACAAGTCCCTTGATCAGCATCAGGATATCCCCGGTTGGAACCCCGGGGGCAAGTCAGGGAAACCCGATTTCGTTCCACGGTGGGCCGACATATTGCGACAATGCAGAGCCGCGTTTGGCTCATGGCGCGGGAATCGCGGCCTTTGCCTGCTGCCGCGTCAACGCGCTGATGAAGCCTGCCCGCGCGTCGGAATGGCCTTGCCCGCGCGGCTCCAGCACGTGGCGCAACAGGAAAAGGCCGGTCAGTCGAAAGCCGTCCTGAAGATCCTCGTCGGTGAGGTCACCCTGCACCTCGCCCTGGCGCAGGAACGGCGGCAGCCGCAATAGCCGGTCGCGCCACGGTTCGCCCGCCCCGCGCGACACCGCGCCGCCGGATTTGGGCGAGACGTAGATCAGGTCGGTGGTCTCTCCGGTTACGGCGCAGTTTTCCAGCGCCAGCCCGAAGCCGAGCTCGGTGAGCATTGCCAGTTCGAAATGGATCACGTGTACGGCGGCGCTGCCGATGTCGTCGAAATCGTCCAGCGAATGTTCGAGCAGCGCCAGGAGGTTTTCGTGCGGATCGCGCTCCGGCAGCAACCGTGCGATCGAAGCGAGGTGGGTGATGCCGTAGACTCCGTGGGATGATCCCAGCAGCGTCGCCGCCCGCAGCTTGAGGCCCTCGATGGCATAGGTGCCGAGATGCTCGTCGAGCCGCGCCCGCCACACCACGCTGAGGCTGTTGCCGGGCTGCAGCAGCGGCCGCATCCGCGAGCCGGCGCCGCCGCGGACGAGACCGAGATGGCGGCCGTGCGCACGGGTCAGCAGCTCGACGATGGCGCTGCTCTCGCCATGCCGCCGCACCCCCAGCACGATGCCTTCGTCGGTCCATTCCATCGGTGAAGTCTAGCGGATTCCGGTCTTCAATCGTAGGGCGGATTGGCGGGAGGCCGGAAAGTGAAGCGCCGCCAATCCACCCGACGCGGCCTCACGCGTTGAACCAGCCCTGCGCGTCGCCGCGGAACGAGAAATACAATCCCATCGCCGTCAGCACGCAGGAGACGATCTCGATGGCGCTGTCGAGTTCCATGCCCTTCTCGCCGATGATCTGGCCGAGCGAGATCACCGACAGTACGAGTGCTGCCGCCAGCACCCAGCGCGGCCAGTTCTTGCGCCCGCGCGCGGCCAGCCGGACGAAATAAACCAGCAGCAGGATCATGCCGCCGGCAAGGAGCGACGACGTCATGATCATCTGTTCGGTCATCTCGGCAGTCGGCGTGCGGTCCTGCACCGCCACCGACAAGGCATCCAGCATCAACGATGCATAGAGCAACGCTTCGAAGCGCCGTACGTTGCTGGGTACGCTCATCGCCGACCGATCTTTTCTTGGTTATTCTTTGGGAAATTCCAGGCCCATCTCGCGGTAGCGATCGGGATCGTCGCTCCAGTTCTCGCGCACCTTGACGAACAGGAACAGGTGCACCGGCACGCCCAGGATCTCGCCGATCTCCTTGCGCGAGTCCGCGCCGATCGACTTGATGGTGGCGCCGCCCGCGCCGAGCACGATCTTGCGCTGGCTTTCGCGCTCGACGAAGATCGTCTGCTCGATGCGCACCGACTTGTCCTTGCGCTCCTCCCACTTGTCGGTCTCGACGGTGGACTGGTAGGGCAATTCCTGGTGCAGCTTGCGAAAGATCTTCTCGCGGGTGATCTCGGCCGCAAGCTGCCGCATCGGCGCGTCCGACATCTGGTCTTCGGGATAGAGGAACGGCCCCGGCGGCACGATCTCGGCCAGTGTATGCCTGAGGTCGTCGACACCGTCGCCGGAGATCGCCGCGATCATAAACGTCTGTGCGAAGGCCATGCGCTCGTTGGCGGCCTGCGCCAGCGCCAGCAGCTTCTCGCGCTGGACCAGGTCGACCTTGTTGATGACCAAAATCTTCTCGTGCTTGACGCTGGCGACCTTGGTGAGGATCGCCTCGGCTTCCTCGTCGATGCCGGCCTTGGCATCCAGCAGCACGCACACGAGGTCGGCGTCATGCGCGCCGCTCCAGGCGGTCGAGACCATGGCGCGGTCGAGCCGGCGCTTGGGCAGGAAGATTCCGGGCGTATCGACCAGGATGATCTGCGAATTGTTCTCGATCACGATGCCGCGGATCAGCGCGCGCGTGGTCTGCACCTTGCGCGAGACGATCGTGACCTTCGCCCCGACGAGCGCATTGACCAGCGTGGATTTGCCGACATTGGGCGCGCCGATCAGCGCGACGAAGCCGCAGCGCGTAGCAGTGGGCGCCTCGCCGCTTGCTTCAACCGTCATTGCCGCCGCCAACGCCTTCACGTTCGATCATCACTGAAGCTGCCACTTTCTCTGCCGCACGCTTGCTGCCGCCGATGCCTTCCGCCGGAGCGAGTCCCGGAAGATCGACCGCGACGCGGAATTGCGGATCATGATGCGGGCCGGTGCGCTCGACCTCGCGATAAACAGGCGTCGGCAATCCCTTGCCCTGCGCCCATTCCTGGAGAACGGTCTTGGGATCGCGCAACGGACGCCGCGGCTTGTGCATGCGCTCGGTCCAGTTGCGCTTGACGAAATCGGCCGCCGCCGCGTAGCCGCCGTCGAGGAAGACGGCGCCGATCACGGCCTCGCAGATATCGCCGAGCACGCTCTTGCGCAGGCGCGCGTCGGCGCTGGAGCCGACCGAGCCGAGCTTGATGTCGTCGAGCAGACCGAGCGACTTGGCGACATCGGCGCAGCTCTCCTTGCGCACCAGTTCGGCAAGTCGCTTGGACATCTCGCCTTCGTCGGCGTTCGGGAAGGCGTGATAGAGCATGTCGGAGACGACGAGCCCGAGCACGTGGTCGCCGAGGAATTCCAGCCGCTGATAGCTGTCACCGCGCTTGCGCCCGGACTTCAACGCGGAGACATGCGTGATGCCTTGCATCAAAAGGTTCGGATCGGCAAAGCTGTAGCCGATGCGTGCCTCGAGCCCCGCGTTCGCATCCGAGCCCCTGGCCTTGCTGCTCCGCACCCGCTTCTTCTTTGCGGGCGTCTTGTTTTCAGGCGTCTTGCCCTCAAGGCTCTTGGTCGCAGCTTCGCCGTCGGGGCCCGCTTGCGCCTCGGTCGGCAGGGTCGCGATGTCCTTGGCTTCGTCTTTCATCGGACGATTTTGAAGAAGCGATTCCAGCGCACCGCCCACGGCCAGCGCCAGAACATCCATGCATGCTCGCCTTCGGCGATCGAGAAGAAGATCATCTGGGCGCGCCCGATCAAATTCTCCTGCGGCACGTAGCCGACCTGGCCGAGAAAGCGGCTGTCGGTGGAGTTGTCGCGGTTGTCGCCCATCATGAAGAAGTGGCCGGTCGGCACGGTGTAGACGTTGGTGTTGTCGACGTAGCCGTTGTCGGCGCAGTCCAGCGTCTCATAGGACACGCCGTTCGGCAGCGTTTCCTTCCAGCGCTTCACCCGGGAGACGCCGCTGCCTTCGGCGCCGCAGGGATCCTCGCCGACAAATTCGCTCATGCGCTGCCGCTCGACCGGCGTGTCGTTGATGTAGAGCAGCCCGTCCCGCATCTGGATGCGGTCGCCGGGCAGGCCGATCACGCGCTTGATGTAGTCGGTGGAATCGTCCTTCGGCAGGCGGAATACGACGATGTCGCCGCGGTTCGGGTCCGAGCCCCAGATCCGCCCCGAGAACAACGGCGGTGAGAACGGGATCGAATAGTGGCTGTAGCCGTAGGAATATTTCGAGACGAACAGATAGTCGCCGACCAGCAACGTGGCCTTCATCGAGCCGGATGGGATGTTGAACGGCTGAAACAGGAAGGTGCGGATCACCAGCGCGATCAGGAGAGCGTGGATCACGACCCGGATCGTTTCGCCGACGCCGCTCTCAGTTTTCGTTCCTGAAGTCACGCTCATTGCTCTCTCAATTCCGGCGGGCGGTCACAGCGCGCCCTCCTCCCGCGAACAGCCCATCGCTCGCGGCCCAAGGAGATTGTCCTGATTCTGATAATGAGGGCCAATTCCGGCGTAAAGCCGAATTCGCCCAGCCTGATTTGCGTCCGCGGACTTTTAGACGGTTGTCGGAGGCCACGCAATCAAGGATCGCATCAAAACTGCATAAGCATTTGATTTTGAATGCGAATTATAAAATGATCGGTGCCCAATCAGGGTTTGTCCAGCGGCACGGCGGAAATGATGACGAAGGCCTGTGCCAACGGCCAGTCATCGGTGATCGACAGGTCGATCTGCGCCGCGAACCCCTCCGGCGTCAGGGCCTGGAGCCGGGCCAGCGCCCCGCCCGTCAATTGCATGGTTGGCCGCCCTCCCGGCAGGTTGACCACCCCCATGTCGCGCCACCAGACGCCGCGCCTGATGCCGGTGCCGAGCGCCTTGGAACAGGCCTCCTTGGCGGCGAAGCGTTTGGCGTAGGTTGCCACCACCATCTTCTCGTTCTTGGCGCGCCGTTCCGCCTTGGCCCGCTCGGCCGCGGTGAAGATGCGGTCGAGGAAGCGCTCGCCATGGCGGTCGATCACCTTGCCGACACGGGTGATGTCGATCAGATCGGAGCCGATGCCGATGATCATGCCCGGCTCCGGCCGCGGTCCATCGCCGCGCGCATGCTGCGCACCGTCTCGGCGAGACCGACGAACAGGGCTTCGCCGATCATGTAGTAGCCGATGTTGAGCTCCATGATCTCAGGCAAGCCGGCGATCGTCTCCGCCGTCGCGTAGTCCAGCCCGTGTCCGGCGTGAACCTCCAGCCCCGCTTCCTTCGCCAGCTTCGCCCCCGCCACGATTCGCCGCCATTCGGCCTCGGCCTTGTCGGCGTGACCGTCGACGACGGCGTCGCACCAGGCGCCGGTGTGGATCTCGATCACGGGCGCGCGCAGCCGCGCCGCCATCTCGATCTGGGCAGGATCGGCCGCGATGAACAGCGACACCCGGATGCCGGCATCGTTCAGCCGCGCGATACAAGGCGCCAGCGCATTGTGCTGTCCGACGACGTCGAGCCCGCCTTCGGTCGTCACCTCCTGGCGCCGCTCCGGCACGAGGCACACCGCGTGCGGCCTGGTGGCGAGCGAAATGCGCATCATGTCGTCGGTGGCCGCCATCTCGAAATTGAGCGGCTTGGAGATCTCGGCTTTCAGCCGCGCCATGTCCTCGTCGCGGATGTGCCGGCGATCCTCGCGCAAATGAGCGGTGATGCCGTCGGCGCCGGCCTCGATCGCCAGCAGCGCCGCGCGCACCGGATCGGGATTACGGCCGCCGCGCGCGTTACGCAGGGTCGCGACATGATCGACATTGACGCCGAGGCGGAGCGGAGGTGCAGGCATTTCAGGACTCACGGAATCATAGGGACAGACCAGGACGGAAGGCGTCTATCCATTAACACGTTCGGCGCGGGCGACGACCGCCTTCGCGCGCAGCTGGGCCAGGATCGCGCTCAAATGCTTGAGATCGTAGACTTCGAGATCGATCGTCGTCTCCGTGAAGTCCGGTGAGCGGCGCTGCATGCTGATGTTGTCGATGTTGCCGTCGTGCTCGGCGATCACGGTCGCGATCTGCGCCAGCGCGCCGGGCTCGTTGACGTTCTCGACCTTGATGCGGGCCGGGAAGCGCTGCGGCGCGGAGTCCTCGATGTCCCAGCGCACGTCGAGCCAGCGCTCCGGCTCTTCCTCGAAATCCTTCAGGGCCGGCGCCTGGATCGGATAGATGGTGATGCCCTCGCCCGGCGTGACGATGCCGACGATGCGGTCACCGGGCACCGCGCCGCCGTTCGGCGCGAACTTCACCGGCAGATCGGAATTGATGCCGCGGATCGGAATCGCGACCGGGCTGCGCGGCGGTTCGGACGACTTCTCCTTGAGCTTGCCGGCAAGCCCCTTTTTGACGCCGTAGCGCGCGATGCGCTCCTCCTTGTAGTCGGGATACATCGCACGCGCGACGTGGGAGGCCTTGATCTCGCCGCGTCCCACAGCCGCCATGACGTCCTCGATCGAGGTTCGTGCCAGTCGCGGCAGCGCGCCCTTGAGCTTGTCGTCGGCGTATTCGATCTTGGCGCGCTCGAACAGGCGCTCGACGATGCGCCGGCCGAGACCGACATATTGATCGCGCACCGCAGTCCTGGTGGCGCGGCGGATCGCAGCGCGTGCCTTGCCGGTGACCGCGAGCGTTTCCCAGGCCGACGGCGGCGCCGCTTGCGCTTCCGAGGTCAGCACCTCGACCTCGTCGCCGTTCTGGAGCTCCGAGGACAGCGGCGCAAACTGGCCGTTGATCTTGCAGCCCACTGCGCTGTTGCCGACGTCGGTGTGTACGGCATAAGCGAAGTCGATCACGTTGGCATGGCGCGGCAGCGCGATCAGCTTGCCCTTCGGGGTGAAGCAGAACACCTGGTCGTGGAACAGCTCGAGCTTGGTGTGCTCGAGGAATTCCTCGGGGTTGGCGCTCTCCGAGAGAATGCCGATGGTGTGGCGCAACCAGGCGAACGCATTGGACTCGCGCTTGAGGAATTCGGTCGGCGAGCCCACGCCTTCCTTGTAGAACACGTGCGCGGCGATGCCGCGCTCGGCGATTTGGTCCATCGCCTCGGTGCGGATCTGCAACTCGACGCGCTGGTTGCCGGGGCCGATCACGGTGGTGTGGATCGAGCGGTAGTCGTTCTGCTTCGGCGTCGAGATGTAGTCCTTGAACCGGCCGGGCACGACCGGCCAGTTGGTGTGGACGATGCCGAGCGCGCGGTAGCAGGCCTCGATGTCGTTGACGACGACGCGGAAACCGAAGATGTCGGACAATTGCTCGAAGCCGACCGACTTGCGCTCCATCTTGGTCCAGATCGAGAATGGCTTCTTCCGGCGGCCATAGACCCGCGCCCCCAGGCCCCGGTGGCGCAGATTGTTGGAGAGCTGGTCCTCGATTTCGCCGATCAGATTGCGGTTGCGCTCGGCCAGCGCATCGAGCCGCTGCATCACCACCGAATAGGCTTCCGGGTCGAGGGTCCGGAACGACAGGTCCTCCAGCTCCTCGCGCATCTCCTGCATGCCCATGCGTCCGGCCAGCGGCGCATAGATGTCGAGCGTCTCCTCGGCAATGCGCCGTCGCGATTCCGTCGGCACGAAGTCCAGCGTGCGCATGTTGTGCAGGCGATCGGCGAGCTTCACCAGGAGCACGCGGACATCGTCGGCAATGGCCAGCAACAATTTGCGCAGATTCTCGGCCTGCTTGGCCTCCCGCGATACCAGTTCCAGCCGCTTCAGCTTGGTCAGGCCCTCGACCAGCGCGCCGATCTCGGGCCCGAAGATCTGGTCGATCTCGGCCCGCGTCGCTTCGGTGTCCTCGATCGTGTCGTGGAGCAGCGCAGCCACGATGGTGGCGTCGTCGAGCTTCAGGTCGGTGAGAATCGCCGCCACTTCGAGCGGATGGGAGAAGTACGGGTCGCCCGAGGCGCGGGTCTGCGAGCCATGCGCCTTCATGGCGTAAACATAGGCGCGGTTCAGCAGATCTTCGTCGGTGTTGGGATTGTAGGACCTGACGCGCTCGACGAGGTCATATTGACGCATCATGCGTGCGCGAGGCTTCGCCGGGCGCGCCACCGGCGCAGTCGGGGCCACAGCAACCGATTCGGTTGCGGCCTGCATCTGCGTTGGTGTGCGGCGTCGATATACCATGCCGTCCTGCCTTCAAACGGACCACGACAGAGCCCGTTGTATACATCTTAGCTCCGATCGCGCGCGTGTCCGATCAATTCAGTGACAGGGACAGGCGCTAACCGACGACGCTATGGTAACCACGAAAACGCAAACAAAAGCAAAGGCCCGAACAACGGTTCGGGCCTTTGATCAGATCACAAAGAAGTCGATGAGCGCGACGGGACGATTTACTCGTCCTCCTCGGGCTGCTCCTCGGGCGGTGCGAGGCCTTCGAGACCCTTCAGGAGCTCTTCTTCCGTCATGCGCTCAACCGCGACTTCGGTATCGTCTGCATCCACGCTTGCACCGGCGGAACCGATCAGCGGCACAGTGTCCGGCTCGGGCTCGTCGACCTCGACGAACTTCTGCAGCGAGTGCACCAGCTCCTCGCGGAGGTCCTCCGGCGAAATGGTGGTCTCAGCAATTTCGCGCAAAGACACAACAGGGTTCTTGTCGTTATCGCGGTCAACCGTTAGTTGTGAACCAGACGAAATCATGCGGGCACGGTGGGCGGCCAGCAGGACCAGGTCAAACCGGTTGTCGACCTTGTCGATACAATCTTCTACGGTGACGCGAGCCATCGACTGTCGCTCCGTTGTGGGTGGGACGAAATATGTGGATGAATGCCGGTAGTTATAGGTGCCGGGAGGGTTTCGCAAGGCCAATTTGTGATTTGGCCTCGCCAAACGGCTCTGCTACCCCCACATTGGGGCTGGGATGGGTGGTTTCCCGGGCTGCCGGCGACGGCGGCGCCGGGAGTGTGCGAGTTGGCCATAACTATACCTTGATTGCACCGACTTCTCCGGATTTGCGGTTTCGACGGGTTTCGGCGGGACTTTAGAAGTGCGCGGCTTGCTGTCGCCGCGCCAACAAAAAACGATCAATCACGAACTCTACGCGAGCAAACTGAATGTCACCTTCCTCTACCGACAAGATCGCGCTCTTCATCGATGGAGCCAATCTCTACGCGACGGCGAAAACTCTGGGCTTCGACATCGATTACAAGCGCCTGCTGAAGGAGTTTCAGAGCCGCGGGACGCTGCTTAGGGCGTTCTACTACACCGCGATCATCGAGGATCAGGAGTACTCCTCGATCCGGCCGCTGATCGACTGGCTCGACTACAACGGCTACACGGTCGTCACCAAGGCGACCAAGGAGTTCATCGACGCCTCCGGCCGCCGCAAGGTCAAGGGCAACATGGACATCGAGCTCGCCGTGAACGCCATGGAGCTCGCCGAGCACATCGACCAGATGGTGCTGTTCTCGGGCGACGGCGACTTCCGCTCCCTGGTCGAGGCCGTTCAGCGCCGCGGCGTGCGGGTCACCGTGATTTCCACGATCGCCAGCCAGCCGCCGATGATCGCCGACGAGCTGCGCCGCCAGGCCGACGTCTTCACCGACCTCGTCGAGCTGCAGTCCAAGCTCGGCCGCGACCCGTCCGAACGCCCCGCCCCGCGTGACCGCGGCGACCGCGAGGCGCGCCACCACGCTCCGCAGTTCCTCCAGCGCGCAACCACGATGGCGCCGGCGAGGGGCGATGACGACTTCGAGGAGTGAGGCGGCCCGGTCAAGCCGCCAGCCTCTCAGCCTCGTCCCCGACCGTGACTGTCCGCTCTGTCCGCGCCTGGTCGCCTTTCGCGAGGCGAACCGCGCGCGCGAGCCATTGTGGCACAATGCACCGGTTGCGCCTTTCGGCGACATCAAGGCGCGCCTGCTGATCGTCGGCCTTGCGCCGGGGATGCAGGGCGCCAACCGCACCGGCCGTCCCTTCACCGGCGATTATGCCGGCGACCTGCTCTACGCCACGCTGCTCGAATACGGCTTCGCCAAGGGCCAATATCAGGCGCGTCCCGACGACGGCCTGAAGCTGGTCGACTGTCGGATCGCCAATGCGGTGCATTGCGTGCCGCCGCAGAACAAGCCGCTGCCGGTCGAGATCAACACCTGCCGGCAGTTCCTCGCGGCTAATCTCGCAACGATGCCGAACCTGCGCGCGATCGTCGCCCTCGGGCGTATTGCGCACGACACCGTGCTCAAGCCGCTGAACCTGAAGGGATCGCAAGCCCCCTTCGGCCACGGCGCCGTGCATCAGGCTAGCGCATTCAGGCTCTACGACAGCTATCACTGCTCCCGCTACAATACGAACACCCGCGTGCTGACGCCGGACATGTTCCGCTCCGTGTTCGCGAAGGTGAAGGCCGACCTCGACTAATCCTTCGACAAGCCCTTGGCTGGATTGGCCTTCAGCCAGTCCAGGACATCGCCGGCGTTCCGGTCGGGCGGAAACACCGGATAGAACACATGCGTGATCTTGGCGTCGTCGACGATCAGCGCAAGGCGCTTGATCAGCGTCAGGCCCGCGACCTCCATGGTCGGCAAATTCAGGGCGCGCGTAAGCGCCAGCTTGTCGTCCGAGAGCACCGGGAACGGCAGATGCAGCCGCGAGGCCATCTCGGTCTGGTACGCGTTGCTCTGGGTCGAGAGGCCGAACACCTGCGCGGCGCCGGCGGCCTTCAGCTCGGCGAACAGATCGCGAAACGCGCAGGTCTGCGGCGTGCAGCCGCGCGCGCCCGGGATCATGTCCCAATCGTCGACCAGCGCGATCTTGCCGGGCTCGCCGGTGCGCGGATAGGCGAACACCACGGTCCGGCCACGCAGTGCCGACAGCGCGACTGACGTGTCGTCGGTGGCGCGCAGACTGACCGGCGGCAGCGTCATGCCTTTCAGGTGCGCGGCGCTCCCGTCATCCGCGGGTGCGGGAATCCGGGTCCAATCGACCTCGAGCAGGTTTCTCTGAGTCATCCCGCTATCCCCTCGCCCGCATCAGGCGGCCCTTCTCCCGGCTCCAGTCGCGCTTCTTCTCGGACTCGCGCTTGTCGTGCAGCTTCTTACCCTTTGCAACCGCGAGCTGTAATTTGGCGCGACCCCGCTCGTTGAAGTAAAGCTTGAGCGGGATCAGCGTCATGCCTTCGCGGTCGACCGCGCCCATCAACTTGTTGATCTGCTTGCGATGCAGCAGCAGTTTTCGCGGCCGCTTGGGCTCGTGATTGAAGCGGTTGCCCTGGAGATATTCCGGAATGGTGGCGTTGATCAGCCAGATCTCGCCGTCCTTGGAATCGGCGTAGGATTCCGCGATCGTGCTCTTGCCGTTGCGGATCGACTTGACCTCGGTGCCGGTCAACGCAATGCCGACCTCGATCGTATCCTCGATCGCATAGTTGAAGCGGGCCTTGCGGTTTTCCGCCATGACCTTGATCGGACGTTCGTTCTTGTCGGCCATGGAAGACAAACCTGATCGAGATGCGCGAGGACGCTAACAGTTTGGATGAAGCGAGCGCGTCAAGACTTCTTGAGGAGATCGCGGATCTCGGTCAGCAGCTCGACCTCGGCCGACGGCTTTGGTGGAGCGGCAGGCTGCGCCTCGTCCTTGCGCTTCAACTTGTTCATGGCACGGATCACCAGGAACAGCACGAAGGCAATGATGATGAAGTTGATCGTCAGCGTGAGGAAGTTGCCCCAAGCCAAGACGGCGCCCTGCTTTTTCGCGTCCGCGAGATTTGCGGCGGTGACCTTGCTCGAAAGCGGCGTGAAGTAGTTCGAGAAGTCGAGGCCGCCGGTGGCCGCACCGATGATCGGCATGATCACGTCGCCGACCAGCGATGTGACGATGGCGCCGAAGGCCGCGCCGATGATGACGCCGACCGCGAGATCGACGACGTTGCCCTTCATGGCGAACTCGCGGAACTCCCTGAGCATCCGCGTGCCTCTTTCGTCGATCGCCATGAAAGCTCCCCGATCGGCTAGCGCGTCAGTTGATGAGGCCGGCATGAACCATCGCGCTGCGCACCGCAACGCGGGTCGGCTCGGTGACCGGCACCATCGGCAGCCGCAGCGTCTCGTCCAGCTTGCCGAGCAGCGACAGCGCGTACTTGATCGGCGCCGGATTGCTCTCGATGAAGAGGTTGTTGTGCAGCGGCATCAGCTTGTCGTGCAGCTTCAGTGCGGTGGCATGGTCGCCTTTCGCCCAGGCGGCCTGGAACTCCGAGCACAGCCGCGGCGCGACGTTCGAGGTCACCGAGATGCAGCCATGGCCGCCATGGGCCATGTAACCGAGGATGGTCGCATCCTCGCCCGAGAGCTGGTTGAAGTCCTCGCCCATCGCCGCGCGCTGCTGTGAGACGCGGACCATGCTGGCGGTGGCGTCCTTGACGCCGGCGATGTTCTTCAGCTCCCACAGCCGCGCCATGGTGTCGACCGACATGTCGATCACCGAGCGCGGCGGGATGTTGTAGATAATGATCGGAATCCCGATCGCGTCGTTGATCGCCTTGAAGTGCTGGTACATTCCTTCCTGGGTCGGCTTGTTATAGTAGGGCGTCACGACCAGAACCGCGTTCGCCCCCGCCTTCTCGGCGTGCTGGGCGAGCTCGATCGCCTCTTTTGTCGAGTTGGACCCGGCGCCGGCGACCACGGGCACGCGGCCTTTTGCTTCCTCGATGCACCATTCAACGACCTTCTTGTGCTCGTCATGGCTCAGCGTCGGGCTCTCGCCGGTGGTGCCGACCGGGACCAGGCCGTTGGTGCCCTCTGAAATCTGCCAGTTGACCAGGGAGCGGAACGCCGCCTCGTCCAGCGAGCCGTTCTTGAACGGCGTGACCAAGGCGGTGAACGATCCCCGGAATTTCGTCTTGGCTGCCATGGACTTCCTCCGTACGCGGCGATCTCGAGCGAGCCGCATTCATATCGGGTCTATCCCGCCGGTAAAAGACCCGCCTCGGCGTGACGCACCGTTTAGGCCGCGATTTTGCCGCGGTGGTGGTGCAAACCCGGCGAAGGTAAGCGGCTGTTGGTATTTTGTCCGCATATTCAATCAAATACAGCCAGATCTTGTACAGCTAGGTCTTGAGCCAATTGACTGATTCGGGGCGACGAAACGCCGTGATCTCCTTTCCGCGCGCCGCATGGCGATCCACCGGTCTGATCGTGTGCCTGATGGCAGGGCTGTCCGCGGGCTGCGCCGCCTGGGCCAAATCCAATGAGACAACCGCGGAGACCGCCAAGGAAACCGCTAAGGAAACCGCGAAGCCCGCCGCCAAGCCAGCCGCCAAGGACACTTCGAAGGGAGCGTCCAAGGGAACCGGTAAGGAACCTTCGAAGGACGCCGCCAAGGGGGCAAGTAAGGGCGCAAGCAAGGGCGCGACCAGTCCCCCCGCCAAGGATGCCGCGAAGAAGCCTGGCAGGGATGCTGGCAAGAACGCAGGCAAGGAACCTGCGAAGGACAAGCTGAAGCCTGCGGCTGCCGCGCCAAAGTCAACGCCGACCGCTGGCGCCTCTGTCCCGAAAACCGCACCCGCGCCGGCTGCGACAGCCACCGTCAGACCCACCGCTCCGGCCCCCGCCAAGCCCGTCGCGGCTCCTGTCCTGGCTCCGGCGACCCGCCAGCATGCCGCCCCGCGCAAGCCGGTCACACCGGCTGCGGTTGCCGCGACCTCCTCGACGTCGCAAGCCGACAAGGACACGCTGGAGGCCGTGATCGAGCTCGTGCGCAAGCGCAAGGCGGGCGACGCCACCAATGCCGCGGGCACGATCTCAGATCCCGTGGCGCGAAAGCTCGCGGAATGGATCATCCTTCGCAGCGAGGACAATGGCGCGACTGTCGAGCGCTACCGCGCCTTCCTCTCCGCCAATCCGAGCTGGCCGTCGCAGACCTTCCTGCGCCGGCGCCTGGAGGCCGCGATGTGGGACGACAGGCGCGACGACCAGGTTGCGTGGTCGTGGTTCGAGAACGAATCCCCCGTGTCCGCCAAGGGCCGCTTCACGCTCGCCAAGGCGATGCTGGCGCGCGGCGACCGCGCCAACGCCGAACGTCTGGTGCGCGACGCCTGGCGCAGCGACCCGATGTCGGAAGAGACCGAGAACAACGCACTCGACCAGTTCGGCGCGCTGCTGACGCCCGGCGATCAAAAGGCGCGGATGGACACGCTGCTCTATGGCAGCGAGAACGAGGCTGCATTGCGTGCCGCGAAGCGCCTCGGGGCCGGCTATGTCGCACTCGCCAAGGCCCGAATCGCCTCCCTCAAGAAAGCCCCGAACGCACGTGCGTTGCTCGAAGCCGTGCCGCGCGAGCTGCACGGCGATCCCGGCTTCATCTTCAGCAAGATCCAGCTGCTGCGCCGCGAGGAGAAATTTGCGGAAGCCGCCCAGCTCATGCTGTCGGCACCGAAGGATCCGGGCCGTCTCTACAATCTCGACGAATGGTGGATCGAGCGGCGCCTCCTGGCGCGCAAGATGATCGACACCGAGGAATTCCGCAGCGCCTATCTGATCGCGCGCGATGCCGCCCTGCCCTCGCGCGACATCTACAAGACCGAGCAGGAGTTCACCGCCGGCTGGATCGCGCTGCGCTTCCTCAACGATCCCGCGGCCGCGACTCAGCATTTTGCCCGCATCGGGATCGGCAGCGTCAATCCGACCACGCTGGCGCGCGCCGGCTATTGGCAGGGCCGCGCCGCCGAAGCTGCAGGCCGCCAGCAGGAGGCGCGCAACGCCTACGCGCGGGCCGCCGAGCAATCCACCAGCTATTACGGCCAGCTCGCACGTGCCAAGCTCGGCCTGCCGCAGATCGAGCTCAACGCTCAGCCGCGCAGCCGCGGTGCCGAACGGCTGGAGATCGTGCGCGCCGCGCAGCTGCTCTACGAGCTCGACGAGCGCGAGATGGCGATACCGATGCTCGCCGACATGGGTGAGAACGGCGATCCTGAAGCGCTAGCCGGCCTTGGCGAGCTCACCCAGCGCCACAGCGACGCCCGCGGCATGCTGCTGCTTGGCAAGGCCGCGCTCAATCGCGGGCTGCCGTTCGATTTCTACGCCTATCCCGTCAACGGTATTCCGCAGTTCACGCCGATCGGCCCCGAG
This sequence comes from Bradyrhizobium canariense, assembly GCF_019402665.1. Taxonomy (GTDB): domain Bacteria; phylum Pseudomonadota; class Alphaproteobacteria; order Rhizobiales; family Xanthobacteraceae; genus Bradyrhizobium; species Bradyrhizobium canariense. The sequence goes on from NZ_VSST01000072.1 coordinate 30,681, forward strand.
GTCGAGCGCAGCATCATCTACGCCATCGCGCGGCAGGAGAGCGCCTTCAACCCCTCGGTCGTCTCGCCGGCGCAGGCCTATGGGCTGATGCAGGTGACGCCGGACGCCGCGCGCTATGTCTGCAAGCGGCACGGCGGGACCTACGATCTGGGACGTCTGAAGAACGATTCGGCCTACAACGCCACGCTCGGCTCGGCCGAGCTCGGTGGGCTGCTCGAGGACTATCGCGGCTCCTACATCATGACTTTTGCCGCCTACAATGCCGGCCGCGGCAGTGTGAAGAAGTGGATCGATCGCTACGGCGATCCGCGCGACCCCAAGGTCGATGCGGTCGATTGGGTCGAGCTGATCCCGTTCTCCGAGACGCGCAACTACGTGCAGCGGATCATGGAGAACCTTCAGGTCTACCGCGCCCGCTTCGGCGGCGGCACGCGGTTGCAGATCGAGGCCGATTTGCGCCGCGGCGCCGGCAGCGTGGAGTAACTGCGTGCCCCTAACGACTCCGATGACAAAGCATCCACGCATGCAGCGCAGATAGGGCGCGCAATAATAAGAGACGAAAATGGATCAGATAATGTTGAGCGTCGTCCGTGCGGTACAGGCAGGCGCGACGACGATGAAGGGCGTGATCGACGCCACCGGACTATCTCGTCTCAAAATCGAACGTGCGTTGAATGCCCTAGAGAAGCAGCAGCTCCTGGTTCGAGACGGCCAGGGGTTTAGATCGAACAGTCTGCCGAAGGCAGCCCGGCAGTGCGGATCGTGCAATGCCTGCTGCGATATCCTCGAGGTGGCCGCCGTCGACAAGCCCGTGAACCAGCTGTGCAGGCATTGGCAGACGGGCGCGGGATGCACCATCTACGACCGCCGTCCGCAGATGTGCCGGTCCTTTGTCTGCGCCTGGTTGCAAGGTCACCTCGACGACGACTGGTTTCCAGCGAAATCGGGCATCATCGTGCATTTCAGCCAGGATGCGGTCAACGTCACCGTCGATGACCATTGCCCCGATCGCTGGCGCGAGGAGCCTTATTTCAGCAAGCTCGCCGAATGGTCGCTGAACGGCATCAAGAGAATCGGAAACCGCGGTTACGCGACCCTCGTTGTGTCCGGTGCCGATAAGTTCCTGCTGCTGGGACGGACCATCGTTCCCGAACCGACGCTGTTCGGAACAGCGTTCCTGCCGCTTACGGCCGACACTTTCCGGTTCTGGCGGGCGAAATCGCAGGAGCATTTGCAGCGGCTGCACGAGCGCATCGCCGAGATCGAGCGGATCAGACAGGAATTCGGCTCCTGCGCGATTCCCGACGAACTGGATGACGACCCCTACCCGCCCTATCGGTCGGCTCTTCTGCGCTGGTCGAATCACGCCTGAACTCCCACGCGGTCCACGCGGAGTAATTCGCCGTATGCCGCTCGATGCGCGCCGGTCGCGATCGAAACGTGGCGGCGGGCACGCGCGAAAGACGCCGCCCCGGGAGTTCGGGACGACGTCTTGAGGCTGGAAGCTACGCTACTTGGCGATTGCAGCTTGCGCGGCTGCGATCTTCGCCTTCACGGCATCGAGATTGAAGCTCGCGCCCTTCTGCATGGGCGGAAATTCGATCGCCGTCATCGCCAGCTTCTCAACCTGCTGCTGGACAAAGACAAAGCGCCAGAATTCGTATTTGAACCAGTCGAAGTATTGCTGGGCCCCGTATTTGGTCCCGCTATCGGGCCAGCCCGTGCGCTCGAAAGGATCGAGGCGAAGGTTGGTCAAATAGGGCACGTCAACCTTGCTTTTATCACCCAGCCAGCCTCCGGGCTGGTCGATGAAACGATACTTGTAGTCGTCGATGCGCACGGCCCCCAGCTCGCTTTCGCCGAAATAAAAGATTTCATGCCGATTTGACGGCCCCTTGCCAGTGATCATGTCCAGCTGATTGTAACCATCCAGATGGCACTTGTAGGTGCGGTCACCGATGTGTTTACCCTTTTTGAGCTCGTCGGCGATGTTGGGATTGCCTGCAGCGGCCAGGAAGGTCGGGAACCAGTCCAGTCCGGACATGATGCCGTTCTCGACCTTGCCGGCCGGCACCTTGCCCGGCCAGCGGATCATCGCCGGCGCGCGGAAGCCGCCCTCCATGATCGTGCCTTTGCTCTGCGCGAATGGCGTCTGTCCGCCATCGGGCCAGGTGAAGACCTCGGTGCCGTTGTCGGTCGTGAATACCACGATGGTGTTGTCATCGACGCCCATATCCTTCAGCTTCTGCATCACGACGCCAACGTCGTCGTCGAGCTGCGCCATGCCGGCTTCATGGATGGACCAACCATTCTTGGAGTTGCGCATCGCCTGGTACTTCGGCGACAGGTGCGTAACGATGTGCATGCGGGTCGGATTGAGCCACAGGAAGAATGGCTTGTTGTCGGCCTTGGCCCTGTCGATGAAATTGAGCGCGAGGTCGCGGATTTCATCATCCACGGTTTCCATCCGCTTGGGATAGAGCGTTCCGGCGTCCTCGATCCTCTGCTTGCCGACCTTGCCCCAGCGCGGATCCACGGTGGCGTCGTCCACATTGGTCGCCCACGAGTGGACCATGTTGCGCGGACCGACTGTGTTCAACAGCTCCTGCGGATAAGCGGGGTGGGCCGGATCTTCCATCGCGTCGAGGTGATACAGGTAGCCAAAGAACTCGTCGAAGCCATGCACCGTCGGTAGAAACTCGTTTTTGTCGCCAAGGTGGTTCTTGCCGAACTGGCCGGTGGCGTAGCCCATACCTTTCAGCGCCGCAGCAATGGTCACGGCCTCCGCCGGCAAGCCGGTGGGAGCGCCGGCCTGGCCGACTGTGGTCATGCCGGTGCGGATCGGCAGCTCGCCGGTGATGAAGTTGGCGCGGCCCGCCGTGCAACTCGCCTCGGCATAGTAATCGGTGAACAGCATGCCTTCGGCGGCGATCTTGTCGAGGTTTGGCGTCCGCCCGGCCATCATCCCGCGGTGGTAGGCGCCGATATTCCAGATGCCGATGTCGTCACCCATGATGACGACGATGTTCGGCCGTTGCCCGGGCGCAGCGGGCGCCGGCGCCGCGGCTGGTTGCTGCGCTTGTGCAGGGCTCGTCAATCCGATGGCCGAAAGCGCCGAAGCGGCGGCGAGAGAACTACCACTTAACAAGAGATCGCGGCGTTTCATTCCGCCGCCGTTTGGTCCCGCGCTCATCTCAGGCTTTTCCGGAATCCTATCGTTACTCATGACGCGATCCTCTTCCTGGTGATGCACCTGAAGCCGACATGGCTTGCTGAGGTGTCGATCGGCTCGGCATGACGCGCTGCCGGACGATAGCGGCGGCAATAGTTAGGCGCGCAAAGATGCGAGCCGCCCTTAAGCACCTTGCGCGGAATTCTTATCTTCGGATTTCGGGCGTCGTAGCTCGCATTTTCGGGCCCACCCCGCGGATTTTGCGGAATGCAACACGCCTTCGGCGAATCGGCTTCGTGCACCGGCGAATACCAATCGGCCGTCCATTCCCAGACATTGCCGATCATGTCATGCAGCCCGTAACCGTTGGCCGGGAACGCTGTGACCGGCGAGGTGCGCTCGAAGCCATCGGTCGCCAGATTCTCGTGGGGGAAATTACCCTGCCAAATGTTCGCCATATGTTGGCCGCCGGGTAACAGCTCGTTACCCCATGCGAATTCGGCACCGTCTCGTCCGCCGCGTGCAGCGAACTCCCATTCAGCCTCGGTCGGTAATTCCTTGCCGGCCCATTTGGCATAGGCTTCGACATCTCGGTAGGCGACGTGCACGACGGGATGGTTCTCGAGCCCGCGCAAGTTACTGTGCGGCCCGTAAGGACGACGCCAATTGGCTCCGAACTTGAACGTCCACCATTCGCTCCAATGGTGCACGTCCACCGCTTGCTGCGGGGGTGTGAAGACGAGAGAGCCGGCTTTGAGCATGCGCGGCAATGCGCCAGGATAGTCCTTCGCATGGGGTGTCAGTTCAGCGAGGGTGACGTAGCCAGTCGCGTTGATAAAATCGCGAAATTGGCGATTGGTGACAGGCGTTCGGTCTATCCAAAATCCGTCCACAGTGACCCGGTGGACCGGCGCCTCCTCAGGATAGTGAGTCTCGGAACCCATCCGAAAAGTTCCGCCGGGGATATAAACCATCTCCTGGTTTGCTTGCCCCTCAACCGCTGGCCCGGAAAAACATTCCCCACCGGTGAAATTCATTTCATCTTGCCCCTCAACTAACCTTATGGCGGTGTCACGGACATCCGATGGTTCGCGTTCTCACTCGAAGGCGAATATCCGCTTCCAGTCATTCTTCATGTCGACCACCGTCCATCGATTCACCGCTGCGGCGTCCAGGGCCTTGTCCAATTTCCCGAAGTGGGATTGGCGGTCGTAGGCATATTCGCGCTCGGCGTCAGTATGGTGGACGAGCAAACCGAACCGCGCGCCGGGGGCGAGCGTCGCCCATTGGAGCATTTCAAGGTCTCCATCCGAGTTGCCAAACGCCGCGATGGGGCGGCGGCCGATATGTTCATTGATTCCGATTGGCTTACCGCCCTTGTCATCGATGAAATTGACCTCGGGCAACCGGAACAGGACCGGGGTGCTGTCGCGCATCTCAAACCGGGTCTTGATCGAGGATCCGACCACCTGCTCTGGAGGGACGCCGTAGATGGCATCCGTCCACGGCCGCATGAACTCAACACCGCCGCCTGAAACGATGACAGTCTTGAAACCGTTCGCCCTAAGGTAGGCGAGCAATTCCAACATCGGTTGGTACACCAACTCGGTGTAGGGTCGTTTGAAGCGTCTGTCGCGCGCCGTCGCAAGCCAGTCCGCGACGATCGTCTCAAACTCTGCCGTCGTCATACCGGCGTGGGTGACCGCGACCAGTTCGGCAACGCCCTTTTCGCCGGAAGCTGCGAGCGCGTTCATCTCGCCGTCCAGCACCGCCGTGAAGGGCTGTTTGCCCTTCCATTCCGGGTGCATCGAAGCCATGCCCTTCACGCGATCGAGCACAAAGGCAAGCTGCACATACATGGGTTGTTCGATCCACAGCGTGCCGTCATTGTCGAAGGTTGCGATCCGCTGTTGGGGCGGCACGAAATATGGGCCGCCCTGGTCCGTGACGCGCCTAACGAAGTCGACGATAGATGTCTTCGCCGAACCGTCATTCCAGGAAGGCAACGGATCGCGCTGGGATTGTGCCAGCGCCGACCTGGAGTAAAGCGAGGCTGAAAGCAGCGGAAGCACCGCCAGGGAAGAAAGAAGAGCGCGCCGATCCAGAGATTCAATGGTTGGCGTCATACCCATCTCCAATTGCTCTGCAAAAGGGGTCGCAACATGCGATCATTCGCCGCGGGCAGCATCTCGTAGTGTTGAAGGATGCTCGAACGATTTTCTGTGGTCAGACGACGATCTCGTCTCCGTCAGCTATTTTCCGGTAGTAGGTCTTTTGAGGGCAAGTAAGGCTTACAGAAACGGAGCGGCGCACTTCGGGGTTGATCTAGATCAAGCGATAGTCGCTGTAGGCGAAGGTGCAGGATCATGATCCCAGTCGCGCACGGCGGAATATCGAGAGGCGTCTCTCGCACGCCCTTGCTAAAGCTTTTGGAGGCGATCGATGTTCGAGAGCCGGTAATCCGGCGGTTAGCTGGTCTTAGTATTTTCTAACGATGGGCTTTGTCGTCGCAGGCGTTCCAGGCGCGGGCGGCGAGATTGAGAAGGTGACCCAAGTGTTCCAGCCGGATGGCCGATTTTCCGCGGCGAACTCTCCGTAAGCCTTCAGATTGAGATAGCCCTGCATGTCGCCGACCGGAAACAGAAAACCGATCTGGGGACCGACACCAGCTACCTGGGACTGGAAGCAACCGACGCGGTCACCTGCACCGCTATCGCAGCCCAGTCCCTTGTAGACATAGCCCACGAGGCCGACCATGACCTGCTTCGACAAGAACTGCGATGCACCCCAGTCGAAGTGCATGTCGACACCATTCTGATACTGCGTCGCCGTATTCTTGAAGTTGTAGGTGAAGCCGAGCACCCCGGAAAATTCGTGACCGGTCTGCGGATTGAAATAGGTGTAGCCGCCGCCGGCGTCGATCGCTCCGTGTCCGATGCCCAGGTTCGACAAACGATCGGATTGGTAAGCGCCGACAGGGATGTCACCGGTGATATAGGTCATGTAGTTGTGGACGCCGGCGTTCCAGCGCAATGCGAATTGCGGCGCCAGATCCCCAAAGCCCCACGTCGTGTCGCTGATCGTGTCGGACCGCGCGAAGGGAACATTGCCGAACGGCGTCGTGATCACGCCGGACAAGGTCCCCGCCAAGCTGGTGCCGACGACTCCATAGGCTGCGAGGAGCGAAACTGACGCCTGGCCGCCGAGCACCGGCGTTGCAAATACATAGCTCGGAAGCACAAGGCCGAGATCGCCGGTGGCGTTCACATTCAGATTCAGATTTGCGTTCACGGCAAAGTTGGCCGGGACCCTGCCGAGCGTAAATTCACGCGCCCGCGCGACGTCGGCGCCGGCGGATACGGAGGTGTGGTAGTAGATGGTCGCCAAGGACCAGCCCGGCTGCTGCGGCGTGGCCGCGAGGCTTCCGAAGAGGCCGGGGATCCAGAAACTGATGCCGTTTTCGTCGGCGACGGCAGACTGCGCAAAAAGCAACAGAGTGGACGTCAGGAGGGCTGCAGAAATAACTCTGCGTCGATGTGCTGGGACTGAGCGCTCGCTTTTCGCAGCAGCAAGCGCGGCTCTCACCGTCACATTGTGGCTCCAAAACTGGTCGCCTGAGAGTAGAACTGTACGCCATTGTGCGGCTTAGGCAAGTAGCAAGTTCAGCCATGACCCGATGGCCGAAAATAGATGAATGGATTGAGGGAAGCCACAGCGCAAATTGGATATGGCAGAGTCCGCGTGCGGCCCTGTGACAGACGGCTAGCTCCCGCGCACCACCCAGCCAAGGATCATCTCAAACAAAAGCCCCGGCGGTTTCCCGCCGGGGCTTTCCGTTAGGTCGTTAGACCGAACTTACCAGTTGCGCTGAGCGCGGAGGAGCAGAACGACCGAGTTCTGATCCTTGAGTTGGTAGGTCGCAGCCGGCTTGGCCGGGATCGCCGTCACAGCGGCCGGGGTGACGATACCGGCATACTTCTGGTCGAGATGGGTCCTCAGCCGAGAACGTCAGGTTCTTGACCGGGGTCCAGCGGGTGATGACACCCACCTGGCCGACGGCGAGGTCCGGGTTGCACGAGGTCACGCCCGCAAACCCAAGACCGATCACACCACCACCAGCACCACCGGCGCCGCAGAGCGTGGTCTTAGCCAAGGTGCCGAACTGCGCCTGAGCGTAGGCACCGTAGATCGCCGTGTTCCAGTAGGGATCCCAGTCCGCCTCTTCTGCAACGGCCTCGGCTGAAGCGTAGCGTGCGACCGGTCACGGAAGCGCCGCGGTGCCGGCAGCGTGGAATAGCGGTGGCTTCTTCAGAAGCGAAACCCTCCGCCTCGATTACCACGATGGCGTGGATTGAGTGAGACGCTCTACGCCAGTTGTGGTAGCATCTGTCCGGGAACAGGCATCTGCTGTCCCAGATCAACAAAAACGAGGAAAGCCATGAAGACGTTGGCCATGTCCGCTTTTGCTCTTGTCGCCATGTCGATTACGCCGGTGAATGCAGAGCCCATCAAAGTCGCAGCCGAAACGAGCAATGGCGCTAGGGTCCAATGCTCCCTGTCCAGTGGTGTGGGTCACAATTGCAGAAACGTTCTCAACTTCAAAACTTTCTACGAGTGCCAAGCCAACAGGATGGAGAGGGGCTGGACCAGCATTGAGAGCTCCAACTACTGCCGAACCCTCGACGTGAAATAACGACGGTTTCTGTTTGGACTCCAGGAGGCCGCCTCTGTTGGCGGCCTTTTTCGTACCAAGAGCCCGGCACCGAGACCGCCTCTGCGCCTCAGAGGCGCGATGACGATTGATCCCAATCTCATCGCGCTTGACCGACCATCGCTTGCTCTTCGACCGCGAGGGACAAGGCCAGCAAAAAAAAAGCCCCGGCGGTTTCCCGCCGGGGCCCTCTGTCAGGTCGTTAGACCGAACTTACCAGTTGCGCTGAGCGCGGAGGAGCATAACGACCGAGTCTTGGTCCCTCAGCTCATAGGTCGCGGCCGGCTTGGCCGCGGGACCGTTGATAGCCGTGGTGGTCACGACGCCAGCATACTTCTGGTCAAGGCGGGTCCAGGAGACGTCCGCCGAGAACGTCAGGTTCTTGACCGGGGTCCAGCGGGTGATGAGACCCACCGTGCCAAGCGCGAAGTCCGGATTGCAGGACGTCACGCCGGCAACACCCGAGATGATGCCCGCGGGTCCGCAGAGGAAGCCCTTCGCACCGCTGCCGAACTGAGCCTGAGCGTACGAACCGTAGATCGCCGTGTTCCAATACGCATCCCAGTTATGGGTGTACGCACCGCGGAAGCCCCAGGTCTTGATGGTTTCCTGCTGACCGCCCGTGACGAACACGGTGTCCGGAGCATTCGCCGCGCCCACGCTGGCGTAGGCAACGTTTGAGCTACCGTAAAGCGCGAACGAGCTACCCGCGAGGTTCTGGAAGTTGTAGCGGGTCGCACCATCGGTGTAGACGCCCTGGATGTTGATCACGTCACCCGCACCGGTCGGGATGTTCTTGATCGACAGAGCAAGCTGAACCGCCCAACCCCACTTGTCGTCGGGATGGCCCGTCGCCTCGGTTGCGCCGTAGTAGGCAACGTGGTTGTCATGCGCAGCCACCGACGCCTGGAAGAGACCCCAAGCCTGGTCGACACGGACCATACCCACGAGGTTCGGCGAACGCGAGCCACCGATGGCATTCGAACCATAAGCGGCGCCAGTCACGCCGCTGAGGCCCGCTGCACCGCTCAGGTTGAGGTTGCCGGCTTGCATGTAAGCCGTCGGATCTTCCGCCGAGAACGCCGCCGTGACGCCCTGGCCGAAGTCAGCAGTGTAGCTGAACTGGTTGATACCGGTGACCGTGCCGCTACCGCCGGCGAGACCGTCGAAGTTGTTGCCGGGATAGTTGGTCCAGGGCGCGTCGAACTGCGACACGGCCTTACCCATCGTGAAGCCAGCGAACTGGATGAAGGCGTAGTACACGCCGAGCGAACCGCCCGAGGTGCCGCCGTCGGTCGGGTTGATCGACGAGCCAACGAGGGCCGGCGCTGCACCCGAGGTGTTGAGGGCCAGCGTGCTGCTGTAGGCGGTCGTGCCAGTCGCGCTGCCGGTGCCGTTGTAGTTACCGGTCGTCCACGAGAACACGCCGTCGAAGAAGGTACGGACAACGCCGTATTCAGTCGCGGTGCGGGTGTCGATGTTCAGGTCTTCACGAGCGCGCGCCGTGTAGTAGTTCGTCAGGCGGTTGCGCCCGCCGTTGTTACCGCTGGACTGCCAGTTGATGTCGCTGTTCGTGTTCAGCGCGACTTCAGCGCGCAAATAACCACCCAGCTTGATGCAGGTGTCAGTGCCGGGGATGTAGTAGAAACCCGCACCGTACAGGGAGCAGATCTTCACGTATTCGACCGCTTTGGCCTTCACGGGGAGATCGGCTGCCTGCGCTCCGCCAACAGCGATCAGACCCGCTGCGGAACCGAGCAAAAGGCTCTTAACCAACTTCATGTTAAACCTCCAAGTTTGCCATAGGGAAGGTTCCGGATCCGCTGGGTGAAGACACCCTAAGGTTGGTTCCCTTGTCCCTTAAATTCACCGCTTAGTCGCTTCGCGCCTTCGGACACACCCGCTGAACGCGAGGGACTTAAGCGAACCACCTAAGACGGGACGACCTCGGGATGCCCCCCTCCGTCGCTCAGTCACAATTACCGAACGCCCTTGCACACACAACAACAGAACGCTTCAGAACGGGCCGATGGAGCGTGTTTTCCGGCGGGTGTTGCACAAATAACACGCAGATGTGATCAGAACGACTTTGTACCTCATTGAATCTACAGCGTTTTTTCGACGGGTTTCATTTGCCGTCCAAAGTTCCGGCACGGGCCCCCCACGCGCAGAGACGCTCTGTTGTGGGGCAGAGGCGTCCGAATCGTGGAATCAACCAAGGACCCGGCAGGGACCAAACCTTCGGGAACTCGCTGGCCTGATCAGCAAGCGGCCGCGACGGCCGTCCTCATCCGCGCGCTTGAACGTCGATATGATCCGGCGGCAAGCCGGCCTGATGTCGTAGATACATAGCCTCGTAAGCCGTCTCGAGCCGCCTGGCGTAGAGCGCCGCATCAAACAGTGATGCGGTCAGGTGGTTCCCTTGCAGCCGTCCGCGAATATCCGCCAGCTTCTGCTTATCGAGCGCCAGCTCGATCGCGAGTGCTTCATAATCCGCACGCGTTCGCGTGATCAGCTCAGGCAGACCGACAGCGCTCAGCAAGCTCGCGGCCACGCGGCCGGCGAAACTATTCCCGCTATGGGTCACCACCGGCAGACCAGCCCACAACGCATCGCTGGCCGTCGTATGTGCGTTGTAGGGCAGCGTGTCGAGGAAGAGGTCGGCGAGGCGATGGCGCGCCAGATGTTCCGATGAAGACGCAACGCGCCTTGCAAACACCAGGCGATCCGGATCGACGCCCGGCCCTTGGCTTCCTTCCGCAGATTCGATTTTGCGATCTCGCCCACGTCGGACAGCCACAACACCGACTGATCCACGCTCTTCAAGATATTCATCCAGGAGCCAAAGACAGCCGGATTGATCTTGTAGGCATTGTTGAAGCAGCAAAACACAGTCCATTCCTGCCGCAAATCGTGATCGGCCCGATTGGGTGCAGCATCGTCGATCGTCGCGACGTGATTATCACGCGGCATGAAGCTGCCGGGCAGACGAACGACCTTCTCGTCGAAGAATTGGCTGTTTTGATCTGGCAGCACGATGTGATCGGCAATGATGTAGTGGAAGAGCTCCCTGCTCCCCAGCGTTCCTGCAAAGCCAAGATAGTTGACGACGATCGGAGCCGGGCTGGACGCAAACAACGACAGCCTGGCATTGTGCGTATGGCCAGCAAGATCGCCAAGAATATCGATCTGCGCATCGTCGATTGCTTTCAGGACTTCGCCGTCGAGCTTGTGCTCGCAATCGACAAAGCGATGAAACGACTTTTCGAGCCGCCTGCGCAGATCGCTGTTGTCGTCAGGACCGATCGAAAACGCATATGTCTCGAAGCGGTCGGGATCGTGACTCTCGAAAATCTCGGCAGTGAGATACCCGACCGGATGCTTGCGAAAATCAGGTGAAACATATCCGACCCGGATCTTGTCGTGGCGACGGATTTCACCCCCTGACCTCGTTTCGGAGAGATGCGGGAGCTTTGCCCTCACCCACGTCCTGGCGCAGCTGAGCTGATCATCGGGAGAATCTGTCAGAGACAGCAAAGCAAAGGGAGAACTATTGGCCTTCCCGAGCCGTACTGTTGCCGTCAACTGGCCGATCTCTTCGTCCAGATTGTCCCAATTGCACAGGTTCATCTTCGCAAGAAGACGCAAACCCTCGATGCCCTCGAGGTCAGGCCTGATCGACACCGCCTTGTCGAAGGCGATGAAGGCTTCGTCATGGCGCCCGAGCTCGGTAAAGACGTTGCCACGGCCAATCCAGGCCCCCTCGATGTCGGCCTTGATCGCGAGCGCCTTGTCATACTCGGCAAGAGCCTCTTCGTAGCGCTTCAGCCCCCACGCGACATTGCCACGACCGAGCCACGCCTCGGCGAGATCAGGCTTGATCGACAGCACCCGCCCATACGCCGCGAGCGCATCGTCACGGCGCTTGAGCTCAGTGAGAACATTGCCACGACCAAGCCAGGCTTCCGCCAGATCAGGGCGGATCGATAACGCCCTGTCATAGGCAGCCAACGCCTCGTTAAGGCGTTTGAGATCGAAGGACACATTGCCACGACCAAGCCACGCGTTCTCCAGGCCGGACTTGATCGAGAGCGCCTTGTCATAGGCTGCCGACGCCTCGTCGTAGCGCTTCAGGCTCCAGAGAACATGTCCTCGGGCAACCCACGCGCTCTCGAGCTCAGGCTTGATCGAGATCGCCTTGTCGTACGCGGCAAGCGCCTCGTCGTGGCGCTTGAGATCGGTGAAAACTTCGCCTCGGCCAACCCATGCGCTCGGGAAATCCGGCTTGGCCGACAGCGCCTTGTCGTACGTGGTAAATGCGTCGTCGTACCGCCTGAGATTCCGGAGTGCATTGCCTCGACCAAGCCATGCAGTCTCCAGGTCAGGCCTGATCGACAACGCCTTGTCGTAGGCCACGAGCGCATCCTCGTAACGCCTGAGCTTTTCAAGGCAGCCGCCCTTGCTTGCGTAGGCATCGGCAAAGTTCGGATTGTAGAATGTCGCCTTGTCGAATTGCTCGATCGCTTCGCCATAGCTTCGCGCGAACTCGGCAAGGATCGTACCTCTGTTGTGATACGAAAGGGGATTGCGCGGATTCACCGCCAATGCGCGCGTGAAATAGGCCAGAGCTTCCTGAGGCCGATTCAGCGCTTTGAGCGCATATCCATAATTGCTGAGGGCCTCGTCGCTGCTTCCGTTCAGGGCCACGGCCACCCTGAGATGCATCTCGGCCTCGGCAAACCGACCTTGTACGAGCATCACCACGCCCAGGAGATGTTCGACTTCGAAGATGTTCCTGGCGGATTTGGCGATCTGCTGCAGTATTCTTTCCGCTTTGACCAAATCATGGGCGTGAAAGGCTTCGACAGCACGTCGAAATTTGGTCTGCAGTTCACCCGCCAAGTCCATTCCTCCCTCAGGATGTCGGTCAATCATACCATCGGTCCCGACATTGCAAGATGAGACCGTAGCGGCGTCGCGCGGCCGTCGAGGGACGAGCGAGCGTTTCAGCCCGGCAGCCTTCGCTGATTACGGCGACGCCTGGCGCGGCGGAGCGGCTCCTGGGCCGGCGAGCGAGTTATCCCGACTAAACTAATAAGAGCGCCTGTCCCGCAGTCTGACACGGGACCCCGTCGGCCAATCGGAGAGCGATCACCGCTCCATAGCTTGGGGCGAATCGCGGAAAGATTCAACCAAATCAACTGCTTGCAGGTCGATCACTTGAGAGAATCGGTCGGTGACAAAGGCAATTGTCCCCCGCTCAAGCCCACCCGCCGCTTGGTTTCGCAATTCGCTGGGAATATTCGAGCAAAAACACACGCTTCCAAATTGACCAGCCCAAGTAATTAGATGCATAAGGCTCGCACCGGAGAGGTGGCCGAGTGGCTGAAGGCAACGCTTTGCTAAAGCGTCATACGGTCTCAAGCTGTATCGAGGGTTCGAATCCCTCCCTCTCCGCCACCCCGCAGCAGAATCCGAGATCTGTGCGTTCCTTCACCTGACACGCGACGGTGGCCTCATGCCGCCCCGAATCCGGTTGGCGGAGCACGAGGGAACCTGATTCAGCGAAAATCAGCTTTCACCTGCGAAACGACGGCCAGGACGTGATCTCCGCTCAGTGGGCGGAAACCCATGCCCTCGCCTCGCGCTGGGCGGCCGAGATATCGGCGTCCGACATCTGCCCGGCGACTTCCCGGCGCAGCGTCACGGCGTCCTTGCGACCCTTGAGCGCGGCGAGGTTGAACCATTTGTGCGCGGCGACGAGATCGACGAGACCGGAGCGTCCGCTCGCCCAATAGAGGCCGCGCTCGAACAGCACGTCCGACAGCGCGTCTGCGTCGATCGGCGTCGCGGTCTCCAGATCGAAAGTACCCTGAAACATAACGCATCCCCTTTTTTTGTGCCGTCCCGTCCCCCGAGCCCGGCTCCCGTCCAATCAACTGTTCAACTCATCCCCGAGGCTTCTTGCCCGTGCCGTTTGCCGGCTTGTTGGAGGTAATGATGGCGGGCAAATTTGAATGGCAGTTTAAGTATCGCGATGAAGCAGACGTAAACGCGCCCGCGCCAGGCGCGTGCGACAAATGCAAGAAGTCCCTGTTTTGCAGGCACTTCTGCAATTCGTCAGATTCGGTTTACCTTGGGATTTTGGGAGAACGATAACCATCGCGCACGGAGACGCGCGTCCTGTGGTGATCCCGCCCGCTATCGTCACCGGATTCCTGAGACGACAATGGTCCCACGGGAAGCTGCGGCGTCCTGGATCGCCCGATCGGAGCCGGGCGATGACGCCGCGAATGGACCAGCGGCGCGCGAACAGCGAGCAATTGCGCCGCAGCCTTCCTGCTCGAGCAGGGCGCGCATATGGAGAAACATATGGCTGGAAGCTCGACTGCGGCCATCCTTCGAGACGCCCGCCTGCGGCGGACCC
>NZ_VSST01000073.1 GCF_019402665.1 Bradyrhizobium canariense
CGATTTAGGGGAGGCTCAGAATCCCTGCGCAGAACCAGTCTGGATTGCTTCGCTTCGCTCGCAATGACGGTGCGGAGGCGCCTCAGCCCCTCACCGGCAGCGTCACCACGTCGTAGCCGTGCTTGATCGTCCGCCTCAGCACGGGATCTTCCAGCTCGAAATCGAAACGGTCGGCGGGGCGGATACCGCCTTTCGCCGCAAACGTACCGCCGAACATGGCGCAGCCGTCGGGGAATTTTCCACTCTCGAAGCCACGCGCGATCAAGTCAACCACCGGAAGCATCGCGTCGAGCGTGCCCTCCTGGTAGAGCACGCGCTCGCCCTTGATGGTGGCCCAGGAGCGCAGGATCATCCTGTCCCAATGGCCGATGACGTCCTCGAGCTCCCACAGCGTTGAGGAGATCGGCTTGTCGCACATCTGCTTGGACACCGTGACGTTGTAGGCCTCGACCTTGCGGTCGGTGTGGTCGGAGCCGCAGCCGACGAAAATGCGACCCTGCCAGCCGATCAGCACGAACTCGACCTCGCCGCTGGAATCGCCGCCAGTGCACTCGATGCTGTCTTCCATTGTCAGGCGCCGCGCCGAGGCGCGATAGTAGATCGGCGTCGAGGCTGGCGGGGCGATACCCATCTCCTGCAGCTCGGCAATGTGCTTGTCGCGCGCGACCGGATCGCGGCCGGTCCAGCCGGCGATGACCATCTGGTCGATCGCCAGCGTCAGCGGCGTGGTGGTGTCCTGGGCGTCGACGGTGAAAGTCAGGTCAAACACGAATTACGGCCTCCATGCCGGCAGCAAGCTCGAAGATACGGCGGTCCGATCCGCCCGCGCCCGCCAGCATCAGGCCGACCGGAATCTCGCCCTCGCGATGCGCAGGCAGCGAGATGGCGCAGCCGTCGATCATGTTGATCAGGGTGCAATTGCGGAGCGCCCGCAGGTTTTCCCTGGTGAACGCCTTGTCGTCGGCAAGATCCGCAATTTTCGGCGGCGTGTTGGCGGTGGTCGGCAGCACCAGCGCGTCATAGGGAGCGATGCGCGCATTGACGCGGGCGATCAGCGAGCGGCGCTCGTTGAGAAGATCGATGTAGTCCGCCGCGCTCTGCGCCTCGCCGCGCATGATGCGCACGGAGACTCTGGGATCGTAGACGTCGCCCTTGGACGTGAGGAGGTAGCGATGCCAGGCATAGCTTTCGGAAGCCGCAAAGCCGCCCTTGGCGTTCATCGGTCCGATGTCGTGGAATTCGGCCATCTCGATGCGCTCGATGATCGCACCGTGATCGGCAAGGCTCTTGAGCGCCCGCTCGAATGTCCCGGCCACGGCCGCATCGAGGTCGTCGAGCGCGATCGTGGTCGGCACCGCCAGCCGCATGCCCTTGACCGGGCGAGGCTTCAGCGGGGCGATCGGCTCGTTGGCGAGCACGGCGTCGAGAATGGCACAGCAACTGACCGATCGTGCCAGCGGCCCGATGCTGTCGAGCGAGAACGACAGCGGCACAGCCCCATCGAGCGGCACGCGCCGCTGCGTCGGCTTGTAGCCGACGATGCCGTTATAGGCCGCCGGAATCCGGCAGGAGCCGCCGGTGTCGGTGCCGAGCGCGCCATGCGCCATGCCGTCGAGCACAGAGACCGCGGCACCCGAAGACGAACCGCCGGGCACGTGGCCCTCGGCCCGGTTCCAGGCGCCCTTTGGCGTGCCGTAATGCGGATTGATGCCGATGCCGGAATAGGCGAACTCGGTCATGTTGGTGCGCCCGATCACGACGAAGCCGGCCTTGCGCAGCCGCGCCACCGTGGGGGCATCCTGTTCGGCCGGCGAGGAATCGTCGAGCGCGCGGGAGCCGGCGCGCGTCACCTGGCCCTTGATGTCGAAGAGATCCTTGATCGAGACCGGGATACCGGCGTAGCGCGAGGGCGCCGCCTTCACCTTGCGCAAACCGTCCATCGCATCCGCCGCCACAAGCGCGGCATCCTTGTCGACATGGATGAAAGCACGCTGCCCCTCGCCGGCCGGATCGGCGATTTTGGCGATGCAAGCCTCGACCAGCTTGCGGGAGCTGGTGCGGCCGCTTTCGAGGTCTTCGGCGAGCTTCTTCAGTGTCGAAAAATCGGGCATGTCTGTCTCACGGAATATTTGCGCGCAATGTATAGCGCTGCCTCACTTCGACACAAGCATTGTGCGCATGATGGCATGCATGCGCATTGCTGGACCGTTGACGCGCCATGGTCGATTGTCGCATCAAGATCGCAACAGCCGGGCTTAGCTTGGCCTTGGGAGGACCTGCCGAGATGGCCGAACCGCAGCGCGCGCGACCGAAACCGACGCCGGAGACCCAGCATTTCTGGGACGGCACCAAGGCGGGCGAGTTGCGCCTGCAGCGCTGCGACGCCTGCGCGCATGTCTATTTCCCGCCACGCCCGTTCTGCCCGTCCTGCGCCTCGCGCAAGGTCAGCATCTTCAAGGCGAGCGGCAAGGGCTTTCTCTACAGCTACGTGATCAACCACCGTCCCGCCGCGCCCGGCTTCACGCCGCCTTACGCGATCGCGGTAGTCGAGTTCGACGAGGGGCCGCGGATGATGAGCAACATCATCGACTGCCCGCAGACACCGGAGGCGCTCGAACTCGACATGAAGCTCGAGGTCGCCTTCGAGGCGCTCGACGACAAGATCACCCTCCCCGTATTCCGTCCGGCGAAGGGATAGGCCATGCGCAGCAACCAGGTTGCCGTCGTCGGCGCGGCCGAGACCACCGAACTCGGTGTCATCCCCAACGCCTCGCAGCTCCAGCTTCACGCGGATGCGGCGCTCAATGCCATCGCCGATGCCGGGCTGAAGCTGTCCGACATCGACGGTTTCGCCACCGCGGTCGAAACGCCGCAGCAGGTCTGCCACTACCTCGGCATCAAGCCGACCTGGGTGGACGGCACCTCAGTCGGCGGCTGCTCGTTCATGCTGCATGTCCGCCATGCCGCCGCGGCGATCGAGGCCGGCCTCTGCAAGACGGTGCTGATCACCCATGCCGAGAGCGGCAAGTCGATGATCGGCAAGGCACCGCGTTCGATCCCCGCCGACAGCCTGCAAGGCCAGTTCGAGGCGCCGTTCGGCGTCTATGGCCCCCCCAGCATGTTCCCGATCCCCGTGCTGCGCTTCATGAAGACCTACGGCATCACGCACGAGCAACTCGCCTCGGTCGCGGTGGTGCAGCGGGAATGGGCGGCGAAGAATCCGCGCGCGATGATGAAGGATCCGATCACGGTCGCGGACGTCCTCAACTCGCGCATGATCGCCTATCCGTTCCGCCTGCTGCAGTGCTGCCTCGTCACCGACGGCGGCGGCGCGTTGATCCTGACCTCGGCCGACCGCGCCAGGGATTTTCCGCGCAAGCCCGTCTACATCATGGGCACCGGCGAGAGCGTGGAGACGCCGATGGTCAGCCAGATGGAGACGTTCAACTCCTCGCGCGCGTTCAAGACCGCGGGGCCCCTAGCGTTCAGGGAGGCCGGCATCGCGCATAAGGACGTCGACCATCTCATGATCTACGACGCGTTTGCGCATCTGCCGCTGTTCGGCCTCGGCGATCTCGGCTTCATGCCGCACGAGGAGACCGGCAAGTTCATCGCCGACGGCAACACGCGGCCAGGCGGCAAGCTGCCGCTCAACACCAATGGCGGCGGCTTGAGCTACATGCATTCGGGCATGTACGGCATGTATGCGCTTCAGGAGAGCGTGCGGCAGATGCGCGGTATTGCGCCAGCGCAGGTCGCGAATGCGAAGATTTCGGTGTGTCACGGCGTCGGCGGCATGTTCGCCGCGTCGGGCACGATCGTGTTTACGAACGAGAGGTAATGAGCTGCTCGCCTCTCCCTCTCCCCGTTCTTACGGGGAGAGGGTTGGGGTGAGGGGCTGCTTCCACACACTCGGACTCGCGGAGAGTCCCCCCTCACCCGGATCGCATCTTCGATGCGATCCGACCTCTCCCCGCAAGCGGGGCGAGGTAAGACAACAGGAGAACCCAAATGACGAAATCACTGCAAGACAAGGTCATCATCGTCACCGGCGCAGGCCGCGGCATCGGGCGGGAGATCGCGCTACTCTGCGCTGGCGAGGGCGCCAAGGTCGTCGTCAACGATCCCGGCGTCGCCGCGGACGGCGCCGGCACCAGCGCCGCGCCCGCCGAGGAAGTGGTCGAGGAGATCAAGAAGCGCGGCGGCACCGCGGTTGCCAATTTCGAGTCGGTGGCCGAAGCCATCCCCGCGAGCAAGATCGTGAAGACCGCGACCGATCATTTCGGCCGGCTCGACGGCGTGGTCAACAATGCGGGCATTTTGCGCGACATGATCTTCCACAAGATGAGCGTGGAAGCGTTCGAGGCCGTCATCAAGGTGCATTTGATGGGCTCGTTCTACGTTTCGCACGCGGCAGCGCGAATTTTCCGCGAGCAGGAGAGCGGATCGTTCGTGCATTTCACCTCGACCTCCGGCCTGATCGGCAATTTCGGCCAGGCCAACTACGCCGCCGCCAAGCTCGGCATCGTCGGCCTGTCGAAGTCGATTGCGCTCGACATGGGCCGCTTCAACGTCCGTTCCAACTGCGTCTCGCCGTTCGCCTGGACCCGCATGATCGGCACCATCCCGACCGAGACCGAAGCCGAGAAGGCGCGCGTCGAGAAGATCAAGCAGATGGGCCCGGAGAAGATCGCGCCGGTCTGCGCCTATCTGCTCTCCGATGCCGCCAAGGACGTCTCCGGGCAGATCTTTGGGGCACGCATGAACGAGCTGTTCCTGTTCAGCCAGAACCGTCCGCTGCGCTCGGTGCACCGGAGCGAAGGCTGGACGCCGCAGTCGATCGCGGAACATGGCATGCCGGCGCTGAAGGGATCGTTCTACAAGCTCGACCGCTCCGCCGACATCTTCCCTTGGGATCCCGTGTAAGGAATCCCGTCGGACCGCATTTGCGGCATCTCTGCCCTGCGATCTCCGGTTATCTTACTCCGGAGATCGCTCCGCTTTACGCCCGATTGCTGGCGGATCATTTCCTCCCAACACAATTTTGGGAGGAAACCATGACAAGAATACTGACCAACTCCGACGACACGACTGCAAGCAGCGGCCTCGCCCGCCGCACGCTGCTCAAGGGCGCCGCGACTGTCGCCGCGTCTGCCCTGCTCGCCTCGAACGCGGACGCCCGCGACTTCGGCGCCAATGCCGAGCCGCAGCGCTATCCCGATCCTGACATCATTGCCATCGATCCCAAGCGCTTCAAGGCCAAGGTCGGCAACACCGCGATCAAGCGGCTCTATACCGGCTGCCTGTGGGCGGAAGGGCCAGCGTGGAATGCGCAGGGGCAATATCTCGTCTGGAGCGACATCCCCGCCAACCGGCAGCTGCGCTACCTCGACGACGACGGCCATATCTCCGAGCAATTCCACAAGCCGTCGAACGAGGCCAACGGCAACTCGTTCGACACCGAGGGCCGCCAGATCAGCGCCGAGCGCACCCGCCTCGTCCGCTACGAGCATGATGGTTCGGTGACGTCGCTGGCCGAACAGGCCAACGGCAAGCCGCTCAACGGCCCGAACGACATGGTGGTGCATCCCAACGACAAGGCGATCTGGTTCACCGATCCCGGCTACGGCGCGATCAGCATCTATGAGGGCAAGCTTGCCAATACCGGCTCGCTGCAGCCGTATCAGAAGGAAGCGGTTTATCGCATTGATCCGCAGAGCGGCCAGGTCGCGAAGGTGGCCGACGAGCCGTTCAAGCCGAACGGCATCGCTTTCAGTCACGACTACAAGAAGCTCTATGTCTGCGACACCGGCATCACGCATTATCCGCAAGCCGAGAACGTGGTGTGGTCCTACGACATCGACGGGGCGAAGCTGTCGAACCCGAAGAAGCTGATCGACATGAAGCTCGACGGCAAATCAGGCTTTCCCGATGGGTTGCGGGTCGACACTGAGGGCAATATCTGGGTCGGCGCCGGCTGGGTTGGCCCCGGCTACGACGGCGTGCAGGTGTTCGCGCCGAACGACGGCGCGCGCATCGGGCAGATCCTGTTGCCCGAGACCTGCGCCAACGTTTGCTTCGGCGGCAAGAAGCGCAACCGCCTGTTCATGACCGCGAGCCAGTCGCTCTATGCGGTGTACGTGGAGACGCAGGGCGCGCATTTCTGTTGAACGACCCGCCGTCATTCCGGGGCGGCTCGCAGAGCCGAACCCGGAATCTCGAGGTTCCGGGTTCGATGCTTCGCATCGCCCCGGAACGACGGGCCTGAATTACCCCGTATTCCGTAACCCCGCCGAGATCCCGTTGATGGTCAGTTGAATCCCGCGCAGCACCTGCTCGTCCGGGTTCTGCGCGCGGTGCTCTTTCAGCAGTTCGACCTGCACGTGGTTGAGCGGGTCGAGATAGGGGAAGCGGTGGCGCACCGAGCGCTCCAGCAGCGGATTACTCTGCAGCAGCCGGTCCTGGCCCATGATGTCCAGCAGCGTCTCGATGCAGGAATGCCATTCGCGGCGGATGCGGCCGAAGATTTTTTCGCGGAGCGCCTCATCCGGCACGAGCTCGGCATAGCGCGAGGCGATCGCGATCGAGCTTTTGGCCAGCACCATGTCCATGTTCGACAACAGCATGCGGAAGAACGGCCATTCCTTGTAGAGCTCTTTGAGGAACGGCATGCCCTTGTCGGGATGCTCCGCGATCCATTGCTCGACCGCGCTGCCGAATCCGTACCAGCCGGGCAGCATCAGGCGGCATTGCGCCCAGGAGAACACCCAGGGGATGGCGCGCAAATCCTCGATCGCGCGCGTCTTTTTGCGCGAGGCCGGGCGGCTGCCGATGTTCAGCGTCGCGATCTCGTTGATGACGGTGGACGCCCAGAAATAATCGACGAACCCCTCGGTCTCGTAGACGAGGCCGCGATAGGCCTTGAAGGCGAGGTTTGAAAGCTCGTCCATCGCAGTCAGATATTCGCGCCGGGGCGCACTCTGGCGCGGATGCAGCAGGCTCGCTTCCAGCGTCGCGGCGGCAAGGATCTCCAGATTGTTGCGGCCGACTTCGGCGTTGGAATATTTCGAGGAGATGATCTCGCCCTGCTCGGTGATGCGGATCTGGCCGTTCACCGCGCCGCCGGGCTGGGCTATGATGGCATCGTAGCTCGGGCCGCCGCCGCGGCCGACCGAACCGCCGCGGCCATGGAACAGGCGCAGGCGCACGTGATGACGCTCGAATACGTCAACGAGGTTGATCTCGGCCTTGTAGAGCTCCCAGCCCGAAGTGACGAAGCCGCCATCCTTGTTCGAGTCGGAATAGCCCAGCATGACCTCCTGCACGCTGCCGCGGCTGTCGACCAGCCGGCGATAATCGTGCAGCGAGAGCATGCGGTCCATGATGGCGCTGGAAGCCTGCAAATCCTCGATGGTCTCGAACAGCGGCACGATATTGATGGCGCTGCGCCCGGAGGGATGCACCAGCCCCACCTCCTTCAGGAGCACCGCGACCTCGAGCATGTCGGACATGCCCTTGCACATCGAGATGATGCATTGGGGGATGGCGTCCGAGCCGAACTTCGCATGCGCTTCTGCTGCGGCATGGAAGACGTTGAGCTCGCCCATCGTCTCGTCGCTGTACTTGACGAATGGCGACACCAGCGAGCGCGTCGACCGCAACTCGTTGGTGAGCAGCGAGATGCGGGCGTCCTCGCCGAGCGCGAGATACGACATGCCGGGATTGGCGGCATCCATCAGCTCGGCAATGGTGCGCTCGTGCACCGCCGAGTTCTGGCGGATGTCGAGCCGCGCCAGATGGAATCCGAAGCAGTCCACCGCACGGCGCAGCAGCCGCAGCCGGCCGCGGGCGATGACGCCGGCGTTGTTGGAGATCAGCGAGCGGTGCAGCACGTCGAGATCGGCCTTGAACTCCCCGACGCTGTCATAGGGCGCGCCCTTGCCGACCGGCCGGCGCGTGATCTCGACCTGAAGCATTTCGGCCGTGGCGGTGAGGCGCGCATAGATGCCCGAGACCGCAAGCCGATAAGGCTCGCCGCTCCGGTGCGGCGAGGTATCGGGCGAGCGCTCAGCGAGCGTGCGCAGCTCCTCGGAGACGTCGGCGAGATGCGCTGCGATCGACAGCTCGGAGCCGAGCACGTGCAGCTCATTGAGATAGAACTGCATCACCCGGCTCGACTGCAACCGCAGCGTGCCGCGCATCACGTCGGCGGTGACGAAGGGATTGCCGTCGCGGTCGCCGCCGATCCAGCTGCCCATGCGCAGGAACGAGGCGAGCTCGCCGGCCGCCTGCTCGCCGCCCTCCTCCAGCCGGTCCTCCAGCGTGTTGACCAGCCGCGGCACCTCGCGCAGAAACGTGTAATCGTAGAACGACAGGCCGTTGGCGACCTCATCGAGCACGGTGAGCTTGGTCCGGCGCAGCAGATTGGTCTGCCACAGCGTCAGCACCTCGCGGCGGAGCTGCTCGTCGCTTGCGGCGGCCTCCTCCGCCGTCAGCGCGACACGCTCGCGACGATCGAGCAGGGCGGCGACCTCCATCTCGCGGTCCATCGTGCTCTTGCGGCGGACCTCGGTCGGATGCGCGGTCAGGACCGGGCTGACCAGCGCGCTCTTGAAGAAGTTGCGCAGGGCATCGGCGCCGATGCCCGCAGCCCTGGCATGGGCAAGCGTCTCGGCCAGCACGCCGGAGCCGCCGCCCTTGTTGGCGCGCATCTGGCGAATGTTGTTCTGGTCTTCGGCGATGTTGGCGAGGTGGGAGAAATAGCTGAAGGCGCGGACGATCCGCACCGTCTCCGAGGTCGAGATGCTGTCGAGGATCTGCTCGAGCTCGCGACGGGCGAGCCGGTCCTCATCGCGGTGGAATCGGATCGAGGTCTGCCGGATGCGCTCGACCAGGTCGAACAATTCGGCGCCCTCCTGGTCGCGCACGGTGTCGCCGAGGATGCGCCCGAGCAGGCGGATATCGTCCCGCAGGCGCGTGTCCGCCTCCAGGGCCTGGACATCCTCGGGGCGGTTGGGGCGTTGGTCGGCGGTGTCAGACGGTACGGTCTGGAGGGACATTGGCTCGCTCCGCTGTTCGAGCTCGCTTGGCTGCCCGGCTCAGCCGAGTGTGCAAGTTTTTTGCCGCAGCGCAAGATGAAGTTGGGGGCGGCGCGGCAACATCACCGATCATGGGAGAAATGCGCCTTGCTGAGCGGCGCGCGCACACGTCCGCCGTCTCGCGGCGCAAGCGCCCGAGTTTTGCTGTCCGTTTCGCCCTCATCGCAAAGAAAGGGCGCAGGGAAGGCCGGGCGCCGGCTGGCACCCAGGGTCCGCACGCGAAAAACGCACGCGGGGGTGACCACAGGTGATGCCGGAACATCCGGCCTTCCCTGCGCAATGGTTTTACGGCTTATGGCGCGCTCTCCCCGGGGAGCGATGCACTATTGCCCCCGTCGCC
>NZ_VSST01000074.1 GCF_019402665.1 Bradyrhizobium canariense
GGCGCTCGCTCAGGCGCCGCTGAGACCTCATATGCGAACCCGCCTGCTCAACGGCAGAACGGCCATGCCGCGGTCAGATCAACAATGTCGGGATATGAGAATGCCGGCAATACCCCGGCCTCATCAGAACGAGGGCGTCGGCGAACACGTCAGGACCAGCTTCCACGTTGGCCCGAAGGCCACTTGTGAAATTGCGGAGCCCCTTACGGAGAACCGCACGAACGAAGAAAACTTGTTTCTTCTGCCGGACCGGCCTTTGGCGAGCGAACCCGCGAAAGAGAACGATCCGACCGTTGACCTGATGTCTCGCCGACACCCTCTATCGTCGACCAGAACCTTTTGAGAGGCGCTGATGACGTGCCGGCTCTCTAGGAGCCGGCAACTTCAAAAAGCGAAGTTACTTCTTCTTGGCGACCTTGCGGGTCTTCTTCGCAGTCTTCTTCACTGCGCTCTTCGCCTTCTTCGCCTTCTTTGCCTTCTTAGCTTTCTTGGCCATGTTGCCCTCCGATGTGTGAGATGGCTTAATCGCTGCATGCAGTCGGGGATCGAGTGCACACTCATCCCGAATACACCAACACAACGAAAAAAACAGCGTCTCGCTTAAAGAAGTGTTGACGACGCAACGCGCCTGCGCTTGGCGAACGCGATGCAAGCGGTCTGCATGACGTGTGCTTGCGATCGCGGAGAGTGCCCGCAGCATCGACCTTTGCGAGAGATGCGATTGCAGAAAAACGCTATGCAGAAAGTATTTTTTTGCGCGCGCGCATCGCGCGCGATCGTTGCAATGATGCATCCTGCCGATCGCGCGAGCGCCTCGCGAAGGCGTTTCGCGGACTCTGAGTCGCGACTTTTGGCAACGAAAATATTTTCATGATTAACGGCGCGAACGCTCGTCAGAGCGCGTGCAAGTCGCCGTTTTGCGCGAATCGCGTGACGGCGATTCGGTCGGCGTATCGCGTTCGATCGGGATGAAGTTCGTCGCCGAGGATGCGCGCGAGCGTCGCATCGCGAACCGAAGCGAGGTGACGACGCCCGTCCGTCACCTCGTTCGAACGCGCGAGGTCAGATGCCGAGCTTGGACTTGAGCAGCTCGTTGACGCTCTGCGGGTTGGCCTTGCCGCCGGATGCCTTCATCACCTGGCCGACGAACCAGCCGAGTGACTGCGGCTTGTCCTTGACCTGCGCCGCCTTGTCGGGATTGGCCGCGATGATGTCGTCGACAACCTTTTCGATCGCCGAAAGATCCGTGACCTGCTTCATGCCGCGGCTTTCGACCAGCGCGCGGGGATCGCCGCCCTCCTGCCAGACGATCTCGAACAGATCCTTGGCGATCTTGCCGGAGATCGTGCCCTCGCCGATCAGGTCGATGATCCCGGAGAGCTGTGCGGCATCGACCGGAGAGTCCGTAATATCCCGGCCTTCCTTGTTGAGACGACCGAACAGCTCGTTGATCACCCAGTTCGCGGCGACCTTGCCATCGCGCGCGCGGTTGGCGAGCTTCTCCAGCACGGTCTCGTAGAACACCGCGCTCTCGCGCTCGGCGACCAGCACGCTGGCGTCGTAGGCCGACAGGCCGAGATCCGCGACGAAGCGCGTCTTCTTCTGGTCTGGCAGCTCGGGCAGCTCAGCCTTCAGCTCGTCGACGAAGCTTTGCGAAAACTCCAGCGGCAGCAGGTCGGGATCGGGGAAGTAGCGATAGTCGTGCGCCTCTTCCTTGGACCGCATCGACCGCGTCTCGCCCTTGTTGGGGTCGTAGAGCCGGGTCTCCTGGTCGATCGCGCCGCCGTCCTCGAGGATTTCGATCTGGCGCCTGGCCTCGTACTCGATCGCCTGGCCGATGAAGGTGATCGAGTTCATGTTCTTGATCTCGCAGCGGGTGCCGAGCGGCGCGCCCGGCTTGCGCACGGAGACGTTGACGTCGGCGCGCAAGGATCCTTTCTCCATGTCGCCGTCGCAGGTGCCGAGATAGCGCAGGATCGAGCGCAGCTTGGTCACATAGGCCTTGGCCTGCTCGGCGTCGCGGATGTCGGGCTTCGAGACGATCTCCATCAGCGCCACGCCGCAGCGGTTGAGATCGACATAGGACATGGTCGGCGACTGATCGTGCAGCAATTTGCCGGCGTCCTGCTCCAGATGCAGCCGCTCGATGCCGATCGTGGCGGTCTTGCCTCCGTCCAGTTCGACCACGACCTCGCCTTCGCCGACGATCGGCGACTTGTACTGGCTGATCTGGTAGCCCTGCGGCGAGTCCGGATAGAAATAGTTCTTGCGGTCAAACACCGAGCGCAGATTGATCTGCGCGTTCAGCCCGAGGCCGGTCCGGACAGCCTGTCTGACGCATTCCTCGTTGATGACGGGCAGCATGCCCGGCATCGCCGCGTCGACCAGCGACACATGCGAGTTCGGTTCGCCGCCGAACGCGGTGGAGGCGCCGGAGAACAGCTTCGCGTTCGACGTCACCTGAGCGTGGACCTCCAGGCCGATGACCATCTCCCAGTCACCGGTTGAGCCCTTGAGAAGCTTGTGGGGTGCGGCAGGTGCGTTCATGGCTTGACTGGTTCCTTTACTGGTCCCTTGACCGCTCGCGCTTCACCGGCTTCGAGAAGCCCGTTGAGCGACCGAAGCACATCGGCCGGCTGGCGCAACGCGATCTCGCGGCGGCCCATCACCTCAATCTCTCCGAACAGCGCGTCGACCTCCGGCGAGGAGGCGAACACGAAGCCGTCGAACGACGTGCTCTGCTCCTCGAAATCGCTGGAGATCTCAACGCGGTAGCCGTGCGCCTTGAGACGATCGACGACCTCGTCATGGAGGGCCTGCGAATGGGTTGCGATGAAGAGATAATCGACGCGGCGCTTGGCGAGCACGCTCTCCGCGCCTTGCAGCATCTCGACCTCGAAGGCCTGGATATCGGCATGCAAGATGTCGAGATGCTTGATCTTCCTGTCCCTGAAGAAGGCGTCGACCTCGAATTTGCCCTTGCCGACGAAGGCCTTGACGAATTCGGCCCGCAGTCCGTTGCGCGCGAAATTATCCTGACCGGTCTTCAGGCAAGCGGGATCCGGCTCGACCAGGATGACCTCTGCCTTGGGCCGCGCCTTCTTGAGCCACATCGAATAGTGGCCCCAATAGGCGCCGAGCTCGATCATCGAGGGCGCCTCGCCCAGCCGCTTCAGCAATTCCTGGAAGACATATTCTTCCAGCGGCTCGTGGACGCCGCGATTGATGATGAGCACACTGCTGAAAGGTCCGTAATAGGCTCCGGGCCCGATGCCCGGAACCTTCAGGCCGTTATGCAGATAGACCTGGTCGCCTTCGACGAGGCCGGCCATCGGGACGCGCTCGATCAGGAGGTTGAGCGGATCGGAAACGATCTCGCGAAAACGGCCGAATAAATCCTCCGGCTTCGCTTTCGGACCCGTGAAACCAGGCTCGCTCATGCGGATGCACTCCCACCCAGCGTATCGGCGATGCGCTGCCATTCTGCTTCAAGCGAATCCGTGGCCACGGGCTGGCCAGCCTGGCGGTACCAATAGCCGGCATTGCCGAGGTCGCCCTCGACCCGGTGCAGATAGGCGTGCACCCAGGCGGCCTCGCGGCTGCTCTCGTCCTGGACGATTCTGTGCGCCTGGTCCCAGTCGCCTTTGGCGGCCCACCACAGTGCGGCGAGCGGCGCGCTGAGATCCGGCGGCGGCGCGGCGCCGTCGAGGCTGCCGATAAACGCCGCCATGTTCACCACCATTTCACTGGCGTGAAGCGGCCGGCGGCCTGCTCGATCACCTCGCCGAGCGAGAACAGCGTCTCCTCGTCGAAGGGACGGCCGATCAACTGCAGGCCGAGCGGCAGGCCCTGCGCGTCCGTGCCGGCGGGCACCGCGATGCCCGGCAGGCCCGCCATGTTCACCGTCACCGTGAAGATGTCGTTGAGGTACATCTCGACAGGGTCCGCGCCGCCCTTCTCGCCGATGCCGAAGGCCGCCGACGGCGTCGCCGGCGTCAGGATCGCGTCGACGCCCTTGGCGAAGCAATCCTCAAAGTCCTTCTTGATCAGCGTGCGCACCTTCTGGGCGCGCAAATAATAGGCGTCGTAGTAGCCGGCCGAGAGCACGTAGCTGCCGATCATGACGCGGCGCTTCACCTCGGCGCCAAAACCTTCGGCGCGGGTGTTCTCGTAGAGCTCGTTGATGTTGCGGCCCTGCTCGCGCAGGCCGTAGCGCACGCCGTCATAGCGCGCGAGGTTGGAGGACGCCTCCGCCGGCGCCACGATGTAATAGGCCGGCAACGCGTATTTGGTGTGTGGCAGTGACACTTCGACGAGTTCGGCTCCTGCCGCTTTCAGCCAGGCCGCGCCCGCTTCCCAAAGCTTTTCGATCTCGGCCGGCATGCCGTCGAGCCGGTATTCCTTGGGAATGCCGATCTTCATGCCCTTCACGGACTTGCCGATCGCGGCCTCGTAGTCCGGCACAGCCATGTCGACCGAGGTCGTGTCCTTCGGATCGTGGCCGGCCATCGAGCGCAACAGCATCGCGGCATCGCGCGTGCTGCGCGCGATCGGACCGGCCTGGTCGAGCGAGGAGGCAAAGGCGACGATGCCCCAGCGCGAGCAGCGGCCATAGGTCGGCTTGATGCCGACCGTTGCGGTGAACGCCGCCGGCTGGCGGATCGAACCGCCGGTGTCGGTCGCGGTGGCGCCCATGCAGAGCAACGCGGCCACGGCGGAGGCCGAGCCGCCAGACGAGCCGCCCGGCACCAGCGTCGCGTTGCTTCCGTCGCGCCGCCAGGGATTGCCGACCGGGCCGAAGCACGAGGTCTCGTTCGACGAGCCCATCGCGAACTCGTCATTGTTGAGCTTGCCCAGCATCACCGCGCCGTCGCGCCACAGCTGCGAGGTGATGGTGGACTCGTAAGTCGGCACGAAATTGCCGAGGATTTTCGAGCACGCCGTGGTGCGCACGCCCTTCGTCGCGAACAGGTCCTTGATGCCGAGCGGAATGCCGGCGAGCGGCCCCGCGTCGCCCTTCCCGATCCTGGCGTCCGCCTCGCGCGCCATGGTCCGCGCCTGGTCCGGCGTCTCCATGACGAAAGCATTGAGCACACGCGCGGCTTCGATCGCGTTCAGATGCGCGTCGGTCAGCTCGAGGGACGTGAAAGTCTTGGCCGCAAGGCCCTTGCGGGCCTCGGCGAGCGTCAGCGATGTCAAATCGGTCATTTATTGATCGGGCTGCAGAAGAACGGAGACAGGGACTTGTCGTTGGCCGGGTCGTCTTTTTTGGCGGACGCTTTGGCCGCCGCCTCGATCTCGTCGAGCACGGCATTGACGGCGACATTGGGGTCGGCGGCCTTGCCCTGCCGCTCCATCTTGTCGAGATAGTTCATATAGGCCTGATAGGCCTTCTCGTCGTCGCAAAGCATGCACATCGGACCACGTCCTAAGACTCTTTAGTTTGACGCGTATTCTTTACGCGAACCGGCTTCCACTTCGCTCGAAAACGCTATGCAAGTTACTCGACGACCTTCGGCACCAGAAAGAAGTGACCTTCGGTCGCGGGCGCGTTGGCAACGATATCGTCGGCGATCTCGCCGTCATTGACCAAATCCTGCCGCTTCTTCATCTGCATCGGGGTGACCGAGGTCATGGGCTCCACACCCTCGACATTGACCTCCGAGAGCTGCTCGACAAAGGCGAGCATGGCGTTGAGCTCGCCCTGCAGATGCGGAACCTCGCCCTCGGAAACCGCAATGCGCGCCAGATGCGCGATGCGGCGGACGGTAGCGGCGTCGACGGACATTATATAAGGCCTCTCACGGCAAAACCTAAGTGCCGTATAGCAGAGGCCGCTTTTGCGCCGCAACCGGCGGCGGGGACCTATCCGGCGAGAGCTTTCAGGCGAGCCAGGGCCGTTTTGGCGAGATCCCGGGTCAATTCGGCTGCCGGGACCTCGCGGCCGAGGGCGATCGCCTGTCCGGCCCAGAGATTGGTGAAATCTACCCTGCCCTGCTTTTCGGCAGCCGCCTTCAGCGGTCCCAGCGCCGTTGCGGCATGGGGAAATGGCGGCGCGTCCGGCGAAATCGGGCCGGCCTCGCGCATCAGGCGGTTCTGGACGCCGCGCGCCGGCCGCCCGGTCATGACATTGGTGATAACGGTGGAATCATCCCGCCCCTCGGCGAGCGCCGCGCGTGCCGCTGCACTGACTTTGGATTCCGGACAGCGCAGATAGGCACTCCCGATCTGCACGCCGGCCGCGCCGAGCGCGAAGGCGGCTGCAATGCCGCGGCCATCCGCAACGCCGCCGGCCGCAATCACCGGGACCTTCACCGCGTCGACCACCTGCGGCACCAGCGCGAAGGTGCCGGGCTGTTCCGAGATCTTGTCGGTCAGGAACATGCCACGATGACCGCCGGCCTCCGCGCCTTGTGCGATCACCGCGTCAGCGCCGTGCTGCTCGAGCCAGACCGCTTCCCTCACCGTGGTCGCCGAGGAGATGACGAGACATCCGGCCGCCTTGACCCGCTTGAGCAGCGCGGCCTCCGGCAGGCCGAAGTGGAAGCTGACGATCTCGGGCTTCAGCTCCTCCACGACCTCGCAGAAGCCGGCGTCGAACGGCGCGCGGTTCGCGGCATTGATGGGTGCGGCGGGATCGAGGCCATGCTCATTGTAGTAGCCCGCGAGGCGCTGCTTCCAGCGCGCCTCCGCCTCGGCTGTGAGCTCGACCGGTGTGTGGCAGAAGAAATTCATGTTCACCGGCGCGGAGACGCGCTGCCGGATGATGTTGACCTGCTCGCGTGCCTTGTCCGGCGACAGCATCGCGCTCGGTAGCGAGCCGAGCCCCCCGCCTTGCGCAACGGCGATCACCAGCTCCGCGTCCATCACGCCAGCCATCGGCGCCAGCACGATCGGGAATTCGGTCTTGAAGAGATCGATCAGTCGACGGTTCGGCCACATGGTTGTTCTCTCGCAGTTTAGGCGGACACGCTGGAATTTCGCCGGCCGGTTAGCAGTTGCTCGGCCTCGGTCGCAATCCGTTCGACGATTTCGGCGGCGGACGGAATATCATGGATCAGGCCGACAGCCTCGCCGGCAAAGACCGCGGCGACCTCGAAATTGCCCGCGGCCTTTGCCGCGGCATATTCGACGGTCACCTCGGCGGCGCGCTGCATCAGCTCGATCTCGCGGCCCGTCCAGCGCCTGATATGATCGTTGACCAGCGTTCGCGCGGTGAACGGGGCCGGCCAGAACAGGCTGCGCGACCAGTCGACGATGACGCCGCGCACCGTGTCATTGGGATCAGCGTCGCGAATGCGCTGCTTGGCTTCCTCCGCGCCATTGGCCTCCACGCTGGCATAGAAGCGCGTGCCGATCAGCACGCCGGAGGCGCCCAGCATCATCATTGCGGCCAGCCCGCGACCATCGGCAATTCCGCCGGCGGCAACCACCGGCACCCGCCCGGCCGCGAGATCGACGATCGCAGGTACGATATCGACGGTGGTGCGCGATGCGCCGTGGCCGCCGGCTTCGGTACCCTGCGCGATCAGGATGTCCGCACCGGCGTCGAGCGCCTGCTTCGCCATGTCCTCGCTCTGCACCTGGCAGATCAAGCGCACCCCGCACGTCCTGATGCGCGCTGCAAATGGCGCGGGATCGCCGAATGACAGCATGATCGCTTGCGGATTGGCGTCGAGTGCGATGTCGAGAAGTCTTGGTTTTTTTGCGAGGCTCCAGGTGATGAAGCCGATACCGAACGAAGCAGAGCCGCTCAGTTGCCTGGTCTCGGCCTCGAGCCGCTCCTGATCGCCGTAGCCACCACCCAGGATCCCGAAGCCGCCGGCCTCGCTGACCGCCCGCGTCAGCCGGCTGCCGGCGATCGTGTCCATTGGAGCCAGCAGGATCGGATGTTTGATCCCCAGGAGCTGGGTCAGCGGCGTGATGATCGGCATGGCTCCTCCGCTCTCGACACGAACATTAGTCCAGAATACCATTCTCTAAAATTGAATTCTAACGAACGCTACCATCTCAAAAGAGAAACGATATTATGGAACTCAGCGACATCCAGACCTTCGCTGCCGTCGCCCGCACCGGCGGCATCACCCGCGCGGCCGAAGAGCTCAACACGGTGCAGTCGAACGTGACCCAGCGCGTGAAGGCGCTGGAGGCGGAGATCGGTACACCGCTGTTCGAACGCCATAGCCGCGGCATGACCCTGACGGGCGCGGGCAAAAGGCTGTTGCCTTACGCGCAACGGATGTCCGCGCTCGCGCGCGAGGCCGTGCTCGCGGCCTGCGACGACGGCGAGCCCAAGGGACCGCTCGCGATCGGCTCGATGGAAACGACCGCGGCGGTGCGGCTGCCGCCGCTGCTGGCCGATTTTCATCGCCGCTTTCCCGCCGTCCGGCTGAGCCTGCGCACCGCGCCCACCGCCGACCTCGTAGCGTGCGTGCTCGAAGGCACGCTCGACGGCGCCTTCGTCGCAGGTCCGATCGCGCATGCCGATCTCACCGCGACAAGCGCGTTCCGCGAAGAGCTGGTGCTGGTCAGTGCGCGGCGCTGGGCCACGCTCGCCGAGTTGCGTGCCGGCACGCCGGAATCCGGCCCGACCGCGCTGACGTTCCGCACTGGCTGCACCTACCGGCAGCGGCTGGAACAGATCTTTGTCGAGTTCGGCTGGCCGTCAGCCGCACGCTTCGAGCTCGGCACGCTCGACGGCATGATCGGCTGTGTCGCCGCCGATATGGGTGTGACGCTGCTGCCGCGCGCCGTGGTCGAACGCAGCGCGATCAATGGCAGCGTGTCGATGCACGCGCTGAGCCATTCGCACGCGCAGGTCGAGACGCTCTTCATCCAGCGTCGTGCCGGACATCAAACCAGCGCGCTGAACGGGTTTTCCGCCTGCCTGAAGCAGGACGACGAATTCATCGCGGCCTGAGACCCCAGCGCCGCAGTGGCCCAGATCGCCTCGACCACGTCGAACGGCTAGGCCCCTTGCAGGAAGCCTTAAGCCGAACCGGGCACGCAGGACATGGCGAACAGCACCACGAACCATTGGCTGCGGTGTTCCAGGGACCAGCATCGCCGTCACGGCGAACATGCGATCCCGGCAGCCCCCGCAACTCGGTCTCCTCGACAATTCGTTCGACCCATAGTAGGGCAAGGCCATGGATTGGCGGCTTAAAGCACTTGCGTTCCGTGCGCTCGATCTCCCCGGCGGGGCTCAGGCGCACTACTTCTTGCAGCGCCACCTGGCCTCGCCGAGATGCTACGCTTGATGCTCTTGCCGGAATCGCCCGGCGCGTTGTAGCGGACTACAGTGCCGTGAGCGATGCGCTTCCTGGATCGGTCTTGGAAATCGGCGCCGGACGCGATCTGGCCGTTCCTATCGCCCTCAGGGCGCTTGGCGTGCCGAAGATCATCGCATGCGACGTCGAGCGGCTGGCGAAGCTAGATCTGATCCGGCATGCAGGAAGCAGGCTCGGCGGCAAGTTCGAGACTTGGGATGACCTTGCGCGGTCGGGGATTGAGTATCGGGCCCCTTACTATGTGAACGATGACGGAACGAAAGTGGATTGCTCCTGCTCGAACGAGGTTCTGGAGCACGTGCCGGCAGACCAGCTTGTAACCCTTCTCAAGGGATTGCGCGCCGTCACCAATGGCCTCACGACGCATTCAATCGACTATAGCGACCATTATGCCAGGTCGGACAAGTCAGTTTCGAGACTGAACTTCCTCCGCTATTCGGATGAACAGTGGCGACCGTTCAACAGTGGCAAGCAGTACGTCAATCGGCTGCGCCACAGCGACTACTTGCGACTATTCCGCGAGGCAGGATTCCAGATACGGGAAGAGAGCTCGGTGATTGGTGAGCCGCCACCGGGCTTGGAGGTTG
Source organism: Bradyrhizobium canariense (assembly GCF_019402665.1). Taxonomy (GTDB): domain Bacteria; phylum Pseudomonadota; class Alphaproteobacteria; order Rhizobiales; family Xanthobacteraceae; genus Bradyrhizobium; species Bradyrhizobium canariense. Next base: position 9,878 of record NZ_VSST01000074.1, read on the forward strand.
CAGAGCAATTCAGGCGCTATGAGCCGCCCGATCTATTCGCAATTAAGGGGCGCATCGTCGCCGTCTGAGCCGCCTTTCGTGCGGCTTTTCCATTTTGTAGCACCGCAGCGCGACGCGTGATATGCGCTAGTCCCATGCCGGCTCTTATCCTGCCTCTCGTCGATGCTGCAACCCGCTGGCCGGAACGCGGCGGCTTGGTCGGCCTTGATCTGGGTACCAAGACCATTGGCGTTGCCGTGTCCAATCCGGACCGCCGGTTGGCGACCGGCGTCGAGACCATCCAGCGCAAGGCGTTCAAGCAGGATGCCGCCCGGCTGCTCGCGATTGCCAGTGAACGCAAGGCCGTCGGCTTCGTGCTCGGCCTGCCCATCAACATGGACGGCAGCGAGGGCCCGCGCGCGCAATCGACCCGGGCGTTTGCCCGCAACCTCGCTGGCCTGACCGCGCTGCCGATCGGCCTCTGGGATGAGCGTCTATCGACTGCCGCGGTCGAGCGCGAATTGATCGGCATGGACGTCAGCCGCGCCAAGCGCGCCGAAGTGATCGACGAGCACGCCGCGATCTTCATCCTGCAAGGCGCGCTCGACCGCCTCGCCAATCTGCGCGCAGCCCCGGGGCCTGACTGATCCATGGCCGTCGTGATCGCGGCGCTCCTCCCCGTCTTTATCCTGATCGTGCTCGGCGTGGTGCTAAAGCGCACGCTGATGCGGCTCGATACGCAATGGAACGGGCTGGAGCGGCTGACCTATTTCGTGCTGTTTCCGATGCTGCTGATCCAGACGCTGGTGAAGGCCGACCTGTCCAAGGTCCCGGTCGCAGGCGTCGGCGGCGCGCTGCTGCTCTCGGCGCTCGCGATGTCGCTGCTCTGCCTCGCGCTCCGCCCGGCCCTGTCGCGGCTCGATATCGACGGCCCCGCCTTCACCTCGATCTTCCAGGGCGCGATCCGCTGGCAGACCTATGTGGCGCTGTCCGTCTCCGCCAATATGTTCGGCGAGGTCGGGCTGGCGCTCGCCTCCGTCGCGATGGTGGCGATCATTCCGCTGGTCAACGTCCTCAGCGTCGCGGTGCTCGCCCACTACGCAGCGCCGAAGAAGCAATCCGCGCGCACCGTTGTCATGACGGTTGTTCGCAATCCCCTGATTTGGGCCTGCGTGATCGGCCTCGTCATCAACGTCGTCCATCTGCCGTTGCCGAAGATCTGGCATGAGGTGGCAGATGCACTTGGCCGCTCCTCGCTCGCCATCGGCCTGCTCGTCACCGGCGCCGGCCTGCATCTTGAAGGCCTGCTCCGCCCCAGCACGGGCGCCGCTATCGGCGTGGTGTTCAAGCTGGTGCTGATGCCCGTGATCGCGCTGGGGCTCGCCGTCTGGTTCGGACTGTCCGGCGACAGTCTCGCGATCGTCGCGATCTGCGCCGCGGTGCCGACCTCGACCAGCGCCTATGTGCTGGCCCGCCAGATGGGCGGCGATGCCCCGCTACTGGCGCAGATCATCACGCTGCAGACGATTTTGGCGGCGATCACGATGCCGATCGCGATCGCGCTGGTGGCCTAACTCCCCAACCACATCGTCAGCACCACCGCCGTCAGATTGTTCAGCGCATGCAGCACGATCGTGAGCCACAGTGAGTTGCTGCGATAGCGCATGTAGCCGAACCAGAGGCCGATGGAGAAGACCTCGGCGAGGAAGTACAGGTCGTATTGCAGGTGCACGACGGTCCACAGCAGCGACGACAGGATGATCGCGCCGGGGACGCGCAGGAAGCTCGCCGACCAGCCGCGGTAGAGGAAGCCGCGCGCCAAAACCTCTTCGGACATCGGCGCCGCCACGCTGAAGGCGAACAGCAGCATCAAGGCGGCGTCCTTGTCACGGCCGGATTTCAACAGATCGGTCATGAAGCCCGGCGTCGCCTCGCGGCCGAGACTCCGCGACATCGTCTCCCAGGCCACCACGATCAGAATCAGCCCGACGGCGCCGAACAGGAGTTGCTTCCATGACGGCCAATACAACGCGAGATAGTCGACGAAGGACGCCTTCTTGATGCGGATGGCCAGCCACACGGCGGCCAGCGTCGCCGGCAGGCCCATCGTGACCGAAAACGCGAGCGACGCCGGCTCGCCACCGACGTGCTGCAGTGATGCGAGGTCGATAGGGTCGCGGGCGACCCAGACCAGATAGACGATGGCCCCGATCTGCCCGACGAACATGGCTGCGAAGATAGCGATGCCCCACAGCGCCGTGCCCCAGAATTTCCAGACCCGCGGCGCCGGCGTCTCGATGAGCGGAGGATGATCGGGATTGAGGGAGTCCATTAAAGCGCTTTCGTTTGAGAGGCTCACGGCAGCGCCCGCTCCAGCAGCGCGCGCACATCGCCGCTCTCGAGCTCGACCGCGCCGTACATGCTGGCGTGATTGGCGGCGAGGCGTGTGGCGGAGAACAGTTCGGCTTGGCGCGGCGACACGCCGTTGAGCGCGGCGGCGGCCGCAAGCAGCGCCAGCTTCTCGACCGCAAGGCGGGCAACGCGCTCGCCGTCCGCGCGCCGGAAGGTCTTGCCGATGAACGAGACGGCCTCGCCTGCCCCTGGCAGACCGTTCGTTTCGGCAGCAAGCGCTTGCAGCACCGCCATCGCCGCCTCCGGCTCGCGCGACAGCGCGCGCAGCACGTCGAGGCACATCACGTTGCCCGAGCCCTCCCAGATGGCGTTGACGGGAGCCTCCCGGTAGTGGCGCGCCAGAATGCCGTCCTCGACATAGCCGTTGCCGCCGAGGCATTCCATGGCTTCGTAGAGGAACGGCGGCGCGCTCTTGCAGGTCCAGTATTTGATCGCAGGCGTCAGCAGCGGCATGTAGGCGGCCTCCGCCGGATCGTACGGCGTCCGATCGAAGGCGCGACAGAGCCGCATCACCAGCGCCGTGCTCGCCTCCACATGGAGCGCCATGTCCGAGAGTACGGCTTGCATCAGCGGCTGATCGGCCAGACGTTTCTGAAACACGCTGCGGTGCCGGGCGTGATGCAGCGCGTGGGCGAGCCCCGAGCGCATCAAGCCGACCGAGGCGATCGCGCAATCCTGCCGCGTCAGTTGCACCATCTGGATGATGGTGCGGATGCCCTTGCCCTCGTCGCCGACGGCTTCCGCATAGGCACCGACGAACTCGACTTCGGACGACGCATTGGAGCGGTTGCCGAGCTTGTCCTTCAGCCGCTGGAACTGGATCGCGTTCACCGACCCATCCGGCGCGAAGCGCGGCATGAAGAAACAGGTCAGTCCCTGGTCTGCCTGGGCCAGCACCAGGAAGGCGTCGCACATCGGCGCCGACATGAACCATTTGTGGCCGGTGATGCGGTAGGCGCCTCCGTCGCGCACCGCGCGCGTCATGTTGGCGCGCACGTCGGTGCCGCCCTGCTTCTCGGTCATGCCCATGCCGAGCGTCATACCGCGCTTCTCCCACCACGGCGCAAAGCTGGGATCGTAGCTTTTCGTCGACAGCACCGGCATCACCTTGGCGAGCAGATCAGGCTGCATCGCCAGCGCCGCCACGGAGGCGCGCGTCATCGTGATCGGGCAGAGATGGCCGGTCTCGACCTGCGCGGCCATGTAGAATTTTGCCGCGCGGATGACCTCCGCGGCATCGCCCGCGGGTCTTCCATCCGCGGTCCAAGTCGAATTGTGCACGCCGGCACGGGCGCTGTGGGCCATCAGTTCATGATAGGCCGGATGAAACTCGACCTGGTCGCGCCGATTGCCCTTGGCATCGAAGGTGCGCAGCTTCGGCGTGTTCTCGTTCGCGACGCGCCCCCGATCGGCCATCGCTGCCGAGCCCCAATGCTTGCCGAACTCCGAGAGCTCCGGTTCCGCGGCCGCAGCGCCATTGGTCCTGACCGCCGCGACCAGCGGCTGGTCCGCGGCGAACAGATCGACGTCCTCGAACGGCGGTGACTGGTTGAAGACCTCGTGGGTCGCGAAGCTGGGCTGGGTCATCTCGTGTCCTCGGCGCGGAATCAGTTCCGCCGCGGCTGGATCGGGAAATCATAGGCCGCCCCTCCCGCCCCCGGCAGTGAAAAGTGCCACCACTCCTTCGCATAGTTCACAAAGCCTTGCCTCGCCATCGCAGCCACCAGCCGCTTGCGCCAGGCGCGCTGATCCGGACTGATCGTCGGTCCGGCGGTGTGCCCTTTCACGTCGGTGCAGTCATAGCCGGTGCCCATGTCGACGCTGCCCTCCGGCAGTCGCGCCTCGACCGGCGCCGTGCAATCAGCGTAGGCCTTTGACGGGTCGTATTTGCCTGAATTGTCCGCCTTGAGATCGACCAGCGTGAGATCGAGCGCCGCCCCCGTCGAATGCTGCGAGCGGCTTGCGATGTAGCCGAGGCGGAACAGCTCGGTCTTGGGAATTTTGGGATTGTAGCGCCGCTCGGCGGCCGTCTCGTGGCCGTTCTGCGACCACCTGACCATGTCGAGCGAGGCCCGCGCCGGCCGGTAGCAGTCGAACATCTTCAGCGAGAGATTTTGCGCCGCCAGTTCCTGCTGCACCGCTTTCAGCCGCAGCCCAACCTCCCGCTTCACCACGCACTCGCCGGCCCCGTAGCCGGCGAGCGGACGGCCGACGAAATTGTTCGAGGTGGCGTAGCGAATGTCCTGGATGATGCTGGGATCGATGTCGTGCAAATAGACGAAACCGCCCGGGAGCGATTGGGCGTGAACGTATGAGGTCGACAGAATTGCAACAAGCGCAGTCAGAATCGATTTGGCCAAAAGCGTTCGAACTCCCCCAGTCTCGGACGCGAGCACAAGAGCGAACTCGAAGTCACGTGGCTCGATCGCGCGAACGCTGGCGTCATTGAACCGATGAAACTTGACCAATTCGGCGAACCACGCTGCGTTTCGCTCGATCTGGCCTACGGCTGCGGCGAGAGATGCCTCGGTAGAGGTTCTGAAGCCTTTACCCGCATGCCTTTCTCGGCTTTCTGGATCGCACGCTCCGCCTCGCCCAGGGCCGAGAGAATGTCCTCGTCAACGTGGGTTGAACCGACGATCTCCGGCTTGCGATCCACCCAGAGTTTCTTCGCCAGCCATCCCGTAAGCACGGCACCTACCGTGACCCCTACCGGGAAAAGCAAGGCGATCACTTGGTTGGTGGTCATCGGAGACCTCCCAGGAAAACGTGTCCAGCCAAGTGTACGGCGAAACCGAACACGACGCAAACCGCACCGATCCCAATCAATAGACCGGTGTCCGTGCCTGGCGGCAGAATGTTGAAGATGAACTGAGCCGCGGGCACGAAGGTTCCGGCCGTCATGATGGCTGCAGCCAATGTATTGAGCCAGTTGGCAATGAGATTGAGGTGTTCGTTGCGGGATATCGTCGGACGTCATTGATTGCGTATCCAGCTCGCTTTTGGATTGCTGAACATATCCGAGAAACCCAAAAGATGTAGGGCCTCAGGATCGAAATACAGGGCCATCCTGCTTGGGCCATAACTGCCTCGGCAGGTCACCGGCGTGCGATGGCGCTCCGGATTTGCCGATTGCGCTGCTCTTGCTTCGCCTCGCCTTGGACTGACGACGAGGTACAGATCGGGGGATAACTCCCCGCCCCGGCATTGGCCCTTGCCCCCCCGGCCATCCCCGCCTATAGCTCTCGCTTTAATGACATCGAAATCGACCTTCGTCCTCGGTCACCGGCATTTGCTGGGCATCGAGGGCCTTTCCGCGGCCGACATCACCGGCCTCCTCGACCTGTCCGAAGAATATGTCGAGCTCAACCGCCAGGTTGACAAGAAGCGCACCGTCCTGCGTGGACGGACGCAGGTAAACCTCTTCTTCGAGGCTTCCACCCGGACCCAATCCTCGTTCGAGCTCGCCGGCAAACGGCTGGGCGCCGACGTCATGAACATGTCGGTGTCATCCTCGTCCATCAAAAAGGGCGAGACGCTGGTCGACACCGCCATGACGCTCAACGCCATGCACCCGGATATCCTGGTGGTGCGCCATCACGCCTCCGGCGCGGTGGAACTGCTGGCCCGCAAGGTCGACGGTTCCGTGATCAATGCCGGCGACGGCGCGCATGAGCATCCGACACAAGCCCTGCTCGACGCGCTGACCATCCGCCGCAACAAGGGCCGGCTCGAGGGCCTCGTGGTCGCGATCTGCGGCGACGTGCTGCATTCGCGCGTCGCCCGCTCCAACATCATCCTGCTCAACGCGATGGGCGCCCGCGTCCGCGTCGTAGGCCCCTCCACGCTGCTGCCGCCCGGCATCGAGCGGATGGGCGTCGAGGTCGCGCGCGACATGCGCGAGGGGCTCAACGGCGCCGACATCGTCATGATGCTGCGGCTCCAGCGCGAGCGCATGAACGGCTCCTTCGTGCCGTCGACCTCCGAGTATTTCCATTATTTCGGGCTGGACCAGAAGAAGCTCGCCTACGCCAAGCCAGACGCCCTCGTCATGCATCCCGGCCCCATGAACCGCGGCGTCGAGATCGACACTGCGGTCGCTGACGGCGCGCAGTCCCTGATCCGCGAACAGGTGGAAATGGGCGTGGCCGTGCGCATGGCGGTGCTGGAAGCGCTCGCCCGCAACCTGCCGAACGCGTGATGCTCATGTTGACCGACCGCCGACCCATCCTGCTCGCCAATGCCCGCGTCGTCGATCCCTCCCGGGATTTCGATGGCCCCGGCGACGTCCTGATTGCCGACGGCATCATCCGCGAGACCCGCCGCGGCATTGGCGCTGCCGGCGTCCCCGAGGGCACCGATGTCGTCAACTGCGCCGGCAAGATCGTCGCACCCGGCCTGATCGACATGCGCGCCTTCGTCGGCGAGCCCGGCTTCAGCCATCGCGAGACCTTTGCCTCCGCGAGCCAGGCGGCTGCGACCGGCGGCATCACCACCATCATCTGCCAGCCTGATACCTTGCCGGTGATCGACAACTCGGCGACCGTCGACTTCGTGATGCGTCGCGCCCGTGACACCGCGATCGTCAACATCCAGCCGATGGCGGCGCTGACGAAGGGCATGCACGGCGAGGAGATGACCGAGTTCGGCCTCCTCAAGGCAGCCGGCGCGATCGCCTTCAGCGACTGCGACAAAAGCGTGATCAATGCGCAGGTGATGCGCCGCGCGTTGACCTACGCGCGCGATTTCGACGCGCTGATCGTGCACTACACCGAGGATCGCGATCTCGTCGGCGAAGGCGTGATGAACGAGGGCGAGTTCGCCTCGCGGCTCGGCCTGATGGGCATCCCGAACGCGGCGGAGGCCGTGATGCTGGAGCGCGACATGCGCCTGGTCGCGCTGACAGGCGGCCGCTATCACGCGGCGTCGCTGACCTGCATCGAGTCGCTCGAAATCCTCCGGCGCGCCCGCGACGCCGGCCTCGCCGTGACCGCCTCGGCCTCGATCAACCACCTTGCGCTGAACGAGAACGACATCGGCCCTTACCGTTCGTTCCTGAAGCTGTCGCCGCCGCTGCGCACCGAGGACGACCGCCGCGCGCTGGTCGCCGCCGTCGCCTCCGGCCTCGTCGACGTCATCATGTCCGACCACAATCCACAGGACGTCGAGGTCAAGCGCCTGCCTTTCGCGGAAGCAGCCCCCGGCGCCATCGGGCTGGAGACCATGCTCCCGGCGGGCCTTCGCCTCGTGCACAATGACGAGTTGGACCTCAAGACGCTGATCCGGGCGATGTCGACCCGGCCGGCCGAGATTTTGGGATTGCCTGGCGGAACCCTGCGCACTGGCAGCCCCGCCGACGTCATCGTGATCGACCCCGATGTGCCCTGGGTGGTCGATCCCGCCGACCTCAAATCGCCCTGCAAGAACACGCCTTTCGACGAGGCCCGCTTTACAGGCCGCGTGGTGCGCACCATTGTCGGCGGACGGACGGTGTACGAGCATGTCTGACGTGCGGAGCTGCAGCCAGGGAATTTGCAGACATGGAATTTGCAGACATGGCGCTTGAATTGTTTCTGCCGGTGGCTTTCGTCATCGGCTACCTGCTCGGCTCGATTCCGTTCGGGCTGATCCTGACGAAACTCGCCGGTACGCAGGATATCCGCTCGATCGGCTCCGGCAGCATCGGCGCCACCAACGTGCTGCGCACGGGGCGCAAGGGCCTTGCCGCCGCAACCCTGCTGTTCGATGCGCTCAAGGGCACCGTGGCGGTGGTGATCGCCGGCTACATCGCCGGTCCCAATGCCGCGATGCTGGCCGGGCTCGGCGCCTTCCTCGGCCATCTCTTCCCGGTCTGGCTCAAGTTCCGCGGCGGCAAGGGTGTCGCCGTCTATATCGGCATCATGCTCGGGCTGTTCTGGCCGGCCGCACTGGTGTTCTGCCTGCTCTGGTTGGCGACCGCCTTTACCGCCCGCTATTCCTCGCTCTCGGCCCTGGTGGCCTCGTTCATCACCCCGCTGTTCCTGTTGTGGTTCGGCCAGCCCGCACTCGCCGCACTGGCGGCGGTGCTGACGCTGCTGCTGTTCTACGCTCATCGCGAGAACATCAAGCGGCTGCAATCGGGCAAGGAAAGCCGGATCGGCGAGAAGGCATAAGCCGGGAAACCACGGATACCGCGGCACCCCTTCTGCATTATATCGCAAATGGTGTTCGCAACTTGCAGCCGAATCACGGCTGTATGGACGAACGGGTTCCAGGCCTTGGCCCTGATCGTGGGCATGGCTCTACGCGGTTGCTCAGAATGAGCGAGAAGATTGTCAGCGCGCAAGAGGATGGCGATTTGCGAGGTGCTACCTGCACCGCGGCAAGCCGGCTGCTCTCGACGACGGATATCTGGTCTAGTGCGCCCTCGCCGGTTCCTGCTCCCAAGCCTGTGCCCGTTTCGCCACCGACGCTGCAGCCTGCTCGCATCGCGCAAGCTCCTCTGACTGTCGAGGCCGTGACCGGCGCGGCGCCAGTTGCGTCCGCGCGGCCCCGCGCCAACCCATGGCCGCCGCAAAAATTGTCGCTAGCGCTCCAGGGCGGCGGCACCTTCGCCGCTTTCACTTGGGGCGTGCTAGAGCGGCTGCTGGAAGAGCCATCGATCGCGATCGACACCATCAGCGGCGCCAGTGCCGGCGCGATCAACGCGCTGCTGCTCGCTTCCGGTTTCGCCGAGGGCGGCCGCGAAGGCGCGCGCGCGCGGCTGAACCGGTTCTGGATCCGGCTGATGCACGAGGCCTCGTTCCGATCGCTGATGCTGATCGGCGGTTTCTCGCCGGCGGGAAGCTCGGTCGCGTTCGGCCCGACGCTACGCTCCGGCCAGTTCGATCCGTTCGATCTCGATCCGCTGCGGCAGGCGCTGTCGCGCGACATCAACTTTTCCGCCTTGCGCGACCCCCGCTGCCCTAAGCTTCTGATCGCGGCGACCCGGATCCGCGATGGGCAGCAGCAGATCTTCCGCAATGACGCCATCACGGCCGACGTCGCGCTGGCCTCGACCTGCCCACCTTTGGTTCATTGCGCGGTGGAGATCGACGGCGAGGCTTATTGGGACGGCGGCCTCGGCGGCAATCCGCCCCTGCTGCGGCTCGTGCAGGACACGACGAGCACCGAAATCCTGCTGGTCCAGGTCACGCCAGCGCGTGACAGCTACGTGCCGATCACGCTCGCCGCGATCGACCGCAGGCTGGACCAGATCGCGGCCAACGCCGCCCTCAATGCCGAGATCGCGGCGATGGAATGGGCGCAATCGCAGGCCGCATCGTCGCTGCGGCTCTCCAGGATCGCCGCGGAAGATTTCGTCGACGGCCTGGCGCAGCGCTCGTCCACCGATCTCGGCCGCGGTTTCATTCGCGCGCTTCACCGCAGCGGCCGCGAGGCCGCCGGGCGCTGGCTCAAGCAAGGTACCGACCACAGCGCAGCGCCGGCCGCATCCGGCCAGCGCATCGTTGCCCTCGAACCTGCCTAGCCTGATCTCGCCAGCGCCTGCTCCAGGAACCACGCCGTCGCCAGCGCATGCGCGTCGTTGCCGAAGCGCGCGATCACCTGCACGCCGATCGGCAGGCCATTGGCCTTGAGCACCGGCACGTTGACGCAAGGGTTGCCCATCAGCGTCCAGAGCCGGTTGTAGCGGGGGTCGCCGGTGCTCGCGAGCTCCTTGGCCGGCGGCGTGCCCGGCGCCGAATAGGTCAGCAGCACGTCGAACCCCTCGAACAACTCGCCAAGCTCGCGGCGACCGCGGCGGCTGACCCGGCGTGCGTCGTCATAGTCCTTGGGTGTGAGACCGACCGTCGCATCGAGACTGGCGCGCAGCATCGGCGCGATCTCGTCGTGCCGTTCGGAAAATTCCCAGGCGAGCGCGCGATGCGCCTCGAAGTCCTGAATAATCGGATGGATGCGCCAGGCCTCCTGCACCGCTTCCGGCAGATCGATAGTCTGCACGCTGGCGCCGGCCCGCGTCGCCGCCTTGATCGCGGCTTGCAGCCCCTCCTCGGCGGCCGGCTCCACGTCGCCAGCGAACTCCTGCCTGATAACGCCGATGCGCGGCGCCTTCGCCGGGACGATGCCGGCGAATTCGGTGCGGCCGGTCATCGCCAGCAGTCCGCGCGCGAGATCTTCCGCGCGCGCGCCGAACAGGCCGACCGTGTCGAGCGCCCACGAATAGCATTTGACGCCGACCGTCGGCAGCATCCGGAACGACGGCTTGATCGCGGCGGTGCCGCAATAGGCGGCGGGCCGGATCACCGAGCCGCCGGTCTGGGTGCCCAGCGCCAGCGGGATCATGCCGGCACCGACGGCCGCGGCCGAGCCCGAGGACGAGCCGCCCGGCGTATGCCCGAGATTGTGCGGATTGAGCGTCGGGGTCGGATCGCGCGAGGCGAACGCCGTGGTCGTGGTCTTGCCGATGATTGTGGCGCCTGCCCGCTTCAGCATCATCACCACAGGCGCGTCCGCGCGCGGCTGCCAGCCGCGATAGATCGATGATCCCATCTCGGTCGGAAAATCGGCGGTGTCGATGATGTCCTTGATCCCGACCGCGATACCGCGCAGCGGCCCGGCGCTTTGCGCCTTCGCGGATTTGTCGTGACGGACAAAGGCGTGAACGTCCTTCTCCCGCGCCTCGATGGCCGCATGCGATTGCGCGATGGCGGCCTCAGGCGAAAGCTCGCCTGCTTCGATGCGGCGCTGGAGATCGGCAAGTGAGATCATGGCAATACCCTTCTTATTGGGATCGCTTTTAGCATCGGGGCAAGGTCGCGCAAGCGTACGCAGCTGTTGCCCACGCCCTCAGGTTGTTCCATGCTGCGCCTGCAAGGAGCTGCCGTGGACGCCATCAATCCCAGCGTAGAGCTGACCGAAGCCGACAGGATCGACCGCCTGCGGCTGATCCGGTCCGACAATGTCGGGCCGCGCACCTTCCGGTCGCTGGTCGATCATTTCGGCACGGCGCGCGCGGCGCTGGAGCGGCTGCCGGATCTCGCACGCCGCGGCGGTGCGCAGCGATCGGCGCGCATCTGTAGCGCCGAGGAGGCGAAGGCCGAGCTCGCCGCGAGCCGCAAGTTTGGAATTGCCTGGCTCGCGCCCGGCGAGGACGGCTATCCGGCGCGGCTGGCAACGCTCGACGATGCGCCGCCGCTGCTCGCCGTGCGCGGCGACAATGCCACGCTGATGCGGCCGATGATCGCGATGGTCGGCTCGCGCAACGCCTCTGGTGCAGGCTTGAAATTCGCCGGTCAGCTCGCCCGCGAGCTCGGCGAGGCCGGCTTTGTCGTCATCTCCGGCCTTGCCCGCGGCGTCGACCAGGCCGCGCACCGCGCCAGTGTCGAGAGCGGCACCATCGCCGTGCTCGCCGGCGGACATGATTGCATCTATCCGCCCGAGCATGGCGATCTGCTCGCAGCGATCCTCGATCGCAAGGGTGCTGCGATCTCCGAGATGCCGCTCGGCCATGAGCCGCGCGCCCGCGACTTCCCCCGCCGCAACCGGCTGATCTCGGGCGCCGCGCTCGGCCTGGTCGTGGTGGAGGCGGCGCACCGCTCGGGCTCGCTGATCACCGCGCGCATGGCCGCCGAACAGGGCCGCGAAGTGTTCGCGGTGCCCGGCTCGCCGCTCGATCCGCGCGCCGCCGGCACCAATGATCTGATCAAGCAGGGCGCGACGCTCGTCACCGAAGCCGCCGACGTCGTCAACGCCGTCGCACCGATCATGGAGCGGCCGCTGATGCGCACCGCGAACGAGCCCGACAGCGAGCCGTTCGAAAGCGATCCGCAAGGACACGACCGCGACCAGATCACCGGCCTGCTCGGCCCTGCCCCTGTCACGATCGACGATCTCGTGCGGATGTCCGGCGCCTCGCCTGCCATCGTGCGCACCGTGCTCTTGGAGCTCGAGCTCGCCGGCCGGCTCGAACGCCACGGCGGTGGCTTGGTCTCGCTGCTTTAAGGAGAGTTCCGCTCGTCGAAGCGCGTGCGCGCCGAGGCGATCTGCTGCTGATGCGTGATCGCCCATTCGCCAAGTGCCCTCACCGGCTGTTGCAATCCGCGGCCGAGATCGGTCAGCTCGTAATCCACCCGCGGCGGAATGGTCGGGAAGATCGTGCGTGTGACCAGGCCGTCACGTTCGAGCCCGCGCAGCGTCAGGGTCAGCATCCGCTGCGAAATGCCGTTGATCATGCGCTTGAGCTCGTTGAAGCGCTTGGGCCCGTCACTCAGCATCATGATCACGAACACGCTCCATTTGTCGCCGACGCGCGCGAGGATCGAGGCGACGCCACGGCAGTCGGCGTGGTCGCGATCCGGCATCGGCGTGGCAGGCAAATCGATGTGCGCAGGTTTCAAAGATGTGCCCATGGCTCAAAAAGGTGCGTTCTTGCGGGGATTTCGATAGTCACTCATGTAGCTCTGGTTACAAACTTATACCAGGGTGATCCCGAATGAAACTCCTCCATCTCGACTCCAGCGTGCTCGGCCCCCACTCCGTTTCCCGGCAGGTCTCCGCCGCCATCGTCGACCGTCTCAGGCAGGCGACGCCATCGCTCGACCTCGTGTATCGCGACCTGACGCAGAGCCCGCTCGCCCATCTCTCCGGCTCGCATCTGGCGGCCGCGCAAGGCGCGCCTGCGCCGGCGGAACTCGGCCCCGACCTCGCCGCCAGCAAGGCCGCGCTGGACGAGTTTCTTGCGGCGGACATCGTCGTGATCGGCGCGCCCATGTACAATTTCACCATTCCGAGCCAGCTCAAGGCCTGGATCGACCGGGTCCTGGTGGCGGGGAAGACGTTCAGCTACGGCGCCAATGGCCCACAGGGCCTTGCCGGCGGCAAGCGCGTGATCTTCGCGATCTCGCGCGGGGGCTATTACGGCGCGGGCACGCCCGCCGCATCGTTGGAGCACCTCGAAAGCTATCTGCGCGGCGTGTTCGGTTTCATGGGCATCCATCATCCCGAATTCATCACCGCCGACGGCATCCAGGTCGGGCCGGAGCATCGCGAGAAGTCGCTCGCAAGCGCGCTTGAGGCGGCAACCAGCCTGCGCGCGGCCTGAGGCAACGCCCACATCATCAGCCGCCGCAACATTGCCTGCGGCGGCTGATCGACCGGTGCGCGATCGGCGAAGCTAAAACCAGGAGCCCTGAATGCCGAGGATGACGGCGACGAGGGAAACGAACAGGCCGATGCCTGAGAAAAGAGCGACCCCGATGAACTCGGAGGTGTCGGAACGCTTGGCGGGAATGGTGGAGTTTTCGGTGTAAATACGCGGTGCTGAAATCGGGGAAGTAATACGAGCTGCCTTTGGCATATCGGGCTCCCTTGAAAATGAGTCTTCGTGACCCCCTGCCCGTAAAAGTGTCTTGGCAGCGCAAGCGAAGGTTCAACGCCTCACGCAAGGTTCAGAAAATACAGCTCGCGAGACGTGGGAACCGGCCGGCGCAACCACTCGCCGCTGCGCCGACCGATTCAATTTGCACCAAGATTGATCAGCCGCGATAGATCGGCGCGCCGCTCGGCGAGGCAACCGCGCCGCCGTCGACGAAGATTTCCTCGCCCTGCACATGGGCGGAATCGTCGGAGGCGAGGAACAGCACGGTCTTCGCGACGTGATCTGTTTCACCAATGCGCCCCAGCGGCGTCGTCAGCGCGATCCGCTTCTCGAACGCCTTCTCGGCTTCCGGTGTTGCGGTCGCAGGTCCCCAGATCGGTGTGCGGATCGCACCCGGCGCGACCACGTTGACGCGAATGCCGCGCGGAGACAGTTCAGATGCCATGATCCGCGCCATCGCCCGCACGCCGGCCTTGGCGGCGCCATACGCCGAATAGCCGGGAATGCCGAGCACGGAGATCACCGAGCCGCTGAGGATGATCGAAGCGTTGTCGTTGAGATAAGGCAGCGCGGACTGCACGGTGAAGAACACGCCGGTCAGATTGGTGCTGATGACCTTCTCGAAGACCTCCAGCGTGGCCGACCCCAGCGGCGTACCGCCGGCGATGCCGGCATTGGCGAACACGACGTCGAACTTGCCGAACTTTCCGGCGCCCTTCTTGATCGCAGCTTCGGTCGCGGCAATGTCGGTGGCGTCGGCGGTCAGCGCGAGCGCGTTCGGCCCGAGCTCGTTCGCGGCCGCCTCGAGCGTCTCCTTGTTGCGCCCGGTGATCACCACTTTGGCGCCCTCGGCCACGAACAGCTTTGCCGTTGCCAGTCCAATGCCGCTATTGCCGCCGGTGATCAGGGCCGTCTTGTTCTTCAGTCTCACGTTCGCCTCCAGTGGTTGCATCATAAAACTATGATTGCCATCTAGGCTATCTGGTTTTAACATGCAACCACACGAGCGCGTGAACGGCGACTGGACCGTGCGATCGCGAAAGGACCCGACCATGGTGAAACGAACGAGCTTCGAGGGCGACGCCTGCCCGATTGCACGCTCGCTGGAAGCGATCGGCGACCGGTGGTCCCTGCTGATCATCCGCGAGGCGCTGTTCGGCCTGCGCCGCTTCGGCGAGTTTCAGAGTAAGCTAGGCATGGCCAAGAACATCTTGTCGGCCCGGCTGGGCTCACTCGTGGACCACGGCATTTTAGCAACCGCCCCGGCGTCCGACGGCAGCGCCTATCAGGAATATGTGCTGACGCCGAAGGGCCGCGGCGTCTTCCCGGTGTTGGTAGCGCTGCGCCAATGGAGCGAGGAATTCGACGATCGCCCGTCGGAGATCGCGACCATCCTGGTCGATCGCGAGAGAGGCCGCCCGGTGAAGAAGCTCGAGTTGCGCGCCGAGGACGGGCGGCTGCTTAGGCAAGCCGATACCACGCTGAAGCCGCGGCCCGCGCCGCGACGGCGGCCGGCCTAGTAACGTCGAACTGCCACCAGCCCGTCATTGCGAGCGCAGCGAAGCAATCCAGACTGCCACCGCGGAAAGACTCTGGATTGCTTCGCTGCGCTCGC
>NZ_VSST01000075.1 GCF_019402665.1 Bradyrhizobium canariense
AAGTGGAATATTTTTGCGGCGGCGGATTGACAGGGGGAGCGACACAGCAAGATCCGGTAGCCCGGATGGAGCGCAAGCGTAATCCGGGGTTTTCGCTAGCTAGCCGCACTAGCGGTCCCGGATGTCGCTTCGCTCATCCGGGCTACAGGCTGCGAGAGGCCCTCTTCCAGGCTCACCCCGTCGGGGTGCCCTGCTTCCACTGGCCGCCGGCGATCTTCGCGGCGGCGATCACGGCTTGGGTCCGGCTTTCGACGCCGAGCTTCTGCAGGATCGCGGAGACATGCGCCTTGATGGTGGCCTCGGAGACGCCGAGTTCATAAGCGATCTGCTTGTTGAGCAATCCCTCCGACAGCATCATCAGAACCCGGACCTGCTGCGGCGTCAGCGTCACCAGCCGGTCGCGCAGGCGCGTCATGTCGGGATCGGCGACCGCCGACAGATCGGTGTCGGCGGGAACCCAGACGTCGCCCTCCATCACCTTGAGGATGGCGTCGCGCAAGGTCTCGACGCCGAATCGCTTCGGAATGAAACCGGAGGCGCCGAAATCGAGCGAGCGGCGGATGGTGGCGCTGTCGTCGGACGCCGAGACGATCACCACCGGAATGGCCGGATATTGTGCGCGCAGATAGATCAGGCCGGAAAAGCCGGAGATCCCGGGCATCGAGAGGTCGAGCAGGATCAGGTCGACGTCGGAGGTCTGTTCCAAAAGTTTGGTCAGATCCTCGAACGATCCAGCCTCGTCGATCCTGGCCGAGCTCAGGACGCCCGCCACCGCCTGCCGCAGCGCGGCGCGGAACAATGGATGGTCATCGGCAATGACGAGATGGGTCGAGGGAGCGTTCATCGTTCTCTTGCTGGCAATCGCACCGGGCCAGTAGGCCGGCGCAGGGCCTTGGTCAATTGTTTCCCGACCAGCCGTGGCATGCAAGTGGACATTATCCCTTTGCGGCAACGGGGTTAATCCACAGGCCGGCACTATGTTGCCGGATGGAACGGCCGCGGCGTCAGGCGAGCGTCAGTGCGAAAGGCCGAAAGTCGTATTGGGGCGGGTTTCACGCCAATGTTACCTTGGGGGCAAGGCTTGGGTTGATCCGGCATGACCGGACATCCAGGGCGCGAGGAAACGATTTTTCGGGGAGCGACTCAACATGTCGACATTGGCTGTGTCTCAAGCAGGCGCGGGAGGGATGACGAAGGACGAACGGTTCGTCATTCTCGCCTCCTCGCTCGGTACCGTCTTCGAGTGGTACGATTTCTATCTCTACGGTTCGCTGGCTAGCATCATCGGTGCGCAGTTCTTCTCGGCCTATCCGCCGGCAACCCGCGACATCTTCGCGCTGCTGGCCTTCGCGGCGGGCTTCCTGGT
Organism: Bradyrhizobium canariense; assembly: GCF_019402665.1. Lineage (GTDB taxonomy): Bacteria > Pseudomonadota > Alphaproteobacteria > Rhizobiales > Xanthobacteraceae > Bradyrhizobium > Bradyrhizobium canariense. The sequence continues at coordinate 1,367 of NZ_VSST01000075.1, forward strand.
GCGCCCGTTCGGCGCAATCGTGTTCGGCCGTGTCGGCGACATCGTCGGCCGCAAATACACCTTCCTCGTCACCATCCTGATCATGGGTCTGTCGACCTTCATCGTCGGCCTGCTGCCCAATGCGGCGACCATCGGCATCGCGGCCCCGATCATCCTGATCGCGCTGCGTCTCGCCCAGGGCCTGGCGCTCGGCGGTGAGTATGGCGGTGCGGCGACCTACGTCGCGGAGCATGCTCCGAACGGCAAGCGCGGCTACTACACCTCCTTCATCCAGACCACGGCGACGCTCGGCCTGTTCCTGTCGCTGCTGGTGATCCTGTTCACGCGCTCCGCGCTCGGCGAACCCGACTTCGCGGCATGGGGCTGGCGCATTCCGTTCCTCGTCTCCGTGCTGCTGCTCGGCGTCTCGGTCTGGATCCGGCTCCGCCTCAACGAATCCCCTATCTTCCAGAAGATGAAGGACGAGGGGAAGAGCTCGAAGGCCCCGCTGACGGAAGCCTTCGGCAACTGGCAGAACGGCAAGCTCGTGCTGCTGGCGCTGCTTGGCGGCGTGATGGGCCAGGGCGTGGTCTGGTACACCGGCCAGTTCTACGCGCTGTTCTTCCTGCAATCGATCCTCAAGGTCGACGGCTACACCGCCAACCTGCTGATCGCCTGGTCGCTCCTGCTCGGGACCGGCTTCTTCATCGTGTTCGGCATGCTCTCCGACAGGATCGGCCGCAAGCCGATCATCCTCGGCGGCTGTCTGATCGCGGCGCTGACCTTCTTCCCGATCTTCAAGATGATCACCACCAACGCCAACCCGGCGCTGGAAAAGGCGATCGAGTCGGTCAAGGTCGACGTCGTGGCGGATCCCGCAGGTTGCGGCGACCTGTTCAACCCGGTCGGCACCCGCGTCTTCACCTCGCCTTGCGACACCGCGCGTGCCTACCTGTCGCAATCCTCGGTCAAGTACTCGACCACGCCAGGTCCGGCCGGCTCCGGCGTGAAGGTGATGGTCAACGGCAAGGAAGTTGCCTACGCCAACGCCAAGGACGGCAATCCGGCAGTCCTCGCCGCCGTGCAGGCAGCCGGATATCCGAAGGCCGGCGATGCGGGCATCGTGAAGATGGCGCATCCGTTCGACATCTTCCGTCCGCAGGTGGCGGCGGTTGTCGGACTGCTGTTCGTCCTGGTGATCTTCGTCACCATGGTGTACGGCCCGATCGCCGCGATGCTGGTCGAACTGTTCCCGACCCGCATCCGCTACACCTCGATGTCGCTGCCCTACCATATCGGCAACGGCTGGTTCGGCGGCCTGCTGCCGGCGACCGCCTTCGCCATCGTGGCCTCGACGGGCGATATCTATGCGGGCCTCTGGTATCCGGTCATCTTCGCGTCGATTACCGTCGTGATCGGCTTGTTCTTCCTGCCGGAGACCAAGGACGTCGACATCAAGTCGACCTGATCGACGCAGATCGAGATCAACACCAACCGGCCGCGGTCTCCGCGGCCGGTTTTGTTTTGAACTCCGGATTCTTTGTTTTGACGCGTTTTCTTGACGCGAACCGGGATCCACTTCGCTCGAAAACGCTCTAGTGATTGCTGCCGAGGAATTGCAGCACCACCTCGCGCCGGTGCGGGCGGGCGCGATGCTCGATCAGATAGATCGCCTGCCAGGTGCCAAGCGCCAGCCTGCCGTTCAGCACCGGCACCTGGAGCGATGTCCCCGTCAGCATGGTTTTGATATGCGCCGGCATGTCGTCCGGCCCTTCGGTGTCGTGAGTCCAGCCCGCATCTTCATCGTCGGGCGCGAGCCGCGCCAGCACCGTAGTGAGGTCGACCAGCACCGACGGGTCGGCATTCTCCTGGATTGTCAGAGACGCCGAGGTGTGACGGATGAACAGCGTGAGCACGCCGTCCCGCGCATGAACGTCGGCGATGAACCGCGCCGCCTCGGCGGTGAGGTCGCTGAAGCCGCACCCCGGCGTCTGCACGGTCAGCAGCGAAGATGCGATGGTGGTGGCCGGCCCTGACGACGGCGCCGAGCGCGAGATGGATTTGGCTGATGTCATCATCATCACTCTCAATTCGGAAAGCTGCCGTAGGGTGGGCAAAGCGAAGCGTGCCCACCGACTCACTCAACGGAGACGCAAATGGTGGGCACGGCGCTTCGCGCCTTTGCCCACCCTACGGCATCTCACCACGCGCTAAATCTTCCCCGAGACGTCCTTCTGCACGCGGTTGGCCATGTCGATCAGGCGACGCCAGGCTTTTTCCAGGAACGACATCACGCGATCGACGTCCTGGTCGCTCGGCAGCGGGATCTCGATCCTGCGCTCGCCCTCGGCGGCCCTTGGTTCTCGTGCTTGCGGCTCCGCCTTCTTGAGCGGATCGGTTTTCGGCAGCGCCTCGTCGATCTTGCCTGACACGGTCGGCCCCGCCGCAAGCCGTTCCTTCAGCATCTCGACTTCGGCCTGGAGCCTGCCGATCTCGGCGTCGAGCGCGGTACGTTCATCGGGTACCGCGTAGCAGGCCCAGCCGGCGCCGCTCCGGGTGCAGGTCGACACGGTGCCGGTGCGGCTGTCGAGCCGCAGCACGCCCTCGGGGATGGGGGTCATGCTGTAGCGGCCGTTTTCGCTGTCGGGCGCGGATTGCGCGGCAAGGCAGCCGACGCTGATGGCCATCGCCGCGGCGAACGCCGCCGCCGCAAGCCGTGATGCTGGGGATGAATTCGCTGGTCTCATCGCGTTCTCCGCCACGACGCGCCGGTCGCACGTCCAAAGATGGCGCTCATAAAGGTGGCACGTCTCGCAAATGCTACACCCCGGCGAGGCGATCCGCCGCCCAAAACGCGCCTTTGACATGAACGATCGCGAGGCCCCCTTTGATCCCGGCAGCCGGGCGAAATGGCGACTGCGTTCGCCGATCCAGCGGAGACCTGCTGCGGTGCGGCGTCACGCTGTGTGCAGCGCTGCCGCTCGCGCCAATATTTCCAAATAAATCAGATACATAACGGGAATGGACACAATCGTGACTTGGCTTGACTTGATTATGGGCCATCAGTATGGTCCGCGCGGCTTTTGAGGGTGGCGGGCGCAATTTCCATTCAGCCGCGGCGTTTCGGGTCTTCGTTGCATGACACAGGGCACGGGACACGGCGAGAATGGAGATCGCGATAGATCGCCCGAGGAAGCTGCGCTTTCCGATCGGCTCGGAAATCTTGATCAGCGGTTGTCCGAATTTCGCGGCCGCCACGTCAAGACCGAGCAACCCGCAGGTGACGGTGAAGACAGAGCGGCCAGAGCCTCGGCGATGGCGCTTGGTTTCCGGTTATCCTCCGAGTTGGTCGCCGGGGTCGTTGTCGGAGCGGGGATTGGCTGGGGTTTCGACCGCTTGCTGTCGACGTCGCCTTTCGGATTCATCGTGTTCCTGCTGCTGGGCTTCGTCGCCGGCGTGGTGAATGTGGTGAGAACGGCAGGCGCGGGTCAAAACAGGCGCGGTGGTTCTTAAGCGATCCACTCCAGGAGAGGAATGATCGTGCCGGCTTGAGCCGGTACGGGCCGGGCCCGACCGGCAGACCGAGACCCGCCGGCATCGCCCGGCAGACCAAGAGATGCCGCGCTGATGAAAATCGATCCGATCCACCAGTTCAACATCGAGCCTCTCTTCACCCTGGGCCATATCGGCAACCACACGATCGCCTTCACCAATTCGTCGCTCTACATGCTGGTGGCGGTCGCGATCATCTCGATCCTGATGCTCGCCAGCGGCACGCAGCTGGTTCCCGGGCGCCTGCAGTCGGTCGCCGAGATCTCCTACGAGTTCGTGGCCTCGACCATCCGCTCGACGGCCGGCTCGGAAGGCATGAAGTTCTTCCCGCTGATCTTCTCGCTGTTCATGTTCATCTGCGTTTCGAACCTGGTCGGCATCATTCCCTACACCTTCACGATCTCGAGCCATCTGATCGTCACCGCGGCCCTCGCGCTGCTGGTCTTCTTCACGGTGCTGATCTACGGCATTGCCAAAAACGGCCTGAAATTCTTCTCGATCTTCGTGCCCCACGGCGTCCCCGGCTACATCCTGCCGCTGGTGATGTTCATCGAGATCCTGTCGTTCTTCCTGCGGCCGGTCTCCCACAGCGTCCGTCTGTTTGCCAACATGCTGGCCGGCCACATCGCGCTGAAGGTGTTCGCGGGCTTCGTCGCCATGCTCGGCTTCTCGCTCGGCGCCCTTGGCTGGGTCGGCGGCGTGCTGCCGCTGGCGCTCACGGTCGCGCTTTACGCTCTCGAGATTCTGGTCGCATTCCTGCAAGCCTATGTGTTTGCGATCCTGACCTGCATCTACCTCAACGACGCCATTCATCCGGGACACTGAGCGGTCCGGGGAATTTCCACCCAAAACCCAATCTTTCTTCCAAGGAGTCTAAAATGGATCCGGCAGCAGCAAAACTTATCGGCGCGGGCATCGCATGCATCGGCATGGGCGGCGCGGGCGTCGGCGTCGGCGTGATCTTCGGCAACTACCTCGCCGCAGCCGTTCGCAACCCCTCGGCCGCTCAGGGCCAGTTCGGCAATCTGATCTTCGGCTTCGCCGTGACCGAAGCGCTCGGCATTTTCTCGCTGCTGATCGCGCTGCTGCTGCTGTTCGTTCCGCTCTGAGGACGATTTTCGCGCCGCTTCAGCCGAAGCGACGCGCATGACAGCAACAGGAGTACTCCATGGCTGAAAGTCATGGCGGCGCAAAAGGTCCGGCGGCGGGCGCTCACACCGAGGCTGACGGTGGTCACCACGGTGGCGGTTTTCCGCCGTTCGAGAGCAGCACCTATGCTTCGCAGCTGGTGTCGCTCGCGATCTTCTTCGTCGCGCTTTACGTGATCGTGTCCAAGCTCGCTCTGCCGCGCGTCGGCGGTGCGATCGAGGCGCGTCAGAACAAGATCGAGGGCGACCTCGCCGAAGCGCAGAAGCTGAAGGACCAGTCCGAAGCGGCGCTGAAGGCCTATGATAGCGAGCTTGCTTCGGCACGCTCGCGCGCGCAGGCCATCGGCAACGAATCCCGCGACAAGGCGAATGCGCAGGCGGACGCCGAGCGCAAGGCTTTGGAAGAGCAATTGGCGGCCAAGCTCGCCGAGGCGGAGAAGACCATCGCCTCGACCCGTGCGACCGCCATGAGCAACGTCCGCGGCATCGCGGCCGATGCGGCAGGCACCATCGTGCAGCAGCTCACCGGCGTGGTTCCGGACGCGGCATTGGTCAATGCCGCCGTTGATGCGTCCTTGAAGGGTTAATCGATATGTTCTTCGATCCTGAAACCTGGGTCGCCATCGCCTTCGTGATCCTGATGGTCGGGTTCGGCTATCTCGGTGTCTTCAAGAAGGCCATGACTGCGCTCGACCATCGCGCCGATCGCATCAAGGCCGAGCTCGACGACGCGACGCGCCTCAAGCAGGAAGCCGCCAAGGTACTCGCCGACTACAAGGCGCGCACCGCCTCGGCCGAACGCGAGGCCGCCGACATCATCGCCAACGCGAAGAGCGAAGCCGAGCGCATCGCCACCGAGGCCAGGGCCAAGGTGGAAGATTTCGTCGCTCGCCGTACCAAGACCGCGGAGGGCAAGATCGCGCTCGCCGAGGCCCAGGCGGTGGCCGATGTCCGCGCCGCAGCCGCCGAAGCCGCCGTCCAGGCCGCCTCCACCATCCTGTCGCAGTCGGTCAGGGGCCAGGTCGCCGACGATCTGCTCGCCAAGGGCATCACCGAAGTCAGGCAGAAGCTGAACTGAGGGGCTTCGCCTTCACCCATCAAAAAGCCGGTGCGATGAGCGCCGGCTTTTTTGTTGGTATGGCTTCTTCCCGTGTCCCGGACGCGGCGCAGCGTGTAACGCTGCTCCGCAGAGCCGGGACCCATGCCTCACACGATAACGCTGACCGCAACATGGGCCCCGGCTCTGCGTCGCACCGCTGCGCGCCTGCGCCGCGTCCGGGGCACGAGACCGCCCTACTTCTTCTTCACCCGCGCCTTCGGCTCGGGCGACAGCGCCTGCGGATCGAAGCCGACATAGAAGATATAGCTATCGGCGTCCTTGGCCGAAGGCATCGGATAGACCAGATCCTCGGCCACGAAGGTGAACGGCACGCTGCCGCCCTCCGACATTCCGACCGTGGTCCGGTAGGCCTTGGAAGCGATCACCTTCTCGCCGACGCCGCCCTGCACCACGGCGACGCGCAGCGGCACCTCGACGGTCGCAGGCGCGCCGGCGGGACCGGCAATGACGCGGCCCTGGATGCCGATCCGGGCCGTGATATCGCCGCCATTGCGGGCGCATTCGCGCGCCATCTTGGTGATGGTGGCCTGAAAGCGGATCTCGTTGCCGACGGCCGGCTTGCCGGTGGCACCGACCGCATAGGTGGAGGCTCCGGCACGCACCGTGACCTGCGGGCAATCAAGATCGTCATCGGCCGCCGGCTGGCCTGGCGCAGGTGCCGGCTTGGGTTGAGCCGGCTCGTCCGACTTGCCGCCGAACAGGCCCTTGAATCGATCGGTCAGCGACTGCGCCGCAACCGGCGAGACGGAGACGAGCGCAACCGACAACGCCAGCGCGACCGCTGCCCCCCGCCGCAACGCATTCCGCGATGACCGAAGCTCCTGCACCATCAACACCCACACTCCATGACAACATCACGGCCGATCACCGGCCGGGTTGCGCCGTTATATCGTCAAAACCGGCGAACCCAAGGCAGGCACACAGGAGACTTTGGTCACATCAACGAACGGCTCAGCCGCGGAAATCCTCGTGCAGCAGGCCGAACAACAAATGGTCCTGCCAGACCCCGTTGATACAGAGATAGCGGCGCGCCAGCCCCTCGCGCGAGAAACCGCACTTCTCCAGCACCCGGATCGAGGGCGCATTGGTCGGGATGCAGGCCGCCTCGACCCGGTGCAGATTGAGCTCGCCGAACAGCGTCGGCAGCAGCACACGCAGCGCGGCCGTCATGTAGCCGCGCTGAGCGTGGGGCTTCCCGACCCAATAGCCGATGGTGCCGGCCTGGACGATGCCGCGGCGGACATTGGCGAGCGTGATGCCGCCGACCATGGCGCCGTCGAGCTCCCGGAAGATCAGAAAGGGATAGGACCGGTCCGCGGCGATGTCCTCGGAATAGCGGCGCAGGCGACGGCGGAAACCGGAGCGCGTGAGATCGTCCGATGGCCAGATCGGCTCCCAGGGCGTCAGGTAATCGCGGCTGGACTCGCGCAGATGGGCCCACTGCAGGAAGTCCGACATCTGCGGCGCGCGTAGCAACAGGCCGTTGCCGCGCGGCGCGAGAGCGGCGGGTCCACTGGATGGCAGGCGAAAGAGGGCCATGGTGATGCTTCCCGGGGGCGGATCAACCCGTGCGCGGCTCCTAATGCAGCCGCGCCTTGGCGCGTGCCCGGGTCAATCCTTCCGCAAAAGACACCGCCGTGTCCAGACCCCTGCCACTGCCTAATGCGACAACCGCAGGGCGGCTGCGCGAAAGCAGTGCACGCGCCGCATCCCGGGTCGATTCGACGCTGACGGCGTCGATCCGGGCCACCAGCTCCTCGGCGGTCTGGGGCCGGCCATAGGCCAGCACATGCCGGGCGAGCTGCTCGGCACGGGACGAGCAGCTCTCCAGCGCCATCAGCAGCCCCGCCTTCATCTGCGCCTTCGCCCGCGCGATCTCGACCTCGGTCAGGGTCTCGACCGAATCGTTCATGATGTCGACCACGACCTCCATCATCTCGGGCGCGTCGGCCGGATCGGTGCCGGTGTAGAGGCCGAAGAAGCCGGTGTCGGTATAGGGGGCGTGGAACGAGTAGATCGAGTAACAGAGGCCGCGCTTCTCGCGCACCTCCTGGAACAGCCGCGATGACATCCCGCCGCCGAGGATGTTGGTGAAGACCTGGAGCGAGAACAGCGACAGATCGGTCTGCGGCACGCCCTCCAGCGCCAGCGTCAGATGCGCCTGTTCGAGCTCGCGATGCACCACCTTGGTGCCGCCCTTGCCGAACTGCGCGGGTTGCGGCTTGGGACCCGCTGTCCCCTCAAAACTGGCAAAGCGCTGCTCGACCTCGGCGACCACCTGCTTGTGATCGACCGCCCCGGCGGCCGCCACCACCATGTCCGGCCCGCGGTAATGCGTCGACAGATAGTCGCGCAGCGAGTCGCGGCTGAAGGCACGCAAGGTCTTCGCGGTGCCGAGCAGCGAACGGCCCATCGGCTGGTCGGGATAGCAGAGCTCGTTGAGGTGCTCGAACACGACGTCGTCAGGCGTGTCCTGCGCCGCGCCGATCTCCTGCACGATGACGTTCTTCTCGCGCTCGAGCTCGTCGGGCTCGAAGGCCGGATTGGCCAGGATGTCAGCGAGCACGTCGAGCGCGAGCGGCACGTCAGCCTTCAGCACCCGCGCATAATAGGACGTGGTCTCGGTCGAGGTGCCGGCGTTGAGGTCGCCGCCGACCGCCTCGATCTCCTCGACGATCTCGCGCGACGAGCGCTTCGTCGTGCCTTTGAACGCCATATGTTCCAGGAGATGCGAGATGCCGTGCTCGTTGGGCTTCTCGTCGCGCCCGCCGACGCCGGCCCAGACGCCAAGCGCCGCGGTCTCGAGATGGGGCATCTTGTCGGTGACGACGGTCAGGCCGGACGCAAGCTTGGAAATCTCGACGCTCATCCGGCAACTCCCTGTTTCGCGGCGCGGCTGACCGACAGCACGAACCGCTCGACCTCGGCCTGGTCGTTCTTCATCACCTTCATGTGTTCGGATTTGGTCATCAGACCATCGAGCCAGGCCGGCAGTTGCGGCCGCTGGCCGCAGGCCGCTTCGACCGCATCGGGGAATTTGGCCGGATGCGCGGTGGACAGCACGATGCTGGGAACCGTCCTGTCCGTGGTGTCGCGGTCGGCGACCGCAAGCGCGACCGCAGTGTGGGGGTCGACCAGTTCGCCCGCCTCGCGCCAGGCGGCGCGGATCGCGGCCGCGGTCTCGGTCTCGTCAGCCCGGCCTGCGTCGAATCCCTCGCGGATCGCGGCCAGCGTCGCATCGGGCAGCACGAAGCGGCCGGATTGCTTCAGCGAATCCATCAGACGGCGCACGCCGGCGGCATCGCGCCCGCCAGCTTCGAACAGCAGCCGCTCGAAATTCGAGGAGATCTGGATGTCCATCGACGGCGACGCCGTCGCGTGGACCTCGCGCACCTCGTAGATCCCGGTCTTCAGCGTGCGCGCCAGGATGTCGTTGACGTTGGCGGCGATGCCCAGGGTCCGCACCGGAAGACCCATGCGCTTGGCGACATAGCCGGCAAAGATGTCGCCGAAATTGCCGGTTGGCACGACGAAGTCCACCGCGCGCGCGGGTGCGCCGACGGCAACGGCGGAGGTGAAATAGTAGACCACTTGGGCGACGATGCGCGCCCAATTGATGGAATTGACACCGGACAGCGAGATCGCATCGCGGAAGCGATGGTTGTTGAACATCGCCTTCACGATGGCCTGGCAATCGTCGAAATTGCCCTCGACGGCGAGCGCATGGACGTTGGCCGCGCCCGTCGTCGTCATCATCCGCCGCTGCACCTCGGAGATGCGGCCATGCGGGAACAGCACCATGAGATCGACATTTTCGAGCCCTGCGAACGCGTCGACCGCAGCACCGCCGGTGTCGCCCGAGGTCGCGACCACGATGGTGGTGCGCTGGCCGCGCTTGGCGAGCACGTGGTCCATCAGCCGCGAGATCAGCTGCATCGCCACGTCCTTGAAGGCGAGCGTCGGACCGTGGAACAGCTCAAGCACAAACTGGTGCGGCGCCATCTGGCGCAGCGGCACCACCGCCGGATGGCGGAAGGTGGCGTAGGCCTCGTTCGCCATGCGGCCGAGCTCGGCGTCCGAGATCTCGCCGGCGACGAAGGGGCGGATCACCTCGACCGCGACCTCCCAATAGGGACGACCGAAGAAGCCGGCGATGGCGTCAGGCGAGAGTTGCGGCCAAGTGGCCGGCACATACAGGCCGCCGTCGCGGGCGAGCCCGGTCAGCATCACGTCGCAGAAGCCGAGTTCGGGGGCCTCGCCCCGGGTCGAGATATAACGAGTCAAACTGCCCTCCAAAGGCCGGCCGAGCCTGGGCTCGATCCGCAAGCCTTTGATTTTACGAAATTACTTGTTAACAGCCAGAGGCTTTGGGCCACCATAAAGTGTTTTGCGGCATCAGGAAACCGCTTCGCGCCTGGGGCCATTCAAGGAAAAAGGCTGCCAACGAAAAGGGCTGCGGCAATGCCGCAGCCCTCTCTTGGAAGGTCTGTCGTTGTGTGCAGACCGGTTTGGCCTCTTGGGGTCACCGACCCGCAAAAACTGTTCGCGCAAGCTTTCGTCGGCTGTCACGACATCGTCAAGGGACAAAACGGGATGTGCGAGAAAATGTTCCTGTTTTTCCCGACACGCTTCGGCGCGGGCAAACGTTCGCGAGCGGTCTTGCGTCACGCACTGCCATTATATCCCGAACGATCGGACAGTTCGGGAACGAACGATGGCTGCGCTCATTGTGTCGGCGGATGGTATCGGCGCTATCCATGCATTGCCCGGCTGAGCGCCGAGACCGGTCCGCCCGCCGAACCGGCAGCATCCTGGAGCAGCCGGTTCGGCGCCCGGGCGTCAGTTCATCCCGATTTCCACCGCGATCCGGATCAGGTCGGAATGGTTCTTGGCACCGAGCTTCTGCTTGAGTAGGGAGGTGGTGTTGGCGACGGTCTTGTAGGAGATACCGAGCGCCTCGGCGACCTCCACGATCTTGTCGCCTCGACCCAGCAGGCGAAGAATCTCGAGCTCCCGCGGCGTCATCTGCGAGGCAGGATTGGCCTTGATGGCCGCGCCGGAAAACGTCACGGCTTCCGCGAGCTGCGGTGAGATGAAATTGTCGCCCGCAACCACCTTGCGCACCGCCTTGAGCAGGATCCGGGGATCGTCGCCCTTTGAGACGTAGCCCTGCGCCCCAAGCTCGACCGCCCGCACCACGAAGGCCGGATCGTCGTTCATGCTGAACATGATGATCTTGGCGTCAGGATCGTCCTTACGAATGCGCCGCATCAGTTCAAAGCCGGAGACGTCGGGCAGGCTGATGTCGATCACAGTGACGTCGGGCCGCTTGCTGACATAGGCGCGATGCCCGGATTTGGCGTCGGTCGCCTCGTCGATCCGGATCGAATGGTCGGTGGCGAACAGGGTGCGGCAACCGGACAGCACCACGGGATGGTCGTCGACAATCAGGACGCGGGTCGCCGGCTTGGCAGTATCTTGCATTGTAATTCTCTAGTTTTTCGACTCATAAACCGACGGGAACAAATGGAAAGAGCAAAATCCCCTGACGCGCGTTAGAATTGACCTAATGTGGCAACGCTTCTCGTTCAGGACCCAACTGTTTCTGCCGCTCGGCTTGAGCTTCCTCGCCGCGCTGATCATGGGCGGCGTGCTGCTCCAAACCTTCGCGACCGGCCAACTGGCGGACGAGAACGAGCCGGGGCGGCGTTCGATTCAGACCATTGCCGCCGCGCTCAACAACACCCTGCGCACCTCGAACAACCCGCGGCAGACGCTCGACGCCTTTGTCCATTCTCTGGACACCTCCTCCGATATCCAATTCCGTGCCGTGGAGACGGGTCCAGCGTCCTCAGCGAGGGGCGGCCTGCGCAAGCCGCATGGCGTACCGCAATGGTTTGTCGACCTGCTCACCATTCCGGACATGGACGCGGCGGCTCCGGTGACGATCGGCGGCCAGCGTGTCGGCGATCTCGTCTTCCTGCCGGACCTGTCGGCCGACCTGTTCGAGAAGTGGATCGGCTTTCTCGCGCTGACCATCCTCGTTGCCGTGCTGATGGTGCTCACCGGCACCATTGCCTATGTTTTCGCGGGATCGGCCCTGCGCCCGCTGCAAGATCTCGGCGAAGGACTCACGCGGATGCGGCGCGGCGACTACGCAACGCCGATCCCGGTCAGAGGACCGCCGGAAATCCGGCAAAGCTGCGAGGAGGCCAATGCGCTGGCCGAAACGCTGGCGCAATTGAGCCAGGACAATCGCGACCTGCTGCATCGGCTGGTGTCGCTCCAGGACGACGAGCGGCGCGATCTCGCGCGCGAACTGCACGACGAACTCGGTCCGCTGCTGTTCAGCATCCGCGCCGGCACGATCGCATTGGCCGACGCCTCGCCCCCGGCGGGAAATCCCGGCAGTTCGGCGCAGGATGTGTTGCAATCGGTCGAGGCGCTCCAGCAGACCAACCGCCGCATCCTCGACCGGTTGCGACCGCTCTACATCGAGGAATTGGGTCTGGAGACCACCGTGCAGACGCTGCTCCGGAATTTTCGCAAGCAGGCGCCGTCTATCGACCTGACGGACACGATCGATCCGGATCTCAACGCGATCGGCGGGCCGCTGGCTCAGACCGTCTATCGCGTGATTCAGGAGGCGCTGACCAACGTGCTGCGTCATGCCGGCGCCAGCAATGCCCATGTGCAGGCGACCTTCGCCGGGGAGACGGTCGTCATCGAGATTTCCGACGATGGCGGCGGCTTTCCCGAAGGTAATGTGTTCGGCCGCGGCCTGACCGGCATGCATGAGCGCGTGCGCGCACTCAGCGGATCGCTGTCACTGCTGCGCGTGGACGACAGGACTTATGTGCGCTGCCGCCTTCCCGCCGAGCCGGCACGCGAGGCGCCGGTCACCGGCTAGAGCCTTTTCGAGCGAAGTGGATACCAGTTCGCGTGAAGAAAACGCGTCAAAACAGAATCTGGTGTTCGGTTCTGACTTAATCAGGACGGAAACTCTAGCACGCCCAGCCAAGCTGCGCGTTCTGTCGCGCCGGCTCGCACAGCGTGGTGCGGATCTTGCCGTCCGGACTAAAACAAAACGAGGCGCGGAAGCGTAGCGCGCCGGCGACGGAATATTCGAGATCGACGCCGTGTGGCGCAGGATGGATTTCCTCCAGCCCGAAACCGACCGACGAGAAAGCGCTGAGCCGCGGCTGCCAATAGGCTTCGAGCTCGCTCCGGCCGCGATAGCGCTGCGTGCCGTTGCACGTGCATTCGACGTGGGCGTCGTCCGCATAGAGGTCGAGGAGCGCCGCGAGGTCGCCCTTCCTGCAGGCATCCACCCAGTCGACGACAATTCCCATCTGGTCGAAATCGCTCACGCTGCAATCCTGTCGGCCGCGGAAAAACGATGGCGGCTTAGGACCACACTCGTGAATGTGCGCTGAATGGTAAACCCCGGGCGATACCGGGTTCCCTGGCAGGGCTGTCGCATATGAAGAAATATATTCGACTGCGGCCATCCTTCGAGACGCCCGCCTGCGGCGGGCCCTCAGGATGAGGGATGAGTATGCGGCAGCATTTCAACGCGGATGGATGCAGCTGAGCCTCATCCTGAGGAGGCCGCGAAGCGGTCGTCTCGAAGGATGAGGCGTTCGCTCTGGCGCCGCCAGACGTCATATGCGATAGCCTTGGGTTTCCTGAGTGGATCTACGGAGCTCAGCCCCGTCGCCGCCCTCTTGCCCAAACGGCGAAGGCGATGAGCACGGCGCCTGCAAGCGTGAACCAGGTGATGGCGTATTGCAGGTGATCGTCCTTGAGATGCACGTCGAGCGGCCCCGGCCGCGGAATGCCGTTCTCGGGCGCGGGCTGCTCGAGGTCGACATAGAACGGCGCAACCGCGCCCCAGCCCAGCGCGCTCGCGATCGCCACGTGATCGCGCACGAACCACAGCCGCTTGTCGCGGTTCGCCGCCGGGGTCAGCCAGCCAGGTGCCTCGGGGAAGCGCAGATAGCCGGTGAACGAGACCGCCTGGCCCGTGACGAGCTTCTTGACCGCGCGATCCTCGACGCTGCGATCCTGCATGGTATTTTCGACGAAGCCCGCATCGATCACCACCGTCTCGCCGCTCGGCAGCCGCGCCGGCAGGAACGCCCAGGTGCCGGGGCCTGACGCATCCTTGCGTACGGCGGATCCGGGGGAATAGACCATCGCATCAGGCAACGGCGCATAGGTCGCGGTAAAGCTGACACGGCGGAATTCATCGCGCGCGGGGCTTAGCGCGGCCCATCGCGCCGGCGGCGGCAGAGCGACCGGTGCCTCCGCGAGACGCTCGGTGAGTGCGGCGATCAGCTCGTGCTTGGCGATGCGGCGCTGCAATTGCCAGATACCGAGCACGATGCAGACCGCAGTCAGGAATAGCGTGAACAGCGCGAAGCCGGCCACGCGGGGCTTGCGCGCGGTCTCGTTCATTTCGCGCGGTCGACCAGCCGGCCCGGTGCCGCCTTATGGTGGAATTGCAGCGCGATCAGCAGCGACTTCATGGCGCGCAACGGCAGCAGGGTGGTCGCAAGGATCAGCGGCAGCCACAGCACCGCATGCAGCCAATACGGCGGCTGGTACTTGACCTCGACGACGAGCGCGCAGCCGACCACGATCGCACCGGCCAGCATGATTATGAAGATCGCCGGACCGTCACCGGAATCGATGAAGGCGTAGTCGAGGCCGCAATGCTCGCAGGACGGCGCAAGCGTCAGGAAGCCTGCATAGAGCTTGCCCTGGCCGCAGCGCGGGCATTTGCAGGCAAGCCCGCGCAGCGCGCTCTGCAGGACGGTGGCTTGCGACTCGGACGTGTCGTCGGCTTTGTTCATGATGACAGGGTCTATCACAGTTTCTGCCGAAACCCCTGCGCGCAGAAAAGCAAAAGGGCGGCCCCGGGGCCGCCCTTTCTCGATCCGAAGTCAGCCCGCTCAGTGCGCGCCGTGGGCCATGGTCTCGGCGCCGTGTCCCCAGACATAGATGCAGAGGAACAGGAACAGCCAGACCACGTCGACGAAGTGCCAGTACCAGGCGGCGAACTCGAAGCCGAGATGCTGGGTCGGCGTGAAGTGGCCGGCATAGGCGCGGAACAGGCACACCAGCAGGAAGATGGTGCCGACCAGCACATGAAAACCGTGGAAGCCGGTCGCCATGAAGAAGGTCGCGCCGTAGACGTTGCCGCCGAAGGAGAATGCCGCGTGGCTGTACTCATAGGCCTGCACGCAGGTGAAGAGCGCGCCGAGCACGACGGTGAGGATCAGGCCATACTTCAGGCCCTGGCGATCGTTCTCGAGCAGCGCATGGTGGGCCCAGGTCACCGTGGTGCCGGAGGTGAGCAGGATCAGCGTGTTGAGGAGCGGCAGATGCCAGGGATCGAAGGTCTCGATGCCGTGCGGCGGCCAGGTGCCCGGCACGGCGCAGGCGCCGGCCGCAGTCCCGAGACCACAGCCGAACACCGCATCGCGGGTGGCGTGGACGGCGTCGGCCGGGAATAGCGCCGCGTTGAAATAGGCCCAGAACCAGGCGACGAAGAACATCACCTCCGAAGCGATGAACAGGATCATGCCGTAGCGGTGATGCAGCTGCACGACGCGGGTGTGGTCACCCTTGTACTGGGCTTCCCGGATCACGTCGCCCCACCAGCTCGTCATGGTGTAGAGCACACCGACGGTGCCGACACCGAAGATGATCGGCGCAGCCGAGAACATGTGGTGCATCCAGGTGATCGCGCCGACCGCCATGATGAAGGCGGAGATGGAGCCGACGACGGGCCATGGCGAGGGATCGACCAGGTGGTAGTCGTGATGCTTGGTGTGCGCCGTTGCCATTTGCGGTCTCGCTCCTCAATCCCGTGCCTGTCAGGCACTTATCCCCTTATGTCCAACCCCGGCGCGTGAGCCCGGAGATCAGAGATTTCCCTTGCGTTTGTCGTCTTCGCTGGCCGCGAGCGGCTTCACCACCGGATCCTTCACCGGATAGAACGTGTAGGACAGCGTGATCGTGTTGAGACCGTCGTTCTCGTGGTCGTCGGCAATCGACGGATCGACGTAGAACACGACCGGCATCTCTCGCTTCTCGCCCGGCGCCATGGTCTGCTCGGTGAAGCAGAAGCAGTTGATCTTCTGGAAATAGGATCCGACCGTCAGCGGCGCGACATTGTAGGCGGCCTGGCCTGCGGTGGTCCGCGCGGCCCGGTTGGTCACCGTGTAGAAGACGGTCACGACCTGGCCGATATTGACCTCGATCTCGCTCTGCTCGGGCTCGAACTTCCAGGGCAGGCCGGGCGCGACGTTGGAATCGAAGCGCACCGCGATCTTTCGTGCGATCGGACCGCTGGCCGGCGCCGAGGTCGCGACCTGGGTCGTGCCGTTGAAGCCGGTGGCGCGGCAGAACCAGTTGTAGAACGGCACCGCCGCGTAGGAGGCGCCGACCATCAGCGCGACCACGCCGCCGCAGATCGAGGCGACCACCACGTCGCGGCCAAGCCCTTTGGAAGGCCTGCGGCCTTTGGCGGCCGTCCGGCTCTGATCCTGCGATATGGTCGGCTTCTGATCCATGTTTCCTACATCGGCCGGACGAGCACGGCCGGCCCCTTGACCATGGTGACGGCGAAGAACAGCACCACGAGCACGCCGAGCGCGAGTGCGATCGCGATCGAGCGCTGGCGACGGCTCTTCTTCTGCGCCTCGGTGAGGACGATTCCGTCTATCTCGGGTTTGTCGGCCATTCCTGCGATCATGCGCCCCCTACCATCGGCGCGAGCGCCCGGAACACGACCTCGGCCAGCAAGGTCGCAAACAGCGCGAACAGATAAAGGATGGAGAACGCGAACAGCTTGCGGGTCGCCCGCAGCGATTGGCTACGCTCGCGACGCACATAGACGTTGACGGCGAACGCCAGCATGCCGGCGCCGAGGATCAGCGAGACGATGCCATAGATGGCGTCGAAATAGCCGAGCGCCCAGGGCGCAGCAGCGACCGCGATCAGCACGATGGTATAGAGCAGGATCTGAAGCCGGGTTGCGTCGGGGCCGGCGACGTTGGGCAGCATCGGAATGCCGGCGCGCGCGTAATCGTCGGAGCGGAACAGCGCCAGCGCCCAGAAGTGCGGCGGCGTCCAGAAGAAGATGATGGCGAACAGCAGCAGCGGCTCGACGTCGACCGTGCCGGTGACCGCGGCCCAGGCCACCACTGGCGGCAGCGCGCCGGCGGCACCCCCGATCACGATGTTCTGCGCGGTCCAGCGCTTCAGACCGATCGTGTAGATCACGACGTAGAAGAAGATGGTGAAGGCGAGCAGCGCGCCCGCGATCCAGTTGACCAGGATGCCGAGCGTCATCACCGAGAAGAAGGCGAGCGTCATGCCGAAGGTCATCGCCTCGGGGCGGGTGATGCGGCCGCGCGGAATCGGCCGGTTCGCCGTGCGCGACATCTTGGCGTCGATGTCGCCTTCGAGCGCCATGTTGAGCGCGCCGGACGCGCCGGCGCCGACGGCGATGCAGAGCAGCGAGGTGATGGCCAGCACCGGGTGAAAATGCCCGGGTGCCATCGCCATTCCGACCAGCGCGGTGAAGATCACCAGCGACATCACCCGCGGCTTCAGGAGCGCGATGTAATCGCCAACCTCCGCTTCGGAGATGCGGGGATTGATGTCGACGGCGTTGTGGTCGAGGACGGACACTAGACTGACTCGCTTGGTTGTCGAGCCGCGGCGCCCGTCACGGGCGCCGCGAGCATTGGCTTACTGCACGCGGGGCAGCACTTCGAACTGGTGGAAGGGCGGCGGCGAGGGCAGCGTCCATTCCAGCGTGGTCGCACCTGCACCCCACGGATTGTCGCCAGCCGGCACCTTCTTCGCGAAGGCGTCGATCACGCAGTAGAGGAAGATCAGCACGCCGAAGCCGGAGATGTAAGAGCCGACCGACGAGACCAGATTCCAGCCCGCGAACGCGTCGGGATAATCGACATAGCGGCGCGGCATGCCCGACAGCCCGAGGAAGTGCTGCGGGAAGAACACCAGGTTCACGCCGATGAAGGTGACCCAGAAGTGCGCCTTGGCGAGCCCTTCATTGTACATGTAGCCCGACATCTTCGGGAACCAGTAGTACCAGCCGGCGAAGATACCGAACACCGCACCGAGCGACAGCACGTAATGGAAATGCGCGACGACGTAGTAGGTCTCCTGGAGCACGCGGTCGACGCCGGCATTCGCCAGCACCACGCCGGTGACGCCGCCGACGGTGAACAGGAAGATGAATCCCACCGCCCAGATCATCGGCGCGCGGAACTCGATCGAGCCGCCCCACATCGTGGCGATCCACGAGAAGATCTTCACGCCGGTCGGGACCGCGATGACCATCGTGGCGGCGACGAAATAGGCCTGCGTCGCCGAGGACATGCCCACCGTGTACATATGGTGCGCCCACACCACGAAGCCGATGCCGCCGATCGCGACCATGGCGTAGGCCATGCCGAGATAGCCGAACACGGGCTTGCGCGAGAAGGTCGAGACGATCTGGCTGACCATGCCGAAGGCGGGCAGGATCAGGATGTACACTTCGGGGTGACCGAAGAACCAGAACAGATGCTGGAACAGCACGGGATCGCCGCCGCCTTCGGGGTTGAAGAACGTCGTGCCGAAATTGCGGTCGGTGAGCAGCATCGTGATCGCACCGGCGAGCACCGGCAGCGACAACAGCAGCAGGAACACCGTCACCAGGATCGACCACACGAACAGCGGCATCTTGTGCAGGGTCATGCCCGGCGCGCGCATGTTGAAGATGGTGGTGATGAAGTTGATGGCGCCGAGGATCGAGGAGGCGCCTGCCAGATGCAGCGACAGGATCGCGAAGTCGACGGCCGGGCCCGGATGGCCCGAACTCGACAGCGGCGCGTACATGGTCCAGCCGGCGCCGACGCCGTTGGCGCCCGGCTCGCCCTCGACGAAGGTCGACATCAGCAGCAGCGCGAACGAGGCCGGCAGCAGCCAGAACGAGATGTTGTTCATGCGCGGGAACGCCATGTCGGGCGCGCCGATCATCAGCGGCACGAACCAGTTGCCGAAGCCGCCGATCATCGCAGGCATGACCATGAAGAAGATCATGATCAGACCGTGGGAGGTCACGAACACATTGTAGGTGTGCGTCTCGTGGAAGATCTGCACGCCCGGATACATCAGCTCGGCACGGATCGCGATCGACATCGCGGCGCCGATGACGCCGGCGATGACCGCGAAGATCAGGTACATCGTGCCGATGTCCTTGTGGTTGGTCGAATAGACGTAGCGCCGCCATCCGGTCGGATGGGCGTGCTCGTCATGTCCGTGGTCTTGCGCGTGATCGCCGTGTGCCGCTGCGCTCGTTGCCATTTTCTAATCCTGCCTTGCGTCCCGATCGGACCTCTGGAGGTCCCGCCTTATGTCGCTTTCAGTTTCCTCGAACCCTTCGCCCGGCGCTCACTGCGTCGGGCCGGCCGTGGAGGCGTAGGTGCTGGTGCCGCCGCTCGCGTACTTCTTCTTCGCCGTCTCGACCCAGGAGGCGAACTCCTGGTCGCTCACCACGCGGATGGCGATCGGCATGAAGGCGTGGTCCTTGCCGCACAATTCCGAGCACTGGCCGTAGAACATGCCGGTCTTGGTGGCCTTGAACCAGGTCTCGTTGAGCCGGCCCGGAATGGCGTCGATCTTGACGCCGAAGGACGGCAGCGCAAAGGCATGAATCACGTCGGCCCCGGTCACCTGAACCCGGACCACCTTGTTGACGGGCACCACCATCTCATTGTCGACGCCGAGCAGGCGGGGCTGCTTGTCCTGGGCCATCAGCGAGTCGAACTCGAACTTGCCGTTATCAGGATAGGCGTAGGACCAGTACCACTGCTTGCCGGTCGCCTTGATGGTCAGATCCGCCTTCGGCACGTCGAGCTCGAGGAACAGGAGTCGGAACGACGGCACCGAGATACCGACCAGAATCAGCACCGGAACGAGCGTCCACGCCACCTCGATCAGCGTGTTGTGCGTGGTCCGCGACGGCACCGGATTGGCTCGCGCGTTGAACTTCACGACCACGATCACGAGCAGCGCCAGAACGAACAGCGTGATCAGCGTGATCAGCACGAACAGGAAATTGTGAAACCAGACGATATTGTCCATCACCGGGGACCCGGACTGCTGCAGCGTCCACTCCCACGCAGCCGGTTGCCCGAGCTCGGCAAATGCCGCACCGCCCGTCGCCAGCGTCAGACCCGCTACGGCCAATCCCAGCAAGTGCCGGCCCACCGGGCCCATCGACATCTTCATGCCGTTCGCGCTCCCCTAACGAAATCACCCCAAGTGCATTCCCCTATTTTCGGGAAACGCTTTATTCGATCCCCCCGTCTGACAAACCGCCGCGCAAGAATACCTCTAAGAGGAATTGGGGCCAGATCGCTAGAACGCCGAAATCAAGCCTCTCAAACCATAATTCTTGATCTATCGCAATGCAGTCTTGAGCCTCGTCTGTCAGCCATCACCCGCAAGATATTTCCTAGTAACATCAGACAAAAATACCATTTCCCGGGATGCTGCCGCTTGACAGCGGAATTGCCCGCGGTAGGCACTGGCGGACAGCCGCACAGGAACCTGATTCGTGCGGGCGACGGCGGCCGTGGCGGCGTGGAATTTGCTTGCGAATCGCCTTCAAGACGCCGTCATTCCCGTATCAGTCCGCCGGGTGCGAGCGACCCAGGCGAGCAGAGGGACCGACCCGATGGGGTTTTCGAGATCCATGGCAAGGCGGGCTAAAAGCCAGGCTGGCGGCCTCACGATGCTGGCTGCCCTGCTGGCGGCGGTCGTCGTCCTGGCGCTTCCGGGCCTCGCCCATGCGCAGGGCGCGGTGCGCTCCGTCCATGGCGACTGGCAGATCCGCTGCGACACCCCGCCCGGCGCCCAGTCCGAGCAATGCGCCCTGATCCAGAGCGTGGTGGCCGAAGACCGCTCCAACGCCGGCCTGACCGTGATCGTTCTCAAGACCGCCGACCAGAAGAGCCGCCTGATGCGGGTCGTCGCCCCCCTCGGCGTTCTCCTGCCCTCCGGCCTCGGCCTCAAACTCGACAACCAGGATGTCGGCCGTGCCGGCTTTGTCCGCTGCCTGCCCAATGGCTGCGTCGCCGAAGTCGTCATGGACGACAAGCTGCTCGGCCAGCTCCGCACCGCCAAGACCGCGACCTTCATCATCTTCGAGACCCCGGAAGAAGGCATCGGCTTCCCGCTCAGCCTGAACGGGCTCGGCGAGGGATATGACAAGCTGCCATAGGCTCTAACGGCCTAATAAATCGCAAGGCAGGCAGTGCTGTCATCGCTCTCGAAAGACTCAATCGTCCGCGCGTGCCGGCGAAGCAGAGCCGCAATCGTCGCGGTCGTTTGATTGCCCGCCCGAAGCCAAATCACTTTGGGTGGAGAGCCCAACAGGCCCGCCAGCTCGGCAAAATCGACGTCCTGGGTCACAATCGCGAAACCATTTGCCTTCGCAAACTCCCAAAGCGCACCGTCGGCGACTTCGGACAGACCATGAGACCGGACGTGACTCGAACCCGGAAAAAGGTCGGCGATCATCTGGCAAAGTTTGAAGCTGAGGTTCTGATCGAACGGCAACCTCATATCGGTGCGGTCACCAATCGCCTCTCGCGGTCGGCGGCATAGGCCAGGCAAGCGCGGATATCGTCCTCGGTCAGTTCGGGGAAGTCGTCGAGGATTTGAGCGTGGGTCTGGCCAGCAGCCAGCCAGCCGAGCACATCTGCCACAGCGATCCGCTGTGGCGGATGCAGGGTCGCCCACCGCGTTTGCCAGGTTCAATCGAGATGATATCTCGGTAATTCATGAAACTAGCATAGCACCGATCGGCATCCGCGTCAGGGCCCCTTACTCCCGTGCCAATCCTATCGTTTCCGTAATGTGACGGCCAAGCCCCTCGCGGAACTGCCGGGAAACCATTATCTTGCCTCACATCCCCCGATAATGGACGGACGCATGACCAACCCTGCCACAACCTCCCTGCTCGACCGCGCCAATCTCGACCGCGATCAGGTTCGCAACGAGCTCGCGCGCGGGCTTGCCGGTGCCGACGACGGCGAATTGTTCCTGGAATACAGCCAGACCGAAGCGCTGATGTTCGACAATGGGCGGCTGAAGCAGGCGACCTACGACACCTCGCAAGGTTTTGGCCTGCGCGCCGTCAAGGACGACGCGGTCGGCTACGCGCATTCCTCGGACGTGTCGCTGCCGGCGCTGATTCGCGCTGCGGACGCGGTCGCGGCCGTGCGCGGTGGCTATTCCGGCAACTTCGCCGCGCCTCCAGCGCATACCAACGTGCGGCTTTACAGTGACGACAATCCGCTCGATGCCCCCGGCTTCGAGACCAAGGTCAAGCTGCTCGCCGAGATCGACGCCTATCTGCGCGACAAGGATCCGCGGGTGCGGCAGGTCAGCGTCAGCCTGGGCGCGACCTGGCAGGTGGTCGAGATCCTGCGGCCCGACGGCGAGAGCTATCGCGATATCCGCCCGCTCGTGCGCGTCAACGTCTCCGTCGTCGCCGGTCAGGGCGACCGCCAGGAAAGCGGCAGCAAGGGCTATGGCGGCCGCGCCGGCTACGCCGAATTCATCGAAGCTAAGTCCTGGCGCGACGCCGCCGACGGCGCGCTGCGCGAGGCCCTCGTCAATCTGGAATCGATTCCCGCCCCCGCCGGCGAGATGGACGTCGTGCTCGGGGCCGGCTGGCCCGGCGTGATGCTGCATGAGGCGGTCGGTCATGGCCTCGAAGGTGACTTCAACCGCAAGAAGACGTCTGCGTTTGCCGGTCTGATGGGCCAGCAGGTCGCGGCCAAGGGCGTGACCGTGGTCGACGACGGCACCATTGCCTCGCGCCGCGGCTCGCTGTCGATCGACGACGAGGGCACGCCGACCAACCGCACCGTGCTGATCGAGGACGGCGTCCTGGTCGGCTATATGCAGGACCGTCAGAACGCGCGCCTGATGAATATGAAGCCGACCGGCAACGGGCGCCGCCAGGGCTATGCCCATGTGCCGATGCCGCGCATGACCAACACCTACATGCTCGCGGGCGACCGCGATCCGGCCGAGATCCTCGCGTCGGTGAAGAACGGCGTCTTCGCCGCGAATTTCGGCGGCGGCCAGGTCGACATCACCTCGGGCAAATACGTGTTTCAATGCACCGAGGCCTACAAGATCGAGAACGGCAAGATCGGTGCGCCCCTGAAGGGCGCCATGCTGATCGGCAACGGGCCGACCGATTTGCATCGCATCCGCATGATCGGCAACGACCTCGCGCTCGATACCGGCATCGGCACCTGCGGCAAGAACGGTCAGGGCGTGCCGGTCGGCGTCGGCCAGCCGTCGCTGTTGATGGAACGCATTACGGTGGGTGGAACAGGCGGATGAGCGTCGAGAAGATAACTGTCACCACCAAGCGGAAGGGCAGCGGCTGGGCCGGCCAGCTCGTGCAGCTCGCCGGCATCGTCGCCGCGGTATTCATCGCCAAGGGTGCGCTGGCCGAACCGTTCTACGTGCCGTCGGGCTCGATGGAGCCGACGCTGTTGATCGGCGACGCCTTGATCGCCTCGAAATTCCCCTACGGCTACGGCACCTCGTCGCTGCCGATCCAGATCAACCTGCCTGAGAGCGGCCGCGTGTTCGCGGAGACGCCGAAGCAGGGCGACGTCGTCGTCTTCCGCTGGCCCGGCGACCGCTCGCAGGCCTGGGTCAAGCGCGTCGTGGGCCTGCCCGGCGACCGCATCCAGCTGCGCCAGGGCCAGCTCTTCGTCAATGACCGCCCCGCCGAGCTGAAGCCGGACGGCGTTGGCGCCGCCGAGGACGACAATGGCGGCAGCGAACCCGCCTATCGCTATGTCGAGACGCTGCCGAATGGCGTCTCGCACCTGATCTTCAAGATGCGCGACAACGGTCCGCTCGACAACACGCAGGAAGTGACGGTGCCGGCGGGCCATCTCTTCGTGCTCGGCGACAACCGCGACAACTCCGCCGACAGCCGCGTGCCCCTGCGCTCCGGCGGCGTCGGCATGTTGCCGATCGACAATCTGGTCGGCCGCGCGGATGCCGTGCTCGGATCCTGGGATCTCGGCATCCGGGGCCAGCCGGTGTGGACCTGGCTGTCCGGATTTCGCATGGCGCGGTTTTTCACCGCCGTGCATTGAAGGCAGGAACGTCCTCACCTCTCTCCTGCATGCGGGAGAGGGAGTGCAATAGTGATGGTCCGCGACGAATTTCTGGCTCTCGCCCTGCGAAATCCGTTGAACGCAGCGATCCTCGATGAAATTCATCGCCTCGCGCTGCCGGATGCGTGGCTCGTCGCGGGCTGCCTGGTGCAGACGGTGTGGAACGTGCTCACGGGCCGCCCGATCGATCACGGCATAGCCGATTACGACGTGTTCTATTTCGATTCCGACACCTCATGGGAGGCGGAAGACGCAGTGATCCGCAAGCTGCACGCACAGCTCGCGCATCTCGGCCCCAAGGTCGAAATCCGCAACCAGGCGCGCGTGCACCTTTGGTATCCCGGCAAGCACGGTCTGCCCTATCAGCCCTTGATGCGCGCGACCGACGGTATCGACCGCTTCCTCACGGAGAATACGCAGGTGGGCATCCGCCCTGCCGGAGGGGATTTCGACGTCTACGCGCCGCACGGGTTCGACGACGTCGCGAAGCTGATTGTGCGACCCAATCGGACGCCGAATTTTTCCGCCGCCAATTACGCGGCGAAGGCGGCACGCTGGAAGACGCTGTGGCCCGAGATCACGGTGATCGCGGCGGAGTGAGATGTCCGCTTTACCCTCCTCGTCATTACGAGGAGCGAAGCGACGAAGCAGTCCAGAGTGCCGCCGCGGAAGCAATTCTGGATTGCTTCGCGGAGCCTGTCATCGGGCCGCGCTTCGCGCGGACCCGGTGGCTCGCAAGGACGGTGGTGAGAGCTGCATGCTATCTCACCACGCCCGACGTGAACCCCGCCTTCCGCCGCGGCGGTTTGATTTCCTTTTTCAGGAAGCAGCGCGCTTCGCGTCCGGTGTAGCCGGGGCGGGCATAGGTGAAGGCGCGGCATTTGTTGTCGGCGGTGCAGGCGGCCTTGCAGGCCTCTTCGCCTTCGCCGTCCTTCATCTCGAAATTGCGCAAATCGCCGCCGGGGCGGTCGATCGAGGTCTCCACGCCTTCGACGCGCGGCTCGATCACGCCGGCGCCCCGCACACCGGAGATGCAGCAGCTTCCCGGCACGCGCGCAGGCACCGTGTTCTTCAGCCAGCACACGGCCGAGCCGCCTTCGACGTCCGGATAGCTGAAGCTCCACGAGCGGCACCGGCGGTCGCGCTCGCACAGCAGCGCGCAATCCTCCGGATCGCCCGACGTGACCGGGGTGCTGAAATAGTCTCCGCCGGGCCGGTCGAACGCCGTCTGGGCACGCGCAGGCCAGCTCGCAAACACGAGCGAAAGCAGCGCAGCGCAGGCCACGACGCTTGCCAGGACGCTTGCCATGACGGCCAGGCGGCCCTTCCCCATCGGAACAGCTTTCGAGTTATTGACGACGCTCGGGTTTTTCAGCCGGCCATTTGATCGCCGCAAACCTGTACGGGCGATGAACGGCTCGGCTCCCGACCGCTCGTCTTGTGTCCTAGAACGCGTATTCCGCGTAGGCTGGTTCCACCGAGCCGTTCCAGGGACCCTTGAACTTGTCGAGCATCTCCTCAGCCGGCGTGCGGCCGGAATCGATGATGCGATCGAGCGGCTCCAGATGCCTGGTCTCGTCGCGGCCGAGCTGGTCGATCCGGCCGCGCCGGCGCAAGCCGGCATGTGCCAGAACGAGGCACTCCTTGGCGATCTCGAACAGATAGCGGTCCTTGATCCGCGACTTGAAGCCGAAGCGCGGCACGTCGTCGCGCAGGGCCTGGCGCTCATGCGCGCTCCAATGCTTCACCAAGTCCCAGGCGGCATCCAGCGAGACATCGTCGTAGAGCAGCCCGGCCCAGAACGCCGATAGCGCCGGCAGACGGCCCCACGGGCCACCATCGGAGCCGCGCATCTCGAGATAGCGCTTGAGCCGCACCTCCGGGAAAATCGTCGAAAGATGGTTGGCCCAGTCCGACAACGTCGGACGTTCCCCAGGCAAATTGTTGTTGCGACCATCGAAGAAGGCGCGGAACGAGGAGCCCGAGACGTCGATGTAGTCCTCGTCGCGCTTGACGAAATACATGGGCACGTCGAGCGCGTAATCGACATAGCGCTCGAAGCCCATGCCGTCCTCGAATGCCCACGGCATCATGCCGGCACGCGCGTTGTCGGTATCGCGCCAGATCTCGGACCGGAAGGAGAGAAAGCCGTTCGGCTTGCCCTCGGTAAACGGCGAATTGGCGAACAAGGCGGTCGCGACCGGCTGAAGCGCGAGCGAAACACGCAGCTTCTTGACCATGTCGGCTTCGGAGGAGAAGTCGAGATTGGTCTGTACCGTGCAGGTCCGGTACATCATGTCGAGGCCGTACTGGCCGACCTTCGGCATGTAATTGGTCATGATCTTGTAGCGGCCCTTGGGCATCACCGGGATGTCGGCGCGCGACCAGGACGGCGTCATGCCGAGCCCGAGGAAGCCGATGCCGAGCGGCGTTGCGATCTCGCGCACCTGCGCCAGATGCGCCATCAGCTCACTCTGGGTCTGGTGCACGTTTTCGACCGGAGCGCCCGAAAGCTCGAACTGCCCACCGGGCTCCAGCGAAATCGCGCCGCCGCCGGTGACGTCGTAGAGGCCGATGATGTTGCCCTTCTCCATGATCGGCTCCCAGCCGAGCAGGAGCTTCATGCCTTCGAGCAGCGCGCCGATACCGCGCGGGCCCTCATAGGGCACTGGGCAGTGGCCTTCGAGCGTGAACGGCGTCTTCTCATGCTCGGTGCCCATGCGGAATTCGGACGGGTCCTTGCAGCCTTCCTCGAACCACTTGACGAGTTCGTCACGCGATTGCAACGGCGTCATATCGATCTGGTCTCGCGCCATATCAGACTCTAATCAAAAGCGCTTCGATCGAACGCGCGTGGGTGACAGGGATGGTCCGCGCAGCCACCGGCTGCACGGACGAGCTGGTTTGCCGCGCGATCATCGCAACGGCGTGGTTTCGTTGACGTGGGCAGGCGGCAGTTTCATCTCGCCGCACGAGCAGCCCAGACGGTCGAGCAGACCGCTGAGCTTCACGGCATCCGCATCGGACAGCTTCGAACCGACATATTTCTCGATCGCGGCCGAATAGGCGCCCCACATCCGCTTCTGCAATTCGCGCCCGGCTTCCGTGATCTCCACGAACTGGCCGCGCTTGTCGATCTTGCATTCGCGCCGCGAGGCGAGGCCTTCGTCGACCAGGCGGTCGATCAGCCGCGATGTCGAATATTGCGGGATCAGCATCTGCCGTTCGAGTTCGACCGGCCGGAGCTCGCCCGAGGGCGCCCGTGACAGTTCGAGCAGCGCGTCATACCATGCCAGCGGTGGGAAGCCGGCCTTCTTCAGGTCCTGCTCGACGCAATTGAGCACACGGCTCTGCACCCGCATCAAGCGGATCCAGGCGGAAGTCGCCTCGGTCGATGGTTTGCGTTTCATGGTCCCGCTCAAGCTCGTCGCCCGTCTCTTACCCTATTCGATGCAGCTGCATCAATCTTGACTGTTTCAAGCAGATGCATGTAGTCGTTCTTTCGCCTGAACCAAGCAACAAGAGGAGGAAATTCCATGAAATTGTACTATTCGCCCGGTGCCTGCTCGCTATCCCCCCATATCGCGCTCCTGGAAGCCGGCCTGCCGTATGAACTGGTCAAGGTCGATATCCGGGCCAAGAAGCTCGAAAACGGTGAGGATTATCTGAAGCTGAACCCCAAGGGCCAGGTCCCTGCGCTGGGCCTCGATAGCGGAGAGATCGTGACCGAAGGCCCGGTGATTGTCCAGATGATCGCCGATCAGGCCTCAGCCAAGGCACTGGCGCCGGCCCACGGCAGCTCCGAGCGATACAAGCTGCTCGAATGGCTCAACTTCCTCACCTCGGAGGTCCACAAGAGCTTCGGCCCGATGTTCGCGCCGACGCTGAACGACGAGGCCAAGGCCTTCTTCAAGGACCGCGTCATGGGCAAGCTGAAATACATCGATAGTCAGCTCGCCGGCCGCGACTACCTCATGGGTAAGCAGTTCACGGTGGCTGACGGCTATCTCTTCACGATGCTGACCTGGGGCGACCGGATGAAGTTCGACCTCTCGGCGATGCCGAACCTTGCCGCCTACAAGACCCGAGTCGCGGCGCGGCCGCAGGTGCAGGAAGCGATGAAGAAGGAAGGATTGATCCAGGCGGCCTGAGCGCACATGCGAAAGGCCGGATCGAGAATCCGGCCTTTCGTAATTTTCGTCCCGGCTACGGTTCAGAGAATCACGCCGCCGCCTTGTTCGGAGCGAAGCGGCCGTAGAACGTTTCTCCCTTCGCGGCCATCTCCTCGAGGAGTTTCGGCGGGGTAAAGCGCGAGCCGTATTTCGCCTCCAGCTTGTGACAGAGCTCGACGAACTTCTTCGTGCCCATGAAGTCGATGTAGGACAGCGTCCCGCCGGTGAACGGCGCGAAGCCGAAGCCGAGGATCGAGCCGACATCCGCCTCGCGCGGATCGGTGATGACGTGATCCTCCACCGTGCGCGCGGCTTCCACCGCCTGCACCACCAGGAAGCGCTGCTTCAGCTCCTCGACGTCGAGCGTATCAGGATCGAGCTGCTTGGGCTGCAGTGCGGACAGGCCCGGCCACAGGCTCTTCTGACCCTTGCCCTTCTCGGGGTAGTCGTAGAAGCCCTTGCTGTTCTTGCGGCCCAGTCGGCCCTGCTTCTCGACCATTTCCACCATCAGCTTCTTCTGATCAGGATTGATGGCGTTGGGGCCGAGGTCGGCTTCCGTCGCCTTCATGATCTTGAGCCCGAGGTCGAGCGCGACCTCGTCCGACAGCGAGAGCGGGCCAACCGGCATGCCGGCCATCTTGGCGCAGTTCTCGATCATCGCGGGCGGCACGCCCTCGAGGAACATCTCGTTGCCTTCGGCGACGTAGCGGCCGACGCAGCGATTGGCGAAGAAGCCTCTGGAGTCGTTGACGACGATCGGGGTCTTGCCGATCTGGCGGACGTAGTCGAGCGCGGTCGCGATCGCGAGATCGCCGGTGTTCTTGCCCTGGATGATCTCGACCAGCATCATCTTCTCGACCGGCGAGAAGAAGTGGATGCCGACGAACCTGCCCTGGTCCTTGAAGGATTCCGCCAGCGAGGTGATCGGAAGTGTCGAGGTGTTGGACGCGAAGATCACGTCCGGCTTCATATGCTCCTGCGCCTTGGCAAAGGTATCCGCCTTGACCTTGCGGTCCTCGAACACGGCCTCGATGACGAGATCGACGTCCTTCAGTGCGGAATAGTCCGCGGTCGGCGTGATGCGCGCGAGCAGGGCTTCTGCGTCGCCGGGCTTGGCGCGGCCCTTCTTGATCTGCTCTTCGATCACCTTCTGCGCATGCGCCTTGCCCTTGTCGGCGCTCTCCTGGTCGCGATCGATCAGGACGACGTCGAGACCGGCACGGGCCGAGACATAGCCGACGCTCGCCCCCATGAAGCCAGCGCCGATCACGGCGATCTTCTTCACCTTGGTCGGCGGCACATCCTTCGGACGGCGCGCGCCCTTGTTGAGCTCCTGCATCGACAGGAACAGGCTGCGGATCATCGCCGCCGCTTCCTTCGAGCGCAGCACCGAGGTGAAGTAGCGCGACTCGACACGGAGCGCGGCGTCGATCGGCAGCTGCAGGCCCTCATAGACGCAGCTCATGATCGCGCGTGCGGCCGGATAATTGTCGTAGGTCTCGCGGCGATAGATCGCGTTGCCGGCCGGGAACATCATCATGCCGGCCTTGGAGAACACCGGGCCGCCCGGCAGCTTGAAGCCCTTCTCGTCCCAGGGCGCGACGGCCTTGCCGCCGCCCTTGATCCAGTCCTTTGCCGTCTTGATGAGGTCGGCGGCGGGAACGACGGCGTGAATCAGATTCAGCGCCTTGGCTTTCTCGACCGTGACCGGATCGCCCTTGAGCAGGATCGTCATCGCCTCCTGCGGCGGCACCAGGCGCGGCACGCGCTGCGTGCCGCCAGCGCCCGGGAAGAGGCCGACCTTGACCTCGGGCAGACCAAGCCGCGTCTTGGGATTCTCCGCCGCCACGCGATAGTGGCAGCACAGCGTGATCTCGAAACCGCCGCCGAGCGCGAGACCGTTGATCGCCGCCGCCCACGGCTTGCCGGAGGTCTCGATCGAGCGCAGCACCTGTGAGAAGCGCCGGCTCTGCTCGAACAGCATCTGGTTCGCCGCCGTCTCGCCCTGCTCCTTGAAGACCTTTGCGTAGGCCTGGTTCATGCCTTCGAGCATGGAAAGATCGGCACCCGCGCAGAACGCTTCCTTTGCGGAGGTGATGACGACGCCCTTTACCGCGGCATCCGCCGTGGTCGCCTTGACGATCGCGTCGAGCTCGCTGGTCGAGGTCTCGTCGAGCACGTTCATCGAACGGCCCGGGATGTCCCAGGTGACAAGCGCGATGCCGTCGGAATCGGTCTCAACCTTGAAGTTCTTGTAAGCCATGCTGGTTGCTCCCCTACCCTTAGACGCGTTCGATGATGGTGGCAGTGCCCATGCCGCCGCCGATGCACAGCGTCACCAGTGCGGTCGCCTTGTTGGTGCGCTCGAGCTCGTCGAGCACGGTGCCGAGGATCATGGCACCGGTCGCGCCCAGCGGATGGCCGAGCGCGATCGCACCGCCGTTGACGTTGATCTTGGCGTTGTCGATGTCGAAGGCCTGGATGTAGCGCAGCACGACGGAAGCGAAGGCCTCGTTGAGCTCGAACAGGTCGATGTCCGACTTCTTCATGCCGGAGCGCGCAAACAGCTTTTCAGTGACGTCGACCGGGCCGGTCAGCATCATCGCGGGCTCGGAGCCGATATTGGCGAATGCGCGGATTCTTGCACGCGGCTTCAGGCCGTATTTGCTAGCCGCTTCCTTGCTGCCGAGCAGAACCGCGCCGGCACCATCGACGATGCCCGACGAATTGCCGGCGTGGTGCACGTAATTGACGCGCTCGATTTCCGGATGCGACTGCACCGCGACGCCGTCGAAGCCGCCCATCTGCGCCATCATCGTGAACGCCGGCTGCAGCTGCGCCAGCGACTGCATCGTCGTCGACGGACGCATGTGCTCGTCCTTGGCGAGGATGGTGAGGCCGTTGATGTCCTTCACCGGGACGACCGACTTGTCGAAGCGGCCTTCATCCCAGGATTTCGCCGCGCGCTGCTGGCTCTGCACCGCATAGGCGTCGACATCGTCGCGCGAGAAGCCGTATTTGGTCGCGATCAGATCGGCCGAGATGCCCTGCGGCATGAAATAAGCCGGCACGGCCATCGACGGGTCCATCGGCCAGGCGCCGCCGGACGCACCGATGCCGACGCGGCTCATCGATTCGGCGCCGCCGCCGATCACGAGTTCGTGCTGGCCGCTCATCACCTGGGCTGCGGCAAAATTCACGGCATCGAGGCCGGAGGCGCAGAAGCGGCTGATCTGCACGCCCGGCACCGCTTCGCCGAGGCCCGCCTTCAGCGCGGCAAAGCGCGCAATGTCGGAGCCGGCTTCGCCGACCGGATCGACTACGCCGAGAATGACGTCATCGACGGAATCTTCCGGCAGGTTGTTGCGGTCCTTGAGCGCCTTGAGCGGCACGGTCGCGAGCGCGAGCGCGGTGACTTCGTGCAGCGCGCCGTCAGCCTTGCCGCGGCCGCGGGGGGTGCGGACGTGATCGTAGATATAGGCATCTGCCATGGGAGCCTCCTGATTGCGGTTATTGGTGGGGCCGCGGCGCGGCCGGATTATTGGTGCAGCGAAAATCCTCAGAAAGCTTCCGCCGGCAGCTCCATGATGGTGGCGGAGCCGGCCTGGATGCGCGCGAGATTGGCCGCGGTCTCCGGCAGCATCCGCTCCATGAAGAAGCGGCCGGTGACGAGCTTGGTCGAGAGATAGGGCGTCGTCCCGCTCTCGGCAATCTTGGCCTGCGTCACCTTCGCCATCTTCGCCCACATGTAGCCGAGCGCGACGAAACCGAAGAGATTCAGGTAATCGGTCGCGGCGGCTCCGGCATTGTCGGGCTTCGCCATCGCGTTCTGCATCAGCCACGTCGTGGCCTGCTGGAGATGGCCGAGCGAAGCCGAGAGCGGGGTGATGAAGGACTTCATCGCCTCGTCGCCGCCGTTCTCCTTGGCGAAGGCCATGACCTCGCCGAAGAACGCCATGATGGCGCGGCCGCCATCGCGCGGCAGCTTGCGGCCGACGAGGTCGAGCGCCTGGATGCCGTTGGCGCCTTCGTAGATCATGGCGATGCGGGCATCGCGCACGAACTGCTCCATGCCCTGCTCGGCGATGTAGCCGTGGCCGCCATACATCTGCTGCGCCTGCACCGCGTTGGCGAAGCCGCAATCGGTGAGAAAGCCTTTCAGGACGGGCGTCATCAGGCCCATGTGATCGTCGGCGGCCTGGCGGTCCTTGGGATCCTCGGAGCGATGGGCGACGTCGCTCTTCAGCGCGGTCCACATCACGAAGGCGCGCGCGGCCTCGTTGAAGGAGCGGATCGACAGCAGCGTGCGACGCACGTCGGGATGGACGATGATCGGATCGGCCGGCTTGTCCGGCGCCTTGGCACCGGTGAGCGAACGGCCCTGGATGCGATCCCGGGCATAGGCGACCGCGTTCTGATAGGCCACTTCCGACTGTGCGAGACCCTGCACGGCGACGCCGAGGCGGGCCTCGTTCATCATCACGAACATGCCCTGCATGCCCTTGTTCTCTTCGCCGATCAGCCAGCCCACGGCGTTGTCGTAATTCATCACGCAGGTGGAATTGCCGTGAATGCCCATCTTGTGCTCGATCGAGCCGCAGACGACGCCGTTGCGCTGCCCCACCGAACCGTCGGCATTGACCATGAATTTCGGCACCACGAACAGCGACACGCCCTTGATGCCGGCGGGCGCGCCCTCGATACGGGCCAGCACGAGGTGGATGATGTTGGGCGCGAGGTCATGCTCGCCGGCCGAAATGAAGATCTTGGTGCCCGTGATCTTGAAGCTGCCGTCGGCCTGCCGCACCGCCTTGGTGCGGAGCATGCCGAGGTCGGTGCCGCAATGCGGCTCGGTCAGGTTCATGGTGCCGGTCCACTCGCCGGCCACCATCTTCGGCACGTAGGTCTGCTTCTGCTCCGGCGTGCCGTGGACGATCAACGCCGCGGTCGCGCCCATGGTGAGGCCGCCATACATCGAGAACGCCATGTTGGCGGAGATCTGGAATTCGTTGACCGCCTGGGAGAGCGTCACCGGCAGACCCTGGCCGCCGAACTCGGTCGGCGCCGACAGGCCGAGCCAGCCGCCCTCGGCGACCTGCTTGAACGCCTCCTTGAAACCCTTTGGCGTGGTGACGCTGCCGTCATCGGCGCGCTTGCAACCTTCGAGATCGCCGACGCGGTTGAGCGGCTGCAGCACCTCTTCGGCGAGCTTGGCGGCTTCGCCGAGAATGGCTTCACGCACGTCGCTCGACGCATCGGAGAAGCCGGCCAGATTGTCGTAGCGGTCGATCTGGAAGACGTCGTTGAGCAGGAAGTTCACGTCTTCGACGGGGGCTTTGTAGATCGGCATGGTGGTCTCCCGGCAGGCCTTGAAGTGATGATGCTGGCTTAGGATTGAGCGGCGGCCAACTGCTCCGCCATCAGGCGATGCAGCATGTTGATGGCCTTGAGCGGCCGCACCATCACCTTGAAATGCGTGATGCGTCCCTCGCCGTCGAAACTGATGATGTCGACGCCGTTGATCTCGATGCCGTCGATGATGGTCTTGAATTCGAGCACGGCGCCGCTCTCACTCTTCCATTCGCCGACATAGGTGAAGCCGGGACCGCCAAGCACCTTCTCGGCGCTGGCCAGATATTTGAAGGTGATGTCGCGGCCGCGCTGCGGCGCGTGCACGACGGGGCTTTCGAAGATCGCGTCGGGATGGAGCAGGTCCCAGAGCGCTGCCTGGTCATGCGACTTCATGTAGCCGTACCAGGACTCGAGGCCGGTCATTCAGCTGCCTCCCTAAAGGCTTCGGCAAAAAACGCGAAAACAACCCCATGCACAGTAGCGCGAAGGTTGATTCCATTGGGGTTTTCGGGGCGGTGTTTGCCCTCGTTCTTGGATCACCTCATATGCACATTGACGCATATGCGCCGATGCGCATAAAGTCAAGCCAATTGGTTAAGGTCAAGAACAGGAGGACCGGGTCATGGCTTTGGGCGACGCAATCCTCGCATGCCTGACGGAACATCCGATGACGGGCTACGAGCTCGCCAAGACATTCGATTCCTCGATCGGCTTCTTCTGGAAGGCCGACCACCAGCAAATCTACCGCGAGCTCTCCAAGCTGCGCGACCGCGGCTACATCCAGGGCCGCGAGGTCGTGCAGACCGGCAAGCCCAATAAGCTGATCTATACGCTGACTCCGGAGGGCCGAACAGCGCTGCGGCACTGGGCCGCGCGGCCAAGCACGCCCCCCTCGATCAAGGACGACCTCCTGGTGCGGCTGCATGCGCTCGACAGCATCGGCCTCGAGCCCATGCGCACCGACCTGATGGCCCGGCTCGAGCACCACCGCGATCGCCACGAGAACTACGAGCGCATCCTGAAGAAGCGCTTTCCCGAGGGGGCGGCGTCCGGCGTGCTCGACCTCGGTAACCTCCTCCTGCTTCAGCTCGGCGCCCGGCACGAGCAGATGGTGGCCGATTTCTGCGAAGAGGCGCTCGAGGCCCTGTCGGCGATGAGCGCTGGCGGCACCGTGGTGCCGCTTGAGGACGGCAAGCGCGAGGGCAAGGGCTGAGCGGGTCGAGCCCGACCGTTATGCGTGCTGCTGCCACGCTCTCCGCCGTCATCGCTCGCCTTGGGCGCAATTGCGCACTGGGGCGGGCGATCCAGCATTCCAGAGGCTGCGCGGCTGGAATCGAGGGGCTGCAGCGTGCTGGATGCCCCGCTTTCGCGGAGCATGACAGCGGTGGGTGTCGCACACCGCTGGCCAACTTTAAGACACCGTCAACGGGTTCCTTAACCCGTTATTTACCGTAACAGACAAAAGTCGGTTTTCGAGGCAGACGACCCGCGCCAAATTCGATTGTCTTTGCAACGGGCACGCGTGGGGAGGCTGGAGGCGCCGGGTGGGGCGCCGGAGTCGGGACCGGACATAGTCATGAATTCGCGCGTATCGTGGAGTGTTGACGGCATCGATCCCTCCGTCCGGGAGCGGGCCGAAGCTGCTGCGCGTCGCGCCGGCATGTCACTCAACGATTGGCTGAACTCCACGCTCGGCGAGACCGCCCCGCCAAACTTTCGCGGACTTTACGACCAGCGTCCGCAAGCCCAGCACGTCCCGAGTCAACTGCCGAGCCAAGTCCCGAGTCACGTGCCGAGCCAGGAAAGCCGCGAAGTCGCCGACATCCACCAGCGGCTCGACGCCATCACCCAGCAGATCGAACGGATTTCCAAGCCCGCGCCGCGGCAAGATCCTTCGCGACAAGATACTCCGCGACCAGACGTCTCGCGCGAGCAAGGCGTTGCGCGCCAGCTCAACGACGCGATCTCGCGGCTCGATGCCCGGCTGTCGCAAATTTCGAAACCGCAGCAGGCTCCGGCACCGCGGCAGGCACCCGTTGAAACGCGCCAGCGTCAGGCCGATGCGGTCGAGCGCGCGGCAGCGCAGGTCTATCGCAGCTCACCGCCCCTGAGCCCCGCTTCGTTCGACGTCGCGGTCGCCGAGATCACGGCACGGCAGAGCGAGCTCGACGGCTTTACGCCCAGGCAGATGCCGCCGCGCGCAGCACCCTCGATCGCGCCTGCGGCAGCTCCTTACGCGCCCCCCGCGCCGCCTGCCTACGCTCCGCCGCCACCGCAGCCGGGGCCGGGGCCGGATTTCTCTGCGCTCGAGCGTCATCTGCTCAAGATCACGAGCCAGATCGAATCGCTCCAGCGCCCCGACAATACCGAGCAGGCGATCAACAGTTTCCGCAGCGAGCTTGCGGAGATCCGCAACGCCATCACCGAGGCGATGCCGCGCCGCGCGATCGAATCGATCGAGAACGAGATCCGCTCGCTGCATCGGCGCATCGACGAGACCCGCTCCAACGGCACCGACGGTCAGGTCCTGTCCGGCATCGAGCACGCGCTGTCCGAGATCAAGCAGGTGCTCCGCACGCTGACGCCGGCCGAGCAGCTCACCGGCTATGACGAGGCGATCCGCAATCTCGGCGCCAAGCTCGATCTGATCCTGCGCGCCAATGACGATCCCTCGACGGTCCGCCAGCTCGAAGGCGCGATCTCGGCGCTGCGCGGCATCGTCTCCAACGTCGCTTCCAACGAAGCGCTGGCCCGGCTCTCGGATGACGTGCAGCTGCTGTCGTCCAAGGTCGACCAGGTCACCCG
Organism: Bradyrhizobium canariense; assembly: GCF_019402665.1. Lineage (GTDB taxonomy): Bacteria > Pseudomonadota > Alphaproteobacteria > Rhizobiales > Xanthobacteraceae > Bradyrhizobium > Bradyrhizobium canariense. Next base: position 37,743 of record NZ_VSST01000075.1, read on the forward strand.
TGCGTCCGGCCAAGGCGACAGCTTTGCGGTGCTGGAGCAACGCATCGCAGCGCTCACCGCGGCTCTGGAAACGCGCGAGCGCCCTCAGCCATCCGAGAGCAGCGAGCATCTCGAAAGCGCGATCCGCGCCCTGTCCGACCGTTTCGACCGCATGCAGGTCGGCAACGACTCGGCTTCGACCTTTGCTCATCTTGAACAGCGGGTCTCGTATCTTCTGGAGCGGCTCGAGGCCGCCTCCGATCCGCGCAACGGGAATTTCAGCCGCGTCGAGGACGGGCTGCACGACATCCTGCGCCACCTGGAGCGGCAGCAGGCGACCTATTCGGCGCTGGCCGAGAGCCGCAACTCCGCGCCCCCTGCCGAGTCCGGCATGGTCGATCTCGTCAAGCGCGAGCTCTCCGACATCCGCTTCAGTCAGGCCGAGACGAACCGGACCACCCAGGACTCGCTGGAGGCCGTCCACAACGCCCTTGGCCACGTCGTCGATCGTCTCTCGATGATCGAGGGCGATCTGCGCAATGTGCGCACCGCGCCGCCCGCCCCAGCGCCGCAGCCGATGCCGATGGCCGCTCCCATGGCGCCCGCGCCGATGGCGCACGAGCCGCGGCCGCAGCAACAGCAGCACCCGAAATACGATCCGAAGCCCGAGCTGCCCAATCCGGCCGCCGCGCAGGCGGCGCAAGCCGCCTTCGCCGCCGCGCCGCGCGAATTCCATGCCGCCGCGCCGGCAGCGCCGCCGCCGATGCCGATGGCACCGCCGGTTCCGCCACGCGCGATCAGCGAAATCCTGGAGCCGCATACGGCGCCCACGCGCGCCGCGCTCGCGCCCGAACTGCCGCCGGATCATCCGCTCGAGCCCGGCACCCGGCCGGGTGCACGCATCGCCACGTCGTCGGAGCGCATTGCTGCGTCCGAAAGCGCAATCAGCGAAATCCCGGCCGCGCCCAAGGAGCCGGTGTCGTCGTCGAGCTTCATCGCCGCCGCGCGCCGCGCAGCCCAAGCCGCCGCCGCGCAGCCGCCCGAAAAGCCGGCCCGTGGCGCCAAGGCCGCAATCGCCCGCGCCAAGGACAAGGGCCAGGAAGGTGGCGCGACCATCACCTCGAAGATCCGCTCGCTGCTGGTTGGCGCGAGCGTGGTCGTGATCGTGCTCGGCACCTTCAAGATGGCGATGAACCTGCTCGATGGCAGCAGCCCGTCGCCGTCGCCGCAGGCGATGGAGAATTCGTCGCCCGCGCCCGCGCCGCAGGCCCCGCCGCCGGTCGAGAACAAGCCCGCCACGCCCGAGCAGGTCACGCCGTCGATGACCTCGCCGACCCCGATCGGAAAACAGTCGCAGAACAATGCCGCGCCGGGGTCCGTGACGAGCCCGAGCGGCACCGCTTCGGTCGAAATCCCGCAAACCGCGGCGCCAACCCCGCCTGCGGCCTCCAGCGACGTCACCGGCGCGCTGTCGGGCACGAGCCGTGCGAAACTCGCGATGATCCAGGTGCCGCCGAGCGAAAAGCTGCCTGACGGCATCGGTGGCCCCGGCTTGCGCACCGCCGCGATGAAGGGCGATGCGACCGCAGCCTACGAGATCGGCGTGCGCTTGGCCGAGGGCAAGGGCGTGGCCGCGAATTACGACGAAGCCGCCAAATGGTACGACCGCGCGGCACAGGCCGGCGTGGTGCCCGCAACCTTCCGCCTCGGGACACTCTACGAAAAGGGTCTCGGCGTGAAGAAGGACGCCGACATCGCCCGCCGCTACTACACGCAAGCCGCCGAGCGCGGCAACGCCAAGGCGATGCACAATCTCGCGGTGCTCGATGCCGATGGCGGTGGACGCGGCGCCAATTACAAGAGCGCGGCACTGTGGTTCCGGAAGGCCGCCGACCGTGGCGTTGCCGACAGCCAGTTCAACCTCGGTATCCTCTACGCCCGCGGCATCGGGGTGGAGCAGAACCTCGCCGAGTCCTACAAATGGTTCACACTCGCCGCCGCCCAGGGTGACGCAGACGCAGCAACCAAGCGCGACGACGTCGCCAAGCGGCTCGACCCGCAATCGCTCGCCGCCGCCAAGCTCGCGATCCAGACCTTCAGCGCCGAGCCGCAGCCCGACGACGCCGTCAACGTTGCGGCCCCGAACGGCGGCTGGGACAGCGCGCCGCAGGCCAACGCGAAGCCGGCGCCGAAGCCGGTTGCGAGCAAGAAGTCGGCGTCGGCGGTGCATTAATCGGTTTAGTACGCTTTCTCCTCTTGTCGTCGCCCGGCTTGACCGGGCGACCCAGTATTCCAGAGGCCGGCGTTAAAGAGCTCGCTCTCACGACAACGGGGCGGCGTACCAGTATTGGAGAGACACCGGTTTGATGCGGAAAGGCCGCGGCGTACTGGATGCCCCGGTCAAGCCGGGGCATGACCGTGGAGAACGTGGCGAAGTCCTCGGCGCACGAAAAGTGGCCATCTGATTCCTCACCCCCATTCACCACGCCCGAAATTCCTGGTCCCGCCCGCTACCGAATTCCGCTATTGAGGGACGCGGCAATCGTTCTGCCCTCCTGCGAGCATTCCGCGCAATCGATCCGTCTCGCCGGAAGCGTGGTCTCTCGATGCAGCTCTATCTCCCGATCGCCGATCTTCCGGTCAACGTCTTCCTCGTGCTAGCGATGGGCGCGGCGGTCGGCTTCGTCTCCGGCATGTTCGGGATCGGCGGCGGCTTCCTGATGACGCCGCTTCTGATCTTCATCGGCATCACACCGGCAGTCGCGGTCGCTTCCGTCGCAAGCCACATCGCCGCCTCGTCCTTTTCCGGCGCCCTCGCTTATTGGCGGCGACGCGCGATCGACCCGGCGCTGGCGAGCGTGCTGTTATGCGGCGGCGTAACCGGGACGGCTCTCGGGGTGTGGACCTTCACGCAGCTGCGCGCGCTCGGCCAGCTCGATCTGATGATCGCACTGTCCTACGTCGTGCTGCTCACCACCGTCGGCAGCCTGATGTTCTCCGAAGGCCTGCGTGCCCTGATGCGGACCCGGCGCGGCGCGGTGCCGCCGCGACGCACGCATAACTGGATCCATGGCCTGCCGCTGAAGATGCGGTTCAAGCGCTCCAAGATCTACCTCTCGGTCATTCCGATCGTGATCGTCGGCATCCTGATCGGCTTCATTGGCGCCATCATGGGCATCGGCGGCGGCTTCATCCTGGTGCCGATCATGATCTATTTGCTGCGGGTGCCGACCTCGACGGTGATCGGGACGTCGATGGTCCTGACGCTGGTCACGATGCTGTTTGCGACCTTGCTGCATGCCGTGACCAATCATTTGGTCGACGCGGTGCTGGCGCTGATCCTGATGGTCGGCGGCGTCACCGGCGCCCAATTCGGCGCCCGCGCCGGCCAGAAGATCCGCGGCGAGCAGTTGCGGCTGCTGCTTGGCCTCTTGATCCTCTCGGTCGGCGTCCGCTTCGCCATCGAGCTGGTGATCCGGCCAGAGGATCTCTTCACCATCCGCGAGCTGGGAGTGAACGGATGATGCGCGCAGCTCTCGCGGTCCTGCTTGTCCTGCTGCTCGGCTCCGTCGCACGCGCCGAGCGGCTGATCGTGTCGGTCTCCAACCATCGCGTTACGGTGACGCCGAACTATTCCGGCGAGGAGCTGGTGCTCTTCGGCTCGGTCGAGAAGGACGCCTCTACGCCCGCTGACCGCAAGACCTACGATCTCGTCGTCACCGTGATGGGCCCCCGCGCCGACATGGTGACGCGGCGCAAGGAGCGCACCTTCGGGATCTGGATCAACACCGACTACCGCCAGTTCCTGGCGGTGCCGAGCTATCTCGCATTGTTCGCCAACCGCTCCTTCGAGGCGATCACCTCGCCCGAGATCGCGCGACGCCAGCAGATCGGGCTCAACAACGTGCTGCTGACCCAACGCGTCAGCGGCGACTATGCCGATGTGGTGCCGAACGACGCGTTCCGCTCCGCCTTCATCCGCCTGCGCACCCAGCGCGGTCTCTACCGCGAGGATCCGAGCGCGGTGACGTTCCTGACATCGACCCTGTTCCGCACCGGCATTCCACTGCCGGCGGAGGTGCCGATCGGCACCTATGAGGTCGAGATCAAGCTGTTCGCCGACGGCGCGTTCATCGGCAAGACCGAGACCGCGTTCGAGATCGTCAAGGTCGGCTTCGAGCAGTTCGTCGCGACGACGGCGCGCCAGAACGGGCTGATCTACGGCCTCGTCACCGCCGCGATGGCGCTGATGACGGGCTGGATGGCGTCGATTGTTTTCAGGAAGGATTGAGGGAACTACGCTCTCTCCTCTCGTCGTCGCCCGGCTTGACCGGGCGACCCAGTATTCCAGAGGCCGGCGTTAGGCAGTTCGCTCTCACAACTACCGCCGCGGCGTACTGGATGCCCCGGTCAAGCCGGGGCATGACAGTTGGGGCTACGGCGCCTGCACCACGGTCGGCACCCCCGGCTCCAGCAATCGCAGCCTTGTGCCAAAACCCAGCACATCAAACGTCTTGCGCAGATCCTCGCCGTTCTGGCGGAAATGCGCCCAACCCTCCGTATGAACCGGCACGATCATCGCATCGGGGAAGGCGCGTGCGGTCTCGATGGTGTCGTTGGTGTCCATGGTGAGATGAAACGGCCCGCGCGTTTGCGCGGCGCCAGCGAACGGCATCACCACGCCGCATTTGAAGCGGCGCGCGACCTCGGCGACGCCGTCGAACCAGGTGGTGTCGCCGCTGATATAAACCGAAGTGGTGTCGGTCCGGCTCGACGACACCACGAAACCGATGACGTCGCCCGACAGCGGCTCGATGCCGGCCGGGCCGTGGCGCGCGGGCGTGGCGGTGATCGTCAGCGTATTGCCGTCACCGTCTTTCAGATGCGAGGTCGCCCATGGCGCGAGGCCTTCGACATGGCCGCCCAGGCGCTTGGCGCCGGCCTCGGTCGTCAGCGCGCGCGGCGCTTTAAGCAGATAGTCACGGCCGGAATTGTCGAGATTGTCGGAATGCTGGTCGTGGCTGAGCAGGACCGCGTCGACCGGGCCGATTGCGTCGGCCTTCAGCGCGGGTCCAATCGTCTTCTCCAGCTTCACATGCGGCAGTTGATAGGCGCCGGGCGCATCGAAGGTCGGGTCAGTGAGCAGGCGGAAGCCATCGATCTCGATCAGCGCAGTGGGACCGCCGATCAGGGTGATGGAAATGGGCATGATGGACTCCTCTTACGAGACGGATTTTGCGGGCCGCGTCACCAGATAGATGCCAAGTGCGACCGGGATGATTCCGAGCAGATCGCGGGCCTCGACATGCTCGCCGAGCACGAGATACGCGAACAGCATTCCGAGCGGCGGCATCAGGAAATGATAGGCACTGGCAGCCGTCGCGCCACACACTTTCAGGAGATGAAACCAGAGCCAGTAGGCCATGATCGAGCCGCCGAGCACGAGGAAGGCGAAAGCGCCGATCAGGCCCGGCGTGAAGTCGATGGCATGGACGTCAGCGAAGGTGAGCGCGACCGGCGTCAGCACGATGCCGGCGGCGAGATTCTGCACGCCATTGCCGATCCACAACGAGCCCTTTGGCGCGAGCAGCTTGAACAAAATGGTGCCAGCGACGAGGGAGGCAAGCGAGGCCAGCGTGAACACGATGCCGTGCAGCGAGTCGGTGCCGACCGACAGGCGGTGCCAGACGATCAAGGTCACGCCCATGATGCCGAGCAGGAGGCCGCTCGCCTTGCGCCACGTCATGCCTTCGCCGAGCAGAATCGCGGCGAGGCCCGCCGTGAACACCGGATTGGCGGACACGATCAGGCCGCCGAGGCCGGCGGAGACCGATTGCAGCCCGGTGTAGCCGAGGCCGAGATAGAGCGCGTTGTTGGCAACGCCGAGCGCGGCGAAGATCGCGGCATCGCGCCACGACAGCGACCAGTCGTCGCCGCGGGCCAGCGTGGCACCGAGGATCAGGATGCCGGCGAGCGAGAAGCGGGCCGCGAGGAGGATCAGCGGCGGGCAATGGGTTACGCCGATCTTGCCGGCGACGAAGGCGTAGCTCCAGAGCAGGCAGAACGCGCCGATGGCGAGCGGCAGCGTATTGAAGCGGCTGCGGGAAGCGGCAAGCGAGGGGGCGAGCGACATGACAATCTCCTGAGCCCTCGATCTAGGGAGCCGGCTTGTCATTTGGAAATTAAATGATTAACTTCTACTCAGTGGATTCTCGAATGGAGGCGCCCATGCTCGATCTGGAGCTCCTGCGCAGCTTCGTGTCGGTGGTCGATGCCGGCGGCTTCACCCGCGCCGGCGAGCGCGTCCATCGCACCCAATCGACCGTCAGCCAGCAGATCAAGCGGCTGGAGGAGGATGTCGGACAGGTGCTGCTGCATCGTGACGGCAAGGATTTGCGCCCGACCGAAGCCGGCGAACGGCTGCTGTCCTATGCGCGGCGGCTGTTGTCGCTTGCGGAAGAGGCTCGCGACGTGCTGCGCCAGCCCGACGGCGAAGGCGCGATCCGGCTCGGCATCCCCGAAGACTTTGCGGCGTACCGGCTGGCGAAACTGCTCGGCGCCTTCTCGCGTTCGCATCCGGGCCTGCGGCTCGATGTGCGCGCCGACCAGAGCAAGAACCTGGCGCGGGACCTCGATCGCGGCGAGCTCGATCTCGCATTGTTCAAGCGCGCAGCCGGTGAGAAGGGCGCAATTGCGGTGTGGCCGGAGCAGGTGCACTGGGTCACCAGCAAGAGCCATCCGATCCACGCGGATGTCGCCTCGGTGCCGCTGATCGGCTTTCCGCTCGGCTGCCTCTACCGCGCCGGCGCCATCCACGCGCTGGAAAGTGCGGGCCGCATCTGGCACATGTCCTATACGTCATCGAGCCTCGCCGGCATCCAAGCCGCGGTCGCTGCCGGCATGGGGCTGAGCATCCTGTCGGAGATGGCGATCCAGTCCGACCACCGCGTGCTGACCGCGAAGGATGGATTTGCGCCAATCAACCGGACCGAAGTCGCGTTGATGGCCGCGCCGGGTGCAAGCCCCGCGACGCTGCGGCTCGCCGATCGGCTGGCAGAGTTCTGCGATGACGTGCAGGCGAAGGCGGCGTGAACCGTTGCGATAGTCGCGATCTGCGGCTGCGAGACCGGTACGTTCCCTCCCCCCTTGTGGGGGAGGGTTAGGGAGAGGGGTACCACACGGGGACTATCTCGATTCGCACACGCGTTTGCGCGACGCCAACGCGCAACTTTTCCTGGGCTACCCCCCTCCCCTGCCCTCCCCCACAAGGGGGGAGGGAGCGCAGTGTGCGCGTGGTGAGAGGGTTCAGCCCGATCGAAGCGATAGCTAGTCAATAACACCGCGACGCCGCGATCGCGTGGACGCGGCGGTCGCCGAGCAAATGCGCGACAAAACCGTTCTTCGGAAAGATCTTTGCAAACGCAACGTCGCGGATGCTGAGGCCGCCGGCATAGGCGCCGAAGGCGGGCATCACGGCGCGCATCCCATCACAGGCGAAACAACGTCGCTCCATCGAACGGCCACGTGTGGAGACGCGGGCCTTGGGATGGAGATGGCCGGCGATCTCGCCGCCCGCGCCGGTCGGCTCGTGGCGGAAGGTGATCGGGCCGATCGCGACTTCGTCGGCGACGGTGCCGCCGAGATCACGCGGCAGCGCCGGATCGTGATTGCCCGAAATCCAGATCCAGTCGCGGCCGGCCTGCAAGGCAGCGACCGCGTCGCGATCCTCCGCCGACAGCCGTCCATGCGCGGTGCGATCGTGAAAGCTGTCGCCGAGCGCGATGACGATTCGGGGATCATGGCGGGAGATGACAGCAGCGAGACGACCGAGCGTCGCGATGGTGTCGTAAGGCGGCAGCAGCACGCCGCGCATGGCGAAGCTGGAACCTTTTTCCAGATGCAGGTCGGAGACGACGAGCAGGCGCTGCTCTTCCCAGAACAGTGCCCCGGAAAGATCGGCCACGAACGTCACGCTGCTGATGCTGACATTCGAAACGCGCATGTCCTCGTTATCTCCTGAAACCAGCGCGCCTGCCGTCACGTCAAAACCTGCTGTTATCCCATCGCCTCTTTGACCAGCTCATCGGCGGCCTCCGCCAGGAGCTCGTCTCCAGCTTCGCCATAGACTGACTCGCGGCCGATTTCCAGCATCACGGGGACGGCGAGCGGGGAGACGTGGTCGAGTTCCCGGTGGGTGATCCGGCCCTGAATGCGCATCAGCATGTCGCTGAGGCGGCGCAGATCGAGCAGGCCGGTGGCGGCATCGGCCCGCGCGGCACGCAACAGCACGTGATCGGCCTGGTGTTTTCGCAAAACGTCGTAGACGAGATCGGTCGAGAACAGCACCTGGCGGCGGCTCTTCTCCTCGCCGGTGTGACGGCGCGCGATCAGGCCGGAGATGATCGCGCAATTGCGAAACGTGCGCTTCATCAGCGCGGATTCGGCAAGCCAAGCTTCGAGGTCGTCGCCGAGCATATCAGGGTCGAACAGCGCATCGAGGTCGATCCTGCCGTCCCGGATCATGGAGGACAGGTCGCCGAGCGCCCAGACCGCGATCGCATATTCGTTGGCGACGAAGCCGAGCGGCCGGGCGCGGGCGCGCTCCAGCCGGCGCGTCAACAGCATGCCGAGCGTCTGGTGCGCGAGACGGCCTTCGAAGGGATAGCAGACGATGTAATGCTTGTTGGCGCGGGGAAAGCTCTCGACCAACAGTTCGCGCACCGCCGGCACGCGCGACACGTCCTTTTGCAGCGACAGCCAGTCGCGCACCTGCTCCGGCAAGGCGCCCCACGCGCGCCCGTCATCGAGCAGGCGGCGGACCCGTTCGGCGAGATAGGTCGAGAGCGGGAACTTGCCGCCCATATAGGACGGCACCTTCGGGTCCTTGTCGTTGGCGCGCGAGACATAGACCTGGTCCTCGACCAGGGTCTCGTAGCGCACCACCTCGCCTGAGAACACGAAGGTGTCGCCCGGGCTGAGGCCTTCGATGAAGGCTTCCTCGATCTCGCCGAGCAGCCTGCCGCCGCGCGCGATCACGCCCGTCGACCCGCCTGCTTTTCCTTGACCACCGCCGCGCGATCGCACCAGCCGCACCTTCAGCATGTCGTCCTCGACGATGGTGCCGACATTCATCCGGTAGCTCTGCCGCACCTTGGGATTGGCGACGCGCCAGCGCCCCTCCTTGTCCTGCTTGATGCGCGCGAAGCGCTCATAGGTCTTCAGCGCGTAGCCGCCGGAGGCGACGAAATCGACCACGTCGTCGAAATCCTGCCGCGTGAGATCGGCATAGGGCGCGGCGGTGCGCACCTCGTCGTAGAGCTCGTCGGAGAAAAACGGCTCGCCGCAGGCACAGCCGAGCACGTGCTGGGCCAGCACGTCGAGCGCACCGATGCGCAGCGGCGGCGTGTCCTGCGCATTCTCCGCGATGGCGTCGATCGCGACGCGGCACTCCAGCACCTCGAAGCGGTTCGCGGGCACCAGCACCGCGCGCGAGGCTTCGTCGAGCCGGTGGTTGGCGCGGCCGATGCGCTGCATCAGGCGCGAGGAGCCCTTGGGCGCGCCGATATTGACGACGAGATCGACGTCGCCCCAGTCGACGCCGAGATCGAGCGAGGAGGTGCAGACCACGCCGCGCAGTTTGCCCGCCGACATCGCGTCCTCGACCTTGCGGCGCTGGGCGACGTCGAGTGAGCCGTGATGCAGCGCGATGGCAAGGTTGTCGTCGTTCATGCTCCAGAGATTCTGGAACAGCATCTCGGCCTGGCTGCGGGTGTTGACGAAAACCAGCGTGGTCTTGTTCGCCTTGATCAGCTCATAGATCTCGGGAAGCGCGTGGCGCGCGCTATGGCCGGCCCAGGGCAGGCGTTCGCGCGTGTCCATCATCTCGACCAGCGGCGGCGCCGCGCCGCCGGCAAGGACGATGTCGGCCGCCGCTTCCGTGCCGCCGGGCTGCGGCACCAGGAAGCGCGCCAGCGATTCCGGCTCGGCCACGGTCGCCGACAGGCCGATCGCGCGCATCTGCGGCCCCAGTCGCCACAGCCGCGCGAGCCCAAGGGAGAGAAGATCGCCGCGCTTGGACGTCACCAGCGCATGCAGCTCGTCGAGCACGATGCGCTTCAGCGAGGAGAACAGGAACGGCGCGTCGTCGGAGGACAGCAGCAGCGCGAGCTGTTCGGGGGTCGTGAGCAAGATGTCGGGCGGATAGCGCCGCTGCCGCTGCCGCCGCGACGTCGGCGTGTCGCCGGTGCGGGTCTCGATCTTGATCGGCAGCGCCATCTCGGCGACGGGACGCTCGAGGTTGCGCGCGATATCGACCGCGAGCGCCTTGAGCGGCGAGATGTAGAGCGTGTGCAGGCCGCCGGTGCGTTGCAGACTGCGGCCGGTGGAGATCACCGATTTCGCCGAAGCTTCGGGCGTAGAACTCAACTCCACCAGCGTCGGCAGAAATCCCGCCAGCGTCTTGCCGGCGCCGGTGGGCGCGATCAGCAGTGCGGACCGGTCCTCGCGCGCCTTCTCCAGTAGCGCCAATTGATGCGCGCGCGGCGACCAGCCGCGGGCTGTGAACCACGCCTGGAAGTGGTCGGGCAGCAGCGCGGCAGGCTCGGCCGGAGATTTGCGGATGCGGGGCGGCACGGCATCACAGGTAAGCCGTGGGGGTGGGTTCGTCGAGGGGGTGGTCCCGTAGGGTGGGCAAAGCGAAGCGTGCCCACCATGTGCACCCGAATGCATGGAGAGATGGTGGGCACGGCGCAAGTGCGCCTTTGCCCACCCTACAGCATCCCGCCCGCCCCTACTCCGACATCGGCTTGTCGGAGATGTCCCAGTCCTTGCCGGTGAAGGTGGAGATGAAGAGCGTCTTCATCGGCGTGTAGTCGTCAGGCGTGTAGTCGTAGGTGACGCCGTCGAGGAAATAAGGCGAGTGGAAGCCTTTGAGGTTGGAGGCCTGCTTCAGCACGTTGGCGCGCGTGAGCTCGTCGCCGCAGCGGCGCAGGATCTCGCCCATGGTGACGGCCTGGCCGTAGCCGGCGAAGGCGATGGTGTTGTCTTGATCGATCGCCGGCGTGTACTTCTTGCGCAGCTCCTCGAACGCCATCACGTCGGGATCCTTCTCCCATTTGGGCAGGCCGACCTCCTTGTTGTAGCGGATGGCGACGATGCCGGCGGCGTTCTCGAGGCCCGCGGCATTGAGGATCGAGCGGCCGGTCGAGCCGGCCGAGAGCAGCTGCAGTGGCTTCCAGCCGAGCTCGGCCACTTTCCGGATCGACTGCGACGACGCCTTGCCGGTGGAGATGTTGTAGAAGACGTCCGCACCCGACTTCGAGAGGTTGATGAGCTGGGAATCGACGGTCGGATCGGTCAGATCATAGGTCTGTTCCATGATGACCTGCGCGGTGCCGCCGGCATCGGCCAGCACTTTCTTGAAGGGACCCAGGAAGTCGCGGCCGAAATCGTCGTTCTGGTAGAGGATGCCGACCTTCGCGTTCGGCTTCACGCTGACGACGTGCCGCGCCAGGATGCGCGCCTCGGTCGGATAGAGCGGCAGGCCCGCCATGGTCCATTTGAACTCTTTCGGATTATTCCACTTCGACGCGCCGGTGTTGAGCAGCAGCTGCGGCACGCCCTTCGAGTTCAGGTATTTGTGCACGGCGGTCTGCGGTGCGGTGCCGAGCGAGCCGTAGAGCGCGAGCACCTCCTCCTGCTCGACCAGGCGCCGCGTCGCCTCGACGCATTTCGGCGCGCTGTAGGCATCGTCCATGGTGAGGAATTTGACCTTGCGTCCGTTGATGCCGCCCTTCTCGTTCAGCATCTGGAAATAGGCTTCGCCGACGCGCCCGAGCACGCCGTAGAGCGAGCCGGGGCCGGAATGCGGCACGGTCTGCCCGATCTTGATCTCGGTGTCGCTGGCGCCGGCATCGTATTTCTTTTCCGCGGCCCAGACATAGGGCGCGGGCAAGGTGGATGCCGCGATGGTCGCGAGCGCGGCGGCGCTGAAATCGCGCCGCGATGGATTCTTGGTCATTGTTTGTTTCTCCCTAGCGAGGACATAGTGCTGGCATCGCGGCACGTGTCGCAAGTGGGAAGTCACGGCTTTGCGACGCAATGACGCTCAAAGCGTCGCGTATAGCGCCTAGACTCAAGTTTTCTCGGCGACCACGACGAGGCCGCGCACCGGCTCGTTGTTCTCGGTGCGTGGCGAGGCCCGCTCCAATGTGAGGACCTTGAGGCCGGCCTGCGCCATCGCATCGCGCACATATTCCGCCGAATGGGCATAGCGCAGGCCTTCGCCGAGAACGATCCCGCTGCCGTCATGGGTCTCCAGCGTGAACGCAAGCACGCCGCCGGGCGCGAGCACGCGCCTGGCCTCACTGAGCACTGGCGCGAGATCGGGGAGATAGACGAACGCATCGGCAGCGACGACGAGGTTTGCGCTCGCATCGCTCCTGCTGCGCAGGCCTTCGATCATGTCGGCGACTTCGAGCTCGGCATAGAGGCCGGTTGCGCGCGCCTCCTTGACCATGCCGGGCGACAGGTCGATGCCGATGAACTGGTCGACCTGTTTTGCGAAGGCAGCGGCCGCAAGCCCCGTACCGCAGCCGAGATCGATGGCGCGCTTGAACAGGGCGGGCTTCTTCGCGGCGACGCGGGCAGCCACCACCGCCTTGAAGATCAGCGAGGGCGCGCGATAGCCGAGATCGTTGATCAGCACGTGCTCGAAGCGCGGCGCGTATTGATCGAACAAGGCCTGCACATAGGCCTTCGGCATCTCCGACAATTGCGCATCGCCGAGGCGTATCAGATGCAGATGAGCGCCATGCTGATCGCCCGGGTCGGACTCGCGCGATTTGCGAAAGGCCGCAATCGCCTTGTCGCGCTCGCCGAGTTGCGCGCGGATTTCGCCGAGCGTGAACCAGGCCGAGGTGAAATTCGGCGCAAGCTCGATGGTCTGCTCCAGCAGGTCGGCGGCAGCCGCCAGATCGCCCTTGAGCTGGAGATCGCGCGCGAACTCGAAGCGGCGGTCGGCCATGAGATCGCCGGAGGTCAGGAACAGGCGCAGGGGCATTGGGGAACCAGGGAACGAAGCGGTGATGACTCGAAGATGCGGGGTCGCAACCTATATATCAGGCATGCGTCCGCAAGACATCCTGCTGCCAGTTGCCGCCGGCCTATGCTGCAAGCCGGGCGGCTTCCATATCGACCCCGTCCGGCCGGTCGAGCGGGCCGTGATCACCCACGGCCATTCCGATCATGCCCGCGCCGGCCACGGCGCGGTGCTGGCGACGCAGGAAACGCTGGACATGATGCGGCTGCGCTATGGCGAGAATTTTGCCGGCTCGACACAAGCGATCCGCTATGGCGAGGAGATCCGGCTCGGCGATGTCAGCGTGAAGTTTCACCCGGCCGGCCATGTGCTCGGTTCGGCGCAGGTCGCGGTGACCTGCAAGGACACCTGCATCGTCGCCTCCGGCGACTACAAGGATGCACCCGACCCGACCTGCACGCCGTTCGAGCTCGTGCCCTGCGACGTCTTCATCACCGAGGCGACGTTCGGCCTGCCGGTGTTTCGCCATGGCGATGCCGCCGACGAAGTCAAGAAGCTGCTGGCATCGGTGGCGCTGTTTCCGGAGCGCGCGCATCTCGTTGGCGCCTATTCGCTCGGCAAGGCGCAACGCGCGATCGCACTGCTGCGCCAAGCGGGTTACGACGTGCCGATCTATCTGCATGGCGCGATGGAGAAGATCACGCATTACTATCAGAGCCGCGGAATCGAGCTCGGCGATCTCAGGCCGGTGAAGGGCGTCAAGAAGGCGGCACTTGCCGGCACCATCACGCTGGCGCCGCCCTCTGCGACGTCCGATCTCTGGACCCGGCGGTTTCCCGATCCAGTCACGGCATTCGCCTCCGGCTGGATGCGGGTGCGCGCCCGCGCGCGGCAACGCGGCATCGAGCTGCCGCTGGTGATCTCGGATCACGCCGATTGGGACGGCCTCACCGCCACGATCGCCGCGACCGGCGCCGGCGAGATCTGGGTCACCCACGGCCAGGAAGACGCGCTGGTGCATTGGTGCCAAAGCAAGGGTTTGCAGGCACGGCCGCTCGATCTGGTCGGCTATGGCAACGAGGAGGAGACCGAGACGCCGCTCGCTGACGAGGCCGAAGCATGAACCGCTTCGCCGAACTTCTCGACCGCCTCGCCTACGAGCCCGGCCGCAACAACAAGCTGCGGCTGATCACAAGTTATTTTCGCGAGGTCGCCGATCCTGATCGCGGCTATGCCCTGGCCGCGCTGACCGGCGCGCTGAGCTTCAAGCACGCCAAGCCCGCGCTGATCCGAGATCTGATCGCGTCGCGCACCGATCCGGTGCTGTTCGGATTGTCTTACGATTATGTCGGCGACCTCTCGGAAACGGTGGCGCTGATGTGGCCGAAGCGGAATGCACACAAGGACGAATCTTTTCCGGGCTACCCCTCTCCCCCGCCCTCCCCCACAAGGGGGGAGGGAGCGCAGTTGCGCGCGGCGCTATCAGTGAGCGCGAGAGCTAACAGCGATTCCCAAAGTGATGGATGCACGAACCTCACCGTTCCCTCCCCCCTTGTGGGGGAGGGTCAGGGAGGGGGGTACCGCGGGCGAGATGCCAGCGATGCGCTTCATCCGAGCAACCACAACAATCCACCGCCGCCGACGCTGACCGAGGTCGTCACCACGCTGCGCACACTCGGCAAGACCGAGCTACCAAAACAGCTCGAGCGCTGGCTCGACGAGCTGGATGAGACCGGCCGCTGGGCGCTGTTGAAGCTCGTCACCGGCGCGTTGCGCATCGGCATCTCCGCGCGGCTGGCCAAGACCGCGGCCGCGGCACTCGGTGACAAGGACCCGCATGAGGTCGAGCTGATCTGGCCCGGTCTCGCGCCGCCCTATCTCGACCTGTTCGCCTGGCTGGAAGGCCGCGGCGACAAGCCGGTCAATCGCGATCCCGCCCCGTTCCGCCCGGTGATGTTGGCGCACGCGATCGAGGACACCGATTTCGCCGCGCTCGATCCCGCCGATTACATCGCCGAATGGAAATGGGACGGCATCCGCGTGCAGGCGGTGGCCGGCCGCGACGAGCACGACCGCATCACCGCGCGCCTCTATTCGCGCACCGGCGAGGACATCACCGGAAGCTTTCCGGACCTCGTGCCGTCGTTGCGGCTACCCGGCGCCATCGACGGCGAGCTTCTGATCCTGCGCGAAGGACGCGTGCAGAGTTTCAATGTTCTGCAACAGCGGCTCAACCGCAAGCTCGTGTCTCCGAAGTTGATCAAGGAGTTTCCGATCCATCTGCGCGCCTACGATCTGCTCGGCGACGACGAGAACGATTTGCGCGAGCTGCCTTTTGCGGAGCGGCGCGAACGGCTGGAGACCTTCATCGGCAAGCTTGACGATCCCCGCATCGATCTGTCGCCCACCGTCGCCTTCGCAAGCTGGGAGGCGCTGACCGCCGCACGCGCCGATCCCGCGAGCGCCGGTGCGGGCGAGGACGCGGATGCCGTCGAAGGCGTGATGCTGAAGCGGCGCGATGCACCCTATTTGCCAGGACGGCCGAAGGGACAGTGGTGGAAGTGGAAGCGCGATCCGCACATCATCGACGCCGTGCTGATGTATGCGCAGCGCGGCCACGGCAAACGCTCGTCCTACTATTCCGACTACACCTTCGGCGTCTGGACCGCAGGTGCGGGCAGTGACGAGCTGGTGCCGGTCGGAAAAGCCTATTTCGGCTTCACGGACGAGGAGCTGCTCCAGATCGACCGCTTCGTGCGTCGCAATACCACCGAAAAATTCGGCCCCGTCCGCCACGTCGTGCACGAGCCGGACAAGGGCTTGGTGCTGGAGGTCGCCTTCGAGGGGCTGCAGCGCTCACCACGGCACAAATCCGGCGTCGCGATGCGCTTTCCCCGCATCAGCCGCTTGCGCTGGGACAAGCCGCCGCGGGAAGCCGACCGGCTGGAAACGCTGGAAAAAATGCTGAAAGCGGGGGCGGCGGAGATTGAGGCGTGAAGCGTACTAGGTGCGCTCCCTCTCCCGCTTGCGGGAGAGGGTCGGGGAGAGGGTGCCTCCACATTGGGAATCCCCAAGAGGAGAGAGCCCTCACCCGCCTTCGGCGCGACCTCTCCCGCAAGCGAGGGCTTTGC
>NZ_VSST01000076.1 GCF_019402665.1 Bradyrhizobium canariense
GGCCCAGGCCCGGCAGCACGGCATCGAAATTGCCCGAGGCAAGCTCGCGCATCGCCTTGCACATCGCGATCATCGGACGCGAAATGCCGTTGCCGAGCATCAGGGCGAGCGCAGCGCCGACGGCAAGGCCGCCCAGCGCCATCATCAGCATCAGCCGCTCGGTCTCGCCGATGGTGGCATTGGCGTTGACCTCGATGCGCTGCTGATCCGCCGTCAGCTCCGACCGCAGCTCACCCGAGAGCTTGAGAATGGACGCGGCCGTCTTGGTCATGTCGCCGTTCAGCTTGACGATGACCTTCACGTTCTCGGTCAGTTTTGAAAAGGAGGTGCGGTACTGCTTGAGGAGATTGCTGATCTCGGTGACGCGGTCGGTGATCTTCTGGTCGTTGGCATAGATCGAGACCAGCAAGGTCTCCAGGAATTTGATACGGGCGATCACGCCGTCGGCGGTCTTCGGCTCCGGCTTGGCGACGAAGGCGCTGACCGAGGTGGAGACCGCAAGGTATTGCGATGTGATGTCCTTGGCCGTGCTCTGAACCGAGTTCAGGCCCGCCAATGCCGCGGTATCGGCAAGATCGTCGAACTTGAAGCGGATCTTGTTGCCGACGCTGTTGAGCTCATCCGTCGCGATCTTGCCGTTCTCGCGCGTCAACGTGATGATCTCGCCGAACACCTTGGTAAAGCTCTTGAAGTCGGCCTCGAGCTTGCCGACCTGCTCGCGGCGCGCCGCGCCCGTGGTGGCCGCCGCCGACTTGGCGATCGCGGCCCTCAGATTCTCTTCGGCTGCTTTGGCCGCGGTCTCATCATCCGCCGCGCCGGTCAGCGTGTAGGCCCGCGCCAGCCCCTGGTAAGCGATCAGCTCGCGATCGACCGTCCGCGCAAGGTCCGCTTCGGCGACGCTGGAGCGGTAGGAGGCCACGGCGGCCTGGATCCGCTCGAAGCCGAAATACGCGAAAGCCATGCTGACGGCGAGGATGGCGAGCACCGCCACGAAGCCGAGGATGATTTTTGCGCGAAAACGCAAGGTGAGCAGCTTCGATGTGGTCGGCTTCGACTTGACGGGCATTCCCCACCCCATTCCATTCGCGGAAAAACAGGCGCAGCCCGGAAGCAGCCCGCTTCCTGACGCGTGAGCACGGTAAATGGCAAAGGATAAGCGGCGGTAAACTTGTGGCGCCGCAACTGGCGGTTAGGTGACGCAGGGTCTCGTCGTCCTGGACAAGCGAAGCGGAGCGCCGATCCAAGACCTATTACCTGGCTTTCGCCGGGACGACGGCGGAGTGCGTGTCCCCCTTCGAGCTTACGCTGCCCGGATATTGCCCATGAAGCGGTCGAGCTCGGCGCGCAGGCGGGTGCTTTCGGACGACAGCGTCTTGGCCGAGTGCAGCACCTCTTCCGAAGCCGAGCCGGTTTCGGCGGCACCGCGGTTGACCTGGCCGATGTCGGTGGCGGCGGTCTGAGTGCCCTGCGCGACGGTCTGGACGCTGCGCGCGATTTCCTGCGTCGCCGCGCCCTGCTGCTCCACTGCGCTCGCGATCGACGTCGAGATCGACGA
>NZ_VSST01000077.1 GCF_019402665.1 Bradyrhizobium canariense
GCCAATAGCGCAACAGGCCCGCAAGGGGAGAGGGGAAGAAGCTCTTGGCGCTAGTTTTGAATTACTCGCATTCGTCCATTTCCCCGTTTGTAAACCGGTGCACGACTCTCCATAATCCCCCGATGCTTTCGCAAAAATCCGGTTTCAAAAAGCCTGAGCAAAGAGGCCGATCATGCCAGCGTTCGTGACTTTTGGGCGGATCCTGTTCGCCGTGCTGTTCATCTACACGGGTGCGGCAAGATTGTTTGCCATGCAGGCGACCGTTGATTTCATCGCCGCCAAGGTCGTGGTGCCCGACATGATTGCGCCTTACGCCAAGCAGATCGAGACGGCGACGGCCATGACCACGCCGCAGCTGCTGGCGATCGCGGTTGGCGTGCTCGAGATCATCGCGGGGGTGATGATCGCGCTGAATTTCGGCGCGCGCTTCTTCGCGATGTTGATGATCATCTATGTCGCGGTCGCGACCTTCCTGTTCTACGACTTCTGGAACCAGGTGCCCCCTGACAACGGCAAGATGCTGGTCGACGCGCTCAAGAACCTGTCGATCATCGGCGCGCTGTTCATGATCATCGGCTACGGCCGCGCTACGCGTCCGGCCGAGGCGGCCTACGGGGACGTGTGACGGTCAAACCACTACGTCCTGCGCCACGGCGTGACAGTCACGTCATACGAGGCGTCGAGCAGATACGGCGCGCCCGGCTTCATCCCGTGTGAGGCCAGCACCTCCTGAGGCGTGCGCCCCGGTACTTCGACAAAACAGCCTTCGCCGCCGGGCAGCCGCAGATGCGGCGCTTCCGACAGCCAGAACGTGTCGTAGCGATCCATGAACATGTCGAACACGACGGGGCCGCCGATGATTGCGACGGTGCCGGAAGCGACATCGGCGAACGCGCAGGCGTCCTCAAAGCTGGCGTGATCCGGATTCCACAAGGTCGCGTTCGGCATCTCGGGATCGACGGTCAGCGCCTCGATCTTGCGGGTCAGAATCAGGCGCTTGCGCTTGGGTGAATTCGGCTGCTGCTCGTGCGAGTGACGGCCGTGCACGATCAGTGCCGCGCGATCGAGCGCCTGCTCGAAGAACAGCTTGTCGCCTTCGAATTTCAGGCTGTCGGGCATGACATGGTCGGCGTCCGCGAGCATGCCGTCCGCGGAGACGATGACGTAGCCTTCGATCCGAAAGGACAATGGCGCGGCTATTCGGAGACCGTCGTCACGACGCTGTTGACCGGCCGGTTGCTCACCGTCGGCAGCTTGACGTCCTTGAGCAGCTCCTGGTCGTATTCCGGCAGCGTCGAGGCCGGGAACTTGGCGCGCATCGCCACCACCTTGTAACCGCCGGCCTTCAGGCGCTTGAGCAATTCAGGCAGCGCTTCCGCAGTGTGCTTCTGGAAGTCGTGCATCAGGATGATGCCCTTGCCCTTGCTGTCGAGCTTCTTCATGACGGTCTCGATCACCTTCTCGGGCTTCGAGGCCTTGAAGTCGAAGGAGTCGATGTCGCAGGAGAAGATCGCCGTGTTGCGGTTGCCGAGATAGGTGACCATCTCCGGCGGATGCTGGAGCGCCGGGAAGCGGAAGAAAGGCGAGGGCGAAATGCCGCCGAGCGCCCATTTCACCGCGGAAAGGCCCTTCTCGATCTCTTCCTTGCGCTGCGCTTCCGTGAGCTTCTTGTTGTTGAGGTTGGCGTGCGACCAGGTGTGGGTGCCCACGGTATGGCCGGCCGCGTAGACCTGCTTGAGGATCTCCGGCTCGTAGGTCGCGTGCTTGCCGATGGAGAAGAAGATGCCGGTGGTGCACTCGTCGGCGAGCGCCTTCAGCACGGCGGGCGTGTTCTTGGGCCAGGGGCCGTCGTCGAAGGTCAGCACCACCTCGTGGTCGCGCAGGAAGTCGAGCTCCTTGAAATGCTCGAAGCCGAAGCCGGGACCACCCGTGGTGTCGATCTCGACGGTGCGGGCGACCCCGAGCGCGCCCGGTGTGTTGCAGGCGGCGCGGGCGGGCTGCGGCGCCTGTTTAGGCGGGGGAGGATTGACGAAGCCTGCCGGCGCGGCGGCTGCTGCAGGAGCGGGTGCGGGAGCTGCAGCGGGCGCAGCCGCAGCCGGTGTTGCCGCCGGTGCGGCCTGCGTCGCGGCAGCGGGCTTTGCAGCCGGGGCCTGCGACCATGCCGCGCCCGTCATCGCCAGAGACATCGCGCTTGCCAATATCAGTCCTGCCGCCACACGCATGGTGTTGTCCTCGAGATTGATCCCGTTGTTCCGCCGCGGCTTTTCGCCCCCGGCAAAACCATCCTGCCCCTAACGATCCTAGCCTAGATGGTGGGCCCTCGCCATTGCAACGGCTGTTTGGCGCGCTAGCCCAATTGTGCCCAACCGGGTTGGGAACGCGTGGCGTCAAGTGTCGGCCAGTGCTTTCGCGATCGCCGTCTTGACCCGCGTGTCGGCCGGCTCGACCGTGGATGCAAAGACGTCGGCGATATACCCGTCACGGCCGATCAGATATTTGTGGAAGTTCCATTTTGGGACCTCCTTCGGCCGCGCCTCTGCCGCCCATTTGTAGAACGGATGCGCCTTCACACCGATCACGACGGCCTTGGCCGCAATAGGGAAGGTAACGCCGTATTGGTGGTGGGCAGTCTCCGAGATCTGGCCGGTGCCGCCGGGTTCCTGTCCGCCGAAGTCGTTGGAGGGCACGCCGATGACGGTGAGGCCGCGTTCGCGAAACTCACCCCATATTTCTTGCAGACCGGCATATTGCGGCGTGTAACCGCAGAGCGAAGCGGTGTTGACCACCAGCAGCGCTCGGCCGGTGAATGCCGCAAGGCGGATGTCTTCGCCTGATAAGGCCGGGAAAGAGAAGGCGTAGGCGGAGATTCGGCTCATGCCGCCATCCGCCAGTGCACGCGTCGCCGGTGTCAGCGTGCCTGCAAAGGCGGCGATGAGCATGTTCCTGCGGTTCATCATGACGGTCCCCCGAAATGATCCGGGGCGCATGTTACCCCGCCGCTGTGAGCGGCCTCGTCAACACCGCGTTATCTGCCGCGATCAAGCGCGTTAGTACAGACGGACGATGAAATCGGTGCCTTCGCCAGTCTCGCCCTGGTTGATGCCCTGGTCGGAGACGATGATCGAGCCGCCTGACGTCAGCATTTCGTTGATCTTCGCGATCGTGTCGGCCGGGATCGAGACGCGGTCGAGGGCCTCGGACGGGCTATCCGGCGTGACCACAGGCTTTGCGGCGACGGGAATCACGGCCGCGCCACGCTGGCGGCCCGTCATGCGGCCGTCATCTTCCCGCGCGGCAGAGCGGACGGACACTGGCAAGGACACCACCGACCAATGCAGCGCATTGGAATCGACCTTGTCGACTTTGGCGGTGAAGACATGCGTGCCGAGCGGCCGCTCGCTCGCGGCGATCGTGACAGGCACCTCGAACAGCGGCGCAAAGTTCTGCCGCACGTAGAGCTTGGAATCCTTGCGGCTGATGAAGACCGCGATCTGGCCCGCCCGCTTGAGCGCTTCAGGTTTCGCCACGGGCGCCGGATCGGCAATACGGGTTTCGTCCTTCTTGACGTCGGGCGTGGCCGCCTGCGCTTGCGCTATGGCCGGCGCATCGGACGTCTTCGCGGGCTCGGACTTCACGGTTTCGGACTTTGCGGGTTCGGACTTCGGCGTCTCCGCGGCCTCGACAGGCTTCGCTTCAGTGTTGGCGGGCTGCGCGGCGTCTCCGGCCTGGGGCTTGGCCGCGTCCGCCGCCTCAGCAGTCTTGGTCTCGGGCCTTGCCGTTGTCTCGGTCTGGTCGTCCGATGCCGCGGCCTCCTCGCGGGCCGGGGCATATCCGGTGGTCACATCCGACATCACGGTGTGGCCGACCGACGAGCGCAGCTCGAGCACGCCGTCCGCGCTGGCGGTCTTCGTTTCAACAGGCTTTGCTTCGGTGGCCGTGGTATTTGCCGCGCCTTTGTCGGCCTTGTCGCCGGCATTGGTCTGCGGCTCGAGGCTGGCCGCGGGTTGCAGCGGCACGCGCAGCGAGGCAAGCAGCGGATGTGAGAAGTTCTGCGGCGACATCTGGCCCGGCGAAACGATCACGCGCGCGCCCATCCTGGTCCAGTTCCACATCTTCACCGCGAACGCCATCGGCATGCGGATGCAGCCATGCGAGGCCGGATAGCCCGGCAGCACGCCGGCATGCATGGCAACGCCCGACCAGGTGATCCGCTGCATGTACGGCATCGGCGCGCCGCTATAGATGTTGGAGTGGTGAAATTTGTGCTTCTGGATGACGCTGAACACACCCATCGGCGTCGAATGGCCCTTCATGCCCGTCGACACCGGGGATTCCGCGAACACGCCGTTGGTGTCGTAGACCGTGACCTTCTGCCGGTCGATCGAGACGACGATGACGAGAGGACCTTGCGGTTTCGTGCCGGCTTCCTTTTCGGCAACAAGGTCTTTCTTGCCGGCCGTAGCGCGCTTCTGCGGCTTCTGGCGCGGGACGTCGGGATGGCGCTCCTGGCGGCCATAGGACCCGTCGGAATAATCCGTCCAGTAATAAAACGCCGCGTCCGCTTGGCTCGCCGTGCCGATCGCACCCGCCGCCGTCAAAACGGCGACCTGCCAAAATCGCGCCGGTTTGGCAGAAAAACCAGACCCGTTCACGCTGTTCATCATCGAATCCATAATCCAAATCAGATGTTAGTCTCTCAGAGGGGATACGCGTTCACCAGCACGGCGGTTCTGCGATCAGCTAATTTTGTCCAAAGAGTAGCAAAAAAGCCTCACGGAGCGGTAAACGGCGGCCGTGTCAGCTTGCCGGTCGTCTTCCTGATCGGTCGCCCGATGCCTACATTGCTGGGACTTGTTACCGGAGAACTTCATGTCATCTCGTTTCCCCAGTCTTTCCAGCATCCGCTTGAAAGGCCTCGCTTTATTCCTCCTAGCGCTGACCGGGCCGGCAGCGTCCGCCTTCGCCGCGGACGAGCCGGATTTGATCTTCCGCCGCTCGACCGTGTTCAAATGGATGAGCCCGAACGACAAGCTTGCGACCTACGGCCTCGACGATCCTGAAGTCGAGGGCGTGGCCTGTCATTTCACGGTGCCGGAGAAGGGCGGCTTCAAGGGCTGGCTGGGCCTTGCCGAGGAGGTCTCGGACATTTCGCTCGCCTGCCGTCAGATCGGCCCGATCAAGTTCAAGAACAAGATGGAGCAGGGCGACGACATGTTCCGCCAGCGACGGTCGCTGTTCTTCAAGAAAATGCAGATCGTGCGCGGCTGTGACGCCAAGCGCAACGTGCTGGTCTACATGGTCTATTCGGACAGGCTGATCGAGGGGTCACCGAAGAACTCGACCTCGACCGTGCCGGTCATGCCGTGGGGCCCGGCGGACGCGAACGTCCAGAAGTGTGGAGAGTTCTTCACTCAGTGACGCGCTTGCGTTCACTCAGTGAGGGGTTTGCGTTCACAGTGACGCTCTTGCGTTCACTCGATGATGTCAGCGCGGCTGGCGCGCGGTTTTGCAAGATGCGAGCCGGTCAGCCGCACGAATGATTGCGGCGTGGCCTCAAAGCCACGGCTCGATTGCAGCGCCATTTCGCCGGGCGAATTGGCGCTGCTGCGAACAGGCCGTTGCTCCCGGCGGTCCGTTCGTTGGTCCGCATCGCGCGCCGTTGCGCGATTCTGCGCCGTCATGGTGGCCGTTCCTCACATGAACGCGCTCGGCGATGCCCGGGCCTCTCGGTCTCGATAGCTTGGGTCGCAGTCGAAACGTCCTCGGTTCGACAGGACCCAGCCTTCGTTCGGCTTCTCTTCAGCAGAAAAACGTAAAACGCATGTGAAGGGTGTGAGGCGGGATCGTGACGGCGCCAACGTTCCGGCGCGCATCCGAACTCGCCCGGAACCTGCCAGGCCACATTGGGTAGGCGCACGACCTATCTGAAAAGATTGAGATTTTCCGTCGAATATGTCGTCGCCCCGAACCGGACGAAACAATTCTCACGGAGATGAAACCATTTTCCGGCTTTGGCGCATCACGCGCGAAACCGCCCATGGTTATCAACCTCACAACGACGACGGCGCACGCCGGCCACCGAATTCGGAAGAGAACTCCATGCGCACGCTCAGCCTCATCCTTGCTTTCGCTTTCGTGCTCGCCGGCTCCTCGTTCGCAGGCTCGCCGGACGGAAATGTCCCCGGTATCGGCACTTTCCAGTATAGCGGTTCGCCGATCATGACCCCGGCGCCCCAGCCGATCGTGGTTGCCGCGCGCTTCTGATCGCCAACAAGAAAAATCAGCCAATAAAGGCCATCATGCTTGCTCGTATCTGCGCCGCGGCGTTCATATCCCTTCTGACGAGCAGTGCCGTTCAGGCGCAGGTGCGCTCTCCCTCCAGATTACCAGATCCCCGTACCGAGTTCGTGAGGCAATGCGCGCCGCGGATGCTCGGGCGGTGGGAGCATCCGGAAGAGGTTTGCGGCTGCCTGCACGATCATGCTGCCGCCGTCGTCGAGGATCGCGATCTCCGCGAGGCCCTGCTGCGCGGCATCAGCGAGACCGGGGTGCCGACGATCGAGACCGACTGGGTGCCGGCCGCAAAGCAGACCGAAATCGGCCCGACCTTCACCAAGATCGCCAAGCCGACCCTGCAATGCATGTTCGATCCGGCGAAATAGCGCTCATCGCTTCGATTTCGGGCCAAACCGCGACACGCAGGTGCTGGTCCGTGCGACGCCCTTGTCGGTCATCTTGGCGCCGCGCACTTCCTTGACCTGTCCGGCGGGACAAGTTCCGTCGTCGACTTGCACGCGCTGGCCGAGCTTGAGATCGACGATGTCCTGCTCGCGCCCGACCGAGCCTGCGCGCGCCGTCGCGGCGAGCGCGATAAAGATCAGGAGCGAGAGGCAAGTCGCGCGGCGTAGCAGCATGGTGTGAGCTCCCGGCATGGATGCCGCAATGTAGGGAGCGGCTGCCGATTCTCATAGTGAACGTTCGTCATGCCCGCCGGGCCGGCTTGCGCCGCGCACGCAAGGCCGCTCGCGATTCCCGCGCGAGCCGCTCGGCGGATGCCACGAGATTCGGAATCGCGTGGCCGGAAAATCCCAGCACGAAACCGGGCAGTGGACGTGAGCGTGAATAAGTGTCGGCCAACAGCCAGCCTTCGGCGCCGGCGGCCTGCTTGGCGTCTGCCGCCACCAGCAGATCGACCGAGGGATCGAACCGGGCGACAAGGTGCAGACCCTGCGATGGGACCGGCACCGACAGCACGCCGTCGGATGCGGCTTCGAGCGTCCCAGCCAGCGCGTCGCGCGCCTCGCGGTAAAGCTTGCGCACGCGCTTCAGGTTCGCTGCGAAGGCGCCGGAATTGAGCATGTCGGCCACCGCGCCCTCCATCAGCGTGCCGGGAAAGCGGTCGAGGGCGGCCCGCGCGGCGGTGACATCCGCGATCAAGCGCTCGGGCAGGGCGCAATAGCCAATGCGCAGACCTGGAAACAACGTCTTGGCGAACGTGCCCATGTAGATCACACGCTGGAGGTGATCGATGCCGGCCAGCGACATCAGCGGAGCGCCGTCGTAGCGGAATTCGCTGTCGTAATCGTCTTCCAGCACGAAGGCGCCGGCTTGCCTGGCCCAGTCCAGCAGCTCGAGCCGCCGCGGCATCGACATCTGCACACCCAGCGGAAACTGGTGCGACGGCGTCACATAGGCTGCGCGCGCGGACGGCGCCGCTGCGCGGCCTCTGGCGACCCGCATGCCGTGCGCGTCGACGGGAACGGACACGGCGCGATAGCCGCAATGCGCGATGGTTCTGCGCGCAGCGGGGTAGCCTGGATCCTCGCACCAGACCTGGTCGTTGGGCTTCAGGATCGCGCTCAGCACGATGCGCAGCGCGTGCAGCGTGCCTGACGTCAGCATGATCTGATCGGGATCGCAGCGCAGGCCCCGCGCCGACAACAGATGATCGGCGATCGCCGCACGCAGCTCGCGGCTGCCACGGGGATCGCCATAGTGCAGATGCTCCGCGCCGAAGGCGCGCATGCGACGGCCGACAAAGGCGCGGAAACGCTGCACGGCGCGCGCGTCGATATGGGTGCAGCCGAGCGAAAACGCGCCTTGCCCCGGCGTTTCGACGCTGATCTTCGGCCGCTTCGGCTCGGCCGCGCGCGCGGGGATGCGCGCGGCGACGAACGTGCCGGAGCCGACGGTTGCGTCGGCAAAGCCGTCGGCGATCAGCCGCTCATAGGCGGTGACGACGGCATTGCGGCGAAAGCCGGTCTGTTTGGCCAGCGTGCGCGACGGCGGCAGCGGCTCGCCGGGTTTCACCAGACCGCCGACGATCATCTCGCACAGTGCCTGATACAGCCGGTGCGCCGACGAGGCGCCAGCCGTGATGTGCGGTCCCGCGAGGTCGAGCGGCAGCTCGGCCTTGGCCGGCGAGGGGACAGAATTGGTCGGAATTTTTCGCATGGAATTGGCACTATCGCAGACCAAATCCGCGGCTACAACTGCCCTGGAAGTGTTCCAATCCGACAGGAGCGGCCGTGAGCCAGACCGAGAACCAAAATTCCTATCCGACATCTGCGCGCAACCAGGTGAAGCGCCGTCACGATCGCGGCTTCTACGATTACGACACCGTTCATCGCATCCTGGATTCCTCGATGCTCTGCCACGTCTCCTACGCGATCGACGGCCAACCCTATTGCACGCCGACCTTTTTCTGGCGCGAAGGGACGAAGCTGTATTGGCACGGCTCGAGCGCCAGCCGCATGCTGCGCAACCAGACCCGGGGCGAGCGTGTGTGCCTGACGGTCGCCCATCTCGACAGCCTGGTGCTGGCGCGATGTGGGTTCAATCACTCGGCCGACTACCGCGCCGTGATGGCGTTCGGCACCGCCTATCTCGTCACCGATCCCGAGGAGAAGGAGCGCGCGGTGATCGCGATGGTCGACCGCTTCTTCCCCGATCGCACCGCGAGCCTGCGGGCGAGCAACACGCAGGAGATCAAGGCGACCTCATTCATCGCGATGGAAATCGAGGAAGCCTCCGCGAAGATCCGCGCCAAGGGTGTCGCCGACGACGAGGAGGACTATGAATTGCCGATCTATGCCGAGCGCATCCCGGTGCGCACGGTGATTGGCGCGCCAGAGCCTTGCCCGCGGCTGCTCGACGGCGTGAGCAGGCCGGCGACGCTGAATGGCTATTCGGAGGGCCGGCTGCTCGAAGATGCATTGCGGGATGCCTATTTTGCAGAGTACCCGAACGGCTGAAATCGGTTAGCTTGCGCTCCATCGATGATCTCAACGCCCGATCGGAGTTGCCTGATGAATGCCGAAACGCAGCAGAGGATTCTTGATGCCGTCGATGCCGGCTTCGAAGCCCAGCTCGCGACCACACGCGATTTCGTCGCGATCCCCTCGACGCGCGGTGCGGAGGGGCCATGCCAGGACATGATCGGCGACCTCCTGCGCGCGCGCGGCTACGAGGTCGACGACTGGCACATCAATGTCGACGACCTCAAGGATCTGCGCGGCTTCGGGCCCATCGAGCATGATTTTTCGAAGGCGCGCACTGTGGTCGGCACGTACCGGCCCAAAACCGAGGCGGGCAAATCGCTGATCCTCCAGGGCCACTGCGACGTCGTGCCGGCCGGGCCGCTGGAACTGTGGGACACCCCGCCGTTCTCGCCCGTCATCAAGGACGGCAAGATGTTCGGTCGCGGTGCCTGCGACATGAAGTCGGGCACCATCGCAGCGCTCTCCGCGCTCGATGCGATCAAGGCCGCGGGCCTCAAGCCTACGGCGCGGATTCACTTCCAGTCCGTGATCGAGGAGGAGAGCACCGGCGTCGGCGCGCTCTCGACGCTTCAACGCGGTTATCGTGCGGATGCTTGCTTCATTCCTGAGCCGACCGGCGGCAAGATGGTGCGCTCGCAGGTTGGCGTGATCTGGTTCCGCCTGCGCGTGAAGGGCCATCCGACCCATGTCGCCTTCGCCGGCTCCGGCGCGAACGCAATCATGGCGGCCTATCATTTGATCCAGGCGCTGCAAAAACTCGAGATCGAGTGGAACGAGCGTGCGAAAGCCGATCGTCACTTCAAGACGCTGAACCATCCCATCAATTTCAACCCCGGCATCATCAAGGGCGGCGACTGGGCGTCGAGCGTGCCGGCCTGGTGCGACGTCGATTGCCGGATTGCCGTGTTGCCGGGCTGGTCGATCGCCGATCACCAGAAGGAGATCATGGCCTGCGTTGCTGCTGCCGCGCGCAACCATCGCTTCCTCGCCAACAATCCGCCGGAGGTCGAATGGTCGGGCTTTTTGTCGGAAGGCTATGAGCTGACCGAGGCCGCCGCGCCTGAGGCGGCGTTCGGCAAGGCCTTCAGCACCGTTTATGGCGGCCAGATCGAAGACCTCGTCTTCACCGCGCTCACCGACACCCGCTTCTACGGCCTCAATCACGGTATCCCGAGCCTGTGTTTCGGCGCGAGTGGCGGCGAGATGCACGGCTTCAATGAGTATGTCGATCTGGACTCGCTGAAGAAGACGACCAAGGCGATGGCGCTGTTCATTGCGGATTGGTGCGGGGTCGAGAAGGGGTAGCGACAGGCTCGGCTCTCTCGGCCGTCATTGCGAGCGCAGC
>NZ_VSST01000078.1 GCF_019402665.1 Bradyrhizobium canariense
GCGAGGGCTTTGCTTAATTGGCCGAGCGGGAGTGAGGCTCGATATGGGGTATTTTTTTGTGCGGCCTCGGATGGCGCGCGAACGCAGACGGTCTTGTTTTCGTGGCCGATCGATGGCCTTGGGCTGTGGCGGTCACACCACACCTCCCGCGGGACACAGGACCGCCCATCGTTTGAGGTTCATGGCCAGGCAGAGAAGACGCAGATGGGTATGATTGCGTGCCAGGCCCAGATAGCGGGCTCGCGCCCAGCCGTAGACGCCCTTGAGGCGCGCGAAGACCTGCTCGACCGGGGCGCGGCGCCGTCCCACGGCGTCGTTGAAGCGCTTCTGCCGTTCGGTCAGGGGATGATGCTTGTTGGGCCGGAACATCAGCCGCGGCTTGATGCCCCGGGCAGCCAGCCCGGCGCGACGCTCATGCTTGTCATAGGCCTGGTCGGCGTAGACCGCCTTCTCGTCACCGCTGATCAATTCGTCGGCGGGCACCGTATCGTTGACCGCAGCGTCGGTCAGCTTGCTGCGACGAATGATCGCCGAGCCCTGGTCGACACCGACATGCGCCTTGTAGCCGAAGTATCGCTTGCCACCCTTCTTGGTCCATCGCGCATCCGTATCGCGCTCGCTATTGACCAGCTTGCTCGGCGGGCGTCCGTCCGGGCCGGGAGGCAGCGGGTCCTTTGGCGGCTTCGGCGGTTTCACGGCCGCCGGGATCAGGCTGGCGTCGATCAATGTGCCTCGGCGCAGCACCAGCCCGCGCGCGTCGATCTGGCGCAGCATCTCGGCAAACAGCGTCTCGTCCAGGCCAGCCTGCTGCAAAGCTTCGCGGAAGCGCCAGATCGTCGTGTGGTCGGGCGTCTCGTCGCCCAGCGCAAAGCCGCAGAAGTCGCGGAACGAGGCCCGGTCATCGAGCGCTTCTTCCAGTTCCGGATCGGACAGACCGTACCATTGCTGCAACAGCACAGCCTTGAACATCACCAGCCGAGGATAGGCCGGCGCGCCACGCTCCGGCTCCGGCAGGCCGCTCAGCACGCGCTCGACAGCCGCCCAATCCACCAGTTCGCCAATCCGCCTCAGGACCGCACCCCCTTTGCCCCGCCGCGACGCCAACGCATCTGCGAAGCTCGGTTGCCCCACCTGCCGATATGCCATCCCCAGATCCTCTTCAGATGTCTCTTAGAGAATCGCAGATTCGCGATTTACGCAAAGCCCTCGC
>NZ_VSST01000008.1 GCF_019402665.1 Bradyrhizobium canariense
GCGATCTCCTTGTCGATTTTTACCGCAAATGACAAGGTCAAAGAACCTACCGCTCGCGCGGCGTTAACGTTGCAATGCTATGGCTTCCGGATTGATCACGAAGTCAGCCCCATCTCGGCTTGAACGAAAGGAGAGGACACGCAACTTTGGGCGAAGCGGGGATTTACGCCGCCGATCTTTCCCTTGTTCCACGGACGTGCTTCGAGACGTTCTCATTGATTCTTGGACATCGATCATGATGACTTCCTCGTTAATGAGGTTGGCCATTCTCAAGCCGATAAGTCCGAACCTGCGTCGGCTTTCAGACGATTGGAGACGTAGCGCCCAAACGTGCCCGCGCGGTAACCCGGATTGGATCAGCAAACACCGTTCGGAATGATTTCTGGTATTGGCCGGCCCTTTTTGTCCGCGCTAGACGCTTGGCTCGACGTCGGCTCTCGGGGGCAATCCGGACGTTATCGGCGCTGGTTCAAATCGACATTCATGACCCGGAGCGGAACTCGGAGCCGAATTGGATTGACGCCAATGGGCGCTACAGATCGGGTGTTAGACCAGTCGTCCGGCCCTACGTGCTTCGCCCTCGCGACCTTGTGTTGTGGAATTCCTGAGCATGAACCTTGCCCCGGGAATTCTGAGCGACAGGGCTCGATCAGCGGTCCTCTAACATCGGCGCAGCTCGTCGCCTCAAGCCGATTCGCGACCTTGTCCATCTCCCGGATGGTCTCGCGGATCACCGCGAAGGCTGACCGACCTTGCCTGAATTTCTTGACGGGACATCTAAATATGACCAGTGCCCTCGAACGCCTCCCGACTTACGGTCAACGAGCAGATCAGCGGCCGGGATTTTCGGCCGCTGATTTTCGCTCGAATTAAAATCAGGCTGCTCGCTTCATGGTCTCGGTCATGTGTGTTGCGGCGTCATCCACCGCCTTCACCGAAACGTCAGCGATCCGGCGACTGCTCTGTAGCGTACGCTCCAAACTTTCCCGCAGCAAATCAGTCTGCATCGCTGCAAAGTCGTGAGGCGTTCGGCACTGCCAAAGTTCGCTCATTCCTTTCATGCTCCTCTCGATCTGATATCGCGCAAGCTCAAGGCACTCTCGAGAAGCATCGTTCAGACCTTTGCTCATTGCTGTGGCCGAATAGAGGATGCTCTCAGCGTTCCGGGCAGATCTCTTGGTCGCATCCTGAGCTTCATCTCCAGACACACCAAGGGCTCTGCCCATGTGATCTGCTGAACGCCCCATCATCGCCGTCATCATATCCAGGCCAAAGCGCCACGTGTTCTGGAACATCTCTGCATTCTGCTGTACAAGATTGGCGCCTGTCTTCACTACTTGCTCGTTTGTCTCAGCCGCGGCCAATCCGATGCGCCGGGTCTGCTCAGTTGCTCTCTCGGCAGCGCGAGAAGCTTTATCCTCTGGATTATGGGTAGCCCTGTTCTCGTGGCGTTCGTGGGCCATTGTCCTTCTCCATCTCTCACGGGCATTTTCGGGGTGCTTTGCGGCTCCCTAATCAGAGCGGCATCCTAAGCAAAAAAAACGTGGTCAGTTTACGTCCGTTCCGGAAGGAATGAGATTTCACGTGCGGCTCGGCCGAGCGTGGAGCACCAATGGATCCGTGGAGTTGGTTAGAGCCAGCCGGTGCGATGGACCATTGCCTCAAGTGGATAGGCGCGCTGCCGTGCCACAGTCAGGAGAACTGACGTTTCGCACCTAGGCTCCAATCGGGCGCGTGCTGCTGACCAACCGCGAGCACAGCGCCATGGACGCCAGTTTCAGACGCTGCCGGACGAGATTTGTGGTCAACGGCGGACGGCAGGCGGCTGCTGACCGGGTCCGCCGAAATGAAATGGATCACCGGCTGGTCTACGGCCGCAACCTTCGAAGGGGAGTTCTCCAACGTGACGCGCAGCTACGCCCGATATGCTTGGTAACGTCGCGACTTCCGCTGTTGACCCACAGCGCCAGTTGCGAAGTGCAGCGACATGTCCCGACGCAGGCGAGGACCGGAAGTCGGTCGCTCAGCGGGAAACCGGACATCATCCGTCCGGCACCTCCGCCAGCCGCAGGCCCTGATACACACGCTCGCGTTTGGCGAGGTAAATTGGGTTATCGCTGCAAGCTCCATCTCGGAAGCGGCGGATGGTGAAGATTGGAACCAGCGCAAATATCGCCTTTGCAGCAGCTTTCGCCTCGTCCAGCGAGCCAAGCAACGCGAGCGCAGCAGCCAACCCGAAATGTGCGTTCACGTCATTTCGATTGGCCTCGATGCTGCGGCGGAACCAGCAGACTGCTTCAGCATCCTCGTTAAGCTGCAGCTTGGCAAAGCCGGCTATCATGAGCCATCGATGGCCGAAGATATCACGAGGAGACAGGCGAAGTGCTTCGTTGATATGAGTCACCGTCTGCGCTCCGCGCCCCATGTACAACTTAGCGCCGCCGATTTGCGCGTGAGCCTCAGC